>OY761558.1:1940000-3748070 GCA_963664725.1 Dehalococcoidia bacterium
AAGTGCTGGCGGTGGTGCGGGAATGCGCCGACAAGTACGGTTTTGGATCTCCCTTCGTGGAGGAAAACTACCTGGAAAACCGCACGCCGGTAATGTCCATGCCCGAACTGGAAGCCGGCTGTACCTGTAGCAGCAATATATGATGGTATAAGTGCGCCCCCGGCCATTTGCACCGGGGGCGCTGTTTTGGGATGAAAGACTAAATCTTCAGGAGGAACCAATGCCTACTTTCGTTAATCCCACGGCCTGTAACGCCTGCGCTGGCGAGCATCTGGGGCCATTGTGCGTCTACATTTGCCCTAATGACCTGATGGCCATGGACACCGAGGCCAACAAGGGCTTCAACCAGGAGCCGCAGCTTTGCTCCGAGTGCTATGCCTGCGTAAAGCTGTGCCCCCAGGAAGCCATTGAAGTCCGCGGCTATTCCGACTTCATCCCCTTGGGCGCCTCGGTCCAGCCCCGGCGGGTGGATGGCGGTCTGACCTGGACGGTAACCTTCCGCAACGGCAAGGTGCTGGAGTTCACCTATCCGTCCCGCAGCACTCCCGTCGGCTCCAGCGACCCGTATCGCAATTTTACGGAAGACCCGGTGGACGACCTGAAGGGCCAGGGGCTGGCCGGTGAATCCCTGTGGCTGGGGGTGGACAAACTGCCCACCGTCCAGGCCAGCAATTAAAGGAGGCCACTAGCGAAATGGCAACGCCTACAGTAGAAACCGTTGAATGTGACATTCTTATCATTGGCGGCGGCATGTCCGGCTGCGGCGCCGCCTTCGAGTCCAAGTTCTGGGGCAGCGACCTGAAGGTGGTTATCGCCGAGAAGGCCGTTATCGAGCGCAGCGGCGCCACCGGCGAGGGCCTATCCGCCATCAACTGCTACATGGGCCAGCGCTACGGCTGGAACACCCCCGAGGACTTCGTAAACTACGTGGTCAACGATATGATGGGCCTGGCTCGGGAGGACCTGGTCTATGACGTGGGCCGTCACGTGGACTCCTCGGTCCATTTGCTGGAAGAGTGGGGCCTCCCCGTCTGGAAGAAGGACGACGGCACCTACGAGCGCATCGGCCGCTGGCAGATTCCCATCCACGGCGAGTCCATCAAGCCCGTTACCGCCGAGCCCGCCCGCAAGGCCGTGGGCCAGGAGAACATCTACGAACGGGTGTCCGTCACCCACCTCCTGACCGACGCCAACGATTCCAACCGCATCGCCGGCGCCGTGGGTTTCGGTGTCCGGGAAGACAAGCTCTACGTTTTCAAGGCTAAGGCCGTCATTGTCACCACCGGCGGGGCTTCCAACGTGTTCCGCCCCCGCTCCGTCAACGAAGGCATCGGCCGCACCTGGTACTCGGTGTTCGCCACCGGTTCCGCCTACGGCCTGATGATTCCCATCGGCACGGAAATGACCCAGATGGAGCACCGGTTCGTCCCCACCCGCTTCAAGGACGGGTATGGACCCGTGGGCATGTGGTTCCAATACTTCCACGCCCGGGTAACTAACGCCCTGGGCGAGGACTACACCGTCACCCGGGACGACGAACTCGACAAGTTCCCTCCCTATGGCCGCGCCGTCCCCACGCCTACCCCGCTGCGTAACCACCAGATGTTCCTGGACATCAAGGACGGCTTGGGCCCCATGTACATGCGCACGGAAGAGGCCATGCAGAAACTGGCGGAGGGCGACCCCGTCAAGATGGAAAAGGTGCGGGAAGAGGCCTGGGAGGACTTCCTGGACATGACCATCGCCCAGGCCCTCACCTGGGCTTCCCAGAACATCGAGCCCGAGGTTACGCCCTCCGAGGTTAACCTGGCCGAGCCCTATATCATGGGTTCCCACTCCGGCGAGGCCGGCGCGTGGGTCAGCGGCCCCGAGGACCTGGCTCCTCCCGAATACTTCTGGGGCTACAACAAGATGACCACCGTCCGCGGCCTGTTCGCTGCCGGCGACGGCGTGGGCGCCGCTCCGCACAAGTTCTCCTCCGGCTCCTTCACTGAGGGCAGGCTGGCGGCCAAGGCGGCGGTCAACTTCATCCGCGACAGCGGCGATACCCCCACCGTCAGCGATGACCAGGTGCGCCAGCTTCACCAGTCCATCTGGGCGCCGATGGATACCTTCGACAAGTACAAGGGAGCTTCCACTGCGGAAGAGGTCAATCCCAACTACATTAACCCGTCCCAGGCGCTGGTACGCCTGCAGAAGATCATGGACGAGTACGCCGGCGGCGCATCGGCCTGGTACACCACCAATGGTCCTACATTGGAACGGGGCATAGCCCTGATCGAGATGCTGCGGGAAGACCTGACGCAGCTGGCCGCGCGCAACCGCCACGAACTGCTGCGCTGCTGGGAGGTGGTCCACCGGACGTGGGTGGGCGAGGCCCACATGCGCCACCTGCTGCACCGGCAGGAAACCCGCTGGCCCGGCTACTACTACCGCGCCGACTACCCCAATCTGGACGATGCCAACTGGCGCGTCTTCGTGAATTCCACATTCGATGCGGCCAACAACAAGTGGAACATGCGCACCCGGCCCTTCCTGAACGTGGTTACGAACATTTAG
Source organism: Dehalococcoidia bacterium (assembly GCA_963664725.1). Lineage (GTDB taxonomy): Bacteria > Chloroflexota > Dehalococcoidia > Lucifugimonadales > UBA3495 > Bin22. The sequence goes on from OY761558.1 coordinate 1,942,560, forward strand.
CTTTTCGTCGCACCAAAAAGATCGGCCCCGGTCGTTTGACTGGGGCCTTTTGTTATTTGGCGTCCGACGTCTAAAGCGTCTCGGCCAAGCGCAACAGCGAAGCAGTACAACCTTAAAAGTATCAGGCTGATAGCGGCAGTCGAAAAGCTGTTCATCTATGTAAATGACCACCACCCAATGCTATAATCCCCGCCGTAGCAACCCTCTTATCCCCTCAAGGAGCGACAGCAATGAAAGTCGGATTTATCGGCTTGGGCAACATGGGAAACCCCATGGCATCCAACCTTATCAAGGCGGGCCACCAGCTTACCGTCCATGACCTGCGGCGGGAAGCCGCCACCAATCTGCTGGAGTTGGGCGCCGAGTGGGCCGACACTCCAAAAGACTGTGTTCCCGGCAACGACGTTGTTTTGACGTCCCTGCCCGTGCCGCGGGACGTGGAAGCGGTGGTCCTGGGCGAGAACGGCATCCTGGAAGGTGCAACTGCCGGCGACGTCTACATGGACCTTTCCACCAATTCGCCCACGGCCATCCGCCGCATTCACGACGTCTGCGCCGAACAGGGCGTCAACGTGCTGGACGCCCCCGTAAGCGGAGGCGTGTATGGCGCGGCGGCGGCGACCCTGGCGGTGATGGTGGGCGGCGACGAGGCGATTTTCGACCGGATGAAGCCCACCCTGGACGCCATCGGGAGCCACGTGGTCTATTGCGGGCCCATTGGCAACGGCATGGTCTGCAAGATTTGCAACAACACCCTCAGCATGGGCATCGGCGTACTGTTGACCGAGGTGCTGACCCTGGGCGTCAAGGCCGGGGTTGACCTGTCGGTACTGGCCGACGTCATCGCCAACAGTTCTGGCGGCAACCGGCGCCTGGTGGAGAAGTTCCCCCGGTACCTGTTCAAGGGCAACTTTGAGCCCGGATTCGCCACCGCCCTGGCCGCCAAGGACGTGCGCCTGGGCACCGACCTGGGCCGCGAATACGGAGTGCCCATGGACCTGGCCAACCTGGTGGATATGCGCCACGTCGAGGCCATGTTCCGGGGCTGGGGCCCCGAGGACTCCGACGCAGTCTCCAAGCTACAGGAGGAGAAGTCGGGAATCGAGCTTCGGCTGCCCGACGCCTAGACACCTGTTCTGTGGGAGGTCACATTCTTGTGCCTCCCACACTTCATCGCCGTGTGCCTGCCCTGCTTTCCCTTACTCCAAATGTGGTGGGGCTTAAACAAGATACGCCTCCAACGAGGCGCCACCTGATATTTTTGGAGTTATTAGATGCCTCTCAGACTTCCACACGCCGCCAATTCCAGGTTTGCCCGCGCGATACGGCATTCCCTGATCTTGCCCTTGATGCCCGGCTTGTGCATCCCCAACTCGGGGCCAGCCGCGCCATCCCCAGACCAGCCAGTGGACTGGGGTTACTGGGGGCCCGGCGCCCCCAATAACTGGGGCGCGCTGTCTCCCGACTTTGCCCTCTGCGCCACCGGCATGGAGCAGTCGCCCATAGACCTGTCCGAGTATGTAGAAGATGGCAATGCCCCTGAATTGGCCTTTGCCTATGGGGGCGACGCCAGAGAAGTCAACCACAACGGAAAGGTCGCCCATGTGGAGTACGGGCAGGGCAACACTCTCACAGTTGGCGACCGGCGCTATGAACTGGTGTCAATGCACATCCACGTCCACGCCGAGCACCAGGTTGACGGGCAACTCTTTCCCGCCGAAATGCACCTGGTCCACCGGAAGGAAGGCGGATTCCTGGGCGTGGTGGGCCAGCTTTACCGGCTGGGCGAACCAGACCCCGTCGTCCAGGCCCTGATTGACGCTTACCCGGATCCCGGGCAGGCCGTCCACTCAGGCTTCACGCTCAACGCCGCCGACTTTGTGCCCTCAGATAAGGGCTACTACCATTACGCCGGTTCCTTGACCACCCCGCCCTGCACCGAAGGGGTGGACTGGTACGTTCTCCAGGAGACAAGGACCATATCCCAGGAACAGGTCAACCGCATTGCGGCCCTGCACAACGGGTTCAACCACCGGCCCGTACAGGCGAGAAACGGGAGAAAGGTAATCAGCGCCGGTTCCGGAACTCAGTTCTAGGGTAGGCAGTCGGCAATGGTGGGCGCGGGCCCTAAAGCAGTGTCAACATGACGATCCCGGCTACCACCATGCCCACCGCCACGAACTTGACCGAGAGTGTCCGCCACTGCAGCGGCTCCTCAAGTATCGGCATCCAGCGCGTGCTGCAGAGGGTGCTGAAGAGGAACACCGACAGGGGTCGGGTAGCGGTGGCCGTAGCGACCAGGGACACGGGCCCCAGGTTTATGGCCAGCACGTTCAGCCAGACTCCCAGGGGCGCCAGGGTAAACTCCGCGCCGAACAGCAGGAACAGGGTTTGCTTGTCCCGCATGGCGAAAAAGAAATCTCCCCAGGCTCCGGGTTTCCACAGAGTGAGAAATACCAGGCCCATTCCGTAGTTCCGAACCGAATACACGAACAGCACCGGCAGTTCATTCAACGATTGCTTCCCCAACACTATGGCCAGGGAAGTGAGTATGCTGGCGCCTATGAGTATGGGCAACGCCCAGTTGATTCGTATGGCGAGGCCACCCCTGCTTCCCCAAAGAGAGACCAGGAAAGCCCCTCCTACAACGACCACAATTCCCGCCCACTGACCCGCCGACAGGGATTCTCCCAGCAGGAACACGCCCATGAAGGCCACGAAAACCGGGAATGTGTGAATAATTGCCGACGAGCGGGAGGCTTCTTCCATGGTGTAGCCCCAGAACATCATCGCCAGCGCTCCGCCCCAGCACAGCCCTGAGGCAACCGCATAGCCAATGGCGCTCATGGAGGCGTCGGTGGGAATGCCCGTAATCACCAGGGCAAAGGTCCCGTGGGCGATAAGGCAGACGGCCATTCCAGCATAAAGGGAGGGCAGGTTGGGCATGTTATACGAGGTCAGTCGCTTGTCCAGAACGGTGACAAACCCCATAATTCCGGCGCTGGCCAGGGCGACCCAGAGGTAAAGCAGGCTCAAATAGATTCCCCTTGCAAAAGTCTACGCCCGGGTCTCGTCATGGTGGAGTTTCCGGCGAGACACGGGGCGCTGGTTTCTCCCATTATATTTGCGCTTAAGTCTGTTCTTCGTCTGGATGGGTGGAAATGAAGCGGGCCGACCTGGCCGGGTCTATGTGGGGCGCGCGCACTTCAACCCCCGCCTGCTCCTCCTGGAGTAGAACGGTTACGCTGCTGTCCCGGTCCTTCCAGCCCCGGTTTATGGCCTGCATGGCTACCTGTTCCGCCAGCGTTGCCATGGGCATGGGGACGCTGTATTCGCGAGCCAGTTCAGTGGCCAGGGAAATGTCCTTGTGGGCCAGTTCCAGGGCGAAGCTGGCCGGCTCGAATTCGCCTCGGAACATGGTGCGGACCAGGCCCTCATGCAGGATGCGCATCCTGCCCAGGGAGCCCCGGCGCATGCCTTCCCAAAGGGCTTCCGGTTCCACACCGGCCTTGACGCCCAGGGTCAGGCCCTCAGCTATAGCCTGCCGGACACTGTGCCCCACCATGTTGTGCACCAGCTTGCAGATGGAACCCGCGCCGATTTCCCCGGCATAGAATACCTTGTCGCCGAAGGAGTCCAGGACCGGCTTGATGCGCTGGTAGACTTCAGGGTCGCCGCCCACCATGACAGCCAGGTTGCCGCTGTAAGCGCCCGTCTTGCCGCCGCTGACGGGAGCGTCCAGAACGTGGGCCCCCTTTCGGCGGAAAATCGGCTCAATCTCTCGAATGAGAGTGGGTCGGCTGGATGAAAGATCGACGTAAACGCTCCCTGGCCGGATACCCTCCAGGACTCCCGAATCTCCCATGGCAACTGCTTCCACTTCCTTCGGCCCTGGCAGCGAGGTGAAGACAATATCGCTCAGCTCCGCCACCTCGGCCGGGGTGTTGGCCAGGCGGGCGCCACCCTCCAGCAGCGGCAGTGCGGCCTCTTCCCGCAGGTCATTGACCACCAGGGGGTAACCGGCCTTCTGGATGTTGAGGGACATTCCACCGCCCATATTGCCCAGACCGATAAATCCAATCGTTTCCATTTCGACACCTTCAATAGAGTTAGCGAGTAGCGGAGTTGGGCCGCCATTTGCACTGGCTAATGCGGCAGGTCGGCAGGGGCATTGTATGGGAGTTAAACCGGGAGGGCAAACGCAGTACCACGCTGGGGCCAGGGGCTTGCCGGCCGCATCCAACAAAAAACCGCCCTTTGATGGGCGGCCGGCCTGGGCGGATATGTACAGCGCAAACTGATGTCAGGACAACAGCCTGATGGCGGCAATAATTAGTCCCGCGGCGCCCAGCATCAGTCCACCCAACCGGACATTAACCTTACTTCCAGGGCATGGAGGTCAGCCTTGGTGGCCATTTCGCTCCGGACACTCGCTATTTCTTCCTTGGTGGCCATATCCTTGATGTCGTCTTTAGTGGCCATGTCCCGGCCAAGGTCGGCGATGTTCTGCTTGGTGGCGAGGTTGCCGCCAATGGCAATTCCCATGGTGGCGATCAGGGCTTCGGCCTGGGCTTCGTCGAAGCCGGCATCTTGCAGTTCCCTGAAGGCTTTGAGAGTGTCGAAGGGTACGGAGGCCATCATTCCCCCTTGTTTTTCCTTGCGTCCCCTTTTACCACCCCCTGCATTGGTGGTCAATTGACTCGGCTTCCTATGTATAACCTTCCCTTGTAACCCACATACCCCCCGTGTAGAATTACCCAAACTTCAAAGCTGAAGGGAGACGTCCTATGTACGACAAGCCCATGCTTAGCCTGGACCAGACTCGCAAGGCCATGGATGCCATGCTGGACAAGGCCACCCAGGAACCCAACCGCCCCGTGGCCATTGCCATAGTGGACGACGGCGGCAACCTGCTCAGTTATGCCAGGATGGACGGCTGCCGCGCCAATCCCCAGACCTTTGCCATCCGCAAGGCCTACACTTCCGCCATGTCTGGGGCGGACTCGGCGGTTTACGCCGAACGGTTGCAGAGCCAGGGCCGTTCCGTGTCCGACATGGGCAACCCCGGCCTGGTGTCCGCCCAGGGGGCCGTAGTCGCCCTGCATCCGGGGAGCGGAGCCGTCCTTGGCGCCATTGGCGTCAGCGGCCTGAGTTCCCAGGAAGATGAGGACCTGGCCCGGCTTGGGGTGCAGGCCATGGGCCTGTAGCAGCACATCCATAGGAACATTAGCGGACTGGACAGTCCGTACCACCGAGGGCGGTAGCCTGGTCAACAGCCCGCCGCCCAAAAACCAGATGGAGGAACCATGGCCAATCCCCGCGCCGAATACTCGCCCATCTTTCATCGCCCGCCGCTGAAGCTGCCCAACAACGCCAGGGTGGCGGTGTGGGTGGTCATCAACGTGGAGGAGTGGGACATCAACGAGCCCATGGCCCGCACCGTGCTGCCCACGCCCCAGGGTGTGGAAGTTATTCCCGACATTCCCAACTTCGGGTGGTTTGACTATGGCCTGCGGGTGGGATTCTGGCGGATGAAGCGGGCCCTGGACCGGCGGGGCATTCGCGCCACCGTCAGCCTGAACGCTTCGGTGTGCAACAGCTACCCCTTCCTGGTGCAGGACTGCCTGGACTCGGACTGGGAACTGATGGGCCACAGCTACATCCAGCGAGTGATCAACCGGGAACCCGACGAGCGGGACGCCATCCGCCGCACCATTGACACGATTCGGGATTTCAGCGGCGTTGCTCCCCGGGGCTGGATGGGCCCCGGCCTGGCCGAGACCTTCGATACCCCCGATATCCTGGCGGAAGAGGGCATCGAGTACGTTTGCGACTGGTGCAACGACGACCAGCCTTATCCCATGAAGGTAAAGAGCGGCAACCTGATCTCTGTACCCTATACGGTGGAGTTGAACGACATTCCCATCTACATGGTGCAGCACCACCAGTCTCCCGAGATATTCAACCGGGCGAAGGACCAGTTCGACACGCTGTACGCCGAGGGGGAGGAGAGCGCCCGCATCCTTTGCGTATCCACCCACCCCTACATTACCGGGGCGGCGCACCGCATCAAGTACTACGAGCAGATTTTTGACTACATCAGCCGCTTTGAAGGGGTCGAGTTCATGACGGGGAGCGAGATACTGGACTGGTACAAGTCGGTGATGTAAACCCGGCAAGGGCCGGATGGCAGCTTACTGAAATTTCGGGGGCGGGTGCCAGCACCCGCCCCTTTTTGTTGGTCAGGTTCTGACAGGGTCGCTAGAGGACATCGGAGTTGCCGTTGCTGTTGGCCATGGCGGCGCTGGCCAGGGTGCTGCCGGCCAGCATGTCTATGCCCTTGCGCACGCTGCCGCTGATGCCGTTGATTTCCCGTTCCAGGGACCGGAGAGTTCGCAGGGCATAGGCGTCGGCCTCGGTGCGGCGGGACTCAGCCTCGGCCTCGGCTAACTGGAGAATCCGGGAGGCCCGTTCCTGGGCATCATGCAGAATCTCCTCGGCGCGGCGGTGCTGTTCCGAATCGGTCAGCTGCTTGCTGAATTCGTCCTCGGCCTTGGCCTTGGCCCGGCGGGCGTCGGCCATGGCAACGTTCATAAGCTGTTCCTTCTGGGACAGGACCTCTTCCGCGGCCTTAACTTCCTGGGGAATGCCGAGGCGCAGCTGGTCCACCAATTCGATCAGCTTGGCTTTGTCCATCATCAGGCTGCCGGTGATGGGCATGACCTTGCTGTTATTGATCATGATCTCCAATCGGTCGATAGTATTTATAATATCTATGATGTCCCCCTTTCTCCGGGTCTCCCGTTACGGAGCCGGAATGCCGAATTTCTCAAATACTGCTGTGGCCACCCTGGGCGTTACCATGCCCGTGATGTCGCCGCCCAGGCGGGCCACTTCCTTCAACAGGCTTGAACTAACGTACATATGCTCCTGGGACGTCATGAAAGACACCATGTCCACGTCCGGAGCCAGCTTGCGGTTCATGAAGGCCATTTCGTACTCGTACTCAAAGTCCGACCCGCTGCGCAAGCCGCGCACAATGACCGCGGCCCCTATGTCCTGGGCGAACCGCACCACAAGACCCTGGAACTGTCGGACTTCCACGTTGGGCAGGTGTCTGACGGCATCCCTGAACAGCTCTACCCGTTCCTCGGTGTTGAACAACAGGTTCTTGGAGGGAGAGGCATAAACGGCGACGACAACTTTGTCGAAAAGAGCCGCCGCCCGGGCCGCGACATCCGTGTGCCCCTCGGTTACCGGGTCAAAGCTCCCCGGGTAGAGAGCTGTTACCATCAATTGCCTCCTCTCAGGTAGAAATCCACCAGGTTGTCTCCGTACCGCCGGTTGGATTCCAGGTTCAGGTCCCCATATTCTTTTGCCAGGCTAACGTGCCTGGAGTGGCCTACCACCACCATGCCCTCTTTGTCCAACAGGCCCGGGGTGCTTCCCAGGGACACCATGAACGCGTCCAGATTCTCCATTTTGTAGGGCGGGTCCAGCAGCACCAGGCGGTAGGGGCCCGGCAGGCTTCCCAGTATCCTGGCGGCGTCGGCGCAAAATGCCTGGGACTGCTGGCGGAAGCCGGTAGCCTCCAGGTTGGCCTGCAGCGCCTGGTACTGGCGGCGGTTCCGCTCCACGAAGTCGCCCCAGGCGGCGCCCCGGCTCAGGGCCTCGATGCCCAGGCTGCCGGTACCGGCGAACAGGTCCAGCACCCGTGCATCTTCCAGTACCCAGGGATGGAGGACGTTGAAGATAGCGGCCCTGGCCCTCTCCGAGGTGGGGCGCACACCCGGCGTTACCGCACCCTTGAGACGATGGCCCCTGGCTACCCCTCCGACTACCCGCATACTATTGATGGGAGACATTATAATTCACCCTGCTACGGGACTTTCCAGTTGGTTTTCAGGTTAATTTTAAGCAATTTGATAAAAATGGTCTTTGTTCAAGGACGGGCTTCCAGGCCACGGGCCTGCGGTTAACATGGCCTTGCCGCTCCGTTGACCTGTCCAGAAAAATCAACTTTTCCTGCTGTTTCCGCTCATTTCCGCCTGTTTCCAATGGGAGAGGGGAAGTAGCGTGGCGAATTGCTGGCGCCTGTCCGCATCGGAAAGTTCTGGCATTAATCCCCGTTTGGCTGACTTTGGGCTGGCGCCCCCTGGCATTATGCCGACACTGGGGAACTGGGCGCACTCGTCTCGCTGTGGCGCCTTCTCACCGGAGGGACAGGAAATTCTGGGCGCTTTACAGGAATTATGGTAGAGATGGGTTGTGCAAAATGACAAGCCACGCCAGGGGTGACGGCCGCGCTCCCCTGTGCCTTGCCGGAATGGGCTGTCCCCACGGCGTCCCTGTTCTTTCCTGTTGACATTATTTTTGCCGGGGTCATAATATTCTGGCACGCAAAGGGTATCACACGGAGGCGGCGGGTATGCTTAAAATGTCTATCGACAGCATAAGGGTCAGCCCCATGAACTACCAACGGGTTGTCATCCTTAAAGAGAATGAGTCCGACCGCTACCTGCCTATCTGGATCGGGCCGGCGGAAGCCGACGCCATTGCCGTGAAGCTCCAGGACCTGAGCGTGCCCCGCCCCCTGACCCACGACCTGCTGCGCACCGTCATTGATACCCTGGGCGGTTCCGTGGTGCACATCCTGGTCAGCGACCTGCACAATGATACCTTTTACGCCAAGATCGTCATCGACGTTAACGGGGATACCAAGGAAATCGACTCCCGCCCCAGCGACGCCATGGCCCTGGCAGTGCGTGCCCAGGTGCCCATTTTTGCCGAGGAATCGGTAATGGACAAGGCGGGCATTCTGCTGGACAAGGAGACGGGCAAGCCCATAACCCCGGAAAGGGAAGGCGAAGTGGGCGAACCCACGGGCGAGGTAAACGAGGAAGAACTGCGGCGGATGTCCGCCTTCACCGACTTTATCAACGACCTGGACCTGGAAGGCTTCGGCGGAGAGCAGCAGGGCCGGTAGCGTCGAGGAATACCAGGACATGACTAATGCTGGCAGAATGCCCCGGCGAATCAACCCGGGGCATTTTGCTTGATTGAGGCGGGCAACTGCGGGAATAATGGAGACTTCCCGGCGTCCAATCGTCAATCCCCCGCAGTCGGCAATCTCGACACAATGCGACCGAGGACCTGCTCCGGCGGCAATTGCGGGAAGTGTACCAGGTGGGGCGTGCGCCCAAGTGCCAGGTTCCCGGGCGGGAAGGACGGACTCCGGCCCGGAACAACCCGGGTTTCGGTGACCACCATTAATGCTACTAATACGGAAGGGGGTTGGAATTTGCGGGTTATACCTGCCGTGCAATTTTCCGAAAACCCTTCCCGGCAAATTGACTTTTCGTAATCCCGATGTTAATATCCTGTGCGTTTGGTGAACGGCATGGCCTGGTGGGTAGTTGCCCTGCGCCTGACTGGATTGGGCTGGTACATCGCCTTCTGCGTGGTGGCCGGGATTGTATTGGGGATAGTAGTGGATAGATTAACCGGACTTTCTCCACTGTTCGCCATAATCGGGGTGGTCCTGGGAAGCTTCCTGGCTTTCTGGGGCGTTTACAAAATGATTCTGCCGGTTCTTTACGGATCTCGTAATCCGGATACCGCCAATCAAGGGAGAGACGAATAGTGCCGTCGGGTGCTGCCGCCAAGAGAGTAATGCTGCTGGCCGGACTGGTCATGGTGGCATTGTTGATAGCAGGATTTGTTGTTGGCGCCATCGGTTCACAGATGTTTGGCGTGGACAGGTTCCTGGCCCAACCCGCAATTCATCTTCCTCCCCAGCCCGTTTTCCCCTTCTCCGCCGTTAAAGAGAGCCTTGGCTACTCCGATTATCCCAAGGAAGCCGAGGAAAAGCCCGCCGCCGATGCCGAGCATCCCCCTGCCGCTGAGGCCGGTGACCACGGCGAGAGCGAGGAAGAACACCATTTCACTCCCCTCGGCATAACCCAGTTCGCCGTTACCAACACCCTGCTATCGGCGTGGGTTACCAGCATCGTAATCATCCTGTTCTTTGTCCTGGGCGCGCGGAAGCGGGCCATGGTGCCGGGGCGCTTCCAGTCGGTGGTGGAGAGCATCTTTGAAGGGGTGCTGAGCTTTGCCTCCAGCGTGCTGGGCAGGGATATGGCCCGCAAGGCCTTCCCCGTCGTCGCCACCATCTTCTTCTTCGTGCTTTTCAACGCCTGGATTGCCCTGTTCCTGGTGCCCATTTACCAGGCGGTGGGATTCGGTTCCGGCGGCCTGTGGGACTTTGAACTGAAGGCCCACCTGATCCGCCCGGCAGGTACCGACGTTAACATGCCCCTGGCGCTGGCCCTGATTTCCTTTGTGTTCGTGGAATACTGGGGTATTCGGGTGCTGGGCCTGGGTTATTTCAAGAAATTCTTCGCCTTTGGCAACCTGCTGCGGGGCCGCCCCAGCGGGTTGATTGACGTTTTCGTGGGAATCCTGGAGCTGATCAGCGAACTGGTGCGGATAGTCAGCTTCACCTTCCGTCTCTTCGGCAACATGACCGCCGGTGAAATCCTGGTGGTGATGATAACCTTCCTGGTGCCCTTCGTCGCCAACATCTTCGTCTTCGGACTGGAGTTGCTGGTGGGGCTGATCCAGGCGGTGATCTTCGCCGGGCTTACCCTGGTTTTCCTGTCCCTGGCAGTGCACCACGAGGAGCATTAGACAAGCGCGGACCAAGGCCCTTCCCCCTTGACCGGGGAAGGATGGCATGGGGGTGGTGACCATCCCCAATTCGCTGGACTAACCTTCCCCGCCGGATGGGGAAGCCGGACCATTAAGGGCTTCAGACTACACAACTTGGAGGACTAGCAGAAATGGAGCTACTACCTATTCTTTTGGCGCTGGAGGCCGAAGCGGCCAAGTTCCTTGGGGCCGGCCTGGCCATCGCCATCGGCGTAATTGGCCCCGGTGTTGGTATCGGAATCCTGGGCGCGGGCGCCATGGGCGCTATCGGACGCAACCCGGAAGCCGCCGGTTCCATTACCACCAACATGATTCTGGCCATCGCGTTCGCTGAAGCGTTGGGTATCTACTCCCTGATCGTTGCCGTAATCCTGCTGTTCGTGGTCTAGCGTTATGGTTGAACTAGGAATCAATCTGCCCCTGCTGATTGCCTACCTGGTAACCTTCGTCATCCTGCTGGCGATACTGTACCAGTTCGCCTACAAGCCATTGATGGCGGCCATGGACCAGCGTTCGGAGCGGATACAGGAAGGCCTTTCCGCCGCCGAACAGGCACGGCAGGAGGCAGCCAGTTCCCAGGCGGCCATCGAGGAACAGCTTAACGAGGCCCGCCGCGAGGGGCAGAGGCTGCTGGACCAGGCACGGGAGGCGTCCCAGCGGTTCCGGGAGTCCGAGATGGAACGCGCCCGCCAGGAGGCGGAGGCCTTCGCCGAACGGGCCAGGGCCGACATCCAGCGGGAGCGGGATGCCGCGCTGGACGAACTGCGGGCCAGCTTCGGCGACCTGGCCATTACCGCCGCCGAGCGGGTTATCCGCCGCTCCCTGGACCGGCAGGCCCACGAAGAGCTCATCACCCAGGTTTTGGAAGAGGGTGAGAGCTTGCGGCGAGGTTAGGCAGCCATGGCCAAGCAGGTAGCAGGCCAGCGGTACGCCCGGGCCCTTTTCGACCTGGCGGTGGAGAAGGACGCCATGGACCAGTGGGCCACCGACCTGGCCCAGCTTGCCGAGGTAATGCAGGACGAGCAGTTCAACCTGTTCCTTAAGCACGCCGAAGTGCCCCTGGAACGGAAGATCGAGTCCCTGGCGACGGTGCTGGCCGACATTGACCCCCTGGTGCGAAACCTGGGTTCGTTGCTGATCACCCGTGGTTCGGTGGATTCCATCGGCGACGTGGCCGTAGCCTACAACCGCCTGGTGGATGACCGGCTGGGGCGGCAGCAGATCGAGGTTACCACCGCGGTGGAACTGGAGCCGTCCGAGGCGGAACGCATCCGCGAGTTCGTGGCCGGGCTGGTCCAGCGCGAGGTGGTGATGACCACCCGGGTGGATGAATCTATCCTGGGGGGCATGGTAATACAGATTGGTGACCGGCTGATGGACGGGAGCACCCGTTCCAAGCTGGAAGAGTTGCGAAAGCAAATACGCACGGAGGCCGCGCTCAACTGAAGATAGGTTGAGCGCACCCTTATAACGCCCGCGGTTCGGCTTGCACGGGCCAGGGTAGTGAGGGCGGCAACGGTCCCGGCGTTTAATTGGTACTTAAGGAGAGTCCCCAATGGCGATTAGGGGTCAGGAAATCGTATCTTTAATCCGGCGCCAGATTGAAGAATTTGGCGGCGATCTGAGCATGGTGGATGTGGGTACCGTGGTCCAGGTGGGCGACGGTATTGCCAGCATCCAGGGTCTCCAGGGGGTACGTTCCAACGAGTTGCTGGACTTCGGCAACGAGGTTCTCGGACTGGCCCTTAACCTGGAGTCCGACCTGGTGGGCGCGGCCATTCTGGGCGATGCCACTACTATCAAAGAGGGCGACCAGGTCCGTTCCACCGGTCAGATTATTGAAATTCCCGTGGGCGATGCCCTGATCGGCCGGGTGGTTGACCCGCTGGGCCGACCGCTGGACGGCAAGGGCCCCATCAGCACCAGCGGCACCCGCGCCGTGGAACAGGTGGCCCCCAACGTGGTGGTGCGCCAGTCGGTGGATACCCCGGTGCAGACCGGCATCAAGGCCATTGACGCGATGATTCCCATTGGCCGGGGCCAGCGGGAGTTGATCATCGGAGACCGTTCCACCGGCAAGACTGCCATTGCGCTGGACACCATCATCAACCAGCGGGGCGGCGACCTGATCTGCGTGTACGTCGCCATCGGCCAGAAGCAGGGCAAGGTGGCCCAGGTGGTGGGAATCCTGGAAGAGAACGACGCCATGGGCCACACCATCGTGGTAAATGCCGGCGCTTCCGATTCGGCTCCCCTGCAGTTCATCGCCCCCTACGCCGGCTGCGCCATGGCCGAGGAGTTTATGGACCAGGGCAAGGACGTGCTGGTGGTGTACGACGACCTGACCAAGCATGCCTGGGCCTATCGCCAGATGTCCCTGTTGCTGCGCCGTCCGGCGGGCCGCGAGGCCTACCCCGGCGACGTTTTCTACCTGCACAGCCGCCTGCTGGAACGCGCGGCCAAGCTGGACCAGGAACACGGCGGCGGTTCCATCACCGCCCTGCCCATCATCGAAACCCAGGCCGGTGACGTGTCGGCTTACATTCCCACCAACGTGATTTCCATTACCGACGGCCAGATTTACCTGGAGCCGGAACTGTTCAACATCGGTATTCGTCCGGCGGTGAACGTGGGTCTGTCCGTGTCCCGCGTGGGCGGCGCCGCCCAGACCCGGGCCATCCGCCAAGTGGCGGGACGCCTGCGCCTGGACCTGGCCCAGTACCGCGAGTTGGCCAGCTTCGCCCAGTTCGGCACATCGGACCTGGACGCGGCTACCCGTGCCCAGTTGGCCCGGGGCCAGCTATCCACCGAGGCGCTGAAACAGCCCCAGTACCGGCCCCTGCGGCTGGAGCAGGAAGTAATAATTCTCTACGCCGTCAACGCCGGTTTGACCGATGATGTGCCCCTGGAACGGGTTTTGGCCTTCGAGGAACAGCTTCTTGATTACATGGGCAGCACCCACCCGGAGATCGGCCAGTCCATCGCCTCCAGCGGCAGCCTGCCCGAGGATGTAACCGGCCAGTTGAACGAGGCCATCGCCAACTTCAAGGCAACATTCAGTTAAATTGAAACCACGAACCGGCGCGAACAACCGCTAATTTGATAATGACTGTTAGTGGGCCTTCGTGCTCATTCGTGGGTTGAAGAAAGAAAACTATGCCAAGCGTAAGGGACATACGGCGGCGAATCCGCAGCGTGGAAAACACCGGCAAGGTTACCAACGCCATGTCGTTGATTGCCGCGTCAAAGATGCGCCGCGCCCAGAACTCGGTGCTGCAGGGGCGTCCCTATGCCGAGAAGATTTACGAAGTAATCGCCCACCTGGCCGCACAGCCGGACGAGGACGGCGAAGCCCTGCACCCCCTGCTGGAGGTAAGGCCGATCAACCGCATCGGGCTGCTGGCCATCACCCCGGACCGGGGCCTGGCCGGGGGCATGCACTCCAACATCAACCGGCGGGTGGCCCAGTTCATCCTTAACCAGTCCGTACCCACCCGCAGCATCGCGGTGGGACGCAAGGGCCGCGACTTTATGGCCCGCTACGGCCAGGACCTGCTGGCCGTCTTCGCTGACCTGGGCGACCGGCCCCTGGTGGTGGACACCCTGCCCATTTCCCGCATGCTCATCGACAACTTCCTGAGCGGGGAGATGGACGAGGTCTATATCGTCTACACCAGGTTCGTTTCCACCATGTCCCAGGAACCGGTGGTGCAGAAACTCCTGCCCGTAACCCCGGCGGAACTGTCAGCTACCGACCGTTCCGGCTTTATCTACGAACCCGACACCCTGACCGTGCTTGGTTCACTCCTGCCCCAGTTCGTGGACATGGAGGTGTACCACGCCATGCTCGAGTCCATCGCCAGCGAACAGTCGGCCCGAATGGTGGCCATGCGCAACGCTACGGACAACGCCAAGTCGCTGGCCGACGACCTGACACTAGTAATGAACAAGCTGCGCCAGGACAGCATCACCAACGAACTGCTGGACCTGGTGGGCGGCCAGATAGCCCAGGAGGGCTAGGGGCCGGCGCCGGAATTGGGCCCCGACCGCACAACCTGAGGCCACGGGAGGTCACAATTATGCCCGGAAAAATCGTACAGGTAATCGGTACCGTGGTGGACGTTGAGTTTCCGCCGGACCAGTTGCCCAACCTGTTCGACGCCCTGGAACTGGACAATAACGGCGAGAAGCTGGTGCTGGAAGTTCAGCAGCACATCGGCAACAACTGGGCCCGCTGCCTGGCCCTGGGTTCCACCGACGGCCTGGCCCGCGGGACCGAGGTAACCGACACAGGCGACAAGGTGCTGGTTCCCGTGGGACCGGAAACCCTTGGCCGTCTCTTTGACGTTACGGGTACTCCCCTGGACAACCTGGGCATAGTGGAGGCCGGTCAGCGCTGGCCAATCCACCGTCCCGCCCCCGCCTTCGATGACCAGAACCCGGAGATCGAAATTCTCGAGACTGGCATCAAGGTCTTCGACCTGATTACCCCCTTCCCCAAGGGCGGCAAGGTGGGCGCCTACGGCGGCGCCGGCGTCGGCAAGACCGTGATTATCCAGGAACTCATCCGCAATATCGGCGCGGAACACCAGGGAGTGTCCGTTTTCGCCGGCGTAGGAGAACGTTCCCGCGAAGGCAACGACCTCTGGCACGAAATGCAGGACTCCGGCGTACTGGACAGCACCGTGCTGGTCTTCGGACAGATGAACGAGACTCCCGGCGTCCGCGCCCGCATCGGCCTGACGGGCCTTACCATGGCCGAATACTTCCGCGAAGAGCAGAACCAGGACGTGCTGCTGTTCATCGACAACATCTACCGCTACATCCTGGCCGGCATGGAAGTGTCCGCGCTGCTGGGCCGCATGCCGTCTGCCGTGGGTTACCAGCCCACCCTGAGCACCGAGATGGGCGCCCTGCAGGAGCGGATTACGTCCACCAAGTCCGGTTCCATCACCTCCTTCCAGGCCATCTACGTGCCGGCCGACGACTACACCGACCCCGGCATTGTTACCACCTTCGGCCACCTGGACGCGGTGGTGTCCCTGGAACGCTCGCTGGCGGCCCAGGGCCTGTACCCGGCGGTGGACCCCCTGGCCTCCTTCGCCCGCATTCTGGAGCCCCGCATCGTGGGCGACGAACACTACAATGCGGCCCGTGGCGTGCAGCAGGTGCTGCAGCGGTACCGCGACCTGCAGGATATCATCGCCATTCTGGGCATTGAAGAACTGTCCGAGGAAGACCGGCAGGCCGTGTTCCGCGCCCGCAAGATTCAGCGGTTCCTGACCCAGCCCTTCTTCGTGGCCGAGGCCTTTACCAACCAGCCCGGCAAGTACGTCCCCGTGCGGGAGACGGTGCGCGGCTTCGTGGAAATCCTGGAGGGCAAGCACGACGAACTGCCCGAGCAGGCCTTCTACATGGTGGGTACCATCGACGAGGCCATCGAAAAGGCCGAGCAGATGGCGGCCGTGGGTTAGGTCCCGGCGCCAGAGGTAAGGAGCGGTAGAAAATGGCCCCCATGCGACTGGAAATAATCACCGCCGAGCGCGAGGTGTATGCCGACGACGTTGACATCGTCGTTGCGCCCGGCGTGGAAGGGCAGCTTGGCATTCTGCCCCATCACGCGCCCCTGATGACCGCCCTGCAGCCCGGGGAAATCCTGGTCCGCAAAGAGGGCGAACCTTCCTACCTGGCGGTGTCCGGCGGGTTCATGGAGGTAATCGCCAACAAGGTAACCATCCTGGCCGAAACCTGCGAATATACCGAGGAGATCAGCGAGGAACGGGCCCAGGAGGCCATGGAACGGGCCCAGGAACGCATCCGCAACCAGGGCTCGGAGGCCGAACTGGCGGAGGCCCTGCACTCCTTCCGGAGGGCCCAGGTCCGGCTGAACGTGGTGCGCCGCCGCCGTCCCCGGGGAGATATGCGTTCCGCGGTGGGCAACCAGTCAGGCGGCTGACTCCGTCCATTCAGACAGGTCAAGAAAGGGGCGCCGGTACTGCATCCGGCGCCCCTTAAGTCTGTCATGATGCGGGCCTATTCGGTGGTGGAACCGTTGGCCAGGTAGTAAGTCATGGACTGAAGGGACAGCAGCGGGTCAATGCTGCGCACGCTCACGTCATCCGGTACCTGGGGCAAGATGGGAGCGTAATTCAGGATGGCCTTGACGCCGCACTCCACCAACCGGTCCACCACCGCCTGGGTGTAGGCGATGGGCACGGCCACGATGGCAATGCTGACGCGGTAATTGTCAATCACATCAGCCAGCCGGTCCACCGGCTGGACCGTAAGCCCGCCAACATCTTTACCCACCAACTCGGGGTTGTCGTCCAGGGCCGCCACCAACTGGAAGCCGTCGGGGGTGAAACCGGGGTAGTTGAGGATGGCCCGCCCCAGCCTTCCCACGCCGACCACTGCCACGTTCCAGGTAACGGTCAGACCCAGGATTTGCCTCAATTCTTCCAGTAGATGGTTTACGTTGTAACCGCGCCCCTGCTTCCCGAAGCGGCCAAAGTAGCTCAGGTCCTTTCGAATCTGGGCCGGAGTTATCTGCAGCTTGTCGCCCAACTGCTGGGAGTTGGCGATCTGCACACCTTCCGCCAGCAACTGGCTGAGAGTGCGCACGTACTGGGGCAGCCGACTTACTACAACGTCGGGTACCTCGGGGCGACCGTGGTTGTCCTGCTCAAAGTTGGTTGCCATGCCCTGGGCCCTTGCGCCTCACGAATTCTGCGAAGCGATACTACGAAACCACAACAGTCGAGACTCCTGTTGCGCCATTAAAAGGAATCCTGACAATGCCGACAGTGATAAATTAGCCCTTGTATCATACAATCTATAATGTCGTCGTAATTGCGTCAAGACGGGCGTACTTTGCCTGTCTATGCTCGTAACCTGAAAGGTCAGTCCCGGCCATGCCGGGACCGCCGGCAATCGCATCGAGGTGAAGTCTTGCATATCGGCTCCTGCCGCCTGACCCTGTATATTCCCGACTCCCACAGCCTGAAGGACAAGAGGCGGGTGACCCGCTCAATTACCGCGCGCATCAGGAACAAGTTCAACGTAGCCGTGGCGGAGGATGCGGAAAACGACTTGCGGCAGCGGTTGGACCTGCTTGTCTGCGCTGCCAGCAACGACGGCTCTCATGCCATCGAAATGCTCGCGGAGGTGGCCGATTTTGTGGAGGAGTCCAGGCCCGATTTGCAGGTATTAGACTACCAGGTTGAGCTGATTTCGGGGGTGTGAGGCCGGTGGGTCGAAGCGGCCTGGCTGCTCCCGCCGCCGCTCCATTCCTTAATCAGCAGGCAGCGGGCCGCCATGGTATGTCCGGTAGACTTCCTTGAATGCTTCCCTCTTATTGTCCGGCGCGTGTTCCAGGTACAATCGGTAAACATCCTCGTCCTCGACTCTTCCTTGCGTGCGCAGCAATTCGACCACGTCGCTCATGGCATTCGCCGCGGCCTGCTCGCCTACCGCATCATAGGCCTTCCAATAGAATCTTTCCCCAACTCGATTCTCGAGCTTCGGCCGAAGGGAGGATGATATACTTGCCTTCGCTGGACCTCCTCTGGCTCGTGGAAGCGCCCACGGCTTGCAACCCGTGGCTTATCTGCCACGGAAAAGCAAACTTCAGGGGGCGAAGCTGACCATCGCGGCAAACGCAATAGCCCGGGTTGTGCGCCGGAGGGCCGTCAACAAGCGTGGCTTCAACGGGAGCCCTTCGTGGGTCGGTGGCTGAGCGGGCGCGAAGCATCCCCCTCCCCGCGGAGAACCTTCAGTTTCGGCGTACAGTCTGCCTGCTCCCATCCCTTGCCAGCATCCCGATAGCAACTTCCGTACCTACCCATATGGAGGAATAGATCAATGGCAACTATGAGCGGAGGAGAGGCCCTTGCGATGTCCCTGGCAGGAGAGGGAGTTGAGGTCGTCTTTGGAATCCCGGGCATCCAGATATACGGGATCGTTGCGGCGCTGCGCGATGAGCCGGGTATCCGCATGATTGCGCCGCGGCACGAACAGGCCACGACTTACATGGCCGATGGCTATGCCCGCGCGTCGGGAAAGCCCGGAGTTGCCCTGGTCGTTCCCGGCGTGGGCCTTTACAACGCGGCATCCGGCCTGACCAACGCATATTCCCGCTCCACTCCCGTCCTTATCATCGCCGGCCAGATTCCCCGTGGCGCCATCGGGAAGAACCGGGGATCCGTTCACGAAATCGCCAACCAGCCAGACATTGTGCGTCCCGTGACCAAGTGGCAGCGTCGCGCCGACCGGCCTCGTGAAGTTCCCGACGCCGTCTTCGAAGCCTTCAGGCAAATGCGTACCGGCCGCCCTCGTCCCGTCCTGATTGAGATGCCTCCGGAGGCAGGTGTGGAAAGGGAGGAAGTCCAGCTTAGGAGTCCGGCCCGTATCTCGCCCATAGTTCCCAGCCCGGACAGCCTTCGGGAGGCCGCGGAAGTCATCGCCAGGTCTCGTACACCCCTGATTTACGCCGGGGGCGGAGTGGCGCGGTCCGACGCCGAACAAGCCCTGATGAAGCTGGCCGAGGCCACCAACATTCCCGTGGTTACCTCCAGCGGCGGAAAGGGGACCATTCCTGACAGCCATCCCCTCTCCTATGGCTCCTGTTTCAGCCCCCGGGGTGAAATGCAGGAAATGAACCAGCTTTTCGACGTGATGCAGGCCGCCGATGTCGTCATCGGGATCGGCGCCCGCTTTGCCCTGGGCAATCCCGCTGGCGAGGCTTCCGTCCTGGTGAACATCAACATTGACGATGCCGAGTTGACCAGGCACCAGGCAAATACCATCCCCCTGCACGGCGACGCAAGGGCGACCATCGAGGCGCTTTTCCCCCACCTCGTCGAGGCAGGGGCGCTGGACCGTCCTTCACCGGCCGAGGCGGTAACCGCGGCCCGAAACCTGATCGCCTATTACGACATACGTCTCCAGGAACCCCAGTACGAAGTCCTGGAGGCGATGCAGCAGGGCATTCCCGAAGACACCTTCATGGTCTGGGACGTCACCCAGTTCGGCTACTATGCCCGCACTCACTGGCAGGTGAATCACCCCAAGACCTACATAGACTCCGGCTACTCCTTCAACCTGGGCTATGCCTTCCCTACCGCCCTGGGCGTTAAGGTCGCCCAGCCCGACCGGCCCGTCGTCTGCATAACCGGCGACGGCGGGTTCATGTTTAACTCCTCCGAACTGTCCACGGCAGTGCAATATGGCATCAACGTCGTTACCGTCGTATTCCGTAACGACTCCTACGGCAACGTGGCCCGCGACCTGGACGACTTTTTTGGCGGGGCCTACGGGACCGACCTGCACAACCCGGACTTCGTCAAGTTCGCCGAGTCCTTCGGCGCGGTGGGCATGCGAGCCGGAGATCCCCTGGAATTGGAAAAGCTGATTCCCCTGGCATTGGAGCAGGAGGCGCCGGTCGTAATAGACGTGCCCTTCGGAGAGATGCCCATTCCCCGCGCCCCGCAATTCGCGCCCTTCTACCGCCTTCCCTGGACCACGCCCCAGTCGGGCCTTATACAATCATGACAAGCCGTCGTTCGGCGTTTTGGGGCTAATTGATGAGCGATGGTGATGGACAACCGCCGAGAAGGATTCAGCCTGTTGTGGGTTCGCTCAATTGGATTCCCCTTCCGGTACACTGCTGTCCGCTCCAACAGCATCCGGCACATTTGTCTCTGCTATCGAAGACATAAACTGGCCAAATGCCGACCACAGGCCCGGCCCGGCATCGCCCAGCCTGTCATTGTGGTAAGCGCCGGGAACCCGGTAAAAGGATTTGGGGCCAGCGGCGGCCTTGTACAGGGCGCGGCCCTGCTCAATGGGTATGATTTCGTCCGCTTCACCGTGGATTACCAGCAGGGGACCGTCGTACTGCTTGATGCGGGCCAGAGAATCCAGGCGGTTGCCCGCCAGCAGGCGCACCGGCGAAAAGGTGTACAACGCCGCCCCCATGTCGGCCAGGGACGTGAAGGGCGAATAAAGTACCATCCCATAGGGTCTACGGTGCTGTGCCAGTTCCACCGCCACCGCCGCGCCCAGGGAGCGGCCATAGTAAACAATGCGGTCGGGATTCATGCCCTCCCTGGCGGTCAGGTAGGCAAGGGCGGCGCGGGAATCCTCGTAAACACCCCTTTCAGACGGCTTGCCCTGGCTGTTGCCATAGCCCCGGTAGTCGAATATGAAGACGTTGACGCCCAGCAGGTGGTGAAACAGGGCCAGGTCATCCACCCGATGCCCAATGTTGCCAGCATTGCCGTGGAACCAGAGCAGGGTGATGTCGGCGTTGCCCATGTTAGTGGCGGCATCTCCGAAGGGGGCCGGTACGAACCACCCGTTGAGCGTATAGCCATCGCCGGTCTCAAAGTAGACGTCATCGAAGGGGATTCCCAGGTCAGCGGGAGTGCGTTCGACCTGGGACATGGGGAAGAAGATGAACTGGCGTTCCAGACTTTCCAGCAGGCTCATGTAGACGCCGCTGGGCAGGGCGAGAATGGTTGCGGCAACCAGCAGTCCAATAAACCTGGCCACGGCGGTAAGGGGAACATGGCTAGATGCGGGTGCCCCGGGCGACCACATTAACCGGGGATCCGGCGGCGAACTGCTCCAGGTTTTCGATAGACATTTCCAGGCCACGCATGGTGCCGTTGTAGGCCATGCTGCCGGCGTGGGGCGCCAGGACAACGTTGTCCAGCTTGGTCAGTGGGTGCCCCGGCGGCAGGGGTTCCACCTCAAAAACGTCCAGGCCGGCCCCGGCGATGGAGCCTTGCTGCAAAGTTTCCAACAGGGCCGCTTCGTCCACCACGGCGCCCCGGGCCACGTTCACCAGGATGGCGGTGGGCTTCATCAGGGCAAGCTGTTCGCGGCCGATCATTCCCGCGCTGCTTGGCGTCAGGGCCACGTGCAGGGACACCACGTCTGACCGGCGCAGCAGTTCATCCAGTTCCAGAAATTCCACGCCGTACTCCCGGGCCCGCTCGGGCGTGGGATTGAAGGTCCAGGCAACCACGTTCATTCCGATGCCCTGTCCCAACTGCACCATCCGGCGTCCTATAGCGCCGGTGCCCACCACGCCCAGGGTCTTGCCGTAAAGCTCGTCGATAAAGCCGGCGGCCCAGCCACCCTCGCGGATGCGGCGGTCGTTCTGGACTATCTGGCGCGACACGGCCAGGGCCAGCGCCAGGGCGTGCTCTGATACATAAGGAGCGCCGTAGCCGGGGGTGTTGGCGACGGTTATCCCCAGTTCCTCCGCCGCTTCCAGGTCCACGTGGTCAACGCCGGTGCCCCAGACCGATAGCAGCTTCAGGTTGGGACAGGCTGCCAGCACCTCGCGGGGGAATGGCACGGCGGAGCGGATGTTGA
This sequence comes from Dehalococcoidia bacterium, assembly GCA_963664725.1. GTDB lineage: Bacteria > Chloroflexota > Dehalococcoidia > Lucifugimonadales > UBA3495 > Bin22. The sequence goes on from OY761558.1 coordinate 1,964,652, forward strand.
TGATGGCGTCGGCCTCGGCAATCCGGTCGATGGTTTCCTGGCTATTGGCCGGGCGGGACGTGTGCCACTCAGCGCGGTCGGCCAGGGCCCGCGCCCGGGTTTCCAGGGGCGTGCCTGCCAGCGCCGGCGGTTCATCGTCGGGGACTACCAGCAGGGAGAAGAGTTTCGAATTGGGCATTGGTTTTCACCTTAGATATGGGGGCTTGTCGGGACCGAATCAGGCCCCAGGTACATTCTTCTGTGTGTCGCGGCGCGCCGCCAGCCCGGATGCCATGCCCGCCAGGACTGACCCCGCCAGGCCCAGGGACAGATCGCCCAGGGTGTCGATATAGGCCGTGTCCAACTCAGGGGAGACCCGGATAAAGGCAAAGTACTCGGCAATCTCCCACAGGATGGCAGTAGCTGCGCCAAAACCGATTACCAGGGCCATTGTAACCCAAAGACCCTGCTTGATTCGCTGCAATAAAGCCCCGGCGCCGCCGGCCAGCAGGGCCCAGTTGACCAGGTGATTGGCGTCGTCCCACCACTCCATAGTGTCGTACAGGTCCAGCGAGTTGCCGGCGGTGTCGATCAGGAAGGGGAGGGTGATCAGGATGTCCGCGACGAAGGGGTACGGCGACTGCCTGTGCCACGCCGCCCACACTGCCGGCACGACCATTATGGCTACAGGATAAGTGATCAGCCGCCAGAAAAAGCCCTTGCCCTCGAACTGCTGGAGCCCCGAAAAGGCCCCAAAGGCAAGCAAGCCAATCAGGACGACCTTGAGTAACAGGTCAAGCCAGAACATTGCCGGAAGGGTACGAATTTCCCCACCCTGGGTACGGGTTACCCGCATGTGGCCTGGTCAAATAGTAACCCCAATCAAAGACGTGGACTGACATTAAGGCAAGCGGTAGATGTAAGCGTCATCCAGGAATGGTCCCCTTCCGCAGGGGCCGGAATGTCTAACCCCTTGCCGCTTTACAATGCGGTCTGACACTTTGCGGAACTCCACCGCCATGGGGTCGTCCGGTTCAATTACCGAGAAGTGTTGCAGGCCCCCGTCGGGGTCTTCCTGGAATATACCGTAGAGAATGTCGAAGATCTTGCGTTGGGCCTCCTCGTACCTGGCGGTCCTGCCCTCAGGTACGGCGAAATAAAGCCGCCACCGGGCGGCTTCCGCCAGGTACACCCAAGCAGCGGATTGTACTGGCAATCCATCTTCTTCCGCCAACTTGGCCAATACCTGCGCGCCAATATCTATCTGGTCCCGGTCCAGACAAGCCTTTACCACAATTGGCTCAACCATGTTAGTACCCCATCTTCTTGGTCAGTTATTGACAGATATAGCCCCGCAGCCTCCGGCATGGCAACTGAAGTTTCATACCTGGATGTTTCGGACCACTTGACGACGATTCCCCAGTATTCTGCGAATTTGAGATTCGACTGGGTCCGTTCTTCGTAAGCTTCTTCTAACCCAGCCTCTCGCAGCAGCCATTCCACGTTATGCGAGTAAATCCGGTTTACCCTGTTCCGGTCCGGCGGGAAGTCGTACTGGTTCGTGTTCTTTGCAATGCATGCCTTCAGGGCACACTCTACCGCGTATCCCGCCAGGTAGTAGGCGCCCTCGTAGCATTGATTTTCCAGCAGCACCAGCGCTTCCTTTATTCTAACCTCTGCCAGGGTCTGAAAGTCGCTGCGATTCATCTGGCCTGTAGTCCACCCTTCGTCCTGGTTGCTGCCGATCCCCGTGGCCGATAAGTCAGCCTGCTCCCCTAATCCCCCAAGCTATCCGCCAAAATCTCCAGCACGTCCCTGGCCTGCTTGGTCTGGTCTTCGCCCTTGGACTGGATGCCTTCGGTCATCATTTGCAGGCAGAAAGGACAGGAGACGCCTACCGTGTCGGCCTGGGTTTCCAGGAAGTGGTCGGTGCGGACGTGGTTGATGCGCTGGCCCTGGCTTTCCTCGATCCACATGTGGCCGCCGCCAGCGCCGCAGCAGAAACCCCGTTCGCGGCAGCGGGGGGCCATTTCCACCAGCTTCAGCCCGGGGATGGAACGGGCGATGTTGCGGGGCTGGTCATAGATGCCGTTGTGGCGGCCCAGGAAGCAGGAGTCGTGGTAGGCCATGTCCACGTTCATCATCTTGATGGGCTTCACCCGGCCCTGCTGGATCAGTTCGTCCACGAACTGGCTGTAGTGCAACACCTCGAACTCGCCGCCGAACTGGGGGTATTCGTTGCGCATGGTGTTGAAGCAGTGGGGACAGATGGTAACTATCTTCTTGACGTTGTAGCCGTTGAGCACTTCGATGTTCTGGGACGCCAGGATCTGGAACAGGTACTCGTTGCCCATGCGGCGGGCCGGGTCTCCCGTGCAGGTCTCCTCGTCGCCCAGGATGGCAAAGTCCACTCCGGCGGCCTTGAGCACCTTGACCATGGAGCGGGCGGTGCCCTGGCTGCGCTGCTCCAGGGCGGCGGTGCAGCCCACCCAGAACAGGATTTCCGCGTCCGGCTTCTCCGCCAGCGTCGGCACGTCCAGGCCCTCGGCCCAGTCGGTGCGGGAGTACTGGGTGCCCCGCCAGGGGTGGCCGCGCTGCTCCATGCTGAGCAGGGCGTTCATGCCCGTCTCGGGAATGCGGGACTCCTCCAGCACCAGGTTGCGGCGCAGGTCCATGATGGTGGGAATGTGCTCCACCACCACGGGGCACTCTTCCATGCACGCGCCGCAGGAAACGCAGTCCCAAACCATCTGCTCCGGTATCGCGTGGTCAATGATGGGATTGGGTTCCACGTGATCCGGATCACGCGGCCCCTGGTGCCCGATAGTCAGCATGTGCTCTTTCAGGTTCTCAACGATGTGCATGGGGGACAGGATTTTGCCGGTGGTGTTGGCGGGACAGGCGTCGGTGCAGCGGCCGCACACCGCGCAGGCATAGCCGTCCAGTAGTTGCTTCCAGGTAAAGTCCTGCACCCGTCCGGCCCCGAACCGCTCGACGTTCTCCAGGTCGATGGACGCCATGGTTCCCCGGGGCTCCAGGGAACGGAAGTAGGCGTTCAGGGGGGCGCCGATCATGTGAATGTGCTTGGACGTGGGGACGTAAATGCCAAACCCCAGGATAATGCCCAGGTGCACCCACCAGAAGATGGCGTGCAGCGCTTCGGCAACCCCAGCGCCCATGCCCATGCCGGTGAAGGCGTCTGCCAGGATTCCACCGGCCAGCACCGCCGCCTCGGGTCCTTCCCCACCAGCGGCGACATAGAAGGAGTGGACCAGCAGGGTGGCTACCATCAGTCCCGCCGTCAGGCCGACGACAATAACCGCGTCGATGTTGCGGGTCAGGTCAAAGCTGAGCCGGTAGGGCTTGGCGGCCCACCGCCGCACCAGCATCCACGCCAGAATGGCCAGAATGAGGACGGCGTACAGGTCGAGATAGATGCTGTAGACCTTGACGCCGGTGGTCGTCAGCAGCAACTCCGGGAAGGCATGCCAGATGGAGCCGATGAAGATGAAAATGACGTAGCTAAGCGAGAAGGAAAGGAAGCCCCAGAAGACAAACGCATGACCCAAGCCGGCCAGGTCCAGGTTGCGGCTGCGGGCGTCAATGGAACCCACCCGCTGCAGCACCTTGCGCTGCCCCACCACGATGCTTATGGCGCCCGTCAACCGCTTCCAGGGCTGGTCAAAACGGGCAACGCTGCGCCCCTGTCGGATAAGGTGGATGACCCGCTTGTAGGCCAGCCAGCCAGCCAATGCCTGGGTTGCGATCAGGGCCAGGTAAACGCCAATCCAAACGGGAACAATGCCGAAAATATCGCCAGGAGGGACCATGGTGGAGGACTCCGGAGGTTGAATTTTGCCCTGCTGTTAAGGGCGGAGATAGTGTAACATAAGCTCCGATATAACATGGCTGAAGTATTAGGAGTAGCGGGTATGGCAGTTCCGGAAGCAAACAAGTTCTATCGGGCGGTCTTGGAGGTTTCGGCTGATACATCCCAAAGCATGAGCACTCCCCAGATGGCGGTAGCCGTCAGTGCTCATCTCCGGTTGACCGAAGAACAGTTGGCCGAAATGGTCCCATCAGGTATTAAATCAAGGGTGGAAGATCGAACCCAATGGGCGATGTACCACTTGGAAAAAGCGGGGTTGCTTGAACGCCCAAGCAGGGGCATCTACAGAATTACCGATAGAGGAATAGAATTCCTCCGTAGCCACCAAGGCGAAATCCAGAACAATCAGATTAGGCAGATGCAGGAGGTGGAAGGATCTGAGCTCCAGCGTGTCCCTGGGAATCTGAGTGACGCCCACTTCTTGAGAAACAGGACAGTGCTCCAAGCTGGTCCCGAGGAGAGACACAAGAACGGCGAGAGTCTTGTAGAACGGGACACTCCATCAGATAACCTGACTCCGTACGAGATAATGGACATTTGTTATCGGGAACAGCGACAGATGCTCATCGATGAAATTATTGACAGCGTGAAAGACATTTCACCTACCGAATTCGAGAAGTTGGTTGTGGGGTTGTTGAAAGGGATGGGATATGGTGATGGCAAAGTAACCGGCAAGTCAGGGGACGGCGGAATAGATGGCATTCTCAATCAGGATGCCCTGGGCCTGGAGAAGATCTATATTCAAGCCAAGAGGTTTGATTACGCCCAAGTTGGAGAGCCTGAAATCAGAAATTTTTCTGGAAGCTTGGATCCTTTCGGAGCGAACAAAGGAGTATTTATCACCACTTCAAGCTTCTCTGCCACTGCACGACGAACTGCGGAGAATATATCTCGGGGAGGCAAATTTATCAGGCTGATTGACGGCCAGGAATTGGCTGCATTGATGATTTCGCATGGGGTAGGTGTGGTGACGGAAGTTACTTATGAAGTCAAAAAGCTGGATGCCAACTATTTCGCAGAACTCTAGGATTTGCTAGGGGAAACTATCTGTTCAACGCCACTGAACAGTTATAGTCTGGCCCTATTTTCCGTTCTCCCCATCTCCCGGCGGCGGTTCATCAAACGGCCTGCCCTCGTGCTGGGCAGCCTGCATACGTTCGTACCAAGCCTGCCACTTCTTGCGTTCTTCCTTCCGTCCCCGCTTGTACCTATCCACAATCAAGTACTCAACTATCACGTTGCCCACCTCCACGGTGATGATGGAAAAGGCGGCCAGCCAGAGAATGCGCCCTGACGCCACGCCCATGGCGGTCATCGCCAGTTCTGTCGCGTCTCTAAAGTTGACGATCGGGATGTAGGACAGCCATGCCGCTATTCCCGACACGAGCAGGAAGAGCAGGCTGAACACTACAGAATAGGAGATAAACAGCCTTCGCCGAACCGACCATATCGATATCTGGTCGTCGGAAAGATTGTTGCTATCCTGCCTGATTTCCACATTAACACCGCTGTCTGGTTGATTTCAAGCAACTTACACCAATCCATCTGGGTCGCGCCACCACCAACTGTCAGTCAGTTTCAATACAGGCTTGCTTCCGGGTAGCGTTCCCCCCTCGGGTGGTCCGGTCCTGCGACTGCGTAGGGGCAGACCTTGTGGCTGCCCTGTCCCGCTCACAAGACAACCAAATCGGAACCCTACCCTGCCTCCCGTATCTGGCCGTCTTTCTCCCGCACCATATCTGTAGTACATTGTACTTATTATGGCTACGGTGAATAAGCCAACCGCTCCCGTCAGGTCCCTTGTTCCCCGCATAATGGCCGCATTCCGGCCCTACAGAGTCCGCATAACCCTCGTGGGGATGCTGATCCTTGTCACCGCCGGGCTGGGCGTGGTCAATCCCGTCCTGATCCAGGTGGTTTTCGACAACGCCCTGTTTCCCGAGTCGGGCAGTCCCGACATGCGGCTGCTGTGGATTCTGGCCGCCGTTATGGGCAGCATTACCGTGGTGTCGGGCAGCCTGGGAATTGTCCAGACCTACCTGACCAACCTGGTGGGCCAGCGGGTGATGCGTGACCTGCGGGACACCCTGTACCGGCACCTGCAAAGTCTTTCCCTGGGTTTCTTTACCGACACCCGCACCGGCGAAATCCAGTCCCGGGTGGCCGACGACGTGGGTGGAGTGCAGCGCGTCGTTACCAACACGGTCTCCGACGTGCTGTCCAACTGCGTCATCCTCATCAGCACCGTGATAGCGATGATGGTCCTGTCGTGGGAGTTGACCATCGTGGCCGTGGCGTCGGCCCCGTTCTTCTTTGCCATCAGCCGCTTTGTGGGAAGGAAACGCAGGGCCATTGCCGCCGAAGCCCAGCGGTCCACCGCCGAGTTGACCGCCATCACCCAGGAAACACTCTCCATTTCCGGAGTTATGCTGGCCAAGCTCTTCGGCCGGCAGGGCAGCGAAATTGACCGCTTTCACCATCAGAACCAGCGGCTCTCAGACCTGATTATCCGGCGGCAGATGACCGGACAGTCCTTCTTCACTCTGATGCAGATCTTCTTTTCCGTTTCTCCCGTCGCCATCTACCTGCTGGCCGGTTATATGCTGATGGGCGACGGCGTGAACCAGGTCTCCGCCGGCACCATCGTGGCATTCACGACACTGCAGAGCCGCCTGTATTTCCCCATTGGCCGCCTGCTGGAAGTTTCGGTGGAACTGCAGGCGTCGCTGGCCCTGTTCGAGCGCATCTTCGGCTACCTGGACATCAGGCCTGAGATAGTTGATGAACCGGACGCCGTTGAACTGGCGCCGGAGCAGGTGGCGGGGGCCGTCAGGTTCGATTCGGTACGGGTGGATTACTCGGTGCACCCGCACCCCGGTCCAGCCGGAAATCAAGCCATTGGGACGGCAGAGGTCAATGAGGACGGGAACCCGCACCAGTGGGCGCTGGACGGCGTCAGCTTTGAGGTTAAGCCCGGCCAGCTTGCCGCATTCGTTGGTCCCAGCGGCGCCGGCAAGACGACCATCTCTTACCTGATCCCCAGGTTGTACGACGCCACCAAAGGTTCCATTTCCATCGACGGCACAGACGTCCGCAAGATCAAACAAGCGTCCCTGGCCGGTCTCATCGGGTACGTAACCCAGGAGAGCTACCTGTTCCACGCCAGCATCCGCGACAACCTGCTGTACGGAAACCCGCAGGCGACCCAACAGGAAGTGGAAGCCGCCGCCCGGGCCGCCTACATCCATGACAGGATCGTGGAGTTCCCCGAAGGCTACGACACGATTGTGGGCGAACGGGGCTACCGCCTCTCCGGCGGGGAACGGCAGCGGCTGGCCATCGCCCGGGTGATTCTGCACCAGCCCCGCATCCTGATTCTGGACGAGGCTACCTCTGCCCTGGACACGGCCAGCGAGCGGTACGTGCAGTCCGCCCTGGGGCCACTGATGCGGGGCCGCACCACGGTGGCCATTGCCCACCGCCTGTCCACAATTATGGCCGCCGACGTTATCTACGTTATCGACCACGGCCGGGTGATAGAGCACGGTTCCCACCTGGAACTGCTGGCCCGGGGCGGCCTGTACGCCCACCTGTACGAGGAACAATTCGAAGGCGGCGACGTGGAATGCTACTGCGAAGACGGCGTGGTTATGAGCGACGGGGAGATAGTAGTTCCGGAAACCGCGCCCATTCTGTCATCCTGATCAGGGACCGCGGCGGCCCATAAGAGATGGGCCAAAAGTCCCTAACTGTGCCGGAGCTCTTTAGATGTCCCGGCCCATTCCATCAGACTCTTGCTACCCCTTCACCCTCGGTATAACCTCATTCCCCATCAACTCAATCTGCCGCAGCGTTGCTTCCTGGGACATTCCCGGCCACTGCATCCGGAATATCAGGTAGTTGACTCCCAACTCTTGCTCGTAGCGCTGAATCTCCGACGCCACATCATCCGGCGAACCCAGCAGGAAGCGGTCGCGGGCCAGTTCCTGGTAGGGGACGGAGAAACTTTCCTCTCCGGGCAGGGCCTTGTCCTGGCCCCAGGCGGCGTAGGCGGCGTACTTGGGGGCCAGCCAGGGTTCGCTTTCAACGAAGGCCGTCTCCCGGTCTTGGGCCACGTACAATTCCCTCATCATTGGCAGGGACTCGGGTGTGGGCTGGCCAGCCCGTTCCAGGGTCTCCTGGTAGTCTTGCCACTGGTCGGCCACCATCTGCACCGTGGCATGCGGATTCACCAGCCACGGATATCCCCAGCGGGCCGCCCGCCGGATGGCCACGTCGTTGTTGGCCGCCACCCAGATGGGCGGATGGGGCTGCTGCACCGGCTTGGTTGAAGGCGAAACCCGGGGGACGGTATAAAACTGTCCGTTGAACTCCACCTCTTCCTGGGTCCAGAGCAGCTTCATCACCTCCAGCGCTTCCCGGAGGCGGGCCACCCGCTCGCCACGCTGCACGCCAAAGGACGTATACTCCTCGTCCCGGTAGCCCAGGCCCACGCCAAAGATGAACCTGCCGCCGCAGATGGCGTCCATGGTCGCCACGCTTTCCGCCATTTCCACCGGATTGTGCAGGGGCACCAGGATCACCGTCGCCGCCACCTCCATGTCCCCCGCCTCGGCCGCCAGGCGGGCCAGCAGGGGAAAGCTGGAACTCATCTGGTAGGGGGCGGCCAGATAATGCTGGCCGGTGCAGATCATGTCAAAGCCGGCTTCCCGCGCGGCCCGCACTTGCTCCACGCTTTCCTGGATTTTCTGGGGAAACGACTCCCCGGGCAGGTATTGGTTGGTGACGAAAAATCCCAGCTTCATGGCAGTCCTTTTTCGGTGATTGTGACTTGCTTGGCCGGGCAGCCTGCAGCCCTGGCCCGCCCTATTCTAAGGGCCGGCTGCGGCCCAAACAATAAGCCAGCCTTGATACAGGAACCAGTGTGTTTACAAAAGCTTAATGCTGTGGCACTGTCAAGGTATTGTAGAAATCCCGGCTATTACGCTAAAGTTATGTAAATGGACAGGGGGGAGAGGGATGAAAATTGCCAGATTCCGCGCCGGCAGCAGGACCGCAAACGGGGTAGTCATAGGTGATGAGATAGCCGAAATCCGCGGCAGCATCTTTACCAGCTTCAGGATTACCGATACTCGCCATCCGCTATCCCAAGTGAGGCTTTTGCCGCCCACCGACCCTGCCGAACTGTGGGGGCCGGGCCTCAATTTTGTGGACCACCTGGAATATGCCGGATCTGTATTTGGACAGGGGGCCATGCCCGTGCCCGAACATCCCCAGCCCTGGCGCAAGGGCCGTAACGCCCTCACCGGCGTCAACGACCCTATCATCATTCCCAGCGACACCGCCGGCGAGGTCCACTATGAGGGCGAGGCCGTGGCGGTAATTGGCAAGGTCTGCCGGCGCGTCTCCACCGAAAGGGCCCCCCAGTACATCCTGGGCTACACCTGTGGCAACGACGTCAGCGAGCGTGGCTGGCAGAAGGACGACTGGACTTTCTGGCGGGCCAAGGGCGCCGATACCTTCGCTCCTGTGGGCCCCTGGATTGAGACGGAACTGGACCCGCAGCAACTGGATCTGCTGGTAAGGATCAATGGCGAAGAAGTCCAGCGGTGCAACACTTCGGATATGCTCTTCTCATTCGCGGAAATCGTCAGCTACATCAGCCAGCATGTCACCCTGCGGCCCGGCGACCTGGTCTTCTCCGGCGCCACCGGCGTAACCCGGGCCATTGTCCCCGGCGACGTGGTGGAGGTGGACATCCCCGGCATCGGCGTCTTGACCAACCCCGTAATTGCCGAGTTCGAGGCGGGCGAACAATAGCAGGGAATCTCGGCAGCGAAGTCCCTCAATCTGAGTCAGCGGAAGTGACCGCGTTCCTTGTGGAGCGGCGTATCCGGCATTACCTGTCGTCGGCGCTGTTCGACTCCCCGGTAACAATCTCCTCCTGGCTTCCGGTGGAAGACTGGGGCAGGGTGGGCCTGCGGGCCAGGGCAAACATCAGCCCGCTGATTACAAAAGTCGGGGCAAAGGTCATCAGCACTATTTCGTAGCTGCCCGTGGTGTCCCGAATCCACCCCGCATAAATGGGCGCTATGAACATCCCGATGTTGTGGAAGATGCTCATTGCCCCCATCAGGCTGGCAAAGCGGTTCCGGCCAAAGTAGTCGCCCACCATAATCCAGTTGACCGACGTAATGCCCTCCACTATAGCCAGCCCCAGGATGAAGACGATCAGTGCCGACCACTGGGGCAGCAGCCACAGGCCAACCACGCCGATAGCGCCCAGGTTCATTCCATAGAAAAGCAGTTTCCTGGGGGAGAGACGTCCGCCGGCCACGCCCAGCAGAAACCGCAGCGGAATGGCCATGAAGAACATCACCGAAGCGGCCAGCGTGGCAACGTCCTCGCTCATTCCCTTCCAGACCAGCAAAGGGAACAGGTGAATGATTATGGAGTTGGTGGCGGAAACCCGGGTGATGACTCCCAGCAGAATGAACCAGAAGGCCTGGGTGCGCAGGGCCTGGCGCACGGTGAAGTTCTGCTCTTCGCCTGTCGTGGACGCCGCCGGAGCGTGATGCCCGCCGCCCCGACCCGTACGGGCCGCCGCCGCGGCGCCCGCGGGAGGGTCGCCATCGGGCCGCAGCCCCATATCCTCAGGCCGGCTGCGGATGACGTAAGCCACGGGCAGGGTGAGAATGGCGATGAACAGGCCGATAATAAAGACGGTAGGGCGCCAGTCCAGGAAGACGACACCCACGTGCAGCATGGGCACCACGATGGCGCCGCCACCCGCAAAGGCGGTCATGAGGGTCGAGAGGGCCACCGCCTTGCGGCGAATGAACCACTGGTTGACCGTGGCCATCAGGGTCTGACCCAGGCCCGCCGTCTTGCCCACCGACACCACGCCCACGAACAGCAGAACCAGTTGCCAGTATTCCGTGGCGAAGGAGAGGAGCATCAGCCCGATGCCCGCCGTCAAGCCGCCGAACAGAATCATGGGACGGGAACCAAACTTGTCCACCAGCCAGCCCACCAGGGGCGCGCCCAGCCCGCCTTCGGCCCGGGCCAGGGAAAATACCAGCGACATGGCGGCGTAGGAAATTCCCAGGTCGGCGCGGATGGGCTCAAAAAACCGGGGAAAGCCGGTGGAAATGGCCCCGTTGCCGAACATACCCTGCAGGCAGGCCACGGCCACCACATTCCAGCCATAAAAATAGCGGCCCTGCCGCCGCTGGGATGTGCCTGCTTCTACCGGGTTGGGATCTGTCTGGGGATTGGAGGGGGAGGTACTCATAATAGCTGGGCTATATTATCCCAGCAGATAATATTTGGTCAAGCTGATTATTACGCAACAGTATATGGCCCGTAGTTTCACCCTAATGCAGTCCCCCCGCAGGCGCTCGACCCTGCCTGCCCCTGCCTGGGTAGCCATCCCCCCAACCCCTGTGCCAAAATACCCCCATGCAAGCGCCGCCCCAGCAGCCAACACTCCTGGAATTGACCCTCCGCCGGGACAGATACATCGTCCTTGGCGGCCTGGCAGCCATAACCCTGCTGGCCTGGGCCTACCTGGTCTACCTTGCCCAGGGCATGTCCCGCATGGAAGGCATGGAAGACATGGCAATGGCCGGCGCCAATATTGGCGTGGGCTTTGCACCGGTGGCCATTGTCCTCATGTTCCTGATGTGGGCCGTGATGATGGTGGGAATGATGGTGCCCTCGGCAGCCCCCATGATCCTCGCCTTTGCCAACATCAACCGCCGCCGCCGGCAACAGGGCAACCCCTACGTCCCCACGGCGGTATTCCTGTCGGGCTATCTGCTGGTCTGGGCCAGCTTTTCCATATTGGCAACCGCGGCACAGGTGGGCTTTAGCTTGACTTTCCTGCTCTCCCCCATGATGTCCAGCGCCAACTCGATATTCGGCGGTGTCCTTCTCCTGGCGGCCGGGGCCTTCCAGCTAAGCCCCCTCAAGAGCGTCTGCCTGCGCCACTGCCGCACCCCCATGGGCTTCATCACCAACGACTGGCGGGAGGGCCGTCGGGGCGCCCTGCTGATGGGTCTGCACCACGGCGGCTACTGCCTGGGCTGCTGCTGGGCGCTGATGGGTCTGCTCTTCCTGCTGGGCGTCATGAACCTGCTGTGGATTGCCGCCCTGGCCGCCTTCGTACTGGTGGAAAAGGTGGTCCCAGGCGGAGTGTGGGTGGGCCGCGCCGCCGGAGTCGGCCTGCTGGCCTGGGGCATATGGCTGCTGGCGGGCGCATTTCTGTAACCGATGAACCCAGGGACCGATGAACCCAGGGATGGACATACAGGAAGGACAGGAATCCCTGCCACCAGCATTCCCCATCCTGTTCATCCTGCCCAACCATGTTTAAGTCAGGGGGAACCGTAATGCCAACCCATGCCGATACTCACGATTTGGACAAGCTGAGGCGCTGGCACAAGGACCTGGAGACGACACCGGGGGACGCCCCGCCCGTCTTTGCCATCTTCCTGGTATCCGGCGAGGACCGGGCGGCCCACGACGTATTCCGGGCCTTCCGCTCCGGTTTCGAGGAACTCAGCGTAGGCTTTGCTCACCTGGTTATATTCGGCCAGCACGGAGTTTCCGACACCGCCCGGTGTCTGCGCGCTAGGTTTGGATTGGAAGAGGCAGCGGGGCCGTCCCTGGTACTCTTCTCGGGCCACGGCAGCCAGCCGCAAGTCGTGTCGCTCCCTGCCGGTGACGATGGCGACGCCCACCCTGATGCCGGCCACGGCTGGCAGCATGCCCTGGACCATGCCGTTAGCCGCATTGGTGAGAAAGTCAACCACGAAGCGGCATTGCTGGAAGGGCTGAGGGAAATCTGCGTTGAATTGGGCAACCTCAATTAACATTGAAAGCCTTGGGGGCGAACTATGGAGACTGTGATTCTGATTAGTGTCCTGGCGCTCGGGGGAGCTTTGGGCGGGCTGGTGGGCTGGGTTTTGCGCAGCGGCCGGGCCACCCGGGAATCGGCTGACCGCCAGGCGGAGGTCGCGCGTCTGCAGGGCCAGTTGGAGCAGGCCGCCACCACCCAGCAGTTGCTGGAATCCGCCAGGGCCCAGTTCACCGAGGCGGCCAAGCTCACCGCCGCGGAAGCCCTGCAGGGCAACAACGACCAGTTCCTCAAGCTGGCCAACGAAAACCTGGGCAAGACCCTGGAGTCGGCCAGCCGGGAACTGCAGCAGCGGCACCAGCAGTTCCAGGAACTGGTCAAACCCCTGTCCGAGAACTACAGCAAGCTGAACCCGCAGATCGAGTCCCTGGTGCAGCAGAGCCAGTCCCTGGCCGCCGAAACCGGAAAGCTGTCGTCGGCGCTGACGGACGTGCGGCAGGTTGGCAACTGGGGCGAGGTTCAGCTGCGCCGAGTTGTTGAGATGGCGAATATGACGGCCTACAGCGACTTCGCCGAACAGGAGACCACCGGTTCAGGACAAGACCGCCCCGACCTGATTGTAAGGCTCCCTGAGGGCCGCTCCATAGTGGTGGACGCCAAGGCCTCCGTCGCTGCTGCCCTGGAAGCCCAGGCTGCAGACGACGAAGCCGCCGCGAACGCCGCCTGGGCCAGGCACGCCGCCGCGTTGAAAACCCAGGTTACCGGCCTGTCTCGCAAGAACTACGGCAATGTGGTGCCAGGTTCGCTGGATTTCGTAGTGATGTTTATCCCCGGAGACCAGTTCCTGGCCGCCGCTCTGAGGGCAGACAAGGACCTGATCAACTATGCCATGAGCCATAAGATTGCCATCGCCACGCCAGCCACCCTCGTCGCCATGCTCTGGGCAGTCAACAGCGGGTGGCAGAAGTGGGAATTTGCCAGGAACGCCGATGAAATCCGCAAGCTCGGCTCGGAGATGCACGAACGTCTGCTGGCCTTCCTGAAGAACTACGGGACGGTGCAGCAGCGCCTGACCCAGACAGTCAGCGCCTTCAATTCCTCCGTTGGTTCGCTGGAGGGCAGGGTACTGGTCTCGGCCAGAAGAATGGCGGAAATGAGGGCCGTTGACCCCGCCGACATAAAGGAATTCGAGCAGATAGAAACCATGCCGAGACAACTTTCATCGGTCGATACCGAAGAGAAGGAAATAGCTGCCGACGACTGACGGCAGGCTTCAACTTGTAAAGGGCTTTCGCTAGTGCTAACATTATCCCCAAGCTACATACGGAGGTACTGACATGGCTCTCATATCCAACCTGGGCCACGTGGGCATTATCTGCGACGACTTCCTGAAGATGCGCGACTTTTACACCCGCGTCCTTGGCCTGACCGTCACCGACGAGGACCCCGACCGGGGCAGCTGCTTCCTGAGCGCCGACCCCGAGAACGAGCACCACGAACTTAACCTGGGCCAGGCCAACGAAAATCGGCCCCGCACCCGTAACGTGGGCCAGGTCTCCTTCATTGTCCCCAACATGGAGGCCCTGAGGGAACTGGACCGCCGGTTCAAGAAGGAAGGCACCACCATCCTGCGCACCGTCACCCACGGCATTTCCAACAGCATCTATTTCGAGGACCCGGAAGGCAACGTGGGCGAGGTTTATTACAAGACCGGCTACATAGTCAAGCAGGGTTTCGGCCGCCCTATAGACCTGGAAAATCAGTCTGACGAAGAGCTGATGGCCTTTGCCCAGAGCTTCGAGGCCACCGAGGGCCCCTTCCAGGGCGCCAAGCTTCCTATCGGCGCCGCCGACTAGGCAGTTGCAATTCAGGTAACGTCGTATTACAGTCGCCGGGGCGGGTTTTTTGCCCGCCCCGGTTTTGGTTTGCCAGTGTATTTGGTCGTGTTCTCGAGAATCCGGGTCCGCTAAGAGATGGTCTCAAAACACATCCCCGGTAGCCCTTCCATTGTTGGTAGATGGACTTTTGAGACGGTTTACGAGTGCCTGCCCAAGTTCTTCCACCAACATACTGAATATCCCGGGGAACCCCTGAGTCATTCTTGCTTACCCGCCTGAAAGAGGAGATTACCGAGAATATGCCGGATTCTACTGACACCTTTCCGCCTCAGTTCACACCCATGGAATCGACGCAATCGGACCAGGTGGCCGATTTCGCTGAATTACCCCGCCGCATCCGGGAAGAGGGGCTGCTCGACCGGCAGCTTCGTTACTACACCATCAAGATAACCTCCACCCTGGCTATGCTCGGCCTGAGCATCGCCTTTCTCCTATTGGTGGACAATTTCTGGCTCCAGATAGTCAACGCAGTATTCCTGGCCTTTGTCTTTGGCCAGATCGGTTATATCGGGCACGACGCCGGGCATTTTGGAATCTTTCGGTCGGTACGGGGAAACCGGCTGACCGGCTACGCCGTGTGCTTTTTTCTCAGCATGAGCCAGTCCTGGTGGCTCAACCAGCACAACCAGCATCACCGCAGCCCGAATGACCTTGACGATGATCCGCACACTCATATTCCGGTGTTTGCCTTTTCGGAGGAGAAAGCCGTCCGCATGCGGGGCATATTCCGGTTCATGGCGGCATACCAGGCCTTCTATTTCCTGCCCATGCTGACTTTCGAGTGCCTGGCCCTTCGCTTCTCCAGCGCCCAGTTTCTGGTCAGCAGGCGCAGACCCAGCACCTATCTTCGGGAACTGGTTTTGATGGCGCTGCACTTTACGCTTTATGCTGCCCTCCTCTTTTATGCGCTCAGTCCGTGGCAGGCATTGGTCTTCGCCCTGGTCCACCAGTCAATATTCGGCTTGTACTTCGGGCTGGTTTTCGCTCCGAACCACAAGGGAATGCTGATCCTGGACAAGGACCAGCCCCTGGATTTCTTGCGCACGCAGGTACTCACCACTCGCAACGTCAAACCCAATTTTGTGGTCGATTTCCTTTATGGCGGGCTGAACTACCAGATTGAGCACCACCTCTTCTCAATGATGCCCAGGAACAAGCTGGGCAAGGCGCGGCCCATCGTAAAGGAGTTCTGCCAGCAACGGGGCATTCCCTATTACGAAACCGGCACCTTCAAGTCGTACCGGGAAATTCTCAGCCACATGCACCAGGTTTCATCCATTCTCCGTAATGGTTCGAAACCGCCGGCAAAAATCGGCGGCGCCAATTCCCCCACCGCTAATGCTGGCGCATCCGCCACGGGGTAATGTCGTAATATCGTCCAATAGTTCCGTCGGAAAGCCCGATTATTGCAATCGGGCTTTTTCTATTTGGAAAGCTGCGACGAAATTCTTGCATAAGCTGCCCCGATTTCCTTGACGCCTTTGCCAACATTCCTTGTGCCAAGTATTATTGACCGCAACCCGAAGGGCACACTGCAGGGAGGTTGTACCATGGTCCTTGACGTTACCACCGCCGCCGGCGCCATGACCGGCGCCCGCTATATCGAAAGCCTTAAAGACAACCGGGAAGTCTGGCTGGACGGTGAGCGAGTATCCAGTGTGCCCGACCACCCCGCCTTCCGGGGCATGGTCAACGAACTGGCCCGCATCTACGACCTGCAGGACACCGACGAGTTTCGCGACCAGATGACCTTTCTGTCCCCGGACACGGGCAACCGCTGCAGCTACTCCTGGCTGCTGCCCCGCTCGGCCGAGGACCTGAAACGCAAACGGCGCAACAGCGAAATCTGGAACGAACAGAGTTGGGGCCAGCTTGGCCGCAGCCCCGACATTCTGGCCCCGCACATCACTGCCCTCTACGCCATCCGCGACTCCCTGGGTTCGGTGAAGCACCCCAGGTGCGACTTTGGCGAGAACATCGCCAACTACCACCGCTACTGCCAGGAAAACGATCTGTTCCTCACCCACGCCCTGGGCGACCCCCAGGTGGACCGCAGCCAGCAGCCCCAGAACGAGCAGCGCAACATCATCGAGGAGGAACTGGCCCTCCACGTGGTGGAAGAGACCAATGAGGGCGTCATCATCACCGGCGGCAAGCAGCTTGCCACCGCCGCGCCCATCAGCAATGAGACCTACGTCTCCCTGTCCGCCACCTTCCTGCGGCGCTCCGACCCCAAGTGCGTCCTGGCCTTTTCCATCCCCACCAACTCCCCGGGAATGAAGATACTATGCCGGGAACCCGTCTCCTCCGGCTATGGCGGATTCGGCCATCCCCTGGGCCTGAACTACGACGAGCAGGACGCCATGCTCTTCTTCGAAGAGGTGCTGGTGCCCTGGGACCGGATCTTCATGCTGTACGACTCGTCGCCCCTGGTGGCTCACCTCACGCGGCGCACCAACTTCCAGGGCTGGCCCAACCTGGTGCGAATCCACCAGCGCATGAAGCTGATGACCTCCGTCGCCACCCTCATCGCCGAGGCCATCGGCGTCATCGAATACCGTGAGGTATCCGCCAAGCTGGGGGAGATGGCCACCTATACGGAGATGTGGCGCCACGCCCTCGACGGCATCGAGCACAACGCTTTCCTTACTGAGGACGGCCTGATGTCCCTGGGCGACATGAATGCCATGAACATCTACTTTTCTCAGATGTCGTCACGCATGGTTGAGCTTTTGCGGGAAATCTGCGGCTCCGGCATCATCATGCAGCCCAGCGAAAAGG
Source organism: Dehalococcoidia bacterium (assembly GCA_963664725.1). Taxonomy (GTDB): domain Bacteria; phylum Chloroflexota; class Dehalococcoidia; order Lucifugimonadales; family UBA3495; genus Bin22. The sequence continues at coordinate 1,982,059 of OY761558.1, forward strand.
ACCTGGCGAGTTCCGACCTGCGGCCCTATCTCGACCGGTACATGCGGGGCAAGGGCGTGGACGTGGACTACAAGTCCCGCCTCTTCCGCCTGGCCCACGACCTGGCCGTATCCTCCTTTGGCATGCGCCAGGAAATATACGAGTACTGGCACGGCGGCGACCCCAACCGCAACCGCATCAACCTCATGCGCAACTACGATCAGGAAGACACAACTGAGAGAATCAAGGACATGCTTTCCCGGCCACTGTCCAACGAGGGATAATCTGCCGGTTCCGGCACTTTGTGCTCAGTCACTCCCTTGGGCCCCACGCGCTTGGGAACGCTGGTTGGTCTGGTGAACATCTGAATAAGTCCCTCCCCTCTTAGCGGGGTAACAGGAGTATGTGCCTGGTAGAGAAGCTGCCCCGTTAGTATGTCATTCTGAACGGAGTGAAGAATCTAAAATGGTTCACTTAAGACGACTTTCCTGAAGGAAGTGACCTCACTGTTGGCGATTCCAGATCCTTCGCTGCGCTCAGGATGACATACCATCCGGTATATCTTGCTTGAAATACCGCCTTACATACCCTGTCAACCCTTGACGGGAAAAGGATGGGATGGGGGTGATGGCGTCAGGTTCCTGGCTGAAAATCATTGGCTTGCTTCCCGAAAAAGGTCTAAAATGGCATCGCTATTGACCTGATCAGAGGTTCCCTAAGGCATCCTTGCCCTTTCTCCGCCTCCCGCAATTTGTCCCCCGAATCACCCCAATGTTATACTCTCCTTCGTGTATTCCTAATTATGGAGTTCGTAAAGACCAGTAACTATGGGTGAATTCTTTAACCTCGTATCGTTCCCCCTTTCCCTCTTTCAGGCTGGCGCTGGTGAGATAACTGAAATCCTCATCGTCCTCCTCATACAACTCTCGATAATTCTCGCGGCGGCCAAGATAGCGGGCGAACTGGCCACCAGGTTCCTCAAGATACCTGCCGTGCTGGCCGAACTGGGTGTAGGTGTCGCCATCGGCCCTTTTGCCCTGGGAGGCTTAAGCTTCTTTGGCGTCGGGCCGCTTTTTCCCATTCCCCTGGTTGACGGCTTGCCGTCCCCCATTCCCGTAGGCAACGAACTCTACGCCCTGGCCCAGATCGGCTCAGTGGTCCTGCTCTTCGCCATCGGCCTTGAGACCAACCTCAAACAGTTCATCAAATATGCCGGGCCGGCCACCGCCGTGGCCATCGGCGGCGTGGTACTGCCCTTCGCCCTGGGCGTTGGCGCCACCGTGCTGTTGGGATTCGACGGCGGCGGCGGGTGGACTTCCCCGCAGTCCCTGTTCATGGGCGCCATTATGACCGCCACCTCCGTGGGCATTACCGCCCGGGTGCTGGCGGACCTGCATCGCCTGGACGATCCGGAGGGTGTGACCATCATCGCCGCCGCCGTGGTGGACGATGTCCTGGGCATCCTGGTCCTGACCGTGGTGGTGGGCATCAGCACCACCGACACCTTCACCATAGGGAGTGTGGGCTGGATCAGCTTCAAGGCCATCGGTTTCTGCGTAGTGCTGACCGCCGTGGGAATCCTGATCGCCCCCTACCTTGAGAAGGTGCTGGAGAAGTTCAGTTCCACCAGCGCCCTTTTGTGCATACCCCTGGCCCTGGCCCTGCTGGCCGCCGGCCTGGCGGAGTTCTTCGGCCTGGCCTTCATCATCGGCGCATTCTCCATCGGCCTGGCCCTGTCCACCACCCGGCTGGGGCACCTGGTGGAAGCCGCCATGCTGGGCATAGTGGACTTCCTGGTCCCCGTATTCTTCGTGGTTATGGGGATGCTGGTGGACGTAACCTCCATGCAGGACGGCCTGGTATTCGGCCTGATAATCTCGGTACTGGCCATCTTCTCCAAGGTGGTGGGATCGGGAGGCCCGGCCCTGGTCAGCGGATTCAACCTGCGCGGCAGCACCCGCATTGGCGTGGGCATGATGCCCCGCGGCGAGGTTGCCCTGATCATCGCCGGCATTGGCCTCTCCCACGGCATCATCGGCCAGGACCTGTTCGGCGTCAGCATTCTTATGACCGTAATAACAACCCTGATTGCGCCAACATTGCTGGTGCCCCTGTTCCGCTCCGGCGGCAGCGGCGTCCGCAAGCTGGCCAGGGAAGAACAGGAACAGAGCGCTGCCCTGGCCGAGGGAGCGGAGGACTAGCCAACCCGCCGGGCGCAAAATCCCTTTTCAACCATTGAAGATTAGTCTGTAGAAGGAGATCAGGAAGAAATGATCGGTGTTTTGACCCACCACTGGGCCAAGGGCGACAAAATTGAAGAGGCAAAAAAATTGCTGGACGGCAACGGCGAGGCCCAGAGCAGGGCCCCCGGCTTCGGCGCCAGGGAGACCCTCTACTCCCTTTCCGACCCCGCCAAGATAACCACCCTGGTTACCTGGGACAGCAACGAAATCTACGACGCCTGGCGTGCCAGCCCCGAGCGGGCCGTGGCCATGGCCGGCGCCGAGGAACTATGGTCCCAGCCCCCGGAATCGGAGCGGTTCGAAGTGGCCTAGTCCTGAAAGAATTTCGGGATCGCCGGTACGCAGGAGCATTGGAAAAGCCCCTTTCGCTGTGAAAGGGGCTGTCTTTCCGGGGTAGCATTCCGCTTCAGGTCATATTGGCGCTGTGTAGGGGCGGGTTTCAAACCCGCCCTGGCTCAAGTCCAGGTGTTTCCCCAAGCCAATACCACCACAATTGGAACCCTGCCGGTTCCCGTCAATCACGCCAGCAGCCCGTCCAGCCCGCCCTCCAGGTATTGGTCGGCCAGCAGCGTAAACCTGCCCAGCTTGTGTTCGCTGTATGGGTTGGCAAGGGCCAGCAGGCTCCCCAGGGAATCGGCGGTCTCCTGGGTGCCGCCAGGCACCAGCAGCAGCGCAGCGTCCCGTTTCAGGGCCTCAACCCGGATGTATTCGGTGGGTTCCTCCCCGCCAGTCAGCACCAGGAATTTGGTGTCGCACATCAGGCTGGCCATCTGGATATCCGGCCGCCCCGCCCGCGTAATCACCGCCTGGTTGGGATAGCGTCCAAAATAGTTGGGCCCCGAGTCCATGATGTTGCCGCCGATGAGAAACCGGTCCACCCACAATTCCGGGTCTTCCGGCTCCCGCACCCACTCTCCCTCAAGAAATGCCGCCACCTGTCCCAGCGTAAAGGCCAGCATCTCCCGATCCTCGGGAATGGCGCCCAACACGGGGATGCCCCGCCTCTTTAAGGACGTCACCAGCCCGTCTTCCACGCTTCTGCCCTGGTGGCGCAGCACGTCGTTGATAATCACCCCCCCTGCGCTGCCGCCAAGCCGGTCCCATTCTTCAGCCAGCATCTCGGTGGTGGCCCCCAGGTCCTGTCCCGCCGCATGCGGGTGAATCAGCGCCGTCGGACACCCTTCCGGGACCGCCGGAGCGTCCCATTCCACCAGCACAGTGTCGAAAGCTGCCTCCAGCCCCGCCACGGCTTCTCCCACCTGGCCGACCCGGGCTTCGGACAGTCGGGTGGGAGACTGTCGGTGGTCAATGGCCTGGGGAAAGGGCGAAGGGACGGCGTCTTGCGGCGAACCCAGGGCTGCCAGCATCTCCGCCATGAACCTTATATCCGGGTCCGACGGAGGGTCGGCGGACAGAGGTTTGTAATAGGCTACCTTCCTGCCCCTGGCAGCCTCGCGTTGGGCTAAGGCCCCGGCCAGGCAGGTCTTGCCGGCCCCGGGCCGGGTGGAAACTATGTTCAACGTAGCCAAGCGCGCCTCCGGTACCCTGTTCGGTGATCGTTTATCCAGTTCGATGACCGTTTACCCTTTTCGATGATCGTTGCCGCCAAAAATTCTACCATAGGTGCCGCTGGCGCTGGGTCAGGGCAGACACGAAGGCAGGCCCCTGCCGTAATCCGATCTGGACCTGCCAACTCTCCGCATTACCGTCCTGGACGCCCTGGTCGACATCCAACCATGGGAAATGGCATAATAAGGCAACCCTGACGGCATACAAAAGGAGATTGAAATGTCAGCAAGAGTCAATGGACTGGGCCACGTAGGCTTTTATGTGAAGGACCTGGAAGTCATGAAGGAGTTCTACGGCAACTTCATGGGCATGAAACTGACCAAGGTTGGCCCGCTGGGCGCCTTCTTCAGTGCGGACCCGGAGGGCGTTGACCACGAAATCGCCCTGATCAACGGCCGCCAGTCCATGGAAGACCCCCAGTGGATCCAGCAGATTTCCATGCGCGTGGATTCCCTGGACGACCTCCGCGACTTCAAGCGCCGTATCCTGGAGCGCGGCTATAAGCTGGACCGCATCGTCACCCACGCCAGCGCCATCGGCTGCTACTTCCGCGACCCCGAAAACAACCCCACCGAGGTATTCTGGCTGACCGGCTACACCTCCTGGGCCCAGATCGGCGTCCCCATCGACATCGACCAGTCCGACGAGGCGGTCATGGAAGATGTCACCCGTTCCTACGAGGTGGCCAAAAACGTGGAAATGGGCCAACTGCCCACGCCGGAAACGGTGCAAGCCATGCGTGAACTCGGCGCCGCAGCCGCCGGCGTTCGATAGGCAGCTTACCGACCGGAAACGGTTGCACGTAGCTCGCACGTAACTCTTGTAGGGGCAGCCCTTGTGGCTGCCCTTTTCAGTTGACCTACCGCCCACAATTCCTGTGCCCGGTAAAACGCTGCTCAAGAACCGCCGTCGAATCCCCCTTCCCGTCTCCCTGCCCTGGCTTTCCACAAGTGAACGCGCAGATTACCGCGCTGGCAGTGCCTTGGCGCCACCGCCAACGTCATTGCCCACCGGAAAACGGAACCTGGCTCGCTATCCCACCTCAGACCACGTCAACTCCCCCCTTGCCACCCCGCATAACCCATCTCCACCATAGAAATACGAACCATGAAACAGGAAACACTGGCGTGACCCCCCCGGCCCTTCGTAATGGCGAATTTTGTGCCTGCCCGGGCCCCGGCGATCATACGTAGGGGCGGCCCTTGTGGCCGCCCTGCCCCAGGAGGTCAACGCTGCCGGATACTCATACCTCGTTCTCTGAGAGAGACCCCCGGGACAAAGGCAAAAATGGCACAAAACGGCACACTTTTCAAAAAAATCCCACCTTCGTGCCCCTTCGTGTCCCTTCGTGGATAAATAACAAAAGGAGACAACTAACCATGCGAACCCTCAGCGAAATCAGAAGAGAAATCCGCGCCCTCCAGCGCAAATACCACCGGCAACTGACCATCTACCGCATGCGTCGCGTCACCGAACAGGTCTACAACGACTACGCCCGTGCCGTCGGAGACCGGCAGGACCCGCCCAAACCCCTGGAGGTAATCCGCAAGATCGCCGACAAAGGATTCCGCCTCACCACCTGGATGCACCTGCACAACTACCTGGACAAGGTGCGGGAAAAGGGAGACATCCCCGAACCCCGGCGCATGCTGCTGGCCCTGCTCCCCTGGGCGTGGGAGAGCAAATACGACCGATTGCTAATGCGCGAACTGCCACCACCCAAGCCCAAACCCGACCTGTCCCTCCTCTGGGCCCGCTGGTTCGCCATGGCATAAGGAACGAACGACGGCAAAACCCCCACCCTAGGGGCAGACCTGTGTGTCTGCCCTGGCCCACCGGCAACCTTCGTAGGGGCGGCCCTTGTGGCCGCCTTACCCCAGGCCGTCAACGTTGGGGGCAGACCTATGTGTCTGCCCTGTCCTAAGGACAATGCCCCTTCCTCCTGCGGCACAAGGCCACGGTCGCAAAGGCAAAAATGGGTCAAAATGGCACAAAACGGGACACTATTTAAAAAATTCACCATTCCTCCCCGTTCGTGGACAACCAATGAATGAGAAACTTTCCCCGGTGGCGTGACCCCTCAATTTAAGGTAAATTGGGGGCAGCACCGCGGGACGGGCTATCCCCCGCAAGTCCACGAACCCAGCGACGGCCCGTCGGCCCGCTTGAAGGAGGAGATCATGCCAGAGACCATCAGGGATGAGTACATCAGGAAGAATCCCCGCTCGGCAGAGCTGTATCCCAGGTTCACGGAACTGTTCCCCTCGGGCGGCGCCGGCCACGACGGCTACGTGGCGTCCCCCTTCCCCATCACCATCGACCGGGGACAGGGGCCCCGCAAGTGGGACGTGGACGGCAACGAGTACATCGACTACGGGCTCGGTTCCGCTTCCCTGCTGCTGGGCCACGCCCACCCGGAGGTGGTGGAGGCCCTCACCCGCGCCGCGCCAATAGGCTCCCACTTCGGCGCGCCTGTGGAGTCCATGCTGGAATGGGGCGAACGGGTCTGCAACCTGATTCCCTGCGCCGACAAGGTCCGTTTCGTCGCTTCCGGCGCTGAGTCCACCATGCTGGCCATGCGCATCGCCCGCGCCTACACCGGCAAGGAAAAGATCATCCGGTGGGAGTCCCACTACCACGGCTGGCACGACTACGCGATGCCCGGCAACCTGCCTCCCTTCGACGCCCCCGCGTCCATCGGTATTCCCCAGGGCTCGGTGGACTCGGTCATCGTCCTGCCGCCCGACCTGAACGTGCTTGAAGATATCCTGTCCAGCAGGGACGACATAGCAGGGGTCATCACCGAGGGTTCCGGCGCCTCCTACGGCACCGTCCCCCGGGAGGAGGGCTTCGTTGAGGGAGTAAGGGAACTGACCCGGAAACACGGGGTTGTGATGATCCTGGACGAGGTAATCACCGGTTTCCGCTGGAGTCCCGGCGGTCTGCAGGAATGGCTGGGCATCGAGCCCGACCTCTGCACCCTGGCCAAGATTCTCACCGGCGGCCTGCCCGGCGGCGCGGTGGCCGGCCGCGAAGAGGTGATGCAGGTGATGGTCCAGACCGGCGACCGCCAGCACGACCGCTACCAGCGCGTGCTGCACGGCGGCACCTTCAACGCCAACCCCTACTGCGCCGCCACCGGCAACGCGGCCCTGCGCATCGCCGCCACCGGCGAAATGCAGGCCCAGGCCGACCGTATGGCCGAGCGGCTGCGGGTGGGCCTCCGCCGCATCATCGACCGCCAGGAAATCCCGGCGGCGGTCTATGGCGAGTCCTCCACCTTCCACGTCTATTTCGGCGGCCGCTCCATCGAGGGTCTCGACGCCAATACCCTCAAGAACGCGCCCCCGGAGGTCCAGACCGCCTTCCGGCAGGCGTTGCAGGTTAGGGGCGTTGACCTGATGTCCCGCACCAGCGGCGTCCTCTCCGGAGTTCACACCGAGGCCGACATCGACACCAGCCTGGAAGCCTTCGACGGCGCCATCAAAGCCATGATCGACGAGGGTATCCTTAGCTAGATTCCCGTGGCCACGGGGCAAAGTGGGAGTAGCCGGATGGCTGCTCCCACTCTTGTGAAGCGCCTTGTCTGCCGCCCTTGGGAGGGATTGACTGCGCTTGTATCGAACGACATTAGTCCCCCTAATGTGTGGCGGCGGCCAGCTTGAAGGAGGGCGGCCATGGCGGATACCGAGGTCCTGATAGTCGGCGGTGGCATAACCGGCGCCTCCGCTGCATGGCGTCTCGCTTCTCTTGGGCGCAGCGTAACCCTGCTGGAGCGGGGCGACATCGCTTCCGAGGCCTCCGGGGTTAACGCCGGCGGCATTGGCGCCCTGGGCTGGGGGAATGTCCCCGACCTCCAGGCATACCTGACCATGGGAAGCCTCCAGCTATTTCGACGCCTGCAGCTGGAACTCGGCTACGATATTGAATTTCGCGCCTCAGGCGCACTGCAGGCCATCCAGACACAGGACCAGTACAACTACATCCGGGACCAGGTCATTGCTCTGAAGTCGCGCGGCTACACCCTGGACCTGCTGCCGGTGAACGATGCCCGGGGCCTGGAACCGGAGTTGAACCCCGACCTGTGGGGCGCGGTCCATTTTCCCCTGCGGGCCCAGGCCGACCCGGTCAAGGCAACCCGGGCCTTTGCCGATGCCGCCGTTCAACAGGGCGCGCAGGTCTTGACCGGTCGGAACGTGACGGCTATCGCCCATCTGGACAGCAGCGCCTATCGTGTCTCCTGCGCTGGCGAGGAGCACGTGACGGAGCGGCTGATCCCGGCCGCCGGGGCCTGGTGTCAACCCCTGGGGAGCATGCTGGGCCTGAACATACCCATCATGCCGGTGCGGGGCCAGATGTGGGCCTCCGAGCCCCTGCCGCCAAGGGTATTCCACTCCCTGTCCGCCGCGGAATCGTCCTTGCGCTGGGCGCAGTATCCCGGCGACGATGCCCGCACGCCGCCGCAATTGACCCACCTTGGCTGTCGCCGCGTCACCAGGCACCTGTACGGACGCCAGACCAGGGACGGCGAGCTTGTCTTCGGCGGCGACCGGCAGGCGGCCGGCTACGACAAGACGGTCGACGACGCCGGCATTGAGGTTAATTTCCGCCACGTTGCCGAGATTTTGCCCTGCGTGGGCGGCCTCGCCATCCGGCGTACCTGGTCTGGTTTAATGCCCTTTTCCCTGGACGGCAAGCCGGTAATCGGCAGCATCCCGCAACTCGACAACCTGTACATCGTCAGCGGCCTCGCCTCCTCCGGGTTCGGACGAGGGCCGATGGCAGGCAAATTGATCGCCGACTACGTTCACACGGGGCACAGGCCGCCGGCGCTTGTCGAGTCGGACCCCGCCAGGTGTGTCTCCCTGTGTGAGGATTCTGCTACCTGAAGGAGGGTCGAATATGGGCCAGATGGACGGAATGGTTGCCATCGTAACCGGCGCCAGCCGTGGATTGGGGCGCGCCATCGCCAGTGAGTACGCCGGAGAGGGCGCCAGCGTGGTCATCTGCGCCCGCAGCCAGTCCCCTACCGGCCTGGCCGGCACCCTGGAAGAGACAGCATCGGCCATCAGTAACGCCGGCGGCGATGTCCTGGCCGTCCCCTGCGACGTCACCGACGAGGCCCAGGTTGCCGAACTGGTCCGCCAGGCGGTGGACCGGTACGGCAAGATCGACGTGCTATTCAATAACGCCGGCTCCATGGTTATGGGGGAGACCCTCATGGATATCGAACCGGCCCGCTGGGAGCAGATAATGCGGGTCAACACCTTCGGCCCCTATCTCTGTACCCGGGCCGTGCTGCCCGTGATGATGGCCCAGCGGAGCGGCAGTATCATCAACGTGGGTTCCCGTACTGCCACCGACCCCGCCCAGGGAGGCGGCGTCCTTTACAGCGCCAGCAAGGCGGCCGTGCACATGTTCAGCCTCTGCCTGGCCGACGAGGTGCGGGAGTACAACATCGCCGTTAACATCCTCAGCCCCGGGTCCATGCGCAGCGAGGGCTCCGCCGCCATCCCCTGGGCCCAGCGGGACTGGCACGAAAGGGTGGAACCCAGCGTCATCGGCCCTTGCGCGGTCTACCTGGCCCTTCAGGACGCCACAACCTTCACCGGCCAACTGGCGGCCCGCGCCGACTTCGGCACAACCTGGGGGCCGGGCGGCGCAAGTCCAGGTGCCTGACCCACGGGTTGAAAGTCCCATCGTACATTGGTGGCTGGGTGTTGAAGCAGCTAAAGGACACGGGACACAGGTATGGTTCAGTTTGTAGACCAGGTAATCAGCAACTCTCGGGAAGGCTGGCGCCAGAGGGGTCGGTATCCTGCGCCATCGAGGGTAAACAACCGGTCGAAGTTGCGGTTCAGGGTCTCCCTGGCGGTATCCAGGTCCCTTTCCATCACCCAGCCGCTGTCCAGCACGTCCTGTATCGCCTTGTCCCTTGTCCTGAGCAGGCTCTGTTCCCACCAGGGTGGTTCCGGCAGCGCCACGAGGTCGGGCAATATGCCCATGTCCCACAGGACTGCCATCAACTCCCGGAAGCCCGGCACGGGCGCCATCGGCTCCCCGTACAATAGTTCATATAGGACGGCCTCGCTGTTGGGCGGCGCCACGCTCCAGAGGGTGATCATCACACGGCGGCGGGCCGCTGCCTGAAGCTTTTCGACGAAGGAGACGATGTCGGATACGAAGTAGGCCACGTCGGCGGTAAAGACCACGTCGCCCTCCACCCCATCCACGTCCATCCAGTTGGCCTGGATGCGGCGGGCGTTGGCGATTCCCGCTTGCCGGACGCAGTCATCAAACTCCGCGCCCATCCCGGGGGAAGGGTCTATGATCACGGCCTCGCGGCAGCGCAGGGCCAGGGCCAGGCTCACCCGGCCCGCGCCCCCGCCCACGTCCACCAGGACGTCGTCGGGCCTCAGGTAACCGGCGATGGCCTCCAGGTTGGGCTCCAGGGCGCGGTGCGGGTCGAACCGGAAGAGACGGGCCAGCCTCCCGGTCCAGGGGTCGTCCGCAGGGTCAATTCCGTGCAGCCTTGCCTGCTGCTCGGCCACGGCATCAAGGAGAAGGGCAAACTGGTCTGCGGCCGCCATCAATCCCTCCGGTTCGGGGTGTAACGACCTGCCGCTCAGCTAAGCTTGGCGGCCCGGGGATGGGTAGCCGCCGCCACCTGCGCGGCAGTCAGGCCCACGAATCGCTGCGGCCGGTAAGGCGCCAGCACCGCTTCCGCCGGCATACCGTCGCAGATTTCCTGGGCGGCCAACTGGCTGAGCGCCGGCGCCAGGGTAACGCCGCTGTGGGTCAGGGCGATGTACAGGTTGGGAGCCTCGGACGCAAACCCCATCACCGGGTAGCCGTCCAGGGGCATGGGACGCCAGCCCACGGGCACTGGAATGGCCTGAGCGCCGGCGGCCCCCGGCAGGTAGCGGCAGGCCCGGGCCAGCAGGTCATCGGCGTGGGCCTTGGAGTCGTCCTCGGCCAGGCTTTCCTGGTCGCCCTCGCCAATCATCAGGCGTCCGTCGGGGCACTGCCGGATGTGAATCTCGCGGCGGCCATCGCCCAGGGGCGGTGCATACACCACCGGCACGTTCCGGAGCAGGGGTGGCAGGGGAGTAGTCCGTATCACGACCCCGGGGCTTTCCGCCTGGGGTACGTTGACCCCGGCCAGGGCAGCCAGGCGGGTGGTGTCCGTCCCCGCGGCCATCACCACAGCGTCAACGTCCCTGGAACCCGCGCCGGTTTGCAGTGAGCGGACCCGGCCGTCACTGGCGAACTCAAACCCAAGCACCTCCGTCTCGGTGAGAACCTCGCAATCCTTTTCCCGCAGGCGGCGGAGGCAGGCGTCCACCACCATCTGGGGTTCCACCTGGCCCTCGTTGGGACTGTATTCGGCGGCGGCCACCGGCCCAACCTCCAGCGCCGATTCCAGGCGCTGCAACTCGCCAGCGTCGATCAGTCGGGTTGGGTAGCCCCAGGCCTGCAACTGCCGCACCCGGGCCACAATCCTTTCGGCGTTGGCCGGGTCGGCCTCCCAGGAAACCTTGCCGCCCCAGCGCAGGCCAATGCTGGCCGGGTCACCGTCATCGCCAATCGCCTGGGCGAAGCGGGTCCACATGTCCAGCGAGCGGCGGTTCAGGTTGTGGTAGGCCACGGGTTCCTTCGCCCCCGCGTTGATCCAGGCAAAGCTGTGGCTGGACGCTCCGTGGCCGGGGTGACCCTTGTCGATGAGAGTGACCCGGGCGCCACTCCGGGCCAGGCGCCATGCGATGGTGGCGCCCATGATGCCCGCGCCGATTACCGCTACGTTCTTGGGGTGCTCAGGACTGGCCAATGGGTGTGTCTCCTTACGTTGCGACGGTGTGCAGAACCGGAACTGGTTGCGGCTCCGAAGGCTACTTGAACTTCGGCATAACTTCCCTGGCGAATAGCTCCATCGACCGCATTACCCTGGAGTGCTCCATGCTGCCGAAAGACATGCTGGCCCCGAAGTAGTCAATGCCATATTCATCCCGCAGCCGGGTTATCCGCTCCACGCACTGGTCTGGCGTCCCGAAATAGCAGGTGGTCTCCAGTTCGGACTCGTAGCTGGGCGGTTCCACGGTGCGGACGCGGCGCCAGTGGTCCAGGTCCACGTTTATCTCATCCCCGTGGGTCAGGGTGCGACGGTAGCCGCCCAGGTCCCGCACCCAGGTCAGCGACTCCCTGGGGTACTCCCGGGCCGCCGCTTCGTCCTCTTCCAGGTACACGAACCGGAAGTAGGGCATCTCCGCCACGGACAAGTCCTTTCCCGCGGCAGCGCTGCGTTCGGTATACAGCGAGAGCAAGCCCAGGTTGTCCGCCTCCGGCATGGAAAAGCTGGTCAGGACGGGCAGGTCCCGCTCCACCGCAACGTCCACGCTGGCGGGGGTTCTGGAAACGGCCAGGTACACCGGCGGGTGTGGCTGCTGGACAGGCTTGGGGGCGATGGTAAGGTCTCGCACCTGGTAGAACTCGCCGTCGAAACTGAAGTCGTCCTGCGTCCACAGGCCCAGAATGATGTCCAGGGCCTCCTGGGTGCGCACGTCCCGGGTGTCAAAGTCGATGTTGAAGTTGCCGTACTCGTAGTCCGCCGAACCGCGCCCTACGCCGAAGTCCAGGCGGCCGTGGCTGAGCACGTCCAGCATGGCGCTCTCCTCCGCCAGGAAGATGGGATTGTGGAAGGGCAGAACGCTGACGCCGGCACCGATGCGGATCTTGCTGGTGCGGGCGGCGATATGGCTGAGCAGGGGCATCAGGGACGGGCAGATGCCGTACCGGCTGGAGTGGTGCTCGGCAATCCAGACGGAGTCGAAGCCCAACTCTTCGGCATACTCCGTCTGCTCCAGCATTTCAGCGAAGATACGACTCTGGGCGCTTGTTTCCTCTTCCGTCCAGGAACCCAGCAGAAACAGGGCAAATTTCATATCAGGTGTGGGCCTCCTTCAGGCTGGGCTTCGGGATTGCCGGATGGGTTGTTCCCTGAACCGTTCAAGGCGTATTGAACTGGACCAGGATGCCGTCGGGGTCGTGGACGTAGATGCTGCGGATTTCGCCGTCCGGGCCGGTAAAGGACTCGATGGGCCCGGCCAGTTCAATGCCCTTGTCGAGCAGATCCTGGGTAAGGGCTTTCACATCGGCAACTCCAAAGGAGATGTGGCTGATTCCCACCTCGTCCAGCTTGATGGGCTGGCCGTCGGGTTCGTCCCCGGGGTGGCTGGTCAGGGTCAGGGTGGGCGTGGACCCGCTACCATAGGCCAGGCTCACCCAGCGGCGGGCCTGGCGCTGGCGCCGGTAGTTGTGCAGGCGGCCGCCCTCGGTGGGGTCAGTCATCCGGTCGCCCAGGACCGTCATGCCCAGAACGTCGCGGTAGAAGGCCAGGGACCGTTCCATGTCCCTGACGCAAATGCCGATGTGGGTTACACAGCTGGCTTCCATGTAGCTTGCCTCTCTTTGCCGGCTGCCGCAGCATAACTGACCCTCCCGGTACAGGTCGGGCGAGTGCGGGTCGCCGGAATGCAGTAGGGACCGCGCCGGTGTTAGTCCAAAGGCAGCTTGTGCAGCCAGCCCGGCTCGGAGATGTCCAGCACCTGGCCGTTGGGGCCAGACCACTTTTCCTCGGCCCGGGGAGCGCGGAACTCGCCGTCCTTTGCCACCTCGCGGCGGACAATTTCGTCGCCGCCAATGTCCCGGAGCTTTGTACCTGTATCCTGCAGGCTGTCAACCTGGAAGCCGATGTGGTGGATACCGCTGTAGTTCTCGCCGTTGGGGCCAACGTCGGCGTCCTCGTTGGTCTTCCATTTGAGGAGGGTAAGGTTGATGTCTCCGTCGGTTAGCTGGATCTGGCGTTCGTTACGGGCTACTTCTACCAGGTCGAACCCTTCTTTGTAGAACTGGGCCACGGTGTCGGGATCCTGGCAGGTTATGGCGATGTGCTTGATCTTGGCCACTCGGGCACCCCCCATGCTAGTGTTGCGGTCATTATACCCTCAAGGGCAGCCGGGGGACACGGGATTGGCGCCCAGGGTCTGCGGGCGATTCGCGAACCGCCCCTGCGAGTGGTTAGGCCCGACCCTTGTTTAGTACCAGTTGCAATATGTCGTTGCTGTTGATAACCCCTACGAACCGCTCTGAATCGCGGTCCACTACCGGAATAGCTGTCATGGAATTTTCCCGCATGCGCTGCAGAACGTCCTCTACGTGCTCGTCGGGGAAGGCCAGGGAGAAATCGCTTCGGGTCAACCGGCTTATCGGCGTGGCTGGCCAGTCTTCCTCCGGCAGGTAGCGCAGCATATCGAGGGACAGCACGCCGACCACGAAGCGACTGCCATCGGGGGCGGTATCGGCCACCACGTAGTCATGCTGGTGCGGGTTGGCCCACCGTTCCGTAAAATCCCGTACCGTCAGGGCAGGCGTCGGATGTCGTCGCGTCCGGTCGAGAATATCGTCGATGACGATCTCCGACAGTACGAACCTGAAGATGCCGCGGGGAATGTCACCAGGAGTGGCGGTGGAGGCCCCGTCCCGACTAATAGCAGAGCGGCTGGCCCGGCCGGTGGCAAAGCTGATCAGGGAAGGGGTCAGCAGCAGATAACAGAACATCACCAGCACCAGGAAAGAGAAAACCGCCTCGTCGATAACGGAGAGTTCCCAGAGGACCAGCAGCAGGGCAATTTCGGCCACACCCTTGCCCATCAGCCCGGAAGCCACCGCCTGGGGCATGGCCAGCCGGGCCACATAAGCGCCAAGCAGAGCGCCGATGAAGTTGCCGGACAGGGGAATCAGGGCCAGGGCAACCATGGTAAGCGGGGCAATGTCGACAAAGTTGAAGGTGAAATGGAGGCCGGCGGAGGCAAAGAAGAGGGGAACAAAGATGGCCTCCGCGGTGCTGCGCAGCCCCGGCATAATCTCCACCCGCACCTGGTAAGGCAGGCCGGACAGGGAAGCGCCGAAGAGGAGGGCGCCCAGGGAACCGTGGAGGCCCATAACCTCGGCTCCGTCCACCACCAGGAACAGGGAGCCCAGGAGCAAGCCGAGGGATAGCTGGGGCACCTGGATCAACCGCTGCAGCCGGGCGACCAGGGGGGGAAGCACCCGGGAGGACAGGAGCCAGGCGACGGCAGTGAACCCCACGATTTTGGCCAACAGGAACAGGATGCCGGTCAGGGATATTTCCTGAGCGTGCTCGCCGATGCTGAAGGTTATTACCAGGAGCGTAATCAACTCGGCAATCAGAACGATGGTAAAAATCTGCAGACCTATTGGCTCACGCAAGCGTCCGGCGTCGGCCAGCACCTTGGCGACTATGCCCAGGCTGCTCATGGACAGTACCCCCGCCAGGGCCAGGGCGTCGGTTGGCGCCAGATGTATGCCAAAATTGTAAAGTGCTCCCGTGGTCACCAACAGGGAAACACTCAGGGAGAAGGCCACGGACACCAGGGCGGCGACAAAATAGTGCCCCCGCAGGGTTGCCACGAAGCTGGGCATGTCTATCTCGTCCAGGCCGATGAGGAAGAAGAAGATGAAGATGCCCAGGGTGAGCAGCAGGTCGATGTGGCCGGTGGGTTGGATGGACCAGCCGGTTAGGGATTGCAGGGTTGGGCCCAGCAGGATTCCCGCCGCCGCATAGGCCAGGATGGAATTGAGGCGCAGACGTCGAAATATGCCCTCTGCCAGCTTGGCAACGATGATCAGCAGGCCGAGAGAGAGGAGGGACTCGCGTATCCCCTCCAACTGGGGGGCAAAGCTGATGGCGTCCCCGACCCCCGAAACCACGATATCAACCACGGGTGGTAGCATGGCTTAACCCCCGGAGAGCAAGGATAGGCGAGAGCGTAATGCATTTTGCCGGGCCTGTGGGGGGATTTGCAAGGTGATGCGAACTGACTTGATGATACGTGGAGCCGATTTGACAAAACGGAGGGAGTTGTTTGTCGAACTGGTTGCTCCCTGTAGTATTAACGAAGCGTCCCTGCCCCATTGGTTCGCCGACGGAAGCTCCGCCACCTTTACTGTCCTGCCAGGCACCAGTTTGTACCGTCTCAAGGGCCTGACCTAGCTCGAGTAAAGGGGTTCCCGGACACCAGCGGTCCCCGGTTTAGGAGTCAGGCCGTTTTTGCTAAACAATCGTAATGTCGTAGCCCACGATGGCGGTGAAGTTCTTCCGCATGTTGTTGTACCGGGGCACCGGGGACTGGGTCTGGCCGGAAGCGTCGGTGGCACGGGACATTACCTGGAACTGGCCCGGCCGGTCGGCTTCCCACAGGTATGACCAGCGGACCCACATCCAACGTTCCCGTGGCTCTTCCAGCCGGGCGGCGTGCCAGGTCTGGCCGCCGTCAACGCTGACCTCCACCTGGGTGATGGCGCCGTCGCCGCTCCAGGCGAATCCCCGTACCACATGAGTACCTTGGTGCAGGGTCTCAGTATCGTCGTTTGGGTGGGTGACGATGGACTTGACCGGAATGGTGGTGATCAGTTCCTTGTCCGGGGAGTCGGCCGAGTCGGCGTAGTAATAGAAGTTATAGTGGTACCAGCAGTCGGGCAGGTGGTCCAACACTTCCAGGCGGCGGATCCATTTGATAGACCAGTTGCCCGACCAGCCTGGCACCAACAGCCGCACGGGGGCGCCGTGCAAGTGTTCCAAAAGTTGCCCGTTCTGGGCCCAGCAGAGGATGGTATCCGGGTGCAGGGCCTTGAGGCGGGGAAGGCCCTTGTCATAGAAGAAGGGCTCCGTCCCGGGTTCGGCGCTGGCTGGCACCCCCTCGTCCCACCCCTCGGCGCGGATGTACAGGGCCTTGTCGGTCAGGCCAGCCTCGTTGAGCACCGAGGCCAGGGGCGTGCCCGTCCACTCCGATGCGCTGAGAATCATGGCCTCCTGGGTCCTGGAAGGCTTGGGGCCCTCGCCCTTGAAGTACTCGAAATACGTGGCGTCGCTGCCGGAGCATTCCATCACCGTGCGCACGGTGCGGGCCGGGTAACGGCGAAGCTGCTCGTAGTTGATGGTCAGGGGATTCCTGACCTCGCCGTCGATAGTCAGGGTCCACCGGTCCGCCGGAACCACCTCAGGAATGTCGAAATGCTGGACCACGTAGTGCAACTCGGTGGGAGTGATTAACCCCTCCAGGTCCATGACAGGCGTGCGAACCCGGCGGGTCCTGCCCTCGTCGTCCAGCAGGTTGACGGGTTCCACTCGCTTGCTGGGCCAGCCATACCAGGTGTCGCTGCGGTGGGGGTTGGTGGTATCTGGACCGCCAGCGTCGTCCATGCGGAGAAAGTCAGGGACTGACCCTTCCTGTTGTGTGGCCATGGTCGACTCCTAAAAAAGGCTGCCGCGCCTCGTTCGGGCGTATTACAAGAGGCGACGGCGGGCCGGTCTCGTGACCATGCCCGCCGTCTCTGTTGACCTGTGGACTTCTGGACTGGCCGGTTAGCCCAGGTGCTGGTAGATGAACGCGGTCATCTGCTCCAGGGCCTGCTGAGCCACGTCGGAGGACAAGTCGCGCAGTACGCCTTCGCCCTCGCCCTCGAACACGGTCAGGTCAATCTGGCCGCCGGCGTTCTGGTACTGGGAAACGAACTCGAGCAGGTCCGGTCGGGGGTGCGCTGCCTCGTATTCGCGGACCAGGCACAGGGTGGGCGGCAATTCGGTCTTCTCGCCGGCCGCCAGTGCCCGGGCCGGCGCTCCTTCGGCCATTGCCTCTTCGGTTACCCAATACATGTCGTGCATCCGCACGGTGCGCTCACCGACGGACTCGGGGGGCTTGACATCGTCGCGGATGCCCTTGGCGTAATTGTAGCGGCCCAGGGGATCAATGACGGGAGAGACCATGATAACGCAGCCCAGGGTACCGTCCACATCGGAGGCGCCGTTGGTCAGGGACAGGGCAGAGTAGCGGGAGTCGGAAGGGCGCATGCCCAGCAGCATGGCCTGGTGGGCGCCGCTGGAAGTGCCCATGGCGCCGATCTTTGCGGAGTTGCCATTCCATTCGGCGGCGTGGGCCTTGGCCCAGCGAATGCCATAGTGGATGTCCTGGAAAGAAGCGGGGTAAGAGGCTTCCGGGGGAACGCGGAAGTCGAGGGCCGCGACGATAACCCCGTTTTTGGCCAGGGCCTCGTTACCGACGTCGCCGTTCTCGCGGGTGCCGTTAACCCAGGCGCCGCCGTGCAGTTCGATCATCACCGGGAAGGGACCGTCGCCCTGGGGCTTGAAAAGCCGGGCCTGGAAGGGCTTGTCGCCATGGCGGAGATATTCCACGTCCTCGATCTGGACAGCGTAGGTGGTTTGCTTGCTGAGAGTCATTGCAGCCTCCTTCAATTGTTTGGGACTGTGTATTCGAGTGTGCCTAGATTAAAGGTTTGAAGCAATGCAGTCAAATATGGTCCCGGTTGCGGTGCAATTTCAAGGAGACAACCAACCAACCCGTTAACCTTCCAGGACGGCAGAGACGGAATCCAGCTGTTTCAGTACGACATTCGCCACGATCGTATTGATCCTCCTGGCTGCCGGATTCAATGCGAAATGACGGACTGGTCCGGAGGCCGCCGGTTAGATTTTACGGTTGAATCTGACGGAACCGGGCTGACGGTTCAATTTTACGGTTTCGGGAGTAGCGTTCCGATTGAGGTGGGTCTACTTGTGAGACCAGGGCAGACCCATGGGTCTGCCCCTACCGTTCCAATTGTCCATACCACCTGAAACGAAACCCTGACGGAACCAGGAGCATTGATGACACCCTCCGGCAACGGATGGTAATATATTCGTCGCAACGCAACAGGATTGGACTACAGATTCAATACCGCCTGAGAGGATGCCCGTGGCAGAGGATCGCCCAATACCGGCCGGGTTTGCGCCCGAAGACGAACTGGAAGAGGAGGAAAGGACCGGTCGGCGCACCCGCAACCGCCTGATTATACTGGGGGTGGTGGTGGCGCTGGCGGTGGGGTACATGGTTTATGCGGCCTTCCCGGGCAATGCACTGTACTTCGTCACGGTGAGCGAGTTCATGGGGGGAGATGAGTACCGGGACGGGCGGCTGATAAGGGTTTCGGGCAAGCTGGCGCCCGATACCTTCCAGCGGCAGGACAACAGCACCTTGGCCCGGTTCCAGTTGGTCGACAAGGAAGGCGACGGAGGCGGCACCAGCCTGGACGCCTCCTACGTGGGCGTGATGCCTGACCTTTTCTTTAACCCCCACTCGGAAATCATCCTGGAGGGCAGCTACACGCCGGAACGGGTTTTCGAGACGGACAGCATCCTGGTCAAGTGCCCATCCAAGTACCAGTCGCTGGAAGAAGAACTCCCGGCGGACTACAACACCTACAACTCGGGGCCAGCGCCGCAGGCTTCCTGACTTACCTGTTACCAGCTCCTGACGGCTTTTCAGCTCGCTCCTGATACCTCCAGACCACGTTCATGGCGAGCCTGTCGAACCACCAACAGACAGGCTCGGCAACAATTGGCTGCCGACTAATCTTCCGTCTCCACATCCACCTCTTCCCTTTCCAACCCTTCCTGCAAATCCCTGACCTCCCGCTCCAGCTCCTGGCGACGTCGGGATACAAAGAAGGCGTAGACAAAGAAGACCAGCCAGGTAATGGCGAAGGCGACGAAGAGGAATCCCATATTGGCGGGGGGCTGGGTTTGCAGCAAAATCAGGGGCATCTGTTCACTCACTTGGGAAGATTATTCAAACATGGATGGACAGGATAGGCAGGATGTTTGTCTGAATACTGGCATGGTTGGTTTCGCAAAAGGGAACCCGTCCGAGAGAGGGAAGAATCCGCGGATCCCAACTGCCCATCCTGTATATCTTGCTAATCCATGTTTGTTTAGTCCATGTTCGACGACCGCAGACGCCGGGTAAAGCGGAGCAGGGAGAGGCGATCTTCGAGGTTCCGGAGGCGCATCCGCTCCAGCATCAGGTACAGGAAGAGCAGCAGGAAGACGGCCAGGGAGTAGAACAGCACCCACTGCATTACCGGTTCCAGCGCGCCGGCGTCGGCCAGGGGGCCCACCACCGCCGAAGGGTGGATGGACCGCCACCACTGCACCGAATAATAGACAATGGGCACATCGATAAAGCCGATTATGCCCAATCCTGCGGCGTATAGGGCGCCCTGGGACTTGTTGGGGACGTAGGAGCGCAGCATCAGGTAGGCCACGTAGATCAGCCAAAGGATCAGCGTGGTGGTCAGTCGCGGCTCCCAGGTCCACCACACGTTCCAGACGGGCCGGGCCCAGACGATGCCCGTCAGCAGGGCCAGGCTGACGAAGACCACCCCAACCTCGGCGGCGGCGTGGGCCACGCTGTCCCACCCGCTCTTGCGGGTAACCAGGTAGCCAATGCTGGCGACAAACACCACGAAGAAGGCGACAAAGGACACGATGGCGATTGGCACGTGGAAGTAGAAGATGCGCTGAACGTGACCCAGAACGGCGTCCGTTGGGGCCACCAGGAAAATCAGGTACAGGTCAATCAGCATCAGGACGGCAGTCGCCGCTAACAGTATGCCCGGCAGGCCGGGTAAGCCAAAGCCCGCTGCCCTGCCTCTGGAAGCTGCCGATGTTCCCTGTCCGAGCGCCAAAACGGGTTACTCCTCAACGATTATCGAAAAAATCCAGGGACATATTACCAGAAAAACGGCATCGAACACCGCCAGCAGCGGTAGCCAGCGGGTGACCACGCCAGTCCCCGGTCCGCTGCCGATGGCCGCCCCCGAAACCTCCACTGCGCCTATAAGCACAGGCAAAATGATGGGGAAGAAGAGCACGGGCAGCATTACCTCGCGGGACCGGGTCTGAACCGCTATGGCCGAAAACAGGGTTCCCACGGTGGCGAATCCCAGGGTTGCCAGCAGGATGGCCGCGAACAGGGTGAGAGTAAAGGCGGTGAAGTTGAGGAGCACGGCCAGGACGGGCAGCAGGGCAGCCTCGATTACCAGCATGAACAGGAAGCTCACCAGGGCCTTTCCCAGGAAGATGGCGTCCCTGCTGACCGGGGACAGCAGCAGACCTTCCAGTCCGCCCTGTTCCCGCTCGCGAACGAAGGCCCGGCTCATTGCCAGGGTTCCGGCAAAGGCGAAAGCCACCCACAGGATGCCCGGGGCCAGTTCCGCTACTTGCTGCGGTGTGACCTTCAGCGCGAAGTTGAACACCACCACCACCAGGAACCCGAAAACCAGGGCGGAGACGACGATGTCCCTGGAACGGAGTTCCAGCAGCAGGTCCTTCCATACCAGGGCCGCTATGGGCCGTATGAGTCGCATTTGCTTCTACGGGTGAACGGATTAGTGGGTTGACACAGGCCATTAATTCTAACAGACCCTTGGCGGGGACTTGCGGGGCCAGCGGGTGACAAAAGGCTCCATGAAGCTTTATAGCCGTAGTCAGCCCGGTTTCAGCAGCAGGGTTTCGACGGTGGCCGCCTGTACGGACGCTTCAGTCCAGGCGATGGGCACACCGGTTCCCCGCAGCCAGAAGGGGAACAAGTCCTTGTAGTGGGGCGACAGGGGGTTGCCCGACTGACCGCCTGGCAGGGAAAACACTGACCGGTCCCAGTCGCCCACGTCCAGCACCATCCGGAGGGACGGGACAACCCCGGGCCCGGCCAGCGGGTCGTCGCCGAAGGTGCCGGCCTGCAGGACGGTGTTGGAGTCACCGGGGCATTGGAAGGGGCCGATGTTGAAGATGCCCCCCAGCAGACGTATCCGGCCCATCGGGTGCTTCAGCACCGCCGTGCGAGCGCGGCCCCAGCGCCAGCGTTCGGAGGGTGCGCCAAGCCGCTGGACAGCGCGGGCGTAGGCGGATGCCAGAGCATTGTCGATCTCTGCCGGCCAGCCCTTGGGGAACCACCCGGGGGGCTGCTCCCTGACCAGGCGTGACAGGCGGCCCACCTGGCGCGCCGCGATTGAGGTGCCGTTAATGGTGGGAAGAGTGCTGCGGCCCAGAAGCCAGGGTGCGGAACGTGGCGCCTTGGCCAGGGCAGTCCGGTGGGATAGTTCGGCGAGGAAGAGGTGGAACAGGGTTGCGGGGGAGGAGTCGACTGACATGCGCCCGTCCCAATCGGCAAGAATCGTGCGGGCCGCCTGGGCGTCTCCGCTACCTGGTTCGCCGTCTAGAACGTAATCGCGAAGTTCGGCCCAGGGCAATGACTTCACGTCCAGCTGGAGGGCTGCAGCGGACTCAGCGTCCCAGTCCAAGCCCACTTGCAGTGCCTCCACCACCCGGCCAAGGCGGTAACCGTCAATCCAGTCTACGCCCAGGAAGGGACCGGCGCCGTGGGGCTGGGGCTGGGTGTTGGCGGCGGCGACATAACCGCAGGGTGGATTATGGGCGCAGGGCATCTCGTCGAATGGAATGCCTTCGTCCTCCCAGCCTGCCCCTGCCGTCCAACCGGCGGAGGGGACGATACCATGGCCGCGGTGGCGGCGTGGCGCCTGCCCCACCAACTGGTAACCTATGTGGCCCCGGGTGTCGGCGTAGACCAGGCCGAGAGGTAGACCTGGCCATTCGGCGAAGGGTGCGCGAAACTCCTCGAAGTTCTTCGCCTCTAAAGTGCACAGAAAGCCCTGTATCGGGAGGGGATCCAGCCACAGCGCCCGCAGGGACAGAGCGCCAAGCTCATCGTCCAGGGCTGGACTGATGATCGGACCGCGGGGCGTAACCAGGACTTCCTCCTCGACCGGGTCGGCGCCCTTTACCCGGATCACCTCCCGTCGGACCTGGCAGGGGACGTACTCGCCATCCTGGAGAACTGACCGTCCATCGGGCCCGATCCGCTCGAGAAACAGGTCGGTGTTGTCCGTGAGGCCGGCGGTTACGCCCCAGGCGCAGTGCCCGTTATGGCCCGCCGCGATGGCCGGGGTTCCGGGGAGGGCGGCGCCGGCCAGGGTCCAGTCGCGTGATTGCAGCCGGGCCAGGTACCAGTGGGGCGGCACGGCGGCCGGAAGATGGGGGTCGTTGGCCAGCAGGGGGCGTCCTGACCTGGTCTTGCTGCCGGCCAGGGCCCAGCCGTTGGAGCCGCCGCCCGTGGCGATGGTTTCCTGGAACAGCGCCAGGTCTTCGGCGAGCCTTTCGCCGGCGTTGCCAGCGACGCCGGCGGGCGGAACTGGAACCTGCTGCCACTCGGGATAGCCCGGGTCGAGATGGAGGAGGGCTTCCGGCCCGTCCAGATTCAGGACCATCAGCCGGGCGAGTTCACAGTCCCAGTTGGAAGGCATGGCGAAAGACTGGAGTTTCATTATGGTGAGCACGTCGAGGGGGGTGAATTCGCTGGGCCGGGTCCGCAGCAACAGAAACTCGTGGGGTCGGCGGGGCAGACCAACCGTATGGCCGGCGTTCACGCCGGCAGCGAAGGCGGTAAGTAAGGAGGCAACCCGCGGGTTCAGTACCTGGAATTGCTCCCCGGCGGCGTGTAGGAGACCGGCGCGACGAAACAGGCGGTCTATGCGCAGGGTGGCCGGGCCGAATAACTCGGACAGCGTGCCCGAGGCCGCGCGCCTGGAAAGTTCGATCTGAACCGCCCGGTCCTGACCCTGGCAGAACCCGAAACCGAAGAACACGTCGAGTTCATCTTCGGCCTCGATCATCGGGATTCCATAGCGGTCGCGGCGTATGGTAACCGGCCCACCGACTCCATCCACCTCCAGCGCGCCACGGGTAACGGGAAGGCGGGCGCCCAGCAGCAGCCGGAACAGGCCGCGAGTCAATGTGGACACAGGTGGGGAATCTAAAAAGCTCAAAGAGAGTCAACCGCCAGAAGTTGCTAGTCCAGTAGTCGGAGTTTCTTGGAATGCCACTTCTTCCATTCTAATCTATACCGCGGTAAATGTACGGCAGCAGGTCTCCTCTCAACGAATAACCCTTGGCTAAGTGCATTGGAGCAGCCGATTATGAGGGTCTGGAAGACGTTATACTGTTCCAGGTGTGGCTACATACGCTGAGGGTCAAGCCTGCTGACCTCCTCAGACCATCCAGTTTGGGGAAAGCGTGTTACTTTGGCAGTATTCCTGCGCTTGCCTTTTAGCAATCTCAGTGGAAACGGAAGCAAGGAGGACAAGGGTGGCCAACATGGATGAAGGGCGGGACGATCAGTTCCAGCCAGCCGAGTTTCCCCGATCGGCAAAGTATGATCGAGACTGGGTACTGGACAATATGATGGGACCGAACGCCCTTTGGCTGACGGAGTCCCTGGCGGAACATATGGACCTCAACCCGGGGATGCGGGTTCTGGATATGGGCTGCGGCAAGGGTTTGAGTTCCATTTTCCTTGCGAAAGAATACGGAGTTCAGGTCTGGGCTGTGGACCTGTGGATAGACGCCACAGACAACTTTGACCGCATCTGCGCCGCCGGGGTTGAAGACAAGGTGTTTCCCATTCATTCGGAAGCCCACGCCCTGCCCTTTGCAAACGGTTTCTTCGATGCCATGGTAAGCGTGGACGCATACAATTATTTCGGAACGGACGACCTTTACCTGGAGAGTCACATGGCCCCGCTGGTCAAGCCCGGGGGGCCGATGGGTGTTGTTGTGCCCGGGCTGGTAGCAGAACTGCCTTCGGACGTGCCGCCGGAACACCTGCGGCCTTACTGGGAACCGGCATTCTTCAGCCTCCACAGTCCCGACTGGTGGAAGCTCCACTGGGAAAGAAGCGGGTTGGTTGACGTGGAGTTCGCCGACCTGATTCCTAATGGTTGGAAGCACTGGATGGTGTCGGACCTGTTATGGTCGGAACGCATAGGCAAGTCTAACGACGAGTCAGAAGTGCTG
Source organism: Dehalococcoidia bacterium (assembly GCA_963664725.1). Lineage (GTDB taxonomy): Bacteria > Chloroflexota > Dehalococcoidia > Lucifugimonadales > UBA3495 > Bin22. Next base: position 2,006,632 of record OY761558.1, read on the forward strand.
GCCCTCGATGAAGGGCGAACCCTGGGACTCACCCGCATGGTGGGCCGCCGAAACGAGCGGCCCGCAGCCCGTCTGGACACACTCTAACAGCTATTTCACACGAATTACCGACGGCATCAGGGAGGACAAAATGCGGCAAAGGCCCTTCGGAAAGCTGGGCATGGCCAGCGCCCTTACGCTCGGCGGCGGCGGTCTGGGGCAGGTATGGGGCGCCACAACCAGAGAGGAGTGCGTTGCCACGGTGCGGGAGGCGGTGGAGGCCGGCATCAATGTCCTGGACCTGGCCCCCACCTACGGCAACGGCGAGGCTGAGAGCGTAATCGGCGAAGCCTTCGATGGCGCGCTGCCCGCCGGGGTGCGGATCACCACCAAGTGCCGGGTTGGTGACACCCCGCCGGAACAGGTCTATGACCTGCTTTCCACCAGCCTTGAGGGCAGCCTGGAGCGTATGAAGCTGGGGCGGGTGGACGTCATGTTCCTCCACAATGCCGTAACGCTGGGGGAAGAGGGCGGCGACCGATTGACTCCGGTGGCCACGGTGGTTGCAGCGCTGGCGCCGGCCTTTGAACGGCTGATTGCGGATGGACGGATCGGGCACTGGGGTCTCACGGGCATCGGCATTGCCGACGCGCTGATACACTTGCTGACCCACGGCCCTCGACCAGGTTACATCCAGTGCATCACCAACCTGCTGGACTCGGCCGGCGGGTTGTTCCAGGGGACTGAGCCGCCGCGTCCCCGCGATGTAATTGGGGCCGCCAATGCCAACGGCGTCGCGGTCATGGGAATCAGGGCGGTACAGGCTGGCGCGCTGACGAGCGCCATAGACAGGACGCTGCCCGATGGACACACGGATTTGGCTGACTTCCAGCGGGCGGCTCCCTTCCGTGCCATTGCCGCCGACGAGGGGCAGAGCGCGGCGTTCCTGGCCCACCGCTACGCCCTGACAATGGAGGGCGTCTCGACGGTGGTGCTCGGCGTCAAGAACCGGGCGGAGTTGCGCGAGTGCATCGAAGCGGAGGAGGCCGGGCCGTTGGGCCCGGCGCTTATGGCGCGCATTGATCTGGCTGTGGGACGCCAAGGGTAATCTGTCGGTTTTGGTGGTTTGCATAGCGTTGGGGCGGGTTTCAAACCCGCCCCTGCCAGTTCCGCAACATACAAATCTGCGAACCACCGGCAGGGAACTTTTCCGTCGGGATGCACTTCACCCCCATCCTGACCTTCCTCCGTCGAGGAAGAAGGGACCCTCGAAGTATGCGCTAGAACTCCTCCACCGGGCGGGTGGCGATGCCGTAGGTGCCGTAGAAGAAGTTGGCGTAGTGGGTGGTGCCGCCGGTCACGAACAGCAGGTACTGCTCCGGGCTCTCCAGCATGGGAATCGTGGCGTCCGGATCGTCTTCCAGGGACTGCAACTCCGGGTGATGCAGCCACTTTCCGTTTTCGTCCTTCGGAACTCCCCGGCTGCCGATGGCCTCCTGCAGGGACACCCGGCAGTGCTCGTGCAGCCACTCCTGGGCGTCGCGCTTGCTGTAGCCGGCGTTTGCCAGGATGACCGCGCGGGAAGGGCTGAGCATAATGGGATGGTAGGGCCCCGGGTAGGACACCCGCTGGCTGGTGTGGCCCACCTGTGCCGACTGCCAGCCACGAATCCAGCTGCCGTTGCCCGAGCCGGGGTAGTACATCAACTGGGCAATGTTATTCAATGTGTCCTTGTGGCTCCTGGAGCCCGAGTCCAGGATATCGCCGGGGCCGGTAACCGTTACCACCGTCACCGCGCTCTCGTGGGGCTGAAAACCCTGGTCCACGTGGTAGGGCTGCCAGGGACTGAGGGCTTCGTTCTCGGCGATGCACATGCCGAACTTGGTGGGCAGGCCGATGAAGTTGGGGTCGCCGGTGCCGGCCTTGCAGTAGCCGATGTTCATCAGGCACAGGCGCAGGGCCCGCCCAATGGCGGTGTTGGCGCTGTTGACCACGCCGGGACCCATGGCCGATGTGCCGCTGTTGATGCCGGCCCGCTGGGCAATGGGACCGTTGACCAGGATGATCGGCGCCTCGGTGTGGCCCGATACCTGCATGTCACGGTGGTTCATCTCCGGCTGGGCCAGGCAGTCAATAGCTGCCAGCAGAATGGGAAACTGCTCGGGACGGCAGCCGGCCATCACGGCGTTAATGGCGATCTTCTCCACGGTTGCGACTCCGAATCCCGGCTCCATCACCATCAGCACGTCCTGGGGACTGCGGCTGGTGCCGGCCAGCATTCGCTCCACCAACTCCGGCGTGGGTGGCACGACCGGAATTCCGTCGCTCCAGTCCCGCTCGGCCAGGAACCGGTTCACCGCGTCCAGGCCGTCGGGAGATGCGTCCATTTCCACGGTGAAAACCTCGGTGACGCCGCCGTTATTCTGGCCGTTCACCGGGCCGCGATCGGTGGGGAAGTTGGTAAGGCCCTGGACTATGGTGTCAATCTGATCGTCCACCATGGTGCGAATAAAGTCAGGCTGCTGCCCGGTGGTGGCGTGGGGAATGATGACGTAGGCGGCGGTGGGCTGGCCCCAGCCGTCCACGCACGCCTGCCAGGCGCGGGCAAAGCTCTGGGCGACGATGGCGACGGTGGGGACACCGGCCTTTTCCATGGCGACCATGTCATGGCTAAGCCACGACGTGCAGCCACCTCAATGGGCCGTGGCGCCCACCATGGCATCCACCTCAGTGGCAATGCGGGCGGCCTCCTCCTCGTCAATATGCACGCCCCGGCTGAGGACGGGACGGCCTGGGCGCAGGTTGCCGCCGTAGCGCTGGAACTTGACGCCGGGATAACGCTGCTGCAACTGCTCGGCAAACCGGTCGACGGCTACGTCGGCCCCGCCGGTAACGTTGTTGTACAGACCGATGGTCTTGCCCTCAAAGGACGCAAGCCTGGGCGCCGGCGGCACCTTGAAATCGACGCGGTTGGCGGCGGGAGACATTATCTGTACTTTCATGCCGTTAATCCTTTGCAAATGAAGTTGGGAGTGGAGCCTTACTTGGGGTTGAGGATAGTTGGGAGACTGAATAACGTCAAGCAAGGCAATAAGCGGCAGCGTTCCGCAATGGGCGATCTTGCGGAAGGGACAGGGCAGCCACCAGAGTTGCCCCTGCGTAATCGCCGGACCGCCTGATTCGGAATGCTACCCCCTGCCAGAGCAATCGCACCTGGAATGGATAGACCAGATGGCCATTTCATCGAAAGCTGAGACTGTCATGGCCCCAGTCCGAGGTGGCCGCCGGCGCGGGAACGACAGACTTACTGTTAGCTGAATTGCGATTGCTTCGGCTGCTAATCAGAGGGATATTGGACACGGAATCATTTGCCCGCAGCTTTCTGTTGAGCCACGAAGGGGAATTTTTTTAAAAGTGTCCCATTCTGGCTCATTTTGTCCCATTTTGGAGGGGCCCGGTCATCCCCATTTCTTCGGCAAGCCCAGGAAAGGCTCTTGCTTTCCCCGTCAACGGGAAAGGACCCCTGGGCAGGGCGGACTCATAGGCCTTCCCCTCCCAATGTGGAATCCGGCTGTTTTCATGGTTTTATTGTGGGGACAGGTAATGCCAGATGGCAAGTGTGAAGCTCTCAGCGAGTACCCCGCCGTTGCGGGAACTACGGGCTGCCCAGGAATCTGATATGTGATTGCGCTGTACCGCCTGCAGGCAGTTGTTGACGCTGGCAATGGGCGTTGCTAAACTTGTTATCCCCAAGGGCGGTTAGCTCAGTTGGTTAGAGCACTTGCTCGACACGCAAGAGGTCAGTGGTTCGAGTCCACTACCGCCCACCATTCATCTCTCCCGTTACGCTCCCACAAAGTCCCGTATCGCCATGAAGTATTCGTTGATGCCCCGGTAGAGCAGGTCGTTGTGGCCGGCCCCGGGGATGGTCAAAATTTGCTTCTGTTCCGAGGCAAAGCTTTCATACATCTCGCGGGCCTGCTCCACCGGCGCGAGGGTGTCCACCTCACCGTGGATTACCAGGGCCGGCATGGTGATGGAAGCCACTTTGGCCCGGTAGCCGGCTTCCAGTTGTTCCGCCAGCGCGGGTTCCACGCCGTGGCAGAAGTTGCCGAGGATGGGGCGGCCGCTCTCGATGATTACTCCCTTCAGCGCCCCTTCAGGGCTGTTGGCGGCCAGTTCGAAAGCGGCGTGGCGGCCCATGGAGCGGCCCATCACATATAGGTCGCCCGTGAACTGCCCGGCCTCCAGGATTCGGCCAACCTCCTCCCGCACCTGGTGGGCGTCGGCCACCATCGTGCTGAAGGTAGGCAGGCCCCCGCTGTTGCCGTAGCCCCGGTAGTCGGCCACGAAGAAGTTGACCCCCACCTGGTTGTAGATGGGAGCGATGTTGTCGTAGTCCGCTGCCGTCTCACCGTTGCCATAGAAGAACAGGATGGTGGGCTGGGCCTGGGCCACGGGAAAAAAGCGGCAGGACAGGCTGATGTCGTCGGCAACGGGAATGGCAAAGTCCTGGGCGCCGGTCGGCGTGGGCGTCCAGTTGCGCCGGGGATAGAAGGAGTTCATGGAAATTTCGGGCCGGTCCAGCGCCGAATAGTCAGTCGTCGTCATACTTCGCCCTTCTGTCTTAATTTACATGGATGGACAGGATATACAGGATTTGGCTGGGTCGCCGGCGCAAATTCTTCCCGCCTCCAACCAACCCTATCCTGTCTATCCTGTCCATCCATGTTTGAATCCCTCTAAACCTCGCCGTAAGCCCAGGCCTTAACCAGGTGGTGGGCGATGGCGATGGGGCCGGGGAGGCGCAATTTCTCGCTTTTCTCCTCCAGGGCCAGCAGGACCTCGGAGCGGTCGAACCACTGCACGTCGGTCATCTCCTCGTCATCCATGTTGATGCTGGTGCTGTCGGCCTCGGCGTGGCAGCCGATCATCAGGGACGACGGGAAGGGCCAGGGCTGGGAGGAGTGGTACCTTACCTTTCTGACCTGAATGCCCGCTTCCTCCATAACCTCCCGGGCTACGGCCTCCTCGATGGCCTCGCCCTGGTCCATGAAGCCGGCCAGTGCCGAGTAGCGGTTCATGGCCTGCAGGCGGCCCCGGGACTGGCCCAGCAGGCAGCGCTCGCCGTCATGGACCAGCATAATGATCACCGGGTCCGTGCGGGGGAAATGCTCGGCCTTGCAGGCGGTGCACTCGCGCTTCTGGCCACCCCGCTTGATCACGGTGGCGTGGCCGCACACGGAGCAGAAGCCGTGGCGGTTGTGCCAGTTGACCTGGGCCCTCCCCTGGGCCATGATGCCGGCCTCGGGCGCGCTGAGCAGGTTCTCGGCGGCGGCCCGGGCCTCCTCGAACCGGAAGCTGCCCATGGCCTCTACTGCAACGGCGGCCTCCTCCTCCTTTGTCAGGTCAATGGCAAAGTAGGTAGTGCCGTCCTGCATCCCCAGGAGCAGGGGGGATGCGCTGCCGACGTGGGGTTCCAGGTCGTTCCAGCCCAGCCAGCCAAGGGCCGGTTCACCGTTGCCCGCCGCGGCGGCATTCACCAGAACGTGGGGGCCGCGCATGGGCAGAAAGCGGCTCTGAGGGTCTTTGGCCTGGGCGGCAATCCAGTCTTCGTCCCGGCGCTCCACCTCGCCCCGGTCTAATGGATTACCGGCGAAAACATGCTGATAGAAGTCCATGAACACGGCCTCCCTGCGGGAAGATTTGTCCACGAATATACACGAATGGCCACGAATATTCTAACCGGGCATTAGAGAACAGTCGTGGCCGTCCGTGGATAGAGCTTAAAGATTCTCAATCTCCACTGGTTCCACTTCGTCGGCCAGGTCGAAGCCGAAGACGCGGGAGTAGAAATAGAGCTCTCCGTCCAGGGCGCGGCGGATGTTCTCGGAACGGCGGAAGCCGTGCTGTTCCCCCTCAAATGGGATGTAGGCGCAGGGCAGACCCTTGGCCCGCACCGCCTCGAACATCAACTCGGCCTGGCTGGGGGGCACGATCCGGTCCTCCAGCCCCTGGAACAGGATGAGCGGACAGGACAGGCCGTCGGTATGGTGGATGGGCGACCGCTCCAGGTAAAGGTCGTTCCTTTCCGGGTACGGGCCGACCAGGCTGTCGAGATAGCGGGACTCGAACTTGTGGGTGTCCTGGGCCAGGGCGGCAAGGTCGCTCACGCCGTAGTGGCTGGCCCCGGCCCGGAAAACGTCGCGAAAGGCCAGGGCCGCCAGGGTGGTGTAACCGCCGGCGCTGCCCCCGTCGATGGCCAGGCGGTCGCCGTCCGCGTCGCCTTGCTCCACCAGGTAGCGGGCGCCATTGACGCAGTCGTCCACGTCCACGATGCCCCACTGCCCCTTGAGCCGGTCGCGGTACTCCCGCCCGAAGCCGGTGCTGCCCCCGTAGTTCACGTCCAGCACGCCAATGCCCCGGCTGGTCCAGTATTGGATGGACAGGCTAAGGGCCTGGGACGCCGCCGCCGTGGGCCCGCCGTGGCTCTTCACCAGCAAGGGCGGCTTTTCTCCTTCGGGAGCCGTGTAGTCTGCGTTGCGGGGCGGGTAGTAGAAGGCATGGGCGGTAAGGCAGCCTTCGGTGGGAAACTCGATGGGCACAGGCGCAGAAAGGTAGCCGGGGTCAACGGCCGTGGCCGAAGCCCGGCGCAGGTTCGCCACGGAGTTGTCGGCCAAATCCAGCCGCAGGATGGAAATGGGCTGGGTTGGCGAACCGGCCACGAAAACCACCTGCCGCTGGTCCACTTTCAGGTCTGCCCGGCCCAGCTCGCTGTAGGGCAGGTCCAGGGAGGCCAGGTGGCCGCTGGCCGTGTCCAGGGAATAGAGCCCCCAGGTTCCGCTGCTGTTGGCCCCGCAGATGACGCGGCCTGCCGAGGCGAAGCCGTAAGTGTTCGCGCCGAATACCCAGTGGGGATTCCCGAACTCGGCATCCATGGGCGGCGTAACCGGCTCAACCCGTCCGTTGGCGCCACGCCGGTACAGGTTCCACCAGTTGGTGCGGTCGGACGCGAAATAGAGCAGGCCGTCGGGAGACCAACTGGGCTGCAGGATTGACTCCTCGGGCCCACCGGCCACCAGTTCGGCGTCGCCCAGCGAACCGTCCGACGCCACTGGGACCAGCCACAGTTCCACGCCGTCCCAGGGCATATTGGGGTGATTCCAGGAGAGCCAGGCCAGTTGACTGCCGTCGGGACTGAGGCGGGGCGCTGCGTAGAAGTCGCTGCCCGACACCAGGGTGGTTATGGCGCCGTCGGCCAGGGAGACCGACACCAGGGTATTGACCGGTTCGTGTCCGCCGCCGGTGTGGTCTTCGTGGACGCAGACCAGGCGGTCGCGGGCAGCGTCGACCACGAAGTCTGCATACCGCAGGCCTCCCGCCGGGTTGGCCTCGGGCGTAAGCGGTTCCGGTTCGCCGCCTGCCGGCTGACGGTAGAGGCGCTGATCGTCGAAGTTGGTGAAGTAGACAACACCGTTCTCCACCGTGAAGTCGCCCCCGCCGTACTCGTGGACCCGGGTGCGCACATTGAAAGGCCGGGGCGTCACGTCGGCAGTCTCACCATCCGGGGTGCGCCGCACGATGACCCGGCGGCCGCCCTCGGAGGGGCGGGACTCCAGCCAGTAAATGTCGCCGCCGTCCAGGGCGATGCCGCCGAAGCCCACGGCCTCGGCCACGATTGACTCGGAGGTGACAGGAGACTTCCAGGAACCGTAGGGGGCGATGGTGGGCATTATGTGTAACCTCATTTAACTATGGAGCTGCTTGTGGCAAACCCACAGCCTCCATTTTCCATCCTTCGAAAGGGGGAATCGGGCCTCCTTCAATCACGCAAACTCGTACACGGGCATAGACACGGATTCCCGAGGACTAGCGCCACTTCGTACCAACCGGCGGACCTTTTCCGTAGTTTCGCGGCTGAACGAGCGGTCGCCGCATTGCCGGCATACTGTCGCGGGCACCCGGTCAACCAGAATGTGTCGGCCATCAATCTTGAAGGTTTCCTCCACCAATTCCACCTGACTTTGGCTTGAATTACAGATCGGGCAGGCAAACATCGCTATCTCCTCCTTACATACTCTTCCCATTGTTCCGGATCGGGTTCATAGAGTGTGACTATCCGGAGTAACGGCGTGTCTGACAAGGACACCATAATGTGGAGTGGCCGTCCAGCCACAGTGAAACCCAACACAAGGGCAGAAGGACCATACTTGTCGTCCTCGTAATCCTCCACCAAAGAGGCCCTCTCTCCCGCTTCCATTATCTCCGCATCGCCGATGTTCCGCTCTACCGCACGCCGAAAGGCATGATCGGAGAAATCAAACTCACCCGCCAACAGTTGAGCTTGAACCTCTTCTAATGTCTTCACATCCCGCCCCCCTCCCCGACACTCCACTTAAGACTCCAGGGTCGATTATAAAGCCGTGCTTCCAGTTCGTGAACATCCGTGTCTGTCCGCGGTCAGTCGGCCCAGGCAGGCCAGTGCCGAAATCCCTCCACTCTTTGCGCTGTGGTAGAATCACGCCGAATTCCCTACCTGGCGATCGGACCGAAAAGAACAAACGAGGTACCGCAATGGCTTTCTACATGTACGTTTCCATTTCCGGCGAAGGCAAGCTGCTGCGCTTCGCCATGGACCCCTCGGACGGCAGCCTGCAACCCCTGGGCGAAACCGAGGCCCCCGGGAGGCCGGCGCCCATGACCGTCAGTCCGGTCGGTACGGATGGTCGGCGATTTGTCTACGTGGGGCGGCGGGATGACCTGGAGGTTTCCAGCTTTGGGCTGGATGCCGGTAGCGGCGACCTGGAACTGGTCGGCACGGCGGGGCTGGAGTCGGACCCCTGCTTCATGTCCACCGACCGGGCTGGCAACTACCTGCTGACGGCCTATTACAACGCCGGCCACGCGGCGGTCCACGCCATCGGCGGTGACGGCGCGGTGGCCGGGCCGCCGGTAGAGTGGGTGGCCACGGGCACCGGCGCCCACTGCTTCCAGACCGACCCCACCAACCGGTACGGCTATGTGCCCCACATTGCCGCCGGCCCCGGCCCCAACGCCATCTTCCAGTTCCGCTTCGATCCGGATACGGGTCACATCACGCCCAACGACCCGCCCCGGGTAAGCCCGGAGAACCCGGACGGCCCCCGCCACTTCTGCTTCCACCCCAGCCGGGACATCATCTACGTATCCAACGAGCAGGGGTGCAGCGTGACGGGTTACAACCTGGACCCGGCCACCGGCGGCCTCAGTCCTTTCCAGACCCTCACCACCCTGCCCGAGGGGTTCACGGAGCGGAACAGTTGCTCCCAGATCCAGATAACGCCCAACGGCAAATACGTTTATGCTCCCAACCGGGGTCACGACAGCATCGCCGGCTTCGCGGTGGGAGACGACGGTCGGCTGACCGCCCTGGGGCAGACTCCATCGGAGGCCGTACCCCGCGCCTTCGGCATCGACCCCACGGGCAGCTATCTCTATTCGGCGGGGCTGGAGTCGGGGAAGCTGGCCGCCTTCCGGATTGATGACGGCAGCGGCGCGCTGGAACGCATTGGCACCTACGAGGTGGGGCAGGGCCCCATGTGGGTGCTGGTAGTGGAAGTCGAAAGTTAGTAGTTAAGAATTGAGGTTGGACTCAGGCCCAGGTGCTGCAATTTCTAACTCTTAACTTTTAATTGCTAACCAAGCTGGCGGTGAAGGTGGATTAAGCCCTGCTGGCGGCGGGCGGAGTTGACCACCCCGGCCCAGTTAGGCGGAATCAGTTGGTCCGCCATTTCCCGTGTGATTTCGTTGGCCTGAAGCTTGGGGAATTTCCTGTAAGCGGCCAGGGCGTCGGTGTTGGGATCTTCACCGCCGGACCGGGAATCGCAAAAGGGCAGCGCCACGTTGACGGCCAGGTCCCGGGCCCGGTCGGCGCCCACCAGGGCGGCTCCCTTTCCTTCACCGGCCTTGACCGTCAGGGCGGCGGTCAGCCTGGCCGGGGAACTACCCGCCACCAGGCCGGACAGGGCCCGGGCCAGGCAGTCGTCCGGCGGCTCTCCGCCTCCACCGTCCATTTCCATGAATCGGAACAGCAGCAAGCCCGCGCCAGCGATGCGGCGGCGAGGGTGGTTGGCGGGCCGCACCCGGAAGGTGTGCCATTCCTCGGCCCGCAGGGTGCGCCCGTAGCCCGGGGGACGGCGCGGGCCGGAGCTTTCCTCGCCACCCACTTCTGCCAGCCCCGACAATTGCAGCAAGCGACTTTCGATGACGGCTGCCCGCTGCCCAACGGGCAGGGCCAGCGCCTCGGCGGCCAGCAGTCGCCACGGGGCAACCTGGGCCAGCTTGAGGAAAGGCTGCCGATTGGCCCGATAGCCCAGGCCCTCCATCAGGCCCTCGTACAGGGTTTGGGAAGGGGGTTGCTCACGATTCAACGCGGAGAATACCGCCACCCGGGCCTGGAAACGGGCATCTCCGGCGGCATCCAGAAGCTCCCCCATACCTGCGGCGTCGGCGGGGCGGGGCCAGCCCCTGGCCGCCAGCAACGACCAAAGGTTATCGCCCGCATCCCTTTCCGGTTCGTCTCCTGGCGGCTCAGGGTCCGCGCCTTCCTCTTCCAGCAGGGTGGACAGGGAAATTACCGGCGCCTGGTGGCCATTCTGCAGGTTAGTGGGCTGAGGAGCGGTCTCCAGGGCGGCATGGAGCACCACCCCGTTGTAGTTGGGGTCGTCGGCGTGGCCGTGGGAGTACCAGTCCTGCTGGCGCAGGTGCAGTTCCACGTCCCCCTGAACCAGACCGAGCCCCTCCACCTCCAGCAGTGCGTCGCGGAAGTCGGGGCCGGCGGCCGTACCTGGGCGGCCCGGGTAGAGGACCCGGACCCGCCGGCCGGCGGCGGTGCGGAACTCCCGCTGGCGTGCCGCCCGTTTCTGCCACAGGCGGGCCAGGGCCTTCTCTGGTATGGGCTGGTATTCCTCTTTTCTTTCCAGCAGCGCGGGCGTCATCGGTTAAGGTTTAACACCAATCGCCCCTCCTGTCCATTACCACGGATAACGTGGCAGGAAGATTGCGGTGTTCTTCGTGGCGCCCGGCATTTTGGGCTTTTCGAATTTCCTCCCAACTCGGGGCCACTCTATTGCAGGGTCAGGGTGGGCGCGACGCAATACTCCGCTTAACCAGGGCAACAGCCATTCCAGGCGTCCTGGGGTGGGCTCGTTCTATCGCTGGGGGATCATCCTTAGCAGGTAAGTCCTTGACGATTTCTCCATGCCCAGTACTTCGTTCATGGTCAGGGGGATTTTTTCCCTGGTTTCGAACTGAAACCGGTTCAACAGGCGGGTCGCGAAAAGCCAGATGGCGGACTCCGCCAGTTCGCGTACTGTAGCAGCCTCCTGGTTGGCCCCAAGAGCAATTCCAAAGGGCATGACCGGCCCCGTTGGGGAGCCGTCGGGACCGGAACCGAGTCGTTCTGAACGGGACCGTTCGGGCAGGAACCGTTTGGGGCGGAACACCTGGGGTACTGCCCAGAACCGCTCGTCGTGATGGATAGCATGAATATTCACCAGCGCCTGAGATCCGGCTGGCACGTGGTAACCGCCTATCTCCGTGGGCCGGATCGCCCGGAGCGGCGAGGAGAGGGGTGTAACGGTCAGGTAGCGCATGCACTCGGTGATGCAGGCGGAGGTGTAGGGCAAGGCTCCGCGATCATCGGCCGTCGGCGCCTCACCCCAGCCCAGCACCCGTTCCATCTCTTCGTGGACCCCCGCTTGAATTACAGGCCGGTTGGCCAGCAGCACCAACATCCAGCCCAGCAGCCGGCCCAGGCCGGAGGGAGCACCGGTCAGGACGTGGCAACAGAGGCTGCGCACTTCGGACCAGTCCAGGGTTCCCTCTGCCTGGGCGGCCAGCATGATTTCCGCCAGGCAGGTGGGTTGGGCTGGGTCGAAGTCGGGGCGGCGGCGCACGCCCTCCAGCAGCCCGGCTATTATCCTGTCCCGGGCCGGCCGCAGTAACTCCGCCTGCCGCTCCAGCCTCGTCGTGTAACCCTTCAACCAGGAGATGAAATCGGACGTGTTCAGGGCAGCGGAGGAAGCGCTGGCCCAGGAGACGTACTCCCGCAACTGGCTCTTCAGGCTCAGAAAGTCCAGCGAATCATGGCGACTGTTGCCGAAAACGGCGCGAAAGCTCAGGTTGTAATCAATATTATCCAGATCCCGTCGGGGGTTGATGCACTTTTCCCATTCCGCCAGATGTTGCCATCGTTCCAGCAGTTCTTCCACCATGGGTTCCGCGTGGTTGTGCGCCAGCATCTGCCGAACGCCCGGCCCAGACAGCTTCTCCTCGGTGAAGCGGCGTAACCGCAGCCTGTTGTTGCGGCCAGCAGTGCCCGGGAGGTCTTGACCCTGGTTCGAGTCCGGTCCAGTGTACGGAGAATCCTGTTGCCATGTATTGGCCTGCTGGAATGCTTCGACCATCAATTCCGGGTGGCTTATGATCACCGTGGGCACATTGCCGATGTGGAAGAGGAATACGTCACCGTATCGCCGGGCCAACCGGGCCAGGCTCCGGTGGTCCGGCGCCTTGACCAGGAAAGGCAGTGCGCCCAGCAGCGGCAGACTTCGGGGCCCGGGAGGCAACTGGGGCGGCGCCAAAATGGTAGAAGCTTGCATCACACAACAACTCCTTGCGAAGGTTCAACGCATGAAAACGACAGGCTATGGCAGATTTCTGATAAAGCACAATTATAGAGTCGCCCCACTTTGAGGCCAATAATTTATGAATAAAGATTCACACCGGGCACATTTTCGAGGACATCAACTTCCCTTCTGATTTGTCTGACGGCCTTCGTGACCGGCGTCCGGGCTCTGAAAGGGTAACCGCGTGCCACGGTCCACAGCCTGAGCTCCGTCGGCAAGGCAGCCCTACAGTGGGCTGGACGATCGACACGGCAACGAATTCTCGCTGGTGAAGCAACGGTATTCCCTGCTTTTGTCGGACGACTTTCCGAGAGGTAAAGGGCCTGATCCCCAGGCCTTCATACCCTCCAGGCTCTTCCGAACGCCACGGGCGATTCCCGGCCTGTGCTAGGGGTCCGCACTCCAACCGGCCCCGGAAGGACCTGCGCCTTGATGTGCCGACCGGCGAGATGCTGGTGAGTGGAGGGCGAGATGCGGGCAGCATCTGGGGGTTGCTGGGCTTTGACGTCGACGCAGTCGCCTCAAGGGGCAGGACGTACTGACGGGCGGCCCGTCAACTTGCCCTTTCCCGTCTGCGGTGGTAAATTAGCCCGAAACCAGCAGACTATAATAGGGGTGTTTTCAGATGGCAGAAGGCAATGGTCCCTTGAGTGGTGTTCGAGTAATTGACCTGGGCCGCCACCAGGCAGGCCCCCGTTGCGCCCAGGTTCTGGCGCGTATGGGCGCCGAGGTAATCAAGGTGGAACGGCTGGGCGGCGAAGAGACCCGCTACCACGGCCCTTGGGTGCGTAAGCAGAGCGCCTACTGGGTGCAGTACAACAGCGGCAAGAAGAGCCTGAGCATGGATCTGCGCAAGGAGGAGGGCAAGGAAGCCCTGCGTCGCCTGGTCAAGGTTTCCGACGTTATCCTGCAGAACTTCCGCCCCGGTACCATTGAGACCATGGGCTTCGGCTACGACGTGCTCAAAGAACTCAACCCCCGCATCATCATGGTCAACGTCTCCGCCTACGGCCAGTTCGGCCCCTACCGTGAGAAGATCGGCTATGACCCCATCGGCCAGACCATGTCCGGCATCGCCATGGTTACGGGCGAGGAGGGCATGCCCCCCATCCGGGCCGGTGTGCCCATCATTGACCGCACCACCGCCCTGCACGCCGCTATCGGCACCCTGGCCGCCCTGCACGAACGTGAACGTTCCGGCGAGGGCCAGTGTATCGACGTCTGCCTGGCGGACACGGGCTACAGCTACACCGAGATTCCCATAACCGCCTACCACGGCGCTGGCGTGGAACCCCGCCGCGGCGAGTCGGCGGCGCCCCCCAGCGGCACCTACCCCTGCAAGGACGGCTGGGTCCTGATTTCCGCTGGCGACCAGCACCACTGGCACCGGGTCTGCAACGCCCTGGGCCGCCCCGAGTGGCTGGAGGATCCCCGCTTCACCACCCGCCACGAGCGGGGTCGCAACGGGTCGTTGATCAACGAAGCCATGCAGGACCTGATGTCCGACATGACCATGGCCGAAGTCATTGAACACTTCACCCGTCACGACGTGGTGGCGGCGCCGGTTAACACCATCGCCCAGGCGGCGCAGGACCCCCACCCCTGGGAGCGGGGCGCGCTGCAGGAGGTGCCCGACTTCCTGGCTGGTACGATAGCGGTGTCCGGCGACTTCTGGCACTTCAGCCGCACTCCGGCGGTGGTCGGCTCCACCCCCCAGGTGGGCGAGCACAACGAAGAGGTGCTGGGCGGCCTGCTGGGCTACTCCGACGAGGAAATCGCGCAGCTCAAGGAAGGCAACGTAATCGCCGAGTTCGACCACTACGACGAGATACCTGGCTAGCGCCGGTTTTTGCACGAAGGACACGAAGAAGCACGAAGGAGAGGGCCCCGAAATTTCGGGGCCCTCAAGATTTTCTCGTAGCATTAGTGCCCATTAGTGCCTATTCGTGGATAGGCTACCACTTCGTGTCCTTCGTGCCCTTCGTGGAAGCCCCTAATACTCCAGCATCATCCGCTGTATCTCCCCCGGGTCGTCCGTCTTCGTCAGCGCCAGCATCAACAGAATGCGGGCCTTCTTGGGGGCCAGGTTGTCGGCGGCGATGTAGCCGTCCTCCACGAAGCGGCGGGTGCGCATTACGCGGCCGTTGCCCGTGTGGGTGGCGATTACCACCGGAATGCCCCCCTCCCGCGCCCTCTTTAATGCCGCCATGAACTCCGGCGACGAACTGCCCCCGCCCAGGCCGGCGGCCACTATGCCGCCCACCCCCGCTTCAGCCAAAGCGTTGACCACCAGCCCGTCGGCCCCGGCGTAGGCGTAGGCGATGTCCACCCGGGGCAGCTCACCCAGCGCCGCCACGTCGAACTCGGTGTCCGCCGTATGGGCCCGCGCCGGACTGCGGTAGAAGACCACCTCTTCGTCCGAGTCGGCGTAGCCCAGGCAGCCCAGTTCGCCTGACCGGAAGGTCTCCAGGCGGTAGCTGTTGCTCTTGGTAACGTCCCGTGCTGCCTGGATTTCGTTGTTCAGCACCGTCAGCACCCCCCGACCCGCCGACTGGGACGCGGCAGCCACCCGGATGCAATCCAGCAGGTTGATGTCCGAGTCCGTGCCCATGCCCGTGGGCGGCCTCATGGCGCCGGTAACCACCACCGGCCGCCGGTCCTTCACCGTCAGGTTCAGAAAGTAGGCCGTCTCCTCCAGCGTGGCGGTGCCGTGAGTAACGGCCACCCCGGCGGCCTGGGCGTCCAGGGCGAAGATGTCGTTGATGCGGCGGGCCAGTTGCAGCCAGTGGCTGGGCAGGATGTTGGCGCTGCCCACGTTGACCAGTTGCTCGGGCAGCACGTCGGCGAACTCCCGAGCCTCCGGTATGTTGTCCAGCATTTGCTCGATGGTCAGATGGCGGTTGCGATAGCTGTAATTGATGTAGTCGGTCCGGAAGTCGCCTACAAAGGAAATGGACCCGCCGGTGCCGATGAGATAGACCCGGGGCTTCTGGGCGGTGGTCATGACTGGTTCTCCTTTTGCTTAGAGACTATCTCAAGATCCCTTCCCCCTTGACGGGGGAAGGCTAGGATGGGGGTGAAAATCAATCTCTGTTGCTGTCTCATTTTGCCCAATGACTTGCCTTGAATAATCTTGAGATAGTTTCTTATTGGGGGAGGATTTCGTATCCTGTAAGTATAGGCCATTTCTCCTTCAACCGATTGGGCGTAAGCCAGTCTTGTCTCCAATCCAGATCCGGCAGGTCCCGCAGCCAGGGCCCCAAGGAGGAAACCCCTACCAATGAACCGGACTCCTTCCTGGACTCCTTCAAATATATTGTCAGCGTGTCTGCCAGTCTTGGCCCTGCTGATGCTGGCCTGCCAGCCCTTTGCCTCCGGAACCGCGGGCGGCGATGCCAATGGGACCGTGGCCGCCGAAGTTGTGGACCTTCCCCAGGGCCTGGGAGTGGAAACGGTGGTGGAGGGGCTGGAGATTCCCTGGGATCTGGCATTCGCCCCTGACGGCCGTATCCTGATTACGGAACGGCCCGGACGTATTCGGGTAGTGAAGGACGGCGCCCTGCAGGACGCCCCCTACGCCACTATTGAGGTTTTTCACCGTTCCGAGGCGGGCCTGATGGGCATCACCCTCCACCCGGACTTCGCCGGTAACGGCTACATTTACGTCTGCTATACCTACCGGGAGGGCCGGTCAACGTACAATCGTATCGCCCGCCTGACGGATCGGGGAGACCGGGCAGACGATCACCAGGTAATCCTCGACCGCATCCCCGGGGCTACCCGCCACGATGGTTGCCGCATCCGGTTCGGCACGGACGGCTACCTTTACGCCACCACCGGCGACGCCACCGACCCCGGCCTGTCCCAGGATTTGGAATCCCTGGCTGGGAAGGTGCTGCGCATGGCCGCTGACGGGTCCGTTCCGCCCGATAACCCCTTCTCCGGCTCCCTGGTCTATACCTGGGGCCACCGCAATCCGCAGGGACTGGACTGGCACCCCGTCACCGGCGACATCTTCATCACCGAGCACGGGCCCAGCGAGGACGACGAGGTGAACGTGCTGGAGCCGGGGAAGAACTACGGCTGGCCGGAGGTAACCGGCGCGCCGGGAGACCCTGAGTATGTGGACTCAACGCTGGCCCTGACCCCCACGGTGGCTATTGCAGGAGCGGCCTTCGTCACCGGAGACAAGCTGCCCGATGCGTGGCAGGGCAACCTGGTCTTCGCCGCTCTTAAAAGCTCCCACCTGCAGAGAGTGGCGCTGGAACCGCCCGACTACCGCGCCGTCGCCTCCCGCCAGACCCTGTTTCAGGATAAGTTCGGCCGCATGCGGGCGGTGGTCATGGGCCCCGACGAATACCTCTACTTCACCACCAGCAATCGCGATGGCCGCGGCCGCCCCCGGGGTGGCGACGACCGTTTGCTGCGGCTGGGGCCCCTTTCGGACCCTCCATCCGGGAGATGAAGAGGGTATAAGGACAGGGCTGCGGCAGGCATTCTCATACTGCGCTATTGCCGCCCCACAACTGCGCCATTGCTGTCCCAAATAGAAGATGCGCCGATTTTTCCAAACCGCTAATATGTACGAGTACCGGCACAATAACATTGCGGAGAGTCCATGATTCGCACCTTCCGCCTGGCCCTGGCCCAGCTGAATCCCACCGTGGGCGACATCGACGGCAACACGGCCAGGATAATAGAATACGTGGAGCGGGCGCGGGACTGCCAGGCCGACCTGGTGGCCTTTCCCGAGCTTGCCATCACCGGCTATCCGCCCGAAGACCTGCTGTTCAAGACCTCCTTCCTGCAGGCCAACGTGGCAGCCATGCGGCGGGTCGTCGCAGCCGCCAGGGACATCGCCGTGGTGGTGGGCTACGTGGAGATGGGCAACTCGGACACCGGCGCCGACATCGCCAATGCCGCCGCCGTGGGCTTTGACGGAAGGCTGGTGGACAGCTACCGCAAGATGTACCTGCCCAACTACGGCGTGTTCGACGAGGACCGCTATTTCCGCCGCGGCGACGTGTGCCCGGTGTACCGCATCAATGGCGTGGGCGTGGGCGTCAACATCTGCGAGGACATCTGGTATCCGGTGGGGCCCATCGCCGTGCAGCGGGAAGCCGGGGCCGAGCTGATCGTCAACATTAACGGGTCGCCCTTCCATGCCGGAAAGGCGGCCTACCGCGAGAAGATGATCGGCACCCGCGCCGCCGATAACGGCCTCTTTGTGGCCTACTTGAACATGGTGGGCGGACAGGACGAACTGGTCTTCGATGGGGCCAGCCTGGCCTGCGACATGACCGGCGAGGTCATCGCCCGTGGACCCGCCTTTGCCGAAGACCTGCTGGTCATCGACCTGGATATCGAGGCCGTGTTCCGGTCCCGGCTGCGTACGCCCCTGTCCCGCAAGGAGAACCCAACCATCCTGCGCGAAGTCGGCGAGGCCAGGACGGAGCAGGTTTCCGACTACAGGTCATCCGGGCGTCCGCCCCTGGAAGCAACCGCCACGGCGCCGGTCATGGGGCCCGTGGAGGAGGTATACCACGCGCTGGTTACCGGCACCCGGGACTATATCCGGAAGAGTGGTTTCTCCCGTGCCCTGATTGGTCTGTCCGGCGGCATCGACTCGGCCCTGACCGCCACCGTGGCCGCTGATGCCCTGGGACCGGAGAATGTGGTGGGCGTCGCTATGCCCTCGCGCTACTCCTCCGAGGGCAGCGTCAGCGATTCTAAAGAACTGGCTGACAACCTGGGCATTGCCTGCTGGGTGGTGCCCATCGAACCGGCCCACCTGGCCTTCACCGATATGCTGGAACCCTGTTTTGAGGGCACCGATGCCAACGTGGCCGAGGAGAACGTGCAGGCCCGCGTGCGGGGCAACGTGCTGATGACCATCTCCAACAAGTTCGGGTGGATTGTCCTGACCACCGGCAACAAGAGCGAGATGGCCATGGGCTACGCCACCCTATACGGCGACATGGCCGGCGGCTTCGCCGTCATCAAGGACGTGCCCAAGACGCTGGTCTACGACCTGTGCCGCTGGCGCAACGAAAAGTGGTCCGGCCCCAACGCCGCCAGGTCACCCATCCCCCGGTCCATAATCGAAAAGCCCCCCAGCGCGGAACTGCGCCCGGACCAGCTTGACGCCGACACGCTGCCTCCCTACGAGGACCTTGACCCCATCGTCAAGGCCTACGTGGAAGAGGACTACAGTTTCGAGGAAATGGTGGAGATGGGGCACGACCCTTCAGCGGTGCGGCAGGTTATCACCTTCGTGGACCGCAACGAGTACAAGCGCCGCCAGGCTCCGCCCGGGGTCAAGATAACCCCCCGCGCCTTCGGCAAGGACCGCCGCCTCCCCATAGTCAACCGCTACCGGCCGGTTTAGGGGAGGGCCGCCTCTTTTTCTGCCGCCAACTCTGTCTTGAGCAAAGCCTGTGGCTCGACTCCCAGGGCAACGGCAATGCGGGCTATAGACAGCAGGGTCAGGTTGGGCGGCGCGTTGAAAATCCGGGAAACCTGGGACTTGGGCACACCCATCTCCCTGGCCAGGTCCGCCCTGCTGATGCCCTTGAGCTTCATCACTTTCAAGGCGTTCTCAATGATGGCGATTGAGAGACTTTCGGCAAGGAAATCTGGGTCCCTTCCATATTTTTCGTAGCATCTTGCTAGCACTTCTTGACTCGTTGAGTGTCGGATTGCGATTCAACGAAAACTCTCCAAGTATTCCGTTCGGTAGTTGGCTGCGCGTTCTATTTCAGCCCTGAGTCTCGCACCCTTCATGAGCAAGGGCAGCCACAAAGGCCGCCCCTACGCATTGGTGAATATTTGTGCATACTCGGGGATTAACCGGCCCCGCTCATTCGCTCCCGAAACTCCCCTGGTATCTCCCGTAATCGTCGTCGGAAGAAGGTGTCTTCCCGTTCCGGCATGCGGCGGACGGCTTCCAGCATAAGCTCCACGCCGCCCAGGTAGTCTTCCTCGTGGATGTACTCGGCCTCAATGCGGCCTTCAGGGGCGCCGTTGTGGTAGTTGCCCAGGGGGAATGCAATGCCGGTGGTGCGGTAGCCGTAGACGGAAAAGGCGCTGGCCTCGCAGGTGCCGCCGCTCATCAACTGCCGCTGCACCTTGAACCCTTCGGGGCGGGCCTGCAGCGTCTCCCGGGCCCGGTTCAAAGCCGATTCCGCGTCGGCGTTGAAGGTGAATCCGGCGTCACCCACCCGTATCACCGGTCCGTTGCCAATTTCCGCCCCGGGCAGGGTGCGGCTGGACTCCAGGGACACGACCAGGGTCTCCTTCGGCAGGGTTCCTGCCTCGGCCAGCAGGCGCGCGCCCACCAGGCCCACCTCCTCGGCCCGGGTAAATACCCCGTAGACGTCACCGGCGGCGGGTTCTTCCGCCAGGGCCGACAGCATGGCCAGGGTGCTGCCGCAGCCGGCCAAATCGTCCAAGGCGCGCATGCGGATATATCCCTCTTCCAGTTGGAAGTCGACCAGGTCAAAAACCACCGAGGCTGGGAGCGGGACATCGGCCAGGCGCGACGAATCTGCCAGGCCGATCAGCGCCTTCCTTTCCGACGCCTCACCGAAGGGGCCGGCGGTTTCGGCGGCCAGTCGCTCGCCGTTGGGCAGCACGACCTGCAGTGGAACGCCGGCCTCGAAGGAGGACTGGGGGACGCCTCCCATGGCCGTGCCGACCAGGAAGTCGCCGTCCACCGCCACGGCCTCAAAGCCGGGGTGGTCCATGTGGGCCATGAAAGCAATGGGCGGAAGGGATGCGTCCGACGCTGACCCGACCAGATGGGCGATGATGTTGCCGTAGCTGTCGGTCAGGTGGGGTACGTTAGCCTCGTCCAGAACTTCCCGCACAACCCCGGCCACGCCACCCTCCATAAATGAGGTGGCAGGCTGGGCGCCCAGGCGGGCTAATATATCGAGAGCTCTCTCCCTGAGGTCAGGCATGGTCAAGTTCTCCTTTCAGGCGGGAATTTGGCCGATTATAGCACTGTGGCCGCTGCTTACCCACGACAAAAGTGAAAGATTGTTTACTATCTGCAGATGAGGCGTAGTGACTATTGTGTAGCGATGTAGTGGAGTGCTAGTGTGGATTAGAACATTATCACGAATTGCAATAAAGGAGCGATTGATATGAGCATGTCTGCTACCAAGTCTGCCGGGTTTGCCTTGATAGTCGGTGTCATACTTTCGGCTTTTTCTTTTGCGTTGTTCCCCGGGGGGCTTTTCGTTTCACCCGTTGACCACAACAACTTCCCAGCGGCGATAGGGGTACTGGTTGACCATGCCACGCTGACCCACGTATTAACGATGGTAATGTTGCTTTCCCTGTTCCTGGAGGGCTACGGCCTCTTTGCCCTGACACGAATCCGCAGCACACCGGGGGGGCTGGCGGGGTACGCCCTACGCTTTGGGGTCTTTGGCATGCTGTTCTCCTACGGCGCCCTGGCGCTGGGGCTGGGAGCGCGTCACGTGGTGGTGCACGTAGCAACCCACGGAGTGACCGGCGACCCCGCGTCTGCGGCAGCAATGGGCTCGTCCGACCTGGCCCTGGCCGTATATTCCGCCGGCATAGGTGCGTACATTGCCTTTCTCTCCATCTCTTCCCTGGCCGGGTTGTTGATTGGCTTCGGACTGGCCGCGCACTTTGCAACCCTGAGCATCTACAAGCTTGCAGCCTACGGATCTGCCCTGGTGGGTGTCGGTGGACTGGCTAACCTGCTGTTTACCCAGCACTTCCACGACGCGGGCCTTGCCTTTATGGCCGTCGTCAGCAGCATAGTGCTGATGGTGGGAGCGTTGTGGCTGATCGTCCTGGGCATTGGGTTTTGCAAAGGCATCCCCGAACTGGAAGCCGAGAAGCCTGCCGAGCCGGTTGGGGTGTAGCGGGAGTGGGATTCTTAGAGCCTCCAGAGGCACACTTCCTGCAAGTGAAAATCCTTGGCATCTTCACGCAGGATGACGCCGTCAGTTGCTTCGATGCGATGACTGGTGGCTATATGTTTGCCGTTGGGTAAGCTGTGCTTTACAATTCTACTTAGGGCATTTGGGTAATGGTGGGACGGAACGTCTTTGTCAACCAGTGGGACGCTTACCAGACGTCCATCCCTAATCTTGGGCCAGATATCAAACTCATCGAACAGGGTTTCAAGTAACTCCCTTGAAATTTCAGCGCTGGGTCTTCTGGGCAACTTGATCTCTCCCCTTGAATATGGGTTGGTGCCGACATGAATGAATTGGTTGAAATTCTGGAGCGCTATCTGAAGTCGGATGCCGACCTACGGGAAATCGCCGAATGGCTTGCCGGCGTGGACTGGGATGATCCCGAATTGACGAAGGATGAGCAAGAAGCTCTGGGTATGCTCCTGCTCCTGGTAACCGAAGTTGCTGAGGGGATGCGGGACGAGTCTGAGCTGCGGACAGAAGCGGAACGAATCGTGGCGGACAGAACCTCTCCCGCAATTACCTGAAC
Organism: Dehalococcoidia bacterium; assembly: GCA_963664725.1. GTDB lineage: Bacteria > Chloroflexota > Dehalococcoidia > Lucifugimonadales > UBA3495 > Bin22. Next base: position 2,028,765 of record OY761558.1, read on the forward strand.
CCTGCCACCGTTTATCAATCGGCGCCTCAAAGGGGCGGGCCATTTCTGACCCGCCCCTTTCCTTTGTTGGTAACCATTCCCGGGCACTCGTGGATAAACCCTTGCTTCGTGCCCCTTCGTGTTGCTTCGTGGATTAACCGCCCCCTACTGGTGGAACAGGTTCAGCGCCGAGCCCAGCTTGAACCAGGCTACCTGCGACTCTCCGTAAGAATGGTCCAGCATCAGGGTTTCGCTGGTGCCGTCGGCGTGCTGCACCCGGCATTCCACCGGCTTGCCCGGGGCCAGGTCGTTCAGGCCCACCAGGCTGAGGCGGTCGTCTTCCTGAATCCGGTCGTAGTCGGCGGGGTCTGGGAAGGTGAGGGCCAGCAGACCCTGCTTCTTCAGGTTGCTCTCGTGGATGCGGGCAAAGCTGCGGACGATGACCGCCGCGCCGCCCAGCAGGCGGGGGGACAGGGCGGCATGCTCCCGGCTGCTGCCCTCGCCATAGTTGGAGTCGCCGACGACCACCCACTTGATGCCCTGGGCCTGGTAGTCCCGGGCGATGCGGGAGAAGCCAACGCCCTCCTCGCCGCTGACCACGTTCTTGCCCTTGCCGGCGTCGCCGTTGTAGGCGTTGATGGCGCCCATGAACATATTGTCGCTGAAGCGGTCCAGGTGGCCCCGGTAGCGCAGCCAAACGCCGGCCGGAGAGATGGAGTCGGTGGTGGTCTTGCCCTGGGCCTTCAACAGCACCGGCATGTCTACAAAGTCACCGCCGTCCCAGGGAGACCAGGGACTCAGCAACTGAATGCGCTCACTGTCCGGCGCTACGGTCAGCTCAATGTCAGTACCGTTGTCCGGCGGGTCCTCGTAGGACGAGGAACCCCGGTCAAAGTCAGCCTCGGGAACGTCCGGAGCCGCCTTGGGCGGCTCCAGCCTGAACTCCTGCCCGTCGGCGCCGGTCAGGGTGTCGGTCAGCGGGTTGAAGGACAGACGCCCTGCCAGGGCCAGCGCAGTAACGATCTCCGGGCTGCCGATGATGTTCATGGTGGAGGCTTCGCCGTCGTTGCGAGCCGGGAAGTTTCGGTTGTAGGAGGTAACAATGGTGTTCGGGCGGCCAACCGGGTCGCCCACCCGCCGCCACTGGCCGATGCAGGGTCCGCAGGCGTTGGCCAGCACGGCGGCATTGATGTCCCTTAGAGACTGCATCTGCCCGTCGCGCTCAATGGTGGCCCGCACCTGCTCGGAGCCGGGGGTAACCATGAAGGGGACCGCCGCTGCCAGGCCGTGAGCCTTGGCCTGTTCCGCCACGTCGGCAGAACGGCTCATGTCCTCGTAGGAGGAGTTGGTGCAGCTTCCGATAAGAGCCGAGGAAATCTCGTCCACCAGCCCGGGGTCTTCCCGCAACTCCTGGACCATGCGGGAGATGGGCCGCGCCCGGTCCGGCGAATGGGGGCCTACCAGGTGGGGCTCCAGTTCCGACAGGTTAATCTCAACCACCTGGTCGTAGTATTCCGACGGATTTTCGTAGACCTCGGGGTCGGCGGCCAGCAGGTGCCTGTACTGCTCGGCCAGTTCCACCAGTTCGCCCCGGTTGGTGGCCCGCAGGTACCTGGCCATGGAATCGTCGTAGGGGAAGGTGGACGACGTGGCGCCCAGTTCTGCGCCCATGTTGCAGATGGTGCCCTTGCCCGTGGCGCTGATGCTGGCGGCGCCGGGGCCGAAGTACTCGATAATGCAGTTGGTGCCGCCGGATACGGTCAGGTGGCCAGCCAGGTAAAGAATGATGTCCTTGGGAGCGGTCCAGCCACTGAGTTCGCCAGTGAGGCGGACGCCGATGAAGCGGGGGTAGAGAACCTCCCACGGCAGACCGGCCATGACTTCCACGGCATCGGCGCCGCCCACGCCCACGGAGATGGAGCCCAGGCCGCCGCCGTTGGGGGTATGGGAGTCGGTCCCGATCATCAACTGGGCAGGATAGGCATAGTTTTCGAGGGCTACCTGGTGAATGATGCCTGCGCCCGGGCCCCAGAAGCCCACGCCATACTTGGCGGCGGCGGTGCGCAGGAAGTTGTAGACTTCGCTGTTTTCGCCCAGGGATTCCTGCAGGTCCTGGGAACCTTCCACCCGAGCCTGGATCAGGTGGTCGCAGTGGACCGAGGTGGGCACGGCGGTGGTGCTGCGGAGGGTCTGCATGAACTGGAGCATGGCCGTCTGGCCCAGCACGTCCTGCAGGATGACGCGGTCGGGGCGCAGGTTGACATAGGTCTCGCCCCGCACCATGCCCGTCTCGGCGGGGTTGTCCAGGTGGGACAGCAAAATCTTGTCGGCCAGCGTAAGTGGCCGGTTCTGGAACTGCCGGACCGTGGTCAGGTTTCGGTCCAGCCTCTGGTAGACTTCGGAAACCAACTCTCTGGTAGGCGCTATCGTAGGCATATCAGGTTCTCCCCACTTAATTCGTAATTCCCCCGCCCCATTTCGGCCCCTCCGGGCTATGGAAAATCGGCGGGGATAATGGCGGTAGTCTAAATTTATAATGCCCCACTGTCAATTGGCCATGCTTCTATCAGAAGTGTCCCGTTTCGGGCGTTACAAATCGGTCAGGGGACAGCCGGGTCATGCTAGGAGGTTCTGATCACACTTACTGACACAGCCGGCAACGATTGCCTCCATTCTGCGGACGGAGCAATAACGTGCTAAACTTGCGCCACCCCTATCGAAGCCGAAGAGCTTCAACTCCTCTTCACGACTCGTGGCTATAGCTCAGAACCTTTCGAGTCTGAACACGGTACAAATCCCTGGCAGGCTCGGGGCCAAGTGCAAGCCGGGACGGCTTATTTGAGACCGCAATGCGTGATTGACCTGTGAATCAGGACGCGCTCTTTGAGACTTATAGTTCGACAGACAATTCCTGGTGAGGTTGGGAGGCCGCTAAGTGGGAAAGAGAATTGTTCACTTCTCTACCGTTGCCCTGCCTGTAACAGTGGCAGTGGCGATCGTACTACTCCTGGGAGGAGTTGCAGCAACTATAGCCCAGGACGGCCCAGGGGTGTCGGTCTCAACCGATTCCCCGGTAGCCAACCAGCGGATAAGCCTGACCGCCACGGGCTTCACTGCCGATGCTGAAATTGGCGAGGTAGCAACGGGGGAAACGCAGGTATCGGGCATCTCAATTGGCGGCCAGGCCATTCCCTGGGCCCGCATTAACGGCGGCAGCACGGTCAGCATCAATAGCGACGGCGAATGGTCAACCACGGTAGACCTGCCCCTGACCGCAACAACCACCGCCGCCGGCAGCAAGACCATACAGGCAACAGACTCTGAGGGGGTAACCGGTTCCGAGACGGTAACCATACCGGCCAGGACCGTATCCGTCACTCCCAGCAGCGGCCAGTTAGGAACTTTGGCGGTGGTTCGCGGGGAGAACTTCCCGGGCAAGAACGCCAACGGCTCCAACTTTTCCGTGGAGATTGAGTACGACACGGGTACTGACGTACTCACCACCCTGGCCGTGGTACCCGATGCCACTGGCAATTTCCAGACACAAATGCGTGTTCCCACCACGGCGACCGTCCTCACTACTAACCAGGTAAAGACAACCTTTCAGGATGATGACGGCGCGTCAGTAGAAAACGAAACCAACCACGCTGTGCTGGCCGGGAGCATCAGCCTCAGCCAGAGCAGCGCCGCCCCCGGAACCTGGGTAACCGTCAATGCGGTGGGTTTCAAGGCCTTTGTGCCGGTGGCCTACATCAATGTGGGCGCCATCGACGTAACCCCGGCGCCCAAGCCATCTACCAACAGCAATGGGATGACGTCTTTCACGATCCTGATTCCGGGTCTTGACCCGGGCAGCCTGACCGTCGAGGCCCAGGTGGGCTACCTTACCGCCAGCACAAGCTTTACGGTATTGGCAGAACCTACGCCTACACCCACACTCACACCGACTCCCAGACCGACGTCTGCATCTCCGCCTGCACCGACGCCGACACCCACGCCGACGCCGACGGCAACACCGACACCGACACCGACACCGACACCCACCCCTTCTCCCACGCCTACGTTAGTTCCCCCTGTGCAGACGGGGGATTTCAGGCTTAGCCGTACCAGCGGCCCCCCCGGCACCACAGTATTAGTCGAGGGAGAGGGCTTCGAACCATTCGTGCCGGTACAGGGCGTGATGATCGGTGGCATCGGGGTGACTCCTTCTCCTCAGCCCACCACTGACAGGAACGGCAGGATGTCTTTCGAAGTTCCCATTCCTCCTTTGAACGTGGGGACTCACTTCTTTGGTCTCACAATGTACAACACTTTCTCTGGCTACTACTTTACTGTAACGGCTCCGCCCACACCTACTTCCGTTCCTACGGCTACCCCCACCGCCACACCTGCGCCGCAGCTACCCGGTGGCAGCCTCCCGCCTCACGTTTTTGTGGGCACGGCAAGGCTTGACGGGAATGCTGTGTCGGAGGGAACCCCCATCAACGCTTACGCCGGAACCAAACTGGTCGGCGCCACCAGGGCCACCCCAGGAGGCAGGTTCAGCATACACACCCTCCAGTCGACCAGCACTGTCACCTTTACAGTGGCAGACAGCGCCGCCAGGGAGAACTGGACTCGGTGGGAAGCGGGGATGATTACGCCGGGTTTTAACCTGAACGCCAGTTCCGTAACCCCGGTTGGGGAGACCCCGGCCAACGTGTTCCGGGCGAACCCCGTCCTGGTGTCGGCCTTTTCCTACGACAATGCCAGCAAGGGATGGCAGTTCTACGACCCGCGGGTAGATGACGCCAGCACTCTGAAGAGGTTCATACCCGGGGAGCCCTACTTGTTCCGGGTGTCAAGGAGCGTCTGGCTCCTGCTGAATGGCACCGAATACCACCTGACCTGCGTAAGAGGCAACTGCTGGAACCAGATTACCTGGTGATGACAATTCGCGACTGGGGCACCAGGAAATGTCGGCCTCCGGTCTCGTTTTGTGCCAGCGCCGACATCAACCGGCGAGGGCAGCCAGGAATTCAGCGGTGGTTTGGTAAATTATCAAATTCTGGTCAATATTGGGTTTTGTTCACCTTGCGGTCAGGGTTGCCGATGGGATTAAATGGATAGACCAAAGCAGAAGGGTTGATGTGAGCAGTGCCGCGGGCCCCAGGAATGAACCGAGACGCCACTGCGGGTTGTGAGGCTGCAGGGATTAAGTGCAGGGAGGTGGAAGCGAATAGACGAGCAACCTGACCCCCTTGAGGGTCTACCACCCGGCCAGGTCGGGCGAAGAAAATAGAATAGTCTCCGGGCATGGCAACGCAACTGATACACGAGTATTGGGGCAGGCAGGTCGCCAACAGCGGGCAAGCCCAGAGGGCAGGCAGAAGAGTCCAAAGAGCTTTTCGAGGAATATTCACCAGTTTCTTTATTATTACGGTCGGCGCCCCAATTATGAGCCGCTGACCACCACCAGGACCAACTGCCAACCCCCTTGCTCCTGCTGCCGGACAAACATCCGGTAGAGATCACCCTCCCTGAACCGTCCTTCAGTACCGCTGTGCCTACGGGTCCACACCGGGACCCGCCTTGTCAGCATCGTCCGGCAGACCTGAGCCGAGACGACCAGACCAACACACTTATTCACAAACGATAAGGAGTGGCACGATATGGTAACTCGCATCAACAATGACCTACAGGAACGTCTGCGCAAGGCCGAAGAGGCCGAAAACGCCGTAACCCGGCTGGGCAACCTGGCCGCCGAGGCCCCCGTGCTCCGGCAGGAAGTGGCCCGCGCCCAGCGGGAGCAGGGCTGGGACCGGGCCCGCAAGAACGCCATGGAAGAGTGCAACCGCAAGATGGAGGCGGTGTACGAGAAGCAGCAGCGGGTTCCCCAGTTGCTGGAAGAGGTCTCCACCATGGTCTCTTCCCTGTACCAGCTTTTCAAGGAAATCGACCACCAGCGGCGGGAAGCCCTGGAACAGATGGCCATCATTGACCGGGTGGACTACGAGGCCGAGCTTACGGACATGGAAGCGGAGCAGATCTCCCTGGGCCGCGATCCTGGCAGCGTGGAGTACCTGGTCGCCTCGCGGCACGGCTACGCCCGGGTGAAGAAGATGATGGACGAGACCTTCCCCAACTTCAGCTACCTCAGGGACTGCGACCTGGAAGACCCCATGCGGCGGGACGTGGCCCAGTTCATCCTGTCCCACGTGGTGCCCATCGAAGAGGTCTCGGTGGTCCACTCAGTGGAGATCTAGACCTTCAGCGTCCCGGCAAGAACGCTGCGGGTATTAGGAACGGGCTCCCGGCCATGCCGGGAGCCCGTTCCCAGTTTATCCTCGAATACTAACGAATGATCACTAATGAGCTAATCTTGCCTGCCCTTCATTCGCAAGTATTAGTGGCTACTTGCAGATAGCAGGTCCCTAGACCTCCAGCGGCGTGTCGTCCATATTGGCCCATTCGCCCATGGACCCGTCGTAGTTCTTGGCCCGGTCGTAGCCCAGGAGCTTGAGCAGGAAGGTGCCGTGCGCCGCACGGATGCCGCCCTGTCAATAGGCAAAGACCGCCTTGTCCGCGGTAATGCCCTTTTCGTTGAGCATTTGCCGGATTTCCGCGGCGGGCTTGAACTTGTGGGAATCCCGCTCCATCACGTTGAACCACTCCAGGTGCACCGCCCCGGGGACGTGGCCGGCCCGCTTGTTGCCCCGGTCGTTGGCGCCGGTGTACTCGCCGTCGCTGCGCACGTCCCAGATAACCGCGTCATCCAGGCTGCAGGCCGCCTTTAGCTCGTCCACCTTGACCATAATGGACTCGTCGCTGCCGGGCGTGAAAGTGGCGCCGGATTTGGGAGTTACCCGGTCGAAGCTGATGGGACGGCCCTCGTTTACCCACGTACGCCAGCCGCCGTCCAGCACCTTCACGTTGGTGTGCCCGTAGTAGTTGAGGCACCACCAGAGGCGGCCGGAATAGAGGCTCTGGTTGTTGTCATAGACCACCACCAGGGTATCGTCGCCGATGCCCAGGTTCTGGCAGAAGTTGGCGAACTTGTCCGGCGGCAGGATGTGTACCCGCCGGGTGTCCGGGTCCTTGGCGTAGTTATCCGGCACCAGCACGGCGCCGGGGATGTGGCCGCGCAGGTAGCCGGCCTCCAGGTCACCGTCCACCACCACCACGTTGGGGTCATCCAGATGTTCCGCCACCCAGGCGGCGTCAACCAGCAACTCCGGTCGGGCAAATCCTTCTCCGGTTGTCATGCGTTCCTCCTTGATAGTTATTCAAACATGGATTTACAGGATGTACAGGATTTCGGGTCTGGGCGACTATCCTGTGTATCCTGTCCATCCATGTTAAGTCAGTCTTTGGTTGCCATAGGCGCCTGCTCTTCCTCCAGGTTGGCCCATTCGAACATGGAGTCGTCGTAGTTGCGGGCGCCCTGGTAGCCCAGCAGGTTCAGGACAAATACACCGTGCGCCGCACGGAGACCGGCCTGTCAATAGGCGAAGACGGCCTTGTCGGCGGTGATTCCGGCAGCGGTAAGAAGTTGCCGAAGTTCTTCGGGGGACTTGAGACGGTGGGTGGCCCGGTCCATCAGGTCCATCCAGTCCAGGTGGACTGCGCCGGCGACGTGGCCGGGGCGGTTATTTCGGCTGACCGTACCGTCATATTCGGCGGCGGAGCGGGTGTCCCAGATGACGGTGTCCGCGGCGTTGGCGCCCCCGATGGCGCAACCCGCACGCACCTCTTCGTAGGTCGCAATGAGGGACTGGTCGGCCTTTGGGGTGAACGCCGCCACGTTCCGGGGAGATGCGCGATCAAAGGCTATGGGGCCGCCCGCAGATACCCAACCTCGCCAGCCACCGTCCAGCACCTTTACGTTCCTGTGGCCGTAGTAGGCCAGCGTCCACCAGAAACGGGCGGCGTGGAGGCTCATGTTGTTATCGTAGGCTACCACCATGGTATCGTCGCCGATGCCCAGGGCCTGGCAGGCGGCGGCAAACCGGTCCGGGGGAAATGTGTCCACCCAGCCGGTTTCGGGATTGCGCTCGTAGTTGTTGTCCAGGAACAGGGCCCCGGGGATGTGGCTGCGCAGGTAACCGGCTTCGGCGTCCAGGTCAACAATTACCAGGTCAGGGTCGCTCAAGTGGGCCTGCAGCCAGGCCGGATCGGCAAGGTATTGTGGATTGGCAAACGTAGTTTCGGTAGTCATGGCAGGCAGATTGTAGGGCAAGGGACAGGGAAAGGGCAAGACGTGGGAAGGACTTGGCGCCTTGGCCGTTCAGGTGGGTAAAGCAGGAAGGGGCGGGTTTCAAACCCGCCTCTTCGGTTGAAGCCTACCTGAAATGTAACTTTCCCGTTAAGCGGTATGACCCTAAAGGGTCAGTTGGCTGCGGTGGCGCGGCAGCCCGAGCACCAGCCGTAGAAGTCCACCCGCTGGGAGGAAATGTGGAAGTCGGCGCCGTCGCTGATAATGTCGGTCAGTTCCGACACCATGTCCTGGCCCACGTCGGCGTCCACCACCATGCCGCAGCCCACGCAGACCAGGTTGGCGTGGGGCGACAGATTGGCGTCGTAACGGGACAGGCGCTGGAAAGGAAGCTCGCGGACAACGCCCGCTTCCTCCAGCACGTCCAGCGTGGAATAGACGGTGGCGATGGTTACGTAGGGGAAGAAAGCCCGCACCCGTTCGTAGATGTCCCTGACCGACGGATGATCGGCGGAGTTAACCACCACTTCAGCAATAGCCAGCCGCTGCGGGGTCAACCGCATGCCGAGGGGCCTGAGCTTGGCAACCAGTTCTTCCTGGGTGGTCAATTCCTTCTCCAAACGAGGGTAAATGAATGAGGCAACGCACAATAACTTGCGAATTATAGCATAGAATCTGAGGGAGAGTGGAGGTCGATAATTGGAGAGGCCAGAACAAGGAGAACGGGAAAATCATCAAGGCGATGCTGTACCAGGGCTCGGAGCCGGAAGGCCTTTTCTGGAATTTTGGGATGCGGAGCAGTACTAATAATGATATTATAATAACGTAATGTTACGGTTTGCTGTCGTACACATCGACGACAGCGTACTGCGTTCCAAGCGGTCAGCGGCTTCCTTGTATGACGGGTATGGCGGGGTATGGAAATAGAGGAAGCTATCGCCGAACTTGGCGGCAATCCCAGGGCTGTCAGGTTCAACGTGCTGGCCCGAATATGCGATCATTTCTTCGGCCAGCCCCGCCAGCGGGGAACCAGTCATAGAGTCTACCGGACTCCCTGGCCAGGCGATCCCAGGGTGAATATCCAAAGCAACAGGGGAATGGCTAAATCCTACCAGGTCCGGCAGGTTATCAAAGCCCTGGAGAGGTTGCAACACGATGAAAGCTGACCACTATACTTACCGAGTAACCTGGTCCGCCGAGGACCAGGAACACCTGGGGCTGTGCGCAGAGTTTCCTTCCTTGAGTTGGTTGGACGCCACCCAGGAGGGCGCCTTCGCCGGAATACGGCAGTTGGTCTCCGAATGTATCGATGATATGCGGGCCAACGATGAAGAGCTACCCGAACCCCTGGCAGAACGTACCTACAGCGGCAGGTTCGTGGTGCGGGTACCACCGGAGGTTCACCGTACCCTGGCGATAGAGGCTGCCGAAGAGGGCATTAGCTTGAACCGGTTGGTGAACGCCAGACTTTCGGGAGGGGCTGCCCGCTAATGCCGCATGTGCTTGTTCGCACACGATTGGGTTGGGGATACCTAAACCAAGGCCAAGGTCGGAAGCGCATTCTTGCTCGAACCCGTCAGCTCTTGGCAACCCAGTCTGCCAGGGTAGGGGCGATTCGCGAATCGCCCCTACCCTGGAGGCTAAGGACCCGCGCCACTGTACCAAATGCGTATTTCACCCTGGCATTGGTTTAGGTCGGAATCGAGTCGCATTTCAGACGTAATTGCCTGAAAGGAACTCGAGAATTGCGGCAAGGGCGGGTTTGAAACCCTGCCCTGCGTGTCTCAATCCGCAGTATGGGGAAGGTTAGAATTATTGGGCCGGGTTGCAAAACCCGGCCCAATGATCATCCAGGGTCTTGCGGGCTGAAGCTTACAGCCTGCCCCCAAAAAACACCGGCACCTGCCTGCGGTAGATCTGGATGCGGGAGCGGGCCGATTCGACTACGAACACGTTGTCGTCGTCGTCCACGGTAACCGCGATGGGGCCCCAGAACTGTTTTTCCCGCTCCAGGCCCTGGGCGATATCCCGTTCCTGCCACATCTCCGAGTTGGCGTCCAGCTTTTCCTTGCCCCACTTGGACAGGGAGCCGTCACCGGTGGTCTGGGTCAGGTACTCGCCGTCGGCGCTGAACACCTGCAGGCGGTCGTTGCCCCAGTCGGTCACGTAGATGTTGCCGTCCTTGTCCACTGCCACGCCGGTGGGGCGGTCAAGCTGGCCGTCACCGGAACCGGAGGCGCCGAGCTTCATCAGGAAGTTGCCGTTGCGGTCGAACTTCTGGATGCGGTCGTTGCGCCAGTCGGCGATGTAGATGTCGCCATTGCGGTCAATGGTGATGCCCCAGGGCATGTTGAACTGGCCATCCCCGTCGCCCTTGGTACCGAACTGGGAAATGTACTGGCCGTCCCTGGTGAACTTCTGGATGCGGTGGTTATCGCAGTCCACCAGCAGCAGGTTGTCGTCCTGGTCAATGGCCAGGCCCGAGGGGCTGCTGATTTCGCCGTCTCCCGAGCCCGGGGTACCCCACTTGCTCAGGAAGGCGCCATCGCTGGTGTACATGGAGATTCGGTTGAGCCACTCGTCGGCCACGAAGACGTTGCCCTCGCTGTCCAGGGCGATGGCCGTGGGCCAGATGAGGGAACCGTCGGCGTCGGAAGGGTCGCCCTCGCCGGCGGTGGTCACTCCCCGGGCAAACTCGCCGATGTAGTCCTCGTCGATGGTGCAGATGGTAATCCGCTTGCCGTCGGGCCGGTAGTCGTAGGACCGGCTGACGACGTACATGGTGTCTTCCTCGCCCCGGACCATGGCCACGGGATTCCGGAAGCCGGGGCCGGAGAACTCGGCCCGACCAATGGTGTGGCTGGGCTGAAGTGTAATTCCAGCAAATCGTGTGGTGGTCATATTGCCCTCCCTGTCAGGCGTTGTGCGGGCGGGGCAGACGTTGGTGTCCGCCCATCACCCTCATCCTAACCTTCCCCCAACGAGGGGGAAGGAACTTTCGTAATTGGTCCTAGATGAAGTCGAACTTTTCGAAGCTGCCGTTGACCAGGGGCTGGGCGTCCAGGCCCATCCAGTTCTCCAGCAGCGTGGTGTAAATGCTGCGGAAGTCGTTGTTGAAGTGCAGGTCGCCCTCCAGCAGCTTGTCCGCCTCCAGGGAAGGATACTCGCCGTACAGGCCGCCCTTGACATTATCGCCAACCACGAAGGCCATGCCGCCCGAACCGTGGTCGGTGCCGGAGCCGTTGTCATGGACACGGCGGCCGAACTCGGTGAATACCAGCACCGTTACGTTGTCGGCGGCGTCATGCTCGCGCAGGTCGTCCATGAAGTCGGCGACGGCCTGGGAGGTCTCGCTCCACAGCTTGGCGTGGGCTTGCAGTTCGCCGGCGTGGGTGTCGAAACTGTTGTAGGGGGCCGTGGTGTACAGCACCCGGGTGCCGAAGCCGGCCAGGTGGGTCTGGGCGATGTTCCGCATGTACTGGCCCACCACGTCGTTGCCGTACTCGATGGACGACGAGTACATGTCCGGCGCAGTGCTAAGGATGTCGGCGCCCTTGAGGGCGTCCATGCCGGTGCGGGACAGGTAGTCCACCACGCCGCCGCGGCCCATAGCCGGGGAGTAGATGCGGGAGAAGACGTCCAGGGCGTCGGCCCGCTGGTCCTCTTCCTCAATGCCGGTCAGCACGCCGTAGGAAGCCAGGTTGCCCACCGATGCCACGGGAACGCTGGGCATGGCCAGGGCGCGGGGAAGGCCGCGACCAAAGTTGACGCCGGTCAGCACGTTTTCGGAGCTTGGGTCCATTTCCTTGATGGCGCGGCCCAGCCAGCCCTCGGTCCCCACCTTGTCGGGCTCGCAGGTGTGCCAGATATCCATGGACCGGAAGTGGGACCGGTTGGGGTTGGGATAACCCACCCCCTGGATGATGGCCATCTTGCCATCATCGAATAACTGCTTCATTGGGCCCATGTTGGGGTTCAGGCCCACGTAGTCGTTAATCTTCAGTACCTGGTCGTCGGGCACCCGCACCGACGGTCGGTTGTCGGCGTACAGGGGGTCGCCGTAGGGAATCACGGTATTGAGAGCGTCGTTACCCCCGGACAACTGCAGGACAACCAGCACCGGGTCTTTCTTTATCGAAGTCATTTCCTTTCCTCCTCAGACTGTTGGAGCCGATTTGCGCTTGCCGGGATGGACTAGGCGAACTGGTACTCCTGGGTGGACACAATCAACTGGAGGGTCTGACCCACCCGCTGGGAGAACTCGGGAGTGCCGGGGATGAGGTCGCCGCCCCGGGCCACGTGTGCGGTCAACTGTTCGCGGGTCTCATCGGCCAGTTCGTAAGCGCCCAGCAGTTCCAGGCAGTGGTCAACCACCCGTTCCGCGGAAATGGCCCCGCCGTCGGCGCCGACCCTGGCCACCATATCCTGCACGCCCGGCAGGTCCAGGTTGCCCACCTGGTCGGCGGCAAAATTGATGCGCTCCACCAGCGTGCCGCTGTCAATCCATTCGCCGCCGGTGTGCCAGCCCTCCACCGTCGGAGGATTCATCAGGTCCTGCCCCATGTAGCGAATGTTGGCTGCCAGGTTGTTCAGGCCCGGCTTGGGCGAGGTGAAATCCCTGACCACCCGCATCGTACCGACAACAGCCTCGGCGGGGCTCTTCACCTTGGTGAATCGGGCGTTCTTGAAGGCATCCGAGTTGAAGAGAACGCGCAGCATGGAGCCGATGTTGTAGCCGGAGCGGAAGTATTCATCTTCCAGCATCTTGATGGTGTCCAGGTCCCGCGGCGGGGTGTCCTGCCAGGCCGGCACCTGCACGTCGTCGGCCACGAAGAAGTTGTACATGTGGCGGGCAACGAAGCGCGCGGTGGACTGCTGCCTGGCAATGATATCGATTATGTCGTCGCCGTTGAAGTTGCCCGTCTCGCCCAGGAAGGTCTTGTTCTCCTCGTCGTGGTCGGCCGGATTGTAGATGAAGCCGGCCTCGTAGCGGCCGTAGGGATAGCGGGGGATGGCGTTGGTAATGGTCCAGCCGGTGAAGGCCCGGGCGCATTCCTTGACGTCGTCCTCGCTGTAATTGGCCTCGCCATCCATGCCCACGCCCATGGAGAACAGTTCCAGCAGTTCCCGGCCCCAGTTTTCGTTGATGGCCTCCTTGTGGCTCATGCAGTTGTCCAGGTAGAAAATCATGGACGGATCGCTGGACAACCCCATCAGCAGGTTACGGAAGCTGCCGAGGCCATGCTCGCGGAACATATCGATCTGCAGCTTGATCTGGCGGCCGTGCTCGCACTTGGAGTTGCCGGTGCAGAATATTCCGTGCCAGAACAGGGCGATCTTCTCTTCCAGGGGCCGCTGGGTATTGATCATGACGTAGGTCCAGTAGGCCTGGTTGACTTCCAGGGCGTTCATCTCCCTCCAGTCAACGAATCGGCGCTCCAGGACATCCATTTCCAGACTGGGCTGATTGCCCGGGTTGAGCAGTTCTTCCACCGTGGCCTCATATCCTGCGGCTGCCCGCCGTTCCAGCTCTTCGTATGAGGCGCCAAACCCGGCCCGCCGCATCAGGTGAGCCATTAGAGCGATGTCATTGTTCGCCATCCTCGAACCTCCTTCTCTGTTTTCTTCCCAGCGTTGGGGTAAAAGTGGTCAGACCAAATGTCCATCCAGAAAACGATTTCTGCCACTAAATAGGTAGCTCAATATTATGCAACTAGCCTTTTAGTGTCAAGAAAATACGACAATTACGCATAGTGTTCTAAATTGCTACGAATAGTGACAGTCTATGTTAGATGAGCAAATATATGTGTGTTGGTTATCTGCGGTTTCTTTCGCGTCAACCGATCTGCTCAAGACCTGCTGCAGATGCAACGGCAAAGCCGCCGGATTTCTCGCTAACCCGGCGGCTCAAAAGGGTCTTCCTGTTAAGTGCGTTTCCTACCCTATCGGGTCCCTTGATAAGGGGTTGTTGGTGTCTCGTCAGTGGTCTAGCTGCCGCCGAACCGGCGGCGATGCTGGCGGAGGGTTCAATCGTCCATGATAACGGGAATGCCGGCGGCTTCGGCCCTGGCCGCGGCCTCCTCGTTGATCACCCCGTCCTGCATCCAGATGTACTTGGCGCCCACCTCGATGGCCTCGTCCACCACCGGATCCACCAACTCGGAGCGTCGGAAGATATCCACCATGTCTATGGGTTCCGGCACCGACTTCAGGTCCGGGTAGCTCTTCTCCCCAAGGACTTCCTCGATCATGGGGTTGACCGGAATGATGCGGTAGCCCTGGGCCTGCATGTAGCGGGAGACGCCATAGCTGGGCCGCTCCGGGTTGTCGGAAATGCCGACCACGGCGATGGTCTTGCTGTTGCGGAGTTGTTCCTCGACCAGGTCCATCCTGCCCACCTCCTGCTGAAAATGGCGGCACACACAGGCTTAACAACCGGCCGCCTCGATTCATTGTCGCACAGCGGGCAGGCATTGGGCTACCGGCGCCGGACTCTCCGCTCTCCCACTCACCAATTCCCTTGAGCGCCTGTATAATTCGTGAACAGGCAAGACCCTCCGGGGACAATAAAGGAGCGCCATGACCCAGCAGCAGGAAATCCGGCAGGCCCACCCTTACTTCATGTACGACGCCATCATCGGTCAGCCCGAGGCCATGGCCACGATGCTGGACCGGCACGCAGCGACGGCAAGAGATGTTGCGACAGTGCTGGCCACCAAACGGAACATCTACATTGTGGGCATCGGCACCTCCTGGCATGCCGTCCTGGTGGCCGAGCACTGGTTCCGCTGGTTTGCCGGGCCCAACATCCAGGTACAGGGGTGGCATTCCTTCGAGTTTTGTGGCTACCCGCCATCCCTGGGACCCGACGACGCGGTAATCATCATCAGCCACCGGGGCACCAAGACCTACTCATTCCTGGCCCTGGAACTGGCAAAGGAAAAAGGCGCCTACACCGTGGCGGTAACCTCCACCGACCCGGGCCCGCGCCTCCAGGTGGCCGACGTTTCCCTGCACACCGTCAGTCCCGAACGCTCCTCGGCCTTCACCATCAGCTACACCTCCGCCCTTACGGTGCTGGCCATGCTGGCGTCGGAACTGGGCTCGGTCCTGGGTGAAGACCCCAGCGTGGCCGACTTGCAGGATGAACTGTCGGAGGTGCCATACGTGGTGGGCGACGTAATCCACGAGCAGCAGGTCATCGCCGACGTGGTAGCGCAGTTTGGCGACAAGCAGCGTTTCATCTCGGTGGGCTGGGGACCCAACACCGCCAACGCCTACGAGGTGGCCCTGAAGATCAAGGAGACCAGCGCTTCGGACTGCGAGGGTCTGCAGGTGGAGCAACTACTGCACGGCCCCTTCTGCTCGGTGGACGACCAGTGCCTGGTTACGCTCATCGCCCCGCCCGGTCCGGGGTACGAGCGGTCCCTGGACATTGCCCGGGCTTCGGCGGCAGCGGGCGCCCCGGTGTGGGCGTTGGTGCAGGAAGGCGACGAGGAGCTTTCGTCCCTGGCAGCGGCCAGCTTTGCCATGAAACCCCTGCCGGAGCTTTGGAGTCCCCTGGCCTCTGTTGTGCCCCTGCAACTGTTCACCTATCACCTGGCCCTGCACCGAGGAAAGCACCCCGACCTGTTCCAGCAGGACAACCCGAAGCAGGCGGCAGCCCGGGCCCACTACGGCTTGTAGCAGGGCTTCATCCTGTAAATCCCGCACATCCATGTTCAAGTCAAAAACAAGGAGCAAACCATGTCCACCGACGAAACCCAGGCATTTCTTGATTCCCAGGCCCAGCATCGGGGCTACTCCCTGGAGATGCACCGCATCATGGCCGAGGCCGACCTGGAATGGGCCAAAAAGTACGGCGAGTTTATCGAGGCTACCTACACCGGCCAGCGCACCCTGGACCGCAAGACCAAGGAACTGCTGCAGATTGTGGTGGAAGCGGCCCTGAAGGCCGACGTGGAGCAGATCCAGGCCCACGTGCATGTGGCCCTGGAGAATGGAGCAACGGAAAGGGAGGTCCTGGAAGCCCTGCAGTCGGTCATCGCCCCCATGGGCGCGCTGGCCTTCCGCCGCGGCCTGCAGGCCTGGGCAAGGGAGACCGGGCGGTTGCCGAACGATTAGGGGCCCTGGTTCACGACTTTTCTCCCCCGTACGGCGTCTACTGGCCGCGGGATCTGTAGAGGACGGTCAGCATGGTGGAGATACAGACTGCTAACGGCTATGGCAAACTATTTGGCCAAGCGATAGACTTTGTCATCAACCACCCTTAGACCGGAGTGACGAGATGGACATATATCAGCTGGACTACGTCCTTCATGAACCGGAAGAGAGCGAAGGCTGGATGTATCTGGCAGAGGCTCCGGCTTTGCAGGGCTGCATGGCTTGGGGTGATACCCCCGAAGAGACCCTGAAGAGCCTCCTGGCAGTCGCGCAGGCCATCATAGAGCTCCGCAAGGAAAAGGGAGAACCGCTGCCCCCGGAGGTGGCCCCCTTACGCAGCAGCAGGGGCAGCCTGACCGTAACCGCATGACCTATCGCGAGTTGCGCGAAAAGCTGGAAACGCTGGGTTGCATATTCCAACGGCAAGCAGACGGCTCCCACGAAATGTGGCTCAATCCCACAAACGGTCGACGGACGCCCATCCCCAGGCACGGAGACAGGGACCTGGCCACCGGAACCCTTCACCGAATTCGCAGAAACCTGGGAATTTCCAGGTCAGACTTTGACCAGGCATAGCCGCCGCCTTCACATTCCCAGCGCCTGTTTCACGACATGGCAAGCAAACCCTTTCTGCAGGCTTGTTTGCCGTTGCGGCCTGCATGCCTGGGCAAGGGAGACGGGGCGGTTGCCGAGTGAGTAGGGGGCAGTGGGGGCTAGAGTAGCTGCGGCCTTAGTCGGTGTCGTTCTTGTATGTGTTAGCTAAATCGATGACAAAAGTTGCAAGGTCTCCAGGGGAGTCTTGCCCTTGAGGCCCTGATGGGGACGAGCAGTGTTGTAGTAGATCAGGTATTGCTGTAGTTCATCCTGCAGTTCCTCCACCGTCTCGAAGGTAGTTCCCTCCAGCAGGTCCTCGTTCAGAGTTCTCCAGAACCTCTCCACCTTCCCGTTGGTCTGGGGACGGTAGGGTCGGGTATAGCGGTGCTTGATTCCCAGTTCTTTCATCATCCGCTCCATGGGGTGGCTGTCGATCTTCCTGGGGGAAGCCATCTCCGGTCCGTTGTCGGTGAGCAGGGCCTCGAAGCGCAGACCGTACTCCGCGTGCAAGAAGTTGATGCTCTTGAGGGCGGCGAACATGGCGCTCAGGCTCTTGATGTCCCAGGTCACCTCGGCCCAGGCCAGCCGGGTGCAGGCATCCAGTACTGCCACCAGGTAGTGGCGCTGCTTCGTACCTACAATCAGGTCCCGGCTCAGGTGGTGGCTGTCCAGATGCCCCAGTTCTCCAGCCCTGGTCTTGATGATTTGCCGCTTGGACTGTTCCATTCTCTGGCTCAACCGGTTCAGGCCATGGCGCCTGCTGATGGCATAGATGGTGGAAGGAGCCGGGGTGTGCTCCTTGAGCACCGGCTGGAGTATGGCACAAATTTCATAGCGATTGATACCCTTGCGCCGTTGCTCCAGCACCTTCTCTTCGATGAAGGGCAGGGTGCGCCGGTTCTTCCACCTGGGTCCCCGCTTCTGGGGCAGCAGGGACTGATCCGTGCCAGACTGCTGAAAGCGATGATAGTACTTGTAAAAGGTCTGCCGGTTGGTGCCGTGGAACCGGTAGAAGTCTTCCAGAAACCGGAAATGGGGGTGCTGCTTCGCCTTGACCAGTTCAAACTCCCCGATAAGAAACCGCCACTTCTGCACCAGGTTTCGCTCAATAGTGCGATCCTCGCTGTTGTTCCGCATTTTCGCCTCCAGATCGGTACTTCCTTTTTATACCAATCTGTCAACGAATTACCTGACACATACAATTCTGAGCGAAGCCGAAGAATCCCAACCGTTACTGAAGGGACCTTCGGGATTGACCGCTTCGTTCAGCCGTATTTTGACCCTTTCTCATTGTTGCAGGGTTTACACATCAGTTGCATGTTGGTTAACTCGGTCGGCCCTTTTGCACTGAGTGGTATGTCGTGGTCTAAGGTGATATCGTCAAATGGGAATTCTTTCCTGCATTCAAAGCACTGACCTTCTTGGTTGACATACTGAACCAGCTTGATGAGGATTTTTTTCTTTGCTTGCCCCTTGGTCTGGATGAAGGCCTCATAGCCGAAGTAATGAGAGATTGGCTTGTCTCGATCCTGAACCTGACACGCTCTTACTGTTGCGAAGATCCTGCCCCAAGGAAGCATACCTCGTTCCGCTTGTATAAAAAGGTACCCGGTGATGTCACGTTGCGAATAACCTAGCTGCTTATCATTCCTCTCCGCAAATTCCTTCAGGTAGCGGGCAAGTTCCCTGGTGACGTCGCTCTTTGATAACCCCGGCGTGGTTCGTTGTTTGTATCCTGCAAGGCTTTGGATATGGTCATACGGGAACTTGGAGCCAGTCAATTGGCCGTTGGCGGATTTCGCATTGTACTTTTTGGCTACAGCCTCAAAAAGACTCCCCAGCGGTGTGGTCCCTGGATTGTTGGTTGAGGTCATGTATGAATGTCTCCGGTCCGTACTAGAGGCTTCCTATAAGTGTACGTGGAAGGTCATTATTCTGGCAATGGTCGTTTGTCATCACACCTAGCTTGCTACGGGTAGTTTTATGGGTCGGTCGTGATGCCAACCCACCCCAAGCAAGACTTCCCCCCACCGTGTATAATGGCCGCAAAATCTTAAGAGGAGGGTCAGCATGACGGAGATAGGCAGACTGATTACGGCTATGGTAACTCCCTTTGATGACGAGGGACGAGTGGACTATGACCAGGCCAAGCGTCTTGCTAACGCCCTGCTGGACTCGGGCAGCGACGGCGTCATCGTGTCCGGCACCACCGGCGAGTCCCCTACCCTCACCACTGAAGAGAAAATCCGGCTCTGGGGCGAAATCAAGGATGCCGTGGGCGACCGCGGCGCCGTGGTGGCCGGAAGCGGCAACTACAGCACCGCCGAGAGCATAGAGCTGAGCATGGAGGCGGAGAAGGCCGGTGTGGATGGGCTGCTGCTGGTGGTTCCCTACTACAACAAGCCCCCGCAGGAGGGCCTGTACCAGCATTTCAAGACCATCGCCGCCCACGTCAACCTGCCATGCATGCTGTACAACGTCACCAGCCGCACCAGCCTGAACATGTCCCACGACACCACCATCCGGCTGAGCCACGTGGACAATATCGTCGGGGTCAAGGAAGCTGGCAGCGACATGGACCAGATTACCCGCATCATCGAGGGTTCGCGGGACGGGTTCCGTGTCTGGAGCGGCAATGATAACGAGACTTTTTACATCATGGCCACCGGCGGCTACGGCGTGGTCAGTGTGGCCTCCCACCTGGTGGGCAACCAGATCAAGCAGATGATGGGTCTGCTGCTGGAAGGCGAGGTTGAACAGGCCGCCGCCGAGCACCGCCGCCTGCTGGAGATCTTCAAGGTCCTGTTCATTGTCTCCAACCCCATACCGGTGAAGCACTCGCTGAACCACGTGGGCTTCAACGTGGGCAACCCCCGCCTGCCGCTGATCCCTGCGGACGAAAAGTCGGCAGCCCAGATTGAAGAAGTGCTGTCGCGCTACGACATTGACATACAGGCGCCAGCGTAGCGGCGACCACAACGACACGGGTTAAGGAAAGTTCAAGGGGCGGGTTTCATCAACCCGCCCCTAAACGTTTGGAACCCAATTGCAACCCGGCTAAATGTGGTACACCCTCGCCGCCGTGTCGTGGAACATGTCGGTGCGCTCGCTGGCGGAATAACCGGCGGACAGGCGCTTGAAGGCGTTGTAAAGGATGTGGTGGGAGTAGGAGACCTTGTCCACCGGGAAGTTGCTCTCGAACATGCAGCGGCTGGGGCCGAAGTGCTCGATGCAGTAGTTGATCAGCGGCGCCATGTCGCTGGCCAGTTCCTCCGAGCCGATGGGGGTGTTGCGGGTATGCCAGTCGAAGCCCGTGCGGGGCATGCCGATGCCGCCCAGCTTGCAGACCACGTTGGGACACTCGGCCACGGCCGCGATGCCCTTCCGCCAGGTATCCATCACGTCGTCCCTTCCCGCGTAGGGGCCCACCCGTATAAGCCCGCCGATGTGGTTCAGGATGATGGTCAGGTCGGGCACTGCCTTAGCGAAGTCAGCCATTTCCTGCAGTTGGGGGAAGTAGAGCCAGCCCTCCAGGGTCAGACCCTTGGATGCCAGCACCCGCGCGCCTTCGCGGAACTTGTCGCTGGCCAGTTGGCCCTGCATGTTGTGGGCCGCCGTATTCTCAATCTCCGGGTGCGGGTCCCAGGTTACCGAGTGGCGAATGCCCCGGAAGTGGTAGGGGCTGGCGTCGTGCAGCGCGTCCAGCACTCCCTCAACCGCCGCGCCCAGGTTCAGGTTGGCGTGGCCGATGATGGCCGCCGCGGCCCGGGCGGGACCGTAAAGGCCGCTGGCGCTGGCGGCGCCCTGGCCCTGGACAAACTCAACCTCGCCCACGGGCCGTAATTCCACGGGCCCGTCGGCCCGGTACATGGCCCGCGCCTCGATGAACACGGTGGATACCACGTTGTGACCGGCGTTTACGTCGTCAGCCAGTTCCTGGAGCAGGTAGCGCTGGTACGGGATGCGCTCCGGACGCTTGTCCCAGAAGTGGTGGTGCGGGTCGATGATGGGAATATCAGGTTCAAGGGTTTCTTCCTGGGTCAATGCCAGCCAGTCATTGCCTCCGAACGGCATATTGGCCTCCTTATTAATCAGAATAGTAAGAGATTTCAGGGTTGGCTGGCGACATTATATCGGAATGCGATGGGGCGATAGGCAAAAGAACGGAACGGCTTTGCCCGAAAATTTCGGGCTGCCCGGGGAGCGGCGTGGGGCCGCTCGCGTCGTGTTACAATACGGCAAACTTGGATTGCAGAGGAGGATGCAATGACCACCAGCAACGAAACCAATGTTGTCGTCTGGTACGACTACACTTGACCTTGGTGCTATGTCGGCCTGGTCAGGCTGGACAAGGCAGCGGAAGCCACCGGCGCGGTTATTGACCGTCGCCCCTACCTTTTGGCCCCCGACCGTCCCATTGAGGGCGAGCCCCGAATCCTGCGGGAAGGCGAGACGGAAACGGAGCTTAACGATGCCTGGAAGGACCGGGCGCGGGATGCGGGCATCGTCATGCGTCGCCCGTCCCTCAATCCCAACACCAACCTGGCCCACGAGGCCACCGCCTTCGCCAGGGACAAGGGTGTGGACGGTGAGTTCCACCACGCCGCCGCCAGGGCTTACTGGGAGGATGGCGTTGACCTGGGCAATCGGGAAGTGCTGCTGAACCTGGGCGCGGAGTGCGGCCTGGACACTGCAGAACTGGGCGCGGCGCTGGACTCCGGGCAGTACCGGGACTATGTGATGGGAGAACATCAGGCGGCCAAGGACCTGGGCGTCTTCGGCACCCCCACTTACCGCATCAACGGTGGCGAACCCGACTTCGGCGACAAAAGCGTGGAAGAAATGACCACCATGATTGAGGGCGGGGCCAGCTAGTTTAAACTCTCTCCTTAGACCACTTTACGGGGCGGGTTTCAAACCCGCCCTTTTCCTTTGTTACAAAGGATTCCGATGTAAAGACACGTGAAACGGGCCATGCTAAACTAACCCGAATCTCCGGAGAGTGTGCAATGGTCCTGCCCCTGGATACCGCCCCGGGCCCATCCCCGGACGAGGAAGCGGCCCGCAACATGGAAATCAGCCACAACTTCCTGCGCCAGGCGCGGGAGGAGTTGGCTAAAGAGGACCTGCTACAGGCCAGCAACAAGGCTTGGGGCGCGGCAGCCTACGCCATCAAGGCCGTGGCAGAAAAGCGCCGCTGGTTCAACGACGCCGACTGGAGACTTCAGGAAGCGGCGTCGGTGATCACCAAGGAGCAGGGAGATAACGATATTCTGCTGGGTTTTCTGGCCGCTCGTCAGGCCCACTACCACTTCTACCACCACGAATACCACGCGCATACCTATGTTCAGATCATTGACGCGATAGAGGTGATGGTAAACAAGATAGACAGTCTCTTGAAACAGGACTGGCAGCCGCCCTACGTGGACGAACAGGTGCAACAGGTAATTCTTCGTTTGCAGCGCCCCACCAGCACGATGGATCGGGACCGGCTAGCCAATGGCCGAACTCCCATGACTGAGCGGCCGCAGGCCCTGCCGCCCGGGGCAGGGGAAAGTTCTTCCGGTAACGGAAGCGTAAGCAGCCAGGATTAAGTCGGCGCTACGGCGCCTGCCCCCGCTGCCGGACACCGGGATTACCGGCGAGTCCGAACAGGTTCTCCACTCCCTCAGGCACGATTACCACCCACTGGGCGGCGAGGCCACCCTCCGGACTCCTCGAGCCACCTACTTGAACCCTGCTCTCCACCGCCAACGCCTCCCTGCCGGACTCGCTCACTTCGTAAATCGTGGTGGCCTCTGAAAGCGTTACCGCCAATTCGCCCCTGGGCGACTCTAAGGTCAATGCGTTGTCATCCACCGCCAGGACGGCCCCGCTTATTCCGGCACGTCCCGAGGCGCTTCGAGTTCCTACTTCTCCCGGGTCACCCTCCGAAGCCGGGGTCTGCTGGACAGTGGCAGTCTCAGAGCCGGACGAACCTTGGGGCTGAGTTTCCCCGCCTTGAGGGTCGTTTTGTGTGGCCTGGCCCGGCCGGTCGCGCTCCGGAACGTCCTGCCTCCCTTCAGTCTGCCGCACCACCACTGCTTCCTCCGGGGAGTTGCCTGCCGCACCGGCCTGGACCGCTGGAGCGCCTCCAGGTCGTCCTTGCCTGGCCGTCTCACCGGCAACGCTGCCTGGCCCGCCGGAGGCATTGTCCGGCCCGCCGCCTTGCCTTGCCGCGGACGCGCCGCCCTGACCCTGGGCTCCGGCAAATCCCTCGCCCTGCCCCGGCCGGCCCTGGCCCCTTTGTCCCGTGCTGGCGCCCTGACCCTGGCCCCCGCCGGGGAACTGGCCGCCGGCCCCCAGCCTCGGGGAAAGCTCACCCTCGGCGTTCTCCGCCAGGTTCTGGCCGTAGATGACTCCCCCCACGAAGGAGCCGCCAAACCCGGCGCCCAGGAAGATGACCAGCGCCAGGAGCATGATGAAGGTCGTGTTCATAATTCCTCGCTTATTCGTAGCGCAGGGCCTCTATGGGGTGCAGGCTGGCCGCCCGCATAGCCGGATAAATGCCGAAGAAGAGGCCGATAACCGCCGATACGCCCAGGGCCAGCAGTGCAATGTCCCAACTGAAAGATGTCTCCATTGGACTATTCCCCAGTAGGGGACGGCCGTTCAGCAGGCGGGCTACTGAGGCGCCCACCAGGACACCGAAGGCGCCCCCTCCCAGGCTGAGCAGGGTCGCCTCGGACATGAACTGCACCAGTATGTCCCTCCGCTTGGCGCCCATGGCCTTGCGGATGCCGATTTCCCGGGTGCGCTCGGTTACCGACACCAGCATGATGTTCATAATGCCGATGCCGCCCACCAGCAGGGATATGCCCGCAATGGCCCCCAGGAATACAACGAAGGTATTGGTCGTCTCCTCCAGGGTTTCGATGGTGTCCTGCTGGTTGGTGATAATGAAGTCGTCTTCGCCGGTGATCTGGTGGCGCAGGCGCAGCACCGTGGCGACCTGCATCATGCCCCGGTCCATGGTGGCGATGTCGGGCATCTGCACGTTGATGGAATCGACGCTGATCTCCCCGTGGGTGGTGCGGTTGGAACTGACCCGGTAGTAGGCGGTGGTTATGGGCACCAGGATCTGGTTGTCCTGGTTGCCGAAGAAGCCGCCCCCCTTGCTTTCGAGTGTGCCGATAACCTCAAACTGCCGGCCATTAATTCGAATGGGCTGGCCCAGCGGGTCCCGGTTGCCGAACAGGGTTTCATTGATGGTGTGTCCCAGTACGGCAACCTGCGAGTAGTTGTTCAGGTGGCCTTGCGAGATGAACTCTCCCTGTTCAAGGGGGGCGTTTCTGACCTCGGAATATTCTGTGGTGACCCCGACAATCTGGGCAGAGGTGTTGTTGCGGCCGGCCGTAACCTGGCCGTTGGCGCGTATTTCCGGGGCCACTGCTTTGACCGCCGGAGCAAACACCGGGTCATCCAGGGCGTAAGCATCCTCCAGGGTGAGAGTGGCAGCGCTGCCTGCACCTCCACCCAGCCCTCCCTGCTGGGATTCGCCCGGCTGCACGAAGATAAGGTTGGTGCCCAGGGATTCGATTCGCGACGTGATCGACTGCTGCACCCCCTGCCCGATGGCCATCAGGGAGATGACCGCTGATACGCCGATAACGATGCCCAGCAGGGTCAGGCCCGACCGCAGCTTGTTGGCGCCCAGCGATGCCAGGGATATGCGAAAGGTTACGATGGGATTCATTCTACTTTCCGGTCGTCGACCACCCGGCCGTCCAGCATTGTGATCACCCGGCGGGTGGCCGCGGCTATGTCCGGTTCGTGGGTCACTATGATGACGGTCAGGCCTTCCCGATGGTTCAGGTCCTGCAGGATGGCCATCACTTCTTCGGTGGATTGGCTGTCCAGGTTGCCCGTTGGCTCGTCAGCCAGCACTATGCTCGGCTCCTTTACCAGGGCTCGGGCAATCCCCACCCGCTGCTGCTGGCCGCCCGAAAGCTCGGTGGGCCGATGGGCAGTCCGGTCGCCCAGGCCCACCCGGTTCAGGGCTGTCATCGCCCTCCGACGCCGGTTGTGCCCGTTGCCGTACAGCAGGGGCAATTCCACGTTGGCCAGGGCCGTCAGCCGGGGCAGCAGGTTGTAGGTCTGGAAGACGAAGCCTATCTTCC
Organism: Dehalococcoidia bacterium; assembly: GCA_963664725.1. Classification (GTDB taxonomy): domain Bacteria; phylum Chloroflexota; class Dehalococcoidia; order Lucifugimonadales; family UBA3495; genus Bin22. The sequence goes on from OY761558.1 coordinate 2,053,854, forward strand.
GGTTGCGAATTTCGGCCAGGCGATCGTCACCCAGTTGCCCCACGTTCTCCCCTTCCAGCAGGTACTCCCCGGAAGTGGGCACGTCCAGGCAGCCCAGTATGTTCATCATGGTGGACTTGCCGGAACCGGAAGCGCCCATGATGGCGACCATTTCGCCAGCCTGGATGGAAACCGAGACATCCCGCATGGCGCCCACCTCGATGTTGCCCATCCGGTAGATCTTGGATACGTCTTTAAGCTCAATGGTTACTGGCTGCAATTCCAACCCTCTGCCGCTCAGGACAGCGTTCCGGTCCAGGTTGTCTGGGGGCCACGATGTTAGGGGCATACCTGTGTGTCTGCCCTGGTCTCACAGTCGAAGCCACCTGAACTGTAACGCTGCCGCCACTCCGTTGATTGTGCCGCTACCTTCTGCCACCGCCACCGCCACCGCCAAAGCCGCCGCCGGTGGCCCGCCGCAGGTTGCGGAAGCTGAACTCGCCGCCGCCCACTTCAGCTCCTTCCAGAATTATCTGGTCGCCTTCGGAAAGGCCAGCCTTCACCGACACCCAGAAGTCGTCGCTGCTGCCCAGCTCCACCGGAATCTCCGAGACGCCGCCGTCGGTCAGTATGCGGACCAGGGGCTGGTCGAAGGAACCGTAAAGGGCCTGCTGCGGCAGCAGAAGGACGTTGCGTTCCTCCCGCAGTACGATGTTGGCCACGGCGCTCAGTCCGCCCCGGGGCTGGATGCCCTCCGGGACTTCCATTCGTATGCGGATGGGGAAGGTGATTACCCCCTGCTGGTTCTCGGCCTCGTCGGCAATTTCGGTTACCACGCCATTCAGGTTTATCCCGGGCAGGGCATCCAGGCTTACTTCCGCGGCAGTGCCCACCTCCACCAGCAGCACGTCAATCTCATCCACGATGCCGTCAATTTCCACCACGGTGGGGTCCACCAACTCCATTATTGCGGCTCGTGCCTCCACCGCATCGCCCTGTTCCACGCTGAGTTCCGCCACGTACCCGGCGATGGGGGCAGTGATTATGGCCGCGTTGAGTTCCTCTTCCGCCGTGGTCAGCCTCACCTTGCCCGCGACGATTTTCTGCTCGGCCAGCGCTACTTCCAGCGGGTCCGGTGGAGCCCCCTGTTCCTCCAGCAGTTCGGCCAAATCTTCCTCGGCCTTGGCCAGCGCCGCCAGCGCCAGGACAATCTGCTGCTCCCGCAACTGCACCTCGGCGGGACCTGGGACCACCTTCCGGTCTTCCAGCAATTCCGCCAGATCCTCCTGCTGCTGAGCCAGGGTAACCCGGGCCAGCTCCAGTTGCTGGGTGTTGAGCTGCAACTCCAGGGAATCGGGCGTCTCTCCCAGTTCCTCCATCAGTTCCGCCAAATCCTCCAGCGCCTGGCTGACCGTGGCTTCCGCCAGCACTATCTGGGCCTCCCGCAGGGCAAGTTCGTGGGCATCAACCTCCGGCCGTTCCAGTTCGGCCAGGTCCCGGTGCACCACTTCCATATTGGCGTGAATGGCCTTGGACCGGGCCTCCAGGGCCGCCCGTTCCACCGGGTCGGGCCCCTGCTCCACTTCGGCAAGGTTTTCTTCCGCTTCCTGCAGGGCGGTCTCGGCCAGGGCCACCTCGGCTTCCAGTTCCTCCACCTGGGAGACGATGCCGAAGCGCACCTGTTCCAGTTCCTCTTCCAGGTTGACCGTGTAGATCTGCCATCGGTCGATGTTGCTGGCCAGACCCAGGGTACCGCTATCGTAGGCATCCTGCAGGGAGACCAGGGTGGTATGCGCTGCCGACAGGTCAGCCTCCAGATCTTGCTTCTCATTCCGCCGGTTGGTCAGGGTAGAGCCGTGGGTATCCAGGAAATCCTCCAGTGTCTGGTTGGCTTCGTCCAGGGCGATTTGCGCCTTCAGCCGTGCCTGGGTGGCTTCCACCAGTTCCCGCTGCGACGGCGCCAGGTCCGCCATGGCATCGCGGATTTCGGCCAGTTCCTTCTCGGCGTCCGCCTGCTTCTGCAGGGCATCGGCCAGGTTCATCTCATAGTCGGGCTGCAGGTTTCGGTTGAGCAGTTCATCGCGGGCGTCTATGGCTTCCTGCAGCTTCACCCGGGCGTCGGCGATCAACTCTTCCTGGGCCTTGATCTCCCGGTGGGTTGGCAGTTCAGGATTAAGCAGGTCCTCCCGCTCATCCTGGATTGTCTGCATGGAAAGTTCGGTGGCGGCGATGCGTTCTCTTTGCTCTTCCACATCCATCAGGGTGGGAATCACCGGATCGAGCGTCGTCTCCAGGGCATCCTGGGCCAGCAGGACCTGGTATGTGGCGGCGGCCACCGCTTCTTCGGCAGCAGCCTGCTCCAGGGCCAGGGTGACCTCGGTGGCCGGTTCCATCAACTCAGTCAGCGCCTCCTCGGCGTCCAGCAGGTCAACCCTGGCCTGGGCCACCGCCTCCTCCAGGGTGGCGATGGTGGGCGCGTCCAGCCGGGCCAGTTCCTGCCCCAGGCCGACCGTCTGCCCCTCTTCCACCAGGATTTCACCCACGGTGCCTTTTATCCCGAACTGCACGGTTTCCCGCTCCGGGAAAGCCAGGTTTCCGTTGGTAGACACCTGGTTGACGATATCACCGTACTGTATGGGAATCAGCTGTTGATTCTCCGCCAGTTCAGTGGGTTCCACCTGAGTTCTGTCGGCATAGACTAAATAGACGGCCGCCGCCGACCCGAACAGGACCACCACCAGAACAAGTACCTGCCAGATTGCCAGGGATTTTATGGCGTTCCACAGTGATTCCATTATTCCACCTCGTTCAGTGGTTTTCCCTTCACGTACCTTGCCTTACCGGCAGGGAAAAACCGAAAGTCGATCCTTGACCAGGTTCACTCTCCACACGGATGGAGCCGCCGTGGGCCTCCACCAACTGCCGGGCAATGGTCAAACCCAGACCGGCCCCGCCGGTGGCCCGCGCACGGGACGGGTCAACCCGGTATAAGCGGTCAAACACCCGCTCCAGGTCTTCCGGAGCAATGCCGTGACCCGTGTCTGTTACCGATACGATAACCGTCTCAGCCTCAAGTGTTACGCTGGCGGTAACCGCGCCGCCCTCCGGTGTGTTGACGACGGCGTTTTCCAGCAGGTTGCCCACCACCTGCGAAATGCGGGTCCGGTCCAGGTCTATATCTGGCAGACCCTCTTGCGCGTTCAGGGTCAGCCGTATGCTCTTGGCATCGGCCCGGGGCCGGAAGGCCTCCACCGACTCTTCCAGCAGGGATTCCAGTGATTCGGGCTGGATCTGCAGCGCCAGGGAACCGGCCTCGGCCAGGGCCAGCAGCCTCAAGTCCTCCACCAGGGTAACCAGGTGGGCGGTCTGCTGGCGCAGCGTGGCCATGGTGCCCTCGTCAGGCTGGAGCAGGCCGTCGTTCACCGCGTCCAGGTAGCCCTGGATGTTGGACAGCGGGGTGCGCAGTTCGTGGGCCACGTCGGCGGTCAGATTTCGCCGCTGCTGTTCCGCAGCCTCCAGGTTCTCGGCCATTACGTTGAAGGTGTTGCCCAGTTGCCGAACTTCCGACGGGCCGGATGCCGGCACGCGCTGGCTTAAATCGCCCTCCCCCAGTCGCTGGGCCGCGCCTCCCAGGGTCTGCAATGGCGACAGGATGCGGCGGGACGCGAAGGCAATCAGCAGTATGCCCAGGATGGCGGCGGCCACACCGGTCCAGATAAGGGACCGGTTGACCGTGGCTGTTACGCGCGAAATCAGCGGCTCATCCGCCGGCCCGGACCCCGTGGGCTCGACGGCCGGTTCTGCCTCCGACGAAAGCGACAACAGGAAAGGTGGGGGGCCGTCAAATAAACGTCGTTCCGGCCCGCGCCCTTCAACGTCGGAGACCAGCAGCAGTGAGCCTACCTCCTGTCCCTCCAGGAGTATGGGAGCCGAATGAAACTTGCGGGACTTGTGGCGCTTGCCCACGTCCGCCTTGCCCTGCCCGGGATGGGAGTCAGCGACCACCTGTCCCTCGGCATCGGTTACCAGGAATCGGCGGCCGTAGAAGGAACCCGCCTGTTCCAGGGACGGCTGAACTGCGGCCCAGTCCATATTCTCGGCGTAGCGGTGGGCAATCATCCGGTGGACCCGCCCCAGCCGGAATTCCTGGCTACTTGCCTGGAACCGGTCGGTTTCCGTTTCGGCGGCAAAGCTCACCAGCGCCCCCACCGCGCCCAGGGCCAGGGCCAGGGTAAGGGTGAAGGCCACTATGAGCCGAAACTGAAGGCTCCCAATCCAACTAGGCATCGCCAAGCCGGTAACCCATCCCGTAGATTGTGTGTATGTAACGCACGCCGTTCAGCGGCGCCTCCAGCTTGCGGCGCAGGCTGTAGACGTGGGTATCGACGGTGCGGTCGAAGCCGTCAAAGTCCTGCCCCAGCACCCGGTCAATAATCTGCTCCCTGGAAAAGACGCGGCCCGGTTCCCGCAGAAAAAGCAGCAGCAGTCGGTACTCGGTGGGAGTCAGGGAGACCTGCCCGTCTTCCACGTAGGCCGTCTGCATCCGCTGGTTGATACGGATGGGCCCGTGGGCCAGTTCGCCGCCACCGCCCTCCAAATCTTCCCGCCCCGTACGCCGCAGCACCGCCTTGACCCGGGCGGCCAGTTCCCGGGGCCGGAAGGGCTTGGTTACATAGTCGTCGGCGCCGTTTCCCAGGCCGGACAGCAGGTCATCTTCCTCCACCCGGGCGGTGAGCATCACTATGGGTACGTCCGATTCGGCCCGCAGTTCGCGGCAGATTTCCAGGCCGTCCAGGCCGGGCAGCATCAGGTCCAGCACCACCAGGTCGGGATGGGTTTCCCGCGCCCGGGCCAGCCCTTCTGGGCCGGTGGCCGCCGACAGCACCTCATGGCCGTCGTTGGCCAGGTACAGCCGCACCAGTTCCGTGGTGTGGGGGTCGTCCTCGATTATCAGCACGGTGCTCGACAAGACGCTTACCCTCCTCTACGAACCGTCGCCGGGGATTGCGGACAGCAGCACTTCCACCCGCACTTCGTCCTTAACCTCGATGCGGCCCGGTATGTTGGGCGGCGGAAGTTCCAGGTCGTCCCAGGTGAAGGTGGTGCGGCCTAGTACGAACAGCTTGTCCGGGTCCCTTCGGGCTTCTACGTCAAAGACGATGGGCTTGGTCACCCCCTGGATTGAAAGCTCGCCATGGACTTCCCTGGCTATTACCTCCCCTTCGGGCAGCGGGTCGGGCAGGTCGCCAAGGTCGGAAACGGTAAAGGTAGCCGTGCGGTGGTCGGGGAACATCCGGTTTCGCACGTAACCATCCCGCCGTTCGGCATCGCTGGTCATTGAATGCAGGTCCATTTCAATTACCGTGGCCGACCCGTCCAGGTAAATTGTCCCGCTGATGCCCTCGGTGCGCATCACCGCATCGTTGGGCAGGTCCAGCCAGGCCAGCTTTTCGTTGACGGTGAAAGTGGCTTCCGAACCCTCGCCTATGGTGAAGCCTCCGGCGGCGGGCATTTCCGGTTCGACCATCGCGGTTGCTTCCATTTCTGGAGCCGCAGTGGGCTCCATCATTTCAGCGGGCGCGGCTTCTGTGGGGGACGGCGCTTCAGTGGCCGGCGTCTCCTCCTGGACGGGAGGCTCGGTGGGTTCGGGCGCTGCTTCCATAGCTGGTTGATCTGCCTCGGTTGGTGTAGCAGTAGACTCCTGGACCTGGGGCGCGCTTGTGGGAGCAGACGTTGGGGCCGGCGCCGGCTCAGAGCTTGTACCGCAACCGACCACGGCCAGCGCAATAATCAATAACGCTGTAAGGCCCCAGATTGGAGTGAAGACCGTTGGCGCTTTACTCCTGGGATTGATGGACTGAAATACTGCCTGCATAAATTACCTGTTGCCTTCCACCTGTGATTGCCTAAAGTGTGATTGCCTGAAGGATGTTGGTCTCGCCTTGAAATGATGACCTACCAGGCGCTACCTGAGACCCCGGCGGCGGCAGTTCCAGCCGCCCGCTTTCCTGGTCCGTCTGGTTCACCAGCCCGATGCCGATGACCAGGGCCACCACCACGGCAATCCCCGCCTGCCACCACCTTAAGCGGGGCACGTAGCGGGGAATGGTAATGGTCAGCGCCCCGGTTACCACGTAGACGATCACCGCCAGGGGCGCCGCAAAGGCCACGAAATGGTCCAGTTGCGTCTGTCCGTCAAGTGTCACTGCGATGGCCGCCGGTACAAACAGGACCGTCCACGCCGCCAGAAAATAGACCGACCTGCGCTGGAATCGTCCCACCGCCAGCCACAGCATTCCGGCCACCACACCCGCCAGCAGGCACGCCAGGGCCACCGATGCGCTGTTGAACAGGGTGTCGCTGGGCGATCGCAGCGGCAGCGATACGAATACTGCCAATATGGCGGCCACGGAACCGGCGGTCAGCCCGGAGAGCATTCAATTCTCCCATACTATTTGCCGGGGCGTAGATGCTGCCCCGGCAAACTCACTCATGGTATCTACAGGGAACTGCCCGCCACCTGGCCCGAACCTCCCCGGTGGTAGCGCCCGCGGAAGAAGGTGTCAGCGTCGCCGTTCCCGCCTCGTCCAAACCGTCCGCGGAAGAACGTACCGGGGCCGTCGCCACCGCGCCCGAACCGTCCCCGGAAAAAGGTACTGGCCCCGTCGCCGCCCCGGCCAAACCGGCCCCGGAAGGAAGTGCCCGCGCCGTCGCCACCCCGGCCGTGACGGCCCCACCGCGACTGTTCCAGGCCGTCCGGCAGGTCGGGCCGGTCGTCGTACCAGCCCTGGATGCCGTCCGACTGGTCCTGGGTAATCTTTTCGTTCTCCACCAGCCGTTCCAGGAAGCTTGTTGCGTCGTCGGAACTGGCCAGTCCGATGGTGCGGAAACGGATCAGGTCGGCGTAGGGATAATCGTCAAACCAGTCCAGTATCTCCGTCTTGGTCTCATCCTCCACGTCCAGGTCGTCAATCCGGGCCTCCAGAATTTCATCCTGGCGGTCGGCGGTAACTCCGTTGAAGGCCGTCTGTACCTGGGCCTCGGTAATGTCTTCGTCCAGGTCCAGCGCGCCATTGAGCTTTTCCGCGATGCGGGCGGCCAGGCTGGTCCCGTCGCCGCTGCCGCTGCTGCCCCAGCCGCCGTGGGCATGGGCGGTGGTCAGGGATGCGGCCACGGCAACGCCCCCGGCAATGCCCAACGCCGCTGCCCCGGCAACCAGCAAGATAAAGACCTTATTCCTCGTAAACTTCACCGCTATACCTCCTCGCTCCTGTTTTCCTTCCGGAACCTGCCAGGGCCAAGACCCTGGCCTGCGACTGTCGCTGGGTAGAATATAGGGGCTAAACTTCAAGAAACTATTAAGGTTATTCTACACCGGGCAGAAAGGGTGAACGGGCGCGGCATAACCGGCGGCGACCGAATACCTGGGTCTCTCTATAACGCTGGGAAACTCTTCGACAATGAAGGATGTTGCCCCCTCCCTTCACGTCTTTCCGGCGAAAGCCGAAATCCAGAAGGGTCAGGCGCGGGCCAACACAACTCAAACTTGGAACACTGTATACCGGCTTTCGCTGGTACGACGGGTTATGCCCCAATCGTCCCCCATCTGAACGATTACCACACGAAACCCGGCAAAGTATGGTTTGGGTGTATACTGCACCTGTCCCGTACCGAACTTTCCCTGCCTTAGGGATTCGATGTTTCTGAAGGACCGATTTCACTACGCCTGGGTCATTGTGGCCTTTGCCGCCACGATGGGGTTCATCACCTCGGCCATGCGGTTCGCCGCCGCCGCCCTGGTGCCCCACCTCAGCGACCCGGTTTCCGGCTTCGGCTGGAGCTACGGGGCCATCAGCTTTGCCTTCAGTCTCCAGTGGCTGGTGCTGGGCCTGGCCAGCCCCTACGTCGGCTGGCTGAGCGACCGGTACGGCGTCCGCAAGCTGATGCTGCTGGGCGCGGTCCTGTTCACCGCCGGAATGGTCCTGACGGGCGTTATGACCAGCCTGTGGCACTTCTACCTGTTCTTCGGCGTCCTGCTGGGCGTCGCCACCACCATCTTCACCGTGCTGCCCGTGTCCGGCGTAACCCTCTGGTTCCGTCGGCACCTGGGGATTGCCATGGGAGTGGTGTGGTCCTTCCAGGGGTTTGGCACCATCCTCCTCCTGCTGCTCATCGGCACCTCATTCAACCAGCTTGGCGTAAAGTGGATTTTCTGGCTTCCCGGCCTGGCCGGCGGCGCCCTGCTGCTCATGATGGTCAAGTTCTTCCACAACGGGCCGGCCGACATCGGCCTGCGGCCCCTGGGAGCATCGGAATCCGAGCCGGCGCCAGCCCGGCGCAACGATCCCACGTCCAGGATCAGGGCCACGGTCTTCATCCAGCAGGCCAGGCGCACCTTCACCTTCTGGAACCTCATCGGCATCCACTACTGGGGGTGCATGGGGCACAACATCATCAACGTGCTGCTGGTGGCCATTGCCGTGGACCGGGGCCTGTCCCTTCCGGTGGCCGCCGGGGTGCTGGCCGCCCAGCAGGGAATGGGCGTGGTGGCCCGGGGCTTCGTGCCCGTGGTGGCGGAACGGCTGGGCTGCAGGACAATCTGGATTACGGGCATGGCTCTGCAGGTCTTCCCGCTGCTGATCATCTTCTTCCTGCACGACGCCTGGGCCTTCTACACCTTCGCGGTGCTCTTTGGCATCGGACAGGCGTGCGAAGTACCCACCTTCCCCATCGCCAACCGCCAGTACTACGGCAACGTGCCCCAGGGCACCCTGTTCGGCTGGCAGAACCTGGGCAACGGGCTGGGCATGGGCATGGCGCCGGTGTGCGCGGGAATCCTGTGGGACCTGACGGGCACCTACCTGGCGCCGCTGTTCCTGTCCCTGGGCTTCAGCTCAATGGGCCTGTTGTCCACGTGGCTGCTGCCCTCGCCCCGGAACCGGCAGATCCCCGACTGGGAAAGCCACCTGCCGGCCAGCGTGCGCGCCGCCGATTGACGGCGCCGGCAGGGGCTTTCGCCGACAGGACACGGGCATAAACTGATTGGAGTAAGCCATGCCACCGATCATAGGCGCGGGTGAGTTCAGGTACGAATACCAGCGGGACTGGGCAAAGCTGCCAGGCGGCATGTCCCTGATGGGCCCCAGCGGCGTGGCCGTAGATTCCATGGACCGGGTGTACGTGTTCCAGCGCCAGGGTCCGCCGGTGCTGGTCTTTGACCGCGACGGGAATTTCCTCGACGCCTGGGAACGCCGGAATGGCGTCCCCCTGGAGGCCCACCACATTCACATCGGCCCCGACGATACCGTCTACCTCACCGACCGCGACGCCCACCAGATCCTGCTATACGACACCGCCGGTAATTTGCAGCGTTCGCTGGGCGCCCGGGACCGGGCGGCAATGCAGGCGCCGTTCAACCACCCGGCCGACGTTTGCGTGGCCCCATCCGGTGAATTGTACGTCGCCGACGGCTACGGAAATTCCAGCGTTCACCGGTTCAGTTCCAACGGAGACTACATCAGCAGTTTCGGCAGCCCCGGCAGCGGGCCCGGCCAGTTCCGGGTGCCCCACAGCGTCCGTGTATCCCGGGACGACCGGGTTTACGTGGCCGACCGCGAGAATAACCGGGTGCAGGTGTTCACAGCGGAAGGTGAATTCCAGGCGGAATGGACCGACTTCAAGTGCCCCATGGGCGTCCACATCGACGCCAACCAGGTAGTGTACGTAACGGACCAGATTCCCCGCGTCAGCATACTTACCCTTGACGGCGAACTGCTGGCCCGCGGCCGTACCTTCGAAAACGCCCACCAGGTCTACACCGATTCCCAGGGCAGCATCTACGGGATAGACACCGCCAACCAGCGAGTGCAGAAACTGGCGAAGCTGTGAGTCTACTCCTCCGCAGTTCCTGGGCTGCCCCCTGATTGATCAAGTGAAGGTGGGCGTTGACCGCATTCCGATCCCGATAGCCCATATGCAGCGAGCGGGGTCAGTGAACGCCCTGAAGTTGACCCGGAGGACATGATGATAGTAGTTACCGGAGCGGCGGGCAGGTTAGGACGCCGGGTAGTGCAGCTGCTGGTGGACCAGGGCAGGGAAGTCCTGGCGACAGACCGGTTGGCCGCAGATGATATGCCAACGGAGTTCGTACGCTGCGACTTGGGTGACTCTACGGCGGTGGAGGGCCTGCTCCGGGAGGCGGAAGCAGTTGTGCATATGGGGGCTATCCCCGGGCCGTTGCGGGAAGAGCCCAGGGTCATTTTCGAAAATAATCTGGCCAGCGCCTTTAACGTCATGATGTCTGCGGCGGAACTGGGCCTGCGGCGGGTGGTATTTTCCTCCAGCGCCTTCGGCATGGGGTGGGCCCACGATGGGAACGCCTTCGTGCCCCTTTACCTGCCCCTGGACGAGGAGCACCCCATGATGCCCTTCGAACCTTACGGCCTGTCCAAACAGGTGGGAGAGGACATCGGCCGGATGATCGCTCGCAACTCGGGCGCCACGGTGGTCAGTCTGCGGTTCACCAATGTGGCGCTGCCCGAGGTACAGGCGGAGTTTCCCTGGCCGGCTCCCACGCCGGAGAATCCCCTGACCCTGGCGATGTGGGCCTATGCCGACGCCAGGGATGTGGCCGAAGCCCACGTATTGGCCCTTGATGCAGAGATAGAGGAATACGAGGCCTTCATGCTGGCCCAGCCCTCCTCCCGGTTCGACGAGCCCACCATTGATCTGGTCAAGAAAAACTTTGGCGACGTGGTGGAGATACGGGAAGGGCTGGAAGGCGCCGCCAGCGTGATAAGCACTGAAAAGGCGCAGAGGCTGCTGGGCTGGCAACCCCGCCACGACTGGAGGCAGGGCGCGGTGCGAGGTTGACCATGCCGGCGCCCCAGGCGATTCCGTTGCCCCACCTGGCCTTCCCCATCTAGGGGAAGGCACTTGTTCAGTCCTTCCCCTACGGTATTCACAGGCAGGTCCCGTCCTCCTTGACCGATGCTGTCGCTACACCGTCCTCCTTCCCAAGAATCCGTTGCAATCTCAGCAATATTCTCCGTTGACGACTCATCCGTATCCCGTGCTATACTATGAACACTAATTGATGATTTATATTTCAGGAATTGTGTTCTATGAATCCTGGTTCATATAGCAAGCTTGAAAGAGAATTGGCCATTAGGACTGGATAATATGCCAGGCTGGGACTTCATTACCAACCACGGCGGCGTGCTGCTGGCCGTGGCTCGACAACCAAGCATCACTGCAAGAGAGATCTCGCAGCTACTTGGCATCACCGAAAGGGCAGTGCTTAGGATCGTCGCCGACCTGGACAAAGCAGGTTATATAGCCAGGACCCGACAAGGGCGCACCAATACCTATACGGTGAATAGAGACCGTCTCCACCATGGACCGATCTTAAAGGATATAGCCGTGGGAGATCTGCTTAATATCCTCAGGCCCGATTCCACAGAAGCTGGAACAGATAGCTGATCCAACGGCGCCCGATGAGTTCGGAAATTTCAGCAAGGATGGTATCCGATGAGTTTAATGTTCTGGAAAGCCTCAAAGCCCCATGCTGTGTCCCAGGCAGTCAAACGGTACTTGACTTCCGAGTTTCGCGTGGGACCTGACTCATTGTCTAGACTCTTGATGTTGGAGAAGAACGGCAGGTTTTCAACTCGCAAGGTCAAGATGGTCCGGGTCTATGATCCCGCATCTGTTTCCGTCGGCAACACCACCACTCTGAAATATGATGACCTTACCGGGACCGGAAACGCGAAGGCCCTCCAATTTGAAGGGCACATCGAAGTGGATGGGGCCCTCTACTTTTCTGACCGGCGGGCAAGAACGTCAGCTTAAGGCGGATACTGACTGCACCTTCGTATATTCCGGTCTTCTTGCCGATGGGTTGGCAATGCCGCATCCCAGGCCTGGAGGCTTGAGTCAGCGCTCCCCGTTCGCGCTGCGCCGTTCAAGAATTGCACTGGCATAAGCCAAAGCCAAGGTCGAAATGCACATCCCACCTTGGCTTTGGTTTAGTATCGCTTGATATTGACCGTAATCAGTTCGTTGTTTAGCGGATCCACTCCCAGCGCAGCTTCTTCCAGAGTGACCACGCCCAAGAGACTGGGTTCCCCCTCTTCCGCGAATATAACCGGGGTGGCTATCTGTTTGCCTGCCACCCTGATTTGGGTCCATCCTACTTCCACTGACTGCACGGTCCCGTCTGCCAGCCGTGACTGCTCAGTCCGATTAACCGGAACTCCCAGGCTCCGCAGCATTTCCCGGGGCAGCGCCGTATAGGTGGAGCCGGTATCCACTTCCAGTTCCAATTCCCGAAAATCTCGTCCCAGGGGGTCTCCTACCTCTATAGTTGTTGTTACTGTTCCCACATTGACTATCCTCTGCTCACATTTTCAGCCTTACCCGGCCATTGCGCAATTCCCTGAAACGGCGTTCGTCCGGGCCGGTCCATATCCCCTAAGTCGCAATAACCGGAATATCCAGATCTCGCACCAGGTTGGCGAACTGGGCCACGTCGTCGTCGATGACCGACTGCAGGGCCGTAAGCTGCACGTCTATTTCGCCCGACAGGTACTCAAAGACCTGGTAGGCCTGTTGCGGGGGCGCGAAGTCGGCGGTGGCCACTACGGCAGTCAATTCCGCCAGCTTGCGGTTGAGCCGCGTGGGCATGTCCAGACGGTCCCGGGCGCCCCGGTAGGCCGACTGGATCAGCTGCTCTTCAATCCCCGCCAGCTTCTCCTTCACCGCCTCCGCGGAGTTGGCCACCGTCTCCTCCGACGGGTGGCCCTGGGCGCGGTTTACCCACTGGTCCACCTGCTGGCGCACCCGGCGAAGCTGGTTGATGCCGTCGTGGGTCTCCGAAACCTTGTCCCGTATCTCCACCAGGAACCGGAACTGGGCGTCCAGGTCTTCCTGGCTGGCCGCCACCCGGGGGTCTTTGACGATGCGGAACGACTGCGTCTGCGAGTCGTCCCCCACCTGCAGCGTTACCTGGTATGTGCCCGGCGGGGCCAGGGGGCCGACCAGCGCGTCCTCGGTGGTCTTGTCTTCGGGCACCTTGGTCGCGGCGGGGTAGCGCAGGTTCCAGACAAAGCGGTTCATGCCGCATTCGGCCGGCGCCCGGGGTTCGGGGTTGTCGTCGCCGGCAGTCGGGGCGTTGCTGGAGAAGGTGCGGATGGGCTGCCCGTCGCCGTCCAGGATGGTAATGGTTGCCTCTTCCGGCGCTTCCTTCAGGTAGTAATTGATTATGACGCCGTCGGGAGGATTTTCGCCGGCGTCCCACACCTTGCGCACCACCTCGCCGTGCTTGCCCAGGGACTCGCTGTAGGTGACGTCGGCGCCCAGGCCGGCGCGGTAACTCTTGCCGGTGGCGGGCTTGCGGTCGCGGAAGGGCGAGCGGACGCGGTAGGTGTCCCGGGGCTGCAGCAACTGGAACGACCGGTCTGTTGCTGATGGCTCAAGCTGGCGAAGCTGGGTCAGGTCGTCCAGAATCCAGAAGGCCCGCCCGTGGGTGGCGGCGACCAGGTTGTCCTCCTTGATCTGAAGGTCGTATACCGGCACCACCGGCAGAGTCTGCCCCGAGCGGATGCCGGGGTTGGCGCGCAGCGTCTGCCAGGAGTCGCCCTGGTCGAAGGAGACGTACGCCCCGGTTTCGGTGCCGCAGTAAAGCAGGCCCGGGCGGACGGGGTCTTCACGGACTACCCGGGTGTAGTCGTCTTCCGGCAGGCCGCCGGTTATGGACGTCCACGTCCGGCCGTAGTCGGTGGTCCGGTAGAGCAGGGGACGGGTGTCGTCCAGCTTGTAGCGGGTGGCCGCGATGTAGGCGGTGGCCGGATCGTGGGGCGAGACTTCAATCATGCAGATAAGGGACCACTCCGGCAGGTCCGGGGGTGTAACCGGAGCCCAATCGGCCCCGCCATTGCGGGACAGGTGGACCAGGCCGTCGTCGGAGCCGGCCCAGAAGACCCCCCGCTCGTGGGGCGATTCCACCAAGGCGAAGATGGTGGCGTAGATTTCGGCTCCGGACGTGTCCTTGGTGACCGGCCCGCCCGACGGTTCCAGGGTGGACGGGTCGTGGCGGGTCAGGTCGGGGCTGATGGCCTCCCAGCTGCTGCCCAGGTCGGTAGAGCGGAAGACCAGGTTGCCGGCCACGTACAGGGTCTGCGGGTCGTGGGGCGAGAACATGATGGGGTAGGTCCACTGGAACCGGTACTTCATGTCCTTCGCGCCCCAGCCCGAATAAAGTTCCGGCCAGACCGTGATTATCCGCACCTGCCCGGTGGCGTGGTCGTAGTGCAGCATGTTTCCGCCGCCGCCAGCCGAACTGCCGATGGCCCCGGAAATGACGGTGTCCGGGTCGTCGGGGTGCAGGGCGATGTGCCCGCTTTCCGAGTTGCCCACCACGTAGCAGTCGCCCCAGGGGATGGCGCCCTTGTGGGTACGGGACGGGACGCTGATCGCGGTGTTGTCCTGCTGGGTGCCGTACACCCGGTGGGGAAAGCGGTTGTCGGTGGTCAGGTGGTAGAACTGGCCGGTAAGCTGGTTGTAGATGGTGGACCAGCTTTCCCCGCCGTTGAAGCTGACGCAGGCCCCGCCGTCGTTGCCCTCGATCATCCGCAGGGGATTGTTGGGGTCAATCCACAGATCGTGGTCGTCGCCGTGGGGCGTGGTAACACGGTTGAAGTTTCGGCCCCCGTCCACCGACTTCCAGCACTGGTAGTTGAGAATCCACACCGTTTCGGCGTCCTGCGGGTCGGCGAAGACGTGTTGGTAGTACCAGGGACGGCCCTGCAGGTCGCGGTTGTCGCTGACCACTTCCCAGGTATCGCCCCCGTTGTCGGAGCGGTACAGGCCGCAGTCCTCGGCCTCGATGGTGGCCCACACCCTTCCTGGCTTGGCGGGGGATACGGCCACGCCGATGCGCCCTTTCAACCCTCCGGGCAGGCCCGGATTGTCGGTAATCTCGGTCCAGGTGTCGCCGCCGTCCACCGATTTGAAGATGCCGCTTTCCGGCCCGCCGCTGATCAGGCTCCAGGGAGTGCGGCGGGTCTGCCAGATGGCGGCATACAGGATGCGGGGATTGTTGGGGTCCAGGGAAAGGTCCGCCGCCCCGGCGTTTTCGCTGCGGAACAGCACCCGCTCCCAGTTCTTGCCGCCGTCCCTGGAGCGGAAGACGCCGCGCTCGTCGTTGGGGCCGTAGGCGTGGCCCAGGGCCGCCACGTACACCAGGTCCGGGTCGGCGGGATGGACCCGCACCCGGGAGATGTGACGGGTGTCGGACAGGCCCATGTTGGCCCAGGTCTGGCCGCCGTCGGTGGACTTGTACACCCCATCGCCGAAGGTAACGTCGCCGCGAATGCAGGACTCGCCCATGCCGGCGTAAATGACGTTGGGGTCGGACGGCGCGACTGCAATCGCCCCCACCGACGCGGTGTTGAAGTAGCCGTCGGAAACGTTGTCCCAGTAGGTGCCGCCGTCGGTGGTCTTCCAGACCCCGCCGGCGCAGGCCCCGAAGTAGAAGACCATGGGATTCACCGGGTCGCCGGCCACGGCCACCACCCGGCCGCCCCGGGGCGGGCCAATGCAACGCCACCGCACCGCGCCCAGCAGTTCCGGTGGCATGGAAGGGGCGACTTGGGGCGCTTCCTGCGATTCAGTCATGGTCATGGCTGCACCTTCCCGTTCAAGGTCTTTTTTCGCCCGGCCGATGGCGAGTCTGTTTATTCACCAGATAGTTCACTAGCATTGTAATGATGGGTTGGGGGTTAACCCAGGGCAGTCGCATTATGTTTAAGTTGTCATTCTGAACGGAGTGAAGAATCTAAACTCCATCCTACAGGCCGACTAGGGGGCCCGTAACCGGGCTGGCCCGCAGTATTTTGGGCCCTTCGGCAAGCTCAGAGCGACATGACTTACCCCTGGCGGATGTCTGACACATATAGTCTGAATCTAAAACGCGATTGCCCCGGGGTTTAACCGTCCTTCCGGCGAAAGCCGGAATCCAGGGCCCTTCTTGTACTTTCCAGTTGACCTTTCGCAGCCTTTCTGGAATCCGGCGCAAGGCCGAAATGACGATACCGGTTTAACAGCCATCATTCCAAACCCGTTGGGTCACCATCTCCCCCGCCCTTCACTGCCGGGGCGTCGACTGGGGCATCCTCCGTGGCGGGGCCGGCAGTTCCTGCAGGCTGGACAGGTCCAGGTGCGGCAACTCCACCTGCACGAAGCCGTGCACCCCGTTGGCCAGTTCGGTGTACCGCTCAAACCAGGCCGCCAGCCGCCGCTGCCACGCCTCCAGCCCGCCGCTGGCGTGCAGTTCGAAGACCGCTTCCCGCCCGTCCAGGCCCGACGACACCTGGTCCCAGGCCAGTTGCAGCAGGGCCGCCCGCTGCATTGCGGTGTAGCCGCCCCCGCCAAAGGCGTCCTCCAGTTCGGCGGCCATGGTCGGGTCCGCGAAGTCGGTGTCGGCCGGAGCGTTGACCAGCGACGAACCGGGGAGCGCCCGCAAAATTTCGCCCATGCGCTGGCGCACCCGCAGCGTGTTGATGCCGGCCGATGCCAGGTGAAGCTGATTGGGCAGCGCGTGGCCGCCGGCCGTGGTCTCCGGTTCCAGTTCCGCCGCCGTCATGCAGGTACGGGTGGTCTGGACGTTGACCGTCATCTCCACAATCTGCTCGGCGGTCTGGGGATTATCCTTCAACCCCATCACCTCGGCCAGCGCCAGGGCAATGGACAGGGTCAGTTCCGCCTTGGCCAGCCACCCATAACTGTGGTGCCACAGCAGCCAGGAAACCAGCGCGTGCCGGTTGTTGCGGTTGATTGGCTCCGCCGTAAAGACTCGGGAGCGGGGGACAAAAACATTCTCCAGCCAGACCATGGCGTCCAGTTCGTCAAACCTGCTGCTCAGGGGCGACAGGAAGGGGTTGGCGTGCCTGGCGGCGATGCGGCGCGCCACCACCCGCAGGCCGGGGGCGTTCACCGGCACGATGAACCACAGGTACCGGCCGCTGCCCGGCGGCAGTTCCGTCCTGCTGGTGATCAGCAGGTCCTCGGCGAAGGGCGTGCTGGTATGCATCTGCACCTTGCCGGATATGACAAACCCCTCGTCCGTCTCGCTGACCAGCTTCAGGGCCGCCCGGTCATTCTCATCCTCCCGCAGCCGTGTCCCGATGAGCGGGCCGCCGCCGGCAAAGGTGAGAAACCGCCCGCTCTCGGCCAGTTGGTCCCGATAGGATTCAGCCGCCGCAATCTCCTCGGCGGAAAAGTTCAGCCGCTTCAGGACGTTTACCATCCCCAGGGCAATCAGCGCCCCGTAACCCGGCGTATGGGTCATGTTGCCGCCCGTCAGGTAGTGGACCGCGCTGATAGCCCTGCCCAGGCGGCGCAAATCATCAGACGACTTCGGCGGGGTCAACGCCAGCGGATGCCTCTGGCCCTGGCTATCAGGCGGGGTCAGCAGGGTATCCTGCCACTCCGGGTCGAAGTGGCGGTCGTACCAGGCCACGTACTCATTAGCCATGGCCGCCGTCGCCGGGTGGGTGGTAACGTCGTCCACCGCGCCTTCCCCGACGACCCACACGTTGCGCCCGTCGCGCAGACTTTCCTTGTAATCAGCCCCTGTCCTCATGCTTCACTGCCCCCAGGATGGTCGGATGGTTTGGCCATTGTACCTTGACGGCAGAAGGTGGATTGCCAGCAGACTGCTTGCTACAGCCCAACTACGCGCACCCGGTTATTGTGGGTGTCGGCAATGTACAGGTTGCCGTCGGCGTCAATACCGCAACCGTGGGCGCGGGACAGGCCGGCATCCACGGCCGGTCCGCCGTCACCGTCGCCGCCCTCCCGTCCGCCAGCGATGGTGGTAACCATGCCGGTGCGGGGGTCAATCCGCCGCACGGCGAAGTTCTCCGTGTCGACGACGATTACGTTGTCCTCCAGGTCGCACCGCATGGCCTTGGGCGCGCCCCAGGTGGCGGCCAGGGCCGGCCCACCGTCGCCGCTGTAGCCGGAGACAGCCTCAGCTCCGGCGATGGTGGTAAGGATGCCGTCGGGGGATATCCTGCGGACACCGTTGCCCTCCCGCTCGGCAACATACACGTTGCCCTGGCGGTCCATGCAGACGGCGCGGGGCCCCATCAGGCACGCCTCGGTTGCGGGCTTGCCGTCACCGTCGCGGGACTTCTCGCCCGTACCCGCAAAGGTGGTGATGATTCCGGTGGCCAGGTCCACCCGCCGGATGCGCTGGTCCTGGATATCTGCAATCAACAGGCCGCCCCGGCCGTCCAGGAACAGGTCGTTGGGCTCCTTGAGCATTGCCTCGTTGCCCGGGCCGCCGTCGCCGCTGTAGCCGAACTCTCCGGTACCGGCAACGGTGGAGACGATGCCGGTCTGCGCGTCTATCTTCCGCACCGCCGGGTCGAACCGCTGCGCAAAGTAAATGTCGCCATTGCCGTCAATGGCCAGGCCGTAGGGCTGGTTGATGACGGCGTCCAGGGCCCGCCCGCCGTCGCCCGCGTAGCCCGGCTCGCCGGTTCCGCACACCCGGGTGATGATGCCGGTGCGGGCGTCCATCCGGCGGATGCGGTGCTGACGCCCCATGCACACGACCATGTTGCCGTCGGGGTCAAACTCGCAGGCGTAGGGAAGCTGGCAGGCCGCCTCCAGGGCCGGGCCGCCGTCTCCTTCCCACCCGGCTTCGCCATTTCCCAGCACGGTCTGGATAATGCCTTTTTGGGCAAGCATGGAAACCCTCCTGTTGCTGGAACTGCCCCATTATGACACACCTTTCCCCAGTGGAAACCAGTTTCCGTAGCTTTTGTCCCGCCACCTCCCCGGTTCCCCCTTGAATACTGGCCGGCTATGTAGCATATTTGTTGCGCCGGCCCCCCGCGACGCAGAGCCGGAATCCCCTGACCTGGATTAACCTGCCGCCAACGCAGGATAGGAGAAAGTACCATGACCCATTACATGTACATAGCCATCCAGGAAGACAACAAGATTGCCACCTTCACCATCGACCCGGACACCGGGGCGCTGTCCCACCAGCGGGACCTGGCCGTTTCCGGCGGCCCCTTCACCATGGCCGTCAGGCCCAACGGGAGCCAGCTGTACGTGGGCTGCCGGGAAGACCCCCAGCTAATCAGCTTCGCTATCAACCAGGCCAACGGCGACCTGACCCGCACCGGCCAGATAGCGCTGGAGTTCAATCCCACCTACATCAATACCGACCGGAAGGGGGGTTACGTGCTGTCTGCCTACTACCAGGGCGCGCACGTGGGCGTCCATCCCGTCGGTGATGACGGTTCGGTGGGCGGCGAGCCCGTCGTGTGGATTGAGACGGCCACCGGCGCCCATTGCATGCAGACCGACCCCACCAACACCTATGCCTTCGTGCCCCACATCGCCGGCAACGGCCCCAATCAAATCTACCAGTACCGGTTCTACGAAAACACGGGCCAGATCGAACCCAACTCTCCGGCCCAGGTTGAGCCGGACGGTTTCCACGGCCCGCGCCATTTCTGCTTCCATCCCTCGCTGGACGTGCTGTACTTCTCCAACGAGCAGGGGTGCAGCGTAGGGGCCTACCGGCTGGATACGTCCAGCGGCACCCTGACCCAGTTCCAGACGGTCCCCACCATTCCCGAAGACTTCACCGAGCGAAACTCCTGCTCGCAAATCCAGGTAACCGGCTCCGGACGGTTCCTGTACGCGCCCAACCGGGGCCACAACAGCATCGCCTGCTTCACCGTGGACGCTGCCTCGGGAGAGTTGGGCGACAACGGCAGGGTGGAAGCCGAAGCCATACCCAACGCGCTGGCGGTGGGCCCGGGCGAGAAGTTCCTCTACTCCGCAGGGGTGGAATCGGGGAACCTGGCCACCTTCGCCATTGACGGTGAGACCGGGCAATTGACCCGGGCGGCCACTACTCCGCTGGGCAACCGCCCCGCCTGGATATCCCAGGTCGAACTGCCCTGATTAAAGCCACAAATCTATGCTGACAACCAGCAGCTTCCAATTTAGCTGATAGCGCTATGCATCTTCGTAGGGGCAGCCCTTGTAGCTGCCCTGGATTACAACAAATGATCACCTAGCAGGAACGCTGTTCTCACAATCTGAATGGGGGAAAGACCAATGCCGGAAATAGAAAAGAAGCTCAACGAAATGGGCTACCAGCTTACCGAGCCCCGCAAGTCCGCCGTAGGAAACTTTGTCCCGGCGGTGCGGACGGGAAACCTGGTGTACACGGCTGGCACCGGCCCCGGGCTGCCGGAAGGCGGTTTCCTCCACGTTGGAAAGCTGGGGGCGGATGTAACCATCGAGCAGGGCTACGACTGCGCCCGCCTGACCATGCTCAACCTGCTGTCCAACCTCAAGGGCGAAATCGGCGACCTGGACAAGGTGAAACGAGTTGTGAAGCTGCTGTGCATGGTCAATGCCACCCCGGACTTCACGCAAACACCTCAGGTAGCCAACGGGGCTTCGGACCTGCTGGTGGAACTGTTCGGGGAAAAGGGCCACCACGCCCGCTCCGCCGTGGGCATGGGCACCCTGCCCGGGGCAATGCCCATAGAGATTGAGATGATCGTGGAAGTGGAAGACTGAGCCAGGGTCTGGGCGAAATTTGCATTTCGCCCTGCCTTGTCCCCCTTTGTCTGGTGCGCAGGGGCGATTCGCGAATGGCCCCTGCGCTGGCGCCTATTGGATAGACCGACCGCCCCCAACTACACCGGCGGCCTGAGTTCGTGCCACCCCGCGCTCTGCTGGTAGGTATAGGCGGCCTGGATGACGCCGGGCTCGTCAAAGGGCTTGCCGGCAATTTGCATACCGATGGGCAGCCCGTTCTCGGTGAACCCGCAGGGTATGGAAATGGCGGGCAGGCCCGTAACGTTGAAGGGCGCCGTGAAGCTCTTGCCCCGCACTGTGAAGGTGGGGTCATAGCCCTCGAAGGCTGCCGCCGGCTGGGTCATGGTGGGTGTAACCAAAAAGTCCACCGTCTTCATCACCCGGGCAAAGTCCCGCCGCGCCCAGGTTCGCACCCGCTGGGCCTGCAGGTAGTCCGACGCGCTCAACATTCCGCCGATGCGGAACCTGCCCCGGACAATCTCGCCAAACTCCTGGGGGCGGCTCTTCAGGTTGGGCTCGTGGTAAGCGAAGGCCTCGCTGACCATGATCACCGAGTTGGCGGCCCGCACGTGGTCCAGGCTGGGAATGGTTACCTCCTCCACATGGGCGCCCAGTTCTTGCAGCACACCCACCGCCTGCTCCACCTTCGCCACCACTTCAGGGCTGACCCCGGGGTCCTCGGCAAAGAAGTAATGGCGGGGCAGGCCGATCCTCACTCCCCGTATGTCCTCCCGCAAAGAGCGGGAGTAGTCGGGTACCGGCGCCCGGCTGGACGTGGGGTCTTTCGGGTCATGGCCGGCAATGGCCTGGAGCATGTAGGCGGTGTCCTCCACCGTCCGCGTCATTGGGCCGGCGTGGTCCTGCGACCAGCTAAGTGTAACCACCCCGTAGCGGCTGACCCGCCCATAGGTGGCTTTCAGTCCCACAATGCCGCACAGCGACGCCGGACCTCGTATCGAACCGCCGGTGCAGGAACCCAGCGCCCCCAGGCACTGGCCCGACGACACCGCCGAACCGGAGCCGCTGCTGGAGCCACCCGTGATGTGGTTAAGATTCCAGGGGTTGCAGGCCGGTTCGAAGGGCGTGGTCCAGTCCGGGCCGCCCAGGGCGAACTCGTGCATGGCCAGCTTGCCCAGCAGGATGCCGCCGGCCGCCTTCAACCTCGCGGTGGTCGTGGCGTCCTCGGTGGGCACCCGGTCAATATCCACCTGCGAACCCGACGTGGTGCGGATTCCCGCGGTGTCGTACAGGTCTTTCAGGGCAAAGGGTATGCCGTGCATCGGCCCCTTGTAGGCCCCTCGCAGAACTTCCGCCTCGGCGGTGCGGGCCTGGGCCAGCGCGTCGTCGGCCAGCAGCAGTATGAAGGAGTGCAAACGGTCGTCGGTGGCCTGAATGCGGTCCAGGCACGCCCGGGTCAGTTCCACCGGGGAAAGCTCGCCTTTTTGGATCAACTCCCCGGCCTGCCGGATGCTCAGGTAGTGGAGTTGGGTGTCGGAAGTGGACATCAGTTATCCCTCCTTAGGCAGAGGTAGGGTTTCCTTTCAGATGGTATGGAGAATCGGAACGGTAGGGGCAGACCTATGTGTCTGACCTGGTCTCACAAGTAAAACCACCTGAACCGGAACGCTATTTTAGACAGACTTGGGTTGTCCGATAGACCGGAACTATGCTTCCGGCCAGTCGGGGTGGAACTCCACCACCATTTCTTCGGCGCCAAAACTCAGGGTATGCAGTTCCCGGGCGTAGGCGGCGTAAAGCTCGTAAATGGGCTTCAGGGCATCCAGTTCATCCTGGCTCATGCCCAGTCCGGCCCGGTCGGCCATCAGCTTGAACTCTTCCATTGAAACTTCGCCCGTATCAGGCATTTCACAACCTCCGGATGCCATATCTGTGGCGGCTGGCGTATTCCCGTGTGGTGGGAATGGTGGGATTATACATCCCGCTATCCCTCAGAACACCAGATATCTGAACCTTCCACGCCGAAATGAAAACTGGCAGGCCAACCAGCCTGCCAGTCAACAATTTCCCCTTCTCTATCCGGGCTAACTACCCGTCAGTATCGTTACCACTTCCGTTGCCAGGCCCTCGGCCCGCTTGCGAAGCTGGTCCCGGTCCAGGTTTTCGATGGGGTGCTCGGTGAAGATCGTAGGGTAGTCCTCCGCGCCCCACATTTTGGCCATACCCTTGGCAGTGGGGATGAACCGGTCGGTGCAGATGGTGGCCGAAGGCAGGCCCGCCTTTTCCACGTGAATCCCGTCGTGCACACTGCACGCGCTGCAGGACCCTCAATCGCCAATGGCGATCACCACCGCGTCGCAGTCCGTCGCCAGGGCCGCGATGGCCGCCGGGTCGGCAGGGCGGGATGCGCTGGGCTTGCGGTGCCACTTGACGTCGCCGATTTCATAGCGGGTGCGCAGGACCTCCGCCAGTTCCTGCAGCAGCACGTCGGCGTTGCGCTTGCTGTCGTCTATGATGCCCACGTTGGCGCCGGCCATGGTGGGCAGGCGGGGCGCGCCGTCAAAGGGCGGCGTCACCGGCTCCGTGGTGGGATTGACCAGGGTGTATTCGCTCATATTCCCTCCCCCCTGTCGATTAGGTTAATGGGGACGATGTGCCCCTCTCGGTGGAGTTTTTCGTTGCGGTGAGCTTACCACATGGGAGTTTAGGACGCAGCACGCTACCTGAGCACTTCTTTCGTAACCGACGTGGAACCCACTTTGGGTCCCCAGCTGGGTATCACCGACGACATGTTGGACTCCTCACCCCCGGCAAACACCAGCAGTATATCGTCCGGCCCGCCGGTCAGGGGAACCATCCGGTCCTCGTCCCCCGGTTCAACTTCGCCGGGGAACACCTGCGCCCGCTTGAAGTCGGCCACCGAGCGCCGGATGTGGTCATAAAGGTACTGCTTGACGTCGGCCTTGCTCCAGTCCCGCCACAGGTTGCTGTTTCCTGCGATGGTTACCACCGTCTCCCCCTGCCGTATGCCCGCCGCCGGATCGCCCACCGAACCGGAAGTGGACAAAGACGTGCCAAGGGACGAAGCCACGTCGGCGATGGCGTACAGAATGGCCTCCGGATGGCCCACCGACCGCACCTGTCGCGGCGCCTCGGACGCGAACACTGTAACAGCGCTCTGGTCGGCGTTAAAACCCCGCTCCACGTGCAGCGGCGTCCAGTGGGTCTCCGTTTCCGCCTCGGCGATGCAGTAGCTGAACTTGCCCGGGTGCCCGATGACGCTGCGGTCGTAGAGGCCCGGTATGGCGGCGCAGGCGTTCATCAGGACTAGCCGGATGGCCCGCCCAATGGTGGAGTTGGCCCGGTTGCCCGGCCCGAACAGGTTGTTGCGGGCATTAATGCCTAGCTCCTGAACCACCGGCCCGTTGACAATAACCAGCACGGCGGCCCCGCCCATGCTGGACGAAGGCCCCACCAGGTTAAAGGGGGGCGCCAGCATAGCCTCGGTGGCGGCCAGCACCACCGGCATATACTCCGGCTTGCAGCCGGCCATCACCGCGTTGGCGGCCACCTTCTCGGCCGTAATCTCCCGCCGCCGCTCCGGCAACTCCCCCACAACCTCCGCCCCGTCCCTGCCCCCGGCGGCCAGAAACTCCGCCACCTTCTCGCCCGTAGGCGGCAATATGGGCAACCCATCGGTCCAACCCAAATCGTAAAGAGCTTCAACGGCCTCGAAAATATTGTCCCAGTTTGCGGTGGTGGTCAAGCTTGTCTCCCTTCTCAATGACTCTATGCTTCACGATCAGCCAATTGGTGCCAGTAAACCTGCCCGGAATCGATTTCCTCCTGCACCTCGCGGGTATTGCGGGTGCTGGCAATTACGGCCACGGATGGACGACCTGTCTGTTCAGCAAGGATTCTTGCGTTTCGGATTGCCCTGCCGGTGTCTCTCCGGTCGGCAGTGTATGAAACTTCCACGGCCAGGTATTTGCTCTCTTCCCCATCTCGGGCGACGATGACCAGGTCTGAATCTCGGAAGCTTCTCAGGTCACCGGAAAGAGGCTGTCCGGCCGCCATATCCGCAGCAATCCTAGCTAGTTCACCCCTTGTCATGTTCCTTTCATATTGCAGACCCATATCGATGGGTATGAACTCAGCCGCCTCAACCATTTCCCTACGCGTGTAGTCTTCCTTTAAGCGAGAACTATCACCTTCCATCCGGTCAAATCTTGCCAGGGCATTCTGGTTGAACTGCCGTTGCTCTTCGTTGAACTGGGTCTGGTCGGAACGGAACTGTCTCATCTCGTCGTTAAACTGTTCCTGCCTTGCCACGAACCTGTTGACCGTTTCAGTTAACGCCTGTAACGCGGCAGGCAGGTTTAGAAGTTCATCACCTAAGATTTGGGCGCGCACCGCCTCCCGCCACTCAGGGTTTTCCCTGAGAGCCCTCAAGAATTCTTCCGAAGTGTTGATGGTAGTCATGGTTCAGTGATCTCTCGGCAATATTATAACGGCTTGTGCGGGCCAAGAGACAGAACGGTTGTGCCTTATCAGTAGAACTAATGGTGGCGGAGGTCAACCCTTGTTGCATGGGGTTGACCTCCACAGAGCCGAATCACAACGAGTCAGAATCCCCTACCTAACCCGCTCATACTTCGAGAAGCTCCGCAGTTCCCTCGGCGGGTCCATGTGCGAACCGCGGATGGTGTAGGAAACCTCGGCCACGTACACCGCGCCGGTGGAGTCCACTGCTATGCCGTGGGGGGCGATGAACTCGCCGGCTCCCTCGCCCTCATCCTTGGACCCGAACAGGCCCACGCGGTTGCCCTCCAGGTCATAGATGGTTACGCGGTGGCCCAGGCCCGGAGCGTCGTCCACGCCGCCCATGCCGTTCAGTTCCCCGATGTAAATGTTGTCCTGCCACAGCACCATGGCGTCAGGGCGGTGGATGTTGCTCCACATAGTGATGAAGCCGCCTTCCGGATCAAAAATCTGCACCCGGTGCGCTTCCCGGTCCACCACCAGGATGCGGTCGTCGCCGTCCACGGCGATGTTGTGGGGGCGGATGAACTGGCCTTGGTCGATGCCCGGCTCTCCCCAGCTGAACTTGTACTCCCCGTCGCCGGTGTAGCAGTGGATGCGGGAGTTCCCGTACCCGTCGGAAATGTAAATGTCGCCGTTGGCCGGCCGGATAGCCGCCGACGTGGGCCGGTTGAAGGGCTGGCCGCTCCAGCGGGGGGCCGGATGGTTGCGCTCGCCGATCTCCATCACCTTCTCCCCGTCGGGAGTGAACTTCTGGATGGTGTGGATGCCGTCGTCCGCAGCCAGGATGGAGTCATCATGCGCAATGTAGAGACCGTGGGTGCGGTTGCTGAACAGCCCCTGCCCGAAAGAACGCAGGAAGTTGCCGTCCTTGTCGAAGACCATAATGGGGTCCTCGCCCCGGGTCAGAATGAACACCCGGTCTTCCGAGTCGCACACCACGCCCGGGCACTCCAGCAGGCGCTTGCCCTGGGGAAGCTTCACCCAGTCTTCCACGAAGGTGTACTGAAAATCGCCATACCCGAAAACTTCTGCCATAGCTGTTTTCCTCCTGGTATTTAGGTCTGCGGAGCACTGCCCCGAAGGACGCCCTAAAAGCTCAAAACCGCTGCCCCGCAGTTTGCCGTCATACTACCTTTATGCCGGGACAACGTCAATTGGGAGCGATTCGGGTAGCAGGGTCTTGTCATTTTCCCTCTCCCTTGGTGGGATAGGAAAAAGGTCAGGGGGATGTTCTTGGGCCAGTCGCGGGCCCTTCCGTCATTTCCAGCGCGTTGACCGGCGTGAGCCTTTTGGAGTAGGGGTCAACTGCCAGCATCGCGTCTTCCAGGGCCATGGCGCCCAGCAGGCTTTGTTCTCCTTCCTCTCCAAAGGTTACCGGCGTGGGGTATTCTTTTCCCTGCAACCGGATCATTGTCCTGCCTCGGGTCCGCTCTATACGGCTTCCGTCAGCGAGTTCGGCGGTATAGGCGCTTTCCACCGGCACGCCGAGCCGTTCCAACAGGTCCCTGGGCGCCTTCGTGAACGTGGCTCCCGTATCCACCAGCATCTCCACCGGCTCAAAGCGCTGCCCATGCGGGTCGCCTATTTCCACAGTCATCCAGAAGATTCCCATTTTTCTCTCCTGATAAGTTACGTAACCGTTTGCTTTCATTCTACTTGTTGGAGCAGTATGTTAGCCACCGCGATCTGTCAGTTGGCGCACCCTCCTGCAGTCTCGAAACTGTCTCGCGCCAATTATCCAGCGCCACTGGTCAGGCAAGAAGCCCCTACCCCTGGCGCCGGTTCCGCAGACGTTCCTCTTCCTCCGGCGGCCGCACGTTGCGGAACATGAAATAGAGCGAAAGGTCGTAACTGATCTTCAACAGCGCCGAACCCACCAGCGGCGCCCAGGCGGCGGTAATGTTCCAGATGGCCGTGGTCACCGAAGGGCCAACCGCCCCCGCAGCGCTGCGGGTCACCATGTTAATGCTGGCCATGGCAACCCGTTCCTCGCGATTGATCACCGCCATGTTGTACGAATCCCGGGTGGGAACATCCATTTGGCTCAGAAAGGCGCGGCATTGCCAGAACACTATCGCCAGCGTGGCCGTTGGCGCGAAGGCCGCAGCCAGCAAAAAGAAGCTGGACGGAATATGGGTGAACACCATCGTGTTCAGCAGCCCGATCCTGTTCGCTATCTTCGCCGACAGCCACAGCGAGGATGCGGTCAGCAGGTGGGACAGGGAAAATACCAGGGCCAGCGATTCCACCGTCAACCCGAATTTCGTGTAAAACCAGTAGGCCACCAGGCTCTGCATCACCATCGACGTGGTGAATGTATCCACGCTGTACAGGGAGATCAGGGTGAATATCCTGCGCCGCGACGGCAGCTTCAACGGGTTTTGCCACTGCTGCCGGACTGCGGTCCCTTCCACCCCCGACGATACGAAAAGGTACAGCGCCGCCCCCGCCAACTGGCACAGGGCAAACCCCAGGAACATGGACTTGTAGGACGACAGGACGGACAGGCCAAGACCATCCTGCAACAGCGCCGGAACGCCGGCGGCCAGCGCGCCCAGGAAGGTGCCGGTGCGGGCCACAATGCTATAGACCGCGAAAATATCGGTGCGCCGTTCCGTGGGACCGGTATCCGGGAGAATGGCTACTTCCAGGGGTTGCGCCGGGCTCTCTCCGCCCCCGCCGCCCGTGGACAGGCTTCCCAGGAAGGCGATGACCAGCAGCGGAACAAAGGCCTCGGTGAAATACATCGCCAGCCCGGCGGCAGCCGCCAATAGGGAGAAAACGACTAGCAGTCGCCGCCGGCCCACCCTTTCACTGGCAATCCCCACCACCAGCGCAAAGAAGGAAACTCCGGCAACCCCCACGGTTAGGACCGCCCCAATCTGCACCAAGCTGAAGCCCAGTTCGGCAAGATAGATTGCCATGATGACGGCAATGAAGCTTTGCGAAAAGGTGCGTACCCCGCGCGCCAGGGTAATCAGCCTGGCGTCACGGTTTACCCAGGACAGCGACGTAAGGAATCGGGCGATCATGGTCGGTCCCTTCCCATTAGACGGGGGAAGGTTGGCTATGCGTCATAATTCAAAACTGTCGCACAACTCCACCACTTGATACACAATGAAGAGTGGGTAGAGGAATGTGCAATACTCCCGGATTCTGTTGCCCACAAATGAACTAAAGCTGGTCTGATATCTTGATTCTAGGGGCATTCGGCCAAGTGTTTGCTCAGAACAACGCATTCCCGAGTGCTTGAGTAGCAAAACCAATGATTACTAGGAGAAGTCCTACTCTTGTCCAGAGGGTTCTCCTTCTGTTTCCTTGCTT
Organism: Dehalococcoidia bacterium; assembly: GCA_963664725.1. Taxonomy (GTDB): domain Bacteria; phylum Chloroflexota; class Dehalococcoidia; order Lucifugimonadales; family UBA3495; genus Bin22. The sequence continues at coordinate 2,082,297 of OY761558.1, forward strand.
CCATTCTTCGATGTAGTGTTTCTGAACCGCAAAGCCCGACTCATATTGCGGGTGTGGAACTTTTTCCGGGGCGAAAATGAAAATAAGGCTTACGCCCAATATATCGAATGCAAGCCCAAAGACAGTGCAACAATCTTCTAACGATACCGTTTCCAGAAGCATAGCTAATGGCTCCTTGGTGACAGAGGGAACTGCAAAACTTCATCGTTGTAGTTATTTCATAATATGGGAATACATCAGCGCCCAACATTGGTTCGCTGTTTGTGAGTTAGCCATAGTTGGGACGGCAGGCTCAGGCAAATAGGTTCCATCAATGCACTCTTTTAATTCTTCTGCGTAGGGCCGCATATCATCCACGCCACCGATATTCTCCCAAAGGATAGTTTCCTTTAACATGACAGTGGCGTAGTCGGCGGAAGTTGCCAGTCTGTCGCTGTCGTCAGCTTTCACCCAATCTATCGCTGTTTTGTCGTGTAGCGTGCCACCTTGATACCACTCCCTTGTTGTAGGCTCTTGTGGGACGGGCTGGTCGGAGCTACACGCAACTGTCCAGATTAGGGAAGTAAACAGTAAGGTCAAGAAAGCCGTAAATCTCTTCAAGTCACCCCCCTGCTTGATTCACAATTTCCTGATTTGTAGCACCTTTGGGGTTTTTAAGGGGATTTTGACACGCACCTGGGGGAAGGTCAGGATGGGGGTGATAGCCTTACCCTCCTATCCGAAAATCTCAGATTTGCATCCCGAATTCAGACTATATTTTCCCTGTTGGGGCGCCCTAAATCCCCGGCCTGGCCTTGTGCCACTCAGTCCCCTGCTCGTATGCGTAGGCGATGTTCAGCAGCCGTTCCTCTGACAGGTGTGGGCCGATTAGCTGCATGCCCACCGGCAGACCCTCGGAGAACCCGCAGGGCACGGACATAGCCGGCAGCCCGGCAATGTTTATAGGCAGGGTGCAGACGTCAATCAGGTACATCTGCACCGGGTCGGCGGTCTTTTCCCCTATGGGGAATGCCACCACCGGCGATGTGGGCGTAACCAGCGCGTCCACTGACTCGAACACCCGGGCAAAGTCCTGGCGGATCAGCGTCCGCACCTGCTGCGCCTTCAGATAGTAAGCGTCGTAGTAACCGGCGGACAGGGCGTAGGCGCCCAGCATTATCCGCCGCTTTACTTCCGGCCCGAACCCCTGCTGGCGGGTGGTCTCCATGGCCTCCCACATGTCCGGCGTGTCCTGGAAGGAATACCCGTACTTCACTCCGTCGTAGCGGGCCAGGTTCGCCGAACATTCCGATGGCGCGATGATGTAGTAGCAGGCCAGGGCATACTCCGTGGTGGGCAGCGACACCGGTTCCACTGACGCGCCCAGGCTTTCCAGTTCCTTGATGGCACCCTCCACCGCGTCCCGCACTCCCGGCTCCATGCCATCAACGAAATACTCCCGGGGAACTCCCAGCCGCATGCCCTTTATGTCCCCGGCAAGCCCGGCAGTAAAGTCGGTAACTGGCAGGTTCAGGGACGTGGAGTCCCTGGGATCGTAGCCTGCAATGGCGTTCAGGGTAATGGCGCAGTCTGTAACGTCCTTGCCCACCGGCCCGATCTGGTCCAGGGAAGACGCGAAGGCGACAAGACCGTAGCGGCTTACCCGCCCGTAGGTGGGCTTGAGACCCGCCACGCCGCACAATGACGCCGGCTGGCGGATGCTGCCCCCCGTGTCGGAACCCAGGGCCACGATGGCTTCGTCGGCGGCCACCGCCGCCGCCGCCCCACCGCTGCTGCCCCCCGGCACTCGGTCCAGGTCCCACGGATTGTGCGTGGGAAAGAAGGCCGAGTTCTCGCAGGACGACCCCATGGCGAATTCGTCCATGTTGCCCTTCCCCAGCAGCGTCGCGCCCTGGGCCGACAACTTCGCCCACACGGTGGCGTCGTACACGGGGACAAAGTTCTCCAGCATCCGTGACGAGCAGGTGGTGGGTATGCCTTTGGTGCAGATCAGGTCCTTCACCTGCACCGGAATGCCGGTCATGGGACCGCCGCGCCCTGCAGCCAGGGCCTTGTCCGCTGCCGCGGCCTGTTCCAGGGCGTGGGATTCGGTCAGGGTAACGTAGGCCTTGACCCGGTCTTCCACCTGCGTTATTCGGTCAAAGCAGGCGCGTGCCAGGTCCACGGCGCTGAAAGACCCGGCGTCCAGTCCGGCCCGGGCCTCGTGCAAGGTCAATTCCCAAAGTTCAGCCAAGGGGTTTGTTTCCTCCAGTGCCGGTCACGGAAATGGTTTATACCGCTCGTGGTGAGCTTGTCGGACCACCGCCAGGTTTGGCTGGTACCCATCGACAGTGTCAGGACAAGAGGACGCCAGGGCGAATCGCCTTGCCCTCGCCCATCACTCCTCCAAAATCGCCTTCACCCGGAACAGGTCGCCCTCACGCCGCGGCGCGTTCAGCAACGTATCCTCGGGACTCAGCGACTCTTCAGGCTCGTCCTCCCGCATTACTGAGTTGACCTCCACCGCGTGGCCGGTGGGTTCCACCGCGCTGGTGTCCAACTGCTTCAGAAGCTCAAACTGGTCCAGGATGTTGGAAAGCTGCTCCTGGAAGGTGGTTATCTCCTCTTCGGACAACCCAATGCGGGCCAGGGCAGATATGTGTTCAACGTCGGCGCGTTCCAGCGGCATAATTTCTTACCTGTTTTCTCTTACAGTTTGGTGGATGGGGATATCTGTAGGGGCGACCCTTGTGGTCGCCCTGCTCCAGGTTCTCCGGAATCGCTCAGTTCATCTCCGAACCGCCGGACACGCTGATGGACAGGCCCGTCATATAGTCCGACTCGGCAGAGGACAAAAAGGCGGCCATGTTGGCGATGTCGGCGCCCTGGGCAATGCGGCCCATGGGGACCCGCGTTGACCGTTCCTGCACCATCAATGCCCGGTGTTCCTCGGCCGACTCCCCCTCTGCGGCCAGGGCGGCGGCGATGAAGTCCACCCGCTCGGTGTCCACCAGGCCGGGGCAGATGGCGTTGACGTTGACCTTGTGGGCCGCCATTTCCTGGGCCAGGGCCTGGGTGAAACCCACCAGCGCAAACTTCGAAGCACAGTAGACGGCGTAGCGGGCTATACCCCGCTTGCCGGCCCCCGATGAGATGATGATTATCTTGCCGCCCCCGTTTCCTGCCTCGCTGCGGGCCACCATGTGGCGGGCCACTGCGCGGGAGCACAGGTAGGTGCCCCGCACGTTCACCCGCATCACCTCGTCGAAGGCGTCCTCCTCCAGGTCCACCACCAGCACCCGGTCCCGGCCGGGGCGGGAACCGGCGTTGTTGACCAGGATGTCAATCTTGCCGAACCGGTCCAGCACCTGCTTGACCATGTCGTCCACCTGGGCGCTGTCGGAAACGTCGGAAAAGATGCCCAGGGCCTGCCGACCCTCTGCCTCAATTTCCTTGACCACGCTGGGCAGGCCCTCCCAGCCGTCTGCCTGGTCCTCGGCCCGAATCGCCGTTGCGGAAGCGGTTATGTCCGTTACCACCACGTCCGCTCCCTCCCGGGCCAGGCGGGTGGCAATGGCGCGGCCAATGCCGTTCCGCCCGCCCGCGCCTGTTACCAAAGCTACTTTTCCGCTGAGGTCGTACATTTTATTGCCTCGCTGTCATCCACGAAGGAAAACGAAGTATCAGCATACTAATTGAGATTGTTGAAACCCTGGCGTCATATCCTGTTCTGATTTCCCGATTTGGCTCAACTTGGTCTGGTTCCCTGAAAGGCTCCCTCGTATCCTCTTCCAGCCGGCTGTCCTAACGGCTCAACAACCAGCGAGCAGATTTCCATCCCATTTTGGAGCATGACTACCCAGGGTCCCAGGTTGAAAATTTCCAGGGTAATATAGTTTGAGAACCCAGGGTCTATTTTGGGTGCAGTGACATGAACTCCCACTCCCAACCTTGCCAATCTGCTCTTTCCCTCTACCCTGGCGCCAAATCGGGTGCTCAAAGTAACGTGCTCTAGGGTAGCTCCGATTACAAATTGTCGAGGATGCAGGAAAAGGGGTTCCCTGGTAATGTCCCTGGTTTCCGATTGAGACTGTATAAAACTGTTTACATTGAGCTTGGTCGGGTCAATATATACCCCCTCAATCGGGTTGACTCCCAAATCAGATATGGTGGGGCCCAGGCGAAGGTCTATTGAAGCCGGCTGTATTGAGCCACTGTCTGAATTGAAGGGGTCTATTGCTAGTTCGCCCGACTCCAACGCTTCCCTGATTTGGTTGTCCGACAGTATCATTCCCTTTCCTTTTGATAGAACCCCCCCACCGCACTGTCAATCAGGCGATCAAGCTCTCCAGTTCCGCATCTGTCAGTTCCCAGGTAGGCCTTCCCTCGTTGCTGACTGGAAAATGGACTATGGTCCTGTCACCGTTCTTCCCCACTAAAGCCGCGGGTGCATACTTGTCGTCCACCAGACTGGACGAAGGAATCAGTGCATCGAATTGTCGCCCCCCAATTTCGATGACTATAAAGGTGTCATGCCCCAGAGGCATTGGTTTGATTTGGTGGGGTTCCAGCTTTATCTGTATCTTCCTGGGAGTTTCCCACCATTGAATGCTGGAAATACTCATCATTACTCTCCGCTGCTGGGCAGGGAAATCAGCGCCGTACCGCCCACGTATCGTTCTCCCGCTTCGCCCATCATCAGGACGTCGCACTCAATCAGGTTTTCCCCGTCCTCTTCCCTGGTATCTGTTACCGTGGCGGAAATGAGCAGCGGCTTGTTGTGGGGCACGGGCTGGCGGAAGACCAGGTCCAGATCTTTCAGCGATTCAGGCCCGGCCCAATCGGTAAGGGCCTGGCTCATGATGGCCATGCTCATAACCCCGGGAACTATGGGACCGGGCAGTCCGGCGGCTTCCGCCATTTCCGGACTGGTGAAGCGGTTGGGCATGGGGTTGCCCCAAAGTTCGCAGAAGGTGGTCACGTTGTCATCCGTAGCCACCAGTTCCACCGGGCCAATCTCGTCGCCCATATCAATATCTTCAAAGAAGGGGCCGTTATGGTCAGCCATTGCTTGCGTTACTCCCGGGATGCGTAGGATTCCTGGACGTCGGCCACCACCACGCCGTCCTGGTTGGTGAAGGTGGTCTCCCAAACCGTGAAGACCATGGTGCCGCTGCGCCCCGTCTTGGGGTAAACCTCCTTCAGGTGGGAGGAGGCCAGCAAACTGTCACCGGCCACGATGGGCGCTTTTGACTGTACCCGCTGCCCGGCGTGAAAGCGCATAACTCCGAACTTCAACTCTATATCCGGCAGTTCCACGTTCCGCACCAGCATGGTAACCAGGGTGGGCGGCGCCAGCACCCCGGTGTAGCCCGCGGCCTGGGCCGTGGCCGCATCGGTGAACATGGGATTGGTCTCGCCGATGCTGCGGTTGAAAATCTGGATCAGGTCGGCGGTAATCTCAAAGGGACCCGCCTCGTGCTCCACGCCGTACAGGTCCCGGTTGTATTCCAGTTCCATTGTCATGGGTGTCTCCTCAGCGGACTGTCCCGCTGTGGTCAATTAGTGGCGCTGTCCTTAAAGGGCCTGTAGCACGTAGGGGCGGGTTTGTAACCCGCCCGTGCCTTCTTCCGATCGTCTCTGTCAGGTTGTACCACTGGCTACTGCTGCGTATCCTTCAGCCACACCGGGGTAAAATCCCCCGCTATCAGGGCCTCCACCAGTTGCCGCTCGTCCCGCACTTCCCGGGGGAAGTGAGTCATGCACGCCCCCAGGTGGCTGGCCAGATGAGCGTCGCTGCCGCCGGTGCCCAGGTAGCTCTGCTCCTGGCACAGGGTATCGGCCCGCTCGTTTTCACCGGCCCGGCTGCCCCCGTTCAAACGCTCAACCATATTGAGGCCGGGGAAGGTCTCCCCCTGCTCAATGTATTCCACCAGGCCAATCCCGAAGCGTCCCGGGTGTGCCGGAACGGCAATGGCCCCGTGGTGGCGGGCGGCCTTCATCAGTTCCCGGGCGTCCATCTTCACGTCGCCCAGGTCAATATCCTTCGCCAACCCCTCCGTAACGCCGTAAACCAGCACATGGCCGTAACGGGTGTCCAGTTCCGACCCCTTCATAATGAGCACGTCGTACTCGGCGGCAAGCTGGGAGTAGTCCTTGTCAAAGTCAAACTTGCGGTGTTCGGTGAGAACGAAACCGTCAATGGTGCAGCCCCGCTTGTTGCGGAGCACCTGCACCCATTTCACGTACTGTTCAACGGTGGCCCGGGAATCGTCAGAGGAAACCGAGTGGCTGTGCAAATCCAGGTACATGCGGCGTGATTTCAACTCCAGGATAATTGAGGCATACAGCGGTATTTGCGGACAGGGCCAATAGCCCCGAAAATGCAATAAATGGGTTTAGCGCGCAATCCGTCGCCGGAAACAATAATAGCGTTTGGGCCATATTTCGGCAACCGATTGCCACGCCCGGCTGTTGACGGCCCCAACGCTTTCCCTCTCCGTCCCTCAATGCTAGAATCGGACTAAATGGGCCTGCAGGAGGCGATGCTATGCAGCGTACCAGGGTAAAGGACATCCTCCAACGGGAAGCCGCCGGTGGCGAGGTGCTGGTCCAGGGCTGGGTCAAAACCCGCCGCTCCTCCGGCGCAGTCTCCTTCATCCAGATCAGCGACGGCTCAACCCTCACCGACCTGCAAATCGTGGTGGAACCATCCTCTCCCGACTTCGCCCTGGTGGAGTCCTTGAGCACGGGCTGCAGCGTCCGCGCCGTGGGCCAGTTGGTAGAGTCCGAGGGCCGCAACCAGAAATTCGAGGTAAATGCCACCAGCCTGGAACTCCTGGGCCAGGCCGACCCCGAGGAATACCCCCTCCAGAAGAAGCGTCACACCCTGGAGTTCCTGCGGGAAATCGCCCACCTGCGCCCCCGCACCAACACCTTCGGCGCCATGGCCCGGGTCCGCAACACCATGGCCTACGCCATCCACAGTTTCTTCCAGCAGCGGGGCTTCCAGTACATCCAGACGCCCATGATCACCGCCAGCGACGCCGAGGGCGCCGGTTCCATGTTCCGCGTTACCACCCTCGACCTGCAGGACCCGCCCCGCCGCGACGGCCTGGTGGACAGCGCCGAGGACTTCTTCGGCCAGCCCACCTACCTCACCGTCAGCGGGCAGCTGGAGGCCGAGATTTTCGCCCTGGCCCTGTCCGACGTCTACACCTTTGGCCCCACCTTCCGCGCCGAGAACTCCAACACCTCCCGCCACCTGGCCGAATTCTGGATGGTGGAGCCCGAGGTGGCCTTCTGCGACCTGGACGGCCTGGCCGAACTGGCCGAGGACTTCCTCAAATACATCTTCAGCCAGGCCCTGGAGCAGTGCCCCGAGGACATGGCCTTCTTCAACCGCTGGTACGACAACTCCGCCATCGAAACCCTGGAGGGCATCATCAACTCCAGCTTCGAGCGCATGACCTACACCGAGGCCGTCAGGCTGCTGGAAACCTCCGGCGAGAGCTTCGAGTTCCCCGTCTCCTGGGGCCTGGACCTGCAATCGGAACACGAACGCTACATCACCGAGAAGCGGGTGGGGCGGCCCGTAGTGGTCACCGACTACCCCAGTGACATCAAGGCCTTCTACATGCGCCTGAACGACGACGGGGAGACGGTGCGGGCTATGGACGTGCTGGTGCCCCGCATCGGCGAAATCATCGGCGGCAGCCAGCGCGAGGAGCGGGAGGACGTGCTGCTGGAACGAATGAAGCAGTCCGGCCTGGACGCGGAAAACTACTGGTGGTACCTGGACCTGCGCCGCTACGGCACAGTCCCCCACGCCGGCTTCGGCCTCGGCTTCGAACGCACCGTCCAGTTCGCCACCGGCATGCAAAACATCCGCGACATCATCCCCTTCCCCAGAACACCCAAGAACGTGGAGTTTTAGAGGAGAGGGAACTATTCGATTCCGACTGGATATGCCACGTCGATCAACGACTCCATCTTTGCAAGAAACAGGGGATCACAAACCTCATCTACATGGCGATTGTTCCAAAGTCCCGATTGGCGGACCCGGTTCCGGTCGCTATGTCTTCCCAGCCAACGTTCCGACGGTGAGTCAGCCGCTGGCGTTACATAGCTGCTGAGCAATGCGATAGCGTTCCGTTCAATGAATCCCCTGGTGCTGGCCGGACCGGGTTCGTCTGGCACATTGAGCCAGAGAAAGGGCATCTGCCCAATGTATTGAGTTACCAGCAATTCCAGATCGGCCTCGCCGGTTTTCACTGACTCGGAGCTTCTGCCCAGTATCCTGGCCGCGTGGCTAGCGCTATTGCCCACTCCCCATGAAGTGGGCGATTCCATGCCCTTTTCTGCGGCTAGAGCTGTACCCACTATCAGGCGGAAAACGGATCCCCGGTGATTACCAAGACCGGTTCGGCTGACACCCCGGTGCTGGGACAGGCGGTTCCAAAGTGTGGTTCTTGATCCTGCGGTCAGCGCATGGGTACCGACTCGGACAACTCGACCTTTCTCCACATCTTTTGCGCGATTCTCACCCGATTCTAGGAAGAAGTACACTCCTTGCCTGGGCCAGTCCTGTCGACCACTGCAGTCCATTAAGACCCTGGGCCCGCCGGTGCGAGCAGCCAGATAGTCCAGCAAGTCGTAAAAGCGACAGGTATCGGCGTACCGGTCATCCATGGGCGTGCCGGTCCAACCAACTCAGTTGCCTGCCTATGCTTAACCCTCTCATTGGAACTTGCACAGTATTTCCTTGACGGGCAAGCTGTGGCTCCAAGAATTCGCGGTAACGTTGGCCCGCGAGAAAAACAACCTCACTTTCACTGGCGAGGTGTGGTTGTAACTGGCCCATTACCTGCTCCGCCCACCGGCGCCTGTCCGCAATTCCCAACTTGTTAAGCGTCAGGTCATAAGGTTCTATGACCTGTTCAGGATGCACCAAACCATACTTTGCCGACAAAATAAGCCAGGGTTTGTCCCGATTCTCCACGTAAGCACGAGCTTTCAGAAATAGAGGCGAAACATACATATCCCCGGCCGGACCTGGTACCGCCAACTTCCGGTTAACGCACGAAATAAGGTAAAGAGCCATCTTTCACTCCGCGAAGGCAAAACAAACGGGCAGAACCAACAGGAAACTAACAATCCTGTCCATCCTGCCCATCCATGTCAAAAAACAGGCCTGTCTACGGCTTCTCTATCGGCGCCCCCACTATGCTGCCCCACTCCGTCCACGACCCATCGTAGTTGCGGACGTTCTCGTAGCCCAGCAACTGGGTCAGCACGAACCAGGTGTGGGACGACCGCTCGCCGATCCGGCAATAGGCAATGGTATCCCTGCTGCCGTCAACGCCCTTCCCCCCGTAAAGCTCGGCCAGTTCATCCGCCGACTTGAAGGTGCCGTCCTCGTTGGCTGCCTGGCCCCAGGGTATGTTGGCAGCGCCGGGAATGTGGCCGCCCCGCTGGGAGCCTTCCTGCGGCAGGTTGGGCGGCGCCAGCAATTCCCCGCTGAACTCCGCCGGTGACCGCACGTCCACCAGGGCGGTGCTGCCGGCGCTCACCGCAGCCAAAACCTGGTCCCGGTAGGCGCGGATGCTCTCGTCCGGGTCCTTGGCAGTGAAGTTGGTCGCGGCATAGCTGGGAACATCGGTGGTCATCGGGCGGCCCTCGGCCTCCCACTTGGCGCGGCCCCCGTTCATCAGCTTGACGTTGGTATGGCCGTAATACCGGATCTGCCAGAATGCCCAGGCGGCGAACCAGTTGTTGTTGTCGCCGTACACCACCACGGTGGCGTCGTTGCTGACACCGGAACCGCCCAGGAGTCCTTCCATCTCTTCCTTGCTCAGCAGGTCGCGGCGCACCGACTGCTGCAATTGGCTCTGCCAGTTCCAGCCCACGGCGCCGGCAATGTGGCCCTGCTCGTAGGCGGCGGTGTCCACGTCCACCTCAATCAGCCGCACATTGGCGTCGCCGCCGTGCTCCGCCACCCACTCGGTGCTCACCAGGGACTCGGGATGAGCGTACTCTGCCATTTTATTTTCTCCTCCTGACCGAATTGGATAATGCTAATTATAGCGTCCGATTTCGTAATGGCAAACCTCATTGCTGACAGAAACATGGTTTATAAATAGCCTGATTCCATAATAGAAATGGCTTTACCCTTTTGACACATACCCAAAACATATTTAATATATTGGAATTAATCTGGCGCCCCACACGCCACAGGAGGCTTTCCCCATGGCCACTATTCCTGAACTCAAGGAGCAGTATGAGAGCCTGGACTCGCGGGTAGCCATACGCCAGGATTCGGCCATCGACACCGAGTGCCTCATGGCCTTCCAGTACGAGTACCCGGGCCAGGAAACGGAGGTGGTCATCGACACCGACGAGTTCACCGCCGTGTGCCCATGGACCGGCATGCCCGACTACGGCACCCTTGTCATCAGCTACATCCCTGGGGAAAGCTGTATCGAACTGAAGTCTCTCAAGTATTACCTCCTGTCCTTCCGCGACGTGGGCATTGTCCAGGAGCACGCCGTCAATCGAATCCTTCAGGACCTGGTGGCCTGCTGCCTGCCCCGGCGCATGAGGGTGAGCCTGGACTACAAGGTTAGGGGCGGAATCCACACCGAGGTCTCGGTGGACTACCAGGGGCCGGGAGAGTAACCTCCGGCCCCTTTGTCAGTTATTGCAGCAACCCGGCGTATCACTCAACAGAAGGGAGACAATAATGCGATTCACCGGAACCTTCGTAGTTGTCGTGGCCCTGTTCATTACCGTGTTGATTGCCTCCAACATCATCGCGGTCAAGCCCATCACCATTCTGCCCATCCAGTGGTTCGGCGACCCGGCGGTGATTCTGCCAGCCTCCATAATCATCTTCCCCATCAGCTACATCGTCGGGGACGTACTGACCGAGGTCTATGGGTTTCGAATAGCGCGAGGCGTTATCTGGCTTGGTTTCGCAATGAACCTGGTGGTGGTAATTGCCCTCTGGCTGACCGGAATCCTTCCCGGCGCCTTCTTCTGGGGCGAGTCGGAACAGGGTGCCTACGGCCGCATTCTCGGCCAGGTACCGAATATTCTGATCGCTTCCTTCATCGCCTACTTGATCGGCGAGTTTTCCAACTCGACCGTGCTGGCGCTGTTGAAATACAAAATGCAGGGCAGGCTGCTGTTCGTACGCACCATTGGCTCCACGGTGGTGGGACAGGGGCTGGATTCCTTCATCTTTATCTTTCTGGCCTTCGGCATCCTTCCTGGTATTTTCGGGGGCGACCCCTGGAGCAGCACCGCCCTTCTGGGCGCCGCCCTGGCCCAGTGGATCGTTAAGATTCTCTACGAAACGTTGGCCACGCCCCTGACCTATCTGGTGGTCAACTTCATGAAGCGGGTGGAGGAGATGGACGTTACCGACGCTCCCCGTTCCCTCAACCCCCTGGGCATTTTCACCTAAGACTATCCGACCAGAGAATCCCCGCCTGGGAATACCGCAGGGGCGCACAACGGTGCGCCCCTGCTTCACATCACGCCGCCACTCCCTCCTGCATTCTTGAAATGCCCTTTGCGGCAACCCCGCTCAGCGACAGCATACCCCTCCCCTGTTCCCTGACACCACCCCCTTGCCACCCCGCATAACACCCCTCCACCATTAAGAACACAGTCCATTGAACAGGAACCGCGAGCGCCACCGGCCCACCGCCGCAAACGTAGGGGCGGCCCTTGTGGCCGCCTTGCCCCAGGAGGTCAACGCTGCCGGAAACACAACTCCCGCTTGGCCCTCTGGGAAAGGCCTCCCGGGACAAAGGCAAAACGGGACAAAATGGCACAAAACGGCACACTTTTCAAAAAAATCCCACCTTCGTGCCCCTTCGTGTCCCTTCGTGGATAAACAAAAGGAGAAAGACAACCATGCGAACCCTCAGCGAAATCAGAAAAGAAATCCGCGCCCTCCAGCGCAAATACCACCGGCAACTCACCATCTACCGCATGCGCCGTGTCACCGAACAGGTCTACAACGACTACGCCCGCGCTGTAGGCGACCGGCAGGAACCGCCCAAACCCCTGGAGGTAATCCGCAAGATCGCCGACCAGGGATTCCGCCTCACCACCTGGATGCACCTGCACAACTACCTGGACAAGGTACGGGAAGCGGGAGACATCCCCGAACCCCGGCGCATGCTGCTGGCCCTGCTCCCCTGGGCGTGGGAGAGCAAATACGACCGCCTGCTAATGCGGGAACTCCCACCACCCAAGCCCAAACCCGACCTGTCCCTGCTCTGGGCCCGCTGGTTCGCAATGGCATAGGCACCCGAACGACGGCAAAACCCCCACCGTAGGGGCAGACCTGTGTGTCTGCCCTGGCCCACCGGCAACCTTCGTAGGGGCGGCCCTTGTGGCCGCCTTGCCCCAGGAGATCAACGCTACTGTATACACGACTCCCCCTCGCCCTCTGGGTGAGGGCAAAACCGGAACAAAATGAGCCAAAATGGGCCAAAATGGGCCAAAAAATAAAAAGATCCCATTCGTGAATATTCCTGCCCATTCGTGGACAAATCCCTCCCCCCGTGGGCGAGGCCGGGCGTGAGGGCAATCCTCCCTGTGCTATACTGGCGTAACGCTTTTGTAGCTATAAGCCTTTGTCTTATCACGGAGGGAAACGATGACCTCACCGGCACATTTGGGCGCCAATCGGCCCGGAACTATCGGCGAGTTGCGAGAAAGCGGTTATCGGGTGACTCCCGTGCGCGAGGAAATGCGCAACAACCTGGTGGCCAAAATGCGCGCCGAGGCGGTCGTATTCCCCGGTATCGTCGGCTTTGAGGACACCGTAATCCCCCAGCTTGAGAACGCCATCCTGGCCGGCCAGGACATCATTCTGCTGGGAGAGCGGGGCCAGGCCAAGTCCCGCCTCATCCGCAGCCTGGTTAACCTGCTGGATGAGGCCATTCCGAAGACCGCAGGCTGCGAGATTAACTGCGACCCCTTCAACCCCATCTGCCAGTCCTGCCGCGACATGGTGGCCGAGGCCGGCGACGACACGGGCATCGAATGGATCGGTCGGGAGGACCGCTACTCCGAAAAGCTGGCCACCCCCGACATTTCCATCGCCGACCTCATCGGCGAGATAGACCCTATCAAGGTGGCCGAGGGTCGCCATCTGTCCGACGAACTGGCCATCCACTTCGGCCTGGTGCCCCGCACCAACCGGGGCATCTTCTCCATCAACGAACTGCCCGACTTGGCCGAGCGTATCCAGGTGGGCCTGTTCAACCTGATGGAAGAGCGGGACGTGCAGATCAAGGGCTACCGCATCCGCCTGCCCCTGGACGTCTACGTTGTGGCTACCGCCAACCCCGAGGACTACACCAACCGCGGCCGCATTGTTACCCCGCTGAAGGACCGGTACGGCTCCCAGATTCACACCCACTACCCGCGCCACATCGAGGAAGAGATCACCATCATGGACCAGGAGCGGTCCCGCTTCATGGACGAGGACAACCTGGTCATTCCCCAGTACATCAAGGAGATCCTGGCGGAGATTACCGCCCAGGCCCGCAACAGCAACGAGATCAACCAGCGCTCCGGCGTCAGTGTCCGCGTCTCCATCGCCAACTACGAAACGCTGCTCAGCAACGCCGTCCGCCGCGCCATTCGGTCGGGCGACACGGTTGCTTGCCCCCGCATCAGCGACCTGCCCTACATCTCGGCATCCTTCGGCGGCAAAATAGAACTGGAAACCTTCGAGGAAGGCCGTGAGGACCGTGTGATGGAGGATTTGACCAAGCGGGCCGTTCTGCGGGTCTTCGGCCGCTACTTCGACGTGGACGCCCTTGACGATGTGGTAACCGCCTTCGACCTGGGCAGCCAGGCCGAGACGGGCAGCGACAAACCGGCCGGCGAATACCCGGCCATGGCTTCCGGGGTGGAGGGTTTGACCGATGCGGTAGCCCGCCTCACCGACGACCCAAGGCCCGAACTCCAGGCCTCAGCCACGGAATTCGTCCTGGAAGGTCTCCACCTCAACCGCCGCCTAAACTGCGAACGAACGCCTCAAGGGTACAGTTATCGAAGGTAGGGCTAGCTAGGTTTGCTTTAGGTAGTGGAGGGCCCTGTCAGCCACTATACCTTGAACGTAGCTTTCAGCTAACTCGTAAATCTTCTCTAATGCTGCGTCCTGAAGGTCTGGGTTGGTCATTTTTCGAAGAGTATAGTTTGTAGGAGACCACAAAAGAGTATCTATTGTCGTACCTGTCTCGTTGATAAGCTCTAGGCTGTAGTTACCAGGGATGTCATGGGAACGAGAAATTGCTAGCGACACATCTGGAAAATCGACCTGAAATTGGTTCGCACGCAGAGTTTGCTCCCAAGTCAGTTTGTTCTCCTGAGAGAGGCGCAAGAGTTCCCCTGCTAATTCATACATTCTTGTCGTTGCCATGGTCTAGAACCTCAAGTCGACTCCAAATTGTCTTCCAGTTCAATGAGAAGAGTATTTTGAAGCTGCAGAATTCTCCGATTCGATCTGCCTATAAGTTCTTGTGGTATGTCGCCTTCTAGCGCTTCCAATTCGCCCTGCATTCTTCCCAGCATGGCCATGGCTCTTTGTACCTTTCGTCGATGGTCTTCAGAAAGACTGGGATGCTCTCGTCGAATCTCCTGCAGCAAGCCCCTTATTTCAGGATAGCGCTCCAGCGAACGAATACGGTCCCCAGTACGTTGTAATTCTACCAGACTCTGAATCCGTTCGTTGAGCCTGGTAAGGCCAGAAACAGTATCCTCCCGCCGCAATAGCCTGCGGGTTTCTTCCGCCGCTTCCTTGGCCGCCCGCGTTTCGCCCCGTAGCCTGGACAATTGAATCAGCGCAAATCCAAGTCCGAGGAGTGATATTACTGCTCCGATTATGCTGGCACTGCTGCCAATTTCTGTCAGCAAATGAAATGGCTACTCTTAATGGAGTCTATATTGCAATCAGTGACTGTCGTTCCATGGCGAGCGATCTTACCTCAGTTATCGCCCAGCAACCTTAACGCCGCCGCCTTGACCTCATCCCGGTCCAGGGCAACCGCCAGTTCCCCGTTCTCGTCGGCCTGGAAGGCCGATTCCTGGTGCAGTTCCGAGACCAGGACAGCTACCGTTTCACGTAGCTTGGCCCCGTCTTCCGACTCGGTCTCCGCCAGTTGCGGCAATGCCAGGGCCGCCAGGTGGGTCTCCACCTCGGCGGTCAGCAGTTCCACTTCTACGGCATGGCGCTGTATCTGCCCCACGGTCTGGAGGTGGCGCCCCAGGTAGCAGCCGCCGAACTGGAGCACCTCGCAGGAGCGGCCGTCCTGCTCAATGTCGTACTTGTACCGGGGATCCAGTTCGTGGTCGGTCAGGTACTCCCGCACTTCCTGGTCCTCCGAATCAGGACTTGCAGGGTCAAAGATCAGCTGCACCGTATACATGAAGAACCCGGCCGGTTCGACCTTGATGAACATGGGAACCACCTCCTGGCAAGCTGGTGTCTCCCTCGATATCGTGCGCGGTGGCCCTACAACCCAACCGCCTTCATAAGAATGTCCACGTTGGACGGGTCCGGCTTCAGGGAACCGTCGTCGATGCCGTGCATGGTGTCTACGATGGCGTCGTGGAAGGGGGTGGGGACGCCCGTTTCGTGGCCTTTGCTGCAGATCAGGCCGTTCATGAAGTCCACTTCCGAGTGGCGGCCCTTGTGGACGTCCTGGGCCATGGATGCCAGCCAGTTGACCCGCCCGCCGGCTTGGCTCATTATCCCATTCAGTTCTTCAAAGACATCGCCCTTGTCGGCGTCGGCCCAGGTCTGGGCAGGGATTCCATTGATGGCCACCACGTTCAGACCCTGGGCCAGGCCTACCTGGGCGCCCTCCTTGGCCAGCTGAATGCGGAACGTGCGGAATCGGGGGTCCTGGGCCATTTCCTGGGAACCCAGGGTGGTCATGGCGGAGATGGCGTTGCCCATGCCGTTCTGGCACAGCTTGGCCCACCGCTCGCCCCACAGGTTGTCGGTGGCGTAGGCGGCGTCGATGTTGTCCAGCTTCTGAGCCACGCCCTCGCTGCGGGAAGTGATGTTGCCCGACTGCTCGCCCACCCGGAATACCACGTGGCCGTGGTCACGCCCCGGCGCGCCGCCCCGAATGACGTGCCCCGGCTCCCAAAGGGCCACCTCAATGTGGGACGCTATGCAACCCATCTCCCGCTCCGGCCCCACAATCTCACCGATCAGGGGGTCGTTCCAGCAGTTCTGCAGGGAGACGAAGTAGCCGGAGGGCTTCACGTACCGCTTGATGAAGTGGGTGGCCCACTCGGTGTCGTAGGACTTCATCGAAATGAATGCGAAATCAAAGGGTTCGGTAATGCCCTGGGCGTCGGTCAGGTGCATGGCCCTGACGGGCACGGTGAAGTCGCCCTGGCTGCCGCTGGCCCGCAGGCCCTGTGAGCGCATGGTCTCCACGTGCTCGGGCCACATATCAATGAAAGTAACGTCCTCGCCTGCCTGGGTCAGAAAGGCGCCGACATAGCTGCCCAACGCGCCCGCGCCCATAATCGCAATCTTTTCCGCCATGATGCTTAACTCCTTAATTCAATACCTTAGACCGGTACTGGACCGGTTTCCGTAGCATACCACACCAAAAAGTTAAACCACGAATAAGCACGAATACCCACCAATAGCCAGGTCTCGGCACCCAGGCTAACATCGTGACTAAACGAGAGACCGCCAAACAACCGATTAGATCCAGCTATTTGTGGATATTCGTGCCCATTCGTGGATGAGTACTAAATCTGCACCAGGTGCGCGTCAGAGATGTGGGGCAGAGCCTTGATTTCCTCCAGCACGTGGCTGGGCATGGGGTCATCCAGGCCCAGGACCATCATGGCCTGGCCCCGCAGGTTCAGGCGGCCCACCTCCATGAAACTGATGTTGATGTTGTGCCGACCGGCGATGGTGCCCACGGCGCCGATGGAGCCAGGCTGGTCCCGGTTGTCCACGAACAGCATGTAGGGGGCCGACGGCGGCAGGTCCAGCCAATAGTCGTTGACCTTGACGATGTGGGGTTCGTTGCGCAGCGACGTGCCAGCCAGGGTGAAGTCGCCGCTGCTGGTGGTCAGGGTAACGGTGATCAGGCTGGTATACTCCGGCGCCTCGGAATACTTGTGCTCGGTAACCCGCAGGCCCCGCTGCTGGGCCAGCACCGGCGCGTTGATCAGGTTCACCTGCTCCGAGGTGACGGGGGTCAGGACACCGGCCAGCACCGCCGACTTGAGCATAATGGTGTCGTGCTGGGCAATCTCTCCCTCGTATGAGATGTTGACGCCCACAAACTGGTTCTGGGCCAGGTGGGTCAGCAGCTTGCCCACAAGGGTGGCCACTGGAATGAAGGGCGACAGCAGGTCGTGGGCATCCGAGGTCATGAAGGGGGCGTTGACCGTGTTGCGGGCGGGCCGTCCTTCCAGCACCGCCAGTACCTGCTCCGCCGCCTCAATTGCTACTTCGCGCTGGGCCTCCTGGGTAGATGCCCCAAGGTGGGGTGTGGCCATCACCTTCGGGTGATTGACCAGGTCCCGGTTCTGGGGCGGTTCCTGGACAAATACGTCCAGGGCCGCAGCGGCCAGGCGGTCCGCCTCCAGGGCCGCCAGGAGAGCATCCTCGTCAATCAGTTCGCCCCGAGCCACGTTGATCAGGCGGGCGTCAGGTTTCATCAGCGCCAGTTCCCGCGCCCCGATCAGATTGGTGGTGGATGGAGTAAGTGGGGTGTGCAGCGTTACAAAGTCCGACCGGGCCAGCAGTTCGTCCAGGGGCAGCAGTTCCGCCCCCAGGCGGCGGGCATAGTCGGCGCCCACGAAGGGGTCGTAGGCCAGCAGGTGCATCCCGAAGCTGGCGGCGCGGCGGGCCACCTCGGAGCCCACCCGGCCCAGGCCGACCACGCCCAGGTACTTGTTGCGGACTTCAATGCCCATGAAGGCGCTGCGTCGCCACTCGCCCTGCTTCAGCGACTGGTAGGCCTGGGGGATGTTACGGGCCAGGGCCAGCATCAGGGCCAGCGAGTGCTCGGCGGCAGCCACCGTGTTGCCGATGGGGGCGTTAACCACAGCGATCCCGGCATTGGTGGCGGCGGTCAGGTCGATGTTGTCGACGCCGATACCGGCCCGGGCAATGACCTTAAGGTTCTGTCCCGCCTCAATTACAGTGGGCGTAACCTTGGTCTCGCTGCGGACAACCAAGGCGTCGTAATTCTCAATGGTCTCTACCAGTTCCTCGGGCTTAAGGCCTGTCTTCACCTTAACGTCGGTGCGGGTGTTCAAAAGATCGATCCCCTCGGGGGCTATGGGGTCAGAAACTAAAACTCTTGGCATATAAGCTAACCTGTCCTTCCCAATTGGTATGGGCTAATAATACACCAACCGGGTCTGCGGAGTGTTAAGAGGAAGTAAATGAGACAGTGCGGCCATCTACTATTTGCGGAGTAAATCGGCCATTAAGAGCGGAAATACGTAAGGGAATCGCCGTCGAGCGCCAATGCCCGCGCCAACGATTCCTTTGTTAGCAATGTGGTGGTTTCCAGCCTAAAACTCAATCCCCGCGGCGGCAGCCACCGTGGGCACGTCCTTGTCGCCCCGGCCGCTCAGGCACATAAGGATGACTTTGTCAGGGGGAAGGCTGCGCGCCATTTCGGCTACGTGGTACACGGCGTGGGACGGTTCCAGCGCGGGGATTATCCCCTCGGTGCGGGACAGCAAGTGGAAGCCCTCCAGGGCCTGCGCGTCGGTAACCGACGTGTAGTCGGCCCGGTGGGCGTCTTTCAGGTAGCTGTGTTCTGGCCCCACACCAGGGTAATCGAGCCCCGCGGAGATGCTGTGTGTCTCCTGTACCTGCCCGTGCTGGTCCTGCAGCAGGTAGGACATTGAACCGTGCAGCACGCCGGGCCGCCCGGCGCTCAGGGTCGCGGAATGGTGGCCCGTCTCGATGCCCTCGCCACCGGCTTCCACCCCGACCAGGGACACTTCCTCGTCGCCAATAAATTCGTAAAAGGTTCCGATAGCGTTGCTGCCGCCGCCCACGCAGGCCACCACGTAGTCAGGCAGGCGGCCCTCAGCGTCGATAATCTGGGCCCGGGCTTCCCGGCTGATTACCGACTGGAAGTCCCGCACCAGCATGGGGTAAGGGTGAGGCCCCACCGCGCTGCCAATCAGGTAGTGGGTGGTCTCGACGTTGGTAACCCAGTCGCGGATGGCCTCGTTGATGGCGTCCTTCAGCGTGCGGGTGCCCGACTCCACGGCGATAACCTCGGCCTCCAGCAGGCGCATGCGGAATACGTTCAGGGCCTGCCGGCGGGTATCCTCGGAGCCCATGTACACCACGCACTGCAGGCCCAGCATGGCACAGACGGTGGCGGTCGCGACGCCGTGCTGTCCCGCTCCGGTTTCGGCGATAATCCGTTCCTTGCCCATGTGCTTGGCCAGCAGGGCCTGACCCAGGGCGTTGTTGATTTTGTGGGCGCCGGTATGGGCCAGGTCTTCCCGCTTCAGGTAGATCTTGGCACCACCGCAGTGGCGGGTCAGGTTCTCGGCAAAGTACAGGGAGGTGGGACGTCCGGCGTAGTGGTGCAGCAGCGATGATAGTCCTTGTTGGAACTCCTCATCCACCTTTGCCGCCCCGTAGGCCTCTTCCAACTCTTCCAGGGCAGCCATAAGGGTAGCGGGAACGAACTTGCCCCCAAAATCGCCAAAACGGCCCCGGGCATCGGGCCAAACCGTCGAATCACTAACGGTCATTGGAATATACCTCTTCAATTAAACATGGATGAACAGGATGAACAGAATTCTGTTGTCTTCCCTGACCACGGTCGGGGGCCGGCATCAACCAAAATGAAGAAAGGGCTATCCTGTATATCCTGTCCATCCATGTCTGAATTCATAGAGCAGAACGAGCATTGTGGATGAAGGCCCGGATTTTTTCCGCGTCCTTGTCGCCGTCGGTCTCCACGCCACTGGAAACGTCCACGCCCCAGGGACTTACCTGGGATACTGCCTGGGCAACGTTTTCCGGTGTCAGCCCCCCGGCCAGCAGGAATTCGTAACCGAGCCGGGAAAGCCGGGCTGCCACGTCCCAGTCAAAGCTCTGGCCCGTGCCGCCCTGCAGGCCCTCCACCAGGCGGTCCAGGGTCACCCGGCAACCGGCTTCCAGGTACGGGGCAAGCCGCACCTCAACTCCATCTCCGTTGGTGCCATCCAGGGTCTCGGACGTGGAAATATGTACCACCTTGATTATTTCCGCTCCCGTCCGTTCCGCTACCTGGCAGCAATATTGGGGCGATTCGCGGCCGCACAATTGGGCCAGGTCAAGGCCGCAGGCGTTGATGGTTTCAATCACCTCTTCTAATAGCTGATCCGCGAACAGGCCCACCGCCCCAGGCGGGTCCTCGATCAAGGTGCGCAATTCATCGACAATTTCCGCCGCCGCCGGAATTTCCACACGCCGCCTCCGCTCGGGCACAAAGACCAGTCCGAAATAGTCAGCTCCCGCCTCGGCGGCAGTTATGGCGTCCTCGGTGCTCTGGATACCGCAAATCTTGGTGCGGATCATGGGCGACTCACCGCAGCAACGGGAGCGGTCAGTTCCCGCACCTTGGCCGCCGTATCGGGGGCGGTCACCAGGGCCTCGCCCACCAGCACCGCGTTAACGCCCAATCGGCCCAGTCGCTGCAAGTGTTCCTGGGTGAAGATGCCGCTCTCGCTGACGATTATCCTGTCGCCGGGAATCAGGGGCGCCAACCCCTCGGTGGTTGCCAGGTCTGTCTGGAAGGTTCGCAGGTCGCGGTTGTTGATGCCAACGATCTCGGCTCCCGCGTCCAGGGCTACCTGCAACTCTCCTTCATCATGGATTTCCACCAGCGCGTCCATGCCCAGTTCCCGGCCCAGGGACAGCAGTTCGGCCAGTTGGGCCGGGGACAGGATGGCCACTATCAGTAGGTAGGTGTCGGCGCCCATGGCCCGCGCCTCGTAGACTTGGTAAGGATCAAAGATAAAGTCCTTGCGAAGTACCGGCACGGCGGCGGAAACGTTGGATTCCTTGATGACCGAAAGGTGTTCCGGTTCCCCCTGGAAACGGGGGTCGGTCAGCACCGATATGGCCGACGCTCCGTTGGCGGCGTAGGTGGCGGCCAAGTCAACCGGATCGAAGTCAGGACACAGCAGGCCCCGCGACGGCGATGCCTTTTTCACCTCGGCAATCAGCCTGACCGCGCCGCCCCGCAGTGCGCCGGACAGGCTCAGGGGCGCCCCGCGGCGCAAAATCTGGTCTTGCACCTCTTTCACGGGAGCCGTGGCTTTAACCGCAGCCAGTTCCTCACGCTTGGCAGCAACTATCTCGTCAAGAATGTTAGGCATTTCAGGAAAAGGTGACCTCCTAGAGCTTATCTATCAATTAGCAACCACTACCCGTCCATCAGGCCCAGCACGATGGCATTGAACAACAGCGTGTACCCACAGTTTTCACAGGAAAGCACGACAAGGGGATAGGCTGGCCCGGAGTTGGGAATCCACCTTGACCCCTGGTTGATCTGCTTCATCTCGCCAACGGCCTCTCCCATGAACCACCCCGAGTTGCCGCAGATGGCGCAAGCCTTTTCTCCTACCCAGTTTTCTTCAATCCACCGGAGCGCCTGTTCTAACTTGGCTCTTCCTGCAGCGGCCATAGCTATTGCCCTCGACTATCCAAACAGAATCCAATCCAATAAACTCTACGCAGCCCCCTGGCTGACTTCCACCAGGGCGTCCACCCTTGCCAGGGCCGCGCCGCCGTCAATGGCTTCGGCCGCCATTGCAATGCCTTCAATCAAGCTGCCAGCCTTGTCCGCGGCCACCAGTGCGGCTGCGCTGTTGAGCAGCACTGCATCGCGGATGGGGCCGCCTTCGCCCTGGAACAGCCGCCGCATAGTGCTGGCGTTCTCCTCGGCGCCGCCGCCGTGCAGATCCTCGGTCGTTGCGGCAGGTAGACCCGTATCCGCCACGTCGATGGTCCAGGTGCTTACCTCTCCTCCCTTTACCTCCCATACGGTGGATGGACCAGAAAGGCTGATCTCGTCCATACCGTCGGCCCCGTGTACCACCAAAGCGTGCTGAATATCCAGCAGCCGTAGCGCCTCGGCCATCAGGCCGCCCAGTTGCTCGAAAGCCACCCCCAGCAGCATACACTGGGTACGGGCCGGATTGGTCAGGGGCCCCAGGGTGTTGAAGACGGTACGGATACCGATCTCCCGCCGCACGGGCCCGGCGTAACGCATGGAAGGGTGGAAGGCCGGGGCGAACATGAACCCTATGCCGGCCTGCTCAATGCACTGGGCCACTCCTTCGGGTGAAAGTTCGATCCTGACGCCCAGGGCTTCCAGCACGTCTGCTGCACCGCAGGAACTGGAGGCGGCCCGATTGCCGTGCTTGGCCACACGCACACCGCATGCAGCTGCCACAAAGGCCGAGGCGGTGGAAATGTTGAAGGTGTTCTTGCCGTCTCCACCGGTACCCACCACATCGAGCAGAGGTCCTTCCACGTCCACCCGCAAGGCCTTCTCCCTCATGACCTCCGCCATGCCGGCAATTTCCTCGGTGCTCTCGCCCTTCAGCCTCAGGGCGGTCAGGAAGGCCCCCAGTTGGGCCGGCGTGGCCTCGCCCTCCATTATTTCCTGCATAACCTCCGTCGCCTGCTCCCTGGTGAGGGAGTGGCCGGAGACTACAATGTCGATAGCTTCCCTGATCATCGGGATAGCTCCTCCCGTATACTCTTCTTGCATCGTTGTGGAGTCCTATTATGGAGGGGATGGGTTTTGGTGTAAACCGGAGCGCTTCCCCGCCAGTTGCTTATTCCCGCTATAATTGGTGGCGATTCTCGAAACAGTAAGGATGTGAGCTATGCCTGCTATGGAAGCCGCCATTGAACGACGTATGAAGCGCTGGCAGGATCAGCGCTGGCTCCTGGACGTAGTAGTCCAGACCGTGGGAATAGAGTGGGACCAGCGCCGCATCGGCTACACCCTGGGTCCCTGCGGCCCCGAGGCCGCTCCAGACTTCAACGGGGTGCGCGCCCGCACCAAGCGGTTCAACGACGCCAGCCGCGAGTTCCGCCGCGCCGCCGTCCGCCGCGAAAACAAGGCCCGCCAGCACGAGGCCGAGGGACACCTGGTGGCAGCGGGGGAAAGCTACTTCATTGCTTCCCTGCTTTATGGCAGCGCCCAGTGGCCCATTTTCGCCCACACCCCGGAAAACGAGCGACTGGGCGATAAGAAGGTAGAATGCTACACGAAGTACACCCAGTACGCCAACCACGAAATCAGGCGCGTGGACATTCCCTTCGGCGATAGCGCCATCCCCGCCTGGTTCCACCTGCCCAACGTGCCTTACAGCCAGGCATCCACCAACGGCAACCGGGGCCAATTCCCCTGCGTGATGAGCATCCCTGGCATGGACAGCTTCAAGGAGACGGGCGTGGCCCTGTACGGCGACCGTATGCTGGAGCGGGGCATGGCTGTGCTGTCCATCGACGGCCCCGGCCAGAAGGAAGCCCTGCAGCGGGGCATTCACGTTACCGCCACCAACTGGATGGACGCCGGTCGCGCCGTTTTGGACTGGATGCGGGCCCAGCCGGAGATAGATCCCGACCGTATCGCCGTCAAGGGCACCAGCATGGGTTCCTTCTGGGGCACCCAGGTGGCGTCCATCGACGACCGCATCAAGGGCTGCGCCGTGCAGGCCGTGTGCCACGAACCCGGCATGAACACCATCTTCAACGTGGCGTCGCCCACCTTCAAACTACGCTTCATGTACATGGCGGGCTATGAAGACGAGGACGAGTTTGACCGCTTTGCCGAGACATTGACCCTGGAGGGTGTGGGCGAGAAGGTGACCTGCCCCTACCTGGTGCTGGCCGGCGAGGACGACCACCTCAGTCCCATAGAATGCACTTACGACCTGGTGGGAACCATCGCCGGCCCCAAACAGCTGGTGCTGTACGAAGGCGCCGATCACGGCCTGGGTGGGTCATCGTCGTCTGATCTGGGGCCCAATCCCCAGACATTCATCGCCGACTGGCTGCTGGACCGGCTTAACGGCAAGCCCATGGAGAGCCAGCACATCCTGATTGACATGGCCGGCCAGTCCCAGGTTTACAGCTTCGCCGAGTATGTCAGGGCCATCTAGATAAACTCAAACATGGATGTACAGGATGTACAGGATGGGGTTGGTCGAAGGTTGAAACTCTTGGGCTGACTGAATTCTTCAAACTGATGCAAGAAAAATCCTGTATATCCTGTATATCCATGTGAATAAAGGGTGAGATATGCGGGACAAGTTTGCCATTCGCGAGGAAGTTTGGACGGCCCTGGAGCAGGCCAAGGTGGTACGCGGCCGCACCGTCCATGACAAGATACCCGACTTCTACGGCTCAAAAGAGGCGGCGGAGCGGGTCTTTGACCTGGAAGTCTGGCAGCGGGCCAGGGTAATCAAGAGCAATCCCGACAAGGCCCAGCGGCCGCTGCGCCAGCAGGCCCTGGAGGAGGGCAAGCTGCTCTACATGGCCGTGCCCCGCCTGCGCGATGAACGTTGCTTCGTGGAACTGGACCCGGCCGTAATGGCTTGCACCCCTGCCCAGGGTTCCACAATCAGTGGGGCCTTCCGCCACGGCCGTCCCGTCTTCGTGGAGGAGATGAAGCAAGTTGACCTGGTTATCTCCGGCTCGGTTGCCGTCAACCGTGAGGGAGTGCGCGTAGGCAAGGGCGGAGGTTACGCTGACCTGGAATACGGCCTGGCCACCGCTGCCGGTATCGTCACGCCGGACATCCCGGTGATAACCACCATCCACCCCATGCAGTTGATTTCCGAAGACCTGCCCCGGACCGACCATGACGTTCCCCTGGACTTCGCTGTAACCCCCGACGAGATTATCCGTTGCCCCGGCAACCTGCCCCACCCCAAAGGTATCTACTGGGAAGACCTGGACGAACGGAAGATCAAGGCAATCCCGCTTTTGCAGAAGCTGCGGGACGCGACAGTAGCCTAGGCAGCGGCGTCGGTTTAGACCGCCTGGTAACCCTTCTCCCGCCCAACGGTTACTGACTTCAGACGCTTTTGGCCCTGCAGATCGCGCAGGGCCTTTTGCACTTGGGGGTCGCCGTGACGGCGGAACCGATTCATCACCTTGCGGTGAGATTGGGGGTGGGCACAGAACTCCCAAATGCCGTCGGCCAAGTCGTCACCGGCGGCGGGCAAGGGCTTCAGGGTCGTAACCAGGGTGTGGCCAGGGTTGCCGTCCACGGCTTCCCCGGTGCGATAGGTGAGTAATCCCACCCGACTCTGCCGTTCCAGGTAATTCCGAAGGCTCGTCTGCAGCCGTCCCCCCTGCCCGGTAGAGCCATAGCCGTGAACCACTTCCAGTTGCACTCCTCCGTTGGGGTGGCTGCGGGCTGCCCCGTTATAAAAGTCACGAAACTCGGCCAGAGATTCGGCCCAGGTCTTGCCATGCAGGTCCAGCGTGCGGGAAGGCATGGGCGGACGCTACTCCGGCAAGTATTCCAGGGGCGGCAGGTCTTCGGTGGCCACCCGCTCACGGGATGGAAGCTGCATCAAAAGGCTAAGACGCCGCCCTTGGCCCTGGTCGATGGAAGATGAGGGGAGGGAATTTGACGGGGCAATTTGCAGGCTATCCAACTTTTTAACCAGTCTCCTGGCGACGCTAACTCCGCTACGAACACGATTGGTTGGCAGTTTATACTCCAGGAAGTTGTTATGAAGCGATTCGATAATCGCAAAATCCGAAGACAGGGTTAAATCGCTCTCTTCATCGCTCAACTGGTCGTAAATCAGCCCGACCCGATAATGTTTGAAGTGGTTCCGGCCCCGCAACTCTCTGTATACCTTCGCCCCATGGGATACGGCCCCGTAAGCCCTTTCCGATGCCTGCAAAGTGCCACCTTGGTCCAATTGCTGCTGGGCGTGTTTCAGTAGCCGCTGGCTGATCTGCAGGTAGCGGTCGGACTTGGCGCGGCGCTTTTGTTCGGATGCGGGGTTAGGAGTAGTCACAGTCGGTCGGGCTCTGCTGGAATTGGAATAATAATAGCAGATGCGCCAACACACCTGCTTTCAATGTTCTTGGTTCGCAGATCCCGCCTTTTGCTATAATTGCACTGCATCGGAACCACATCCAATGGCATCTGCCTGAAGGAAGAACATGACCAAACCTGTGGTGGAACACGGCGGGATTGACAACTCAACCGAAAACTGGCCCATCCTGCGGGCCCAGCCGCGTACCTTTTTCAAGGCGCCCCTGTGCGCCAACCTGGACGAACTGGAGGCCGACGTGGCTTTCATCGGCATGCCTTTCGACCAGGGAACGCTGGGCAGGCCGGGGGCACGCTACGGCCCCGATGCTATACGCGACGCGCCACGGGCTTATTCCTATACTGACCCCTTCGGCCGCCAGCAGGAGGCCGAAGGCTTCTACAATATTGAGGCCGGCGATGAACTGCTGCGTGGCATAACCATGGCCGACTGCGGCAACATCACCACCATCCCCAGCAACGTTCACCGCAACTTCGACAAGCTGACGGAGGCGGTGGAGAAGGTCGTGGAGCGCGGCTCTTTCCCCGTGGTGGTGGGCGGTGACCACGCCATCACCTACCCCGTGGTTCGCGGATTATCCAAGTTTGAGCCTCTGAATATCGTCCACTTCGATGCCCACCTGGACTACAGCCACGACTACCAGGGCGAGCTTTACACCCACGGAAGCCCCATCCGCCGCTGCCGCGAACTGGACTTCGTCAGCCACATTACGTCCATAGGCATCCGTACCGCTCGCCGCCAGCCTTACGAGGACTCGCAGCGGGACGGCAGCCTGATAATCACCACCGGCCAGTTCCGTTCCCTGGGGGCGCGAGCCGTGGCGGAACAGATACCCCGGGGCGAAAACCTTTACATCACCCTGGACATCGACGTCATGGACCCCAGCCAGGCGCCAGGCACTGGCACTCCCGAAATTGGCGGCCTTTTTTACCACGAGATGCGGGACTGTCTGGCCGCTTTGGTGGTCGACCACAATTTGGTGGCCTTCGACCTGGTGGAGGTGGCCCCACCCTACGATTCTTCGGAACTGACCAGTCAATTGGGCGCCGCCCTGATTATTGATATACTGGCGGCAAGGTTCCCCTCCAAGTGAAGGGACCTACACCGTAATGGACGGATAATCGACGTAAGCTGTCGACCAACTCCTAAAGCTATGCAAGCGCGAAGGATGAGCGCAGGTGCATTCGATATGACGATCGCGCAAGAAGAGCAGATCGGGCTGGCTCTGTCGGGAGGAGGTTTTCGCGCCAGTCTTTTCCACCTGGGTGGCCTGTGGCGGCTGAACGAAATGGGAAAGCTCGCGGAGGTTGGCGCCATTTCGGCCGTATCTGCTGGGGCGCTAGTAGCCGGAGTCCTGGCGACTCACTGGAAGAAACTGGCCTTCCTCAATTCCAGGGCTGACAATTTCGGAGATGAAGTTGCCGAGCCCGTTTTTGAGCTATGCAGCCGCAATCTGGACGTGGGCAGCGCCTTTGCCGGACTCGTGGTGGGGCCCACTGCCCTTGAAAAACACTACGAAGACCTCCTGGTGGGCAGTCTGACCCTGGGGCAACTGCCCAGCTACCCCCATTTCATCTTCAACGCGTGTCACCTGGAAACAGAAAGCAACTGGAGCTTCGCGAAAGAAGGGGTAGATACCGGAGACATGGGGGTCATCGACGCTACGTCGGTACCTTTGGCGAAGGTGCTGGCTGCCTCCTCTTCGTTGCCGCCTGCCTTGGCGCCGGTGCGCCTTCAGATACAACCCAAACCTTTTGGCGGCGGGTTGGGCCAAGACCTCAGGCGGGGGACGTTGCCCAGGACGGCGACCATGGCCGATGCCGGCTTTTGCGACGGCCTCGGACTCCACGCCATCCGGCACATGAAACACGTCCTGGTTTCCGACGGAACCAAGTCCTTCAGGCGGGAGGAAATTCCCCAATGGGAGGTCTGGACCTCGAGAATCACCAACCCCTTGCACACTGCTTTGGAGCAAATTCGGCAGCTCAGGGTGGACCAGTTGTTGGCTGATATTGAACGAGGAGACAAGGAGGGCGCTTTCTGGGCCCTTAGAACAGACCCGACGGAACAGGCTGATCAGTCGCCCTTCCCGGTAAGCGCCGGGTGGGTCGAGTACATGTGCGCGATGCGGACCAGGCTGGCCGCCTTTACTGAAGAAGAGCAGAAGCGACTGGTGAACTGGGGATACATCCAGTGCGACATGGCAGTCAGGGGATCCCACCCTGGTGACGTGGCTGACCCCGAGAATCTTCCCTTTCCTGAGTACA
Source organism: Dehalococcoidia bacterium (assembly GCA_963664725.1). GTDB lineage: Bacteria > Chloroflexota > Dehalococcoidia > Lucifugimonadales > UBA3495 > Bin22. Next base: position 2,110,676 of record OY761558.1, read on the forward strand.
GCTTTGCCCGGGAGCCTGAGGAGAAGCCCAGGCACAGCAAGAGATACCAGAGCAGGAAAGAATACCGAAGAATAAGGTCCAGGCGCCGACCGAGTGAATCATAACTGAAAAGGGGTAAGGCAATGCAATCGCTGTTTGGCGAAGGCAAAGCATTTATAGGCGTGATTCACCTGCCGCCCCTGCCCGGGTCGCCAAGGTGGGGCGGTGACCTGTCCGCCGTGCTGGAACAGGCGAAAAGGGAGGCGGCAACCCTGACCGAGGGCGGGGCTAAAGGCATTATCGTCGAGAACTTCGGCGACGCCCCCTTCCGCATCGGGCGGGTGGAGCCCGAGACGGTGGCTGCCATGACCCGGGCAGTGGACCTGGTGTGCCATGCCACGCCGCTGCCGATCGGGGTCAACATGCTCCGCACCGATGCCCTTTCCGCCCTGGCGGTGGCAGTGGCCGGCGGCGCCCAGTTCATTCGGGTAAACGTCCACTACGGTACTATGGCTGCCGACGAGGGACTGGTAACCGGCGAGGCATCTGAAACCCTGCGCCGTCGCCGTCTTTTGGAAGCCGAAAACATAGCAATATTGGCCGACGTTCTGGTGAAACACGCCGTACCCCTGGGCGAGCCGGACCTGGGCCTCATAGCCCGAGAGACAGCCTACCGGGGCCTGGCAGACGGGCTAATAGTAACGGGACCGGTGACCGGCCAGCCTGCAGTTGCCGACGACGTGGCCACGGTGCGCAAGGCCGTCCCCGACCGCCCCCTGCTGGTGGGCAGTGGCGTTGACGACAAAAACGCCGCCCGCTTCCTCGCCCACGCCGACGGCGCAATAGTAGGAACCAGCCTCAAAAAGGACGGCATCATCACCAACCCCATAGATTTGGAACGGGTGAGGACCACGGCAAAGGCGTTTCGGGAATCGGGGTAAAAGAATCCCTCCTAGCTGGCGCTCAGCGCCGCCACCACCTCTGCCGCACTGGCTACCGTCGCCTGGCGTGGAAAAATCTTCTGCATCAGGAAGTCGTGGACTTCCGGGTCGCGGTCAGCGCACCCGTCTTCCACCACCACGAGGCGATAGTCGGCATCTGCGCCATAACGCACCGTTGAGAGAATCACCCCGCTGGTGGCGTGGCCCATCAGCACCAGTGTGTCAATGTTCTGGGCGCCAAGGATCACTGCCAGGTCGGTGCCGTGGAAGGCGTTGACCCGGTGCTTGACTATCACTGGCTCTCCTTCCTTGGGCAGAACCGAAGGGTGGATCAGTGACACCGGATCCGCCGGTGGGACCTGGCCCGCAGCCTTGCGCTGGCTGAAGGTCTGGTTGCGGTCGGAAATTTCCGGGAAACCGGGCCGGAAGTTCACCACAATGTAGGCGACTAAGACTCCGGCGGTGCGTGCCGCATCCAGCACATCCTGGGCTCTTTCGAATGTCTGCCGCTCCCGCACCATGGGGTTATCCCCCATGCCTTCAGTGTGAAAATCGGCCGCCAGCACCACCGTCCTGCTCTTGTCCAGGGTCAGTTCGGCCATAACGCGCCTCCTTCATTCTTAATTTCTCTAATCAGATTGAGTCCCACTCTAACCGGGAGTGCAGGTAGAAAACAATTGACTGTCAATCTTGATTGGGTGGGCGACCAAAGTTGGCTTGAACGATACTCGTCCCCAGCCAGGATGACTGCATCAGGGGCCTGCCGGGGCTGCCCGCGTGGCTACCGCCTGGGGCTGGTTGCTTGCGCACCAACCTGGGTGTAATCTCTCCCTTAATTCCCGATGAAAGAGGCTCCCATTGCGTCAGATTGCGTTGAAGAGAAGGGTAGACGCCTGGCTTGGCAAGAGACAGTTGTCTCCATCTGCCCAGTTATTCAACGTATGGAGCGGACTGGAATGGTGGCGGCGTCTGTTCCTGCCCATTGATTTTGCGGACCTGACCGTCCTTTGCCAGGAAGAGAACCTGGAATGCCGCGAGTTTGTCACGGAGCATCTCACAGTTCGGGAAAGCCAACGAATGGCGACCATAAAGGTCAGCGAGGCGCAAAAATATCACCGGGACCCTGGTTGTCATCCGCGAGAATTCAAGAACCAGCGAATTACCTATATCGACAATGAAGAAAAACTGAAGTGCCACCGGTGCAAGGGCAAAGGGAAAATCGATTGCAGTCCCGAGGTTCGCTGCCCAAGCTGCAAAGGCCGGAGGACTCGCAACGAATTCTGTTTCGCCTGCGGCGGCAGTGGGCGCGCCAGCCAGGACCATAACGATCAATGCTGGTCGTGTCGGGGCCGGGGCACCCGCTCTCAGGACTGTGCCGCCTGTGCCGGAGTTTATTCTTCCAGCACGGGCAGGGTCAGGTGCAACCGGTGCGGCGGAGCGGGCTGGGTTGTCTGTCGTTCCTGTGCCGGCGCCGGTGAGAAAGTTCGAGCCACTCTCATCGCCCGACGTTACTCTCACTCCACCGAGCGCCACTACCAACTGGGCGGGCTGGGGGCAGGCAGGTTTGGGTACGGCCTTGCCCCACACCATTTCAAGTCCATACCTGGATGCCTGGTACATCGAGAATACCAGGCGCCTTCCAACCCGGCAGTTAAATTGCAGCGGTTTGGCATTTACTCCTACCCTGTTGAATCGAAGATGTACCGGTACAAAGGAGCCAACTTCTACGTCAACCGGATAGCCACTGGCAACGGCGCAAGGTTGGTATCCAGGAACCTGCCTTGGTCCCTGCCTAAGTTAATCTCTGCTGGAGTCATTGGTTCGCTCGCCGTCTGCCTATTGGCGGCCTTGCTACTGGTATCCTGAACAGTGCCCCGTCCAGCTTCCGGGTCATTTGCCCGACTGCCCGTTCCGGTGTAATCTCCTACCAACCACCCCAGTGCCACCTTCCCTGAAGGAGATTCGCCATGCCTTCCATCTACGCCGACACTGTAATTCGCAACGCCAACATCATTACCATCGACAACAGGCGGCCCCGGGCCAATGCCCTCGCCATGCTCCACGGCAAATTTGCCGCCGTGGGCAGCGCCGACGACGTGGCCGACTGGGTGGGTCCGGATACAAAAGTGCTGGACATGGATGGGAAGACCGTCCTGCCCGGCTTTATTGACGCCCACATCCACGTCCTGAACAGCGGCATCCGCCACGTTATGGCCGCCGACTGCGCCCAGCCCACCATTGCGGCTATCCAAAACGAACTACGGAAACGGCTGGACGTCACCCCCGCCGGCCAGTGGGTGCAGGGCTTCAAGTTCGACGACACCAAGACCGCCGAGAACCGATTTCTCAACCGCGCCGACTTGGACGCCGTCAGCACCGAGCACCCCATCCTGGTGGCCCACCGGGCCGGCCACGTCTACTACATGAACAGCCTGGGCATGCAACTGGCCGGCTTTACCCGCGACACACCCGACCCTTCCGGCGGCCGCCTGGGAAGGGACCCGGATACTGGGGAACTGGACGGCGTGGTGTACGAGCGGGCCATTGAACCGGTGCGCTTCGGTCTGATCCCCGTGGAGACCCCTGAAATACGAAGAGAAGGGCTTCGTACCATCTGCGGGATGCTGAACGAGGCGGGCATTACCAGCGTCCACGACGCCCGGGTTACTGCCGAGGAATTCACCACTTACCAGGAAGGATACAAGGACGGCGATCTGTCCCTGCGCGTCTATTGCCTGCTGTACTATCCCCACTTCCCCGCCCTGAGGGATGCCGGCGTGGTGGCCGGACTGGGAGACGACCGTCTCCGAATCGGCGGCATCAAGATGGTGGCCGACGGGGCCATAGCCAGCCGAACGGCCTACCTGTCTTCCCCCTACGAAGGTAGCTGTTGCGACTACGGCATTCTGGCCATGGAGGCAGACGAGATAAATGAGCGGGTAATGGAGATGCACAAGGCTGGTTTCCAGGTTTGCATCCACGCCAACGGCGACACCACAATTGACATGGTAGTGTCGGCTTACGAGCGGGCCCAGGCCGCAGACCCGCGGCCCGACCCGCGCCATCGCATCGAGCACTGCACCCTGGTCAATCCCGACTTGCTGTCCCGCATGAAGGCCCTGGGCGCCGTAGCCACCCCCTTCTGCACCTACGTTTACTACCACGGCGAGAAGATGCCCTTTTACGGGGAAGAACGGCTGCGGTGGATGTTCGCGCAGCGTTCCTTCCTGGACTACGGGATCGTCTCTACCGGCGCCACCGACTACCCGCCTGGCCCCTTTGAGCCGCTGATGGGCATCCAAAGCTGCGTAACCCGCACCGACAGCGAGGGCCGACTGTGGGGCGAAAATCAGAAGGTAACGGTGGAGGAGGCCCTGCGAATCTACACCCTGCACGGGGCCTACGCCGGTTTCGAGGAAAACATCAAGGGCTCCATCGAGCCGGGCAAACTGGCCGACCTGGTAGTCCTGGGCGAAGACCCTACACAGGTTGACCCGTTGACCATAATAGACATACCGGTACTGCAGACCATTGTGGGCGGGGAGACGGTTTACGGGGGGTGATGGAATGCGGGAGTGTCCAGGTTTAGAGAAGCTTAACCAAAGCGACTGTCAGGCCCACGATGAGGGTGCTTTGAGCGACCATCGCGCCGATCATCCACTTCACCATTTCGAACTTGGCGCTCTCTACCTTTCCTTCAGTAGATAAGCGCAACGCTTCGATTTTAGACTCAGTTGATAGGCGCAACGCTTCAACCTCGGCTCTGATGGACTCGATGTCGGCCTTGGTGGCCAGATTGCTATTAAGCAGGTTTACTTGCTCGTAGGCCAGTGCTTCCGCCTGTTTCTCGGTGAAACCGCTGGCCACCAGGTTTTGTACATATCGGTGGGTGTCGAATGGTATCGCTTCCTGTGTCATAAGGCCATTGTAGTATTAACATACCCCCATGCCAATGGGTAGCGTTCCGATGTAGTTGCCGCCAAGTCGCCAATTTCGGGGCAGAGTGATTGGTGGAAATGTGTCGGCATATAGCTCTCCAGACCCGATAGCCTTTGAATCGCCGTCCTTGTCGTCGGCGTTGCTTCCCCAATTTCGGGCCCAGTGATACCATATACTCCAACTCAATCTACCCTTCAGCGGGAGGTTGCTATGGCGCCGATTAAGGTGGTAATCCACGGGGCAACCGGAAGGATGGGTACGGAAACCGTAAACGCGGTTTGCCACGAGGAAGACCTGTCTTTAGTTGGGGCCACCTGCGGTCGCGAACGGGGAAGCACGCTGTCCTTGCCCACTGGTGGCGATGTCCCCCTGTCCACCAGCCTTGAAGATGTATTGTCCCAGACCGCGCCTGACGTAGTGGTGGACTTTACCAATGCCTCCGTATTCCGCGAATCCGTGGCAGTGGCCACCGCCCACTCCTGCAACATTGTCGTGGGCGTCAGCGGCCTGGTGGACGAGGACCTGCAGCGCCTGGACGCCCTGGCCAGCGATAGCAGCATCGGTATAATCGTGGCGCCCAACTTTGCCCTGGGTGCGGTGGTGCTGAAGAAGCTGGTCGAGCAGGCGGCGCCCTATTTCGACTACGTGGACATCGTCGAGGCCCACCACGAGGCCAAGATAGACTCGCCATCGGGCTTTGCCTACGCCCTGGCCCAGGCCATCGGCAACGAAAAGCAGTTCACTCGCAACTACCCCGAAAAGGAAACCCTGGAAGGCACCCGCGGCGGCGAGTATAACGGCGTTACCATCCACAGCATGCGGATGCCAGGGCGCAGCGCCCACCATGAGGTCATTTTCGGCGCTGCCGGCCAGACCGTTTCAATCCGGCACGACACCCTGACCCGCGACTGCTACATGCCCGGCGTAATCCGGTGCATCCGTGAAGTTGTTAATAAACCGGGCCTTGTGGTAGGCTTGGAAAATGTACTGGGTTTGTAGCTGAACCCCGGTAACCGAGCTTAGGAACCAACAGGGCTGCCCGCTGTAGTGAAGCTGGCGGCTCTCAACTTTTGATTGAAGAGACAGACCAATGACTATCCCCAGCCTGAATCACCTGACCATCGCCGTAGTGGGCGCTACCGGAGCCGTGGGCGCCGAATTCATCAAGATTGTCGAGCAGCGCCACCCGGGGCTCCAGAACCTGAAGCTACTGGCATCCAGTCGTTCCGCTGGAACCAGGCTGACCGTCAACGGCAAGGAGTTCACGGTGGAGGAGACTACCGACGAGTCCTTCCAGGGAGTGGACATTGCTTTCATCTCCGCCAGCACCGAGGCCAGCCGCCACTGGGCGCCCATCGCCGTGGCAGCGGGAGCGGTGGTTATCGACGACAGTTCCGCCTTCCGCATGCAGGATGATGTGCCCCTGGTGGTGCCCGAGGTAAATGGGGCAGACGTTACCTGGCACCAGGGCATTATCGCCATTCCCAACTGCTCCACGACGCCCCTGGTAATGGTGGCTCACCCAATTCACCAGGTAAATCCCATCAAGCGCATCATCGCCGACACCTACCAGTCGGTTTCAGGAGCAGGCGGCGCGGCGGTGGAAGAGTTGCGGGAGCAAACTGGTGCTCTGTTAATGGGGCAGTCGGTTACGCCGCAGCACCAGCCCAAGCAGATCGGCTTCAACGTCATCCCCCAGATTGACAGCTTCCTGGACAATGGTTACACCCGGGAAGAACAGAAGATGATTGACGAGAGCCGAAAGATAATGCACGCCCCGGACATCCGCGTCTCCGCCACCTGCGTGAGGGTGCCTGTGATGGTCAGCCACAGTGCGGGAGTCCACCTGGAACTGGAGCGGGCCATGGATAACGACGAGATCCGTGCCCTGCTGATGGACATGCCCGGCGTGACCGTGCTGGACGACACACAAGGGGGAAGCTATCCCATGCCCTGGGACGTGGCAGGTGAGGACGACGTATTTGTAGGCCGAATACGGAAAGACGCTTCCGACCTGAATGGTATAGCCCTGTGGATTGTTTCGGATAACTTGAGAAAAGGGGCAGCGCTGAACTCCATACAGATAGCCGAGGAGTTAGTGGCGCGGGAGTGTTTTAAGCCAACCACTTCAACCAATTCTCAGCTTACCGTCGGATAGTAAATATTGTTCTCTCTCAACGGAAGTAGATTGTTCAGTAGCAACCCCAAAGTTATTTGGGTGCCTGAAGAGACAAGCACCTTAAGGTTCAAACTAACAATAACCAGGTAGGTAAACTCGCTATCCCCAACAGCCCCAATACCACATTCGAGGTTGCCGATGACTTCCACACGTACCGATGGCCAGTACTCCATTGAGTTGCCCCTTTCCTGCCCCCTGCTGATCAATGGAGAGGAGGGTACGGCCACCGGCGGTGCCGAATTTCATCGCGAGAATCCAGCCAACACCCAACAGGTGGCAACAGTCGCCGCCCAGGGCACCCTGGAGGACGCCCGGGCCGGTATCGACGCTGCCCGCCGCGCCTTCGACAGGAACGCGGGCAATTGGCTGAACAACTACAAGCTGCGGGAACAGGTCCTGTTCCGCACCGCCCAGTTGATGCGGGAGAACGCCGACCGTCTGGCCCAGGTGGTCAGCCTGGAAGTGGGCATGCCCATGCGCCAGGCCGTCCCCCATATCGGCGCCGCCGCTGACATTTTCGAGTTCTACGCCGGTTTGGCCGGCAAGATTTACGGCGAGTCCTTCACCCTGCCCAATGGCTCTCTCATCAACCTGGTCAAGGAACCGGTGGGCGTGGTTGGTCTGATAACCCCCTGGAATTTCCCCCTGACCCAGACGGCCCGCAAGGTGGCCCCGGCCCTGGCCGCCGGTTGCACCATCGTCCTTAAACCGGCCAGCTACACGCCCGCCGCCGCGTACGAACTGGTCAAGCTGATGCACCAGACCGACATTCCCGCCGGCGTCCTGAACCTGGTCCCTGGCCCCGGTACCGTCGTGGGTTCGGAACTGGTGACCAGCCGGGACATCGACAAGCTCTCATTCACCGGCGAGACGGGCACGGGCAAGATGATTGCCGCCCAGGCCGCCACCGAGGTCAAGCGAATCAGCCTGGAACTGGGTGGTAAGGCCCCCTACCTGATATTTGACGACGCCGATGTGGAGGCCGCATCCCGCGCCGCCGTATTCGGCATGTTCCGCAACGCCGGCCAGGCCTGTGGCGCCACCACCCGCCTGCTGCTGCAGGAAGGCATCCACGACCAGGTCCTGGAGCGGGTTACCCAACTGACCCGCAACATCGAGGTGGGCAATCCCGCTGCCAACAGCACCGACCAGGGGCCTCTGATTTCCGCCAGCCAGGAACGGGTGGTGCAGGAGTTTATCCAGTTCGGCCTTGACGCCGGTTTCGACCTGGTAACCGGTGGCAACAAGCTACAGGGTGACGGCTTCGATAACGGCTACTACGTGGAACCCACCATCTTCGACGGGGTGGACAATGCTTCCCGCCTGGGCCAGGAGGAAATATTCGGTCCCGTGGTGGCGGTAACTACCTTCCGCGACGAGGCCGAAGCGGTGGAACTGGCCAACGCCGTGGACTTTGGCCTGGTGGCCGGCGTTTGGAGCGCCGATTACCCCCGGGCCATGCGGGTGGCCCGCGGCATTCGCGCCGGCACGGTGTGGATCTGGGACAACTACGCCCAACCGGTTGAAGGTATCTGGGGCGGCTATAAGCAGAGCGGCATGGGACGGGAACTGGGCTACCACGGCCTGGAGGACTTCCTGGAAGTGAAGCAAATCTTCACCGACGGCACCGGCTTGACCAGCAAGCCCCCCTATGGCCAGGTGATTAAGGACTAAGAAACTGCCCTGTCTCTCTCCATCAAGTAGACGGGAATGTCGAGATAGCTCCTAGAACCCCACGGCGCATCCGTCCTTCCGAGGTTCAGAGCCGGCCCACAGCGTCCCGGATTCAGGGTTGCGTTGAATCACCTGCCCGCCGCCCATGCCTACCCTGGCGTGGCCCCGTATCATTTCCAGGCGGTGGCCCAGGGACTGTAGACCCCCGATGATTTCAGGCTCCAATCCCTCTTCGATTATCGTGGTGTCGCCAATGACCTGGAACCGCAGAGCGTTCAGCGCCGTTTGGGGGTCCATGCCGAAGTCCACCATGTTGGTCATCACCTGCAGGTGACCCTGGGGCTGCATGAATCCGCCCATAACTCCGTAGCAAAGATACAACTCGTCGTCCTTGGTGGCCATCGCCGGAATGATGGTGTGGTAGGGCCGTTTCCCTGGCGTCAATACGTTGGGGTGGTTCGAGTCCAGCGAGAACAGGGCTGCCCGGTTCTGCAGCACTATACCCGTGCCTGGCACCACCAGCCCGCTGCCAAAGTTGATATAGACGCTGTTGATGAAAGAACAGGCGTTGCCCTGGCCATCCACCACGCTGACGTACACCGTGTCGCCCCCGCTGCCGTTGCCGAAGGCGGTAATGTCGCCGTGGGGTGCGTGGGGCATGGCCCGCTCCGGGTCGATCAACTCTCGGCGGCTGGCGGCATAGGCTTTGTCCGTCAACTCCGTGATGGGGACATCGGCCATGCGCGGGTCGGCCACGTACCGGTAGGCATCGGCGAAGGCCAGTCTCATGGCCTCGATGAGGTGGTGGTAGGTTGCCACCGTCTGCGGCCCCATGCCAGCCACGTCAAACCCCTCCACAATGTTCAGGGCCTCCAGGGCCGCTATTCCCTGGCCGTTGGGCGGGCACTCCCAGCAGGTCACTCCCCGGTACTCTGTGCTGATGGCCTCGTCCCAGTCAGACGTATGCGCTGCCAGGTCCTTCGTGGTGATCCAGCCCCCCTGCTCCTGAACAAAGCTGGCGATCTTTTCCGCGATCTCCCCGTGGTAGAAGGCGTCCGAGCCTCCCTCGGCCACAGCCCGGAGCGTCTTGGCCAGCGTGGGCAGCTTCATCACCTCTCCTTGAACGGGAGGACGGCCGTTGAGCAGCATTTCCTGTCCTCCGGGGCGGGCCGACAATCGGGCGCCCTGCCCCGACCACTGGTAGGCGATGTAGTCACTGACCGGAAACCCCTGCTCCGCGTAACCGATGGCCGGCTTCAGTACCTCCGCCATAGGCATGGTCCCGTGCTCAGCCAAAATAGTCTCCCACCCGTGGACGGTGCCAGGGATGGAGACGGAGTGGGGTCCCTCCTGGGGCATCTGGAAGTGGCCGGCGGCCCGCAGTTCGTCAATCGATGCCGCGCCTGGCGCTCGTCCACTGCCGTTCAGGGCGTGGACCTTCCGCTCGTGGTCGTGCCAGATGAGGGCGAACATGTCGCCGCCTACGCCGGTGGACTCGGGTTCCACCACGTTCAGGGCCGCCGCCGCTGCCACCGCGGCGTCCACCGCGTTGCCTCCCTGGATCAGCACCTGCAGACCCGCCTGGGCCGCCAATGGCTGGCTGGTGGCCACCATACCGTTTAGCGCCAACACCCCCGAACGCCTGGAGTCAAAAAACATAGCTACCTCTCTTTAGACACGTATGAACACCAATGTCTGCAAATGATGCACTGGGGCTAATATATCATTCGTGCCTATTCGTGCCTATTCGTGGATGAAAGATGATAATATACCCCCATCTAAACTTTGGAGGTTTCCACCATGCCAGCAGAGGTTGGCCAGCCGGCTCCCGATTTTTCCCTCTATGACACCGACCGCAACGTTCGCACCCTACAGGAGTTTCGCGGCAAGACCGTCGTCCTCGCATTCTTCCCGGGCGCTTTCACCGGCGTCTGCACCACCGAGGCCTGCACCCTTCGCGACTCCGTCTCCGATTTCGACGGCATGAACGCCCAGGTCCTCGGCATCTCCGTAGACGGCCCCTTTGCCCAGAAAGCCTGGACGGACGCCAACAGCGTCAACTATCCGTTCCTCTCCGACTTCAACCGCCAGGCCGCCAACGCCTACGATGTTGCCCTCCCCGGCCTCGCCGGCATGGAAGGATACGTCGCTTGCAACCGCGCCGTCATAGTAGTCGACGGCCAGGGCACCGTCCAGTACCGCTGGGTCGCCCCCGCCCCGGTCAACGAACCCGACTACGACGCAGTAAAGGCCGCCGTCCAGGCCTGCTCCTGACGACACAACCGGCTGCGCAGGGAGTTAGTAATCTGTCCCTTCCCCCTTCTAGGGGGAAGGGCAGCACGGGTATGACCCCCTACAGGTAATACACCGGTAACGGTTCAGATACAAGATAGGCGGAAACCCAGCCACAGGAGGCACCCCATGGCATTGACCCGAACCCTGATGGCCCTGCTCCTGTCCGTAACCCTGCTGGTGGCCTTCCCTGCCACCGCCTCTGCCCAGAGCGACTTCCACATCTTCATCGGCACGGCTACCCACGACGGTCAGGTTCCTCCTGTGGGAACCGAGATCACCGCCTACGACGGCACCAGGGCGATTGGCACTGCCTTGGTTCAGGCCGGCGGCCAGTTCGCCCTGCAGACCTCCCAGGCCCACGGTACCATTGTGTTCCGCATCGGCCTGGTGCAGGCCACCGAGACCTTCCCCACCTGGCGCTCGGGCGGTCGTACAACCGGCTTCACCCTGACCTTTACCACTCCCCGGGACCCGTCCCTGGGTCGCCAGGGCCCTCCCGGCCCTCCCGGTCCCGCCGGCCCGCAGGGCCCCGAGGGTCCTGCTGGTCCTGCCGGCGCCCAGGGCCCCGCCGGCCCTGCTGGTGAGGGTTCTCCCGGGCCGCAGGGCCCCGAAGGTCCTGCCGGTCCTGCCGGCGCCGAGGGCCCCAAGGGCGACCCCGGCGAACCCGGACCGGAAGGCCCCCGCGGTCAGCGCGGCCTGGCTGGCGCCGCTGGTCCCGCCGGAGAAGACGGCACAGACGGAGAGGATGGCCGTGATGGCCGCGATGGGGTGGACGCCACCGGAGGCGGAACCTTGGCATTGATCGCCATGATCGTGGCCGTCGTGGCCGTTATCCTGGCCGTCGCCATGCCCTTTGTCCTGCGCCGCGACGGCGGTGGTGGAAGTGCGGGCTCCCAGTAACCTGTTCCCGAACCTTTCGGGGACGGCCTGCCAACCGCGCGGTTGGCAGGCCGTCCCCGGCTAAACCTGATACGGTTACCTTGACAGCTTGGGGCCACGGCTTTAAGATATGTTTCCCTGCCGAGGTAGCTCAGGTGGTAGAGCACGGCACTGAAAATGCCGGTGTCGACAGTTCGAGTCTGTCCCTCGGCACCACCTATTCTTCCCCAGGCGTAACACACCGTCCCAAAATCCCCAATTTCGTATCTGAGACACCCTTCGGGGTGTCTTGTTTCGTGTCAGCCTGCGCTTTATAATCCCACCACTGGCGGTGGGAAAAGCGGGGGAAAAGACCCCCTGGGGTAAGGTATGGGAACGCTGACATCTTTGGGCATCGGAAAGATAAACAAGCCGGGAAAATACGGGGACGGCCTGGGCCTCTACCTCAATGTGGCCAGGGGCGGCAGTAAATCGTGGATTCTGCGCATCACCATCGACGGCAAGCGTCGGGAAATCGGACTGGGCGGCTTTCCCACCATCGGCCTTGCCAAGGCAAGAGAGCTATCGATCGGGGTTCGTGCTGCAGTCGCCGAGGGGCGTAACCCCCTCTCAGAGAAGCGTGAGGTTGCCAAGACAGTGCCCACGTTCAGGGAAGCCGCCCTGAACGTTGACCGGCTGAACCTGGCCCGCTCGACCAACGGAAAATATGGCCGCAACTGGCTTCAGCGCGCGGAAAAGTATGTCCTGCCATCCCTGGGAGAAATGCCCCTGGACGGTATCAGCCCCCGCGACGTGCTTTGCATCCTGGATCCTATTTGGACCACCAAGCAGGAAACGGGTCGACGGGTACGCCAGATCATGCGGTCGGTCTTCGCATGGGGTATGGCGCAAGGCTACCTGGACATCAACCCGGCAGGTGAGATAATTGCCGCCGCCCTTACCCCAATGCCGAGGGTCCGTAATCACATGCGGACAGTCCATTACTTCGAACTGCCCCTCGCTCTGAAAACGATCCGTGAAAGCACCTCGGGAACCGCCGCGAAACTGGCCCTGGAATTTCTCACTTTGACCGCCGCCCGGTCGGGTGAAGTCCGGGGCGCTACGTGGGATGAAATTAACGAGGAACGCCGGATGTGGATCGTCCCAGGGCCCAGGATGAAGGGCCGTATCGAGCACCGCGTTCCGCTTTCGAAGACCGCCCTGAGTGTCCTGGACAAAGCAAAGGAGATCCGCGAGGGGGACCACATCTTTCCCAGTCCGGTGAAGAAAGACAGCGGACTGTCCGATATGACCCTCACCAAGGTCCTGCGTACCGCGAAGTTGGCAGACCGTATGACCGTCCACGGCATCCGGTCCAGTTTTCGAGATTGGGCGGCTGAGGAAACCGCCACGCCCTGGGCGGTCGCGGAACTGGCCCTGGCTCACCGCGTGGGGACCTCCGTGGAGCAGGCATATCACCGGACGGATTTGCTGGATAAACGCCGGCAACTCATGGATGAATGGGCCAATTTCCTGGTCAAGGGCATCAAGTGAAGGTCCGGTCATTGCCGGACCTTTCTCGCGTTTATAGGGAGGTGACTCGCCGCCCCACGTGCGGTCGAATCTTCCCCGGCCACCGACACAAGTATCCAATGCTCCCTAAACGCGCCTGAAACTCGCGCAGTTATCCCTCTGCCTCCGCCCGGGTCTGAAACCCCGTCGAGGAACGACATCTGGTGTTCCCACAGTGGGCGTGCTCCGAATTCCCCCCCGCGTCCGGCAGGTTGACCCTCCCGCGGCATGCAGCCTTGCCTTGGTCCCCAGCACACCGTACCCCCATCCTTCTCCAGCTCCTGGACCTCTGCCTCTTTGCATCAGGCACTGCCATTCCCTTCCGTTCGGTCGCCTGCCCAGGCAGCGAATTGGGCCAGAAGAAATGGACGTTTTCCCTGGCTGACTCTGGCTGTGCCAAGAGGTAAAAGGTCGTCCGACAGTTCTTATCGTACCCTTGAAATCAGCGGCAGCTTTCCCCCTGCCATGGAAGCTATCGAAATAGCCAGGAGGTCAACAGTGCAGGTCGAAGAAGAACGCCTACTCAGAGTAAATGACGTCACCGATCTGATCGGAGTTTCAAGGAGCACGCTCTACCGAATGTTTAAAGCCAACCAGTTCCCCCAGCCTATCCGGATAGGACCGCGCGCTTGTCGATGGCGCCTGTCCCAGGTCCTGGAACGGATGAACGCCCATCCGGCAGCGACGGACGACAACTGGGAGTAACACCGACCTCGGAGGGGCAGCCTGTCTGATAAACCTGCCTACGAGCCAAGATCGTACCGGCCATAGTTGCTCGACAACCTTCTTCCGGTCATCGCCAGTAATTCGAGATTTTGACTCGCGTAATTCACAGGATTTACGAAGAAGAACTTGACACCACGCAGGACCTCCAAGGTCTAGGAATAATCTTAAATGCCGGGCCGACCCGGGGAAGCGGGAATCCGGAATCCTTGTCATTTACGGGTTTAAACTGAGCCAAAATCACGGATTGGAATTGAGCCACCCAGATAGTGAGGGCATCATAGCCGAAGCTTCGGTGGAGGTGCCTGCAAGAATTGCTGAGAGGTGGCCAAGTGAAGGAGATATACGAGTTGAAGGGGAAGGGCTACTCGGCACGGGAGATTGCCCGGTCCCTGGGTATGGCTCGCAATACGGTATTGCGGTATTTGAATGATCCGGAGGCGATAGTGCCCAAGGCCCGGTCCCTGCGAGGGTCCAAGCTGGACGCCCATGTCGACTACATAGACGGACGGATGGGCGAAGGGCTGGAGAACTGCGTGGTGTTGCTGCGGGAATTACGGGCCCGGGGATACGAAGGCAGTTACACCATCCTGTCGGAGTACGTGCGACCACGGCGACGTTCCAGGCAACCCCAGGCGACGGTGCGCTTCGAGACGGATCCGGGGGAACAGGCCCAGGTGGACTGGGGCAGCTTCGCCTACCTGGATGAGAAGGGCCGCAAGCGGCGGGTGTGGGCCTTCGTGATGGTACACAGTTGGTCCCGGGCCATCTACGTGGAGTTCGTCAGGCGGGCAGACACGGCCAGTTTTATCCAGTGCCACGTCAACGCCTTCGACTACCTGGGTGGCGTGCCCCGGCGCTGCCTGTATGACAACGCCAAGTTGGTGACCTTGGGACGGGATGAAGAGGGTCGCATTGACTGGAACCGGCGGATGCTGGGCTTCGAGTTGAAGCTGTGCCAGCCTTACCGGGCCCAGACCAAGGGGAAAGTCGAAAGCGGTGTGAAGTACGTCCGGGGCAACCTGTGGCCCAGCATTCGCTTCACCGACGACGTCGATCTCAACCACCAGACCCTGGACTGGTGTGACAGAGTGGCCAACCGGCGCAGGCACGGGACTACCCACCAGGTACCCACCGAGATGCTCCTCCAGCAGCAGCCTCACCTGGGGAAGCTGCCCGAGCGGGCTGCCCTGGCGCCATACCTTAGGGAGGACCGAACGGTGGCCCGCGACGGCTATGTCAGCTGGGAAGGGTCCCGCTACGGTGTCCACTGGAAGTGGGTGGGCGCCACGGTGCAGGTGGGCCAACGGTCGGGCACCGTGGAGATCTGGTCCGGTGATCAGCGACTGGCCATTCATCCCAGGTCCCAGAGCGCCGGCCAGCGCTTCACCCTTCCTGGCCATTGGGAGGGCCTGCCCAAAGCCGATGGCCGTCCGGTCAAAGAGGCCTTGTCGGCGCAGGTCCCAGTGGGAGAGGTGGAGCGCCGCTCCCTGGAGGTCTACGACCTGGTGGCCGCGGGAGGTGTGAGATGACGACCATAGCCCTGGAACAGGCCCGCCAGCACCTGGAGACCCTGGGCCTCAAGCAGGCGGTGGAAGCCCTGGACAACACCTTGGACGCCGCCGCCAGCCAGCAGTTGACCTACCCGGAGATGCTCGCCCAGCTGCTGGGGCAGGAAGTGTCCGCCCGAAGGGAGCGCTACCTCTCCACCAAAATCAGGATGGCCCACCTTCCCTTTCTGCGCACCCTAGAGCAGTTCGACTTCGCCTTCCAGCCCTCCATCGATGAAAGGCAGGTCAAGGAGTTGGCCAGCCTGGCCTTCGTGGCCGAAGCCACCAACATCCTGCTCCTGGGACCACCCGGCGTGGGGAAGACCCATCTGGCCGTGGCCCTGGCCCTTCAAGCCATCGAGCACGGCCAGGGAGCCTACTTCGTCCGCGCCTACGACCTGATGGAGGACCTGCGCAAGGCCCGGGCCGAAAACAACCTGAACCGAAGAATGCGCATCTACCTGGCGCCCAAGGTACTGGTCGTGGATGAGTTCGGCATCTGGCCCTACGACCGGGAATCCGCCACCGCCTTCTTCACCCTGGTGTCTGCCAGATACGAGCGGGGGTCCATCATCCTCACGTCCAACAAGGGCTTCGGGGAATGGGGAGAGGTCCTGGGGGACACCGTCATCGCCTCGGCCGTCCTGGACCGACTGCTCCATCACAGCCACGTCCTGAACATCCGGGGCGAAAGCTACCGGCTCAGGGAAAAACGCCAGGCTGGATTGTTCCCTTCCCTGCATCAACTGCGTCCAGGGTCTGAAGAGGCCGGTGGACAATCCCGAGACTGACATTGTCTATGACCATTGAAGAAGTGGCTCAGTTCTAACCCGTAATTCTTGGCATAGTTCTATCCCGTGATTGACAATGCTGGGCGACTCTGGAACCAGGAGCCAAACGCAACTCGCTTACCGTGGACGGGGTTCCACATCCTGTCGTCCATCGTGGATGTGGTCTCCGCCTCGTTAATCTGATGTCCCTCAGCAAGGAACAGGTTTCATTATCGACAACTCCATCAGGGGACTTACCGGGAAACCTCGTAGCGGCCATGTCGTCTGGATGTCAGTCCCCCTTCAGAAGAGCCGCCACTGTGAATAACCAGGAACATTAGGACAGGAATCCCCGAAATAACCACAATCATTAGGACAGAAAACCAGGGTCATTAGGACACTCTGAGCGCCTGATGGGAGATCATTCCCGCACTTGAGAACGAGGTGCGGCGATGGCTTACAAGGAGGTATTCAGAGTGGAAATATCTGAAGTGATCCGGCGCTGGCAGGCTGGGGAGAGCCGACGCCACATAGCCTCGGGCACGGGGCTGTCGAAAGATACGGTGGGCAGGTACATTTCGGCGGCCGAGGCGATGGGCATCCCCCGAGACGGCCCTGGGCCCAGTGAGGAGCAACTCAGCAGTCTGGCTGCCATCGGCCGCTCCGGTCCACGGCAGGGGGAAGCGCCCACGGTGGAGAAGATGGCCCCGTGGGCGGACCAGATTTGCCAGTGGATTACCGTTGACCGCTTGCAACTGACCCGTATCCAGGAGTTGCTGGCGGAGCGGGACTGCCGGGTGCCGTATACCTCGCTGCATCGCTTTGTGGACCGCCGCCAGTGGCGGCGACGCCGAACCAACACGGTGCGCATGGGGGAGAGCGCCCCTGGGGAAGTAGCCGAACTGGACTTCGGGCGGTTGGGCTACATCCTTGACCAGGAGACCGGCAAAAGGCAGGCGGTGTGGGCGCTGGTGGTGGTGCTGGCCTACTCCAGGCACAGCTTCCTGTGGCCCGCCTACGGCCAGAAGCTGGAGGACGTGATCGCTGGCCTGGAGGCGGCCTGGGAATTCTTCGGCGGCATCCCCAAATACCTGGTCATCGACAACTTCCCCGCCGCGGTGGCGGGAGCGGACTCCCTGCACCCCCGCCTGACCCGGGGCTTTCTGGAATACTCCCAGCACCGGGGCTTCATCACCGATCCCGCCCGGGTGCGCCACCCCAGGGACAAGCCCATGGTGGAGCGCAGCGTCCAGTACGCCCGGGAGCGGTTCTTCAAGGGCGGTGATTTCAAGGACCTGGCCCACCTCCGTTCTGAAGCAACCCGCTGGTGCCGCGACGTTGCCGGAATGCGCATCCACGGCATCACCCGCCGCCAGCCCCTGCAGGTCTTCCTGGACGAGGAGCGGGCCAGCCTTGGCTCCCTAGGACGGCGAGCCTTACGAGGTCACCCACTGGCGCTCTGCCAAGGTCCACTCCGATCACCACGTGGCATGCCAGTACTCTCTCTACTCGGTTCCGTCCACCCTGTGCCCGCCCGGGCAGCAGGTGGAGGTCGGCCTGGGCTCGAAGCTGGTGCGCATCTGTCACCGGGGCCAGTTGGTCAAGGTGCATCCCCGCCAGCCCAGGGGCGGCCGCTCCACCGACACTGCCGACTACCCCGCTGAACTGAGCGCTTACACGCTGCGGGCGCCCGACGGCATCAAGCGCAGCGCCGCCGAGCAGGGTCCCGCGGTGGGCGAATTCGCCGAGCGCCTCTTCGACGGCCCCTTGCCCTGGTCCCGAATCCAGCAGGGCCACAAGCTCATCCGCCTTGGCCAGCGCTACACGCCCCAGCGTCTGGACGCCGCCTGCCGCAAAGCCCTGGAGGTGGACCTGATCGACGTGAGTCGCGTGGAACGCATCCTCGTGCAGGCCCTGGAACAGCAGGAAATCCCGGAACATCCTGAACCGTTGCCAGGGGGCCGCTTCGCCCGCCCGGGCAGCGTCTTCGCTCACGGGAAAGGCCAGCGCCATCAGCCAACCGAATCCACCGAGTCAACTGAATTGAAGTCAGGAGGTCAGTCATGACCCGTGTCACCGAACTCACGCCCTTGCTCAAGCGGCTCCAGCTGGGACCCATAGCCGCCGCCCTGCCCGAGCGCATCGCCCTGGCCCGAAGGGACCAGCTGGACTACGCCTCCTTCCTGGAGATCATCCTCTCCGACGAGGTCAACCGCCGTGCCCACCGCCGCCTGGAACTGTGGCTGCGCAACGCCGGATTCGAGGAGACCTGCAGGCTGGAGAACTTCGACTGGTCGGCGTCCATTGCTTTGGACCGCCGGCTCCTGGACGCCGTCTTCTCCCTGGAATTCCTGAACCGTCACGAACACGTCCTGCTGGTGGGCCCCGCCGGTGTGGGCAAGACCTTCCTCGCCCAGGCCCTGGGCTACGCCGCCGTCCGCTCCGGTCACACCGTCCGCTTCTGCCATGCCGACGACTTGTTCAGGGGAATGACCCAGGCCCGGGTGGACAACTCCGAAGACCGTACCTTCCGGTCCTTTCTCTCCCCGGACCTGCTGATCCTGGACGACCTGGGCCTACACCGGCTGACGGCTCAGCAGTCCGCCGAACTCTACGAGCTGATCATCGGCAGGCATCGGGTATCCAGCTTCGTGATCACCAGCAACCGCAGCGTCGAGGAGGGGCTCAGCCTCTTCGACGACCCCATCCTCGGAAACAGCGCCCTGGATCGGCTGGCCAACGCCAGCTTCCAGGTCGTCATCGAGGGGGCCAGCTACCGAGAAAAACTGTCGCCCCACCGGAAACTCCTGGGCGACAAAGGAGGTCATTGACCCAGCGGCCATAACCTGATAAAAGTCTAAATCACCCGCGCTCAGGGTGTCCTAATGACCCTGGATAACGACAGCCACAATTCGCTTGAGCTTTGAGTAAGGGAGATCGTTGGCCTCAGGCAGGCACCAGGGGAGGGTGTCTGCCTTGGACAGATTATCTGGCTACTGTAGCGGGTCAGGCCGGCAATGGCGGGACTGTCCTTAAGCGCTTTCCCTAATCTCATGGTTTGACAGTTTCAAGTTTCCGCAAAGAGCATCACGGGAAAGGGGAACGGCTCAGCCGGTGACCGACATATTGGGGAAGCAACCGGAGGACAGACTTCGGCTAAACGTTTGGGACGCCACAGCCCTGATTCTGCCAACCTCACGGTGCTTGCCCGGTTAAAGGTTTGGTTGGAGGCTTAGAAAGTAGCCAGCTTGAAATCGGGTGGTCCCGATACCGGGGCCCATCCCCTGGTATCTGGCAGGATAAAGAGGGATGGATTGCATACGAATGTCGCCACCGGTACCGCGGTAGCGCCTTTCGTGACCTGCTCAAAGACAGTCCGGGGTCTGCTGGTTACCGGACCAGTACCCAGCCTGGGCAGTCGTGACTTGCCTTCTTGTTGCTGCTGACGGTGACACGGAAGCGGTGGCCCACCCTGAAACCGAAGTGTCTGGTGACTGCCTCGGTGACGGCGCGCCGTGCCGCCAGTCGGCCTTCCCCATATTCGTTATGCCAGGAAACGTAAGAGTGGTATATGGCCAGGGTGTGCGTAGTTTCCTCTCCCCGATCTGCGGGGCGCAGGACACCAGGAAGCCACTTCTGCCGCCACTGGGGGTTGCGCCCTGGTGTGGCAGCATTACCTTCTCGGAAGGTACCTGAGAGCTGGGATGCAGTTCCGGAATCGTTTGCATGTTTCTTGAGCATAGAATCTCCTACCTTGTGCTGGTATGAACCATCTTGGCTAACTGACAACATTGTAGGCCGAGCGGCACGGCAACCGTTTTCCTCCTGGCAAGGTCACAGAAGGCGCAACTGTCAAGCGCGGTGGGAAATTGGGCTACTGGGACAGTTACCTCCGAATTGTCACTTCTTAATAGTTAACTGATTGTCAGGAAAGGTTATCGCAGGGAACATCTTTCAGTGTCGTCCATCGCCTGATGTCCCACGTCAAGCATAATTGCCGATCCGTGTTGCCTGTATGACAACGCCAAGGTGGTGACCCTGGGCCGGGATGAGGAGGGCCGCACCGAGTGGAACCGGAGGATGCTGGATTTCGCCCTGAGGCTGGGCTTCGAGTTGAAGCTGTGCCAGCCCTACCGTGCCCAGACCAAGGGGAAAGTCGAAAGCGGTGTGAAGTACGTCCGGGGCAACCTGTGGCCCAGCATTCGCTTCACCGATGATGCCGATCTCGACCGGCAAGCTGTTGAGTGGTGTGACAGCGTGGCCAACCGGCGCAGGCACGGGACTACCCACCAGGTGCCCACCGAGATGCTCCTCCAGGAGCAGCCTCGCCTGG
Organism: Dehalococcoidia bacterium; assembly: GCA_963664725.1. Taxonomy (GTDB): domain Bacteria; phylum Chloroflexota; class Dehalococcoidia; order Lucifugimonadales; family UBA3495; genus Bin22. The sequence goes on from OY761558.1 coordinate 2,131,489, forward strand.
GGAAGCTGCCCGAGCGGGCTGCCCTGGCTCCTTACCTGAGAGAAGACCGAACGGTGGCCTGCGACGGCTATGTAAGCTGGGAAGGGTCCCGCTACGGTGTCCACTGGAAGTGGGTGGGCGCCACGGTGCAGGTGGGCCAACGGTCGGGCACCGTGGAGATCTGGTCCGGTGATCAGCGACTGGCCATTCATCCCAGGTCCCAGAGCGCCGGCCAGCGCTTCACCCTTCCTGGCCATTGGGAGGGACTGCCCAGGGCCGACGGCTGTCCCCAGCGGGAGGCGTTGGCGGTGCAGGTACCGATGGGTGACGTGGAACGCCGTTCCCTGGACGTGTACGACCTGGTGACCGCGGGAGGTGTGCAATGACGACCATCGCCCTGGAACAAGCCCGCCAGCACCTGGAGACCCTGGGCCTCAAGCAGGCGGTGGAAGCCCTGGACAACTCCCTGGACACCGCGGCCAGCAAGCAGTTGACCTACCCGGAGATGCTGGCTGAACTGCTGGAGGTGGAAGTCTCCGCCAGGAGGGAGCGCTACCTCACCACCAGGACCAAGATGGCCCACCTGCCCTTCCAGCGCACCCTGGAGCAGTTCGACTTTGGCTTCCAGCCCTCCATCGATGAAAGGCAGGTCAAGGAACTGGCTAGCCTAGCCTTCGTGACTGAGGCCACCAACATCCTGCTGCTGGGCCCGCCGGGCGTGGGCAAGACCCACCTGTCCGTGGCATTGGCCCTCAAGGCCATCGAAAAGGGCTTTGGCGCCTACTTCGTCCGCGCCTACGACCTGATGGAGGACCTCCGCAAGGCCCGGGCCGAGCACAACCTGGATCGGCGCATGCGCGTCTACCTGGCTCCCAAGGTGCTGGTCGTAGATGAGTTCGGCATCTGGCCCTACGACCGGGATTCGGCCACCGCCTTTTTCACCCTGGTCTCCGCTCGGTACGAGCGGGGCTCTATCGTCCTGACCTCCAACAAGGGCTTCGGTGAGTGGGGAGAGCTTCTGGGCGACACCGTCATCGCCTCGGCCGTCCCAGGCGTGAGGACTACGAGTGTCAAGGGCGGGGGAATAGTGGACCATTGTGGCGGCAGAAAAGTGTACCACCTGGCGTAATTGGCCAGCATAAATGGCCACGCTAATTGCTCATGGGAAATGTCCCGCCGCCGGGCAGTGACCGGAGGTAAGGAGGAGCCGTTCTGGCAGGGGCTAGACGCCTTCTGGGCAGTCTGGAGACTGGGAAGCGGCGTCCTGCCGGCTTCCCTTGAGCCGGTAGCTGTCGCCGTTCATCTCCAGGATGTGGACGTGATGGGTGAGGCGGTCCAGCAGGGCTCCGGTGAGCCTCTCCGAGCCGAACACGGCGGTCCACTCGTCGAAGGGGAGGTTGGTGGTTACCAGGACGGAGCCCCGTTCGTAGCGCTGGCTGAAGACCTCGAAGAGGAGTTCCGCGCCGGTGGTGGACAGGGGGACGAAGCCCAACTCGTCGATGATGAGCAGCCTGAAGCGGCCCAGTTGCCGCTGGAGGTTGAGCAGGCGCCTTTCGTCCCGGGCCTCCATCAGTTCGTGGACCAGGGCGGCGGCGGTGGTGAATCACACCGACATTCCCTTTTGGCAGGCAGCCAGACCCAGGCCCAGGGCGATGTGGGTCTTGCCGGTGCCGCTGTTGCCGAGGGCGATGACGTTCTCCCGCCGCTCGACGTATTCACACCGGGCCAGTTCCATGACCAGGGCCTTGTTCACCGAAGGAATGGCCAGGAAGTCGAAGGTGTCCAGGCTTTTGACCGCGGGGAAACGGGCGGCCCGGATCCGGCGCTCTACCATGCGCTGGTGACGGTCGATGAGTTCCAGTTCAGTGAGACGCAGCAGGTAGTCAGGGTGATCAGTGCCCTCGGCGGCGCACTGGGCGGCCAGCTTGAGGTACTCCCTGAGGAAGGTGGGCAGCCGTAGTTCCTTGAGATGGTGCTCCAGGAGCAGCGTTGACTTGCTGGTCATGCCGCCCTCCCCGGCAGCAGAGCCATGTAATCCGTGGCGCTGGTGGTCTTGACGGTGACATGGGGCAGATAGGGATAGAGGTCCAGATCGAGCCCGAGGGGTGGTCCTTCGATACGGCACAGCAGCAGGTGCTTCACGGCGTCGAAGCTGATGGCTCCCAGCCGCAGGGCGTCCTGCACTGCCCAATGGACCTCCTGGTGAGAGAAGGTTTCCAGGAGCTGGAGCACCTGGACGAATTCCCGCTTGCCCCTGGGACCCATCCTGGCCTCCAGCAGGCGGCGCAGCGTCCGGTACTCGTCGGGTAAATCCCACCCCTGCAGGGGCGCGGCCTGGTCCAGGGCGGCGGTCTTCCGCTCCAGCAGGGGCAGGTAGTGGATGGGATCGAAGACGAAGTCGTCCTTCTCGTAGGAGCGGGGGTGCCTGGCAATGATCTCGGCGCCGCAGCTGATCACCACCTCATTTACGTAGCCTCTGACCAGCACATCTCTGTGACCGTAGGCCACCGGCGCTGAGTAGTCATTGGTCTTGTACCGGACCAGGGACAGGGAACTGACCCGGCTGGCCTGCTTGTCACAGGCGTCATAGGCCGTCGGCGGTGAGGGCAGCAGGGCGTCCAGGTCCCGCTCCATGCGCTGGCCGATGGTCTCATCGTGGCCCCTGAGCCTGGCGTCCATGCGCTCCAGGCAGCGCTCCTCCAGGTGGGCATTCTAGGCATCAAAGCTCTGGAAAGACGGCACGGGGACCAGGAAATTGCGGCGCACGTATCCCACCATCCCTTCCACCTTCCCCTTGTCATTGCCCTTGCCAGGACGACCGAACCGGTCCTCGAAAAGGTAGTGGGACTGCAGTCCGGTGAAGGCTCGAGTGCGCTGTCTTCGGCCGTCTCCCAGGCTCTTGTGTAATATCCGGGCCACCGCCAGTTTCGTGTTGTCGTACAGAGTGCTCTGGGGGATCCCGTCCAGAAAGGCTAAGGCCGAGACGTGACCGTCCAGAAAGGCCTCGGTGGTCTCCGACGGATAGGCCTTCATGAAGCAGCCGTCGCTGTGGGGCAGGTCCAGCACCAGGTAGTGCACCTTCGGCTCTACTCCGGCGATTACCGCGACTGCCTCGCCGAAGTCGTACTGGGCATGGCCCGGCGGGTGGGACAAGGGCACGAACATCTCCTGAGTCCGCCGCCGGTGCTCCCTGACGTAGTCCTTGATCGTGGTGTATCCGCCGTCGAACCCGTGCTCGTCCCACAGCCGCTCAAAGATCCGCTTGGCCGTGTGGCGCTGCTTCCTGGGGATCTGGCGATCAGCTTCCAGAATGGCGTCAATCACTCGGGTGAAGGGCGCCAACTTGGGTCTTCGGGGTGGGTCCCGGCGTCGGTACCCTGGTGGTACCGAGCAGGCCAGCATCTTGCGCACCGTGTCCCCGTGCAGGCCGAACACCCGGGATGCTTCCCGAACGCTCATCCCCTCCACCGTGCAGGCCCGGCGAACCCGCGCGTAAAGCTCCACGTTGTACATCCATAACACCTTCCAAAGACTGATACTCAGCCTTACGGAAGGCGGTGGACGGTACAATTTCCCTCCGCCATAAATCAGCCAGCAGACCCGCCCATGTGGTCCACTTTACCTCCGCCTTTTACAGGTGGCGTGGCCCGACGGGAGCCCGCCACCAGTTTCCGAAGCCACGGTATTTTCCGTCCCCGTGACCGGCCCGTCCTGTACGTTGGCCTTGCTGAGCCCCTGCATGTGGGCGTGCCATTGCCGCCAGAACCCCCGCATCTGGAGTTCATCAGAAGTGCCAGGGGAGGGTTTGAGCATGCCTCTCGAAATATCGGACCACTCCATTTCGGTGGCGCGAAAGCCAGCCTGGCACGATTCCAGGACCTCCACATCATCAGGGGTGGCAAAGCCGCCAGGCCCCAGGAAGGTCAGGAAACTGTCAAGCCGGATGCCCAGCAAGGCATCCGACTCCTGCCTTGGGACCAGGTGCCAGGCCGTTACGTCCATGCCGTCGGGGGCCAGGGGTTCAAAATACCGGATAGTGATGGCAACGAAGTCGTTAATAATCAGGTTGGGATAGATCAGCAGGTTTCGGGAGATGTCAGCCATCTGGCTGGCGCGCTCTTCCCCGTACTTCTGCACCAGCCCCTGGCGGGCACGCTCAATCGCCCACTGGCATCCTCACCGAACAGGGGATGCCAGTGGGCGATTGGACGGCCGTTCCGGGCTACATTCTCCGCGACACAATGGCCGTTGCCCAGGGCTCTTGATCTTCCGGGAGGGCGGGCAGCCAGCGTGTCACCGCTATCGTCAGTGCCCAGGCTGGCGACATAGTCCAGGTAGGTACCGTGGGTCGGTACCAGGTGATATCCATCCAGGCTGTTTTCCGCCAACAGCTTCCAGTTGGCCTTGATGCCGTATCTGTTCGACCCGGGAATCACCCGCATCCCCTCCTCGGACTGGTCCACGATCAGGTCCAGGTATTCCCTGGCCCCTGCCAGGTAAGTAACCAGGTCTTCGACATTGGGGTTGAAACACACGAAATAGAAGCCCCGGTAGCTCTCAACTCTGGGGGCTGCTTCAGGCCCATTTCGTCCTGATTAAACCCTGGCCCGTAGGCATCTGCCCCAGGGACGCCGATCAGGTCGCCGTCAGTGTTGAAGGACCAGGCGTGGTAGAAGCATTGCAGGACTTCAGCATTCCCCGCATCGCGGCGACAGATCAAGGCACCACGGCGGGGACAGGAATTGAGGAACACCTGTATTTCACCGTCCCGGCTGCGGACGAAGAAGAGGGGCCGGCCGGCCACCGTTCGGCGACGGTGGTCTCAGGGGTTCTCCACTTCCGACTCGTGGCCCAGGTAGATCCTGCACCGGTTGAAGATGAGATTCTGTTCCCGATGGAACAGTTCCATTGAGGTCATGGTCGACCGGTGGACCCTGAAAACGCCCCTTTTCCGGTCGTCGATGATCAGGTCCTTGATCTTCATTATCTTGCCTTTAATCCCGATTTCAAGTCGAAGCTGTTGCCAGCGGAGAATCCACGCCCGCGACCCTTAACGATTGTCCAAGTCTTGCCAATTGCCCCCAAAGGGGGTGGCTTGCCCAACTGTTTAACTCCACGCTTTCTCTTTGGTTGAAAGCATAACCCGTAGTCGCTGTTTCTTCATAGCAACCAATGCTACAACTGCGGGTTGTTTTGGCAGGATAGATGGGGCGATGGTTATGGTGGACGGAGTGATGTTAAGCACTGGGCCGAGCCCCCAACAGCCAGTTGAGAATAACGGTCGGTATCATTGCAAGGTTCATGCCCTGCCAGAACTTCGGCATGTGCCGGCCAACACCGTCTGATTCAAGGCGGGCTGGGGGTTGCCTATTGATTCGAGGGTAACCACAGATGCTCTCGTTCTATGCATCGCAAGGCAAGGACAGGTAGAAAAGAGTGATTCGGCGGACGAAAAACTCTCTGATTCTCGTGATTACAGCTTCCCAGAAGTTGAAATAGCTTTCAGGAACGGTAACATCTCAATGGCTCTGGCGCTGCCCGACACAGGCGGGTTCTACAGATTCCCTTGAGCCCGTTTGGTTGGGCTCGAACCTCCCAGGCTTGGAAAATCGGCTTGTGAGACCTTCCATAGCCATGATTGAACCGGAAGCCAGCCGGACCTGGAAGTTATTGGAAGTGCCCATTACCTTGGGCAGCGGATACCGATGCTATGGAAGACACAACGGTATCGTGGACATTTCCAGAATAACTGCCGAAAGGCCAATAGAAATTGCTATTGACCGGCGCTTTATGATTCTGTACTGCGTTAGAAAGACCGTTGCGGACCTGTTTCCTGGACGGATGGAAACGCTGTAATCACTCGGAAAACTCCTGGAAAGGACCCTCCAATCTAACGATTGGCAAGTTCCCTGCATTCCTTGATTAAACTTGCCTCACCTCTGACAGTCCCGGTTCTTGCCTGCCTGGTAACGGCGGGCTATCCCGCATTTGCCCAGGACCCATCCGCGCAGTGGGAGCAGGAAGACTGGGCCGTCAGATCTCTTCTTCCGCATTTCCTACAGCAGCGGGAAAGCTCCCCGTCTCAAACTAGGCCGCAGTTTGACGGCGGCGCGCCAGTCCGTGGGCAACTCCCGCGCAGTGGGGCGGCGACCAAAGGCGGACCCTCGGCTTCCAGCGCCCAGGCCACGGCGCTGCTCTATGAGACCTTACCGCCAGCGTTCCACTCCCTCCTCTTCGTCTGTGCTGCAACAGTGGGTCTCTACTCTCTTGCCCGGAACGGGTTATGGCCGGGCTTTGTGCCTTTGCCTCTAATTACTCCAGGGCATGGCCGGCATTGTCGCCAGGGGAGCACGCTTGCCCACCTCCCAGCGTCCTCCTATTTACGTGGAGAGGGTTGACGTGGGGAGGTTACCAGGGCTAATGGGACAGAGATTACCAAGTAGCGTGCTGTGTTTCCTCATTGTAGGGGCGCTGATTGCAACCCTCCTTGCCACTGCGCCCGGCGCCTCCGCGCAGACTGACGTGCCCGATGCGCCGACGGATGTGGCGGTTTACCCCTACAAGAGCCATGAGCTAGAGGTGCGCTGGTCATCAACCGACGCCGATTCCACCGCCTCGTTCAAGGTCCAGTGGAAGTCTGGCAGCGAGGAGTACGACTCGACTCGTCAGGTCACCAGCGATCCGACAGCCAGCGTAGTATCCCTCCTGTCGACTTCGGCCAAAAGCCGGTACAAGGAAGTTATTACCGGGCTGACCAATGACACCGAATACACGGTGCGGGTCATCGCCGTGAACTCAAGCGGGGACAGCGTCCCGTCCGTGGAAGAGACTGGCACGCCTAAATCGGGCCTTCCACCGGCACGCCCGTTCATCGAGAAAGAAATCATCGAACTCTTTGAGAGTTCTCATCCCTGGTTGAGAAAGACATGGGATTTCATGCTAAACCAGAATGTTGCCGCGGTCTTTAGCTCAGGGGTTGGCGGTTATGCCTGGATCGACCACTGCTCACTGATTGTGGCGCAACTGCGGAGGTGTGTAGCAAGAGAGATCGGAGCAGGAAGGTACCACTCACGGCTGGAGTATGTCATCGTCCACGAACTGGCCCATATTTACACCCTGGCCAACTCAATTACTTCTTCGCCCGGTCCGCTGGGGGCTGCTCATCTCTATTTCTACGACCTGGTTCCCTTCAGCTATGGCCTGCAGCATTTTTCCGAGTCTGAGTATTTTAGTTGTAGACCACGCGAGTTATACGCTGATGCCCTTTCGATTGTCACTCTCGGTACCGGGGTTGTGAGCCCGGGAACGTATTGGCGGTCGTGCGACTATATTACCGAGACCGTCAGCGCAGAGGCTCTCTCCGTTGTTAGCAGTGCGGCCCGTGGAGATATGCCGTCCTGGCTTGCTGATACGTATGAGAATGCTGACGGCAATCTTGACCTGGACCAAATCTGGGCCGAAGTGAAGGCGATACCAGACACCGAGGACCGGGCGGTGGTCGTCTACCATTTGCGGAACTCCTTCGGCGGCTATTGCAATAACAAAAAGGCGGACGCTTCGGCGTTCGGAGATGGCATCACCCGCAATCCCTGGAGCGACGGCGGCTGCCAGCCCCTTGAGCCAACGAATGTTACCGTTACCTCAACTGGAAACGGGACGCTGACAGTTTCCTGGCGGGAGCCCTCCTACGACGGCGGATCGCCGGTGGAGGGCTACAAGATCCAGTGGAAATCCGGGGTACAGGAGTACAGCCCTTCTCGCAGCGCGACCGTTACAGACCTGGCGGATCTGCAGCACAAAATCTCCGGACTTACCAGCGGCCAGAGTCACACGCTGCGTGTATTAGCCTACAATCACAATGGCGACGGCGCCGCAGCGGAGGCGACGGCAACACCAACAGCGACAGACACCGCTGCGCCAACGCTGCTGACGGCACGGATCGACCGGGAAGACTCAAGCCTGCGGCTGACCTACAGCGAACGCCTTGATGGGACCTCGGTGCCGGCCAGCGGCGCTTTCACCCTCAACATTGGCGGAGGGAGCCGCACTGTCACCGCAGGTGTTGCCGCCAACGTCGTGACCCTGTCTTTTTCGGGAACCCTCAACGCCACGGACACGGTGAATGTTACCTACACGGCGCCCACCGGTCCGGCGGCCAGCCCGTTGAATGACTTATCCGGCAACGAGGCCGCCGGTTTCTCATCTCTTACGGTCCGCAATGATGCTACCGATGTAGCCATCACCTCAGATCCCGGGGCCGACAAGACCTACTCCTGGAACAGAGGAGGCAGCAGGAGGGACGTGATACAGGCGACCGTAACGTTTAACGAACCCGTGTCCGTCAGCGGCGTACCGAGGCTAAGGCTAAAGATTGGAGAAGAAACGCGGGCAGCGACCTACGCCAGTGGTTCCGGCACCAGCGCCCTGACCTTCAGGTACGGGTTAACCGAGGGAGAAGTCGACGAGGATGGCATCTCTGTTCAACAGTCGGTCATCCAGGGGATGGTCCGCTATGTCTCAACCGGGGAGGAAGCGCCCGCACGGGTGAAGCTCGACCCGCAAGCCGGGCACCTGGTTGACGCCGTACGTCCGAAACTGGTCTCCGCGTCCATCCTGGAGGGCCACACCGACCTGGTTTTGACGTGGGACGATACCCTGGACGAAAGCTTCGTTCCGCCCGCAAGTAGTTCCGGGTTTTATGTCTTTGACAAGATTGCCAGAGAGCGAGTCCATAACGACGCGGTCGCGGTTCAAGGCAACCAGGTGACAGTGACGCTTGCGTCTGCGGTCACCGCGGATGATGATCTCACTGTCTCCTACAGAGATTTCGTCTCGACGGGGTTGAGGGATACGGTAGGCAACTATGCGAAAAGAACCTCCGCGAAGCAAGTCAAAATTGTCCAGCCGAACCGTGTTCCGGCGTTTCCCTCGACTGAGGACGGCATGCGTGCCGTTGACGAGAACACTCCGCCGGGACGTGACATCGGCGCCCCAATAGCTGCCACCGATGCCGACGGTGACTCCCTGACGTATTCCATCTCGGGAACCGACGCGGCCTCCTTCGACGTGGTTGACACGAGCGGTCAGTTGCGAACCAAAGAGGCCTTGAATTACGAAGGCAAGAGCAGCTACACCCTTACGATGTCGGTTACTGACGGAAAAGACTTACATGGCAATGCTGATACTACGGTTGACGACACCATCACGGTGATGGTGACGGTAAGCGACGCCAACGAACCACCGGAAGTAACCGGACGGGCCAGCCACAGCGTCGACGAGAATGTTGAGGACTTCAGCCAGACCTACACCGCCAGCGACCCGGAGGGCGCCGCTTCCACCTTCACCTGGAGCCTCGCCGGCGCTGACAGCGGCGATTTCGACATAGACCGGAATACGGGAGAGCTGACTTTCAAGAACACCCCCAATTTTGAGAGTCCCACCGACAGCAACCGCAATAACGAGTACCTGGTAACCGTGCGGGCCACTGATGAGGGCAACCTGCGGGGCGTGCTGGCGGTGACGGTCACGGTCAACGACGTCAACGAGGCGCCTGCCATATCCGGCGACGCTGCCCTATCCTATGCGGAGAACACGGCCACCACCAGGACACTGGACCGCTATTCGGCCACCGACCCGGAGGGAAGTTCGCTGACGTGGGCTGTGGGGGGCACCGACGCGGGTGACTTCGACATTGATACCTCCGGCAACCTGACCTTTGCCGAGATTCCCGACCACGAGAACCCCGCCGACCAGAACAGCGACAACGTGTACAACGTCCAGATCGTCGCCACCGACGACGGCAACCTGGGGGACGGAACCTCATCACGGCAGGGCATCCAGTCTGCCTCTTTTGACGTTACCGTGACCGTGACACCGGTGAACGAACCGCCCACGGTGGTCGGGGATGCTGCGGTCTCCATAGACGAGAACACCGACACCTTCTCCAGAAGCTACACCGCCAGCGACCCTGAGGGTTCTTCCTCCACCTTCACCTGGAGCCTGTCCGGTACCGACAGCGGCGATTTCGACATAGACCGGAATACGGGAGAGCTGACTTTCAAGAACACCCCCAATTTTGAGAGTCCCACCGACAGCAACCGCAATAACGAGTACCTGGTAACCGTGCGGGCCACTGATGAGGGCAACCTGCGGGGCGTGCTGGCGGTGACGGTCACGGTCAACGACGTCAACGAGGCGCCTGCCATATCCGGCGACGCTGCCCTATCCTATGCGGAGAACACCGCCACCACCAGGGCACTGGACCGCTATTCGGCCACCGACCCGGAGGGAAGTTCGCCGACGTGGGCCGTGGGCGGGACCGACTCGGGTGACTTCAACATTGATACCTCCGGCAACCTGACCTTTGCCGAGATTCCCGACCACGAGAATCCCGCCGACTCCGGCGGTAACAACGTTTACAACGTCCAGATCGTCGCCACTGACGATGGCAACCTGGGGGATGGGACCTCATCACAGCAGGGCATCCAGTCTGCCACTTTCGACGTTACCGTGACCGTGACGGCGGTGAACGAACCGCCCACGGTGACGGGCGAAACGGACATTACGCTGGATGAGAATACCGGGACCTTCTCCAGAAGCTACACCGCCTCCGACCCTGAAGGTTCTTCATCCACCTTCACCTGGAGCCTGTCCGGCGCTGACAGCAGCGATTTCGACATGGACCGGAACACGGGAGAGCTGACTTTCAAGAACACCCCCAACTACGAAAGCCCGGCCGACGGCAACCGGGACAACGAGTACCTGGTTACCGTGCGGGCCTACGACGGGCAATACTATGGAACGCTGCCCATAACCGTGGAGGTGCTGAATGTCAACGAGCCTCCGGCGCTACGGCAAGTCAGCAACCCCCAATTTTCCCGTCGGGAAAATGACACAGGCACCATCTACCAGTTCAGCGCCTCGGACCCCGAAGGGCACGGCATCAACTGGTCCACTGCAGGGCCTGATGCGGGTGATTTCACCATCACGGGTGGGGCGCTCAAGTTTGCGACTCCGCCGGACTACGAGAATCCCGGTGACGCGGGAGGCGACAACGTCTATAACGTGACGGTACGGGCTACGGACGACGTTCCCGACCAGCCCCTTGCTGACGAACTGTCAGTTACAGTGACGGTCACGGCAGTGAACGAAGGGCCGGAAATCAGCAGGGTTGGGAACCTGTTCGGGACACCCCCTGGCAGTGTACCGGAGAACCAGGCTCAGGATACGGCGCTGGCCAGGTACACCGCCACTGATCCGGAGGGGGGCATGGTATCCCGCTGGCGTACAACGGGCACCGACGGCGACGACTTTGTAATCAACGAGCAGGGGGAACTGCGATTCCGGAATTCGCCGGACTACGAGCGTCCCGCCGACTCCAACCGGGACAATGAGTACGTCTTCACGGTGCAGGTCTCCGACGGCAGCATTTACGCCAGCTTTGACGAGACGGTGACGGTAACGCCGGTCAACGAACCCCCCGCCATCACCACCACCAGCAGCTCGGCAACAGCCCTCAGGCAGCCGGAGAACCGCACCTCTCGCCTCTACACCTACCGGGCCACCGACCCGGAGGGTTCCAGCACCATTGCCTGGTCGCTGGGCGGCGCCGACAGCCGATTCTTCACCATAAACGAACTCGGCGAATTCTCTTTCAGGGAAGATAGCTCGCCGGACTTTGACCTACCCGGGGACTCGGGCAGCGACAACATTTACGAGGTGACGATACAGGTCAGCGACGACAGCAGCCCACCCAACACGGCATCCTTGCCTGTGACGGTCACGGTCACCGACGTCAACGAAGGGCCGGAGATCACCTCTGGTGGCGACAGCTTCAATGTCCAGGAGAACCAGGAGTGGGCCGGGGCCACCTTCACCGCCCGGGACCCGGAGGGCGGTACCGTGTCCCGCTGGAACTTGGGGGGCCGGGACGGCGGGGACTTTACCATTGACGCCAGCGGGGTGATGACCTTCAGGCGAACCCCCGACCACGAGCGCCCGGACGACTCGGACCGGGACAATATATACGAGGTTGAGATACGTCCCTACGACGGCAGGTACTACGGGTCCCACCCGGTCAGGGTGACAGTGGGGGACGTAACCGAGATTACTGGAAACGCAGCCATTACCCGGGCCGAAAGCCAGGACGGTGTCCTGGCCACGTACACGGCTGGCGGCCGGGGTGACCTGGCCGTGGACCCATCGTGGCGCCTGACTGGCACGGATGGCGGGGACTTCCTGATCAACGACCAGGGGGAACTGACCTTCCGCAACTCCCCGGACCACGAGCGTCCCGCCGACTCCAACCGGGACAATGTTTACAGCTTCACGGTGCAGGCTTCGGATGACCGGTACTATGACACCCTGGACGTGACGGTGACGGTAACACCGGTGAACGAACCGCCCACCATCACCACGACGAGCAGGACCGAATTCACCCAGCCGGAGAACCGGACCACCCGCCTGTACACCTGGCGGGCCACCGATCCGGAGGGGTCCAGCACGACCAGGTGGTCGCTGGGTGGGTCGGACAGCCGCTTCTTCGCCATCAACCAGCGGGGGGAGTTCTCCTTCGCCGCAGCCAGCCCGCCGGACTTTGAGCGGCCTGGCGATTCGGGTGGGGACAACGTTTACGAGGTGACGATACAGGTCAGCGACGACAGCAGCCCGCCCAATACGGAGTCCCTGCCCGTCACCGTCACCGTCACCGATATCGACGAGGGGCCGGAGATTACCAGCGGGGGCAGCAGGTTCACCGTGCGGGAGAACCAGGAGTGGCCGGGAGCGGCCTTCACCGCCAGCGACCCGGAGGGCGGCAGTGTGTCGCGCTGGACCCTGGGCGGCCGCGACGGCGGCGAGTTCACCATAACCGAGACGGGGTTGATGACCTTCCGGACCCCGCCCGACTACGAGCGACCGGCGGATTCGGACCGGAACAATATTTATGAGGTGGAGATACGTCCCTACGACGGCAGGTATTACGGGTCGCACCACGTGACGGTGACGGTGACGCCGGTGAACGAAGCCCCCGAAATCACCACCAACAGCGCCTCGGCCACGACCATGCGTCACCCGGAGAACCGGACGTCGCGGCTGTACGCCTACCGGGCCACGGACCCGGAGAATCGGGCCGTAACCTGGTCGGTAGCGGGAACCCACGCCAGGTTCTTCCGCATCGACGAACAGCGGGGCGAACTGTACTTCGACGAAGACAATGGGCCGGACCACGAAACTCCCCTGGGCTCGGGCACCGACGGCCACGAATACCAGGTGACGGTACAGGCCAGCGACAACAGCAGCCCGCCAAACACTGCCAGTCTCGAGGTCACGGTGACCATCACCGACGTAAACGAGGGGCCGGAGGTAACCTCGGGCGGGGAGAGCTTTACCGTGCCGGAGAACCAGGACCTGTCCAACGCCAGCTTCAGCGCCTCGGACCCAGAGGGCGGCACGGTAGCCCGCTGGAGCCTGGGGGGACGGGACGGCGGCGACTTTACCATCACCGAGACCGGTGTGATGACCTTCCGGAGCATCCCCGACTACGAGCGTCCGGCGGATTCGGACCGGAATAACATCTACGAGGTGGAGGTACGGCCCTACGACGGCAGGTACTACGGCTCCCATGCCGTGACGGTAACGGTGACACCGGTGAACGAGGCCCCCGAAATCACCACCAGCAGCACCTCGGCCACGACGATGCGGCACTCGGAGAATCGGACATCGCGCCTGTACACCTACCGGGCCACGGACCCGGAGCGGGAAGCTATTAGCTGGTCGGTGGCGGGGACTCACGCCAGGTTCTTCAGCATCGACGAAGAGCGGGGCGAACTGTATTTCAGCGAGACCACCCCGCCGGACTACGAGAACCCCCAGGGTTCGGGGACCGACAGCCAGGAATATCAGGTCACGATCCGGGCCAGCGACGGGACCCTGACCGGTACCCACGAGGTGACCGTCACCGTCACCGACGTCAACGAGGGTCCGGAGGTAACCTCGGGCGGGGCCAGCTTCACCGTCCAGGAGAACAGCGACTGGTCCGGGGCCAGCTTTGGCGCCAACGACCCGGAGGGAGAGACCATCTCCCGCTGGAGCCTGGGGGGACGGGACGGCGGGGACTTCACCATCACCGAGGCGGGAGTGATGACCTTCCGCAGCGTGCCGGATTTTGAGCGTCCTGCCGACTCAGACCGCAACAATATCTATGAGGTGGAAGTAAGGCCATACGACGGCCGGTACTACGGTTCCCACTCGGTGACGGTGACGGTGGGAGACGTCAGCGAAATCAGCGGCACGGCGACCATCACCCGGCCCGAGAATTTTGAGGGGACGGTGGCCACCTACACCGCTGGCGGCCGGGGCGACCTGGTGGTGGAGCCAGCCTGGCGGCTGACCGGGACTGACAGCGGAGACTTTACCATTGATGAGAACGGGACGCTGGCCTTCCGGAATGTACCCGACCACGAGCGGCCCGCCGACAGCAACCGGGACAATGTGTACCTGTTCACGGTGCAAGCCACCGACGACCGGTACTACGGGACTCTGGATGTGACGGTGACGGTGGCCCCGGTGAACGAAGCGCCGACCATCACCACCACCAGCAGTTCGGCCACAACCATGCGGCACGCGGAGAACCGGACGTTGCGGCTGTACACCTACCGGGCCACCGACCCAGAGCGAGGGGCCATTTCCTGGTCGGTGGCGGGTACTCACGCCAGGTTCTTCACCATCGACGAACAGCGGGGCGAACTGTACTTCAGCGAGTCCACTCCTCCGGACTACGAAAGTCCCCTGGGGACGGGCACTGGCAGCCAGGAATACCAGGTGACGGTGCGGGCCAGCGATGACAGTATTCCAGCGAACACCGCCCGTCTCGAAGTGAACGTCACCATCACCGACGTCAATGAGGGTCCTGAGGTCACCTCCGGCGGCGACAGCTTCACCGTGCAGGAGAACAGCAATTGGCCCGGGGCCAGCTTTGGCGCATCGGACCCGGAGGGAGAGACCGTGTCCCGCTGGAGCCTGGGGGGTCGGGGCGGCGGGGACTTCACCATCACCGAGGCGGGGGTGATGACCTTCCGCAGCGTACCCGACTACGAACGGCCGGCAGACTCGGACCGCGACAACGTCTATGAAGTGGAGGTGCGGCCTTACGACGGCCGGTACTACGGGTCCCATGCCGTTACGGTGACGGTGAGTGATGTTACCGAAGTTACCGGAAATGCCGCCATTACCCGCGCCGAAGGTCAGGATGGAGTCCTGGCCACCTACACCGCTGGCGGTCGGGGCGACCTGATCGTGGAACCCGCCTGGCGTCTCACCGGCACCGACAGCGGGGACTTCACCATTGATGAGAACGGCGCGTTGGCTTTCAGCAACACACCCGACCACGAGCGTCCCGCCGACTCCAACCGGGACAACGTGTACCTGTTCACGGTGCAGGCGTCGGACGACCGGTACTACGGGACATTGGATGTGACGGTCACCGTCACACCGATTAACGAGGCGCCGGTGATAACCACAAAGAGCCGCACCGAGTTTACCCAGCGGGAGAACACCTCGTCCGTCCTGTACACCTACCGGGCCACCGACCCGGACCCGGGCGATGTGGTCACATGGTCGGTGGAAGGGACAGATGGCGCCGACTTCGCCATCTACAATGGAGTCCTGTCCTTCCGACTGCTGCCTGACTATGAGCTTCCGGCGGATTCTGACGGCGACAACGTCTATGAAATCACGGTGGTAGCCGCTGACCAGGGTGGCCTGCGGGACAGGGTGGACGCCACCGTTACCGTCACCGAGGTGAACGAGGGGCCGAAGGTGACGGGGACCACCGCCTTCACCGTCGTGGAGGGGGAGGACCTGTCGGGCGCTTCCTTCACCGCCAATGACCAGGAAGGGGATGAAGTCACCCGCTGGAGCCTGTCCGGCGCGGACGGCGGCGACTTCCAGATCAGCGAAACCGGCGTAATGACCTTCCGCAGCCTGCCCGACTACGACCGGCCGGCCGACAGCAACCGGGACAACGAGTACCTGGTGTCCGTCCGGGCCTACGACTCGGGCAACCGCTACGGCTCCCTGGACGTCACAGTCACGGTGAACGACGTCAACGAGGAGGCTCCGGTGGTCACTGGGCGGGAGACGTTGAGCTTCCGCGAGAACACGGCCATCACCACCCGCCTCTACACCTACCTGGCCACCGACACTGACCGGAACACCACCTTCACCTGGTCCGTCGAGGGTGATGACGGCAACGATTTTGCCATTGACCAGGGTGTCCTGACCTTCAGCAGTCCGCCCGACCACGAGCAGCCAGCAGACGCCAATACGGACAACGTCTACGACATCACCATCGTGGCTTCCGACGGGACCAATGCGGGTGAACTGTCCGTCACCGTCACCGTCACCGAGGTGAACGAGGGGCCGGCCATTTCCGGCACAACACAGTTCACCGTCAACGAAAGGCAGTCGGTCACACAGAGCGTCGATGTAGCTGGCGCCACCTTCACCGCCGCAGACCCTGAAGGTGACGAGGTAACCCGCTGGTCGCTGACGGGCAGCGACGGCGGGGACTTCACCATTGCGGATACCAGCGACCAGACAGGTCAGGACACGGCTCAGCTGCGCTTCCGCAACCCGCCCGACGTGGACCGTCCCGCCGACTCCAACCGGGACAACGAGTACCTGGTGACCATCCGGGCCTACGACAACCGGGGTCGGTACGGTTCCTTCGACATTATGGTCAACGTCACCGGCGCCAACGAACCGCCAGTAATCACCGGCAGCAACGCCCGCACCTTCCGCGAGAACGGCACGGGAACCATCTACACCTACCGGGCAACCGACCCCGAGGGGGACGACTTTGACTGGATACAACCCGGGGGCACTGACGGCAGCCTGTTTGAGGTCAGCGACCGGGGCGTCCTCACCTTCAGGGACCCGCCGGACTTTGACGACCCTGCTGATGCCGACGACGACAACGCCTACGAACTTACGGTGCGGGCCGAAGACGACCAAGGCAACACGGGAACCTTCGACGTCACCGTCACCGTCACCGACGTCAACGAAGGGCCGGTGGTGACGGCCACCAATGACGTCACCCAAGCTGCGGTGCAGGAGAATCATGACCCTGCCAGTGTCTTGTTGACCTTCACCGCCACCGACCCGGAAATCCCCGATTCGGCTATATCCCGCTGGTCCCTTTCAGGCTCGGACGGCGGGGACTTCATCATCACTGACACCAGCGACCAGACGGGCAACAACACTGCTGCCCTCACTTTCCGCAACGCCCCGGACTACGACCGTCCCGCCGATTCAAACCGGGACAACGAGTACCTGGTGTCCGTCCGGGCCTACGACGCCACCAACCGGTACGGCTCCCTGGAGGTGACCGTTACCGTGGGCAGCGAGAACGAGACGCCGCCGGTGGTCACGGGCAACCAGACCATGAGCTTCAGGGAGAATACCTCCATTACCCAGCAGCTGTACACCTACCGGGCCACCGACGCCGACCGCAACACCATCATCACCTGGTCGGTGAGGGGCCGGAACGGCAGCGACGACGGCAACGCCTTCGACATTGACGCTGACGACGGTGTCCTGACCTTCCGCAGTCCGCCCGACCACGAGCGGCCCACAGACAGTGATACGGACAACGAGTACCTGCTTGAGATCGTGGCCACCGACGACCAGGGCAGCGAGGGCACCCTGGAACTTACCGTCACCGTCACCGACGTCAACGAAGGGCCCGATCCCACCGGCACGACCGCATACACCGTGGTGGAAGGCCAGTCCCTGACCGGCGCCACCTTCACCGCCCGGGACCCCGACCCGGCCGACGCGGACGCCGCCGTCACAGGCTGGCGGCTGGCCGGAACCGACGCCGGGGACTTCAACATCGGGCCTACGGGCACCTACACCGCCCAGCTTACCTTCAAAAACACCCCGGACCATGACCGGCCCGCCGACGGGAACCGGGACAACGAGTACCTGGTGACGATACGGGCCTACAACGGCAGCACCTACGGTGAGCTGGAGGTGACGGTCACCGTCACCGACCAGAACGAGGCGGAACCCGTGCTGACGGGCCGGGACACCCTGAGCTTCAGGGAGAGCACTTCCACCGACACACGCCTGGAAACCTATCGGGCTACCGACATGGACCTGAACACGGAAATCACCTGGTCGGTGCGGGGCACGGACAGCAGCGACTTCGCCATAACTCCGGACAGCAGCGGACGGGGCCAACTGTTCTTCAGCAGCGTGCCCAACCACGAGATACCTGCCGACGCCGACCAGGACAACGTCTATGAAATCACCGTGGTGGCCTCCGACGGCAGTAACGAGGGCACCCTGGACGTGATCATCACCGTCACCGAGGTCAACGAAGGACCGGAGGTCACGGGCCTGGCCACCCGCACCGTTGGTGAGAACTTTGACCAGGTGCTGGCCACCTACACCGCCGTGGACCCGGAGGGCTCGGAGGTCACCCGTTGGTCCCTCGGCGGTACCGACAGCGGCGACTTTACCATCACCGACACCAGCGAACAAACGGGGCGAGCGACGGCGGACCTGACCTTCCGCAACCCGCCGGACTTTGACCGTCCCGCCGACTCCAACCGGGACAACGAGTACCTGGTGACCGTCCGCCCCTACGACGGACGAGTCTACGGCAGTTACGAAGTCACAATCACCGTGACCTCCGACAACGAGCCCCCGGTGATTACCGGCGACGACACCCGGGACTTCCGCGAGAACGGCACGGGGACCATCTACACCTACCGGGCCACCGACCCGGAGGGAGACGACTTCACCTGGTCGGTGGGCGGCCTGGACGCCAGCCGCTTTGAAATCAGCGACCGGGGCGTTCTCACCTTCATCAACCCGCCCGACTTTGAAAGTCCTCCCCGTCCCGACGACAACGACTACCAGGTAACCGTACAGGCCTCCGATGCCCAGGGTGGCGTCGGAACCTTTGACGTCACCGTAACCGTAACCGACCAGGACGAGGGTCCGGAGATAGCTGAAACAAGCAGCAACACCGCCATCACGGTGCCGGAAAACCACGACGCGGTGCTGGCAACCTACACCGCCACCGACCCGGAGGACCCCGCCGCCGAGATCACCCGCTGGAGCGTCACCGGCCGGGACGGGGGAGACTTCACCATCAACGAGGACGGGGAACTCACCTTCAGGAACGATCCGGACCACGAGCGGCCCGCCGACTCCAACCGGGACAACCTCTACGAGGTAACGGTGCGGGCCTCTGACGGGCGCTTCTACGGCACACTGGACGTCGTAGTAACGGTGAACGCGGTCAACGAGGCCCCGGAGTTCCGGAGCAACAGCACGGTTGAATTCACCTACCAGGAGAACGCCACGTCCGCCTTGTACACCTATCGGGCCACCGACCCGGAGGGCAGCGACATTACCTGGCGCGTGACGGGGACCGACAGCAGCGCCTTTGACATCAGCGATACCGGGGCTCTCACCTTCGCTTCTCCGCCGGACTACGAAAGTCCCACGGACTCGGGCAGCAACAATGTCTACCAGGTAACTGTGGAAGCCAGGGATGACGAAGGCGCTGTGACCCGGCTGGAAGTGACGGTGACGGTAACCAATGTGACGGATTGACCGGGGCGGAGTAAGAAAAGCCGCGTAATAGGGGTCAGAAAGGCGGGATGGCCACGTGTTGTCAATAACACAGGGGTCAGGCGTTCGTGGCACTTGTGGAACTACACAAACCGATAGCTTCCCAAAGAAGCCTCTACACCATTGGGTGTGGGGCTATCACTGCAGGGGCCACCGCCTTCTTCACCGTGGCCGGTGAACAGCCCAGCACCCGGGCTATCTGCCTCAACCCCGCTCCCTCTTCCGTCATACGCTGGCATTGCTCCAACTGTTCACCACTCAATGCCGGTGGCCGGCCCACCCGCTTCCCCTCCGCCCTCGCCCGCTCCAGGCCCAGCTTGATCCGCTCGCTGGCCGAGTCCACCTGGTAGGCCCCCTGGGCCAGCATGGACCTCCGGAAGAATTTGGCCGCCGCGCTCCCCTCCCGGGTGCCTATGTTCTCTCTTATGGCGACAATCCCTATGTCTTGGCGGGTCAGGTCCGCCTGGATCCTCACCCCCTCCTCGAAGTTCCGGCTGAACCGGTCCAGGAAGGCCACCACCACCGTGTCCCCAGGCTGAACAAGCGCCATCAATGCCTGCCACCCCGGGCGCTGCAGGGAGCGGCCGCTGGCCACGTCGGTGAAGACCAGGTGGTTCCGAATCCCGTGTTCGGCCAGGATACGCAGCTGGGTCTCCAGGTTCTTCGAGTCGTCGTCGGCCTTGCTGACCCGGGCGTAACCGTATGTCACGGGAAGGGTGGCCATAGAGGTCTCCAGAGTGATTAGAGTAAGAGGTCCATGCATCGCCAGGTGTCCAGAAAACGGGCGTTTTTGAACACCTTTTTCAGGGCCCTCTCGTCAGCTTTGGGCAGGTGTTCAATAACCCTGTGCAACAATAACTAGCGTTCAACAATACCGTCAAGGGATTGTTGAACAACTGAACTGCCAATCATCGCATCACACAGCGAGCAGGCCTTCGAAAGGCACCTTCGCCGAGAACCTGCCGGACCCGAACGGGCCTACACCCATGTCTGTGGTGATGGCCAGTGAGTCAACCAACGAAGAATCGTGTGAAAAACGCCTCTGTCAGACACCATCGTCCGGCAAGTGGTGACTAGGGCTATCTACTCAGAAGGCAGGCCAACTTGCGATAGGGCACCAGTCCCTACTAGGAGATTCCACGGTGACCATACCGAGGCTTGTGCTGGAACCGACTATTTCGGGTTAGGCACAGTCAATTTTCTGGATACCAGATCTCGCCCTCTAACAAGCTCTGCCGGCCCACCGCCTGCTGAAGCCTGTAAAACTGCCCGGAATGGCTGCTCATTACAAGTGCAGATACACCTGCATCAAAAGCGTCGGGACTACCGATCATCGTGTCCTTCCAATGCCGCTTCAGAATGTAATGTTTGCTTTCCAGGTAGCTCTGGCGATAGTCCCGACCTGCGATAGTCCAGCCGTTAGTCACGGCATTTCCGTAAAACCAGCGTGGATAAATTTCTACCACCAGTGACCTGCCTGACTGCGGAGCATCGAAAGGCCAGATCCTTGCTCCGGCTTTTCGTAAGCGTGCCAGTTCAGGCATTCCCCGAATAGTACCTGTACCCACATGCCCCGAGCCGGCGATCTTGAACGCGGAGTGAGGTTGAGGAAATCCTTTCCGTTTTTCAGTTTGTCGAAATTGGGGATAACGCCGCAAGATTTCCGGACGTTTTACCAATGGACCAGGCCGTCCCTAGAAAGGGCAAGTTTTGCCCTTCAACCATTCTTCTCCTCTCTGGCGAGTTAGATTCCAGAGTTCACGTATATTGTCCAGATGGCGATACTCCAAGTACCATTGTGGAAATGAAAAGGCAAAGTCCAGACCGATTACCACTGGACTACCTTTTCTAATCCTCTGAATCAGCAGCGCAATCGCTTCGGTCCTCGTTAGACCATTTCTTAGGCGAACAAGGTTGTTTCCCTCCGCTTCCGCTACATAGATAGTTTGTAGCTGACTGTGCTCCCTGTGCGCGCCGGACCAGTCCAAGGCGATGCATCTAATAGTCACGACTGTCCTTCCTACTTTATTGCCGGCGTAGTATGACGTCCCCGATATCGTTGATTGAATTTATGCGAGGCTCGCCTAAGAGCGAGCCATAGGAAAGGAATCTGCGACGCGGTGTTTGTGGGTTTGATTCGCGATCGCGCGGCAACCGCATTAAAGGTTGGCGAGTCGGTCCGCCAGGTTCAACAGCCTTTCTCTCTGTGCCACCAAGCTGACCCACCGCAAGGGGATGGCAGAAGCTCCGTAGCGGGCTCCCAGCACCGCGCCGGCCAGGGCGCCGTTGGTGTCGGTGTCTCCACCGAAACTCACCAGGGCAACCAATGCTTCTTCGAAATTAAGCGGAGTAGTCGCGGCCCACAGTCCGGCCTCCATGGTCAGGAGGGTGTGCCCATTTGACCCCCTGTTGTCCAGCATCCAATTGGTATCCGGGGGCGCCGGACGATTTCGCATGGCGTTTTCCAGAATGGCGGAGGGAATGCCCGCTTCCTTGGCAGCGGACACCAAGTCAGGGCAACCGTCGGCCCTGGCCGCCGCGAGGAGCCTGCTGAGATCAACAGCTTCACCTTCCAACAACACTGAGATAACTGTGTTGATGATGACGCAAGACCACTGGCAGGCAGGAGCGTAATGGGTGACCGCGCAGGTGTCCGCAGTGTCCCTGGCCAAACGATCGGGTTGCCGCCTCCGGGCGACAGCCACCGGCGGGCATCTCATTATGCCTCCGTTGGAAGCAATGCCGTCCTTAGCCCGATACACCGCATAGGCAGCGGTTGGGGGCGCAACTTTGTCCCCAAGCTGGGCTATAGATTGTCTGGTCAACCGCCCCATCCCCCGACCGTTCACCCTGCGCCACTGGACCAGCCGGGACGCAAAACGGTCGGTTAGGGTGCCACTCTCTAGAAGGGCCTCGGCAAGTTCGACCGCCTGTGCTAGGTCGTCGTCCATGGGCCGAGCCATTTCCTCAGGCCTGATTTCTGTGACCCCGTTGGGGTAGAGTTCCCGGATCTGCTGGCGCGTCCGACTTTCCAGGGGCAAGCCAAGAAGATTGCCGACCGCCACCCCGAGCATTACTCCCCTAGCGCGGTCCAGTCCCTGCTTCCTGTCAGGAGAACCGCTCCTGGCATCGGTGAGAAAACGGGCCAAGTTTGGGGTGCCGCTCACCACCGGCTCCGCCGGAACAACCTGATCGGTTCCGCCGAAGACCACGTTGCAGCTGGTACACCGGAAAGGACGTCCCCGGGAGTACCAATCGCTGCGCAATCGGGCCCGCTGGCCGCCACAGTTGGGACATCTCTTGATTCGGGTCCTGCCGTAAACATTGTTGCAGTTCCGGCAACGGACCGCGTTGAACCTTTTGTACCAGTCCCTACGCAACCGGGCGTCGTGGCTCTTGCACTTGGGACAGGCCCTTTCCATGGCAGGATACGCCTGCTGCTGGACGACGGAACCGCTCTTCACTG
This sequence comes from Dehalococcoidia bacterium, assembly GCA_963664725.1. Lineage (GTDB taxonomy): Bacteria > Chloroflexota > Dehalococcoidia > Lucifugimonadales > UBA3495 > Bin22. Next base: position 2,154,581 of record OY761558.1, read on the forward strand.
GAGCCGGTGATTTCGGAACATTGGAGGGGCCGGAACTGGATTGCATTGCCGGTTTCTGCGGTCCCACCTGCCAAGCCGGTGGCGCAGCTGCCGTTGTGGAGACTGCTGGTCTCGGGGCTCGTTGTCCTACGGGCGCCGGCTTGGGATTCTGCCGAAGAATGCTGGCCCAGGCGTCGGAGGTAGGACGTCCGATGTGGGAAGCACCGGGGGAAAAGGCCTGCCGGAAGGCATCCTGCACCGGCCCAGGCATAGCCCGCCAGCTTAAGATCTGTCCCGCCGTCGGTTTCCAGCGTTTGTCCCTTGGTTGATGAGCAAATCGGTGGTCCTTGATACGTTCCCTGATATTTGATAGGGCGTCGCTAGCCAAAGCATCGATCCCCTGATAGGGATGGCTGCCGTTGCCCAGCAACTGGTAAAGCAGCACTGCCAGGGCAAAATTGTCGCTGTCCTGGGACCGGAATTGTCTCTGGAAGTCGTCTATCTCGGGAGCGGTATATTCCGGACTCCCCACCGTACAGGGGTAGGGCTGGTGCCCCGGGGGCCCGGGAATCTGAAAGCTGTCGCAGTCGATCACTGTGACGGAACCGTCGTCAGCCACCAGGATATTGGAGGGATTCACGTCCCCGATGCGCACGTGAATGGCATGCAGCCACCGAAAGGCCTCCGCAATGTTCACGCCGAGGGTTGCCCGGTACTCATACTCTTGTTTTTTCTTGGGAAGCTGACGCCTTTCATTGGCGCTGATGAACCGGTAGACGGTAGCGGAGTCACTGGCCGCTCTCGGCATCCGGAAACGAAGCTCACCGACCCCACCCTCCAGGACATTTGGCCAACTTAGGGACTCGGAATTTTGCGGCGGGTTCTGGACCATGGCACGAAGCTTGGCAACGCGCTCCGCGGTTGCCTGCTGCGGATGCAGTACCTTGATGACCATCCTGGGGTTGTTCCGGTCTTCATGGACGGCGCCCTCTCCCCCGGCACCGATCAGCTTTCCAATCACCAGGGCGGAGCTATTGGAATGCTCTGCTCCGGCAGAGCTACCCTCACTACCGCTCCCTGACCCTCCCCTGAGACGGTTCATGAAGTTGGCCATTGCTATCCTTCCTTCCGGTCGTTGCTGACGCAAACTGCGATGGTGCAGTCGTCAGTTGCCTTGCCTGCGGCGTCAACCTTCTGCAGCAGGGCATCGAGCACTGGGCCCGGGTCCATATTGGAACTTCGGCTGATGGCGCGATAAAGGGGTGTCCAGAACCGTTTGTAGGGGAGAGAGCGCCTGGAGAAAGCCACATCCTGCAGGCCGTCAGTGGCTACCGCCAGGAAGTTAACGTCAGAGCGGGGAACAATAACGAGCCTGGGCAGGTTTCGGGGATTGGTCAAGAACTTGGTCTCGTTGGCGAATTCGCCGTTGTCCGGCTCACTGAGAACCTGCCATTCTTCCCCGTCCCCGGCCACCACGCATCCATCGCCAACGTGGGCCACCCCAATCAATCTCTGGCTGACCACGGCGACCATAATTGTGCAGGCGTATTTCCTTGTGTCGAGGGGTTTTCCTGGCATTTGGACCGGGCGAGCAAGAGTCTCAACCCCTCTCCGTCCGCTACGCACGGCTCCCTGCAGGGCGCTGCGCAACAGATGCTGCTTGACTGCAATTGCGGGGTTGCGGGCCAGTTGCCTAGCCAGTCTGGCGGCTGCGGCGCCGCAGGCAGCCCGGGAGCCGAAATGCGACAGCCTGGCAGAACCGGCTCCGTCGCTGACCGCCATCAGGGCAACACTACCCAGGCCCCTCAGCTCAAGGGTTGCCACTGTAGCGCTGTCCTGGTTGGGAGTACAATCCTTGACGTGCGCCGTGCCTTGCCGGCTTGCATACCCAACTCGAAACCCCACTCCCAGACCCTCCGGTATTCGCCCGCGCCTAGACATTTATCGTAGTCCAGTCTGTCGGAGGGAGGTTCACTGCATCGCCCGGCGTGCTGCGGGAAATGGCAGAGACGGACTTGCTGAGCCAGACAAAGAAATCACTGAACCGAAGGTTGTCCAGCTGCTGGGGCTGAAACCTGGAGTTGGGGTTGGGCAGCACCCGGAGCATGGCCTGGACTGCCTCGGCGTTTACCCCAACCTTGAAAATGGTCAGCCTGCTCTCATTTTCCATGTCAACCAGGCGCTGGTTGGCGATTGCCATTTCGTTTCGAGGGCTGGTGGGCAGCCCATCGCTGAACAGGACCAAAATGGGCCTGAAGTAGGGAACCCCGTTCCGGCGATATTGTTCTTTCCGCTCCTCCAGCAGGTCGCAGCCCTGTTGGATCGCCAGGTGCATATTGGTGGCGCCCCGGGCTGCCATCCGCGTACGCCCTTCGTCGGAGACTGTCCCGAAGTCCCGCTCCACGCGGGCTTCGGTGCTGAAGGACAGCAGGGCCACCTCGACCCTGTTGCGGGCGATTTCATCGTCAATGACAGCCCGGTACAGGTCCTCGACCCCCTGGTTCATAGCATCAATGGGACGGCCCCCCATGGAACCACTGCAGTCGGCAATGATCAAAACGGGACAGCGGGGCTCTGGGTTGTCGGCGAACTCCAGGTCCCCCAGTTCGTCCTCGAACATCAGGTCTTCTTCGTCGGTCATTTCAGAGGAGAGATTCTCCTCCACTGAGTCACTCATCAGGTTTCTCCTTTGCTTTTCCCTCGACAGTTTGGATCTAGAATGCCACCTTGTCGCTGGCCACCAGGATGGCCCCCGCAATAATGGATGCCGCGATAATCACCGTTCTCCGTTGGCCAAATAGTCTTTCTCTGGCATCCAGGAACATGGCCACCACCAGGACAGCCCAAACTATTAGAAGTACATTGACCTCCTGGAGGTTCAACTCCTTTGTGTGATATTGAACGGCCTCGCGGCCGACCGATTACGCAAGTAATCCGGCAAGGACAATGTCGATAGAGCTCTCCCCTTTGACCTTCTAAACCCGTGGCTTTCGCTTGGCAATCAAGGCTCTATCTTGCATCCATTTCGTATCGGGAGGTGATACTGGAGACGTGAGGATAAACTGGCAACGGGTTCTTACCGTCCCACCACCGGAATGATTCGAACTCTCTGCTACGTATCGTGGGTTCTCCCCCAGCGAAAACGAGAACCACCTTGTGGTGGTTGCGACTGTCTCCCCGAGTGTAATCGAAGAGCCTTTCGGCCCGGTAGGGCTTCATACCCAGCGTCTCTTCCAAGCCCCGGCATGCGGCGGTGAGAGCCGCCTCGTGTCCCTCGATACCCACCCCGGGCAGGGAATACCTTTCCTCTCCCTTCCGCCTTACCAGGAGGTACCCGTCCTCCCTTACGACCAGTGCCGTGGCCCGCTGTAACTTGCGCTCGCCGGTTTCTCCGGACCTTACCGCTTGTTTAGGGGAAGAATAATCCCGTTCCGGCTGGGCCCTGCCGTTCTTTATGTCGTTCCACAAACCCAGCGCTTTTCTGTCTCCCCCAAAGGCCAGGTCCTCTGGTTTGATCCTTTCAGGGTTGCGCCAGCGGACGTCCAGGCACTCCCTGCGCTGGAATTTCAATCTTCCGCCCACCGGCTGTCCCACAAACACCTTGACCGGGTTTCGGTCGCCGGTGAACAACCGGTGTGAGATCTTGACGATGATGCCGGTTTCTTCCCTGGTCTCACGGTACGCAGCGTGGCGACTGCTCTCTCCCGGGTCCACCAGTCCGCCTGGCAATGACCATTTCCCTTTTTCTCTTCCGTAAGCCCGTTGTACAAAAAGTATTTCACCCTTGTCGTTTTCTACCAGGCAAAATGCTGCTTTCTTCATTGAAGTCGTCCCATCGGATTCGTGGTGGAATTGATTGACAGCACTATAAATCCGGGCTAACCAACTGGTCAATTTTAGCGCAGCCGTAGGGAAGGAGAAAACCGCTTGAAGACGGGGAAAGTTTCAAGCCACCGCTACTACGGGTCTGCATCGTAAGTATCCGGGGGAAGGACCTTGTAAAACATGGAATGCTCCGACACGACCACGTCTTCCCCCAGGTGCTTCCCCCAGACTATTACCGAATACACTCCTGGCCCGTGCGACTCCAGGACTGGTCCGATGTCCGCCCGGACCGCTAGCTGTTCCCCTTTGGCGACCCAGTGGGAGGCGGTTACCCAAGGGACTCTGATATTCCGAACTGTGCCCATGTTGCTTGCGTCAAAGGCTTCCTGCCATACCCGGTTGGCTTCCTCGGGGGACCGTGGCGCAGGTGCGTCCGCCGGGACATCGTAAGGGCTCGGACATGGTTCATAGGTCTCCTGGTAAGAGGAGGTCGGCCAGTAGGCGTTGCCGGTCAGCGGTTCTCTCAGTCCCGCCACCCTCAGACCGCTGTCATAGCAATAGGTGCGTGACACCTGCCCTTGCGTGAGCCCGGACGGCGGCGGGTCGTAGTAGACCTGTACACCCAGGTCCCTCGGTCTGCTAAAAGTCAATCCGTTCTTCGTTCTGCCCGAAAAGGACAACACGCCGTCGACAAGGGCTGGGGTCTTGTCGTATTCCACGTAGTCCCCCTCAAAGTGCTGGTACATTGCAACGTTGTACCGGTCCCATGCAATGCCTATGTTCACTTTCCGGTGCCAGGGGTCAAGTATGTTGCCACGGTGTCCAGGGCTGCCCATCCATCCTGCCATGGTCTCTTCGATTTCACTCCTTATATTGGACAGAGGCCGGTACCCTTGGAAAGACCTGATGCAGTAGTCCAGTCCGCTCCCGTTTTCCCCGTTTGATTGATAACCCCCGGCTAGGCTGTACCTCATGTATGGCTTTAGCCCGTCAATACCCCAGTGGGAGGAAAAGCAGTTTTCCAGTGCCGCCTCAGCATGAATTTGGGCGGCGATGTTGTTCCCCAGTGTAACCGGGTTCAGGCCTGCCTGCTCGCGTCGGACATTAATCAGCTGCAGCATGTAGAGCTTCTCTTCTCTGTGTCTCTCGCTTGGGCTTCGAGAAAGTCCAGCCATCGGAGAATTCAGGGAGGAGCTCTCGGGTTCCGCGGGGACTCGCTCCCCCGTTGTGGAATCCGGCAATCGGTCCGACATTGCTCTTTCGGCCGGGGCCTTCTCGTCGCCAGCCTCGGAATACCTGTTTGTGATTTCCCGCCCTATTGAGGCCAACTGGGCCGGCAACTGCTGCCAATCTATGTCCTGCCGCTCTGCCAACCAGTAGAGGCCAGCGGCAAGCGCCACCAGCAGGAACAGCCAGAAGACGGGGAACCTCTTCCGCCGCGGCCGGTTTCTGGCAGTCCCTCTGCTGCTAGATATCCTGCGACTCCTTTCCATTCGTGGGATGTCTTTGGCCAGCACGTACGTCTCCGTGCTGACCGATGCGACACCAGGGGACAGCTGGATATTCTTCAGTGCAGGTGAATCAAACTTTCTGCGGCAACTGCGACATCTCCAGAGAAAGTGTCGGTGTTTCTGGCGACGAAGATGGATGCGCGTGCTGCGGCAGTAAGGGCATGTTCCTACTTCATTCGTAATCTGACGATTCCGCATAACTGCATACGAGCTGACTGAGCGCCCGCTTCTCCAAAATACTAACGCAGGTCCGTTCTTAGCTTGCCGGATTCATTGCCCTGTCATCCATTACAGCCTGGCAAGCTATCATAGTCATCTAAAAGGATCTAGACAAAGGCGCTTGCTTGAGTGGAATAAGTTCGACTGCCACCTCAATGGTGATACTGAATATATGAGGGTGAGAACCAAAGGAAAGATTCTCCCCGAAGTCCAGCGAATAGTAATATATTGCGACTTGCAAGAGCAGCTTGAAGGAAGCACGACAAGAAATTCTGTTTCCCGTTAAAGGACATGTTACGACCTGCCGCAACTGCCAAAAGAATCAGCCACACACCTGAAAAGGACCTAGCCGACATGACAATGGACCAAGTCCAACGAACAATCAGAACCATTCGGTCCAAGACCGACCCCGAAGCCGAGGGCGTAGCCCTTTACATCGGGTCCCAGTCCGGCGAGGCCCTCCAGGCCATAAGGCCAGCCGGAGAACTGCTGGACCGGAACACACCGGTCTTTGGGCTTTCACCCCGCCAGATCGGCCGGAGAGTAAGCCCCGCGGCAAAGGCCGCAGTCCTGGGCGACGGGTTCACCGGTCCCAGCGGCCGCGTGGGCATGGCCCAGGACCTGGGCAAGACCGGCGCCGAGCTTCCGGCCCTCATGACAGCAAGCCGGTGGAAGAGCTCCACCATGCCGGCGAGATATACCGAACGTCAGGCGGCCGACCGGGGCGCCGTGGCCAGATTCTACCAAAACGGCAAGGAATAAGAGCGCACAGACACATCTGGGAACCAATACGTCAAGGCAACGCTGCACCCATGCATGCACACGCCAACTCACCCACGCATACGCGCGGGTCTATTCTCTGCCGGACCATTCCTATTGGATAGCGACATAGCGACCAAAGTGAGAAACAAAGTGACGTAAGATTGTTTTTTGACCAAAGCCCAGACTCTAGATATACTCGCCTTGCAAGAGCAGGTAGTATTGCTCAAATTGCTCCAGTATCCCGCCTTAACCATTTCCTTTGAATTGTTGATGCAAGGAGGGAACTATGAAGGCTTTGCCAATCATCGCTGGAGTGGCGGTTGTTTTCCTAGTCTTGGCCGGTTTTGCAGTCTTCCTGGTTACGCGCGGCGACGACAGTAGGCAAGCCGAAACCACCCCCTCGAATTCGATGGCAACAGACCAGCCTGGAGACTCAGGCCCTTCCGTTAGCCCAGGCCCAGGCTCACCCGGAACCGAGACGGCCCCGCAGGTGGCCGAGTCCCCAGGTCAAACGCAGGAAGGCATAATTGTCTCCCCCACCACCAATCGGGTGGGAGGACCAACTACCGGAGAGTTCTCTCCTGTCATACTTCAGGGAGAAGGCGAAGCGCCGCAGCACCCTTGGCAGGAAGACGGGCTGACCGACCTGGAATCCGACGTAGCCGCCAACCTGACAGAGATCAACAGCATCGCACCCCAGGCCGGGACCGCCCTGGCAGGCGTTGGGTGGCTGGCCGACGAGATGACCCTGGACGAGGGCGTCGCCTTGACCTACATCAGAGATATCGCCGCCCGCGATCCGGACCTGGCCCTTACGGTGGTGAACCTCCCTTGGATCGACGACGACCAATTGGAGGAAGAGGAAGAGTCGGTGCTGGTCCAACTCAGTGAAATTGCAACCGTCCATCCGAAGCTGGCCCTAAGCCTGGCCGGCTCTCCCCTGCTGAGCGGTGAAGTTACCCTGTCCGAGGAAGCAACCATTTCCATAGTGCAGGGTGTTGCCGCCGATGACCTCGAACTGGCCCAGCGCATGGCAGAGTCTCCGGAGTTAGCCGACGGTATTGATGCAACCGAACTGGCTGCCTTCACCGGCAGCGATAACTACTTTCTGGACCAGATAAAACTGCTTAGCCCTGCCTTGGCAGATATTTTAGAGGGCTACGCCTGGGTTACTTCACTTACCAGCCGCAACCCGTCGCAAGAGGACGATTCGCAACGGTACGAGAGGTACGTTCTGGGAGACCTGTACTGGCTTGCCAGGCTGGACCCTGCACTGGCAGAGCGCGTGGGAGGCTATCCCTGGCTAGCCGACGGGGTGACCGACCTGGAATCCAGGATCCCGTCGACTCTCGAATACACGGCTAGGAACAATCTGGAGGTAGCCCGGCGTGTGGCGGGGTTCCCCTGGATGGTCGAGCAGCCGACCAGGGATCACCTGGTGGCAAACTACCAGGTCTGGCGCCTCACGAAATACTCCCCAGCCCAGGCCGATACCCTGATGAACCAGGGATGGTTCCAGGACGACATAGTCGACTCGGAAGGAGCATTACTTACCGTATTGCGCGTGGGCTGCAATTTTGAGAGCTACTGCCAGCAACTGATTGAGGCCGGCCAGGTGGAGTCAAAGGTTCTCTCCCGGCCGACGGGCGACGTAAAGGTGTTCGCGGTAAGCCGCTCTCCCCTGGGAGAAGCCGCAGAGTTCATATTCGATGGCACCCAACTCACCATAGACGGGATGGAGGAGCTAATTGGTCCGGCCTGGCCACAGCCCAGGATCGTTGTGTACCTGGAACCGGAGTTCAAGTACATATCCGATATCGGGGGATTCAACAGCCGTGGTATGGTGATGATTTCCGAATCCCCCCTCTCGGGAGGCTATATCGCGTGGGGCACTCTGTTCCATGAGCTGGCCCACTATTATGGTTATCACGCCCGGGCCAAGTGAATTGTTGAGGGAGTGACCAGCTTCTTCGATTCCTACATCTTCTTCGCTGCAGGCGTCGACACCATCAAAGACCAGTACGACCGGTCTCAAAAGGCGGTGGAGATCGCGTGCATTCGTCAGGGTCAGCCGAACATATACCAGCGAATACTGGCCACCAGGGACTGGACCCGAGCAGAATGGTTATGGAAGAGGGGCTGCGACTACTACTTGGGTGAGCGCTTTATGCATGCACTCTACATAGACCTCGGCCACGATATGGTAGCCGGGTCGCTGCAAGAATTGCACAGAAGACCCGGCGAGAGGCGGTCGCCACTCACTGAGGAGAACATCTATGACATCTTCCTGTCCCACACCCCCTCGGAAAAGACCCAGCTGTTCCAGGACATCTACACCTGCTTTCACGGTATGCCCGTATCCGGACAGATCCCGTCTCCCAGCGCCGACTGCGACAACCTCCCTTTGGGTCCGGGTACAGAGGTGAGAGATCCCACCCTGTTGGTCGAAGCCCTGACCCCCGGCCCCCGACCAACGCCCACCCTCTCGGCCCAAGGCCTGGACGACCGGAAAACCCTGCTGGCAATAGACGATGCCATTAACAACGTGACCTCTTGGAAAGAAACCGACCAGATGAACCTGCCCCTCGAAAGCTGGAGGGGCGTCTTCGCCACCGACGAGGCGGGGAATGTCACCGGCCTCAACCTCAACAACACCCGCATAGACGGTCCCATTCCCCCGGAAATAGGAAACCTGGTCCACCTGGAATGGCTGACAATAACCAGCGCTCACTTGACCGGGCCATTGCCCCCTGAACTGGGCAACCTGGTCAACCTGACCAAACTGGAACTGAACGCCAACCGGATCACCGGGCCTCTGCCCCCGGAACTGGGCAACCTGGTCAATCTCCAGGAACTGAACCTTCAGGTAAATGAGGTGGACGGTTCGTTGCCCCCGGAACTGGGCAAATTGACCAGCCTGACATCGATGAACTTTGAATCAAACAGGCTGACGGGTTTCATCCCTTCCGAGTTCGGCAACCTCACAGCCCTGGAGAAGCTCAACTTGCGAAATAACCAGTTGACCGGTTCGCTGCCCCCGGAACTGGGCAACCTGGTCAATTTGATCGACCTGGGCCTGGGAACAAATCAGCTAAGTGGGGAGATACCGGCCGAACTGGCAAGGCTGGAGAACCTCCGGGGATTTTCTTTGCGAGCCTTCGGTGATAACGAATTCACTGGATGCGTGCCGGCCGGGTCGCCTGACATCGTGGCGAAGGAAATGTATAGACTGAAATTGCCGGATTGCTAGGCAAGCCAAGAGTACAGGGGCGACCAATGCCGCCGCATGGACATCCTGCCAGACCTGCATTCAGGACCGTAGAGTCTTCACCTTACCGGCAACAGAACCGGTTATCGCCGCCTCTCCGTGTCCATCATCTCCTCCCACCCCATGGCCCCGGCCGCGACCTACCAGAGCGCCGGACTCCCAAGTAACATCGGTCTTCCGGATCTCGCCCCGCCAGATCGGCCGGAGAGTCAGCGCTGCGGCAAGGGCCGCAGGCCTAGGAGAAGGATTCACCGGCCACAGCGGCCGTGTCGGAATGGCCCAGCACCTGGCCAACACCGGCGCAGAGCTCCCGGCGCTCATGACCGCAGGCCGATGGAAAAGTTCAACCATGCCGGCCCGGTATACTGAACGCCAGGCTGCCGACCGGGGCGCCGTGGCCAGGTATTACCAGAATCCGACGGATTGAGAACGCCTCGACACATATACCCCTCTACGCCTCTATGCACCAACGCGCTGCCGCCGCCGCGAAGCCCCAGTCCCAGGCTCCGCCACGGCTATACCCTGCCCCTCCAGGCACTCCCTGATCGCAGCCTCTCCAATCTCCGAGAGATTCATGCCAAGTTCCCACTGGGCAGTGTGGAGCGCAAACCTGGCCTCTTCCCAGAAACCGCTAACAAGTACATGTACCGCAAGAATACACACCTGGGCATCTCAGCCCGAATTACTCGGGCATCCTGACGCGTATGCCTTCATTGCACACTATTGTCTGGGTAGGGTGCGTTTCTTCATTAGTTGACAGGGCAAATGCCCTTTCACAAAAAGGGCGTTTGCCAATTGTTTCCGCCGCTGAAGCTGTGGCAACCTATCTTAGTCGTATCTGACAATCGGATCACTTCGCACCTCCCACCCAGCACGGACTTCAATTTCCAAGAGGCTCAGCTCCAGGCTCGTAATTTGCCCCATTTGGTCTGACCTGCACATTCCAGCAAAGTCCCAAATGGTGAGCCTCAGGCCTAACTCCAGCTCAAGTTCAAGAAGGCAGCTAAGCTTCTGAATCATTGGAAGAGGTTGGCATGGGCAAACTCCTTCACCGGCACATCCCTGTTATCGCCGTAATCTACACATTGGTACCCGTCACGGCAGCAGCCGTCGTCACATATTTGCTGGTAAGGAAAACCCTGGGACCAGAACCAGCTGCGGCTGCCGTGGTCCTGTATTTGCTGAGTCTGGCGGGCCTGGCCGCCCTGGTTTTCCGCTTCTATCCCAAAGCATTCGGGCTTCGGCGCGGGAACACCTGGTGGGTCAGATTGCTTCGTTCCGCATCCGGGACCAGCGGCAAATTAGCGGATAAGGATACAAGCAGATCTTCTGCGGGGCGTTCAAAGTAATCGTCCTCCTGACCTGCTGGAGGAAAGGGATAAACGACCACCACGGGAGGGTTATGTGGATATTGCAAGCAATTCCCGAGAACTTATCCTGCACGAGCCTGTGATCATCATCAACATCGAGAGGTCCATAAGCTCAGATCTCTCTCAGGTTCAGCCTTCAGGCATTTGCGCTGCGGTCAGCAGACTATGGACGGCGATGCCCGAGCCAAATTTAGCCGACCGAGCCCTGGTCCTTGCCCGAAATTCCAGTGTGGTCGTCGGGGTCTTTCGAGTGAAGCGCTGGATTAAGAACCCCTTAGACAGGAATCGGTGGGGCATGGTCATCCAAGAGGCAGACGTTTCCAGCCAGATTCGTTACATAGGGAAAAATATCCCAGAAAAGTACAAGGCCGAAGAAGTCGCTCTCTGTCAGCCAGAAGACTGATCGCTCCTGCCCAAAAGCGCCACTAAGCTCTACATTCCCCATCATGGAAACGTCCGAGGGATTGAGAAACCGGCGACGCCTTTCCAGGAAGCTCCCCAAAGTACGTTTGCATCATGCCTATCGCTAAAGCACCATACCCGAACCTGATGGAGGTACTTGTCAGCAAAGGCTACCGGACGACGGCTTCCAGGAAGGCAATAGTCAACCTCCTGCTCCAGAGGCAGGGGGGCTTTACGGTCGAGGCGCTCTGTGACGAACTCACCTCCGTGAGCAGGGCGACAGTATATCGAACCATAAAGCTCTTTCTTGAGGCCGGGGTGGTCTGCAAACTGGCCAAGACGGACAGACCTTGCATATATATCATCTGCGGAGTTGGCCACCACCACCACTCAGTATGCCTTCAGTGTGGCTCAGCGGAGGAAATCAGGGCAACTGCGCTGGAACCGTTGATAGCCGCCATTAGTGCCGATATTTCGGCACAAATCATAGACCACCGCGTTGAGTTGTACGTAACCTGTGAGTGCTGCTCCACGACCGGAGAAGGATAAGCTACCCAGCCTATCAGCGGTGGCTGTCCGGTCCCACGTGAACGCGCTGGCTGCCACCTACTCAACCGAAGACAATGCCCGAACCTCTCTCAAGATCTTACAAACCGCCGCCTACGGCTTACAGACAATGATTCCCAAGACCGCAGAACCTGCAACCTCCACAAGATCCGCAGGGACCTGGCTATCTCCAGGTCGGAGTTCGAACGAGCATAAACGGAGGGCGCCAAAACCCCCTACGAACAAGAACTCCTGGGGAAATACCTGGCCCACCTGAACGTCAAAGGGCTGATGAGGAAAAAACATGGCAGGAAGAACCGCTCTGTCTATCGTTTCGATATTCCTGGCCATGACGGCTTTCATGCTCCCGGCGTACGGGGCGGCGGACGCTGCCTCCAGTGAAGGACTAGCGCGCAAACCGTCGCTTTGCACTTCGGGACAAATTGTTCCGGGGAGCATTGAGGTCTTTTCCAACAGTAGCGTAGCAGGGGAAATTGCCGGCCATACCGTGCATTTTAAGTTCTGCCCTCCCCGGGCCAGTGCGGACGCTGGACGACACGGATCGCCGACAGAAAGTTCCAAGTATTATATTGCGTTCCTTTGGCAGGACCAGTTCAGCCGTCACAACCGAGACGAAATGGACATCACCCTGAGGGATGCCGGCGGCAGGACGTGGCCGGTGGACTTAACGAAAGCATCGGGCTGGCGGTATTTCTACCATTATGATGGGTACAACGAGGCTGCAATTGAGATCCCGCCGTTCCTGTACCGGAAAGAACAGGCCGGTGGATATTCTCCGGTGGATCTGTGGTTTCAGGTCCCTGTTGCCGCAGGAATATCCAACGGGCGGGTCGGCCCGCATCGCTGGGGAGTGGCCTTCTACCAGGGCTCCGTCAACAATTGTGGCACATCCATAGACTGGGTTGAAAAAGTGCTGGTGCCCGCCGCGATTGACATGTCGCAACCGCAAATCCACGTCAACGACACTTCAGGTAGCGCTAGTTCAAGAACAGTCCTATACGGCTCCGGATTTGAACCTTTCGCCCTCCTGAGCAGCCTTACCATGGGTGGGCTAGACATCAGACTTGACCGGGACCGCCCAATTTTCACCGATGACAATGGCCAGTTCTTTCTTAACATATTTGTCCCGCCCCTGGACGTAGGTCTTACGAAAATAGAAGTAACCGTGGGAGAGAAAACGGTCTCCACAGGATTTACTGTGACCTATGGCTCCCCAGGTACATTCTTCGACCGTGGCCTATTAGTCGAGCGACCGGACCAGGCCCTGGGACCAAATCTGGCAACGGTGTTTCACTATGAACTGAGGTCCGGCCAATGGGTCTTCTACGACCCCGAAATAAGCCCACGGAAGAACACCCTGCAGTGGCTTGTTGATGGTGAGTGCTATTGGATTCTGGTGAAGGATCCAGTCGAGGTGGAAGTGTCAGAAACGCTGCTGACCTTGACCTGCAGCAGTGATGGAAACTGTTGGAACCAGGTCGTTTGGTGGAATTAATGACAGAGATTCTAGGTGATCCCTTGCAACCTGCTCTAATTGAAGGACAATCTGACCCGGAGTATTTACGGGCCTGCAGCACCCGCCTTCTCCGCAACAAAGTGTGCGCCCGCGCCCTTTCAACCCCCGGCTGGAATACAGGAAGTATGATTTTCTGCCGGCCGGCAACAAACCGGGTTTTCCAACTACCTCATCAGCTACCGACAATGGAACTTTCCAGCCACCCATTTCCAACAGCTGGGATCCTCGAGGATTTAGGCGGAGCCAGCAAGGCACAATAGCGGGGTCCTAATGGTGTCAAGCTGCACCGGACCACACCAGTATTCGGGCTCTCACCCCGCCAGATCGGCCGGAGAGTCAGCGCCGCGGCAAAGGCCGCAGGCCTGGGTGAGGGGTATACCGGCAACAGCGGCCGGGCGGGCATGGCCCAGGACCTGGCCAAGACCGGCGCCGAGCTGACAGCCCTGATGACCGCGGGGTCGTGGAAGAGTTCTACTATGCCGGCCCGTGATAGTGAAAGGCAAGCGGCAGACCGAGGGCGGTAGCAAAGTATTACCAGTCCAAGGAGTAAACACCCGACGTTAACGCATTACGGACAGGGTCCGAATTGATAAGGGGGTCCACCAAGAACTATGGACTTCAATCTTCACAAGCGCATTGTCATAGGCACCCTAATCCTCCTCCTGATCCTGGGATGTCAGGGCAGCGCCACCCAACCTGAACAGCCCGAGGCCGTCCCGAACACAGCAATTCCAGTACCCACCGCCGCACCATTACAGGAGGCGGCTCCAGTCCCACGCCCGACCATACAGGAACAAGCGGCCGACACCACCGCGCTGGCAACCCCGCAATCTCCCCTGGTGGTTATACCCTCTACGCGTCCCGCGCCGTCAGGGACATCGCCAACTCCACCGGCAATAGATTCGGCAGAAGCAGTCGTAGAGACTCCTGCAGCGCCAGCAATAGATTCGGCAGAAGCAGTGGTAGAAACCCCTGCAGCACCACCCTCGGCGCAGGCGCCTGTTCCCACCGAAGTGCCCGGACCAGCAGCGACTGCACCGCCAGCGGTGGCAATAACGCCGACCACCGAAGCAGGGGTGGACCCCAGGTTTAGCTCCATGAGCGTTGGCGGCCGCCACGCCTGCGGCGTCAAAGCTGAAGGCGCACCCTACTGCTGGGGGAGCAACGCATACGGCGGGGGCGCCTCTCCGCCCGAAGGCCTGTCGTTGACCGAAATCACAGCCGGAGGCTCCCACTCCTGCGGGTTAAGACCCGACGCTACGGCAATCTGCTGGGGCGGGCTCAAGGGAGAAGGCATAATCGCGCCAGGTGTCCTGCCTGCAGACCTGATGTTTACCAAGTTCAAGTCCCTGTCGGGTGGAACAAACGCTACTTGCGGCATCAAGGCCGATGATTCCGTCGCCTGCTGGGGATTCCTCAGCCGCGGCCAGGAGTTCTCCAGTCCAAGCCAGACCGAATCATTCTCAATGGTCAGCGTGGGTAGCGCCCATGCCTGCGGGGTAACTACCGACGGCCAGCTCCGTTGCTGGGGAGACCCACTTGAATACCACACTGCTGACGAGGTGCCTGAGTCGGCGTCCAGCACCCAGTTTGCCACCGTCAGTGCCGGTCCTACCAACACCTGCGCGGTGTCCACGGAGGGTACTGTGCTGTGCTGGGGCAGCGACTACGGTGCTGGATTGGTCCCTCACGGCGGGAGCTTCACGTCGGTAAGCACCGGCGAGGGCCAGGCCTGCGGCGTCCTGAGCAATGCCGCCCTGGCCTGCTGGTGGGACGACCACCTGGCAGCCCCTGTCCCCGGTGGGACCTTCACATCGGTGGGAGTATCCACCCTCGAGAAGGACCACCATAAGGGAAGTACAAGCGTGTGCGCACTGAGGACCGACGGGACCGTCGCCTGCTGGGGGGAAGCAGGCATTGGCCCAGCTCCCGGAGGAGCCTTCAAGTCGGTTGATATTGGCGTAAGAGATGCCACCTGCGGATTGAAAACCGACAACACGGTGGTTTGCTGGAACAACGCCGGATACCGCCCTCTGCGGACCGATAATATCGAGCCGCCCCCTGCGGAAACGCCCTTTCTTTCGGTTAGCACCGGAAACAGCCACGTATGCGCAGTAGCCACCGACGGAGTCCTTCAGTGTTGGGGCGAAATCGACAAGAACAAGGCAGAATTCCCCGCCGGTACCTTTCAGTCGGTCACCGCAGGCTACGAATCCGCCTGCGCTCTCAAACCCGACGGGTCGGTGGCCTGCTGGGGCGGTTTTGGCCCGGACAGAGACCTGACCGGGGCCACCGGTCCACCGGATGGCGCCTTTGTCACCATAGACTCGGGCGGCCACCACACCTGCGGGATACGGACAGACGGCACACTGGCCTGCTGGGGCCTGGCAGCCGTCCGGGGGCTGCCTCCACCGGAGGGTTCCTTCATTGCAGTGGACGCAGGCGACGACCAGACCTGCGGCATTGAGGCTGATGGCTCTCTCTTCTGCTGGAACGAAGACAAAGTATGGGAGCAGTCCGGAGGGCCGTACCTGTCTGTCGGCGTGGGAGCGGACCACTGGTGCGCTGTAAAAGCCGGCGGCTCAATAACCTGCTGGGGCAGCGACTCGGACTGGGCGGCAGGGCCAACCGGTCGGACAGAGCCGCCGCCCGGGCCCTTCGTATCAGTTGAGGCCGGGGATCTCAATACCTGTGGCATCAGACCCGATGCTTCCCTGGTCTGCTGGGGAGGTTACTCGCGATAAAGGAACAAGGGACAAGGGGGCGGGGCCGCTTCCCCGCCCCTTTTTCGACAAACCAAGGACGATTTTGAGTGCCCCAAAAGGCCTTGATACGGCAGAAGCAACCTGTCCTGTAAATTAGCTTTTCATAAGGACGCCTGAGGTTCCCGAAATGACTTTGCAGAACCCTCTCCGGCCAGCCCTCCAGGGCCCCGCCGAAACCTTGCCACCTGCGCCCAACGGGTCTGCTGGTCCCCTGGACCACCGCGCTTCCGAAGACTCCAGGATGATGTATGCCGCCGCAAGGCGGTCCTGCACTCAGTGGCTCCAGGCCCGGGACAACCGCTTCATCACGGCGACTCCAGCCCTGATGGCCGCCACCCGGTTATACCAGGCGACCCGGCCGCGCACTACACGAGCGCTGCTTACAGTCGCCCCACATTCAAGGCCAGACTATCCCGATTGGAAGTAGTCACATAAGCACAAGACGGCGACAACAGGCGTCTTGGATCCATTGGGGAGGTATCGTAGATATGTTGAAAACGGGCGGCAACGAAGCAGTTCTGCGCTTGGGTAAATACTGCTTCATCGCAGGGTTGGCGGCCATAGCGGTGGCGGCCGTCGGGATATCATGTGGCGGCAGCAGCCAGGACGCCAGTTCATCCCCCAACCAGGCGGCGGGGGATGGAAGGCTCAGTACGGCCCAAAGTGGAGTTCCTCCGGAGCCCGGCATATCAGCCGGGGCCGGAAGGGCCCCCGCTTCCCAGGATCTCGCACCGGCTCCTCCGCAAATGCCACAGTCCGCCGGTCCCGAGCCCGGTGAAACGGAACGACCCATGGCCACAACAGGGGATAATGAGGTGCCCATCCCTCCGGCTGAACTGGCCACCCCCGGAACAAGTACAAGCCAGGATACCTCCGGAGCCGGGGTAGCTCCTGAAGGCGGCCGTGGACCCACCCCCCAGAATACCGGGCTGGCGCCCACTGAAGTACCGCAGTCACCCGTCTCCGAAGGCGAAACCGGTGGAGAAAGCGAAGCCAGCAACGCAGGCGTCCCCGGACCAGGTCATTCAGCCCTCTCCACCAGAGACCTGAAGTCTGTACCCAAAGGGGACTATCCCTGGGTGGTAATGGTGGACACGGACGCATTCATTGCTGGCGACGTTCCTCCGCTAGTCGGTAGCGTCATCGGAATCCCCTACATACCCAGTCTGTTGGCCGAGGCTTCAGGTGTCCCGACAGAACAGCTACAGGGCGCCGTACGTTTGTTGGACGGATACGACATTCCCGCTGACGCTGTGGAGAAAGCAACCGTGGTGGGAGGTAATTTTGGGGATAACAAACCCCTGGAATTTGCGGTGGTTCTTGAAGGAGATTTTGACTACGCCGAAATTCTTGACTTCCTGAACAGGAGCGGGTATTGGCTTAGGGCCAAGGGACCTGGCTTATGGTTCTACGAAAGCGAGGATAATGGAGTCGCAAGCTTTGAAGACGACGGATACCTGATTATTGGCGACCCCGCTGACGTTGGTGCCGCCTTCGACGAAATGTCCAGGTCTGCCAACAGGTCCGATGTGACCTGGGCTGGAGACATCGGTATTTCCACCGGTTCGATCAGGGTTGCCGCGTCCGTCTCAGATGACGATCGGCCATACTCCAAGCGAGTTATCGCTCTGCAAGGGGCCTTCGACTTCGCCCGGATCAGAAGCCAGCTTTCCGTCAATGGCTATCTTGTTGACCCGGAAAACGTTGAGGGTTACGAGGTTTGGCAACGGCCTGACGACGACATTGTCGTAGCGCTGGTCGATTACAACGACTACGTACTGCTGGGCGACCGGTACCTCATTTCGGACCTGTTCCATACCACTGTCAGTCCGCTAATTCCAGGCCGCCTCCTGAGGCAGGTTTACGGGACGAAACTGGCAGAAGTAGATACGCTGGTCTCCCTGGGCGGGGGCACTGCAATTCTGGGCGACTACGACCCGGAAGAATTCAGAACCGCGATGCAAGGTAATGAACAAGTCGAAGGGGCCACGTCCGAGGCATGGATACTAACCGACCCCGTCACGTCAAGAAATCTTTTCGCGGAACTCTTGGGGGGCGTCATATATACCTTTCCAGTGGGGGTTCTTGCGGAGGCTGCCGGGGAGACGGAATTGCGGGACGATGCTGGAAATCCCCTGGTCAAGGCAATGGAAATAGCCGGACCCGGCTGGCTGTTAGGAGCCTGGTCAGGCCCCTGGTATTGCAAAAAGTTTGTTTTCGACCTGGATGTAGACAGCTGCCAGGCCACGGCATTGGCGGTTCAATCCGCAGGCAATGAAGCTGTGGCAGCCAACTGGGTTATTCTCATGGATGGTCAAGAGGCGGCAGCCCAGGCCAGCGGTCAGTTGGAAAGTGCTCTTGCGGCAAAAGAGGACCTGCTGTCGGTGGCAAGCGTGCTTAGCCTGGGCCGGACGGAGGATGGTCTTCTGGAATATGAAGTAACCAATGAAGGCGATGCAGTCGTCGTGAAGCTGAGAGTAACCACAGAATACGCCGCTCAATTTCTGTATTTGGTCCTTAGTGAGATGAACAAGTCCTTGAGATGAGGTATGCCCTGACTTGGCTTCCTGCGGACAAATTTCTCTTCAGGAGCTCCAGTCAATAAGGCACATATTACGGTTAAAGGACCGGTTAGGGAGGCCAGCCATGGCCCTGCAGAACCCCCTCCTGCCAAGCCGCCCGGGAGCCCCAGCAAACTCTCCCACGGGCGCCCGTCGGCGGCATCAACCCCACCGACATCGAGCGAGTCGGCCTGCCCCTCGACAACAGCGCCTCGGAAAACTCCCGGCCAATGTACGCCCCTGTTTGGCGTTCCTTCCAGGCCTGGGCCAAAGTCCAGGGCGCGCTGCCCATGCCGGCATCAATGTTCCTGGCTACCACCCACCAATCAGAATTGACCGTGAAGCACGACCCTGCGGTGGCCACCGTCCGTCTGCACCGCGCCGCTCAGGCCGCCATCCGCAAGGCCAGATGCCACGAGGCCCCCACGGGCAACGAGGGTGACAGCCAGGCTCTGCACCGCATCGCCTGAGCATAAGGACGGGCCAGACAGTAGGCGATACCGCTCCGGAGGTATCCACACCTGGAAAAGCAAGGCTCAACCCTGGTCCCTGGCAAAAAGCCTGGAAACCAGGGCCCACGCCTCACCAATCGAGCCAGCGTAGATTGACAAGATGTACCTTTGCCGGATCAAACCCTCAATAACACCTGGATAATTACGAAGCCCAGAGATTGCAAGGAGGTCCAGTCAAGACCATGAAAGTAAGCCTTCGGAAAAACATGGGCATCGCCAGTCTGTCACTCCTGTTGCTCTTGGCCTGCCAGGGTAACGTCACCCAAACCGAACAGCCCACCACCGCCCCAGACTCAGTCATCGCGTCACCCGACGCTACGCCTGCCATCCAGGCGGTCGAAGAAACGGAACAAGCCGTTACCGCCCCACCGGCGGCAATGGACCAGGAGACGCCCGGACCGCCGGTCGCAACGACCGTAACGCCGCCGGAACCGGGCAGTGCCACGACAAGCACAGGAACGGCGACGGCCACAACAGAAGCGCCGACAGCGACGCCGGAAGGGATACGTGCAGCGCAGGCAGGCCCTGAGCCCACCGCTCAGCCCCCGGCACAGCCGGCCACGCCCACGGAGGTTGCCGAACCAGCCGTTGCAACGTCGCCAGCGGCTCAGACCAGCCTGAGCAACGAGGCGGGAGTGGACCCAAGGTTCAAGTCCATCAGCCTCGGGTGGCAGCACGCCTGCGGCGTGCTCACCGAAGGGACCCCGGTCTGCTGGGGCATAAATACCCACGGCAACGCGACACCCCTGGGAGGGTTATCCCTGAAGTCAGTCACCGCCGGATCTGCCCACACCTGTGGACTGAAGGAGGACAGCTCAGCAGTATGCTGGGGAGGAGCCAATGATGACCGAGTAGCATTCAAGGTCGGAGGCCAGTTCGGGGAAGGCGCCGTACCGACCGACCTGGTTTTCACCAAGTTCATGTCCCTGGCAGCCGGCGGGGGATTCACCTGCGGCGTCAAGGAAGACGGGTCTGCCACCTGCTGGGGATTCAACGATTCGGGACAAACCAGCGTCCCAACCGACGAGACCTTCACGGTGATCACCGCTGGGGCTGACCATGCCTGCGGGATCAACCAGGACGGCCAGATCATCTGCTGGGGCGACCAGAAAGCGAAGAAAGGCATAGCCGTCGTACCCGAGGCGGCAGCAAGCCAATCCTTTGTAGCAGTCAGCGCAGCATGGCAGAACACCTGCGCCGTGACCGACGGGGGCATCGTGCTCTGCTGGGGCGTGGATTTCGGGGAAGGGTCAGTACCCCACGGCGGCAGCTTCACCTCGGTCAGTGTCGGATTCAACCTCTCCTGTGGGGTTCAGACAGACAGCTCCATCGCCTGCTGGAGGCAAAACCTGGAACCAGCCCCAGCTCCATCCGGGTCCTTCACTGCTGTCCAGGTGGCCAAAGCCCACGAGGGACGGTACCACGCGCCAGGGTCGACCAGCGCCTGCGGGCTGAGAACCGACGGCAGCCTCACCTGCTGGGGTTACGGGCACGTCAGCCCAGCACTAGGAGGAAGCTTTACGTCTATTGAAATGGCTATTGGCGATGCCAGTTGCGCCCTCAACTCGGACGGCACAGCCGCCTGCTTCCTGGTGGAGTTCCACGAGCCTTACCGGCCGGCCCCGCCCCCGCCGGAGGGAACGACTTTCACCTCAGTCAGCCCCGGCTTTGGCCACGTCTGCGGCGTAAAGACCGACGGAACTATTCTCTGCTGGGGCAACTCCAGCTACGGGCAATTGAACTCGCCGGAAGGGTCTTTCCAGTCAGTGAGTTCGGGCTACGAATACGCCTGCGGGCTGAGGAACGACGGCACGGTGGCCTGCTGGGGCCAGGACAGTAGCGGCTCCACCAGCCCACCACCCGATACCTTCGTCTCTATCGAGTCCGGAGGCCACCATACCTGCGGCATAAGGCCAGACGGTACCCTGGCCTGCTGGGGTCGGGAGGCTCACATGGGGACGCCTCCCGAGGGCACGTTCACGTCAGTCAACGTGGGGAACACCATCACCTGCGCCATCAGCACCGAGGGAGTTCTGACGTGCTGGAACGAAACAGAGGAATGGAATGAGCCAGGAGGCCCCTACGCAGCCGTGGCAGTGGGGGCACACCACCGATGCGCGGTAGACACCGGCGGCTCAATAATCTGCTGGGGCAGCGATACCGCATGGGGTGTCGCCGGAACCATCGGCCGGACCGAAGCGCCGGAGGGTCCCTTCGTGGCCGTGGGCGCCGGAAATTACAACACCTGCGGCATCAGACCGGACGGCGCACTCGTCTGCTGGGGAGGATACGCGAGATAAAAAGCGAGGAGCAATTCGCGGGGAATTCACAAACGGGCTTGAAGCCACCAGGTCCAGACTTTAGAATCAGACAAGGGACCAGGGTAACCTTTAACTGCAGCCGGGCCAGGGGGTAAAATGGTGGGAATATCTCGGCAAATAGCGATATTTTAATAGAAGTTCGAGGCTTCCCTCGGCACCACCCCTTTGGCAACAATGCAAATAAGCTTCGTCCTGGCAGCAAGAGCCGCCCTTTCCGGGAGGTTTTTCTTGTTCTGCGGGACAAATTGCTGGACATACTAACAGTCTGGAACCCTATCAGAACACAGGACTTGGCGTTCTCACCAAATGAAGCAGGCCGACCTGGCAGGAAGCCTTCTATCTGTACCCACTGCCTGCCAGGTCATTGCAGTGCCTTCCGTACCCCGGCGATGACGTTGTCTTTGTCGGGGAGGCAGTATTGTTCCATAATGGGGCTGTAGGGGATGGGGACGTCGGGGGCACAGACGCGTACTGGCGGAGACTTAAGCGCGCGGAAAGTCTCAAGGTCTTCGGTAATCTGGGCGCTGATCTCAGCAGCCGCGCTGCCGGTGATGCAGGCTTCGTCCACTATCACCACGCGGCCCGTCTTCCGCACCGAGCGGCGGATGGCCGGGGTGTCCATCGGCACCAGCGTGCGCGGGTCCACCACCTCCAGGGAAATGCCTTCCGCCTCTAATTCCTCTGCGGCCTTCAGTGCCTCGGGCACCATTTTCGAGATGGCGACGACCGTCACATCGCCCCCCTCCCGCTTCACCTCGGCCTCCCCGATAGGCACCAGGTACTCCTCCTCGGGAACCGGGAACCGGGAACCGGTCGGGCAGGGCCGCAATAATCTGGTCCTCGAAGAACACCACCGGATTGTTGTCGCGAATGGCGCTTTTCATCAGGCCCTTGGCGTCGTAAGGATTGGAGGGCATTACCAGCTTCAGACCGGCCAGGTTCATGAACATTGGATGGGGGCTTTGCGAATGCTGGGCTGCCGCCGAACGGCCTCCTCCGGTCGAGGCTCGGAACACCAGGGGGAAGGGCGCCTGGCCGCCGAACATATAGTGGATCTTGGCCATCTGGTTTACGATCTGGTCCATGGCAGTGAAGGCAAAGGTCATCATCCCGGGACTGATGATGGGCCGAAAGCCGCTGCCTGCGGCGCCGATGCCCGCGCCCACATAGGCCTCCTCGGAGATGGGCGAGGCCCTCAGCCGCTCAATACCGAACTCGGATACCAGCTGCTCCAGGGGCCCCAGGTTGCCGCAGATGTGAAACACCTTCTCGTCCCGGCGCATTTCTTCCCGAAACGCTTCCATTATCGCTTCGGCATATGTTATCTCTCGCATAGTTTGCACCCGCTCCAGTCCCTTCCCGAAGGCAGGGGAGACATGGAATTAGCTATGATGATTACTTTTGCAGCAGGTTCACGGGGCGAAGACGTCCGTCAGGGCGTCTTCGGGCTTGGGCAGAGGGCTGGACCGGGCGAACTCAATGGCTGACTCAACGGCAGCGGCGATCTCCTCGTCGGTCTGCCGCAGTTGTTCTGTGGTCGCGACGCCCTGCTCTACCAGGAGGTCGATAAATACTGCGATCGGGTCGTGGGACTGGCTAAGCTCAATCTCGCTGGCTGGTCGCGGGTCCGCTGGATTGCCGCGGGACTCCGAGTGTCCCCGCCAACGGAAGGTCTTGCATTCCAGCAGGGTGGGACCGCCGCCCTCCCTGGCCCGCCGTACCACTTCCTGCGCCGCCTCGTAAACGGCCAGAACGTCGGTACCGTCCACCGTCAAGCCAGGGATGTTGTACCCTGCGGCCCGCGCCGATACGTCCTCTACCGAGAGGGTGGCCGCCGCCGAGTTGCCCGAAGCCCAGCGATTGTTTTCGCAGACATAGATAACCGGCAGCTTCCAGATGGAGGCCAGGTTCAGCGAGCCGTGGAACGCCCCTTCGTTGGAGGCGCCGTCGCCAAAAAAGGCCACCGCCACGCCATCGCCGCCTTCCAGCCTGGCGGCCAGGGCTGCGCCGGTGGCTATGGGCATTCCCGCCCCCACGATGCCGTTGGCGCCCAGCATCCCCACGCTGAAGTCTGCGATGTGCATCGAGCCGCCCTTGCCGTGGCAATAGCCGTTGGCACGGCCGAACAGTTCCGCCATCATCAGGTTGATGTCGGCGCCCTTGGCGATGGTGTGGCCGTGGCCGCGGTGGGTGCTGGTGATACGGTCGGTATCGCGAAGGGCAGAGCACACGCCCACTGCGACGGCTTCCTGGCCGATATAGGCATGGACCACGCCGGGGATGTTGCCCTCGTGGAACTCCTCGACGGCCCTGGCGTCGAAAGTCCGGATGGTGACCATCCTGCGGTACATATCCAACAAGAGGCCGAAATTGGTAGTCATGTGCCATCCCTCCTAGGCGGGAGATTGGCCGCATTGTATCCTAGCGTATTCCCTACCGCTATGCCAGGCCGTGGGTGTGTAACTGTTAGCCCATATCTGCCTGGTGCTGATGCCACGCAATTGATTCCAGGACTATAGAAAGTAGAGGAGGCGATACTCATTTAAGCCGGTCACGTAGGGTCGTAAACCAGGGTCAAGGCGAAAACCGGTTGTTGGGACGAATAATGTAACGGGCATGGCATAACGGATGGCCAGGCACGAGGTGTGAGCCGAGTAAGGGAACGGACAAGGTTGCCCGGTTACCTATTCCCCAGGACTCAGGCGCGTGAACTCCACGTCTTCCTGCCACACCCTGGCCTGCCCCCGGGAGTCCTGCTGAATCATCACGTTGCACAGCCAGTCGTGGTCATTTGACTCAGGGTAGTCGCTGCGGTAATGGGAGCCACGGGACTCACGGCGGGCCAGCGCGCTCAGACAGGTGACTTGCGCGACCGCTATTATGCTGCGAACGTCCAGCCACTCCTGCCAGGCCTGGTTGTACTGGCGCACCGCTGGTACCGAGGCTGCCCCGGCGCGCTGTCCCAGTTCTTCCAGCGAAGCGAGAACCGACTCGAGGCCTGGGCCATCGCGCACAATCCCACCCTTGTCCCACATCAGGGACTCCACCTCCTGGCGGATGGAGAATATGTTGCCCGAGCCGGACTCCCCAAAGGGCGCAAGAGCGCTTTCTACCAGGGACTCCACCTGGCGCGGCGCAACTGTCGGCAGGGTTCGATCTTCTACAAACTCGGCCATGGCATCCCCGGCTATGGCGCCGAACACGGTGGACTCGGCAACCCCGTTTCCGCCCAGCCGGTTGGCCCCGTGTACGCCGCCCGAGTCCTCACCGGCTACAAACAGCCGGTCCAGGCCACTGCGGCAAAGTTCGTCTATTCGCACCCCTCCCATGTGGAAATGGGCGGTGGGACATACCTTTACCGGTTCCCGGGCCAGGTCAAAGCCCACTTCCCGGCAGCGGGCTACCATCCCTGGGAAGGACTGTTCCACGAAGTCGACACCCAGGTGGGACACGTCCAGATAGACGGCGCCGTCGGGAGTGCCCCGTCCTCCCTGGATTTCCAGGTACCCAGCCCGGGAGACCATGTCCCGGGTGGAGCGTTCCATACGCTCCGGGTCGTACCGTTCCATGTACCTTTGTCCCAGGTCATTCAGCAGGTGGCCCCCCGCGCCCCTCAGGCCCTCTTCCAGGACCGCGCCGGTTACGATGGTGCGTCCGGCGACCAGTCCGGTGGGATGGAACTGGTACATTTCCATGTCCTGCAAGGCGCAGCCCGCCCAATAACACAGGGCCATGCCGTCGCCGCATTTTTCAAGTGAGGGAGCGGCGTAGGTGTACATCCTGGCGCCGCCGCCGGCGGCCATCAAAGTCGCCCTGGCTGCCACAGTCATGAATTCACCGGTACGGACGTTGAGCAGCAACGCCCCCGCAATTCCCCCGGCAGTATCGTGCAGGAGCGAGACAGCGCGGTGTTCGTCCAGGAGGGTCATGTTGGATGCCAGGACATTCTCTTTCAGCCGGGACATTATCTCGATGCCGGTGAGGTCTCCCCGGTGGACCGTGCGGTCGAAACTCTGACCGGCGAAGGCCTTCTGGAAGATGTACCCCTGGCTGTCCCGGTCGAAAAAACACCCCAGCGACTCCAACTCGGCGATGATCCGGGGCGCCTGGTTGACCAGCAGCCAGGCCAGTTCCTGGTTGTTGATAAACCCTCC
Organism: Dehalococcoidia bacterium; assembly: GCA_963664725.1. Classification (GTDB taxonomy): domain Bacteria; phylum Chloroflexota; class Dehalococcoidia; order Lucifugimonadales; family UBA3495; genus Bin22. Next base: position 2,180,313 of record OY761558.1, read on the forward strand.
GCCCCGGATGGTGTCTTCGAAGTGCCTCTCGAAGGAATCCTTTGGGTCCAGGACCGCGTTGTATCCGCCCTGCACCATGCGAGTGCAGCCGCTCTGGCCAATCTGGCCCTTGGCGACGACCACGACGTTCAAGTGGGGGTTTTTCCGGTGGGAATGCAGGGCCGCCATCAGCCCGGCTCCGCCGCCGCCGATTATCAGAATGTCCGCGTCAATTTGTTCCTGCATGACTTCCTCGACCGCGCCTGTGCCAGGATCGCGCCTTTTCCGCCGGTCCGCTCGCACAATATAGGCGAGATTATCAAGGGCGGCAACTTGCCCAGCAGGATTCTTTCAAAGGAATCACCGTTATGGTATGTTTAGCGAGCCATGTGAACGGCGAGGGTGCCCTTGCCGGACCGGCCTGAACAGGGTCCTTTCATATTCAGCCGTTGATATTCAGCCAAAGGGTAATGCCATGTCCACCACGTCCACCGCTATTTCGCGGGAGCTTATCTACCAGGTAGCTTACGAGACCAACAAGCGGGCCGCCATTGTAGTGCCCCAGGATGGCTTGGCTGCTTTTGGCGAGGCCTGGGAGCGGGAGAGCAAACCCCTGGCCCACTTCATACTGGGCCAGATTCTGGAGAACGCCAAGCTGGCGGTGGCTGACGGTCGGCCCATGTGCGGGGATACGGGCCTGCCCCGCTACTACGTGAAGCTGGGGAACGAAGCCCGGATAGACGGCGGGGTCGTGGCCCTGGAGCGGGCTTTGCGCCAGGCGGTAGCCGACATTACCCAGGACATTCAGTTGCGGTCAAATCGGGTCCACCCGTTGACCAGGCGGAACCCGGGCAACAATACGGGCGTTTTCGCCCCCAACATAGATTACTCTTTTGAGCCTGGCGGTGACTGGATCGACATTATTGCCGTGCACAAGGGGGGCCTGTTCGGGACCGATTACAGGATGCTGTTTCCGGCCGACGGCACCGACGGAATCAAGCGATTCCTGCTGGACAACATGGCCGAGTTTGCCCGTCGCGGCCTTTCCTGTCCGCCGGTCGTGGTGGGGGTTGGCCTGGGCGGCACCAAGGACCAGGCGGTGACTCTTTCCAAAGAGGCGGCCTGCCTGAGGCTGATCGGCGACCGGCATCCGGATTCGGAGGTGGCCGCCCTGGAAGAGGAACTGAGGCACCTGGCAAATCAGACCGGGTTCGGCGTCATGGGGGTGGGCGGCGACACTACCGCCCTGGATGTCCATGTTGAAATTGCCTACACCCATACCGGCGGCCTGCCCATCGCCATTTCCCAGTTCTGCACGGCCTATCGCCGGTCGGTAGCCCGGGTTTTCGCCAGCGGAGAGGTCGAGTTTCGTGAGGACCCGCAATGGTTTACCCCGTATTACCGGCGAGAAGGCATCGAATAAGGACTGCGCGCAAGTTGCCGGAGCAGGAGGACTAAGAGTGTCGCAAGGCCGGAACAGGGAGTGGGAGCTTACATGCCCGCTGGTGTCCAGTGACATCGAGAAGCTGGCTGCGGGAGACTTGGTTTACCTCAGCGGGCCGGTCTATACCGCCCGGGATGGGGTTTACAAGCACATGCTGATTGACGGGAATGCGCCACCCATTGATCTTCAAGAACTGACCAACGTCAGCTTGCAGTCGTCTCCGGCTGGCGTGGAAGTGTCGCCGGGAGAGTTTGAAGTGGCTTCGCTCCAGGCCACCGCCGGCTTCCGTTACGCCCAGTACATGCCGCAATTGCTGGAGGAGTTCGGCGTGAAGGCTGTAGTCGGCAAGGCGGGAATGTCGGAGCAGGTTTACCAGGAAGTGTTCCGGAAGCATGGCGCCGTGTGTCTCACTACGATGGGCTATGGACTGGGGGCGATTTACGGACGGGCTATCAAGAAGGTTCTGGGCGTGTATTGGGTGGAAGAGCTGGGCATTTCGGAAGCTCTTTGGACCTTCGAGGTGGACCGGTTGGGGCCGCTCCTGGTGGAAGGGGACATCCACGGGAACAGCTTCTTCGCGCAAGTCAACGACGATATTAACCGGCAACTGGGGGCGCTGTACGAGGGACTGAAGCCCCCGGTGTACGGGCGTATCGGTGAAGAGCAAAAGCCCGAAACAGAACTCTTCTAGGGGGCTCCGGTGGCCTTTTCCCTTCGAGCTTTGTCGCTGCATGCCGGCAATTTCCAGGATCGTTACTCGGGTACCCGTTCCGGCTGGTGGGCCTGGTTCCTGCAGCGGCTCACCGGCGTGGCCCTGGTTGGCTACCTTTTCCTGCACATAGCGGTGATTTCCACGGCCCGGGCCGGGGCCGACACCTTCGACACCGTGCTTATCATCCTTCAGAAGCCCTTCTTTGTGGTCCTCGACCTTTTTCTCATTGCTGCAGTGTTGTACCACGCCCTGAACGGCGTTCGGGTGCTGCTGTTCGACGCCGGAATCGCCATCAGGCAACAGGCGTTGCTGTTCTGGATTTGTATGCTGCTTACCGTTGTAATAACAGGTGTGGCCGGGTACTTCAGTCTGCCCCTGATTTTCAGGGAGTAGCTGACTGAAGGGATGAAGCCGAGGGATATGTCCGCGCCGTTGACGAGCCGTCAGGAAAATACAGTCACCGGGTTCTGGCCCTGGTTTCTCCAGCGGGTCAGCGGTTTCCTGCTGATATTCCTGGTAGGCGTGCATATCTGGATGACCCACTTTTCCGGCCTGAGCGACGTGGTCCGGGGACACCAGGAGGAACTGGTGTTGTTCGAGATAGTGAAACAGCGCCTGGCCCAGGGGTTGTTTATATTCATCGACTTCTCCCTGCTGGCGCTGGTCTTGTATCACGGGCTGAACGGTATGCGAAACATCCTGTTGGAGTGGGGTCCCGCAGCCAGGCACGCGGCGGGGATGACTGCAGGCCTGTGGCTGCTGGGCGTTGGGACTTTCATTTATGGAGCCTGGGCTCTCCTGGCCTTCATTCTCTAGCAGACCGGATAGCCTGGGAGGCTGCCAAATGGACACCATTACGCTGTCAGTAAGACGCGGGTCGCCGGAGCAAAATACCACGGCCTATTGGCAGGAATTTGACGTACCTATAGTGGAAGAGACCATGAGCGTGCTGGACGCGCTCATATGGGTACAACGCAACGTTGACCCCTCACTGGCATTTCGCAGGGCCTGCCGGGTGGGAATGTGCGGCACCTGCGGCACGGTAATAAACGGCAGAGAAGGGCTGGCCTGTGGAACCTTGCTAAGTTCCGCAGCCGGAAACGGGAGCGGTACGGTGCGAGTGCAGCCGCTGCGGCATTTGCCCGTGATACGGGACCTGGTAACTGACCCGGGGTTGTTCTTTGACCATTTGCGGGGAGTTGACCCCAGCCTCACACCCGGGCCGGGGCTTCAGGAGCCCGTGGTTCTGTCACCCGATTCCAAGGAGCGGCAGACCATTAACCCCCACCGTGAGTGCATTTATTGCGGGCTTTGCTACTCAGCGTGCTCGGTGGCGGGACTGGATTCGGGTTTCCTCGGGCCGGCCGCCTTGAACCGGGCCTTCGCCCTGGTTTCAGACAGTCGGGACGCCTCCGGGAAGCAGAGACTCCAGATAGTCGCCAGTGAGCAGGGCTTGTGGCGCTGCCATACCATATTCGAATGCACCGCGGTCTGCCCCAAGGGAATACCCATCACCCGCGCCATCCAGGGTCTCAAGCGTAAGGTGATTGTGGACAGGCTGAAGAATCTTTTCAGGCTGGGACGCTGATATTCGGCCAGCGGTACATGGCTATTAGACTGATGGGGTTTTTGCCGTTCGCCCGTAGCCTGTCAAAGCGCGGCCCTTCTGTGGTTCGACAAGCTCACCGCGAACGGATTCCCCCTTTGGACATCAATCCGATAGCGAAAACCCGTTAGCCCGCGTTCCAGGTCAGGCTGCCATCTACATGCCCGCCCGTCTGCGCTGCTCCTCCTGCAAGTCGTCGATGCTCTCCCGCGACCTGCCGTAGATGTGGGGCACGTCCCAGCCCTCCAGTCCCGCGTAGGTGTCTATCTGGCTGCGGTGATGTGTCTCGTGCTCGAACAGCATCATCATAATGCGCCAGCCGCTGAGCATCCCGTCAGTGTCTATCATCCTCACCCGGCGTTGCAGCCACTCCGGCGGGCTGTCGTCCAGACGCCGGTGGAACTCCTCGAAGGAAGTCTCGATGGCCGGAATCCAGTCCGATTGCCGCTCGGTGCTGGGCGCGGGCCAGTCGTACAGCCAGCCCCGCCCGTAGTAGGCGCTGGCGAAGTAGAGCCGGGATTCCGCGATGTGATGCACAATTTCGTTGATGCTCCAGGCCTTCTCGCCTTCTCCCCGGGACGGTCGCCAACCGTCGGCCTCCGGGGGCAGGGCCAGAATGTCCCGCACCGTGCGCTGGTGGAAGCGGTCGAAATAGCGAAGCAGGGTTGGCAGGTCGGTAATCATCTCTAATCCTCGGGGGTAATTCCCTTTCCCAGACTCACGATTCGGTTGCTGGAATGATAGATAGCTGCACCGGCAGCGTCAACGGCGCTATCGGCCGGCGGGTTTGGCGTCGCCGGGCGGCAGGGTGTAGAATCGGCGCAACATCGCGATGTAAATGAGGAGCGGTTATGAAATACGACGTTGTTGTAGTCGGCGGCGGGTCCGCCGGTTCCGTGGTGGCCAGTCGGCTGTCGGAGGACCCCAATCGCTCGGTGCTGCTGCTGGAAGCGGGGCAGGACTACGCCGATCCGGAGCAGCTCCCGGAGCCGGTCCGCAACGGGCACTCGTCGGAGGGCGAAGCCATCGGTTCGGAGGTTTCCTGGAACCTGCGCGGCGTCATCAACGACCAACAGGGTGAGATTAACATCGCCCAGGGCAAGGTCATCGGCGGCTCCGGCTCAATCAACGGCCAGGTTTACCTGCGCGGCCTGCCCGAGGACTTTGAGCGCTGGGAGTCCCACTTCGGCAACCAGGAATGGGGCTACCTTAAAGTCCTGCCCTACTACCGAAGGGCCGAAACCGACCTGGACATCCAGGACGACTTCCACGGCACAGAAGGCCCGATCCCCATCGTCCGCCGCGAGGACGAGGAGTGGCCGGCGGTTCAGAAGGCGTTCTACGACGCCTGCATGGAGCGGGGCTACCCATCCAACCACGACCTCAACGGGCCAGACTCTGGCGGCATCGGCGCCATCCCCATGAACAACCTTAACGGCTGGCGCATGAGCACCAACGTCACCCACCTCACGCCCGCCCGCCACCGGCTCAATCTCACCATACGCGGCGACGTGTTCGTCCGCCGGGTGGTTATCGAGGACGGCAAGGCCACCGGCGTCGAGGTGGAGAGCGGCGGGGAGATTTTCACCGTCGAGGGCGACCGAGTGGTGCTTTGCGCCGGAGCGCTCAAGTCTCCCCACATCCTGATGCTGTCGGGCGTTGGCCCCCGCGACCAGCTGGAGGAGAACAGCATCCCGGTCCTGGTGGACTCCCCCGGCGTAGGGCAGAACCTGTTCAACCACCCCATGGGGTCAGTCTCCTTCCGGGTCAACGAAAACGTCAGGCTGACGGCCAACGCCGAAGCCCTGCGCTTCGGTCTGCGGGTAACGTCCGAGCCGCCGTCCCACCCCAATGACGTCATGCTTCACACCCTGGCTGTCTGGAATGTGATGACCGGCGAGATGGTGCCCTCGGGCACTGCCCGCATCGCCTGCGCCCTGGAGCTTCCCGAGGGCACCGGCTGGGTGCGCCTGCAGTCGGGCGACCCCACGGCGCAGCCTTCCATCAACTACCGCTACCTGCACAACGGGAACGATATGCGCCGGATGCGCGAGGCCGTGCGGCTGGCGTGCAGCATTCTGGAGTCCGACGCCTACAAGGGCATCTCCGAGGGGCGTATTGCTCCAGATGACGACACTCTAACCAGTGACGACGACCTGGACGCCTGGATTCGCCAGACCCTGGGCAGCTCCCGCCATGTCTCCGGCACCTGCCGCATCGGACCCGACGGGGACGCCATGGCTGTGACCGACCAGCAGTGCCGCGTGCGCGGAGTTGACGGCCTGTGGGTCGCCGACTCTTCCATCATGCCCCAGGTAACCCGCGCCAACACCAACGCCACCGCCATAATGATCGGCGAGCGCGTCGCCGACTGGGTGGCCGAGAGTTAGCGAAGGGGAGACTTTCTACGTTAGAGTCCCTATCTGCAACATTGAACGTTGAAAATGGTCGGGCCTGGCGGTTGCGGGTTGAAGCTCCTGAAGAGGATTTGCGGCCCGCGATCTACTGCTACAGCCCTTGCCGATAAGTGCAGGGGTTGCTCGGCCATTTGGGCCCGTGGGTACCAGCCAGAACTGTTCCCAGCAGGAAGACAGCCTGGCGGACCTGCGACCAAAATTCGACTGGATACATCCGTCCAACCCTCAAAAGGCTCGTAGTCAGCATTGCGGAAGGGGGTGGACGGTACGATGAACGGTTTGGAGTGGAATTCATAGAAGCGGTCCAGGTGGAAGTCATCTACGGTCAGGCCAATGTAGACCCTGGAATGCTGGATTCGTCGGTGGTTGAAGAAGAGGGGCGCCAGTTTACTTCGAAGACCTGATAGACACCGTAGAGGCCGATTTTCATACCCGTGGTGGACGGGTTACCAACATGCCCTGCGGGTCGGCATTCAACAACCCTCTTGTGGATTGGCAAGACCTTTCCTGGCCTTCGTCCGCTCCCTCAATCCTGCTGCCGGTTGATCCCTTGTACATTTGTACATTTCAAGGGATGTCCGGATCCTGACGGTCCGGGCCCCTTGGCACGGCGGCAGTTTCGAGGGTCCCAGTCCTGTAAGAGAGCTGTGATTCTCGGCGCCTTAAAGCCTCAAACCCACAGTCTCGGTTGAGTCCAGATCCCGGATGGCGGAATCCAGCCGTTCCAGGGTGTTACGCAGGTACGCCTTCGCCCGGTCACCTTCATACTCGCAGTAGCCTCCGGAGACTATCCAGAAAACAAAGAGGTCCAGCATGGACACCCGGTAGTCATGCAGGCATTCATCGAACGAATAACCCTTTACACCCTTGTCTTCCAGGATGGAGTGGTATTCTCGAAGAAGTCCGGTTTCCACTTCCTTCCGTTCCTCAGGAGGGAAGGACTCATTTACGAAGGTGGCGACGTCATACACGCCCCGGCCCCGGCCGCAAAACTCCCAGTCAATTACCACCAGGGACTGGCGCCCCTCCGCAGTGGTGAAGAAAAAATTGTCCGGCCGGTAATCCCCATGAACTAGGGTCAAGGGTGGCAGGGAAAGTCGGCCTTTAATCTGGTGGATTTCCGCCGCCAGCCGGTCGCCCAGCAACCGCAGCCGTCCGGGCATCACGTCCCCTGCCCCTTGAAGCAGCGAAACCCAGGCGCCAGCGTACATCTCCTGGTAGGTTTCCACTTCGGCGCTCCTCAAGGGCAGCCAGGAGAATCGGTCCAGCAGCGGGCTGTCCCACCACTGGGCCTGGAATTCGGCCAGTTGACCCACACACCGGCGGGCTTCATCCAGGGAACAACCGGCCACGCTGTCGCCCTGGCGCGCATGGTGCAAGTCCTCCAGCACCAGGATTGTGGTGCCGGTGACCGGATCCGTGTCGCCGTGGTAACAATGTGGAGTCTGGATGAGGACCCCGTCGGCCAGTTCCAAGTAGAAATTGACCTCCCTCCGGTTCTGGCCCAGCCGTCTGAAGACCTTCTGCAGCAGGGGATCGACCGATGGAAGTTTTACTATTACCGAGCAGGGCATCCCCGGGGCTACCCCGGAGTATTTCAGCTTCAGCCGGTACAGCTGGCTCATGTATCCCTTGCCCTCGACGATGGCCTCAACCGAAAATTCGGTCACCGGCGCATCGGAAGGTTCCCCGCTGCCATTCAAGGCCATGGTTAGCCAGCCTGGAGTTATGTCCCCTATCTCTCGGGGAACTGCTATACCTTTCATCTCAGCACAACCGTTGCCATACCTGTTCCACGGCTTTTTGAAGCGCGTCCCTCACCCGTCCTTGCGGGCAAAAAAGACGCAATGGTCCATGGGCTTTGGGTCCTTGAAGTACATCACGCCGCCGAGCTTTTCTCCTTCCTCCGGTATGACAGTCATGCCCAGGCCTGCCAGCCTGGCAAGCACCTCTTCAACTTCATAGAGCTGGAATGTGCGGTCTGCCCCATAGTCACGGTCGTAAACGGTGGCGATGCCGCTGCCGCACTTGAACATCAGTTGCAGCACACCGCCCGCCCTCAACACCCGGCTAAATTCCGGCAGCGTAGTCCCCAGGGAAATGGGCGGTTCTATGTGTTGAATGACCGCGTTGCACAGCACAAAGTCAAAGGACGAATCGGGGTGGGCAAGGGGTTGCCGAAGATCCACCACCGACACCCGTTCCGCAATCTCCGGATGCAGCCTTTGCACCTCCAGGACGTTCTCTTCCACGGCGTCTATGCCGTATATGTCGTAGCCATTCTGCCAGTAAATGAAGACGTCCCTGGCTCCCGCGCCGCAACCGGCGTCCAACCCCCGGCTGCCCGTCGGGACCAGTTCCTGGAGCCGTTCGATCAGCGCCGTATCTCCGGTGAGCGCCGAATGGGACGTGTCGGTGTAAACCGACTGAATGAAATTATGGCTTACTTCGGCGTAACGCTGGGCGTGGGACCGGTAGAAAGCTTCGGAAAAATCGGGATTCGTGCTCATTTTCTTGCCTTCGTTAACAGGGTTGGAGATTCAGGCTTCGAACAGGTCAATGAACTGGCCGGACATGAGCTTGGGAGCGTGGGCGGCCAGGTACAGGGCCGCCTGGGCCACCTCCTCTCCGGTTATCCAATTCGGGTCTCCCTCCGGATAGTAGGACCGGGCCATATCCGTGTCCACCCAATCGGGATTGATGCCGTTGACGCGAATACCGTGGGGAAGTAGCGACTGGGCCAGGGAAGCCGTGTAGCCGACAACGCCCCACTTCGACGCGGCGTATGCTCCGTTGTCCCCGTCGGGTTGCCGACCGGATGATGAACCGATGTTGACGATGACGCCGCCACCTTGCCGGATCATGTGGGGCGCCACCGCGCGGCAGACCAGGTGCACTCCCCGCAGGTTGGTATTCATCACCTCGTCCCACTGCTCCATGGTAGCTTCCCATACGGGAGTGTCGTAGGTGATCACTCCCGCGTTGTTGACGAGTACGTCAATTCCGCCCCACTTGCCGACAACCTCCTCGGCGACACCGGCAGCATCGTCCTCCCGAGTCACGTCCAGCTCAAAGGCTTCCGCGACGCCACCACCGGCGCAGATTTCGTCAACAACCTGGGCCAACCGGTCCAGGTTTCGTCCGGTTACCGCAACTTTGGCCCCTTCCCCCGCGAAGGCCAACGCGATGGCACGGCCGATGCCGCGGCCTGCCCCCGTTATCAACGTTACCTTTCCTTCCAGCAGCATTCTCCGCTTTCATCCTCCAAACATCTATTTGACGTGTATGCTCGAAGTAACAGCCAGCGCCCCTCTTCAGTAAAGACTTGTCGGCGTTGCTACGACACTCGGGTGGCCAACGAGTCCCGCATCAGCACATTCAGCCTTGGCGTGGGTAGGGGCCGGAACTTCGGCCTCGTATCTGAACTGTACCAGCATCAATTGTAGTTCCCACGCATTCCCTGGTTGTTATTCCATCACGTTGTGGGTCGGAGAGTGACATAGGGGGAAAGTACGCAGAGTAGTGGCTGTCATATCTCACTGCGTCGGCGCCAGGGCATCGGGGGAGGCCTTCTTGATCCACGAGTTGCCACAGGCCCCCGGGTAGTCACTTCGAAAAGCGCTTGTGACTATCCGGATGACGTCCAAATGGTACCCCAAAACCCCCACAGAGGAACAACCAAGGTTTGAGCGCAAGTCACGCTCCGTTTGCGGAAGTCGCGAAGAACTAGGCAGGTTGCCGGAGGGGCCCGGTGGACGTTGGGGCTGAATGGGTTTCCGACCGGCCCGTTAGCGGGGCGCCTGCGAGCAAGTATGATAGAACAGCCCACCGCAGTCTTGTGGGATGATACGAAGCTGAGGAAATGTAGTCAATGCCTCTGTCAGAAAAATCGAACCCCCATCTGCCCGAGCCGAATAGATAATCAGAACGGGAGCAGGGCGGACAAGTGCTGTACGGGACCGGATGGGAGAATGCCCTGTTTCATACCTTGCTTTCCACGGCCCCCGGTTTCCGGGGGTTGTCCGGTAGACCCAGCGGGTATATTCTGCCCCTGTGAAGTCCGCATCGTCGGGCGCCCCACCTTGTCCACAAGAAGTTCAACGGCAAATTCACAAGTCCGTCCCCCAAGGGAGGTTCCATGAAGTTCGGAATCTTTACCATCGTCCCCTACCATGAGGACTTTACCCAGCAGCAGGCGCTGACCCAGGCTCTGGAGCAGATACAGTTCGCCGATGAAGCCGGCCTTGACGAGGTATGGCTGGGCGAACATCGTTTTTCCCGCCACGGCTTGCTCTCGGGAATCTGGTCCTTCCTGGGAGCCGTCGCCGGTCGCACAAAAAACGTGCGCATCGGCACCGCAGTCATCGTCCTGCCACTGCATAACCCCGTCCTGGTGGCTGAAGAAGTGGCCATGCTCGACATCATCAGCAACGGCCGGTTCAACTTTGGCATCGGCGCCGGTTACCAGCAGCAGGAGTTCGACGGAGTGGGTGTTGACATCGACACAAGCCGCGACCGGTTCCACGAGGCTGTCGACGTGATGATCAAGGCCTGGACCGAGGAATCCCTGACCTTCCATGGCCGGTTCACCAACGTTGACGACGTCTGGGTGCTGCCCAAACCTTTGCAGCAGCCCTACCCGCCCCTGTTCCAGGCCGTCAGCACCAGCCCGGCCAGCATCGACTTCGCCGCCAGCCGCAACATCCAGGTCATAGCCGGCGGCCCCACCGACATCCTCGGCCAGGCGCCCCAGGTCATCAAGCTGTGGCGGGAGAAGATGGAAGAGTACGGCCACGAGCACGCCCATCTGGACCCGCCCATGTCCAAGTCAATCTACGTTGCCCCCACTATGGAGGAAGCGGAACGGGACGCTGCCGAACTGGAGAATTTTTCCTCGAGGATTCTGCGGTCAGTTGGCTCTGCCGGGGCGCCCATCGGCATGCCGATGGACAAGAACGGCAAAGTCGCCAGGGGTTACGAGCACTGGGCCAACCGCCAGCGCGACCGGGACCGCCGCGACGATCCGGGCCACGCCGGACTGCCGCCGCTTCGGGGCACTCCAGAAGTGGTGATAGAGCGGTTGAAGCAGACCCAGGAAGCCGGCATAAACCATGTTTTTGGCAACTTCGGGTTCGCCGGCCTGCCCCACGCGAAGGTGATGCGTTCCATCGAGCTATTTGCCACCCACGTCATGCCCCACTTCCAGGACGCGCCTGTAACCGCCGGGGACTAGCCGATTGTGTTGCGCCCACCCAGGTTCCCTCTCCCGGCAGAAGAGGGGGCATCTTGTGCCCAGCGTTAGAGGTCGGTTCCCGTGGTAACCTGCGGGTAGTCAGCATGGGCAATCTATGAGAAACGTTGGGACAGCGGAGCGAACCGTCCTTTCGGCACGGGTGGCGCGAGCACATACGGATGTCCGCCAAAGGCTGAAGGTGCGAAATCACCTTCAGCCATTTCCCAAGGACGTTAAACGCCCTCGACTATCACGGTGGTACTAACGCTGCTCCTGCCGCGAATGTCTGCCAAGCGCACGTAATTTGGGTCGTTGACGAAACCGTGCGCATGCTCGAGGTCCTCAAATTCTTTGACTACCACACGATGTGGAGTCCTTCCCCCGCCAAGACTTCAGTGCCGCCTCTGCGCACCAGGTACCTGCCGCCGTGAGACGCAACCACGAAATTGGTCACGAAAGACACCGCGCTGGACAGCGCGATTACGACACCCTGAAGCGCCACGTTTAGTATCGCGACAGGGAGACAGTTGTCTTCAGGCTCCTAACGTATTTGTTCGTAGACCCGCATAAATCCTGCTTGGCCAGGTAGCGTCCTGAGGCCTGACCTTGTTAACTCTACCTGAGGAGTGTTGGCGAGAAGCCGCTGCCTCTTCAAAGAAGTGCTACGGGTGGGCGCCGGTCAAGGGGGACGCGGCGTAGAGCGGAATATTGTAGCGGGGTTGCCGATGAGTAACTTGGCATTAAAGGTAAGGTAATGAATATCAAAGACCTGATCATCGACGACCGGCAAAGGAGGATTTTCAGGGTCCACCGGTCGACTGTGACTTCAATATCTGATTATCAACGACTTTGTGGCCATTACTATCCGGTATTTTGAACCCCTGGCCCCCGACAGTATGGGCGTAACGGCCTGGCACCTGGTCCCAAAGAAAGAATCGGATGCTTTGCTGGCAATCCGGCTCGACAGCTTCCTCACCTTCCTGGGGCCCGGCGGCTTCGCTACGCCTGATTATGTGGAGGTCCTGGAATCGTGCCAGGCTGGCTTTCGTGCCACCGAAATGGAGTGGTCCGATATCTCCAGGGGCATGCTCAAACCTTCCCCGGGCGCCTCGGATGAACTCCGGATGCGGGGGTTCAGACGGCAATGGCACACCCACATGCAGGGGCAAGGCAATGCCAACGTACCGGACGGACCGGTCACGGCAACTGAGGGCCGAGTGGCTTCTGACACCGGCGCCAGCCTTCCCGTCGGGCCAGGTTAACAATGAAGGCCTGTAGCAAGCCCACGCCGTCTGGCATCGCTGCTCAAGCCCCGGAGGGTTCCCCCATACCCCCGCCAACAGCCATGTTGCTATAATAGCCCCCGTATCACGGCCTGACAGGCAGCAACACAGAATACAGGAGGCAGCCGTGGCAGATTCCACCAATGCAGGGGATGCATGGGGTGCCGGGGCGCTCCACCACCGCCTCGGCGTGGCGCCCATCATCAACGCCGCAGGTTCCATTACCCGCCTGGGCGGCTCCAGGACCCGTCCCCAGACCCTGGAACTCATGGCCCAGGCCGCACGGGTCATGGTCAATATCGACGATTTGAACCGCGCGGCCGGCGAGGAACTGGCCCGGCTTACCGGCGCCGAGGCCGGCTTTGTCTGCAGCGGCGCCGCTGGTGGCCTGGTCCTTCAGGCCGCTGCCGTCATCGCCGGCAACGACCCCGTCAAGATGCGCCAGCTCCCCGACACCCACGGCCTGAAGAACGAAATCGCCATCCACACCATGCACCGCTTCCCCTACGACCAGGCCTACCGCGCCGCCGGAGCACGCCTGGTGGAATTCGGCGATTACCTCTTCACCCACCCCTGGCAGCTTGAAGGGGCCATCAACGAACGCACTGCCGCCATCGCCTATCTACTCGCTCCCTTCTCCAGCAACCGGGTCCTGCCCCTGGAGAGCGTCTGCGAGATTGCCCACGCCCGCGACGTCCCCGTCATCGTCGACGCCGCTTCCATGCTGCCGCCACGCGCCAACCTCTACCGCTATCTCCAGGAAGGCGCCGATATGGTGGTCTACAGCGGTGGTAAGGGCGTCCGCGGCCCCCAGGGCACCGGCATCCTGGTCGGACGCGCCGACCTTATCGGGGCCGCCGCCGCCCAGGCCAGCCCCGCCCAGTTCCTCGGTCGCGGCATGAAGGTCGCCAAGGAGGAGATAATCGGCCTGGTAGCTTCCCTGGCTGCTTTCGTTGAAGAGGACGAGGCCGCGGAAATGCAAGCCTGCCGGGACCTGGTCCAGCCCGTGGTCGATGCCCTGGTGGAAATACCGGGCCTGCGGGTGACACTGGAGCACGACACTGTCAACTACCTCCTGCCCCAGGCCGTGATTCGCTTCACCGACCAATGGAACGGACCGTCCCGGGATGCCGTGGCTGCCGCCCTCGAGCAGGGCAGCCCACAAATCTACATGCAGACCTTGGGCGGCCCCCACGAACTCGCCGTCGACCCCCTTAACCTTACCGAAGAAGAAGTAACAACCATAATCCGCCGCTTGGGAGAAGAACTCATCAGGTAGGAATTGCCGCCATCAGGTCCCTTGCGCGGGAGAGACAGAGGGGGGATGAGAGGCTGGAAATTCCGGCCAGGCCTCCAGAGAGGACGCGGAATTGACAAGCCTGAAGGGGTCTGTTGAAATTGGGCCATCACCAAACAGAATGGCAGATAAGGAGGTGGGCGTTATGGCAGGCAAGACATTGATATACGTCGGGGCCGAGGCAGACGGGCTTTATCGCAAAGAGGCAGGCGATTCCCGCTGGGAGAAGTTGGCCAAGGGCATGCCGCCCTCCCCGCAGGTGCGCGCCATAGTGGTACACCCGGATGACGCCAGCACCATATTCGTCGGCACCCAGCGCGGCGTATACTGTTCCAAAGACGGGGGCGACAGCTTCGAGCGGATGAACATGACCGAAGGCCGCATCGTCTGGTCCATCAAGTTCCATCCCCATGACTCCAGCATCATGTTCCTGGGCACCGAAGGCTCAGAGGTGTTCAAGAGCACCGATGGCGGCGAGAACTGGGAGTACCTGTCCACTGTATCCAATCCCGACTCGGTCCAGATGGCCTTCGCCACCCGCATCCTGGGCATCGGCATCGAGGCAGGCGACACCAACCAGATGTATGCGGCGCTGGAAGTTGGCGGCGCGGCCCACAGTTCCGACGGCGGCAAGACCTGGACCATCGTCAACAGCAAGTTCGAAGGCGACGTCGACCTCCTGGACCTGCACGGTGTAACCGTTGGCGTCAACGAATCCGTGTTCATCTCCAACCGCACCGGTGTATGGCGCACCCGCGACCGCGGCCAGTCCTGGGACGACCTGCGGTTCGACAACTTTTCCAACATCCGCTACTCCCGGGGCGTAGAGGTCGCGCCCAACGACCCCAGCACTCTTTACGCCTGTGTCGGCCTGAACTTCGGCAGTGAAGAGGGCGGCGTCCTTCGCTCCACGGACGGCGGCGACACCTGGAACAGGTTTGACCAGGGCATTGAGCCCACCAGCACCACCTTCGGCATCGCCGTGAACGACCGTGCGCCGGAGCAGGTCTACTTCTGCACCCGAAAGGGCCAGGTGTTCGGCACTCACGACGGAGGGGCAACCTGGCACGGCCACGATCTTCCCGAGATGGCGGCCAGCGTGAAGGCCATCGCCTGCACGTCAGCCTAGCTGGCCAAATTCCCCCCGAACCCTGACCGGGTGTACTTGTCAGGGTTCGGGGGCTGGCCCTGAAATCTCCCCTGCTTCTACGGCCACCCAGGCGAATCCAGCGGTGAACCACAAGAAAGGGAGCTGGACAACAAGATGTGGCACCTGGCCACCCTGAGCGACCCTCAGTGCCACCGGCCGCGGTACCCATGACGGTCGAAGCCGATTATTCCCCTACCACGGGGCGTCCATGCCAATGCCGGGTCCGCCAAACTCGCCCCTCAAACAGCGCGGGGGACCCAGGTCAATAGCAATGCCGTCCGCCCTGCTTGGCAGCAACCCCTGCGGTTAACACACGCACCTTCAAGGGAATGGTGCCTGACGGGAGACGCCCGTTGACAGAGTTAATGGTGAGGAGTATTATTCATCACTATTGACATTAACTATCAATAATAACCAGCAGTTTGAGTACCTGGTCGGGGGTGTCAGCCCCTCCAGGCTGCTACAGGCCGCGGGCGTTTCCAGTAAGGCTGGCAAACCGCCCGGGCGTACCTGTGGGATATTTCCCTCTGGCAGTGTCAACCTATGCCTGGCAGGTGACTTCGCCCTCCAGGAATGGCCAGCGCCAGTAGAGCAAGATCAGGATCAGCTTTTCCAAACCAAGACGGAGGATTATTTTGCGACCATTAGTGATACAGCATATTTATTGGGTTGTTCCAGGGATGCTGGCCATATTGATGGCTCTGTCAGTGGCCTGCGGGTCGGCAAGCGCCCCTGCAGTAAGCGACCTGCCTTCTGCCCCTGCGGTAAACGACCCAGTTCCCGCTCCTGCGGTAAGTGCACCGGCGCCAGCGCCCACGGCAATAGAAGCGGCTCCCGCCGACACCCAGACCCAGGCATTGGCTGCTGCAACCATGGCTCCCCAGCAACCCGCCCAGGCGACTGAATCGTCGGAGCAGGCGGTGGCGCCGACGGCCGTGGTTGTGCAACCTTCACCTATTGTTGATGCCGGAGTGGAACGTCCCATCCTTAAGGCCGGTGTTATCTGGCTGGACAGCCCGCTGGACCCGGTGGAGGGCGCCTGGGCTGCCAGTCAAGCGGGTATGGCGGAGAACCTGTTCCGTGTGTCGGCTGCCAACCTTGGTCCCGAGCCATGGCTTGCGACAGGCGCCGAGCAGATAGACCCGATGACGTGGCAGATTGGGCTACGCGCTGACGTCAGATTTCACAACGGTGCGGTGATGGACGCTGACGCAGTCAAGGCGTCACTGGAGAGGACAGCCCTGTTGTCACCCAGTACCGGGGAAAGGCTGGCAATCGAAAGTGTGGAAGTCAAGGACGCCCATACGATTATCGTGAATACGATGGAGCCGCGTCCCACGCTGCCAGGCCTGTTGACAATTTCCCAGGCGGCCATCGTTGACGCCGCCGCGGTTGACGCCGCCGGCGAGGGCAATTTCCTGTCTGCGGGAGCGATGACCGGCCCATACATCCCTACTGAATATGTCCTCAAGGAACGCCTGGTAAGCGTGGCCAACGACGACTACTGGGGCGGGGCTCCCCCGCTGGCCGGCATCGAGCACGTCGCCATTCCGGATACCAACAGCCGTGAACTGGCCCTGCAAGCCGGCGACATTGATTTTGCTATGAACATCTCTCCGGAAGCGGTGGAACGTTTCAATGACCACCCCGACCTGCACAGCCGGACGGCCGGCGCGGGAACTTCGGTGGTGATGTGGTGGGTCAATTTCGAGCGGGGCACCCTTTCCGATCCGCTGGTTCGCCAGGCCGTGAGCCACGCCATAGACCGGGAAGGCATCTCCGGGCTGGTGGCGCCGGCGGGCACAGGTTCGTTTGCCGACCTCTTGCTGCCGGAAGCGATGGCGTCCTGCCCCGGAGTGGCCGGGCCGGCTTACGATCCGCAGCGCGCCGTTGATTTGCTGGCCGAGGCCGGCTACGTGGACTCCGACGGTGACGGCTACGTGGACAAGGACGGGCAGGCTCTGGAGATAGTGATCGGCGGCTACCCGCAACGGTTCCAGCTGCCAATAATGGCCGAGGCCGCCCAGGCAATGCTGGCGGACGCGGGAATCCGTGCCCAGGTACAAATCACAGAGTGGTCGGTGGTCAAGGAACCCACATGGGACCTATTCGGATGGTACAACAACGTGGTTGACGCCGGAGACCCGGTATTGAACGTAAGCAAGTTTGTTGGACTGCACACCGACGGCAGCAACAGCGGCGCCAACAACTATGGACAATACTTGAATCCGGAACTGGTGGACATCATTGCCCAGGCTGGGGACGTCGCTGACATTCAGCAGCGGCAGGAAATAGCGTGCGAGGCACAGGCCGTGGTTGCCGCCGAAATCGCGCTCCTGCCGGTGGCGCACGCATATATGGTTTACGGCGTCAATGAGCAGGTTACAGGGTTCGATCCGCACCCCCACCGGCTCTACATGCTCGACAACCGCGTCGGTCTGAGCAAGTGAACCCCACCGATCTTCAATGCGGGGTTAACCGGTAACCAGTATGGGAGCCTACCTGGCACGGCGGCTGGTCACGTTGCCACTGCTCCTCCTGGGAATCTCGGGCGTCAGTTTCATTCTTTTGAACCTGGCGCCGGGAGACCCGGCCGAAATAGTGCTGCGCCAGCGCAACCCGGGGCAGGCGCCCGGCCCGGCCGCTGTGGCCGCAATGCGCACGGAGCTTGGCTTGGATTCATCGTTGCCGGCGCAATATGCCCGCTGGGTGTCACAGGCCATATCGGGCGATCTGGGCCGGTCATACGTCACCGAACAACCGGTGGCCGCCCAGTTGATCCGCCGGACCGTCCCCACGGTGGTGCTCACGGGATCCGCCCTGGCTCTTGCGCTGCTGGTCGCTGTGCCGGTTGGCATACTGTCCGCCCGGCTGCGGGGTAGTCCGGAGGATACCGCTGCGCGCCTGGTCGCCCTGGTTGGAGCGGCGGCTCCATCCTATGCCCTGGCCTACGGGCTGATTATACTGTTCGCGGTTAAACTGTCGTGGCTGCCCGCTCTGGGCTACGGTTCGCCCGCCCAGATAGTGCTTCCGGCCATCGCGCTCTCCCTGGCTCCCATGGCCCAACTGATGCGGCTCATACGCGCCAGCATGCTGGAAACCCTGGGAGAGGACTACGTCCGGACAGCGCGGGCCAAGGGCCTGTCTGAGCAAACCGTAGCTATCAGGCACACTCTCCGCAACGCGCTGCTGCCGGCCATCGGGGCTACGGGAGTGAACCTGGGTTACCTTCTCAGCGGCTCCGTCATTGTGGAGACTATTTTCACCTGGCCCGGCTTGGGTCAGTTGATGGTCGGAGCGGTGTTGTCCCGGGATTACCCTGTGGTGCAGGGGTTCGTAACCTACGTCGCCGTGGTGGTCCTGCTGGTCAACCTGGCTGCCGATGTTGCCCTGCGCGTCGCCGACCCGCGCCTGCGCTTCGGAGGGGTCGAGGTGTAGCGGTCGATGGCGGTTGAAACCAAACGAGGTGAGGAGCACGGTACTCTGGAGGCAGTGGCCTCCGGCGCGCATGGACGACGGCGCTGGGCGGCGTCTTTGCGGGAGCCGGGAACCGCGCTGGGGTTGTTCCTGGTGGTGTCGTTGCTGCTGATGGGTTTGCTGTCACCCTGGCTCCCCCTGGATGATCCCACCAGGATAAACTTGTCCGAACGTCTCCTTCCGCCCTCGCCGAGACATCTGCTGGGCACTGACCACCTGGGTCGGGACACCTTAAGCCGGGTTGCCCACGGAGCGCGCATGACCCTGCTCGCGGCGGCGGCGACCCTGGCGCTCAGCATGACCATCGCGTTGACCGTGGGAATCCTGTCCGGATACTACGGTGGCTGGCTGGACACGGCGTTGATGGCCGTGGTGGACCTGCTGCTGGCTTTTCCTTCGCTGATCCTGGCCCTGGCCGTAGCGGGAGCGCTGGGGCCCGGCCTGTTCAACGTGCTGCTGGCAGCCGGAGCGGTCTGGTGGGTGGGCCATGCCCGCATCATTCGCGGAGTGACCCTGGGCGCGCGACAGATGGAATACGTGACGGCGGCCAGGGCTGTCGGAGCCGGACACCTGCGCATCATCTTCCGCCACATCGCGCCCAACATCCTCGGCCCGATCGTAGTAATCGCGTCCCTGGACGTGGGATGGATAATCCTGGGCATCGCCGGCCTTAACTTCCTGGGACTGGGCGCGCAACCGCCCACTCCTGAATGGGGAGCTATGCTCAATGATGCCCGCCCACACCTGCAAACCTCGCCCCGCCTGTTGATGATACCCGGAGCGGCGATTTTCCTGGCGGTGCTCGGATTCAATCTGCTCGGTGATGGACTGAGAGACCTGCTGGATCCTCGGACCGGGCGGCCGGGCGGCTGACCAACCCGGTCGGACAGGCGGGCAGAGCAGGGGTGTTCTAACCCGACAGCTGTAGGCTCAGGTCACGACGTCTCACCGCTTACGGCTAGGAATGGGGAAATCGCTCCCGGGGCATGCTTCAACGCAGGGGCCCGGGCCCGGCGGCGGGGAAGTTGAGGTGGCGGCACGCTGGAAGCGCGGGAACTCCGGGGTTGCCCGATCCTGCTTCAGTGAATAGGATATAGGTTAATCGAAGGTGACAATACAATGCAGGGAGCAGGAGTTGGCGTTGCTAAATCCCACTGACTGCCAGCGCCCCACGGAACATTGGGCTACCATCGGCGAACTGCGGGTCCGGTACCTGGACTGGGGCGGCGACGGCGAACCGGTCATGCTCATGCACGGCCTGGCGTCCTCCGCCCACTGGTATGAACTGGTCGCCAGCCATTTGCGCCACAAATACCGGCTCTTCGCCGCCGATGCCAGGGGCCACGGCCAGACCACCCAGGCCCCGGGCGGGTATGACTGGCAAACCCTGGCGGCCGACGGCGTGGGACTTATGGACCATCTCGGCGTGCCGCGCGCTGCCGTGTTCGGACACTCCTGGGGAGCAACCGCAGCCCTCAACGTGGCCGTCCGTTTCCCGGACCGAGTAACTGCCCTGGGACTGATCGACGGCGGCGTGGGCAGACGAGTCGGCCCACGGGAACCGTGGGAGGTCGTCAAGGCCCAGGCCCGGCCCAGGGACGTGTCGGGAACCAGGCAGCAATTCCTGGACCGCCTGCGCCACCAGCTGTCGCTTTGCTGGAATGACGAGATCGAACGCATCGTCCAGACCATGGTGTATGAGGACCAGGAAGGCCAGATTCAGGACATCCTGCGTCCCGAGAATCACGTGCAGGTAATGCACGCGATGTGGGAGGAGCCGGCCTCGGAGTCCTATTCCAGGATTACCTGCCCGACGGTTATCATTCCGGCGGGGCCGACCCCTGATCGCGCGGACAGCGAGCGGGCCAGGCGGAAAGAGGACGGTGTCGCCGCAGCAGAAAAGGCCATCCCGGGATGCCGGGTGCGCTGGATACCGGAGACCGTTCACGATATTGGCTACCATAAGCCCGAAGAATTGGCCCGGGTTATGGACGAGTTTCTTTCGGGCATTTACCGACCGACAGCATAGTTACAGCATAGTTAAGGATACCGCTCAACCCTCCCCGGCAGTCGCCGGGGCCAGATTCGTCCCAGAGGAGTATCGATGACCATGACAGATGACAAGCAGACGCTCTCAGACCGGCTTACCAGACTACACCGGCGGATGAAAGAGGCCCAGGTGGACGCTTACCTTGTACTTTCCTCCGACGCCCACCTGAACGAGTATGCTCCAGAATATACGCGCCGCCGGACGGCCATCACCGGGTTCCGGGGCTCCGCCGGCGACGCCCTGATCTGCCCGGATGGGAGCCACCTGTTTGTGGACTCCCGTTACCACATTCAGGCGGACGACGAGGTGGACCACGACAATTTCCGTGTCCACAAGCTCGGGCTGGCCGGGGAGAAGTTCCTCAGCCAGTGGTTGACCGAGATGGAAGAGGAACGGGGCAGCATACGCGTGGGATTCGACCCCTTCGTGGTCTCGATGCAGGCCCACTCTGCCTACCAGGCTGCCTTGAAATCTCCGGACTCCGCCCTGGTGCCGGTAAACGACAACCTGGTGGACGCCGTGTGGGACGAGCAACCGCCGGCGCCAGCAAATCCCATTTACCAGTTGCCCGACGACCTCACCGGTTGCGGCGTCGCCGAGAAGCTGTCAGACATCCGCAAGGAAATGGAGAATGCGGGAGCCACCCTGCTCGTGCTGACCAAGCTGGACGAAATTGCGTGGGTAACGAATCTCCGGGGCACGGATATTGCCTACAATCCCGTTTTCGAGGGCTACCTGGTCATTGACCGGGAGCGCGCCACCTGCTTCACCCGAGTTTCCCCTCCCCAGGATGTGACAGATGCCCTGGCCTCGCTAATCGACTTCGAATCCTACGGCGCCTACGCCGATGCGATGAGTCGTTACGGCGCGGAAGCCTCGGGCCTGGTCTGGCTGGATCCCAGCGGGACCACGATGGGTACCAGGTTGATGCTTCACGAAGACCAGAAGCTGCTGGAGAAGCCCAATCCGACAGTGGCGCTTAAAGCCATCAAGAACGAAACGGAGATTGCAGCAGCCCGAAACTCCCACCGGCACGCCGCCGCCGCTAAAATCCGCAGCTTCAAGCGGCTGCAGGACTCGATCAGGGCCGGCGAGACGGTCAGTGAGGCGGGTTACAGCCAGATATTGTATGAGGAGTACTCCAGTGAGGAGGGCTTCTACGACCTCAGCTTCACCACCATCGCCGCAGCGGGAGCCAATGGGGCCATCGTCCACTACGCCGACGCCAGCCCGGATGTTCCGCTCTGCGACGGTGAACTGTTCCTGGTTGACTCCGGCGTACAGCTAAGGGGTGGCACTACCGACGATACGCGCACGGTGATTGTCGGCGAACCGTCGGAACGCCAGAAGGAAATCTACACCCTGGTCCTGCGCGGCCACATCAACCTGGCGATGCAGAAATTCCCCGAGGGAACCGGAGGTATTGGCCTGGATGCCCTGGCGCGCACGTTCCTGTGGAACGCTGGGCTCGACTACGGGCATGGAACAGGCCACGGCGTCGGCGCCTTTCTGAACGTCCACGAAGGACCCCAGCGAATCACGCCGAGGGGAGCCGACGAGCCGTTCAAGGTCGGGATGATTGTCTCCAACGAACCCGGCTACTACGAGGCGGGATGGGGTGGCGTGCGCCTGGAAAATCTGTACGTTGTCGCCCCTGACGAGGAGATGCCCGGGCACCCCGACGGCCGGAAGTGGCTGCAGATGGAAGCGTTGACCCTCATTCCCTTCCAAAGGGAACTCATCGACTGGGACCAGCTTTCCAGAGGGGAACGCCAGTGGCTGGAAGAATACCACCAGCAGGTGTGGGACACCATCGCCCCCATGCTGGAGGGCGAGGACCGGGAGTGGCTGCGGGAGGCTTGCCAGACCCCCTGACGGGCAGGCGCCACCCACCCTGCGCCCGGGCAGCCTGAACCTGCCTGTTCTGCGTGGGCACGAATTTCAGGGAAGAGCACGGCGAACTCAAGCCGTGCTCTCCGTTCATCCTGAAGAAATGGGCAGGGCTGCCCCTGGCCAGGCTAGATGAACCAGCCCATGCCTTCCCAGTGGCCGCGCAGGAAGGCTATCTGGCCTCCGTGGACGATGTTGTCATAGACCAGGACACCGATGAGGGTCTCTTTCGGCTCGGGGTCCATGCCGGGCCTCATGCTCATGGTGACGCTCAGTTCCTCTTCGGTCACCGTGGACATATACTCCCGGCAGCAGGCCTTCATTGCCTCATAGTAGCCTACCAGGACGTCTTTGGGGGGAGGCTGCCATGCGGCCACGCGCGCCGCGTCCCAGCCCTGTCCGGTTGTCTCCGGGTCGTCGCTCAGACCGAATTTCTCGCACCAGCCGCCCTCTATCCATACCTGGGGCTTGCCCTGGAACCTGGTATTCATGAATACGTCCACCACCCGGCTCATGTGGAAGAGGAGCCAGCCGATGGAATTGTCGCTGTCGGATACTCGGCGCGCCAGCGTCTCATCACTCAGCCCCTCTATGGCACGGTCTACCATTCCCCAGTTACGTTCCAGCGCATTTGATATTCCAGTGGAAACAGCCATAATTACTCTCCAGAAGTTTCATCAGGTTGGGGTTGCGGGGCCAATTGTAACAGTCCCAAAACTGGAATGGTAAGGTAGCGCGACGGTGAAGCAAGAGACCTGCTGCTGGTTTGCGGCTTTAGTATCAGATCAGGACCCTGAATCCGGGAGGGGCATAGACCTGGGGAGAAACCCCGCAATAACCGCCAAAGTTCCAAGTGTGTATAATGTCGGCATCTCACATAAGCGGGAGGACGAATGGTCGTAAAAAATTGGGACACCAAGGCATCCCGTGTCGTTTACCACCGCCTGCAAGCGGGGGAATCCCTTATTAAAAGCATCGAATCCCTGGCTCATTCAGAAGGCATTCGCGAAGCCTCCGTAATGTCCTGCATCGGAAGCCTGACCCAACTCAAGCGCCGCAATCTCTGCAGTCTCGAAAGGGATCATGAAAGGGAAACCATCGACGAGATTATGGAACTGGTCACCGCTGACGGGTACATTCAGCCTTTGGAGGATGGTGGAGTGTACGTTCATCTACACGTAGCCGCCGCAAAACCATCAGGCGAAATCGTCGGCGGCCACTGTGAAGACGCTACCTGTTTTACCGGCGCTTTCGTATATCTCCAGGTAATTGAAGATACACAGAGCTGAAACGCTCCTCCTGAGTATCTAAGAGATCCGGCATCGTCAAACCCCCAGACAGGCGCTGTCTCGGTACAATGGCCAAGCTTCGAGTAGAGCGAGGCAACCAGCACGCCATGGAGCGCTTATTCAGGGGCGGCGGGTTCCGGGAATCGTCCTACATGCGGCCTGCAGTTCATCCCTGGCGTTTGGCAATGGCGGGGCAGCGCATTCACGACGCCACTCTGCGCCAGGCCTGCAGGCCTTTTTGTACAAGTAGCAACAAGCCCTTATCAACGGTTCAGGTATGGATCGCTGCCAATGTCTGCCACCGTCACCTTAACCACATCGACTCCATGGAATTTTTGATGCCGTACCGACTCGGCATAGTGTCTGAGCAAGCGAAAGGAAGCCTCATTCTCGTCTAACTTATCATCTCTCAAAAGGGCCAGTTGGTCCTGCAAGTTTTGTCCTTCAATTGAAGCGAAGAACTCCAGTTCCATTTCCGCAGTATGTGAGCGGGCGACGACCGTCAACTTCCCTGGTTCCAGGAGGTCGTCGTCCTCACACAAATCCAGGAGACTCAATAGGGTTTCCTCTCCAGCAGCGCACAATCGGGTTACTGCTTCCGTATTCCAAGCCCTCCGTTCAGCCACTTTTTGGAGAAAAGAGGTAATCTCCGGCAGGGAAGAATAAGCAAAAGGGACCTCAACTCGTTGCGGTCGGGAGTCGGTGATTTCCACGAACCAGGTCAGCAGAAGGGCAACCAACGTCCCAGCGGTAAGTCCATTGTTCAAAAAGCCAGTCCATTTAGCCCCTGGCAACGAGGCAAGAATGCCTGAAATCTCCAAGCCGATCCCCACCGCCATCGCCGCTCCCATTATTAGACCCCGCCGGTGGTCCAGGCCCTCCTGCGAAACAGTGCGGATGCCCTCCACCATGTAGGTACCCATCAGGAAAAGCAGGTAGGCGCCCATGACCGGCCCTGGAATAATTAACAATACGGCCGTCAACTTGGGAGAGAAGGCCAGGGCTACCAGCATGACCCCGGCGGCATACCCCACTCGCCGATTGGCAATTCCGGTAAGACTGACCAGGGAACCGCTGGCGGCGGAGTTTACTGTCGTGGGTGGAGAGCCGGCCAGGCCGCTCAGCAGCAAACCTGTGCCGTTGGCATACAGAGAGCCCTGCACCAACCGGAAATCGGTGGCGCGGGGCCTGCGTCGGGACAGCCTCTGCACCACCACGCTATCTCCCATATTCTTGATGCCGTTGATCCACAATACTATGATGGCCATAGGCAACAATGCCACGAATCCGCCAGTGTCCGGCATCTCGAAGTCCGGAAACCAGGCGCCTGGAATGCCAACCCACTTCGAATTTGCAACCAATTGAAAGTCATACAACCCAAAGGGGGCGGCAACGACGCAGCCCGCCACAATTCCAAGGATGGGAGTCCACAAGCGCCACCCACCGGATAGCCTCAGGCCCAGAACAACAACCACGGTCAAGGTAACGGCGGCAACCACTACCCCCGAGTATGAGAATGAACCAGCGGGAAGGGAGGCAACCCGCTGAGCGGCTATGGGAATCACCGAAGTGGCGAGCAGCAGGAGGGCCGTTCCTGATACCACCGGCGTAATGACCCGCCTCATTACCGGCAGCCAGGCGGACAGGGCAATTTGCGCCACCGCGCCAGCAATAGTTAATCCTGCCAGCATTGCGGGCCCACCGGCCGACAGCGCGGGCACGGACACCACTATCAGGGAAACGCTGCCCGCGGTTA
Source organism: Dehalococcoidia bacterium (assembly GCA_963664725.1). Lineage (GTDB taxonomy): Bacteria > Chloroflexota > Dehalococcoidia > Lucifugimonadales > UBA3495 > Bin22. Next base: position 2,205,896 of record OY761558.1, read on the forward strand.
TCAGGACGTGCCCAGTACCGATCCGCCAGATACGGCTGGCCTGGAGCGCGGTAGCCACGCCACAGATTATCAGTGCGGCGAAGGCAGACCAGACCAGGTACTCTTCGGATTGTTCCGCCACCAGCGCCGCAGTGGTCACTGCCGTCACTATTGGCGTCAGTACCAGTAACACTCCCTGGAATCCTGCAAACCCCCATACAAAGAAGGGGCAGGACTCTTCCGGTTCGTAGCGGACACGCTGGTTGTCTTCCGATTTAGCCAAGACTCCCTCTGGTAGTTTCTTTCTCAACGGTTTGACCTAAGGGGCCGGACAGGCAAAACCAACCCTGTCGGCCTATTGATAATCTGCCCTGTGGCGAAGGGTTCAATGCAAGAAAGGGGGGATGAATATTAAAACTCTTGGAGTCTGTTCCAACCCGAAGGGTTGTCTCGACTACCACACAATCTGGTTCCAGCAGTTGTCGTTCCGGCAGGAAAGGTAACGAGTCCTGCCATTCAGGATTGCCTCGGTGTTTTCGCTGGTCTTTATGTAGTAAACCTCCCCTGGAATCAGGAATTCCAGGGTGCTCTCCTCCTGCACGTGAGGATCATGGAAGGTCCATTCCTTAGTGTCGTTTCCGAAATGGAATGCAGTCAGGAAGCTATCGCCCAGCGTGGTACTCAGCGCTTCAATGTCGGTGACTGGACCTGTCTCCACTAATGGTGTGCCGACCTGAAAGTCTGCCAGGACGTAGATGCCGCCGGCCAGGACCACGATTGACTCCTGCCCTGTTTCCGACTGGGGAACCAGCACCTCAAACTCCATCATTCCATTGCGGTCGGTGAGGGGAGCGGGGGAGGGGGTAACGTTAACCTCTCCCATGATGACCATTGCCACGGATGTAAAGGCGCGAAAACCCCTGCCGGTCACCGTGACCGTAGTTCCCGACGGGCCGCGATCGGGAGAAACGGTAACCGTGGCCTCTGTAATGAGATGCGTGGTGTTGGTGAAAATTGTGTGTCCCTCGTCATCCATAAACTCGGCAGACACAAGGTTGGTGGAAGGTATTTCCACAGCCCGGGGGACAGTCATTTCGGTGGAGAAACGGCCGCCTGCATCTATGGATACGGAAGTTGTTGACTGACCACTGCCATAGTCATAGGTAATTTCGACCTGGACTTCAGAGCCCCGGTTGTTGCTTACGGGAAAGCCCTGTCCGGAAATGGTTACTGTGTCGCCGGGGACGGCTTGCTCAGGTGACACCTCGATACTTCTGTGGGGGAAAACGATAGTCGCTTCCCCAAGACGGCGATGTGAATCCCTCACCTGGAGCTTCCGCTCTCCACCCAGCAGGGTGGAACCATTTACCGGGAGGACGACACTTCCCACCCAGCGGCCGCTGCTGTCGAGCTGTATAGGGCCGTCTGCCCGCTCCCCAACCCTGCTGGCCGGCAATTCAACGCCATCCATACTGACGCGAGTTATTTCCGTGCCATGAAAGCCCTGCACTGTCACACGCACCCTTTGGTTGGGCAATGCCGTCGAAGGAGTAACCTGAACGTGAAGAGAGGTGTCCACCTCCGCTGTGGTATGGAGCTCGAGACAGAAGCCACCGTTTAATTGGTCACCGTTCCTTTCCTCTTCACAGTCTCCAATTTCCCCTTCGACAACGACTCGAATTTCCTGACGCCCGGGCAAGACGTCACCTGGCATCGCCAGGTGAAAGCTTAACCTTCCCGTCTCAGGAATCTGCCGGTTGCCCAGTCCCTCCAGGTCGGCGGCAAATCCCCCTATCCTTATGGAATTCAAATGGCCTTCAGGAAAATCCAGCAAATCCACCCGTACGGTGGAATTTGTACGAAGGAAGGTTCCCAGATTGACGGTGCCCGCCAGTTCCATCACCTGGAAAGAGTTTTCTACATTCTCCTTCTTCTTTAGCTGGGTGCCATCCTCCGTATATTCTTCAAGGACAAGGATAGATGTATGTCCCTCGCCGTCTCTTGCGTTAATGAAGTTGCAATTGCTTCCTTCATAATCGACGTTGATTTCTCCGACCATTGTGCTGTCATTCGGAACATAGTCACCTGAAAGGTCAAAGGTGCAATCCCCAAAGCCCGGTACAAAAGGAGGATTAGTCACCGGTATGGAACAGCGGGCGATTGCCTGGGAGTCGGACTCAGCCCGGCAAAGAACCGCTCCCAGCGCGTCGAACACGCCGTTCATGTTGGAGTCGCGCCAGAAGATGACCGTCGTACCAACGGCGAAGCCACGGGCAGTCAACTCCAGTTGGTCGCCCCTTCGGGCAATGTGTTCGCCGAGTTCCACTTGAAAGTCTATGAGCAGGCCGGAAAGTTCATAGTCCTCAACATGGTCGTCGATAGCCTCCTCCATTCTCTTGAAGGCATTGCGAACCGCCAGGTCAGGGTGCTGGGCTGGAGGAAAATCGTTCAGGTCGCGGGTAGTGCCGACTTCCCATAGGTATGCGCCACCCTCTATGGGATTGGATAAACCGGCCTTCTCTTTGATTATCACTTCCACCCTGGCGCTGGCCGGAATCGGTATTGAATTGTCGCCATCGACTATCTTGGGGAATATGGTCAGAGTCGTCGGCCCGCCCCTGCCCACTGGCTCCTTCACTTCCACCGATGAAGCACTGCCGGAACCGTAAAGCTCATACTCGAGCTCAACCGCTTCGATGATGGACACCGTGGCCTTGTCGATTGTCCCTGCGCCCACTCCGTTGGGTAAGGTTCCGAATCCCAGCACGACGCTCTCCCCGTTGTTTCCGGACGCATTGAAATCAAAAGTCTTGGAGGTCTCTCCGCTCGGGAAGGTCAGACTTGCCGGTACGCCAGAATTCTGGGAAGCGCTGGTCCCGTCGCTGGCGGTCGCCGTCAGTGGGATGGTGATTTCCGTATCCTGGGTGGTGCTAAGAATGACTGTCACCTCAACGCTACAGCCCTCAAGTACTGAGTAGGCCGAGGCCTCAAAGCTCACCTCAATATCCATAGAGGAAGAGTCTTTGATGTACACCGTGGCCTCGCTAGGTGTCCCTCCGCTCACTCCTGTCGGCAAAGTATCGAATCCCAGCTTGACGGTCTCCCCGCTGTTTCCGGACGCAGAGAAAATAAAGGTTTTGGAGGTCTCTCCCTTCTGGAAGGTCAGGCTTGGCGGTACGCCATAATTTGGGGAAGCGCTGGTCCCGTCCTTGGCAGTTGCCGTCAGGGGGATGGTGATTGCCCGCCCCGGGTCGGCGCTCAGTGTCACTGTCACGTCCAGGCTGCCGTCCTCCGCCACGCTGTACGCCGACGCCCCGAAGCTCACCTTAAGACCGTGCGTGTAATGGATATCGATTTCGTCAGCATCGATTTTGCTGGGCAAGTTAATTTGCGGGTCCACGCGAAACACGATGCCATCCTGTTCAGGCAGAAGTTCTTGCGGACCGTTAGTGAAGTTTATGACGTACCTGGCGTCGGCCCCGGGGCTTCTGGGGATTGCTTCGACGGTGGGTAAGTCCTCGGGATTTGCAACGGGTTCGCACATAACCTCCTGGGCATGGGCTACCGGCGGGGCCTGGATGGGCGACCCTCCAAGGAGCGGAACTGCCGCCAGCATTGCGCCAAGGAGAATGGCGACGAGAACAAAGAGCCGGATAGGGAGATGGCCCTTGTGCGCGTCGAATGGGTTCTTATTTCTGCGTTCTTTCCGATAAATAATGAACACGGTCCTAATATTCTTGGCGAGGACGCGCCTGTTTGCGTGGTTGCCGGTCACTGCCACGCTGGTCCATAACAGGTTCAACTCGGCGCGGACGTCCGACAGATTGGACATTCGTTACAATTATAATCATTGCGCCCAATTGCGCCCCCTGGTATGAATAATTCTTTATAATTATTCGGCCTAAGGGCTCCTCCTGGTACGGACAATTCTCTGTCGCGCCGCTGCCTCGCCCACGGCCCTCCCGCTCAACTATCGGACTGCGTTCTGCGCCATCCCGAGCCAGATGTCAGCCCGTCGTGCTGTACTACCCACGCCCGGAGGAAATGTGATTCATCCGAGGCCGCTGCCCGGTTGGAAGGCTGCCGGCCGCCCTCTTCCGAGATGATTGGCGCTCCCTCGCCAAAGACTTCGAAACCGTTGGCGCCAACCCAATTCCATGATGCCTGGCAAGGTCATAGACGAGCGGCGATTGCGGAAAGTACGCTTTTCTCCATCGTCAATGGTTAAGTCTTTCGCCTTGAACTTACATACCCTCCAATCCCGTATTCAGCTACCCCGGAGCCAGGGTGGCTAAGGTCGTCTCCGCACCCTTTTACACTTACCTTCTCAGGATGCCAGGCGAGCATCCGGATTCCTCCAGGATTTTCACGGCTTCCTCGGGCAATTCGGTCTTGGCGCTCTCCAGCCGGACCAAGGCATCGACGTAGTCCTGTCCGTAGTAGCGGGCCATTTGCTCGTATATGTAAAGGCGAGCCAGCTGCTCTTTCTCTTCCTCGGTCCTTGAATCATCGTGCGCCAGTTCCAGCAATCTCGGAAATATAGTCGATGCAAACAGTTCTTCGTTGCCCGCCACTGCAAGGGTTGCCGGACGGCTCTTCGCATATCCAGCGTAAGCGTCCAGAAGGGCGACCCAGGCGTCATGGTAAGCGCGCAGGCCGGTTGGAGGCTCTAACAGCCCGACGGCTGTGACTGCCTCGTCCAATGCCTGGGCCAGCTCCCCAAACAGCATTGCTTCCCCAGGCTCGGGCACACTTTGAGGGTCCGTGGCCTGAAGCGAATCGACCAGGACCGCGCAATCAGCGGCATAAGCCACAGACTGCTCCACTGGGTCGGGAGTGGGGACAGGCTTTGGCGTAGACGTGGGGGGAGGCGCTGCGACTGGTTCGCTGGTTGCGGAGTCTTGGGCCACTGCAGTCGCTACAACAGTAACGGTCGGAGCTGATGTCGGTGCTGCGGTTGGATCAACAACTACAGGGGCCGGTCCTGCGGATGTAGTCGCGGGGGTTGTGGTTGAGGTTTCGGCTGCCGGCGCGGTTGGGGCCGCCGTTGGCCCCGGACCCGCCACCGCCCTCACCGGCGCGGCGGTGGCGGTATCCGGAGTCGGCGTATCACCACAGCCAACCAGGGCGAAGGTAATGAACATAGCCGCCAGGGATCCCAGCCAGGCAATTGAGAGCTTCGGTCCGGTATGAGATCCCCACGATGTCACCATAGTGTTAGTCGCTGTCCTCAACCAACACCTTGATTCTCAGTCCGTCAGATCTATGGGCCGTACCTCCCGGAGTGTGGGTGATCCTGGCCCACCCGTTCGTGGTGTTGTCATCCGCAGGGCCAGTAATGGTCACGTATTTTTCGATGTGGTAGTTGCCTCGGTTAAAGGTGAGGCTGCTCTTGTTCAGCGTCAGCGCCCCATCCGGGTAGACCGAGATGTCGATAGTGGTAGTACCTTCGGGATCGTGACTCAGTTTGACCCCGTACCGCTTTGTCCCTCCCTCGTTCACCTTTAGCGCATAAGGTCCGTTCACGTAGGGCCATCCCAGGGAACTGGTGCTGCTGTTGGAGCTGTTTTCAACGCTTTGCTTATCGAAGTTCCCCAGGGAGTTTCCGTCGGAGTCCACGAACATGCCCACGGACTCCTTTGCGAACAGGTTGTTGTAGGCGACCTTCACCTGGGCGCCTCTCTTGATGGGCCGGTGCACATTCAGGGTCAGCTTGTTCTCGGAGAGGCTGGCGTTTCTGACATCCAGGGGGCGACTCTGAATCTCGCCGTAGACGTCGAAGACGGCAGCGTAGAACCGTCCCAAACCTATATTGAAGTCTTCGCTAATGGTCTCAAGCAGAGCCGGGGGCGAGACTTCCTTGCTAAAGGTTATCGTGACCCGGTTGCCGGCCCTGTTGGTTTCGGCGCTGACAAAGATCGGGGGCGAGGTCGTGCTGCCGTCCAGCTTGTGATCCGACAGGTGCTCGGTGCCGGGGTAGAGCCTGCTCACCTCCGCCTGGTCGTCCACCGTCTCGATGGACTGCCCGTCCCCAATGTGAAAGCCGGAGCTGTCGTTGCCTTGCGCGATTCTCAGCCCCTGGGTGTCCGAGTCGTTCTCCTGGACGGTGTACCGGAAGACGATGGTGTCTGTGCCGGTGCCCCGGTTGTAGGCGGCGGCCCGCCACGTGGAGGCTCCGGTGCCCACCAGGATGCCTATCCTCACGTTCCCCGTCACGTCCACCGCCTCCGAGAAGGTCAACTGGACCTCGATGTCGTCATCCCGGTGGTACGTATCCCCCTGCGGCGGCGACGAGATAACGTCAACCGCGGTCACGTGGGGGCTGCCGTCCGCCAGGGCGTCGGGGAAGTGCCGGCCGTGGTAGTACCGGGATATGGGCGGATCAACTGCGGAACTGGGATTTACCTGCCGCTTGATGTTATGAGTCCCTGTGAGTCCGGTGGTGCCGTCACTGTCGTCCACCTCCACTCCGTCTGGGTCAATGTCCTCCTCCTGGACGGTGTAGCGGAAATGGACAGTCCACGCGCCATAAATTGCAGTATCGTCGGGATAGTGGAGTTGGGCCTTCTTCAGGTTTTCGTCCCCGTCTCCCAGCCGGAAGTCCATATAAAGGTCTGGATTACCGACGTAGTTAACCTTAACTACGGCGTTTGTGTGGGCGGCGAACTCTATCTCCTCCCCTGCCCGGTAGGCTAGGCCATCGGCCGGCTCCGAGGAAACGGAAACTTCCCGAATGCCGTAGTCGTTATCTACGATGGTGATTTCGCAGGAGGTGTTGTTGCTCCGGTTGTCCTGGCGGCTGAACCGGAGGGTGAATGTCTCGTCGGCTTCTGGGTAATCGTCATCAAAGGCTTCAATGGTCCGGGTCATGGTGTTGCCGCTTCTGCGGGAACCCTGCCGCACGCCGTCGAGCGCGTCAAAGTCCTCGTCTCCTGTGGCCGTCCCGTCCGTGGTGTACCACCAGACGTGGAGTTGGCCGTCCCAGTCGCCGCGCACCTTCACGTCTATGGAGTCACCCTCCGTTATCTCCCCTCCCCTGCAGTCCAAATCCAGGTCCGTTTCCGCGTAGACCGACCCCGGGGGTGAGAACATCAGAATGGCTGCCAGGAAGACGGACGCCAATAGCGCGAAAGCAGCCGCGCCGACTCTGACGGTTTTGGGGGTTGTGGCTATCCGGTTCATCAGCAGCCTCCTGCCTGGAATGTTGGGGCGAACCCTGTACGGCCCGCGCGGCAACCGTGATTCCAGGCCTCGCCCGAGTCACCCCGCCCATCGTTGAGCATCGTTTAACGATATTCAGTACAAATAGTGTTCCGATTTCTCTCTGGTACCGTCAATTGGCAAATGCCCTTTTTCAACGGGGCATTTGCCCTGTACGTCGATGGTCTGAGTAACCTTGAAGATGGGAAAGACGATAAATCAATTGAGATGCACAACAAATTGATTGCCGGCTGCTGTCGGGAAGCCGTGGGAATTCTTTGTCAAAGTGCGTACCTCCTGAACCTTCGCGTTAAGACACAGGTGCTTTTGCTATGTCCCTAAGGTGCATTTGCTTCTTGCGGACACGGCTTGGTCTCATTAGATTGTTATGAGCGACGTTGAAATGCCTTCACGCGACTATTCAAACCACCCTGTCAGGTGCGTGGCTTTGAGAGGAGAGATGTTTCACAGAGTTCTTTCCGCCCAGGGCATGCAACTCGTCTCGAAGGCAGCCCATGCACTGAGGGTGAGCGACTGGACGCCAGGATATCTCGACCCTGGGGGGCTCAGGTACGTTACGTCCATTGCGGTAGCGGGGCACTGGTTTGTAATAGTCGTATGCCTGGTCGAACTGGTGTACCGTCCCTACTACGGGCTTCCCAGATTCGCGATTTATGCCCTGCTCCTGTTGACCCTGATCGGGCTCAACGGCTACATACACTACCGTCTCCGCACCAACCGGCCGATTGCCTGGCACTGGCTCATGGCTCTCTGTACGCTGGACCTGGTCCTGATTTCAGCCGGGATAGCCATAAGCAACGGCTTCAGCCATCCCTTCTTCCACTTGTTCTACTACCCTGCCCTGGCGGCATTAGCGTCGATGTTCTCGTCTTTCAGGCTCAGTATGGTCCTGGTGACGCTGGTTGCGGCGATTTACACCGTGATAAGCCTGACTGCGGGGGACGGGCTGGATTTGGGATCGAGAGATGAAAAGGACCTGCTGGCCAGAATAGCGGTAATGTATCTGGTAGTTATGGTGGTGAACTTTGCCACCAACTTCGAGCGCCTGCGGTGGAGGCAGGCGCAGGAGCGGGAGCGGGCCCTGGAGCGGGAGCGCGTCGAACTGGCCCAGGCCCTGCAGCGTGAGAGAATCGAACTGTCCCAGAATATCCACGACACCGCAGCCCAGTCGGCGTACATGATAGGCTTGGGCATCGACACGGCCAGGGAGCTTGCCGGAGAGGAGAAACCAGAGCTTGCCGCCACCCTTGAAGCGACGTCACGGCTGTCCAAGTCCACCATCTGGGAGCTGAGGCATCCCATAAACATGGGAAGCATCTACGAGGGCAGGGAATTGGGCCGGGCCCTGCGGTCCCACGCCACCAGCTTTACCAACGTCACCACTGTGACCGCCGAGATGGGGCAGACGGGAGTCGAGCCGCCCCTTTCCACAGAGACCAGGAGCGTATTGTTCTCGATAGCGCACAACGCGCTAACCAACGCTTACCGGCACGCGGAGGCGACCAGGGTATGCATTGGCCTGGATTTCAGCCCCGAAAACATCAGCCTTTCGGTGTCGGACGACGGGGTTGGGCTGCCCGCAGATTACGCGGAGCGGGGGCACGGCTTCAGGAACATGAGCATCGCCGCGGAGCGCCTGGGCGGGTATCTTGTCGTGGAAGAACAGGGCACGCTGGGCGGCGCCAGCGTAACCTGCGTGATACCGTCGGAGTGATAGCAAATTGACAGGAGGAGGTTGATGACAGCAGACTCACGCATAAGGGTGATGATCGTTGACGACCACTCCATCGTCAGGGTCGGCCTGCAACAGGTCCTGGAACAGGCCGGGGATTTCGAGGTCGTGGGACATGCCTCGGACGGGGAAGAGGCGGTACGGGTGGCCGCTGAGGTGACGCCTGACGTGGTTATTATGGACGTAATGATGCCAGGGAAGGACGGTGTGGAGGCCTGCCGGGAGATAATGGAGTCCCTGCCGGGGGTCCGCGTCATGATGCTGACCGCCTCGACTGAGGAGGACGCCGTGGTGGAGGCCGTGGCTGCCGGCGCCACCGGCTACCTCCAGAAGGAGACAGACCGGGAACGCCTGCTGTCCGCCGTGCGAGGCGTGGTCCGGGGCGAGCTTCTCTTGCCTGCCGACGTGGTCACCAGGACCTTTGCGGCCTTACGGGACGGCGCGGGGGCGGAAGATTCCACGGCTACGGCCGGCCTTACTCCCCGGGAGCGGGAGATACTCGTTGCCTTCTCCCGGGGCATGTCCTACGCCCAAATAGCCGAGATTCGGGAGGTCAAGGCGGTGACCATTCGCAACGCCATCTACGGGATTCAGCAAAAGTTGGAGGTCCGATCCATGCAGGGACTGGTGCTCTGGTGTGTGCGTAACGGCCTCCTGGACGACGATGTCGCGGGCGGGTAGTGGCGGACGGACTTCATTGACGCTGGGGGCTGCGTTGTCAGACGTAGCCCCCATGCGGTGTGTTGCTCTGAAGGCGCGCGGTTGCCCTTTCTGGAGTGGGCTGCCGGACCTTCGGAGTTCGCGGCTGTCTGCTTTGCTCTTAACGAATTAGACCCAGTCTGGCCGAAGTCAGCCCGTGCCGGGCCGGTGGGGAGGGCGCCCCAACCCTGGGCCCGGCGGTGGAAATGCAACTCCAGCTTGTGGCCTATCTGTCCAGCTCCGGCCCTACTCGTTGTGAAACCAGCCCGAGCCGAAGGTCAGGCCGTCCCTGGAGATGGCCCAGATGCGCATCCTTCCCCCGTTGGTTATCCACCCGCCCTCCGCCGGCACCTCAAGAGCCTCGATGCCCAATACGTCGGTCAGGCTCTGGCCTATCATGGCGGGATTCTGGATGCCCACGATGGTGCCTGCTTCATCGGTGATAAACGCCGCCCATTGGCCCTCTTGGCTGGTGGCGCTGTTGTAGTATGCGACAGTGGCGGCCAGTCCTCCCGTAATGCTCTCCGGACTGTTGTAGTACCGCATAGTCTCGTGCAGACCGTTGGCCTGGTACCTTTCGACTGCGGAAAGCACGAGAGCCTTGGTGAATTTCTCCGCATCTATGTACCAGCCGGATAAGAAGAGCAGGTCGTCATGCCGTACCACCCAGGCGTTCTTGAGCTGCAGTTGGCCAAGATCTCCCACGAAGGGGTTGCCGGCTTCGGGATTGCGGTACACGTAGGAAACCCACTTCCCCTCCTCGGTGGCCGAGAGGATTTCCGGTCCAAACCGGTAACCGTTGACGTCGGTCCCCACCGGCCCGTTCAGGTCCAGCCCGCGCAGATTCTCGTTATAGTGCCCCAGGACGCTGCCCGAATCGTCTACGACTATCATGTACCATTGCCCGTCTATGCTTTCCAGGCTATTGAAATAGTCCAGAGCGGCATCCCTACCTTCCAGCTCATACCTGCTGATGGCGCCGTTGACAAAGAACCTGGTGTAGTCTGCAGGGGATGACCTGGTGGGCGCGGAAGCCACCACCGTTCTGGCTATCAACTCCGCCTGTTGAGCAGTAATGCCCCCTTCGGACTTGGGGGCGTCTCCCGCGGCCGCTCCAACAGCCTCTTCCACTTCCCGGGATATCATTCCCTCCTGGGATTGGCGGAAGTCAGCCATGGCCAGGCTTATGGCATCATCCAGGTCCTGCCTGCTGAGTTCCGCCCGTGGCCCAGGAGCGTTTGCCGACTCTGCCCGAATTATCTCCTGGACGTCGGCTGCGGTTAGTTGCTCCCCTTCTGCGCTGGCCGCCTGCTCCAGGGACGCCTGCACCAAACCTTGAACCTCACCTGAAGTTACTGCAACCGGCGCAGAGGCAATCTCCTCTTGAACTATGGCCTCAACTTCCGTCCGGGTGAGGCCGGCGCCGTTGTCCCCGCCTCCGCAGGCTGCCATTAAGAAGGACAGCAACAATATCCCGCTTGCCCCGACGCCAATCACGAATTTCCTTCCTCTCATTAACTGCTCCCCCTGGTCAATTTGGGTCCCCGCAGCAGTTTTTCCTGCTGCGGGGACCCTTAAGTAATCAATCTCTCGCGGCTGAGCGCCCGTAACAGTGTGGGCTAAACACCGCCGTGCCCGTTAACAAAGTGGTCCGCATCGGGACCATACGCGCTGTGGGTCAACACGGCGTCATTGCCGGAGGCATCCTGGATGGAGCCGCCGTTCAGGGTCAGCTTGTTGGCCGCAATCGCCAGGCCGTCGCTGGCCGAGTCGCCCACGGCAACGGTGTATTCAAACACGACCCGGGCTCCGCCGCTGTTGCTGCTGCTGTAGCTGGCCTGCTGGTTGCTGCTGCCGGGGTCGGCAAACTCCAGCTCCAGCTGCGGCTCGCCGGTTACGGTGACATCCTCACTGAAGGTGACCGTGACCTGGATGGTGTCGCCGGTGGAGTAGGTGTCATCGTCGCCAGGGTCGCTGGTAACGGCGATGGACGAGATGGTCGGCGCCACTGTGTCCGAACCGTCCACCTTGTGACCGGAGTTGGCTGCCAACGCGTCGTGGGTCAGCGTGGCGGCGTTGCCCGCGGCATCCTGGATGGTTCCGCCGTTGAGGGTCAGCTTGTCGGCGCCGATGGCGATGCCGTCGGTATCGCTCTCGTCCGGCGCCACGGTGTAGCTGAAGACAACGGTAGAATCGTAGATGTCAGTGTTCGACTGGGTCGTCCTGTTTGAATCGAAGGGCCCGCCTGTGTGGCTGAAGTCTGCGGTCCTGGCCGTGCCGTCGAAGTCCAGCTCCAGCTGGGGAGTTCCAGTGACTGTGACGTCCTCGTTGAAGGTGACGGTGACCTCGATGGCGTCGCCCGGTCCGTAGGTGTCATCGTCACCCGGGTCGCTGGTGATGGCGATGGACGAGACCGTGGGCGGTGTGTTGTCCGAGGCGTCAACCATGTGCCCGGACTGGGATGGTATTGACTTAAGGGTCAGGTCCGCGTCGTTTTCCGACTCGTCCTGGATGGTGCCGCCGTTGAGGATTAGCGCGTTGTTGCCGATGGCGATGCCGTTGGCGTCGCTGTCGTTCAGGGCCACGGTGTAGGTGAACTTAAGCTCTGATGGATCCGCTACCTCTGTTCCAAAGGTGCTGACGTAGTCTGCCGTCTTGGCAGTGCCATCGAAGTCCAGTTCCAGTTGCGGCGTTCCGGTGACGATGACGTCCTCGCTGAAGAAAGCAACTGCCAGGACAACGTCCCCCTCACCATAGGTGTCGTCGTCGCCCGGGTCGCTGACGATGCGCACAGACGAGATGGTCGGCGCGGTGTCGTCCGGGGCGCTTACCAGGTGCTCCGGATGGTCCGGAATACCGTGGTGGGCCAGGAGGGCAGGGTTGCCCGCCTCGTCCGCAATGGTGGCTCCATCCGCAATGGTGACTCCACCCTCAATGGTGGCTTCATCAAGCATTAGGCTGCTTGCGATGATTGAGACTCCATCGTCGTCTTCGTCTCCCTCCTGAACCTGGTAGTAGAATCTGAGCCTTTGGCCTATGGTGAGCCCCCCGGGATCGGTAGGAACCGCCGGATTTGGGTGTACGGCCTGCCGGACCTTGCCTCCGATGTCCAGATCAATTCGCACTTCCCCCAGTACCACCACGGTCTCGTCGAAGTGCGCCTGGACAACGATCATTTCGCCGAAGACGTATACGTCGTCACTGTTGGCTGGGCCGCCGGAAAAGGTGACGGCCCGTACCGTGGGCGGCGTCTCATCCCCATCCAGCAGAGAGCCGTCCACCTTGTGCTTAATGTCCTCATCCAGAGAATTGATTGCGCCGACAGGGTTGTGGTCATAGGCAACATCATCCTTGTTGGTGGCCGTGATTTCCAGGTTATCCGGCAGGTCAACGCTGATGCCATCGTCGTCGCTGTCGCGTTCATCGACTGAGTACCGGAATACCAGGACATTGGTGCCATTGCCCGAAGCGTATTCCGCCAGCTTCTCATTGAGATCTGTATCGAGGCCCAGAATCACATGGGCGAGATCACCGGCAGTGACGGGCTGCCCGAAGTCAACGCTGACCTCGATGTTTTCGTCCCGCCCGTAGGTGTAGGTATCGGCAACGGGCCTGGAGGATATGGACATCTCCTTGGGGTAGGGCCGGCCGTCAAGCTTGTGGCCTGACTGTGAGTCATACAGTCCGCTAAAACGCGGGTACACTTCGGTGTCCGTGCCCGCGATGGTTATGGTCCCGTCGCCTCCCAGACCGGTGGGTTCATCGGCTATACCGAGGTCCATTTCGAAAGTTGACGTGCCTTCCGTGGTTATGCCATCGGGATCCAGGTCGCGTGACCGGACGTCGTATGCAAACACCAGCGTGTTGGTGCCGGAACCCCGGTTGTAAGTCCCGGCCCTCCAGACGGTATCGCCATCGGGTCCCGACCACAGGTTGATATAGCGGCTGCCTTCGACGTCCAGCGCTGTGTTGAATGTCATGGAGACTTCGACGGTCTCCCCAAAGCGGTAGGTATCGCCGGTCTCCGGGCTGGAGGTGATTTCGACATTGGTGGCGAGGGGCGCCAGGCTGCCGTCCACCTTGTGGTTCTCATCGTCATCGAAGCCCTTGTAGGCCCGGTAGACCACCCGGTCCGACGAATGGTGTGTGATGGCGTCGTACCCGGGGAAGTTGTGCCACCGGTCCTCGCTGTCCTGGTAGCCGCCGGGCATCCTGATGCCGTCGGTGTCCACGTCATCCGCCTTAACGGTGTAGCCGAAGACCAGCACCCTGCTATCTGACCCACGCAGGTATTGCGCCTGCTTCCAGTCGTCTCCAACCCGCAGGCCAAGACGGGGATTGCCGCCCTCGGCCACCTCCACCCTGTTGCTGAAGGTGGCGGAGATCTCTATGACCTCTCCCACGCCGTAGGTGTTGCTCTCTCTGGCGGGTTCCGAGGTCACCTCCACCCTTCGGATGTTCGGATCGTCGTCGAGGATGGTGATCTCGCACTTATTGTCCCAGTCGGGATCGTTCAAATCGACGATGTCATCGTCAGGACCGAAGCGTGCGGTAAAGGTCTCGTCCTCCTCCAATTGGTTGTCGCTCCTCGTCCGGAAGACGCGCCTGTCCCGGTCGGCCGCCGCTTCGGCGTCGGTTGTCCAGACTTGGCCAGAGCTCTGGTGGACGTAGTCTGTCTCATCCGCCGTGCCGGCGTCGGTGTACCAGTTGGCCCAATACTTGGTGGTGTGCTTGTGGTTGGTCACCCGTACCAGGAAGACGTCCACATTCTCCCCTTCCCGGACCTCGGTGGTCGGGCAGTCCAGGTAATAGGTTGCGTCGTCCGCGGCCACGGGCTGGGGTTCAAACAGACCCCCTGCCCAGCCCAGCGCAATCAATGCTGACAGCGCCAGCACGGCCACGACCCAGGGTGGATTCTTGAATAGTGCTCTATGGACCTTTCTCATACTTTCCTCCAGAAGAGAATTGGTTGGTGTTGGTGAACAGCCGCGGCGGGCGGCCTATCCTTTGCCCGCAAAGGGCCAAAGAGTGGTCGGCCAGCCTGCCCGGGAATTACACACAAGCGGGGGCTCTCTTCGTGAGCCAGGATTCTTACAAACTGAGTATCAATAAGCTTGCCCATTCGCAGGCCCGGTAACAGGGAACGAGCCAGACCGTTGAAGGTATAGACTTCACCGATTCCCCGAGACCTCCTGGCTACCGGTTCGCCTGGAAGTCGCGGATTTCCCGTACAATTGGTTCTTTTCTCCCCGATGTTTGCCGGCCAGTCGCTTGTCCCAGACCGCAGGACGGCGCGTCTTACAGGCTTCCAGGAGATCACGCCTCGTCTTGCTTATCGATACTTAATACATCCAGTGTTCAGGACTTTCTCGGAGACGGTCAATTGGCAAACGCCCTTTTTTGCAAGGGCATTTGCCCTGTCATTTGAAGGGGCATTTGCTATCCATAAGAAGGGCAAAAGGTTGCTGTACAGCTAGCCTGGCTGGCCTCACCAATACCGCTCCGGAGTCTTGGCAGCCCTCCGGTAAAGGGAGACAAGACCATCCGGCCGCCTTTGCATGTGCGGCAAATGGTTGGCGACCCAGCGATCGGGCGGGTCAATCTACGGGCGGGAATGGGGACTGCGGTCGGGTCTGAGGTTGTGAGAAGGCGTCACACGAGGAAACTGCCGTGATGGAGGGCACGGTCAGCTGCGTGACCGGTCATTTTAGGTAGCGGAGTAGCGTGAGGTACAACGGGTTGAATCAAGGAAGGCCACAGGAGCTGTTCCCCGCCTCCCAGTCTTGTCCGGCGCTTGGATGGCCCGGGGCTGAAAAGGTCAAACCTGTGACCGTCCGGGCGGTTGTATTCGAGGTTCAGCAGTAGCTCAGGGTGCGGTATACCCGGGGCCCAATACTGGAGTGGGCGCGTAAATCACCGCACCATTACCTTGGTCGCCCAATGTGGCGGCCAGGGTAATGGTGCGCCTGTAGCATTGCAGATGGTCAGCACGTAGTCTGGGGTTCCCCAACTGCAGCTTGGCGACGGCAATCGGCCGCTTCACTGCGGCTTAAAGGGCTACCGCAGCGGGTCTGTAAAAACCGGCAATATGAGCCTGCTGAAAAGGAAGGGCCAGGGGAGTCCGACTTTGGCCGTCCCCTACCCGTTGTCTTCGATCAATACCTTCACATGTCCGGTCACGAAATCCTCAGCGTCCGAGGTCAGGACTACCTCCTTCCAGAGGTCCAGTTCCCTGGAGTCAGCGCTCGAGGTCAATGTCACGGTCTGCGCAGTATTCCAGTTGCTGGTAGTAAAGGTCAGGCTGCCTGGACTGGCGCTTAAGTAACCCGCGGGCGTGACAGTCAGGGAAACGGCAACATCCTCATCCGGCTCGGACCCCAGGGCCACAGTGAAGGTGCCGGTACTTCCCTCGGTCAACGTAATGCTGTGGGCGCTTAAAACAGGCCAGATCGTGTCGTCGTTTGCGGTCACTGTCGAGTTGTTGGTTACCGTCTCCTCAGTGAAACTGACCAGCGCATTGCCGGCCCCGTCCACGAGCATGTCCGATACATCCTCTGTGAATGAATTGTCATAAGACACCTCGACGTCCTGACCCTCGGTTATTTCCGTATCCAGGCTGAGGGTGAGTTCAGAACCGGAGATGCTCGCTCCCGTGGTATGAATTCGGTGATCGTCCACAAAGATATCAAACAGGACACGCAGGAATATTCCCACGTCCAGGCCGGCGAAGGAGCTAAGCGTTCGCAGGCTGGATGAAACATCAACGTCCTCGTCGAACGTGATGGTTACCTCGGACCCGCCCGCTGATGTCTCCGCGCTGCTGAATTTGGGCGGCACGGCCCCCACCAGGTGGTTCTCGTTGTCAACGGCCGCGTTGCTGTTATTGGTAGCTTTGCCGGCTACGTCAACAATGGTCCCGCCATTGAGGCTCAGCGCATCGACGCCAATCGATATACCGTCGGTGTCCTCGTCGCCCGCCAGAACCGTATAGGCAAATTTCAGCGTCCTTGAATCGGTTTCCGCATCGGACTGGTAAGCGGCGATCTTGGTAACCCCGCCCACATCCACTGCAAGTTGCGGGCTGCCGGTAACTGTTACCGCGTCGCTGAACTTCGCCAGCAGTTCTATAGTGTCTCCATTCTCGTATGTTTTGTCATCGCCAGGTTCGGATGCAATGGAAACGGACACCAGCTCCACTTGCCCATCGACTTGGTGACCTCCCAGGTTGACCAGCCCCGGTATGGATTCTCGGGTCGCAACCTGGGTACCGGTGGCAACGATGCTGCCGCTGCCGCCAAAGCCGTCGCTGGTCTGGGCAGTCAGCGACACGCCGTCAGCATCTTCGTCAGCGGTCTGCACCTCGTATTCGAATACCAGGGTGTTAGTGCCCGTGCCGGAACTGTATTCGGCGTCTTTTTCCGATTCGCCTATCTTCAACTTTATGGAAGGGGTTTCCGCCACATCCACCTCTTGGTCGAAAGTCAAGGAAACTTCGATGGTCTCTTCGGCTCGGTAAACGCCTCCTTGAGCGGGAGTAGAAGTGACCGCAACGGCAGTCACGTAGGGTCGCCCGTCCACCTTATGGCTGGTCTGGCTTTCCAGTCCCGGGATTCTTCCTCGCGAGCGGTTGGTGGTCCCCTTCTGGTTCACGTGACCGCCGCTCTCGAATCCGCCGGAGACCCGGGCCATTATGGCCACACCATTGCTGTCGAGGTCAGAGGGCACAACATCGTAAGCGAATACCAGGGTGTCTGTACCTGAGCCGCCGCTGTATGTGGCGTTGCGCTGATTTCCGGTGCCGTCACCCACCAGAATCCTGATAGTTGGCGTTCCCGACACTTCCACGTCAATGTAGAAGGTCAACGACACCTCGATAGTCTCACCCTCCCGGTAGGTATCGCCGCTGGCAGGCGTTGAAGTGATCGATTGGCCGCTTACCGCCGGTAAGAACGCATAGACCTGGTGCCCTTCTTGTACCGGCAACTCCGGAATATCCAGGTGCGCTTTCACACTGGTACCACTGGCATAAAGGTTTCCATCACCCAGGATTTTCTTATTCGCCGATATGGATATGCCGTCATCGTCCCTTTGCTGGTTGCCCACCCTGTGAACGAAAACCAGCAGATTGTCCCGGGAGGAACTGCTATAGCTGGGCGCATAGGTGTCTGTGTTGAACCCTGACCCTATATTCAGGGGAATGTTAAGGGGCGGGTCCACCGACAGATTCTGGTCGAAAGTAACGGTGATCTCGATGTTTTCCCCGATTCCATAGGTGTTTCCGCTGGCCGGGGTGGAAGTGACGGCAATTCCGGTAGCGTAAGGCTTGCCGTCAACTTTATGGGAAGACTGATCCTCCAGGGCGTCGTAGAACGGATTGATAACGTAATCCTCAGATTGCCGGGTAACGCTCCCTCCGGCGGCTATACCCTGTATGGCGCCGTCGCCGTCAATATAACCCCTTTCCACGCTAATGCCGTCGCTGTCACTATCCTCCGCAACCACTGTGTAGCGGAAATACAGCGAGTCCGTCCCCGAGCCACTGCTGTACGTGGCATCTACCCAGTCGTTGTCGCCCTCGCCAATCTGTACCCTGAGTTTCGGGCTGCCGTCCACCGTTACGGAACGGTCGAACTCAGCCTTTATCTCCAGGGTTTCGCCGTACCTGTAAGTCTCATTGCTGGAAGGTGTGGACGAAACGGATAACTTTTTCACGTACGGGCCGCCGTAAACCGTTTGGCCCATTCCTTCCGTCAGACCGGCATATATGGTGTTTACCGTGTTGCTGCCGTCCGATGTTACCAGAGAGCCCTCCCCGCCATAGTCGGAACCAGGAACTACGATTCCGTCGGGGTCCAGGTCTGACTCCACTACCTCATACTCGAAGGTCAGGGTATCGGTACCGCCTCCGCGTTTGTATGTGGCATCCCTCGTTACATAGTCATCGGCAGTGCCAATGTGCAGTCCCAAAGTAAGGCTTCCATCCTCGACGGTGACATTCTCAGTGAATTGCTGTTTGATCTTTATGACATCGCCCTTGCCATAGGCACTCAAGACGGAACCGTCGTCGGATACTACGGTTTCTCCATCCGGATCGCTGTCTATCCAGGTCTTGACCGCGCCTGCCCCATCGTTGTCTTCGATATTGATGGTACAGACCCCGGCGCCAGTGCCGTTGGATTCGGCGTTAATGGCGCGGACCTGGTAGGACTCAGTGAACTCTGAGTACGAATCATTGGTCGTCTGGAAGGTACGTCCCATCCTGCCGCTCTCGGACTGGGACGTGGTGCTGGTCTGCTCTTCGCCGTGCAGCGACGTGTAGTCGGACTCGCCCGCCGTGCCGGGAATTGTGTACCAGTTCACTCTCATCGTTTCCGTGTTGTTTTCCTGTCCGTTAGCGATGTTCAGCGTGAACGATTCACCTTCGGTCACTGAACTGGTGCCGCACTCTATTTCCAGTGACGAGGCATAGGCAGCAACCGGCTCCGGTTGCTGTAACGCCATTAACGCCATCAACCCTGAAATCCCCGCCACCACGAGAATTCCCAGAAATGGCAACCGAAACAAGTCCACTTTGTTCGTTAGTCTCTTCATG
Organism: Dehalococcoidia bacterium; assembly: GCA_963664725.1. GTDB lineage: Bacteria > Chloroflexota > Dehalococcoidia > Lucifugimonadales > UBA3495 > Bin22. The sequence continues at coordinate 2,225,119 of OY761558.1, forward strand.
CAATCAATCCCTCAAGCAGATGGTGCAGATTGAGGTAACTTTTCCGCCCCAAACACATAAAAGATATTTTATAAAAGGACTATGAGCATAAAGTGAAAAAATGCTCAGGCTGGATAAAGATGTCGTGAAAATCCTCGAAGGCCAGGATGAAATGAGGCAAGGGGAGTGAAGGAAGAGGCTGCGAACCCGCACTGAAGGCCCAGGGTGGAGTCAGCTGGGCGCGACGGCAGACTCATTCCCAGGTGTGGCCCCGGGCGACGTCGATATGAGGAACGACAATTCAGGCGGTTCCTGGACTGCCGGCGGGAAGGGGTGGACTACCCGGGAAATCTTGGGCAATGTCGGGCTTTCCCGGGCGTCCAGTCCGCTTCAATATGAGCCGGAAGACGAGCTGTCGGTTTACTCTTCCACCAGCACCTTCAGATGGCCGGTTACAAACCCTGCGGCGTCGGACGTATGGGTGATTTCCTGCCAGGAGTCGTGGCTGTCCTCATCGCTGGACGCGGTGAGCGTTACAGTCTGCTCCGTGTCCCAGTTCTCCGTGGTGAAGGTCAACTGGCTGGCGCTGGCGGTTAAGCTTCCTCCCGGTGAAACTGTCAGAGACACCATCACGTCGGCAGCCGGCTGGGAGTCCAGCTTCACGGTGTAACTACTGGTACCGCCTTCCGATACGGTCAGGCTGTGGGAGCTGAGCACCGGCCACAGGGAGTCGCTGTCGTCCGCCACGGTGGAGTTGTTGGTCACCGACTGGGCCGAGAACTGGCCCAGTCCGTTGCCCGCGTCGTCCACCAGCAGGTCGGCCATGGCCGCGGTGAAGGAGTTGTCATACGACACCTTCACTTCGTGGCCCTGGGTTATGGCTGAATCCAGGGTCAGGGCGAGTTCCTCGTTGGAAATCTCGGCATTGGTGATGTGCATGCGGTGATCGTCGGCAAAGACGTCCACCAGGACCTGGAGATAGACACTGGCATCCACCCCGGCGAAGGAGGACAGGGTGCGGAGACTGCCGGAAATGTCCACGTCCTCGCTGAAGGTGATGGTGACGGTCTTGCCGTCGGTGGAGGTAACCGCGCTGACAAAGGTGGGGGCTACGGCGTCCACCTTGTGTTCTTCGCCGTCTATTGCGGAGTAGGTCAGGTTAGCAGCGGTGTCATCCTCGTCCTCGATACCGCCGTCGTTCAGGAACACGCCGTTTTCGTTAACTGTTATGCCGTCGGTGTCCTCATCGCCGCCCTGCACCTCGTATTGGAAGACCAGGGTAGCTGTCCCCGAACCGCTTTCGTAGTCGGCCTCCCGCTCATTGTCGCCAATGGTGAGCTTTACGGTGGGTTCGCCATCCACGTCTACGGCCCGGTCGAAGGTCAGGGAGACGTCTATGGTCTCTCCGGTGACGTAGGTGCCATTACTGGCGGGGGTGGAAGTAATAGCTACAGTTGTTATGTAGGGACTCCCATCCACCTTGTGGGCGCCCTGGCTGGCGATGCCGGTGATGGATGCCTTGACCTTGTTCTCCGTGTCCAGTTCATAGACCCGGAAGGGGCCGTCTATGCCGTCGCTTTCCCGTGCCGTCAGGGCCACCCCGTCGGTGTCCAGGTCCGTTGCCTGTACCGTGTAGGCGAAGACTAGGGTCTTGGTCTCGTCGCCGCTGCTGTAGGTGGCGTCCCTGCGGATGTCCGTATCCCCCAGTTCCAGCCGGATGGTGGGGCGGCCCAGGACTTCTACTTCCTTGTCGAAGGTGAGGGAGACTTCAATGTCTTCCCCCAACCGGTAGATGTCCCCTTCCGCCGGGCTGGAGGTGAAGGTGGCGCTTTCTATGTAGGGGAGCCGTCCGTCTATTGTGTGGGAGGACTGGATTTCCAGCGCCGGTATAAGGTCGTTCACCGTTGTTTCCGTGTCCGGTATCCGCACCGACCCCGTGCCAATGAACCCGGTGCGCTCGGGCACCGAGATGCCGTCGGTGTCCAGGTCGTTTTCTTCGATGTCGTAGCGGAAGGTCAGGGTATTGGTCAGGGACCCGGAGGCGTACTTGGCGTTTTCCTGCCGGCCATCGGTCGCTGACCCAATCCACAGGGGGACGTAGGGCAGGCCGGCAACTGAGACGGTCTGGTCGAAAGTGAGGGCAACGTCTATGTCGTCCCCGTAACGGTAGGCAACGCCGTTGGAAGGGGTGGAGGATATCGCAACGCCGGTAACGTAGGGACGGCCGTCAACCCTGTGCTCCGGCTGAGGGTCGGTTGACAAGTCCGGGAAATAGGTATTTACGTAAACCTCGCCGTCGCTTTCCGAAACTCTGCCCGACCCGCTGATGGCATACTGCCCTCCTCCGCTCAGCGTGTTTTCCAGAGCTGCCAGGGCGATTCCATCGGAGTCAGAGTCATCGACGTCAACCTGGTACTTGAAGACCAGGGTATCCGTTCCCGAGCCGCTGCTGTACGGGAATTGCGTGAAAGTGCCTGTTCCATCGCCCATTCGTACCTTGATCCAGACGGCGCCTTCCACCGCAACGGGCCGGTTGAACTGCATGCTTACATCTATGGACTCGCCCTTGCGGTAGGTGTCTCCGCTGGCCGGCGTGGATGTGACGTTCATATCTACCAGGAAAGGCTTGCCGGAGACTATCTGGTCCGAATCCTCTCCAATTCCCTGGTACTTGTAGTTGATCTCGATACTGTCGGCCTGGGTTGTGATGGTGGCGCCGTCGTCGTGTTCTCTGTCGGGTATTTCGATCCCGTCCCGGTCAATGTCGGCCCAGATTACATCGTACTCAAAAGTGAGGGTGTCAGTGCCCGATCCGCTCACGTAATCCGCGGAACGCGCATTACCGTAGGATTGCTGTTCAAGATTGAAGTCAAGCTCCAGGTCGTCGCCAGAGACCACCACGGCCTCGGTGAACTTCTGCTTGATGATGATGGTCTCGCCAGCCGTATAGCCCCAGGAGTCCTCGGGGTCGGAAGACACCCAGATCTTTTTGGCGCCGGGGCCGTCATCGTCCGTGATGGTTATTGTGCATTCCGTTGAACCGAAGACATGGCCTTCAGGCTCGAACCAGACTTTGAACTGCTCAGAATTCTCTGAGACGGTGTCCTCAGTGGTCTGAAAGGTCTTGGTCATTCGCCGATTTCGCCAGGCGTACCAGTAATTGCCGTCCTGCCTTACCCGGTCCAGGGCCGGAAAGTCACGTTCATCGGCGGTGCCGGGAGTTGTTGACCAGTACACCTCGAAAGGTTCTGCCGCTCCGGTGCCCGTGGGCTCGCCCCAACTGACGTTGAGAACAGCCACCTCGAAACTGTCGCCTTCCGTTACCGTACCGTCAGGACATTCTATGTCATGCCAGGGCCTGACGGCGTGGGCCGGAGTTGGGACCAGCGCGGCCAGCAGCACCAGTCCCGCGACCAGCAGTCCCACGATGGGCAGCGCTGTCACGCCCGGCTTCTTCATTCCTTCAAAGTTTCTAGAGATTGATTTCATCCTTCACTCCTGACAGTTAAGGGCGCGGGTTGGAGACTGTTCCTTCAGTCCTTATAAAGTATAGTGTAACAAGACAAGGATATTATAAAGAGCGAAAATAGCCACATTCTATGAAGATAGTGTGAGATTCGATGCAAGAGGGGCCGGGAAAGGGAGAGGCATTGGGAAGTCCCCGCCTCGTCTCAACAAGGCGGGGACTGTCGAGAGTCATTGCCTTTGACTTTCGATTACTCTTCCACCAGCACCTTAGGATGGCCGGTAACAAAGGCGTCCGTGTCGGAAGTGTGGATGATTTCCTGCCAGGAGTCGTGGCTGTCCTCATCGCTGGACGCGGTGAGCGTTACAGTCTGCTCCGTGTCCCAGTTCTCCGTGGTGAAGGTCAACTGGCTGGCGCTGGCGGTTAAGCTTCCTCCTGGTGAAACTGCCAGCGAAACCGTCACGTCGGCAGCCGGCTGGGAGTCCAGTTTCACGGTGTAGGTGGCCGTGCCGCCTTCAGTGATGGTGAGGCTGTGGGAACTGAGCACCGGCCACAGGGAGTCGCTGTCGTCCGCCACGGTGGAGTTGTTGGTCACCGACTGGGCCGAGAACTGGCCCAGTCCGTTGCCGGAGTCGTCCACCAGCAGGTCGGTAATGGCCGCGGTGAAGGAGTTGTCATACGACACCTTCACCTCGTGGCCCTGGGTTATGGCGGAATCCAGGGTCAGGGCGAGTTCCTCGTTGGAAATCTCGGCATTGGTGATGTGCATGCGGTGATCGTCGGCAAAGACGTCCACCAGGACCTGGAGATAGACACTGGCATCCACCCCGGCGAAGGAGGACAGGGTGCGGAGACTGCCGGAAATGTCCACGTCCTCGCTGAAGGTGATGGTGACGGTCTTGCCGTCGGTGGAGGTAACCGCGCTGACGAAGGTGGGCGCCACGGCATCCACCAGTTGGTCTTCAACACTAATGGCTGCAAAGGTCAAGTTGGCCCCGGTGTCATCCTCGTCCTCGATGCTGCCGTCGTTCAGGACCAGGCCGTTGGCTGTTACAGTTATGCCGTCGGTGTCCTCGTCCCCGCCCTGCACAACGTACTCGAAGATCAGGGTAGTTGTCCCCGAACCGCTTTCGTAATCGGCCTCCCGCTCGTTGTCGCCAATGGTGAGCTTTAAGGTGGGTTCCCCGTCAACGTCTACGGCCCGGTCGAAGGTCAGGGAGACGTCAATAGTCTCACCGGCACCATAGATACTATTGCTGGCGGGGGTGGAAGTTATGGCTGCCGCCGTTACGTAGGGACTCCCGGCCACCTTATGGCTTGCCTGGTTGTCCAGGCCCGGTATTCTCCCCCTCGAAAAATTGCTGGTTCCCGGTTCCTTTATGTTGCCGCCATTGAACCCGCCGCTGGGGAGCGACAAAATACCCACGCCATCCGTATCCGCGTCACTCGCCTGAACCACGTAGTTGAACTTCAGGGTATTGGTGCCGGAACCGCTGCTGTAGGTGGCACTCCGCTGACTTGGCGATGGTCCCAGCAGGATCTTGATGGCGGGGGTGTCCTGTACCTCGACCGCATAGTAGAAAGTCAGGGAAATTTCGATGGTTTCACCCTTCCAGTATGTGTCGCCTGTTGCGGGCGTTGACGTAATGGCATTGGCACTTACCGATGGCAGGAACCCATACACCTCTTGCCCTGCCTGGTCGGGCAGCGCCGGTATGTCCCGGATCGCCTCCACGGTTGTTCCCGAGGCATAAATGGTCCCGGACTCCAGGATTCTTCTCCCCTCCGAAATAGATATGCCGTCGTCATCACGCTGCTGCGCCCCCACCTGGTGTGTGAAGACCAATTTATTGCCTTCAGAGGTGCTGGAATAGGATGCGGTCCAGGTTTCCGTATTAGTACCGTCCCCGATGGCGATGGGAATGCTGAGGGGCGAGGTCGCTGACACGTCCTGGTCAAAAGTGGCGATGAAACTGATGCTGTCCCCAATGCGGTAGTGGGTGCCGTTGGGCGGCGTGGAAGTTACCTCCAGGCCCGTGACGTAGGGGCGACCATCCAGCTTGTGGCTCTCCTGGTCGGTAAGGCCAGTGTAATAGAGACTGATGTCAAGGTCGTCGGTGTCGGTTATGGACCCTGTCCCGCCAAAGCCGTAAGCGGTCCCTCCCGAGTCAACTGTCCCGTCAATCACCAGGATGCCGTCGGTGTCCAGGTCCTTGGCCTGGACGGTGTATTTGAACACCAGGGTGTCGGAGTCGGTGCCGGGGTCATACACGGCGCCGCGCCAGGTATCATCACCCTCGCCCACCCGCAAGCCAAGGAGGACCTGGCCGTCCACCTCGACGTTCCGGTCAAACTCCAGCTCAAACTCAATCACCTCACCCGCGCGGTAGGTGTCGCTCCCGGCCGGCGTGGAGACAATGGACAAGGTCTCCACATGGGCCTTGCCGCTCACCTGCTGGTCGGAGTCTTCAGCAGCGCCTTTGTAGGTGGAGTTAACCGCGGCGCTGTCGTCTTCAGTAGCTATTGATCCACTGCCGCCATAGTCGGAGGCATTTATCGAGATGCCGTCCCGGTCCTCGTCCGCTGCCACGACCGTATATTCGAAGGTAAGAGTATTGGTGCCGGAACCGCTGACATAGGCCGCGCTCCTCCTTGCTTCGGTGTCGTCCCCTCCAATTTGTATCCCGACGTTGACGTCGCCGGTAACGGTAACGTCTTCGGTGAACTGCTGCTTGATGCGGATGGTATCGCCCCGCCCGTAGGTGTTGTCATCGTCTTCGCCGGGGGTACTGTCTATCCACGTCTTCCAGGCTCCTGGGCCGTCGTCGTCCACAATAAGCATGCCGCAAGCCGTCCAGCCAAAGACGGGGCCTGCAGGGTCGAACCACACTCTGAAAGACTCTCTCCTCTCCGACCAGGTGTCTTCCGTAGTGTAGAAAGTCTTGGACATTTCCCTGGAAAGCCAGGTCTCCGCATAGGTGCCCTGCTGTCTTTCACGTTTGACGGCGGTGTAGTCATCTTGTTTGGCGGTGCCGGCGGTGGTTGACCAGTACACGTCGAAGGTCTCACCATCCTCCTCGGAAGCTCCTGTGAGCCTGGTATTGCGCACTTTCATTACGAAACTGTCGCCTTCATCTATGAGGTTGTTGGGGCAGGTAGCGCTGTACCAGGGGCTGGTGGTGGCGTAGGCTGGCGTGGGAGCCAGGGACGCCAGCAGCACCAGTGCGGCGACCAGAAGTCCGGCGACCGCCAGTACTGGGACTGGCAGTGCATTGATCGGCAGTCCGGCTGCAGACTTCACTGTCCGGTGGTGCTTCTTCGTTCCATGGAACATTTGGAAGGTTACCTTCATTCTTCACTCCAGGCGGTCTGTGGGCACAGGTTGGCCCGACTCTTCTTTACGACACATAAAGAAGAGTTTAAGAAACAGGAGTGAATATAAAGTGAGAAAGCTAACCGTATCTATGAAAATGTCGTGAGGTTTGACAGGAGCGTGGGCCGGTGAAAGGCGGATAAATTGGATGGTCCCCGCCTTGTTGAGATGCGGCGGGGACTCTCCGGGGCACTCAAGCTGATTATCAGATCACTCTTCCACCCGCACGTTGACGTGTCTGGCTACCGCACCGATGCCGCCCAGCAGAGGGGCCAGGAACAGGAGGTGAACCGGCAAAAATAGTTGACGCCAAATCGGCAATAATGCTTGACGCGGGACAGGTGGAGGAGTGGCTAAGCCTCTTCGACGATCCCATTCACGGCGATAGCGCCCTGGACCTGTTGGCCAACGCCAGCTTCCAGGTTGGCATCGAGGGAGCCAGCTATTGGTAGATACTCTCTTTACACGGGGCCCTGCTACAGGCTAAGGGGATGATAGACCGGCCAACCGAAGCCTGCTGCAAGTCAGGACCGGCGGTACTCAGAGTGGCAGCATGACTGGGAATTTCACCGGCCACTTGTTCCCACATGAATGCACGGATATTTGCGCACATTGCAGGAAAAATCGGGGCACTCAGCAAATATAACGCCAGGAAACCAGCGGACGATCGTGGACAGTGCTGGAAGTGGTGATGGTGGAGGTGAGGGGATTCGAACCCCTGACCCCCTGCTTGCAAAGCAGGTGCTCTCCCGACTGAGCTACACCCCCATTTGTGGACTTCCATTCTATCACGCCTCGTCCCTTCTGTTCGACCACACCCGTACTTTCGGCTCCGCAAATTCATTCGACATCCCACCCGCGAGCGGGTATTATATTGCCCAGCAAATCGGGCCATTTCCCATGCTCTTTCATAGGGCCCGCTTCAACCTGTTTTGATAAGGAGATTCACATGCGTGGAGTCGCAATTGTAGCGCCGGTACGCACGGCCGTGGCCACCTTTGGCGGAGGCCTGCGCGGCGTGTCCGCCGCCGACCTGGCATCCCTGGTAATCAAGGAATCCGTCGAGCGCAGCGGCATAGACCCCGCCAGGCTGGACGATGTCATCCTGGGCTGCGGCTATCCCAGCGGCGAGAACCCCGCCATTGGCCGCCTGGCCGGACTCAAGGCCGACCTGCCCATCGAGGTGCCCGGCTACCAGCTTGACCGCCGCTGTTCCTCGGGCCTTCAGGCCATCCTCAACGCCGCCATGCTGGTCCAGACCGAGAACGCCGACGCGGTGGTGGCCGGCGGCGTCGAGAGCATGAGCAACGCCGAATATTACGTCAACGAGGCCCGCTGGGGCGGCCGATTCGGCTCCCAGACCTTCCACGACCGTCTGGTGCGGGCGCGGGAGACCATCTCCCCGGAGGAGCGATTCGGCTACATATCCGGCATGGTGGAGACCGCCGAGAACCTGGCCAAGCAGTATGAGATTGCCCGCCAGGAGCAGGACGAGTACGCTCTGCGAAGCCACCAGCGCGCCGTGGCTGCCCAGGAGGAAGGCAAGTTCGACCAGGAGATCGTCGGCGTGCCCATCCCCCAGCGTCGGGGCGACCCCGTGGACTTCGCCAAGGACGAGAATCCCCGCGCCGACACCAACATGGAAGCGCTGGGCCGCCTGCGCCCGGTAATGCCCGACGGCACCGTCACAGCCGGCAATGCCAGCAGCCAGAACGATGCCGCCTCGGTGTGCCTGGTGGTTGCCGAGGACAAGGTGGAAGAGCTGGGCGTCACCCCCATGGCCTACCTGCGGGGCTGGGCCGTAACCGGCTGCCACCCCGCCTACATGGGCATCGGGCCCGTCCCATCGGTTAACAAGGTAATGGGCAAGATCGGCATGGCCATTGAGGACATGGATCTGATCGAGTTGAACGAAGCCTTCGCCGCCCAGGTGCTGTCGGTGCTGCGGGAGTGGAAGCTGCCCAACGAAGACAAGCTGAACGTCAACGGTTCGGGCATTTCCCTGGGCCATCCCATCGCTGCCACCGGTGCGCGCATCCTGACCACCCTGCTGCACGAAATGGAACGCCGCAACGCCCAGTTCGGCCTCGAAACCATGTGCGTGGGCGGCGGTCAGGGCGTAGCCGCAGTGTTTGAACGGCGGTAAACCCTTTTGTCCACGAATAGACACGAATATTCACGAATGGTCCGATATTGGGCGACAAAACATTAGTGGAAATTAGTGCCTATTCGTGGATAGAAAGAACTTAGTGGTTTTTCGTGCCCCTTCGTGGATGAAACTGACAACGGGAGGGAAGTATGGCCAATCGACACGATGAAGCCGATGTGCTGGTAATCGGCGCGGGCGCTTCCGGCGCCGCCTTCACCTGGAGCCTCACCCAGGCCGGCATCAAGGTGGTCTGCCTGGAGCAGGGCGGCTGGGTACCACTGGACGTCTTTTCCACCAGCGAACCCGACGCCCAGATTCACTGGCAGACCGACTTCCACTCTAACCCCAATGTCCGCGGCCTGCCTGAGGACTATCCGGTAAACGAGGCGGATACGCCCATATCTCCGTTGATGTACAACGCCGTGGGCGGCAGCACCATCCACTGGGGCTCCCACTTTCCCCGCTTCCATCCCTCCGACTTTGTCCTCAAGTCCCAGGACGGCGTGGCCGACGATTGGCCCATGACCTACGAGGAACTGGAACCCTATTACGACCTGAACGACCGCATGAACGGCGTTTCCGGCCTGCGGGGAGACCCGGCCTACCCGCCCAAGCCCGACCGGCCCACGCCACCCCTGTCCATTGGCAAGGGCGGTGAACTGCTGGCCAACGCCTTCAACAAGCTGGGCTGGCACTGGTGGTCTTCCGACAGCGCCATCGCCTCGGTAGAGTACGACGGCCGCCAGCCCGATACCGGCGGCACCCTGCGTTCCCTGGCCAGCGCCGACATCATCTACTGGCCCCGGGCCATCCGCCGGGGCGCCCGCCTGAAGACCTTTTGCCGGGTGCGGGAAATCCTGGTGGACCAGTCGGGCCGGGCCACCGGCGCTCTATATTACGACGCCAACGGCAACCTGCAGGAGCAGCGAGCCAGGGTCGTGGTGGTGGCCGGCAACGGCGTGGGCACTGCCCGCCTGCTGCTCAACTCCAGGTCGGCCCTCTTCCCCGAAGGCCTGGCCAACAGCAGCGGTCTGGTGGGCAAGAACCTGATGCACCACCCCTGCGGCGGCGCCATGGGCATCTTCGAGGAATGGCTGGGCGGCGAGGCCGGCCCTCGCGGCAGTTCCATGCTGAGCCAGGAATTCTACGAGACCGACCTGAGCCGTGGCTTCGTCCGCGGATACGACCTCCAGATTACCGGCGTCACCAGTTCGCCACTGCCCACCGCCTTGGGCGGCATTCAGCAGGAAACGGTGCCTTGGGGCGCGGATCATCACCGCATCTTCGGCGAGCGGTTCGGCCACACCATCGGAATCACCGTAATGACCGAGGACCTACCCGAGGAGAGCAACCAGGTAACCCTGGACCCGGTGCTGACCGACTCCCACGGCATTCCCGCGCCCAAGATTGAGTACAAGGTCAGCGAGAACACCGACAAGATCCTGGACCACGGCGTGGAGCGGGCGAAGGAAGTACTCGAGGCCGCTGGCGCCAGGGAAGTCTACACTTCCCACATCCGCCGAAACGCGGGCTGGCACCTGCTGGGAACAGCGCGGATGGGGGACGACCCCGCCAACTCGGTGGTGGACCGCTGGGGACGTGCCCACGACGTGCCCAACCTGCTCATCATCGACGGCAGCATCTTCACCACCGGCGCCTGCATCAACCCCACCACGACGATTCAGGCCCTGGCCCTGAGGACGGCCGACTTTGTTAAGGGCGAGGGGAGTAGCCTGCTGGCCTAGCTCACGCAAACGACTCGTCAGCAATTCATAAGGGCCTTCTCCGTATCAGAGAAGGCCCTTTCCTCTGCCAGAATTCCCCAGCGCTCGTTATCTGCTGTTCCAACCCAAGCCGGAAAGTCTGAAATCTCAGCATGGAATAAGCATTCACATCCGGCAAGAAATCTTTTGGGTTGAAGTACAGATTTATTGGCCCCAGGAAAACGATGCTGGCGGCGTTGGCCTCAGCCAACTGACACTGCAGGGTTTGGTTTCAGGTCGTATGGATAATCGGGACGGTAGTGGCAGACCTATGTGGCTGCCCTGGTATCACATATGACACCTAAGAAAATTGAATCGCCACCACTGACAACAGCCCCTTGCGCCCCCACTTCCCCCTCTGTTAGCCTTCCCCGGCTTTCATTCAATAACTGAATATCGGAAGGTGAATTATGCCCAGGGTAGTGCACTTCGAGGTTTACGCCGATGACATGGACCGGGCCAGCAAGTTCTACGGCGACGTTTTCGGCTGGACGGTGACCAAGATTGATCTGGAAGGTGGGGCGGCCTACTGGTTGATTGATACAGGGGAGGAACCAAAAGAGGGAATCAACGGCGGCATGATGCCCCGCCCAACCCCCGAGGCGATTAACACCGTAGTTCTGGACGTCCCCTCAGTGGATGAATACGTCGAGAAGATTACTGGCGGCGGCGGCACTATCCTGGTTCCCAAGTTCGCCGTGCCCGGGGTTGGCTACGCCGCCTACTTCAATGACACCGAGGGCAACCCCTTTGGAATATTTGAAGATAACAACGAGGCTGCCTGACCCAAACCAAAAGCCACGTTTCCGTCCGCCTGAATCTGGCGACTTAAAGGAGGGCTCACATGCCCAGGGTAGTCCATTTCCAGATGTACGTTGACAATCCGTCCCGCGCCGAAAGGTTCTATGCCGACGTTTTTGACTGGACCCTTAACCAGTGGGAGGGCGACAACTCCTTCTGGCTGGTCAACACCGGGGACGAGTCGGAGCCGGGCATCAACGGCGGCATGCTGGTGCGGCCCGAACCATCGGCCACCACCACCATCGTCATGCAGGTGCCGTCGGTGGAGGAATACACTGACCGGATTCAACGGGGCGGCGGAACCGTTACCGTACCCAGATTCGCCATCCCGGGTGTGGGCTATGCCGCCTACTTCCTGGACACGGAGGGCAACCACATCGGTGTCTTCCAGGAGGACGAAGGAGCGGCGTAGGCGCAGGAATACGCGGCCCGTTCAGGCGACTGGCTGTTTTCAGCAGCACCTATACAAGCCCCTCGTCTTCCCCATCGTGGGGTTCCATTCCAGAGCCGCCGAACTGGTCCTGCCTACGACTGAAAAGCAAGGGAATCAGCGCCAGCAGGGCCACCACCGCGGCAATCCGGAAGAACCTGTGGAACAGGGCCAGCCCCGCGTTTTGCACTTCGGCGGCGTAGGCCGCCACCCGGGCTGCCGTCTCGGCGGGAGATTCACCGGCCACCGGCAGGGGCAGCGCCAGCCCGCCGGTCAGGGACTGGAAATGCTCGATGCCGTAGGCCGCCAGGGCCGCCAGCCCCAGGGTCATGCCCATCAGCCGGGCCACCACCACCATTGACGATGCGGTGGCGTGGTACTCGGGCGGCGCGGCGTTCAATGCCTGGGCCATGATGGGCGCAATCACCAGGCCAAAGCCCAGCCCTGCCACCACCAGGTGCAGCGTCAATTGCGGCTCTGCTACGTCCAGAGGCCAGCCGCTAACCAGGAACAGGCCGCACGCAATCAGCAGCAGGCCGGCGGCAATGACCGGTCTGTTTCCGGCGCGGGACAGCAGCAACCCCCCGACCACCGCGCCCACGGGAATGGCGCAGGTCATTCGCAGCAGCCACAACGCCCCCGTAAACGGGTCCTTGCCCATTACCGTGTTTGCCATCAGCGGCACCGTAACCAGGGCGATTACCAGCGACACTCCCACCAGCAACTGGGTCAGGTTGGCCGTAACGAAATTCAGCGTGCGGAACAACAGGGGCAACAACAGGGGCTGGGCGGCCCGCCGCTCCCACAGAACCAGCGCTACCGCGAGCAGAAGTCCCGCCCCCAGCAGGCTGAAGGGCAAACCCGAGTCCAGGGTGAACAGCTGTTTCTGGGACAGGCCCAGGGACAGGGCCACCAGCATTGCCAGGACCAGCGCGCCGCCCAGGTAGTCCACCCGTACTCCGGCCTGCCGCCGGTTGGGCAGTAGCAGCAGCAGGGGCGCCACCAGCAATACCTGAGGAAGGTTCAGCCAGAAGAGCCACCGCCAGTTGGCCAGTTCCACGATGGCCCCACCGTAGGCCGGCCCCAGCATGGACCCAGCCTCGGCGGCGCCCCCAACAATGCCCAGGGCCAGTCCCTGGCGTTCCCGGGGCACCGCGCTGACGGCCAGGGCAAACCCGATGGGAACCGCCGCCGACCCGCCGATGGCCTGGATAACCCGCGCCCCGATAATTTCCTCTAGACTGCGGGAAAGGGCAACCAGAACGCTGCCAACGGCGAAAATGGCGAGGCCCGCGATGTATAGCCGGGGAAGGCCGTATACGTCGGCCAAGCGGCCAAACAGGGGCATGAAGGCCGTGTACCCCAGCAGGTAGGCGGTAACCACCCAGGAAACCCGGTCCAGTTCGCCAATGGGTATGCGCAAGTCCAGCATCACCGCCGGCAGCACGGTAACCACCACCGTCTGGTCCAGGGCCGTAAAGAAAGCCCCCAGGCCAATAACGGTCAACACCAGCCAGGTGGGGGGAGAACGGCCGGGAGCATTGTCGGATGAATCACCCATGGGCTTCAGTCTGCCAGGGAAGTCCACAGGCCCCGAATGACGGTTTTTTCCCTGGCAACCCCATCCTGTCCTTCCTGTCCGTCCATGTTAATTCTGGTTACCCGCAGGCGCCACTTCCGGCGCTTCAATCTCCGGAGCCTCTTCCAGGGCTTCCAGGCGTACCAGCCTTACCGTGTCCGCCAGGTCTCCGGATACCAGGGGGCCAGTCATCTGCACCTGCCGTAATTGGCCGTCGGCCTTGTCCACCCAGAGGTCCACCGGAATGGTGGAGTCGGGCAACGCGCCTGGGATGAGTTGGCTCAACGCCTCCGTGGGGCCGACTCCACGAATAACGTAGGCGGGCAACCCTTCCAGTTCCCCGTCTCCCATCAGGGTCAGGTCATCCATGCCGGACAGCAGGGCGGTAACTGACTCCGTTACGAAGTCGAAGCGGAAGGGAATCTGCTCCTTGGGTACCGGTTCCCAGGCCCCGCTGAACAGGTTGGTCATAAAGGCCTGCTCCCCCACCACGATCACGTCCAGCTTAATCACGGTGCCCGATGCTTCCATATCCAGCGCCAGCCGGAACCGGTCAGGCAGGTTGGCCACCCCTTCCGTTCCGGCCAGATTCAAACCCGTTGCCAGCGGGGTGCTGCCCACGGGGTGCTCCAGTGAAAACCACAGGTACGTCTCGGAGGTCAATTTATCGGCAGCCCGGGCCAGGATGGCCCGGGGATCGGGTGGCGGCGTGGGTGTAGGGGTTGGTGTGGCAGTGGGTGTAGGTAAGGGGGTGGATAACTGGCCCGACCCTGCGCAAGAGAGGACCAGCGCTGCAAGCACAGCCAACAGCCAGAACGATAAACCGGCCGCCAGCTGTCCTGATCTATCCTTCATTGCCTGGAATTTGGCGGTTTCCTAGTTCCACGACCAGAAGGCTACGCTGCCCTGGGCAATTTCAGAGGGAGGCGCGTCCCCTACTGCGTCCAGCACGTACACCCGCGCGCCGGTGGGACTGTGGCCGTTGCGGCGTTCCGCCACGGGACCCTCGGAACCGGCCACCACCAGGCGGGTGCTGTCGGGCGACCAGGGTGAGTGGGAATAGGCATACTGGTCGAAGAAGCTGAACATCGTGAAGGTTTCCCCGCTGGGGCGGAAACGGAACAACTCCCGGGCACCTGGTGACTGGTCATCAACCGAGGGGCCCGCCTCAGCCACCGCAGAAACCTTCATTTCAAACACCTGTTCCTCGGGGTCCACGCCCACCCAGGCCATGCGCGCGCTGTCTGGCGACCAATAAAAGGCCAGCAGCGGTTCTTCCACCAGGGTGCGCAGGCCGCTGCCGTCGGAAGACACCAGGCGGAGGCGCTGGTAGATGCGTCCCTGTGGGTCAGGATTGTCGGCCACGGCCAGGGTCCGGCCATCGGGCGACCACATAAAGGCTACCAGGGGCCCGGTATCCAGGATTTGCAGGGCTGCAGGGCCGCCACTGCCGCCCACGTAGATGACGCTACTGGCGGCATCCCCGCCGGACCAGGCCCAGCTTTCACCGTCTGCAGCCAGGGCCGGCGTACGGAAGCCAACAGCGCTGGCCAGGTGCTGGGGGTCGTCCATCAGCAACGGGCGTCGCAGCAATTTAACCTCGTCCCGGGAGTGCACAATAAGGTTCTGACCGTTGCCGCTCCAGCTGAAGTAAAGAGGCGCGCCCCGTTCCAGGGCAATTGCTCCGTCGGATGTGTCGGGATTTACGGCAAAAAGGGTCATCCCCTGGCGTGTGGTGGCCAGGAAGGACAGCAACTCGCCGTCGGGCGACCAGTAGAGGTAGTGAGGAGACCCGTCGGCAATCAGTCCGGGCACATCGTTCTCATACACCAGGCGGCTGATGCCCGTAATGGCGTCAATAACCTGCACCGACACTTCCAGGGAGCGGTTGGGGGCAATCTGCACCCGGGAAACCGCTAGTCTGGTCCCGTCCGGCGACCAGGTGGGCCAGGCGTAAGATTCGTTGAAGTCCAGGTCCTGCACCTGGTAAAAGGCGGCAGTGTCCGACGGGCTGGCCGGACCGGCCGGGTCCGAGGGGCGTGAACGGACTCGGCTGACCCCGGTCAACCGTCGTTCGTCGCTGCCGTCGGGATTGACCGTGAACAGGTCTCCGTAGGGACCTATGTAGGCGATGCGGTCAACAGCCAAAGAGGGTAATGCTCCTGTTTGGGGGTCTTCTTCCAGAAGTAGCGGGGCGCCACCGGTGGGATCAGTCCTGGCCGGGATGGGCGTGGGGTCGGGATTCAGGGATGGCATGTTACCGCAACCGACCAGCGCGAACAAAGTTACTGTGGCAGCCAGCAACCGCAATCCACCGGCCGGTCCCGCCGAAATACGCGCCCAAAGTCTCAACAAGCTTGCCACTAACTCCGCCGTTTCCGGTTTTCCCAGAATAACATCACCACCCAGCGGTAGCAACGGCATTATCGGCTGCCCAGATTTGCCACCGCAGCCAAGGGGCCGACCTCCATTTCGCTGAGACTCGGAGGTGGAGAAACAGTACAGATGCCCAATCGCAACGACAGCGTTGACCACAGTGGGGCTATTGCGCCCGCCAACTCTGCTTGAAATAATGGTGACAGACTCGGGAATCACGGTACAAGAGCTTGATACGAAACGTTCACCCATCCATACAACCAACCCCTCTCTCCCGCTCCATTGCCGCCGGTAAGTCGGGGCCGGTTGGCCCATTGAAGCGGTTGAAAGTAGACGACAGGTCCATCCAATTCCGTATCCGGCGCAGTCGGCAGCGGAAGAAAACCTACCAGGTCTCCATTGTATCCGGCGAAGTGGTACTGGCCGTGCCCTACAACACCACGAACGACCAGGCCGAGGAGATGGTACGCCAGAAGGCCCGATGGATTCTGTCCAAGCTGGACGTCGCCCCCGTCAAACCGGAGGCGCCCACCTTCCTGTCAGGTGAGAAACTGCCCTTCAAGGGCAGCGAACTCACCCTGTGGGTTCAGGGCGTGGTTTCCACCCCCACCGGCCTGCCTGAAGTATCGCTGGAGCGGCGCCGGTTGAAGGTTGACGTGCCCCTGGGCCTGGACGACACAACCCGGGGACAGCAGATAGAGGCGGCCCTGATGACCTGGTACGGGCACCGCGCCGCCGAGCAGGTGGACCAACACCTGGCCCGCTGGCTGCACACCCTGGGCAACGGAACTGTCCCCACAGTGCGAATCCGGAACCAGAAACGCCGCTGGGGCAGTTGCTCCCATACCGGAAACCTGCGCTTCAACTGGCGTCTGGCCATGCTGGAACCGGCCCTGACCGAGTATGTTGTCGTCCACGAACTGTGCCACCTGACCCACATGAACCACTCCCCCGACTTCTGGGCGCTGGTGGCCCAACATCTGCCCGACGTAAAGGAACGTCGTCAGCGGCTAAGGGGACTGGAAGCTACCCTGCCATCCTTTTGAAGTCCCGTCGGTGGAGGAGCTACTGAACGGCAAGGTCCCGTTTCCCGAGAGCCACGGTACTGTCCCCGTATGTTAAACTCTGGTCAAATCGCCCGTTTCCACCACACTCCATCAGAAGAAGGAGCGGATGCCATGACCACCACCAGCAAAGACCCGGTTCTGGTTGTCCTTCAGCTTACCGGCGGCAACGACTACATGAACACCGTCGTGCCCTACGGCGATCCCCTCTATTACGATAATCGTCCCACGGTGAACGTATCTCCTGAACGGGTGTTGCCCCTGGACGACAAGGTGGGGTTCAATCCGACCCTGTCTCCCATCAAGGACCTTTACGACCAGGGTGACGTGGCGGTGGTCCACGGGGTGGGGTACGCCAACCCCAACCGTTCCCATTTCCGCTCCATGGATATCTGGCACACGTGCGAACCCGACAAGATTGGCACCGAGGGCTGGCTGGGCAAGGTTATCCGCGACCTCGACCCCCGCGGCGAAAACGTCCTGACGGGCGTCAACTTCGGCCGGGGCCTGCCCCGGGCCATGGCCCTGCCCGGCGTACCCGTGGCGTCGGTGGCGGTGCTGGAAAACTATGGGCTGCTGACCTCCATCCCCCAGGAGGAGGCCCGGGCGCGAGCCCTGGACGCCTTCGCCCGCATGTACTCGCCGGCCATGGGTACCGGCCCAACCATGGACTACCTGGGTCAGACGGGCCTGGACGCCCTGAAGGGGGCCGACATTCTCCGCACGGCGCCGGAAAAATACCAGTCCACGGTAGAGTACGGTGACAACGCCATAGCCCGAAACCTGCGCGCCATATCCCAGGTGCTGCTGGCCGACCTGGGGACGCGGGTCTTCTACACCCAGCACGGCGGCTACGACACCCACGCCGCCGAAATGGCGGTCCATACCCAGTTGTGGACCGAACTGTCCGACGCCATCTCCTGCTTCTTCGCCGACCTCCGCGAGCACAGCGTGGAGGACCGGGTGGTGATGCTGGTCTTCACCGAGTTCGGCCGCCGCGTGAAAGACAACGGTTCCGGTAGCGACCATGGCTCCGGCGGCCTGTCCATGGTCATGGGCGCCCCGGTCAAGGGCGGCCAGTACAATGAATTCCCTTCCATGCGCGAACCCGACCTGCTGGAAGGCGACCTCCACTTCAACTACGACTACCGCGGCCTCTACGCCACTCTGGTAGAACGCTGGCTGGGGCTGGATGGGAAGGCAGTTGTGGGAGGAAGTTATGAAATGCTGGGGGTGGTGTAGGTAGGATGGCGTGGGCAGCGCAGCAATTTAGTCATTGTCCTGAAGGCTCCCGAAGCCCGCTATTATACTTTTAGCATGTCTTAGTATAATACTAAGGAGCTTTATCATACCAAAGTATATTACGGATAACGTTTTGACAATCGTCCGCGCCTTTTAGTTGGCAGAAACCCAGCATTGTTGCCTGGAGGTTAGCCGAAACATGCCTCTCAGAATCGGGAACTTTGGGAAATGGGGCGGAGACCGCCCTTCTGACAAACCCGGGCATGGCTATCATCCCCCCGCTTGCACCTGCTTCGGCTGCATAGAGAAAAGACACAGAGCAGAAGAAAAGGCTGTCGCCGCATTGCTCGACGCTAATCTCAGGCAGGCAACCAGTACTTCCAAGACTGATAAAACCTCACCCAAGACACAGTCCAGCAGAGTAAACCCCAAGGCATCAAAACGCCCTAAAGAGACCTCCAAGCCCCCTAAACGATCATCCAAAAAGCGTTTTTGGCCTTTTGGCTGAACCCTGCTCGCGTGCCCGATGGTTTCGGTTCTGATGGCTGGCGGTGGCGCCATTGACCGGTCTCAAAGGCTGCTCCAACTCAGGCAACATTACCGAGAGGAAAAGCAGAGCACACGCTCGTCTCCCCTGGTCCAGCAGTTGGTTGACCGGCTTTTTGCAAGTCCTGCGGTCACCGCCACTCAGGTGAGTGAAATGCTGTGCGTTACCACGGTAAGCGCCTAAAGAACCATAGAACGGCTCGAAACCGCCGAAGTCCAGATCGAAGTAACCGGCCAAAGAAGAAACCGAGTTTACATGGCGCCGGAGATTATTGAGGTTCTTGAGAAGAACTAGACCTGGTGGGACTGTCCCCCGTCCTCTTCTCCGTCCTGAATCAACTGAAACAACCCATCCTGGCCAACCATCACCCCCTCCCCTGACTCCATACCCATTTCTACAGCGCTCGCCTGGGCTTGGGCGACGCTGCCCAGAGCAGTCGTGCTCAATCGTTACGAAATACGTTTGCAACCTTGGCTGTATTTGTTACGAATTAACTTCCTTTGTTCCAGATATCTAGGATAATATATTGACAATATTAGCCATTTAAGAATATATTTCTTCAAATAATCTTAAATAGATAGCTTGTTCAATGCATAACTACGAAATAGCTAATTTATTCAAGGAGGTGAGACAACTTAAAGCTTCAAAGATATAGTTCTGATTTACAAGCAGGGAAACCGTTCCTTTTTCAAGAAGTCTGAATTTGGAGGATGTTAACCATGTCCTACCACTGGCGGAAACAAACGTTAAAGGAACCCAGGAAATTCGTTCTAGGGCCGATAATGGCGATTCTGGCGCTGGCAATCGTAGCTTGCGGCGCGGCGTCGCCCGAGCCCGCAGCACCCGCAGCGGAACCGGCGGCCCCTGCAGCGGCCCCGGCACAAGAGCCGGCCCCCGAACCCACGGCGGCTCCCGCCCCCATGGAAAAACCGGCCGAGGAAATGATGGCCAAGCCTGAAAGCGGCGCCATGGCCTTCGCCGAATACTGGAATCCCCCAACTGATTACTACGGCGAACCCGTCTACGGGGGCGTTCTTCGCGTTAACTACGAAGACCCGCTGGAACACGCCAACGACTGGGGCGCAGCAACTGGCGCTTCGTCCAGGTACCGCGGTCCCACCGGCGCCGTGCTGGTTATGGAAAATCCCTACGATGCTGGCGCTCCGTTGATTCCCGACCTGGCCAGTCATTGGGATGTCCACGAAGGGCTGGACGGTGTAACCTTCTACTTCCGGGACGGCACCAACTGGCACAACGGAGAGCCCTTTGTTTGTGAAGATGCACGCTTTTCCTTCGAGACAATGGCCACTGGAAACGGCCTTACCGCCAGCTACATGAAGAGCCGCCTGGCCCACGTCATAGTGGAGGAAATGGAATGCATTGACGATATGACCCTGAAAATGAACTTCACGGGTCCCACGGGCATCCCGCTTCTCAACCTATCCAATCGCAGGGGCTTGGTCTTCAACAAGGCCTGGTTCCAGGCCGGCGGCGAAGAGGCCATGTTCCAGGATGTAACTATGGGCATTGGCCCCTACAAATGGATAGAAGGACAGACAGTCGGGAATGATGAGCAGCACTTCGAGAGGAATGACGACTACTTCGTTCCCGAACTGCCCTACGTGGACGAACTGGTAATCTTCGGAATCCTGGACGAGTCCGCCCAGCAGGCCACCCAGTTGGCTCACCAGACTGACTGGCACTGGGTCCGCAACTGGGGTCAGTACCAGGCCTACGTGGACCACGACCAGATCATCACCGTCATCCGCGCCACCAGGGGCAACTTCCGCCTGTGGATCAACAACCGCAACGAGCCCTTCGACAACGTGCGGGTCCGCCAGGCCATCATCATGGGCATTGACCGGAATGCCGCCATTACGGTTCTCCAGGACGGCCACGGCGCCTGGGGAGGCTTTGGCTACGCTCCCGGCAGTCCCTGGGAACTGCCCATGGAACAGCTTTGCTCGGTACCAGGCTGGTGCGTCTCCGATGATATGGAAGCCATCCGCGCCGAAGCCAGGCAAATCCTGGAAGAGGAGGCCTTCGACTTTGACAGGACTTACACCTTCACCGTGGAGTCGGACGCCCAGGTAACGGCTCGCGCCACCTTCCTCCAGGAGCAGTTGCGGCTGATCGGTATCAAGACCGACTTTGACTCGGTCGAAACCATCGCCTACCGGGAGCAGGAAAACTCCGGGACTTGGGGCGACCTCAAACCCGGCAACAGCACAGTAAACGCCGACGACCCCAACGCTGGCGTGTCGGCTTTCCTGCGCTGCGATTCCACCGGCAACGACTGGACCCCGCCGGAGGACAACTGTGACCTGGACATCGTAGCCCTGCTGGACCAGGCCCAGGTTGAGCTGGATCAAGATAAGCGGCGGGCCATTGCTCACGAGATCGAACTGGCCGCCATGAAGCAGTACAGCTCTTACCCGGTCTACTGGGAACAGGAAGCTGCAGCCTTCTGGCCCGAGGTAAGGGGCTATGCCCACTTCCCCGCGCCCTTCGGATCCTACCGCAAGTTCATGCACATGTGGATCGACCCCGCCCACAAGGACGACACCGGCAACGCCGGCCAGACCATGGGGGTACCCGGCGGGATTTAATATCCACGGGCAGAGACTATAAGCTAAGGCACACTTTTTGGGCCACTCCCCCTCTCAGGGGAGTGGCCCAAATCTTTCTACCAGCCCCGGTTTTCCGTCGGCCCACCCCTGACCTGTCCACATTGTGCTCCACTCGGGTCAGACACGATTGCATTCAGACAACGGGTTAACTTTGTGGGATACCTGATCCCGATTTTTCTTCATTTTTGTATCTACGGAAAAAGCTGAAACTATCAGCATACCAGCGATCTACATTGACATACCAACCACTATTTGTATATATTTCGTCGGTGCTTTTTTATAAGTCCATAGCATTACTGCGAAGCGATAAATTCCGAATCTACTACAAGGAGGTGCATAGCCTGTAGAATATTTACTCCATATCTGGGACTCACATGAGGGACTTTCGTTCCTTTATTAAAAAAGTCTAAACTTGGAGGATAAAACCCATGTCCTACCACTGGCGGACCCTACCACTGAAGGAACCCAGGAAACTCGTTTTGGGGCCATTGCTGGCGATATTGGCCTTGGTTATCGTAGCTTGTGGCTCATCAGCCCCCGAGCCTGCTGCGCCTGCCAGCGAACCAGCCGCGGCTGCTCCGGCCGCGGAAGCTCCCGCCGCCGCAGCCCCGGCTGCTGAAGCCCCTGCCCCTACGGCCGAACCCGAGGCAATGGCCAAACCGGCAGAGGAGACGATGGACAAGCCCGATACCATGGCCATGACGGAAATGTCCGACGTCGTGCCCATTCCCGACCACGTTGCCGACTTTTACGGCGAGGTTACTTACGGCGGCACCCTCCGGATTAACTACGAAGACCCCCTTGAACACGCCAACGCCTGGGGCGCGGGTTCCGGTGTAACCGACCGGTACCGCATGCCCACCGGCGCCCTCCTGGTTATGGAGAACCCCTACGATTCCGGTGGTCCCATTATTCCCGACCTGGCCGAGAGCTGGGACCTGGCCGACGGCCTCGATGGAATTACTTTTAATCTTCGTCATGGCGTAACCTGGCACAACGGCGAGCCGTTCACCTGTGAGGATGCCCGGTTCTCCTTCGATACCATGAAGACCGGCGAAGGTATCACCGCCAGCTACATGCAGAGCCGTCTTGCCAACGTGCAGGAGGGTGCTGCCGGTTTCAGCTGCGTGGATGACAATACCTTCCAGATGGACTTTACCGGCCCCAGCGGCGAGTCCGTCTTGTTGCTCCCTATAGCCAACCGCCGCGCCCAGATCTTCAACAAGGCCTGGTTTGAGGCGGGCGGTGAAGATGTCATGTTCCAGGACGTATCCGTCGGCCTTGGCCCCTTCATGTGGAGGGAAGGCCAGGAAGTCGGTATCGACACCCAGTACTTTGACAAGAATCCCGATTACTACTTCCCCGGTCTGCCCTACGTGGACGAACTGGTAATCAACGGTATCCTGGACGAGTCCACCCAGCAGGCCACCCAGTTGGCCCACCAGACCGACTGGCACTGGGTCCGCAACTGGGGCCAGTATCAGTCCTACGTGGACCACGACCAGATTGTGACCGTGATCCGGGCTACCCGCGGCAACTTCCGCCTGTGGATCAACAACCGCAACGCTCCCTTCGACAATGTCAAGGTTCGCCAGGCCATTGTGATGGGAATTGACCGTAAGGCCGCCATTCAGGTGTTGCAGGACGGGCATGGCGCCGCTGGCGGTTTCGGTTATGCTCCCGGCAGCCCCTGGGAACTCTCCACGGAGCAGCGTTGCTCGGTGCCTGGCTGGTGCGTGTCTGATGACATGGAAGCCACTCGGGCCGAAGCAAAAGCTATCCTGGAAGGAGAAGGCTTCGACTTTGACAAGACCTACCTCTTCACTGTGGAGTCGGACGCCCAGGTTCAGGCCCGCGCCACCTTCCTTCAGGAACAGCTTAGGTTGATCGGCGTAAAGACCGATTTTGACCTGGTGGAGACCATCGCCTACCGGACCCTGGAATCCCAGGGCACCTGGGGCGAATTCAAGCCTGGCAACAGCACGGTAACCGCAGACGACCCCAATGCCGGCGTCGCAGGCTTCCTGCGCTGCGATTCTGCGGGTAATCACTGGACCCCTCCCGCCAGCAACTGCGACGAGAGCATCGTTGCGCTGCTGGACGAGGCCCAGACCGAACTGGACGCGGCCAAGAGGCTCGACCTGGCTCAACAGATTGACCTGGCAGCTATGAAAGCGTATGGCTCCTTCCCGGTTTACTGGGAGCAGGAAGCCGTCTCCTTCTGGCCTGAGGTCAACGGTTACTCCCACTTCCCCGCGCCCAACGGTTCCTTCCTCAAGTTCATGCACCTGTGGATCGACCCGGCAGACAAGGACAACACCGGCAATGCCGGCCAGATCTCCGGAGTACCCGGCGGAGCCTAATCTCTGCCACCCTGGGTCAACAACACTGGTAGAATTGGGCCTCCCCCCAGAAAGGGGAGGCCCCGTTCTTTTGCCCTTCAAAATCTTCCTCGACCTGCGGCAGTGTCCCGATGCAGATGGTATTGGATGGGGAGAACATCTGGACGCCAGGCAGAGCGGGTTTAAAACACGCCGCTACACGGCTCCAACCACCTGAAGCAGAACGGTACCTGGACCTGCGCCGCTATATGGACAAGAGGGGTATACTGGCGGATGATATGTCCATCCAACCCGCCACCTGATTACCCCGGAGGTTCCCCATGCGCACCGTTGACCTGATCGCCGACATTCTGAAGCGGGAAGGTGTTCAGAACCTAAGCTGCTTCCCAACTACGCCGGTGCTGGAGGCCACCGCGGTGGCCGGCATCCGGCCCATAATCAGCCGCCAGGAACGGGTGGGCGTGGGCATCGCCGACGGCTACAGCCGCGTTACTTGTGGCAACCCCATGGGCGTTTTCGCCATGCAGTACGGCCCCGGGGCGGAGAACGCCTTCTCCGGCATCGCCACTGCCTACTCCGACTCCACCCCCCTGCTCATCCTGGCCCAGGGGCACCCCATGGACCGGCAGGGCATTCTGCCCCTGTTCAGTTCCATGACCAGCTACGCCGCCATCACCAAGTACATTGAGCAGCTGAACAGCCCCGACCGCACCGCCGAGACCATGCGCCGCGCCTTCGCTGCCCTGCGCCAGGGCCGACCCGGGCCGGTACTGGTCGAAATACCCACCGACGTGGCCCTGGGCGAGGTGGACGAGTCGGCCGCGGCTTACTCTCCCCTGAAGGCGCTGCCCTTTCCGGGCAACCCGTCAGACATTGATGCGGCCGCCCGTGCCCTGTGCTCGGCCACCGCGCCGGTCATCCACGCCGGCCAGGGCGTACTTTATGCCGGTGCGTCGGACGATCTGCTGGAACTGGCAGAGTTGCTTCAGGTTCCGGTGATGAGCAGCCTGGCCGGAAAGGGCGTCTTCCCGGAGGTTCATCCCCTGGCTTTGGGCAGCGCCAGCGGTGTCATGTCCGGCCCCGTACACAACTATATGCGGCGGGCCGACCTGGTCCTTGGCGTGGGGTGCAGCTTCACCAAGCACGTCCGCTACATCAACATTCCCGCCGGCAAGACCATCATCCAGATAACCAACGACCCCCGCGACCTCAACAAGGATTACCAGGTGGACATCCCCATCATGGCCGACGCTAAACTGGCCCTGCGCCAGTTGATCGACGCCTGCCGCGACATCGTAGGGGACTCCCGCAAGGATAATCAGGCCACGGCGGCCGCCATCCAGGCAGAGCGGGAGGCCTGGCTGGGGCAGTGGACCCACAAGCTGACCACCGACCAGCGGCCCATCAATCCCTACCGCATCATCCACGACTTCATGCAGGCCATCCCGCCTGAAGACGCCATCGTTACCCACGACTCAGGCAGTCCCCGCGACGAAATTCTGCCCTTCTATCGGTCTAACGGTCCGGGCAGCTACCTTGGATGGGGCAAGTCCCACGGCTTGGGCACCGGCCTGGGCCTGATCATCGGCGCCAAGCTGGCCCATCCCGATAAAGTCTGCGTCAACTTCATGGGCGACGCCGCCTTCGGCATGACTGGCCTGGACTTTGAAACGGCTGTCCGCAGCAACCTGCCCATCATTACGGTGGTGTTCAACAACTCCAGCATGGGCGCCGAGGTAACGGCTATGGCCGCTTCCCACGAGCTTTACAACACTCGCGACCTGGGCGGCAACTATGCCGGCATGGGCCGGGAAATGGGCGGGTACAGCGAACGCATCGAGGACCCGGCGGAAATCATCCCCGCCTTCCAGCGCGCCCGCCGCAAGACCGAGGAGGGCGAGGCCGTGCTGCTGGAGTTCATAACCGCAGTGGAAACAGAGGTCTCCTACCGCCGGCCCTTCTAGTTGCACAACAAAAGGTAGAGGCAACCCTTGTGGTTGCCCTGGTCCATTGAACAGCTACACCCAAACGTCGAGGTGCAACCATGGAATTTGAAGATATCCGTTCCTTCCTGGAAACCAACCACCGGGCCATAGTCCAGACCATCCGCCCCAGCGGAGCGGTGCACGCCAGCGCGGTGGTCTGCGGCGCCTACGAAGGCTACATGGCCCTGGCGTCCGTCTATCCCCGGTCGCAGAAAGTCCGCAACCTGCGCCGCAACCCCCAGTGCACGGTCCTGTGCATCACCCCCGACTGGCGTACCTACGTGGTGGTAGAGGGCAAGGCGGAACTGAAGGGCGCCTTCAACACCGACGCCGAGGAATTGCGCCTGCTCCTGCGTGACATCTTCCGAGCCTGCAGCGGCAGCGAACACCCCGACTGGGACGAGTACGACGAGGCCATGATCCGCCAGGACTCGGTGGCCATCCTGGTAACCCCGGAAACGGTATACGGGAAGTTGACGTAGGGTTCATATGGCCGATAGCACCCCCACCCTGAAACTACCCCGCCTTCTTCTGGGCCTGGCCGGCAGCCTTTTCGTGGCCGCCCTGGTACTGGGATGCGGGGCCCTCATCATCTTCGGTACCCGCAGCGATACCTATCTTAGTTTGGAACGGTCCCTTGAGAGGTTCTTTGGCAACTAATGCAGCTAGCGGCCTGGGGGAGAGCCAACCGCGCTATCGCCGCGGCGGGCCCTTCGTCCTTACTAACCTTTCTATCGGCCACGGGTTCACCCACTGGTACGGCCAGAGCATCGTCGTCCTGTTGCCGGTAATCCAGACCGCTCTCGGATTTACCAATTTCCAGTTTGGCGCCCTCATCGCCATTCTTAGCATCAGCGGCGGCATCGCCAACATACCCACCGGCTTTATCGTGGACATTTTCCGCCGGCGTTGGGGTCTCATTCTCACCCTGTGCATGGCCATAGCCGCCGTAGCATACGGCCTGGTGGCCGCGTCTCCCGGCTTTGTCATGCTGGCCCTGGTGTTCATTCTGCTGCCCCTGCCGGGTACGGTTTGGCACATGCCGGCCATTGCCGCCATATCCCAGCGATTCCCCACAAGACGGGGCTTCAGCCTGTCCATGCACGGCGTGGGCGGACAGGTTGGCGACAGCATCGGCCCGCTGATCATCGGGGCATTGCTCACCCTCTTTGCCGGGGCGTGGCGGCCCGTTGCCCTGGTTTACGTATTCCCCGCGGTTGTCATGACCGCCGTCGTGTTCTGGGCCCTGTTCCACCTGGGCGGCGAGGGCGACGACGGAGGCCAGCGAATGGAGGTGGGGCAGCGCTTCCGGGATGCCGGTCGCCTGCTGCGCAGTCCCGCAATCCTGGCCCTGGTGCTGGTCAGCAGCCTGCGGGACATGGGTTCCGTCGTCCTGATGTTCTGGCTGGCCAAGTACCTGCACGACCCGGTTGCCGACGGCGGGTTAGGCTTTTCCGCCTTCATGGTGGGACTCCACCTTACGCTGTTGCTGATTCTGGGCGTCGTCTCCTCCCCTATTGCGGGCCTTCTGTCCGACCGTTTTGGACGGAAGCTGATCCTGATTCCCTGCCTTACTGCCGTGGGTGCGCTGTCGCTGGCCATTGAACCTGCGGGGGCCGGAATCCTGCTCATGGTGATAGTGCTGGCAATCGGGCTGTTCAGTTCGTCCATGAACCAGATCCTCCAGGCCACGGTGCTGGACCAGGTTGGGCGCGGCACCGAAGGTGTGACTATGGGCATAGTCATGGGCGTCAACAGCGTACTCAGCGGCATCGCGCCCCTGGTAGCTGCGGTGGTGGTCAACAGCTTCGGCATCGGATCCGTATTCACCTATGCTGCCATCCTGTGGGTGGCCGGTGCGGTGGTACTGGCAATAACCCCCCTGCGGCCACCGCCGGGGGTGCCAGCGGCCTAGATCCCCAGGTTCTTGTCTTGGGTGGGAACCATTTAAGCCCCCTTTGCGTCTATATAATTGAAGGAACGCCAATAAACTCCATCAATTTGAGGCGCAGGCATGAATACCAAACTGGCCGTGGGCATTGTCCTTGTGCTTACCACACTTGTTCTCGCGCTGGCGGCCTGCCAGGGCGACCCCGGTTCCCCCAATGCCACCACCACGGTAACCTCCGGCAAGCGACCCAATGCCTCGGTTTCCGGCGCCGTTACCTACCGGGAGCGGCTGGCCCTGACCCCCGGGGCGCGGCTGGAAGTCCAGTTGCGCGACACGTCCTGCCAGGATGCCGCATCCGAACTTATTGCCGAGCAGGTAATTGAGAACCCCGGCCAGGTGCCCATTGAGTTCAGGGTGGAGTACAACCGGGACGATATAGACGACCGCAACACCTACTCCCTGCAGGCCAGAATCGTCGAGGCAGACGGGCGGTTGGCCTTCATCAACGATACGGCCTACGACGTCATCACCCGGGGCAATCCCCGCAGGGTGGACATGCTGCTGGTAATGGTGCAGCCACCACCGGTGGAGGGTTCCGACGGTGAATCGGTGGACCCCAATGAGTGGGTGGAGGCGAAGTACCCCATTGTGGGCGCCGAGATGCTACCGCCCCACGAAGGGGATTTCCTGCGAATTTTCTTCCTGCAGTCTGAGCTTGAAAATTGCTCCAGGCGGCGCGACCAGTCGGTGCAGGTCGAAGGGAACGACATCCAGGTTTCCCTCACCCATTACGTGCCTCCGCCGGCGCCGTGGGGCGCGCCCTGCGAGGAGCACCTGATTGAACTGGATGAAGTAATAGACCTGAACGGGAAGTTGAAGGCAGGGGTAAGCTATACGGTGTCGGTGAACGGCGTAGTTACCAACAGCTTCAGCCGCCCGTCGCCCGATTTCCCGCCCTCGGTGATTGAGCCGGCCGATGTTATTGAGGCGGAGGTACAGACTATTGAAAGCGACACGCCCCAATACAATCTGCGGTTAACCTACGGCGTCCCTGCGGGCAGTGGTTGCTCCGAGGAAAACGGCTACCGGGTCAGCCGCAGGGAGCCTGGCATGGTGGAGGTAACGGTGACTTACCACGGAGTTGCCCAGGGAGTGGAACCGGTCATTTGCATCGCGGACTACCCCGTCACGGAAGTCATCATCCCCCTGGGATCAGACTTTGAGGCGGGTCAGGATTATGCGGCGATAGTAAACGGTGAAGAGGCAACAACCTTCACTGTCCGTTAGCGACGGCATTTCGGCAAAAATGAACGGGCCCGGACGAACTGTTCGTCCGGGCCCGTTGTTATCCGCCACTCAAGAACGCCATGCTCACTCCCCCTGAACCGGGGTGTGCGAGAGCCACTGGCTGCCGGCATTCTCCTGGTTAGGGAGTTAAACGCTGAAGGAAGTGCCGCAGCCGCAGGCCTTCTTGGCGTTGGGGTTTTCAAAGGTGAAACCCTTGCCGTTGAGGCCGTCGGAAAAGTCCAGTTCGGTGCCCACCAGGTAGATGTAGCTCTTCTTGTCCACCATTACCTTGACGCCGTACTGCTCGACGACTTTGTCGCTCTCCAGTTCCTCACCGGTAATCTTCAGGTCATAAGTGAGGCCGGAGCAACCGCCGCCCTTGACCGCCACCCGCAAACCCACGTTGTCCTTGATTCCTTCCTTCTCGGCAAAGTACTTGATCTTCTCGGCTGCCTTCGCGGTGATCTCGACGCCCAGTTCGACGCCGTCCATGGTTATAGCCATTGAAAGCCCTCCCTTTGGAAAGCAATTTATTCGGTTCGGTAAATGCCATTGTACGTTCAAGAGACGTTGCCAGTCAATGGCAATTATTGGCGGGGGCAGCCCCCAAGAGGGAACGAAGCCGAACTTGTGGCACGCTTGACCAGGAGATCTCGCCTAACGTAGCCTAAATAGAAACTAAACAAGACAGTAAGGTCACCGAATGCCACCCTTATTTTTGCCACAGCGACAGCTATCCTTGGTCCCACCAGGGACGGAGATTGAGCGAGTAGACAACGATTCTCCCCTCCTAAAGAGAAATCCCCTGATAATCGAGGCGGGAACAAGGTCCGGTACTATAGAAATTCTTCAGAAGATTAGCGACTACCGCGAATGGTTTTCTTTGGTTGAGGGACTTGGGCACCGAACCCAGTCCTTTGGCCAATTTGCAGATGCCATTAACCCCATACAATCAGTCGCCCAAGAATTGTACTTAGAGAACGAAGACAGCGATCCGGAATACGCGAGCGGAGTAGACTCTATTATCCTGATTTATCCAAAAGGGTTACAGGCAAACATTGACTCTTTGATCTCAAATTGTCCTCCGCACGTGTACTTTTACAGCAATGGAGGTTTATCCGGGGGTGGACGGGCTGTGCACGTTTCGGGACGGGATATAACTAAGTCCCTTGGGATCGTGCCACACCCTTTGGACATCGTAGTCGACGATAGCGGATGGTTCATGTGTTTGAACAATCCTTCGAAAGCCGGGTTTGGCATATTTATCCCTAAAGATGAACCGCCCATATATTTCGGTAATCCAACAGTAGCCTCCCAAATGAAGGAGGAGTGCGAACGCGATGCTTGGGAAGTGGTAGAACGGTTCCTCCAATCAAAAGGCTTAATGGTGAAAGCTACCCCTTACCCGAACGGTCCCAACAACTTCCCAGATTATGGAGCAAATATCGAGGGCATAGATGTCGATGTCGAGATCACAAGTGTGCCTGACTTGAAACCCTGGACTATAAGGTCCCATTACCGAGACCTAGAAAAGATGTGCCGAGAGATCGCCCAGAACCTCGGAGAAACCGAAGAAAGCGTTTTTGCCGAAGTGAGGAGGGTGATAGATAACAAGAAGTCGATCCTGGCAAACCAAATGCCAGGAGAGTGCGCCAGAAAGTGCCTATTGGTGGTATCCAATCGCTCGGCGGTTGAGTTGGAGGGACAAGACCAATGGGCTTGCGAGGACCTGTCTGGGTTTGTGCTGGTAATTGTCATCGAGCGAGATAGGCCCTACGTTGTCCATGGCGACCCACAAGACTTCCTTTAATGTTCCCGCACAAACCTCGCCAACTGTTTTATCACATGTTGAAAGGCTCTACAATGGGTTGGTGCATTAGGTCCTAGAATGAAACGGCAACCGACCTGCGGCTTCAATTTCCGCACTTCCACACTTTTCATCCCACGTCAAGGAGGCCAGCCCCCAAAGGGAACGAAGCCTATTGGCGAGCCTTCCCTGCCTGACGTGCAATTTGTGGGACGAATACTGAAACCCTTACCCCTATTCCTCCCCAAAACCCTCCGGCCCCAGCAGGGGTACGAAGCGGCACTTGCCGCACAGGTTGATTGACAGGCCTTCGCCGGTCCGGCGTACCAGGATCAGATTCTGCTCCTCCCTCGGTCCCACGGGAGCCACCAATCGTCCTCCCACCGCCAACTGTTCTACCAGGCTGTCCGGCAGTCCGGGACAGGCCGCGGTTACAATAATCGCGTCGAATGGGGCAAACTCCTGAGCGCCCAGAACCGGGCCGGCAGGAAGGCAAGTGACGTTGTGGCAGGCCAGTTCCTCCAGGCGTTGGCGCGCCGCTTCGGCCAGCGCTGGTATCCGCTCCACGGTTACCAGCAGGCCCCTGGGGAGCAGTCTGGAAAGTACGGCAGCCTGGTACCCGCTGCCGGTCCCCACCTCCAGCACTTTCTCGTCGCCACAAAGCTCCAGCAATTCCGTCATCCAGGCAACCATGTACGGCTGGGAAACGGTCTGACCGGAGCCAATGGAGAGGGGGGTGTTCTGGTAGGCCATGTGGCGGACTTCAGGGGGCACGAAGAGTTCCCTTGGCACCTGCTGCATGGCGTCCAGCACCGCCTTGCTGGATATCTCCCTGCCAAGTTCTACGAATAACGTTCTTTTATTGCTTGTTAGCCTGCGTAAATCATTCAATATTGCCCTCTAGACTGCACTATAGCATAGTGGTCAGGCACAAACAAACTGGGAAACGGGAATCAATCGTGTTCCAGCGAAGGTGATACTGGCCGGAAAAGGAACTTGCCGGGTGGCGATGGCGGAGTTGAGACCTGCCCCTCCCGGTTGAAGCTATCCAGACCGGAACGCAATCTCAGGAAATGTTACAAGTGTCCTGTCTCGTCTTCCCGGGTTGCGGGGGTACGGTCTCGGAGTTCAGGTTGGCTTGGAAAATCGAGGCATTACCTTCGTTCCGAAATTCTCCAGGTTCTGCAACGTCTGGCGCAATGGTATGCCGGCGTGAGCGAACTCCACCAGCAGGTAGTCCAGGTTACAGACTTCCTGCAATTCCTCGATCCTTTCAATGACGTTTTCCGGGGACCCCACCAGCAGCGTGCGCGGTTCCAGGAAATCCCAGTCCAGCTTGACCGTTGGCTCCAGGTCCTCGCCCGGGTTGGTGAACACCTCCCTGCCCCGGAAGGGATCATTGAAGATGAACGCCGACATGATCCCCGACTCAGCTTCCCGCCGGGCCTGCTCCATGGAAGTTGAAACATAGGTGGACCGCATTACGGCCTGGTCCTGCCCGATGGCAAACGGCTTTCCCTCCGACCGGGACCTTACCTCGGCGTAAATCTCCATTCGCTGGCGTATGCGCCGGGGAGGAGGCTGCCAGTAGCAGGCTTTCAGGCCCATTTCGGCGGCAGTGGTTACGGAACGGTCGGTGGACACCGTCATCCACAGGGGAGGATGAGGCGTCTGATACGGTCGGGGCGTTACCCGCAGCCTCGTTACCTTCCCGTCCTCGTGCCAGGCCGGGTCCGGGGGAAAAGAAGGATGGGAAAACACCGCGTCCTCGGCGGGAAAGGTGTAGTTTTCTCCCCGGTGAGAGAAAAACTCCTCCGTCCAGATCTTCCGGACGATTTCCACCGTTTCCTGGAAAAGCTCCCGGTTTTCCTGGTCCTTCCGGGGGTCGGCGTTGGGATGAAATTGAGGGCCCTCGTAGGGCCAGACACCCCTGCCGAAGCCGACATCCACCCTGCCCCTGGTCATGTTGTCCAGGATGGCGATGTCCTCCGCCAGCCTTATGGGGTGCCACCAGGTTGCGATGTTTGCCATCTGGCCGATGCGAATCCTGGAGGTGCGGGCAGCCAGGTCGGCGCCCAGCAGGATTGGGTTGGGAAGGTCTCCCGCGCCGTAGAGGCCAAAATGGTGCTCTCCCAGCCAGATGGCTTCGAAGCCCAGTTCTTCCGCCAGGACCGTTTGTTGCCGGAGGTTATCCAGTATTTCGGCAGCATTGGTGGCTTCCCCGGCCGATGCAGCCACGGTGGTAAATGCGGCAAACTTCATACGGTCATCTCGGTATCAGAAGATGGTTGCCATGTCCCAATATAGTACACGGTTGGGAGCCAATGACAATCCGGGTATGTATGCCAGCGCCTCGCTCACCACTACTTCCGTGTTGCCCGTCCCCGCAGGGTGTACAGGGCCAGGGTCATGCTTACCACCCCCACGCCCAGCGTGGCTATGACGCCGTCCCGTATGACCACCCACTGCCAGCCCTCAGTTATCAGCGACCGTTCGGCAGCCAGAATGTAGGTTACCGGATTGAAGTCGGCAGTGGTGGAGAGCCAAGGCGTCATCTGTTCCTGCGGTATGAACAGGGTGGTCATAAACAGGAAGGGAAAGAAGAGCAGGAATGAAAGGTTCACCGCCGCCACATTCCCCGTCTTGAAGGCAATGGCATAGGGAAAACCATTGAAGATCAGCCCCCACAGCCCGGCCAGCATCTCACTCCCCCTCGTTTAGTATTTGGAGACCTGACCCAGCCAGGTGGATGTGGCTGTAAGATTGCGTCAATGAACCACCGCACTCCGTTTGGGCATAATACGAACCAACGGAGTGCTGCCGTATGTCCCAAGGGTCCAGGATTCTTCCGCATTAATGGTAAGGAACGGATTCGCTGTTGGGCAATGGCCAAGCGTCAGTAACCTGGAGGGGAAAATCAGGACCGGAAAATCTCCGGGGCCAAAATGCCTTGCCGTACGAGGAATAGCGACGAGGTTCCCACCGGACTGACTTGCTGTGAA
Organism: Dehalococcoidia bacterium; assembly: GCA_963664725.1. Classification (GTDB taxonomy): domain Bacteria; phylum Chloroflexota; class Dehalococcoidia; order Lucifugimonadales; family UBA3495; genus Bin22. Next base: position 2,258,832 of record OY761558.1, read on the forward strand.
GGGCCATGCAAAGGGACCGGACGAAACCCGTCAGGTGCACTCGCCGGCGGTCCCCGTCAAGAATTCTGCAGGATCAGATCATTGAATAGGTGCGCCCTCGTACCACTTGTTAATGATTCGCTGGGCAATGTCCGCGATTCGCGCGTTCGAGGCGTCCCACACAAAAGCCTTCTCCACGTAGCAGATGGCCCACCGGAACCCGTAGCACCGTTCCGGCGCTTCACGGTCAGTTCGCAGTTGGTGCAGCCTGGCAAAACCCTTGAGGAACTCTGCTTCGCCCAGTTCTTCGTAGAGTTCCTGGTAAAGGCCCGCTCCTAAAAAGAAATGGCAATCAGACCTATAGAGTTCCCAATATTCGGCCGTTGCCGTTAATTTCTCGCGGTACACTTTTTCCCACTCCGAAATGTTAGCGACCAAGGTGCAGTCCAAGTTCAACGTAGCGGTCCTGCCGATAGGGTCGGGCAACCTTTGGGAGGTCATGTTTCTCAGTACTTCAGGGGCGCCAGTATGGTGCCACCGGGGCGACTGACCCCAGAAGGTCTTGGCCACCATGTGGGCCATTACTTCCGGGGATTCAGCGTGCCTGGAGTTTGCCTTGATTATGGCGTGGTGGCCGCCAATCGCGCCCCCGGGTTCCCTTTCAGGGATTACGACGGCCAGGTATCTCCTGGGATAGGGAATGCCCATCAACTCTTCCTGGATTCTGACCGAGTGCTCAAGCAGGTCCAGGGTGCCGTCGTATCCGCCCTCCGGACTTACCACGGCCACCTCCATCGGGCCCGAGCCGGGCAGGCTGAATGTGCGCACCTCGATTGTGAAACGGTCGGGGTTTAGAGCCTCGGCAACCTCGTGGCTGGGCTCTCCATACAGGTCGGCAAGCACCGCAACGATCCTGGCCTCATCCCGGGTTATGCCGTCAGCAATGCGGGGATGGTCCATCATCTCCCGAAATCCCTCGTTGCTCCGGATCAGTAAACGGCTTAGGGAAAAGAGGGCCGCCCGTGTGGCTACGTCTGACTTCTGAAGGAAGGGCATCTCCAGCAGGCGTATGGTGCTTTCCTCGTCTTTTTGCGATGAAGTCCTTCTGGCCATAAAGGTAATCCGGCCAAGAATCCAGGACTCGTGCTCGGCGATTCCGTCCAGAACCCAGGGTAGCTCCAGCGCGGCTTCCCAGGCCTGATCGGTGTCGACGCCTAACCAGTACAGCGCTCGCAGCCCTGGTTCCTCCCCCAGGCTAACCCCATCGGCGATCCAAGGCAAAGCTCTAATTTTGTCGGCGGCGGCGGGATTGGATAGTTCCAGCCTAAGCATCTCCATCTGCCAACTACGGGTCTCCGGGGCAATGCCGTGGGGACTTCCCGCCACCATGGGATGATTCCACATCTGCTCGTAGAGCATCTTGTCTTCCCTCCTTAGACTGGAGAGAGCTATGACAGCGTCAGCCATGTTACGGTTATTTTCCTGTATGAAGGGCATGGACAGGATGGTCGATGCAGTTTCAGGATGCAACAAAAGGTACTCGATCGCACTAAAGCTCACGGTATCGAGCCGGCTAATTCCGTCCCGGATCCACGGCAGGGAGATCATGTCCAGCGCCACTTGGGGATTTTGATGGGCGAGATCAACGAAATCCTTGCCAAAGTAGCTCTCCTTGAAATGGAGATGCTCTTTAGTCCCGTACAGTTGGAATTGGTGTGTGTCCTCCATGAAGGAGACGCCATCCTTGATCCAGGGCACATTGCCAATGGCTGCTGCTACTTCCGGCTGGGTCAAACCAAGGTGACGCAAGTCAACTAGAAAGTCGGTTTGATGGTCCAACTCCCGATCAATCTGCTCCAGCTGCGTTAGCAGTTCCGGAATGTGGCGGGAATCGGCATCCGCCAAACTGGCCAACTTCCAAGTAACCCTCTCGCCAAAATACTCCGCATTAGATTTGACCCCGACATTCCGAATAAACTCCATTTGGGATATGGCCAGAGCGCCAGCTTCGTCGGCCGCGCCTATAGTTGCCAGGGCGGTCAGGATTTTCAGCTCCTGTCTGTTGGTTGGCGGAAGCCACTCATCTGTGCCGGTAAGGAGTCTTTCGGCCAGCCCGGGCGCATGGGCAGCAATTGTCAGCATTGCCTTTAAGACCCGTTCCCGTCGCGAGTCGTTTTCGCCGGCAAACGTTGGGTACCACTGCTCCTGGGCTACAGAAACAGCCGCGGGACTCATGGTCAACTCCAGAAGCGCCATGGTGATGTCGCCCAGGTCAGCGTCTTGGGGTCCCTGCCCCCATCGGGGGTCCGCCAGCAGCGCGTTCAGGATGACTGGATTGTCCTCTGCCAGGGTTGCCAGGGTTCCCAGGATCTGGGGATCCGGCGGCTTCGGGGGAATGGAAATGGTCAAATCGACAAGCCGGAGGGCGGAAGTCTCGTCCACCGAGGCCACCCGGCTCAAATACTGGATGGACTCCAGGACATCCTCGTTGTCCCACTGGCTTGGATTGACAGTCCACGACACGCTTAACAGCTTTTCGAACAGGGCAGGAGAGTCATAGACCATGTCGGTCAATGCGTCGATATAAGGCCTCTCCCGATAGCTGATGCCGTCCCTGACCCAGCGTTGCTCATAGATGGGTTGTTCCGGCCCCGGTATGGGAGTGGCGGTGGGGATAGGAGTCGCCGTCGCTCTCATCGCCACGGTAGGCATGGAAGTGGGCGTCGCTGTTGGCGTTGACGGCGCGGTGGGTGTAGCGGTGGGTGTAATGGTTGGTGTTGGTGTTGGTGTTGGCGTCGGCGTCAGCGTGGGGGTAGGCGTGTTCAGAGACGGCGGGGTTGGCTGGCGCGGCATAGCAACTACGCCGCTTCTTGCCACCGTTGTCTGTTTCGGGATCAGCGCCAGCGGCATTGTCGGTACGGCAGAAGGGACCGGTGGAGTGGGCGTTTCCAGCGATGGCTGGGTCTCTGCAGGCGGTGCGCCAGGAGGGGCCTGCTGGGCCCCGCCCGTGCAGGCGACCAGCACTATGCAGGCCAGCAAAGCAAGCAAAAAGGCAACAGCCGCCCGTTTTCTGACCTGCCGATTCACCGAATACGCCTTTCCCATCTATCCCTCCACGTCCTCACCCAGCGTATAAGACAGCTTGCCCGGGTTTTCCAGGAATATTGTAATCCGGTTGTCTATAGCTGCCGACCACCCGCAGCAGGGCGCGATGGGCCCCGCACCTGAGAACCACTACTTCCGTGTTGCCCGTCCCCGCAGGGTGTACAGGGCCAGGGTCATGCTTACCACCCCCACGCCCAGCGTGGCTATGACGCCGTCCCGTATGACCACCCACTGCCAGCCCTCAGTTATCAGCGACCGTTCGGCAGCCAGAATGTAGGTTACCGGATTGAAGTCGGCAGTGGTGGAGAGCCAAGGCGTCATCTGTTCCTGCGGTATGAACAGGGTGGTCATAAACAGGAAGGGAAAGAAGAGCAGGAATGAAAGGTTCACCGCCGCCACGTTCCCCGTCTTGAAGGCAATGGCATAGGGAAAGCCGTTGAAGATCAGCCCCCACAGCCCGGCCAGCAGCATGAATGCCAGAATTCCCAATATGCCCGTCACAAAGCCCACGCCGACGATGAAGCCCATGATAATCACGGGAATGGTCAGGGCCACGATGAGCACAAAGTCGGCCATCAACAACCCCAGGAGCAGGGCCACCCGGTTCACCGGCGTGATGACCAGGCGGTCAAAGTAGCCGGACTGGATATCCGTCACTACCGTTATGGCCCGGGAAACGCCGGTTACGGCAAAAAGCACCGCAACAGGCAACTGGAAAGCGCGGTAGTCCAGGCCCGGAATATTCTCCGCAAAGTCCTGCAGGGCCCCCACGGTTACCGCAAACATGAACACGGGTATAAACAGGGCGGGAATCACCGTTTCCAGGTCCCGCAGCATGGAGCGCACCGCCCGCCAGGCCACGGCAATAATATCCCTGAAAAAGCCTGCCTTGCGGGCGTGAACGGTGACCACGCTCGCGCCTGACGCTACGGCCATAAACTTCTCCTGGAATAGATAAATTGGAAGAACAGGGTGAGGTTAGTCGTCATTCCCGCTTGTCTCCTGCCCAGGCTGCCCCAGTTCCTCCCGCTGCAGCCTGGAACCGGTTACCTGCAGGAAAACGTCGTCCAATGTCGGGGTGCGCAAAGTCAACTCCCGTACGCCCACGCCCAGTTCGTTCAGTTTCAGTGCCACCCCGCTGACCAGCGCGGCCCCGTTGCCGGTGCTCACTGTCAACTCCGAGTCGTGAGCGTCCACCGCATCCACCGTCGCCAGGGCTTCCAGGGCAGCTACAACCTCACCGGAAACGTCGCCGTCCAGCTTCACGATTATCAGGTCCGAACCCCGCGAGTGTTTCAGTTCCTCCGGCGTTCCCTGCACAGCCAGTCGGCCCCGGTCGATGATCCCCACCCGGTGGGCCAGGGCGTCAGCCTCTTCCAGGTACTGGGTGGTGAGGAAGATGGTTACGCCCAGGTCTCTATTGACCTTCCCGATCTCTTCAAATATGCGGTTGCGGCTGATGGGGTCCAGGCCCGTGGTGGGTTCGTCCAGGAACAGGATTTCAGGCTGGTGAATCAATGCCGCCGCCAGGTCCAGCCGACGCTTCATCCCGCCGGAGTAAGTGCCGATGAGGCGGCCTATGGCGTCGCCGATGTCAATCAAGTCAGTCAGGTCAGCCATTCTCGCGGCAATCTCCCTGCCCCTGAGGCCGTAGAGTCTTCCCTGCAGGGTCAGCAGTTCCCTGCCCGTCTGCTTGTCGTCCAGGGCAGCTTCCTGCAGGGCCGCGCCGATACGCAGGCGCACCTGGTCGGGTTGGGCTACCGCGTCGTATACGGCCACGGTTATTGAGCCCGCGGTGGGAGCCAGCAGGGTGATCAGCATGCGGATCACGGTGGTCTTGCCCGCCCCGTTGGGACCCAGAAAACCGTAGATTTCGCCGCGGTGGACCGACAGGTCAACACCGTCCACGGCCCTCACCGCTCCGAACTCGCGTACCAGTCCACGGGTTGCAATTGCATAGTTTGAATTGGTATCGATCATTGTGCTGCGGCTCTCGATTCTGGCGAAGGTATGTACGATTTCCCCATACAATCTGTTTAAGAAGAAGCGATTTTGATGTTATCATATACGAATTAAAGCAACTAGCGAAAACGCGGCCAGACAACGGATAAACCTGGGGGAATTCGTTAAATGCGCAAAGCTCCAGGGGATATGCCTCGCACGCCGAAGGTATCCTCATTGACCGACGGCCCCCGCTATGCTAGTATCCTTACCGCTAAATCGGCGACCCCTGCCCCAGACTTTTATAGATTTTTGTAGATTTGATGGCTAACCTCCAGCTAGCTGACCGGACCCAGTGGCTGTCCCTGCGGGATGCCTGCGACCTGTTGCAGGTCAGCCAGGTTACCCTGCGCCAGTGGGCCGATGCCGGCCACCTTCGGGTGTACCGCACCCCCGGCGGCCATCGCCGGTTCGCCCGGGAGGACCTGCTGGCCCTGACCCGGCAGCAGCCGGGTTCTTCTTCCTCGGAGACCGCCGACAAGCTGGAAGATGCCGCCCTGCGTCGTATCCGCCGACGCCTCAGCCACGAAGAAGTGGCCAGCCAGTCCTGGTACCAGAGTGTGGAGGACGAGGGGCGGGACCGGATGCGTCTCTTTGGCCGCCGCTTGCTGTCCCTGCTGGTGCAGGGTATTCCCCAGCGGCGGGCGTCCGGTCGACGCCAGGGAGTGCTGGCCGAAGCCCTGATGCTGGGGCATGAGTACGGCGCGGAAATGTCGGAACGCAATGTCCCGCTCAAGGATACGGTTGAGGCTTTCATCTTCTTCCGAACCCTGGTGCTGGATTCTACTGAAAACCGCACATGGGGACCCATTCTGGAACTGGCCGACCGTGTCCTGGTGGGTGTGGTGGAGTCGTACCAGAAACGGTTGGAACTGTCCTCGCCTGCCCCGGTCCCTGCGGAAGAGACCACTGCCCACAACAATGGAGGCTGACTGATAAATTATGGACTTGATTGATCGCACGCTGCTGAATCTCATCCAGAGCAAGTTTCCCATGGTGGAACGCCCCTACCTGGCCCTGGCCGAAGAGCTGGAAATAGGGGAAGAGGAGGTAATCTCCCGCCTGGACGACCTGAAGCGGCAGAACGTGGTGCGCCAGGTCAGCGCTATCTTTGACACCCGCCGCCTGGGTTATAAGACGACCCTGGTGGCCTTTGCCTATGAACCGGATGACCTGAATGCCGGCGCCCTGTTCATCAACCGCCATCCCGGCGTCAGCCACAACTACGCCCGGGAAGGCTCCTACTACAACCTCTGGTTCACCCTGGCGGTGCCGCCCGACGGCGACCTGCAGTCCACCGTGGAGTGGATGGCCCAGGAGACGGGCGCCCTTAATTTTCGGGTGATGCCAACCATCCGGTTCTTCAAGATCGGCGTCAACTTCGATATGGTCCAGCAGCGCAGCGCCGCCCATAACTACAGCCCGGACAACGTCGGAGAACGCACTCCCGCTCCGGACTGGAACCAGGCCCAGCCCGTCTCCGAATTCGACAAGACCGTCATCCGGGAACTGCAGGAGGACCTTCCGCTGATTCCCCGACCTTTCGACGACATGGCAGAAAGGCTGGGCATGGATACTGCCCAGGTTTTCGCCCTGGCCGATGAGTACCAGGAACGGAAGATTATGCGCCGCTTCAGCGCGGTGCTGCACCACCGCCGTTCGGGCTTCCGGTCCAATGCCATGGTGGTGTGGCAGGTGCCGCCGGAACGGGCCGAAGAAGTGGGCATGACCATGGCCCAGCACTCGGCGGTTACCCATTGCTACGAGCGACCAACCTTCCCCGACTGGCCCTACTCCCACTTCTCCATGATTCACGCCACCACCCAGGAGGAGTGCGAGCAGATTGCGGAAGAAATAAGCGAAGCCACCCAGATAACCGATAATCTCCTCCTCTACAGCACCCGGGAATACAAGAAGACCCGCGTCCGCTACTTCGTGGAGGACTACGAGGAGTTCTGGGAAAGCGAACCGGAACTGGAAGAAGCCGTCCAGGACTGAAAAACACCGGAAATATTAGTGAACATTCGTGTTCATTCGTGGATAAATCAGGAAGGAGACCAATGCCCGACTACTACCCCGTATTCCTGAACCTGGCGGGAAAGCGCTGCGTCATCATCGGCGGCGGAACCATTGCCCAGGGTAAAATCGGTGGCCTGCTGCAGGCCGGCTGCCAGATCACCGTTATCAGCCCCGACGCCACCCCGGGCATCCGGCAGGCTGCCCAGCGGGGAGACATTACCTGGCTGGAGCGCACCTACCAGCCGGGCGACATGGAGGGCGCCTTCATCGGCGTGGCGGCTACCAATGTGTGGCACGTCAATCGGGAAATCTTCGAAGAAGCGGAGCGTCTGGGGGTCCTGCTCAACGTGGTGGACGACCCCGACCTGTGCAGCTTTATCGCGCCTTCCGTGGTCAAGCGGGAACCGGTGACCCTGGCCATCTCCACCGGCGGCGCAAGCCCTGCCCTGGCCCGCAAGCTGCGGGAAACCCTGGTCCACGCCGAAGCCCTGGAATGGGCCGACCTGGCCGACGTGCTGGCCCAGGCCCGCCGCATTATCAAGGAGCAGCGCGTGGTCGTCGATCCGGAACGCTGGCAGTGCTGCATCACCCGCAACCTGCTCGACATGGTGCGGGATGGACGAGGCCAGGAAGCCCTGGACTTGTTGCTGTCCCAACTGTTGAATCCCGAAACGGCCGGCATGTGCGACAATCTGGCCAAGTGCCAGACCCGGACCTGCCAGGTACGACAATCTGCCCGGGAAGAAAACGCCAGGCAGCGGGAGGCCGTGCGGTGAGCCTCCTTGTTCTTGGGGTGAACCACCGGACCGCTCCCGTCGAAATTCGGGAGAGGTTGACTATTGACGAAGGGAACCTTCCACCGGCTTTGGATTCCCTGGCTAAGCAGGTAGCCCCGGGCGTAATCCTCTCCACCTGCAACCGCCTCGAAATCTACACGCTGACCAATGAGGACGCGGACGACCCTGAACCGGTAGCCGGATTAAGACGGTTCCTGTCCAGCTACTCCGGCCTGCCCGAAGCAGACCTGGAGCCTTTTCTCTACCAGCGCCAGGAGGGCGATTGCGTCAGGCACCTCTTCCGGGTTGCCAGCGGCCTGGACTCCATGGTGGTGGGCGAGTGGGAAATCCTTGGCCAGATAAGGGCAGCCTTCAGCGGCGCCAGCAACCCCAAGTCCGGCCCCAGTTATGTCAAAGGTCCCCTGTCCCGCCTTTTTCACCAGGCCTTGCGGGTGGGCCGGCGGGTGCACCACGATTCCAACCTGGGCTCCAACCTGGGTGACTATCGCCGCCGTTCCGTCAGTCACGTGGGCGTCCGTCTCATCCACCGTCTGCTGGGCGACCTGTCGCAAAAGCGCGTGCTGCTTGTTGGCGCCGGTGAGGCTGGAAAACTGGCCGGCCGCGCCCTGGCCACCGCCGGGGTTGCCAATCTGATAGTTACTAACCGTACCTTCGAACGTGCCCAGGCGCTGTCCGAGGAACTGGGTGGGCAGGCCGCGCCCCTTGAGCGTCTCCACCAGACTGTCGGCGATGCGGATGTGGTCATCAGCACCACTTCTTCCCCGGATTATCTGCTGCATCGCGCTGGTCTGCAGGAAATAATGGCCCTGAGGACCAGCCGCCCCCTGCTCATGGTGGACATTGCCGTGCCCCGGGACATAGACCCGGAGGCAGGGGATCTGGATGGAGTAAGCCTGTATGACATTGACGGTTTGAGCCGGACATCCGACGCTGCCAGCGTGGGAATGGAACCGGAAATCGCCCACGCTGAAGACCTGGCAGCGCAGGAGGCGTCCAGATTCATGGAATGGTGGCAGTCCCTCGACGCAATTTCCGCCGTTGCCACTATTCGGGAGTATGCCGAGGAGGTCCGCCGGGCCGAAGTCGACAAAACCCTCTCCCGCCTGCGCCACCGGCAGGCGACCAACGGGGATTCCAGCGAAGAAACGGAACTGGACGATCTGGCCGCACACCTGGATGCCATGACCACGGCCCTGGTCAAGAAACTGATGCACCACCCCACCATGTACCTCAAGGAGGGCAACGATCCCGCCCGCCAGGAAGTAATTCGGGAGATGTTCAAGATGGACGGGACCGGTGGACGCCATGGCCGCCGCTAACGAAGAAGGCATCGAATCTTCACCCTCTCGCCACGAACTTTCCGGGACTGCCCCGGCTGAACGGGGACACGGGCTGGTACGGGTGGGAACCCGGGCCAGCGCCCTCGCCCGCTTGCAGACCGATCTGGTTCTGGAACGCCTCCGTCCCATCTACCCCGACCTGGAGTTCCAGGTAGTCACCGTCACCACGCACGGCGATGCCAACCAGGCCGCCCCCCTGGCCGGAATGGGCCTGGGGGTGTTCGTCAAGGAAATAGAACAGCAGCTAATTGACGGCCACCTGGACATGGCGGTCCACAGCCTCAAGGACATGCCTACCCTCCTGCCCGAAGGCCTCGCGCTGCCAGCGCTGCTGTCCCGGGAAGACCCGCGGGATGTTCTGGTCAACCGATTTGGTAGCAACCTGGACCAGTTGCCGCAGGGGGCGCTGATTGGCACCAGCAGTCCTCGCCGCTGCTCCCAGTTGCTAAGCCTCCGCCCCGACCTGACCGTCGTCCCCATTCGCGGTAACGTGGAGACCCGACTGCGCAAGTCGGAAGGGGAAGAGTGCGACGGCGCCATACTGGCCGCCGCCGGCCTGCTGCGTCTGGGCCTGGGCGACCGAGTCACCGAGTATCTGTCCCCCCAGCAATTTGTGCCTCCCCCGGGGCAGGGCGTCATGGCAGTGGAAACCCGGGCCGACGACGACCGCATGGCCGGCATCCTGCGGGCCATTGACCATGCCACCACCCGCTACGCTGCCACCGCCGAGCGGGCCTTCCTGGAGCGCCTGGGCGGCGGTTGCCAGGTGCCGGTGGGCGCCTACGCCCAGTCCGAGGGCGACCTGATGAACCTGACCGTATTCCTGGGTTCTCCCGACGGACAACAGACCTTCCAGGCCAAGGTGCGTGGCCTCACCCGTTCGCCCCACGAGCTTGCCGCCGACGCCCACATGGCAATAGTGGAACGGGGAGGGGGCAGCTTGCTGGAAAATGCGGCAAGCCCATAGCCCCACCAGGCTTGAATGGTAGAATCCGAAAATATGATAACTCTAGCCACACCCGTATCGTTCTGGACGGGGCTAAGTCCATGACCGGTCAAAGTACGCAGGGAGTCGAGGACCATGCATACTCGGGAATAGACGTTGAACGGGCATCCGCTGCGTTGCGCCGCGCTTCCATCGTAGCCCGCCGTCGCGCCTTGGAAAATCGTGGAGGCGTTTATATTTGGCGGGACGGTGAAATGGTCTGGGAAACAGACCCCCAGCACATTTTCCCTGAAAGTGTTGAAGCCAAAATATGCGAATGTGGCCGGGTCCTGGTGAAGGACTCGTTGGACCCTCTTACGGAAGAGCTCCTCAACAACCCCAAGCTCGAAAACTATAAGTAGGTGAACGAATTGCCCGGCAAAGTATTCCTGGTAGGCGCTGGCCCTGGCGACCCCGGCCTCATTACCGTCAAGGGACTGCGCTGTTTGCAGCGGGCCGACGTGGTGGTGTACGACCGCCTTATGGACCCGGCGCTGCTCCAATCCGCCTCACCCGCAGCCGAACTGGTATTCGTGGGCAAGGAGCGGGGACGCCAGGCCCTTACCCAGGACGAAATTAACGCCCTGTTGGTGGAGAGGTCCGGGCAGGGCAAATCGGTGGTTCGCCTTAAGGGCGGAGACCCCTTCGTATTTGGACGGGGCGGCGAGGAAGCCCAGGTCCTGGCCAGACACGCCATACCCTTCGAGGTCGTGCCGGGCATCACCTCCGCCATTGCCGCCGCCGCCTATGCCGGTATTCCTGTCACCCAGCGCCGCGTCGCCACCTGCTTCACCGTGGTCAGCGGCAGCGAAGACCCATCCAAGCCCGAGTCTTCCATCCCCTGGGACGTGCTGGCCCGCACCGGCGGCACCCTGGTGGTGCTGATGGGCTGGGCGGCACTGCAGTCCATCCTGGAAACCCTGCAGCGAGAGGGTCTGGACCCCGAAACACCGGTAGCCCTGGTCCAGTGGGGCACCTGGAAGAAGCAGCAAACGGTGGACGGCGTCCTGTCCAACGTGGTCGACCGGGCGAAAGAAGCTGGATTAACGCCTCCGGTAGTCGCCGTAATCGGTCCGGTGGCAGGGCTGAGAAATGAACTGCGCTGGTTCGACCGTCAGCCCCTCTTCGGCAAGAGAGTCCTGGTTACCCGTTCCCGCACCCAGGCATCCCGCCTGCGGGAATTGCTGGAGGAACAGGGCGCGGAACCGCTGGAACTGCCCTCCATAGAAATCGCTCCGCTGGAAGACAGTTCTGAACTGGACGCGACTCTCGCCCAGTACGGCCTTTTGCCTCTGGAAACACCCTTCGGCACCATCAGCAAGTTTTGGGCCATTTTCGCCAGCACCAACGCCGTTGATGCCGTCTTCGGTCGCATAGAACAATACGGCCAGGACGCCAGGGTATTCGCCGACTCCACCGTCGGCGCCATAGGCCCGGCCACCGCCGCGGCTCTTACGCAACGGGGCATTCGTCCCGACTTTGTTCCGACCTCCTCCGTTTCTGAAGCAGTCGTGAAGGAACTGGCCGACCGGGAGTGGTCCGGCGTTCCCGTACTTCTGCCAGGGGCCGATATAGGGCGCGACGTACTGGCCAGTGGCCTTGTAGAACTGGGCGCCAAGGTTGAGCGGGTAACGGCCTATCGCACCATCACCCCTGTGGATGCCGCCAGTAATGCCCGCAAGCTGTTGTCCCAGGGCGTGGACGTCATAACGTTCACCAGTTCCTCCACCGTCCGCAACCTGCTAGATATACTCGAGGGGGACAAGTCAGCCCTGGAATCCGCCCTGATTGTGTGCATCGGCCCGGTCACCGCCGGCACCGCAAGGGAACTGGGCCTGCGGGTAGACCTGGAAGCCGACGAGCACACGGTGGAAGGGTTGGTGGACTCCCTGGTAACCCACTACAATGCACAGTAACCTTGGGCGCCTACAATCGTCTGTATAGATTCCCCACACCGGGCGCCATTTGTGCCGACTCGTAGATAAAGGAGCCAAGTCATGACCAGTTTCCCCGATATGCGGCTTCGGCGGGTGCGAGAGTTGGAACCGGTACGCAACCTGGTGAGGGAAACCAGCCTCAGCGCCTCCAACTTTATCTATCCTCTCTTTGTCACCCACGGCCAGGGCGTAAAACAGGCCATTGAACCCATGCCCGGCAACTTCCAGCTTTCGCTGGACATGCTGGAAGAAGAAATCACTGAAGTAGTGAACCTGGGTATACCCGCGGTGCTACTCTTTGGCCTGCCCGAAGAGAAGGACCCGGTGGGTAGCGGCGCCTACGACCCCGAGGGCATTATCCAGGAGGCCATAAGGGTCATCAAGCAGACCGCGCCCAATCTGATGGTGGTGGGCGACGTCTGCCTGTGCGAGTACACCGACCACGGCCACTGCGGCATCATCGACGGCCACCGCATTGACAACGACCAGACCCTGGAACTGCTGGCCCGCACCGCCCTGGCCCAGGTCCAGGCCGGCGCCGACATGGTCGCGCCCTCGGCCATGATGGACGGGCAGGTGCGCGCCATCCGAGAGGCCCTGGACGCCAACGGCGAGGAAACTGTGCCGGTGATGGGCTACGCCGCCAAGTACGCCTCCGCATTTTACGGTCCCTTCCGCGTCGCCGCCGATTCCACCCCCCAGTTCGGCGACCGCCGCAGCTACCAGATGGACCCGGCCAACCGCCGCATGGCTATGCGCGAAATAGAAAGCGATATTGCCGAGGGCGCGGACATCGTGATGGTAAAGCCGGCCCTGGCCTACCTCGACGTAATCAAGTCCGCCCGCGACCGGTTCGACCACCCCATGGCCGCCTACAACGTCAGCGGCGAATTTTCCATGGTCAAGGGCGCGGCCAAACAGGGCTGGATCGACGAGAAGCTGGTAACCCTGGAACTGCTGACCGCCATCCGACGCGCCGGCGCCGACATTATCATCAGCTACCACGCCAAGGAGGTAGCCCGCTGGCTCCGAGGAGAGGAGTAGCCCTTGCTCCAGTTTGGCTTCGACGCCTCAATATTCCGTCGTCAAAGGGGCTTCCGCCTGCCGGAAGGCATTGTCCCGGCACAGGACCATACCGCCGGCCGGTGGATCGAGAGTCGATTGCAGCCTTGGGGCCTGGAAGGGGTGCCCCTCCGCTCATTCCTTCCTGATACCTTCTCCGCCTATGCCCGAATTTTCCACCCCTTCTATCGTGGCGACGATGAAGCCCTGGCCAACGACGAAGGCCAACGCGTCCGCTGGTCGACAGTAGCTGATTGGACGGGGGCTTCGGTTCACCCCTTGATGCAGATGGAGGGCATCGCCAGGATCCCTTTCCCCTACCTTCTAGACTGGGGACAGTGTCCGGAAATGGGCAGTATCCCGGCGTTGGAAAGTACTGCGCTGACCAATTTACTGTGGGACTTCACCGCGACGCCCGACGACTGCTATCTGGGTTACTGGGAAGGTAACGGCTTCTTCCACGGGGGAAGAATCTATTACTACGGCGGTGGTCCGGGCTTGATGACGAGCATCGAAGACCTGCTGCGTAACCTGTGGAAGAAGCTTCGCCCCGACCCCGACCTTCTTGCCAACATACCCCGTCTGGTGGCCTGCCACAGGGAGTACCTGCTCTTTTGCGGTTCCCTGGAAACCGTACCCTCGCTAAGCCGGTATCCACCGTGGGGCCAGTCCCCGAACCTCTGGTGGCCCGAAGACCGGACCTGGTGCGTCGCCACCGATATCGACTCGTACGATACCTATATAGGTGGCAGTGAGGCCTGCATCGAACAAATCCTGAACTGCCCGGACCTGGAAGCCCTGCCAGTGTCCATTGATTCTCGTATTGACGGGGACGCAGATATGGTTAACACTTAGCCCGCTACCAAAACTCTTCCACCAACGAGGCCCAAATGAACCAGTCCAGGTCCCAGCAGCTATTTGAGCAGGCCCAGCGCTACATCCCCGGCGGCGTCAACAGCCCAGTGCGGTCCTTCCGCGCCGTGGCCGGAACCCCGCCCTTCATCGCCCGCGGGCAGGGTTCCCACGTCTGGGACGTGGACGGCAACGAATACATCGACTACCTGGGATCCTGGGGGCCGCTGGTCCTGGGCCATGCCCACCCCGCCGTGGTGGAGGCCCTGCGCCGCGCCGCCGAGGGTGGCACCAGCTTCGGCGCCCCGGTGGAGATGGAAGTAGAACTGGCCCGCACCATCTGCGAGGCCCTGCCTTCGGTGGACAGCGTGCGTCTGGTCAGTTCCGGCACCGAGGCCTGTATGAGCGCCATACGTCTTGCCCGCGCCTACACCGGGCGCAGCAAGGTCATCAAGTTCTCCGGCTGCTACCACGGCCACGCCGACGGCCTGCTGGTTCGGGCTGGTTCCGGCGCCATGACCCATGGCATCCCCACCAGCGCCGGCGTCCCCGACGCCTACGCCGCCGAAACCCTGGTCGCCGACTACAACGATATTGCTTCAGTGGAGGCCTTCTTCGAGGCCTGGCCCGACGGCATCGCCGGATTAATCGTGGAACCCGTAGCTGGCAACATGGGCGTCGTGCCTCCGGCTGAGGGCTTTCTGCAGGCGCTGCGGCAGGTGACCGCCGACAACGGGGCCATGCTCATCTTCGATGAAGTCATAACCGGCTTCCGCATTGCCTACGGCGGCGCCCAGACCCTGTTTGGCGTCACCCCCGACATTACCTGCCTGGGCAAGATCATTGGCGGCGGCCTGCCCGTGGGGGCGTATGGGGGACGTCAGGAGATCATGGAGATGGTGGCGCCCCTTGGCCCCATGTACCAGGCCGGCACCCTGTCCGGCAATCCATTGGCCGTAACCGCCGGCCTGACCACCCTGACCGAACTGCAACGGGAAGGTACCTACCAGCGGCTCGAATCGATGGCAACCCGCCTGGCCGACGGCATTACCCAGGCCTTTGCCCGGGCCGAGGTTCCGGCCACCCTGAACCGCGTCGGTTCCATGATGACCGGCTTTATGAACCCCGGACCGGTGGACGTTCTGGCCCAGGTGGAGCAGTCCAACACCGAACTCTACGGCCGCTACTTCCACGCCATGCTGGAGCGGGGCGTGTACCTGGCCCCCTCCCAGTTCGAGGCCGGTTTCGTCTCCCTGGCCCACGCCGAGGAGGACATTGACCGCACGGTGGCCATTGTGGAGGAAGCAGCGGGGAGCCTGGGGTAGGAAAGCCTGGGGAGGCTGAGGAACAAGCTGGGGCGGGCCATTTGGCCCGCCCCTCTCTCTTGGCTGGTTTGCGTGCGCCTGGCTGCTGCCGGTTTAGGTACCGTAGCGGGCGGCGGCGTTGGGGTCGCTGTACTCGACGCCCTTGGTGGCCCAGAAGGCGGCGGCAATGTTGTCCACCGAGGCAACCAGTTCCTCGCAGGCGGCCATGTCTACAACCTGGCGGCAGCGGCCAGCCAGCTTCAGGGCGGCGTTGAAGGAACCGTGCAGGTCAAATCCTTCGGGCATGTTGGGCCAGGCGTAGTCGGCCCAGAGAATCCGCAACTCGCGCTTGCAGATCTCGGCGTGTTCTTCCTTGGTTGCCACGTAGCGGGCCATGGTGTTGGCATAGGCCACATGATCGTCGCCCTCTTCCAGGGCCTGCATACGCAGCACCATCTTCTGGACGGTCTGCGCGGCGATCTTGGCAGATACAGGATCGTAGATGCCGCAGGGGATGTCACAGTGGGCTTCGGCTTCTTGAATCTTCAACCAGTGGAGCGGGTTAAACATTCTTGCTCTTCCTCAATTCATAAGTTTGGCCCCTGTCCGGGGGCAGTCCCAAGATTACAAGAAATGCCCCATAGACGCAACCCCTGATCCCCTCCGGATACCACATCGCCGACTGGCCTCGACGCCTGTTTGCCGGTTGACGCGAGTAGCACTCGCAAACATAATGTGGCCCAGCCTTCCGAGGTGAGAACGCGCGGATTCGAGCCTGAATATCCCTGTGAGTCAGCCGGTTTGCCTGAGGCGCCAATGGAACCATCCCTGAAGCGAAAACGGTTCTTGCTGCTGGGGACCGCCGCCATATTGTTGGCAACCCTGGCAGTGCTGTACTTCCTGGGCACGGTCCTGCTCACCCTGGGTATCAGCGCGGTAATTGCCTACGTGCTGCTGCCCGTGGCCAAGCTGATGGAGCGGGGAATGCCCTGGCGGCACAAGCGCCCCGGCCTGGCCCGCGGCATTTCCGTGGGCGTAATTTTCCTGGTCGGGATTGGCGTATTAGCGGGCCTGATCATTGCCGTTGTCCCTCCCACCATTGAGCAGGGCCAGCGGTTTATCGAGGACTTCCCCGCCTTTCTCAACAATGCCCGCGCTACCATAGAGGGGTGGGTCGCCCACTACGCCGACCTGGTGCCCGCCGACCTGCGCGACCAGGCTGAGGACGCCCTGGCCGGCGCCGGCAGCATTATCGGGGCCGCTGCCTGGAACGTGGTCAAGCAGACCCTCGGCATCATTACCGGGTCTTTCGCCTTTGTCCTGGGACTGGCCACCGCGCCGGTCCTGGTCTTCTACCTGATGAAGGACTCCAGCCCCATCCGCGAGTCCCTCCACGCTCCCTTCCCTACGGCCATCCGCCCCTACCTGCGGGACATCCTGGACATTGCCGACCGCACCCTGGGCGGTTACATACGGGGCCAGCTTACCCTTGGCGTCATTGTCGGGGTAATCGTGGCCGTCGGCCTGCTGTTGCTCGACGTACCCTTCGCAGTTCTGCTGGGAATCGTGGCCGGCCTTACCGAGTTAATTCCCATCATCGGCCCCTGGATCGGCGGCGCCGTGGGCGTGCTGGTAACACTGGCCACCGAGCCGGACAAAGTGCTGTGGGTAATCCTGCTTTATCTAATAGTCCAGCTTCTGGAAAACACCCTGCTGGTGCCCCGCATCCAGGCCGACACCCTCAACATGCATCCCATCGCCGTCATCCTGGTCATCACCATCGGCAGCCAGTACTTCGGCCTCTGGGGCGTAATCCTCGGCCCGCCCCTGGTGGCCCTGGCCAAGGACGTCATCATCTACCTGGCCAAGCAATGGAACGAGGCGCCGGCGGAAGACAATGGGGAGCCGGTCAAGTTATCTGGTGAAGCCCCGGAGGGTGAAGCACAGGAAGCCTCGGAGGAAGTGTCCGAGGCGGTTTGAAGCGGTCAATCCGCCGCAGAACTCGGGAATTGCACTTCTATATCGTCCAGTTCGGCGTGAACCTTGCGCTGCACATACTGAATTACGGCGCGAGTAAGGATGGCCGAACGAGTATCACCTTCCTTTTCCGCAATTTCGTCCGTCATATCCAGAATGGGTTTGGGCATTTCCGCGGTAAAACTCACCGGCTCACCGGACAGTTTGGAAAAGTCAACATCAACCAGCGCCCAAACGCCGTCGGCCAGGTCCGGGTTGGACAGGTGATCTTGGATTGATTGCATCTCCGGAATGGTCTCGCCATCCATCAGCAAGCCTGATATGTGGAATTCTATTGCTTCCCGAGCCATGGCGAAGGATTCATCCAGTGTATCCCCTGCTGAAAAACAGCCGGGCAGGTCGGGTACGGTTACACCATAGCTGCTCCCCTTATCCTTGTGAATGAGAATCGGGTATCTCATCGTCGTGTCCTCCAGTCCCAACCGGCCTGTCTGAAGATGCTGCGTAGGGTGCCAATGGGTATGTCCTTGCGGGGGTGAGGTACCGATACGACACCAGGTTTTTCGGGATGTACAAATTGGTGGTGGCTACCCGCCCGGCCGCGAAGTTCCCACCCTTCCCGTTGAAGCCTTTGTATTACTTCTCTGCTTTCGATGATCTATATGGTACACACGGCTAAGGCAATTGACCATACCAATCCTTTACCCCCCGTTCCTTCCCATCTATAATGTTGCCAGTTTCCACCCGCCAAAAATGCGCCAGGAGGCCCCCTTTTGACTACCGTTACCGACGCCACCCAGGTCACTGCCCGGGACGCCGCCACCGCCGCCCGGATGAAGCACCGCAGCAATGACGTTACCCAGGGAGCCGAGCGGGCCCCGGCCCGGGCCATGCTGCTGGCCATGGGCCTGACCCAGGAAGACCTGGACAAACCCTTCGTCGCCATAGCCAACCTGGCCAGCGACGTTACCCCCTGCAACGTCCACCTGTCCCGCTTTGCCCAGGCCGCCAAGGAGGGCATACGCCAGGCCGACGGCACCCCCTTCGAATTTGGGACTATCACCGTCAGCGACGGCATCTCCATGGGCACAGAGGGCATGAAGGCATCCCTGGTCAGCCGCGAAGTGATTGCCGACTCCATCGAGGTGGTCACCTTCGGGGAGCGCATGGACGGCCTGGTTACCATCGCCGGCTGCGACAAGAACATGCCCGGCTGCATGATGGCCATTGCCCGCCTGAACGTACCGTCCATCTTCATCTACGGCGGCACCATCATGCCCGGCCAGTACCAGGGCAACGACGTCAACATCCAGGACGTATTCGAGGCTGTGGGCGCTTACGCCAAGGGCAGCATCACCCGCGAGGAACTGACCGCCCTGGAGTGCGTGGCCTGCCCCGGCGAGGGTTCCTGCGCCGGCCTGTTCACCGCCAACACCATGTCCACCGCCATTGAAATCATGGGCATGTCCCTGCCCGGCGACGCCTCTATTCCCGCCATCGACCCGCGCAAGGTGGACGAAGCCCGCAAGGCCGGCAGCACTCTTCTGCGCCTGCTGGAGGAGGACGTACGGCCCCGGGACATTATGACCCGCCAGGCCTTCGAAAACGCCATAACCGTGGTGCTGGCCATGGGTGGCTCCACCAACGCCGTCCTGCACCTGATGGCCATCGCCAACGAAGCGGGTGTTGAGCTGAGCCTTGACGACTTCGACCGTATCAGCCGCAGCACTCCCTACATTTCCGACATGCGTCCCGGTGGCCGCTATGTAATGGCCGACCTGCACCGCTACGGCGGCGTGTCCCTGGTGGCCAAGCGAATGCTGGAGGCAGGGCTGTTACATGGCGACACCATAACTGTCACCGGCAGGACCCTGGCCGAGAACGTGGCCGATATGCCCACCATCGATGACCAGGCAGTAATCTACCGACCTGATAACCCCCGCGGTCCCACGGGCGGCCTGGCCATTCTGCGCGGAAACCTGGCCCCCGACGGCGCGGTCATCAAGGTGGCCGGCCACCAGGAAAAGGTCTATGAGGGTCCCGCCCGTGTATTCGAACAGGAAGAACCCGCCTTCCAGGCCATCCAGCGCGGCGAGATTAACGAGGGCGACATCGTCATCATCCGCTACGAGGGCCCCAAGGGCGGCCCCGGTATGCGCGAGATGCTGGCCGTAACCGGCGCTCTCATCGGCCAGGGTCTCGGCGACTCGGTAGCCCTGGTTACCGACGGACGCTTCTCCGGCGCCTCCCACGGACCCATGGTGGGCCACGTAGCGCCCGAGGCGGCGGTGGGCGGCCCCATCGGCCTGCTGCGTGAGGGCGACATAGTAACCCTGGACATTCCCAACCGCCAGCTCAACGCCCGCCTCACGGAGGAGGAAATGGCAGACCGGCAGGCCGCCTGGCAGCCCATCCCGCCCAAGTACACTACCGGGGTGCTGGCCAAGTACGCCAAGCTGGTATCATCCGCCGCCGAGGGAGCGGTCACGCGGTAGCCAACGCTCGCAAGGAAGCGCCGGCTCCAGAACAGTCCCTTCCCCCTTGAAGGACTGACCGGGGAAGGCGGTTACCACAGGGTTCCGTAATTTGCAGGTCATGCTGACTGGCAGGTCATCCTGAACCGCCAGGACTGTCATCCTGAACTGCCAGGATTGTCATCCTGAACTGCCAGGACGGTCATCCTGAACTGCCAGGACGGTCATCCTGAACTGCCAGGACGGTCATTCTGAACGGAGTGAAGAATCTAAAACGGTCCGGGCCTGGAATGTTTTTCTTGCCAGGGATGTTAGATCCTTCGCTTCACTCAAAGTGGCATTTCACCAGGCAGCTTAAATCTGAAATGCTGAATACATACCCCTGTCAGCCCTTAACGAGGGAAGGTCAGACTGGGGCGGAACACACTTATTCTATGTTTGGCGCCCACGGCT
The DNA here is from genome assembly GCA_963664725.1 of Dehalococcoidia bacterium. Classification (GTDB taxonomy): domain Bacteria; phylum Chloroflexota; class Dehalococcoidia; order Lucifugimonadales; family UBA3495; genus Bin22. The sequence continues at coordinate 2,279,117 of OY761558.1, forward strand.
TCCCCGCGGAAGTTTCAGCCATTGCTGCGATGTCGATGACCTTTTCGGCCGATGACTTTTTCGGAGGTTCCCCAGGTGTGGCCTTCCTTCTTTAGTTGCACTCAATTGACCAACAACAGCCTATGAACTGCCACAATTGCGGTACGGAAGTAGATAGCAGGGCCGTATCCTGCCAGGCGTGCGGGGCACAGCTTCAGCTTCAATGCCCAAACTGCCAGCGCCCCTTTCTCCCGGGCAACCGCTTTTGCGGCAATTGCGGCCGGAATCTTGCCGATGCAGCCACCGTGTCGACCCCGCCTGCTGCCCAAGCGCCAGCCCAGCCCCCTCCTGCAACGGATGCTCCACCGCCGCCCGTCGGCTATCCCGAAGCCCCTGCCGCCCAGCCACCACGGGACATCGCCTGTCCCCGCTGTCACCGGGCCAATGATGCCGATTCGGCTTACTGCTTTGCCTGCAGCTTCCCTCTGTTGGCGGGAAGGGAGGAGCAGCGGGTCCGGGATCGGCTGCCCGCCTTTGAAATGGGAGCCCCCGGCAACTTCTGGTTCAGGTCACTGGCCTACATCATTGACTCGCTGGTCATTGTGCTGCCGCTGATATTCCTTTGGATAATTTTGGGGCAGCCCGTGCCTGAAAATCTAGACCAAATCGTGAACCCACCGGAAGGGTACGACCGACTGCAGGTCCTGGTCCTGTTCCTGACCATGGCTTACGATACGGCCCTGATTACCTATTTTGCCACCACGGTGGGAAAGCGAGCCCTCGGCCTTTACGTGGTGCGTACCGACGGTTCCCGCGTCGGTTTCGCTCGCGCTCTGGCCCGCCACGTTTTGACCTCCCTGTCCGCCAACCTCACCCTGGGCTTTATCTTCCTGTTTGTTCTGTTCCGCGAAGACCGGCGTGGGGTGCATGACCTGATTTGCGATACAGTAGTGATTCGCCGGTACAGGCGGCAGGCGCCCCCAAATACGGGTGAAGAGTAATACTGCTGCCCTCCTTGCCTCATGCGGTTGCCCGCTCTGGCACACAGGCCGGTGCCCGCCATCGCCCGATCAAGGAGAAACCCATGTTAAGCGCCGTCCTCCTCTCCATCCACATAGGCGCAGGCGCCCTCGCTTTGCTCACCGCCGCCATCGCCGTATTCACTCCCAAGGGGGAGAAATGGCATATCCTTTCAGGAAGGGTTTATGCCGTCGCCATGGCCGTGGTGTTCCTGACTGCGGTGCCCCTGGCGCTGCTGGGAGCCAGCATCTTCCTGCTGCTCATTGCCTTTTTCAGCTTTTACCTGGTCTTCGCTGGCTGGCGGTTTGCCCGTAACCGGCGGGGCCGTCCCCATGCCGTTGACTGGGCCGCAGCCGCCATAATGTTGACCACCGGCCTGGGCATGGGAGTTTATGCCGGAATCCTGGCCGGGTCCGGAGATTCCCAGTGGGTTACGATGACCGCGTTCGCGGGCATTGCCCTCGCCTTGGGGGTGGCCGATGGTCTTTACCACCGCCTCCAGAGGGCCACCGGAGGCCGGCGCATATCCCGCCACCTGACCAACATGCTGGCCGGCACCATTGCCACCGTAACCGCCGTGCTGGTGGTCAACGTGGACACCAATCCCGTGTGGATCGCCTGGATTCTGCCCACGGTGGTAATAACGCCCCTAATCACCTGGTGGAACTTTCGGGTTGCCCGCCAGTACCGCCCGAACCGGCAGGCTTGAACAGCGGCCGATGAGAGGAGGTCCCGTACGTGCCTGAAGTGATTCTGTACATAGCATCCAGCCTGGACGGCTACATCGCCCGCCCCGACGGCGCGGTGGACTGGCTGGACGAGGTGCCCGACCAGGGGAAGGATATTCAGGGAAACGGCCCTGAGGAAGACTTTGGCTATGAGGAGTTTTACGCCGGCATCGGCACCGTGCTGATGGGGCGGGTAACTTATGAGCAGGTCCTTACATTCGACGTTGACTATCCCTACACCGGCACCGATGGGTACGTCTTCTCCCGTACCAGGGCGGGCGAGAGGGACGAGAATGTTGAGTTCGTGGACGGCGCTGATATTCCCGCTCTTATCGAGAACATAAAGGCAACGTCAGGCAGAAACATCTGGCTCATCGGAGGCGGCCAACTGGTGCGGGCATTTCTCGCGCTGGACCTGGTTGACCGGATCGTGGTTACCTTTCTGCCGGTCATCCTGGGCCAGGGCATTCTCATGTTTCCGCCGCCCACTCCCCAGGTAAACCTGGAACTGGTCGTGAGTCGGTCATACAAAAACGGGATGGTGCAATTGACCTACCAGCGACGTGGATAGCGCGCCACATCAGTTGCCCTGCGCAATCGTCATGCCGGCGAAAACCTGTATCTGGAAACAGCGAAAGCGTAAACAGTGGTCACTGGGATGCGCTCACTGGAAACTACCTGAATCGGAACCCTGGCGGCGTGCTACCTGTCCGAGTTTGGGGCGACTTGCGCCAGGTCCATTCGCCAGTTCCTTCCGGATGTTCTATTCATTGCGGGTTCAATATTTCCCCATAACCTTGCTTTAGGGTTTATAATTGGCGAATCCAATTTAACAGGACAGCAACGCGCCGAAAATTAGGGTCACCGGTGGGCGTCGCTCAACAACAAATTAGGTGGGTAAAGAAATATGATGGACTACGGAGTGGAAGCAATCAATCGTCATCGCGCCAGTCGGGGTAAGATAAGTATCGCCTCCAAGATGAAGGTGGAGACGATGGAGGAGCTTTCCATTGCCTACACTCCAGGCGTCGCCGCGGTATGCCTGGCTATTGAAAAGGATAAGTCGGAAAGCTACGCCCTTACCAACCGGGGCAACACCGTGGCAGTGGTAACCGACGGCTCCGCCGTTCTGGGTCTGGGCAACATCGGCGCCGAGGCCGCTCTGCCGGTGATGGAAGGCAAGTCCATCCTCTTCAAGGGCCTGGCCGACGTGGACGCTTTCCCCATCTGCCTTGGCACCCAGGACAATGCTTCCATCATCCAGACGGTCCGCAACCTGGTCCCCTGCTTCGGCGGCATCAACCTCGAGGATATTGCCGCGCCCCGCTGTTTCGAGATTGAAGAGAGCCTCCAGGACCTGGGGATTCCCGTCTTCCACGACGACCAGCATGGCACGTCCATCGTGGTGCTGGCCTCCATCATCAACGCCCTGCAGGTGGTCGGCAAGTCAATCGCAGACGCCAAATTTGTTTTCTCCGGCGCCGGCGCCGGCGGAGTCGCTTCCACCAAGCTGTTGTTGGACTACGGCGCCAAGAACATTATCCTGGTGGACAGCCAGGGCATCATCCACCGCAACCGTACCGATCTGACGCCTATCAAAACGGAAATGCTGGACATTACAAACCAGGAGAATCTTGAAGGCGACCTGGCCGCCGCCATGCGGGACTCGGACGTCTTCATCGGCCTGTCCGTGGGTGATACCGTCTCCCAGGACATGGTGCGCTCCATGGCCTCTGACCCCATAGTCCTGGCCGCCGCCAACCCCACGCCCGAAATCTGGCCCGACGCTGCGACCGAAGCCGGCGCCAGGGTGGTGGGCACTGGCCGCAGCGACTTCCCCAACCAGATTAACAACAGCCTGGCCTTCCCGGGCGTCTTCCGAGGCGCCCTGGACGCCCGCGCCACCAGCATCACCACCCGCATGAAGCTGGCGGCCGCCGAAGCCCTGGCTGGCCTGGTGGCCGAACCCACCGCCGAGAACATCATCCCCTGGTCGCTGGACCCCGCTGTGGTCCCCGCCGTATCCCACGCCGTAGCCCGCGCCTGGCAGGCTGAGCAAGGGTAGTAGGACTACCTGTGTGGACTATTATCGGAAAACGCCGACGTCAAAGGGCAGAATAAATGACATCCGAGTTCCCAGAGTTTCTCGCAACCATAGTTGCCGTCATTGGTGTGGGGATTTCACTGGCAGCGCTGGTGATGACCCTGCTCAACCATCAGGAAAGACGTACGAATCAACGAATGGATCGGCTGGAAGAGCGAATGGATCGTGGGTTCGAGCAGTTGCGGTCCGAGATGAACCAACAGTCAGATTCGCTGCGGGCCGAAATGAACCAACAGTACGAAGGCCTGCGGGCCGAAATGAACCGGAGGTTCGACGAACAAGATGTCCGCATCCGTGGCCTGGAGCAGGGTCAGGCATATATGTCCGGTCAGTTTTCAGAGTTGAAGGACTACTTCGTCCATCGTCCTCCCTCTGGAAATAATCCGGAAACTGGAGATTAACGAACCGGACTCAACAGTTCTTCTTCCCAATCTGGCTTGATCCTCGTCAAGCACAACAACCCGCCAACCCGGCCTCTGGAGCAACAACCATCCAGAGGCCGACTTGTAAGACGGATGAAGTATGCCCGACACCATTACCGTAGATGACCTGGATTCCATCCGGCCCAAGCTTCTGTCGCTGGTAACCGGACGGGCCAGGTCTCTGCCCAAGTTCCGCTACTGCGACCTCCGCATCCAGATACGGGAGGAAAAGCGGGGCTCGGCGGAAAACGGCCTGGAAAAGACCAGTTCCGAGGATGTAACCTTCGGGTTCGGCGTGCGGGTTATCGCCCAGGAGCGGATGTCCGCCGCCGGTTTCTACGGCCAGGTCCTGGGCGCATCCGACCTGAACCGCATCGAATCGGTGGTCTGGGAAGGCATTGGCCAGGCCCACCAGCGCGCACGCTCCAACGCCCGCAAAAAGTCCCAGACTTGGCGTCGCTTCCCCACCGTGGCCCGCAGCCTGGACGATACCTTCCTGGCCCGGGTCCCAGTGGCCGAGGACACCGTGCCGGCCATCTATGAAACCGACCCCCTCACCGTGCCGCTGGAAGATACTGTCCGCATGGCCGTGGATGGTTGCAGGGCCGCCGGAAGCCGGGCCAGGAATGCCCTCTTCACCGCCGCATTCACCTCCACCTTCCTGTCGCGAGAGCTTTTCATCAGCTCCGAGGGGGCTGACATTGACCAGGCCTTCGCCCAGACCGAGGGCTTCATTTTTGTCATCTGCGGCAGCGAAAATGGCAGCTACGAGCTATACGACTCCACCGGCCACCAGCGGGGCTGGGAGGTGCTGACCAGGGGTTATCACAACGGCCCCATAGACCTGCCCGACTTCCCCACCTTCTGCCGCAACCTGGGCAGGGACGCCTCCGACGTGGCCGCCGCCCCGCCCCTGAAGCCGCCGGACCGGGAAGTCCCGGTGGTCACCGACCCCAGCTTCAATACCCTGCTGGTCCACGAGGTGGTGGGGCATCCCTCGGAACTGGACCGGGCTCTCAAGTACGAAACCGCCTACGCCGGCCGCTCCTGGTTCCTGAAAAACCTTCGCGACAACCAACTGGGTCAGCAGATTGCCTCGCCGCTGGTCACCGCCTACTCAGACCCGTTGATGGAAGGCTACGGCTCCTTCCGGTACGACCACGAGGGCACCCCGGGCCGTCGGGCTTACATCATCCGCGACGGAGTGCTGGAAGAGTTTCTGAACGACCGGCAGACGGCGGCCATCCTGGGCGTTGCGCCCAACGGCTCATCACGGGCCACCGAGCCACACTTGGCGCCCCTGATCCGCATGACCAACACGGTGTTCGGCCCTGGTGAACAAGATCCCCGGGACATTATCGCGGGCGTAGACTCGGGCTATTACGTGGTGGGCCACCGCACCCCGTCCATCGCCGAATCCAGGGAAAACTTCCGCATCACTGCGGTGAAGGTTTACGAAATTGAGCGCGGGCGGGTGGGCCGCCTCTACCGCGACGGGGGCATAACCGCCGATTCCCGCAACTACTTCCAGTCCATCGACGCTGTGGGCAACGACTTGCAGGTCAACCCCATTCCCAACTGCGGCAAGGGCCAGCCCATGCAGGCCAAGCGGATGAGCAACGGCGGCCCCACCATGCGGGCCATCGCCAGGCTGACGGGCCCAGGGTGATTCCTGATAAGGGAGTCAATCAAAAAGCTTGGGGCGGACATGCAGTCCGCCCCAGTTTCAGTTTACCGAAAAAGCAGGCCCGGGACTCCTGGTCTGTTCATTAACCAGGAAGGACGCGCTGTCCCGACCGTAGATCGTGTCCAGTTCCACATCGAAGCGCTGCCCGCCGAAATGACCCAGCACCTCGTACTTGTGGTCGGTGCTCACCGTACCCTCGAACTCCGAACCCGACACCTTTCTTTGGTCTTCATCCTGCAGATACATCTCCACGGCGGATGTCATCAAGCCCTTCATGTCGTCTTCGGACAGGTAAACCGCGCCCCGCAGGAAAACGTACCCCCATCTAATTCCCTGGTGTTCCAGCATCTCTCAATCAATCACAGTTCGACAGGCTCACGTGAGCGGGCCAGGCTGCCCATACTGCTCACTCTGAGCCTGTCGAAAGATGTACCAGTTTATTCGTTTTGTCTCGGTCAGCCTGGCTAGTCGTCCGCCGGCACGGCCACGTTGGCCTGGCCTTTGAACTGGGGCATAACCTCTTTCCCGAACCATTCCAGCTGTTCCAGGATGACCTTCTGGGGCGTGCCCACCACTGAACCGACGTTGATCTGGGTCAGGCCCGGGTACATTTCCTGGATAGCGTTCAGTTTCTCCGCCACCAGTTCCGGAGGCCCGCACAGCCACGAACCGGCACGGACGCCATCCTCGATGGTCGGCAGCCCGGCGGAGCGCGCCCGGGACGGGTCGCCCAGGGCAATTAGCTGGTCGTCCGACAGGCCGTGGAAGAAGCCCAGGGGCGCGAACATCTTCATGTTCTCTTCGAAGAAGAGCCTGGCCTCATTCATGCCCTTTTCTTCGGTGTCGGCCAGGTGGATGGAGAACCCGATAATCAGGTCGCCGCCCAGTTCCGTTTCCTTGCCGGCATTGGCCAGGGTCTCCCGCCACCGTCGCACTACATCCAGGGTAGCGCCCCCGGCCGCCGCGCCGCCGCCGATCATCCCCTTTATGCCATGCTTGACCATGAAGTCCATGGCCCGCTGGCTGCCGCCCACCACCGGCTGGTAGCACTCCACCGGCAGATACTTGGGCCTCGGTACCAGGGTAATCTCCTTCAGATCATAACCCCGGTAGGGTACGTCCGGCGGGATGTTGTAGTGCTTGCCGTGGTGCGAGAAGGAGCGCTCGTTGAAGGCCTTGAACATCACCTCCACCTGCTCCTCGAACAGTTCCCGGTTGGCGTCCTGGTCAATAATGGGTGCGTCAAAGGTCTCGACTTCCCGGGTGTGGTAGCCCCGACCTACGCCGAATACCACCCGGCCGTCGGTCAATACGTCCGCGGTGGCGTAGTCCTCGGCCATGCGCAGGGGATTCCACATGGGCGCGATGTTGAAGCCGCATCCAATTTTGAGCTTCTTGGTCAGGTGGGCCAGGTGGACGGCAAACAGCATCAGGTTGGGGATGCACTCGTAGCCTTCCCGCTGGAAGTGATGCTCGGCCATCCAGAAAGTCTCGTAGTCCAGCCGATCCATCACGCCGGCGATGGCCTCGGCCTTGTCAAAGACGGACGCCAGGTGCTCGTCCGGTAGCCAGCGATCATTCAGCGCGGTGGCGTCCAGCCCTATATCTTCAAAGTCAACGTGCCCGGCAAACAGGCTGCCAAACTTGGTAATCATTCAGGCCCCTCCGGGTTTCAGGATGTTAGCTCCTTGATTGGCGCCATTATAGCCGATTTAGAAAGTGGGGGGCAGGGCGACCCCACAGCGCGGTCAGACCTGGCAGCCAATCCCCGAAGGCTGGTCCCTGCAATCTTTCTACTTCATTAAAGGTGCCTGTTTTCATACCTTCGTTCCCGCATGAGCGGGACGGGAGGGTTTCGTTTCAGGCGGTAGGACAATCGGAACGGTAGGGGCAGACCTATGTGTCTGCCCTGGTCTCACAAGTAAAACCACCTGAATCGGAACGCTTCTGGGCGGGACTTGAATGGAGCGTGATGAAGTTCCCCTGTTGTATAATTCTCCGGCTGACGGCCGGCCGCCCTAACTGTCAGGTAGCGAGTAATCACAGATGACCGGCTCTCGCCCAATCCCCAATAACGAAAAGGAAGTATTTCAACATGCCAGAAGTAACCAGCCACGCTCCCGGCAATTTCTGCTGGGTTGACCTCTCTACCACCGACGCTGAGGCCTCCAAGAACTTTTACTCCCGACTGTTGGGTTGGACTGCTATAGACAACCCGGTGGGCAATGGAATGGTCTATTCCATGATCCAGAAGGACGGCAAGAACGTTTGCGGTCTGTACGGGATGGGCCCCGGCATGGAGGGCGTCCCTCCCCACTGGAGCAGCTACATTTCAGTGGAGGACGTGGACTCCCAGGTTGCCCGGGTTACGGAGGCCGGTGGAACCGTCATTATGGGACCCGACGACGTATTTGAGGCGGGGCGTATGGCCTTCGTCTCCGACCCCACCGGAGCCGTCTTCGGTTTGTGGCAGCCCAGGGAGCACATTGGCGCCCAGCTAATTTATTCCCCGGGATCCCTGGGCTGGAACGAGCTTTACACCTACGACACCGAGGCCGCCGCCGGATTCTACGGCAACGTCTTCGGCTGGAGTCGGGTCATTACCAACATGGACCCGCAGGGAGGCCAATATCACGAGTTCAGCAATGGCGACAGCCACGTAGGCGGAATGATGCAGATCAAATCCGAATGGGGCGAAGTACCCCCCAACTGGTCCGTCTACTTCTGCGTCGAAGACTGCGCCGCCAGCCTGGAAATAGCCGAGAGCATGGGCGCCGAGGTCATTCTCCCGCTAACCCAGGTGGACAACATCCGCTTCGCCTTCTTGAAGGACCCACAGGAGGTCTACTTCGGCATTTCCCAGGTGGTGGAATAGTGGTGGTTAACGACTCAAAGCGCCTACTATGTCCTTGCTTGAAGAGTTTTGCAGTTGGTGAAGCCTGGAGGTCCTAGACTGTCATTCTGAACGGAGTGAAGAATCTGATGCGTTAACAGTCTGGAATATTTCCCTTGGCCATGACTCCTGGGCATTAGCGGACTTTGCCATAAGTGCGGCCCGGGGCACTGTCTGGCCTTACCTCATTGGGAACGACTTACCAAATCATAGCCAAGGTGGGACGTGCTTTTCCAAATTGGGCAGGCAGGCCCACAACCAGGGAGTCTACCGCCAACCTGTCATCGAATTAGCTAACACATACAAGAATGACACCCTTGACTGGATGGCGACTTCAGTCTATTCCGCAATTCCGAATAGGCGTATTGAAGAAGGACATGCCCGATTCTCCCGCCCCATCATCACATCCCAAAATGTTAACCCCAAATTAGTATCAAAACCTGTTGACAACCCCGACAGGCGCCATTACAATTCCTGACAATGTTAGTCAACAATATCTGCATCCGCGTTTGTATTTGTACTTGTCCGCCCACATAGGGAGCGGGTAAGTCAACACGTCTGACAGACAACCCAGCGCCCACCAAGCTGATCGCCGTTTGGTGGGTGTATTTTTTTGCCCAATTCCCAAACGCCCGACACCGGAAACTCAGCACTGATTCAACGAAAAACATCGGAATTCGCAGGAGGCCAAAGTGACCACAAAAACTCAGCAGTCCCAGGAGGAAGTCTACCGGGAGAGCCTTGATCTGGCCTCAACCGCTCCGGGCGTCATCCCCTTCATGGAAAGTGAAGTCCAGCGGTTCGAGGCAGAGTCCGCCCGGTTCCAGTCCGGCGAGCGGGATAACGCCGAATTCACTCCCTTCCGCCTCCGCCAGGGTGTGTACGGCCAGCGCCAGGCCGACGTGCAGATGATCCGGGTCAAGATCCCCGGCGGCATTCTCACCGCCGACGCCCTTGATGTCCTGGGCGACATCGCCGAGCAATATGCGCCCCTGGGCAAGGGTCACATTACCACCCGCGAAAACGTCCAGTTCCACCACATTCCCCTGCCCGAGTGCCCCGACGTCCTGCGCCTGCTGGGAACGGTGGGCCTGACCAGCCGCGAGGCCTGCGGCAACACCGTCCGCAATGTGGTGGGCGCCCCCACTGCCGGCGTGGATGCCGACGAAATATTCGATCCCACCCCCTACCTCACCGGCTACGTGCGGTTCGGGGTGCGGCACCCCATCACCCAGTCCTTCCCCCGCAAGTTCAAGTCCGCCTTCACCGGCGTTGACAGCCGCGACATGGTGGCCGCCGCCATCCAGGACCTTACCTACGTATCGCAGATAAAGGTAGAGGACGGCGTCGAAAAGCGGGGATTCAAGGTTTACGTGGGCGGCGGCACCTCCATCATGCCCCGCCTGGCCAAGCCCCTTTACGAGTTCCTGCCCGAGGAGGACTACCTCCGGCTTGCCCTGGCCGTCTGGACCGTGTTCGACAAGGCCGATTCCCTGCGCAAGAACCGCATGATGGCCCGCCTCAAGGTCCTGATTGACCGCATCGGCCTGGACGAATTCCGTGACTTGGTTGAAGCGGAACTGGCCGAGATCGGTCCCATCGACCCCAACGACTACATCGCCGACGAGGACATTTACCGGGAGAATCCGCCGGCCCTGCCTTCAGTGTCCGCCAACGGGTCCGGCAACGGCAGCGGCGAGTACAATTACTGGCTGGAGACCAACGTGGTCGCCCAGAAACAGGCCGGCTACAACATTGTCTACGTCAAGCCCATTCGGGGCGACCTCAGCCCTGCCCAGTTCCGTGGCCTGGCCGACATCCTGCGCCGCTACACCGGCGGCCGTTCCAACGCCACCCAGGAACAGAACCTGGCCCTCCGCTGGGTTCCCGACGGTTACCTGCACGACGTCTGGGAGGCCCTGGGCGCCATTGATTTGAACGAACCCGGCGCCCACACCATTAACAACGTGGTGTCCTGCCCCGGCACCGACAGTTGCAAGCTGGGCATCACCGCCTCCATGGGCCTGGCCAAGGCCGTCCGCGAGGAACTGGGCACCTGGAACGGCCTGATGGAGGACGACGGCGTCAAGAAGATCCGCATCAAGATGAGCGGCTGCCCCAACGGCTGCGGCCTGCATCACATCGCCAACATCGGCTTCCACGGCGCCGCCATCAAGGGCCCCGACGGCAGCCAGATTCCCGCCTATGAAATGTTCCTGGGCGGCAACTATGGCGACAACCGGGTGGAGGACTCCCGCATCGGCTCCCGCATACCCAAGGTCAAGGTTCCCGCCAAGCTCGTGCCCGGCATGATTCGCGAAATCGCCACCTATTACAAGGACAACCGCCAGGAAGGCGAGTCCTTCAACAACTTCCTGGACCGGGTGGGCGTCGAGGAACTGACCTCCGTCGCCGCCGCCATCCAGGAGTCCGCGGCCAGCAAAGAGGTAGGCGGCGACCTCTACGTGGACTGGGAACGCACCAGCAACTACGTCCTGGAGCGGGGCGAAGGCGAGTGCGCCGTTTAACTCGGTTCTTTTCCACGAAGGGCGCGAGGAAACACGAAGAGCAGAGAGATGTTCAACTTCGTGATTCGTCCCGTCCTTCGTGGACTTTATTCGTCGGGAGTATGAGACTTTGGCCTCTCTGAACGGCAGGACTATCGCCTTTGTGGAAGCTCGGATGACCTCGGAAATGGCCGGGCTCATCGAGCGCCACGGCGGCGTACCCTACCCCGCTCCGGTGCTGCAGGAGGTGTACCTCAAGGACAGCCCCGAGGTCCAGCAACTCGTCCTCGACACCTGCTCCGGCCGCATCGACGCCGTTACCCTCCTTACCGGCGTCGGCACCCAGGCCCTCGTCTCCACCGCCGCCGCCATGGGCCGCGAGGAAGAATTCATCCACGCCCTAGACCAACTCACCGTCATAGCCCGAAGCCCCAAACCCGCTCGGGTCCTGCGCCAGCACAAAATCCACATCGACGTCATGCCCCCTGAACCCTACACCACCGCCGACCTCGTCAACTCCCTCGAGAACTGGGACCTGTCCGGCAAGGTGGTAGCCCTCCAGCACTACGGCGGCCCCAACCGCCCCCTGGTCCAGCACCTGCAGGACAAGGGCGCCCAAGTCCGTGAAGTCACCCTCTACACTTGGGGTCTGCCCGAAGACGAGGCCCCGGTTCTCGCCATGGTAGACGCACTGGCCGCCGGCGCCATTGACGCCATCGCCTTCACCAGCCAGCCCCAGGTGGGCAACCTGCTGACCATCGCCGCCAACGCAGGCAGGGAAGCCGCCCTGCGAGCCGCCCTGGGCGCCGGCAGCAAGCCGGCCGATGGCGCTAAAGATCGGGGAGCAGTCGTGGCCTCCGTGGGGCCGGTCTGCAGCCGCCGCCTGCGCGAGGCCGGCATTCCAGTGGACGTGGAACCGGAACACCCCCACATGGGCAGCATGGTGCTGGCCCTGGCCGAGCGGTTCGGGTAAGCCGCCGTCCTTCAGCTACGCCACTGCGCCCTTCTCCCCTGGTTTTCTTGTCCGTCTGGCCTGCTCCTTACCCCATTCGGTTGGCGTGCTCTCAGCCGTCGGTAAGGTCTCGTTTCAGGCGGTATGGACCATCGGAACGGCAGGGGCAGACCTATGTGCCTGCCCTGGTCTCACAAATAAAACCACCTGAATCGGAACGCCACTTCATCCCCCACAGACAAATTTTCACCCTTCCCGTATAATCTCCCTGCCGAATCCAGCGGTGGGACAGCTTATATGAAGGTCTACGTGGCCAGCTCCTGGCACAACGAAATCTATCCGAAAGTCGTGGAAACGCTGCGGCAGGCCGGCCACGATGTTTACGACTTCCGGCGCCAGGGCGGCTCCGACTCCAATCCCTCTGAAATGACCTCCGACCGACTGCTCGACTTCCTGGACGAGCCCAAGGTCCGCTCCATTTTCCAGAACGATATGGATGCCCTGGTCGCCTGCGACGCCGTAGTCTGCGTCCTTCCCTGCGGCCGCTCCGCCCACCTGGAACTGGGCTACGGCATCGGCGCCGGCAAGCGCACCGTCCTCCTCTGGCACGACGGCGACGCCCCCGACATCATGCACAAGGCGGTGGACTCCATCGTTTTCAACGTGGTGGACATTCCCCGGGCTCTGTTGGGCGACTGACCGGTCTTGCCCGTACAGCCATTCCGCTGGAAAGGGCAGTTGCTTCCGGGGACGACCAGGTCAGGGAGTTAGTGTGGGGGAATACCGTGGGGCTTGAAGGGCAGAAAAGGGTCAGGGGACCCGGGGCACAGTGAAAGTAAAGAGGCAGCCTTCCCCCTCCCTGCTTTCCACCCTGATCTGGCCCCCGTGCGCCTCCACCAGTTGCTTCACAATGGCCAGGCCCAGGCCGGTGCCGCTGTCCCGCCGCGACCGGTTTACCTTGTAGAATCGCTCAAAAATGTGGGGCAAATGTTGTGGTGCAACGCCCACCCCCGTGTCCTTGAACACAACCTGCACCTGCTCGTCCGACGCGTCAGCGCTTATGCGAATCTCCCCACCGGGGGGCGTGAACTTCAGCGAGTTCTCCACCAGGTTCACGAAAACCTGGGTCAGCTTCTCTCCGTCGGCCATAACCTGGGGCAGGTCTTCCCAAAGTTCCGCTACCAGTTCCACATCCTGGGATGCTGCAGTTTCGCGGAACTGCTTGCTCACCGCGAGTACCAGCGGCGCCAGGTCCATGGGTTCCGATTCTATATTGAACTGCCCGCTCTCCATCCGGGACAACTCCAAAAGGTCGTTCACCAGGCCGTTTATCCGGTCCACGTCGCCACGCATCCGCGACAGGAAGTCCAGCGCCACTTGCGTGTCGTTCACCGCCCCGGACTCCAGGGTCTCCACCATGGCCTTGATCGACGCCATGGGGTTTCGCAGTTCGTGGGACACATTGCTCACAAACTCCCGCTGGCTGGTCTCCACCTGCCGCATCCGGGTCAGGTCGTGCAGCGTCAGCAAAACGCCGCCGTTGTTGTCCAGCGGTGTTGCGATGGCGCTCAGGTACCGGCGGGGCAGAATCAGCGACACCTCCGCCTCGTGGCGCGCCTGCTCATCCTGGCACCTGGTCAAAAGCTGGTGAATCTCGTTGTCCCGCACCAGTTCACCCAGGCGCACTCCCTCCACCTGCTCGGCGCGAATCCCCAGCAGGTCCCGGGCCGCGGGATTGAACAGGGACACCCGGCCGCCGGGGTCAGTTGCCACTACTCCGTCGGCCATCGTCTCCAGCACCGCCGACAGCGTATCCCGTTCCGACGAAAGGCGGGTAATCACGCTCTTCACGGTGTCCGCCATGTGGTTGAATGAGTCGGTAAGCTGGCGAGTCTCTTCGTAGGCGCCTGAGGGAACCCGATGGTCCAAGTCGCCCTGCTCCAGTTGTTGGGAGGCCCGGACCACATCACGGAGGGAACTGGAGGAACGGCGAGCCACCAGCCAGATTGCCACCACGCCCAATATCCCCACCGCCAGCCCCCAGATCGCAAGCCAGACGAATACGGCGTCTACTCCAGAGGAAGGCTCCGGTACTGGCGTCCTCAGCCTGATAACACCGACTAATTCGCCGTCATTTGTAACCGGCGCCGCAGTATAAAGAACCCAGGAGTAGTCTGCGTGAAATATCCCCCGCTGGGAGGTTGCCACGTTGCCGAGGCGGGCACGCAGCAGGTCATAGTCGGAGCTGAGGTCGTAATTGGAGCGGTCATTCCAGTCAATGGTAGGACTATCCCAATTGCTGTCGGCCACCGCCTCGCCGGAAAGGGAAATGATGGTGACCCAGCCATTCACCCAGCGGCTCAGGGTCTTGCTGAGTTCGTGCAGGGCTTCCCTGTCCAGATGCTCTGCGGTGTCCGCCATGTAGGGCGCCACCAGGGTGGCGGCAAGACGCGCCTCGTTTTCTCTCTGGTCTTTCAGGTCGGCGACATTTTGAGGAGAGGAATCTTCTTTCAGCAAGAGGAACAAAGCGGCCAGTGAGGCTATGACAATGACCGCGTAGATGAAGGAAACGCGCCAGATAAGGGAACGGTGGAACTTCATCCGTCCAGGCGATAGCCCACTCCTCTAATGGTAACAATGCTGCGCGCGGTGCTGGAGTCCCCCTGCAGCTTCTCCCGCAGCCAGCTTATGTAGACGTCAACGGTCCTGGTCTGGCCGATGTAGTCGTACCCCCACACCTTTTCCAGTATCTGGTCCCGGGTAAAGGCCCGCCCCTTGTTCGCAACCAGCAGCGCCAGCAGGTCAAATTCCTTGGGCTTCAGGTTAAGGGGCTGCCCGGCCAGCCGGGCTTCGTGGCTGTTCAGGTCTATTTCCAGGGCGCCAATCCAGTAGTTCTGCTCTTCGTCGGAGGAAAGCTGGTTACCTTCCAGGTGCCTGGTGCGGCGCAAAATGTTGCGCACCCGCGCCACCAGTTCCCGAATGCTGAAGGGCTTGGTAATGTAATCGTCGGCCCCCAGTTCCAGCCCCACCACCCGGTCAACCTCTTCACCCTTGGCCGTGAGGATCAGAATGGGGACTTCAGACTCGCGGCGGAGGATACGGCAAATTTCAAAGCCGTCCAGGGTGGGGAGCATTATATCCAGCAGGACCAGGGAAGGGTTGAGCTTGCGGGCCATCTCCAGGCCCTCCCCGCCGTCGGTGGCGGTGTGGACTTGGTAACCCTCACGCTCCAGGTTGTAACGCAGGGCTTCCAGGAGATTTTCTTCGTCTTCAACGACGAGCACTGAGCGTTCCGGCACTTCACCCTCTGCCCGGAACTGTCCGTCCCGGGGCTTGTTATTGATCACCGTTGACCTTCGGTTGAAAAGGGCGCGTCCGCTTCTTGCGTTCAATTGTTGGGAACAGGCAGCCGGATTGGTACCCCTAGTCCGCCGCCAGCGCCAGTTCGGGACTGTCAATGATCGGGGTTGCCATACGCAGTTCGTCCAGCGAGAACCGGCTTACTTCCCGTAGGCCGGCCCAGGAAATTACCAGGGTCTCATCGTATTCTATGCACACCGACCAGGGACTGAGTTCATCCTGCCGGTCTACGTAGGACACCAGTTTCCCGCCTGTTATGGGGTGGCGGTTTTCCGGTGCGTTTTCCTTGAGCCAGTGGTGGGGGAATGTCGATTCTTGGCCGTTGCCCCAGTGGAGGACCAGGCCATCTTCATCCCGGGTTACCTGTACGCTGGAGGGGGCAGCAAAATCATTCATACCATCCTCCTTTCTTAATCAACTCTTCGTCTGTCACTCAGAATATGCGACAGGTATTAACCTCAAATTACGAAGAAGTTAAATCTTAATTTCCTGAATGTTAAAAATATATTAACCTTTATGGCATGGAATCGTCAAGTTTTGCCGAATATTCAGAAATCAACGCGGCGGCCGATGCTTGCTTTTCGAATGCCTTATTACTGATTTCGGAACACTCAGCTAAGAAAAGACAACCGGGTTCCCCACCGACACTACCCCCTTGCCATCCCGCATAACCCATCTCCACCATAAGAATACAGCCTAGAAAAAGGGAAACGGAGGCAATCACCCGCCGTCGCAGGGGCGGCCCTTGTGGCCGCCTTGCCCAACCGCCGTAATCGTAGGGCCAGAACCGCGTGGGCCGGTACCGCCCTTCGTAGGGCGGCCACAAGGGCCGCCCTGGCCCACCGGCGACCACCGTAGGGGCAGACCTGCGACATAGCATCCGCTCATCCTGAGCCTGTCGAAGGACCCCTTCACCCTCCGGTACCAGCCCCGGGGCAAAGGCAAAAATGAGACAAAATGGCACACTTTTCAAAAAAAGCCCACCTTCGTGCCCCTTCGTGAGCACCCAATCGTAGGGGCGGCCCTTGTGCCTGCCCGGGCCCCGGCGATCAAACGTAGGGGCGGCCCTTGTGGCCGCCCTGCCCCAGAAGGTCAACGCAACCGGACACCCAACCCCCAGCCCTCTGGGAGAGGACCCGGGACGAAGGCAAAAACGGGACAAAATGGCACAAAACGGCACACATTTCAAAAATATCCAACCATCGTGCCCCTTCGTGAACACCCGTCGTAGGGGCGGCCCTTGTGGCCACCTTGCACCAGGAGGTCAACGCTGCCGGAAACACAACTCCCGCTTGGCCCTCCGGTACCAGCCCCGGGGCAAAGGCAAAAATGAGACAAAATGGCACAAAATGGGACACTTTTCAAAAAAATCCCATCTTCGTGCCCCTTCGTGTCCCTTCGTGGATAAACAAAAGGAGCTACACCATGCGAACCCTCAGCGAAATCAGAAGAGAAATCCGCGCCCTCCAGCGCAAGTACCACCGGCAACTCACCATCTACCGCATGCGCCGCGTCACCGAACAGGTCTACAACGACTACGCCCGCGCCGTCGGCGACCGGCAAGACCCGCCCAAGCCCCTGGAGGTAATCCGCAAAATCGCCGACAAAGGATTCCGCCTCACCACCTGGATGCACCTGCACAACTACCTGGACAAGGTTAGGGAAAAGGGGGACATCCCCGAACCCCGGCGCATGCTGCTGGCCCTGCTCCCCTGGGCCTGGAAGAGCAAATACGACCACCTGCTAATGCGGGAACTGCCCGCCCCCAAGCCCAAACCCGACCTGTCCCTCCTCTGGGCCCGTTGGTTCGCCATGGCATAGGGGAATTGCACCCATCGTAGGGGCCGACCTGGGTGTCTGCCCGCGCCCACCGCCGACCACCGTAGGGGCGGCCCTTGTGGCCGCCTTGCCCGGGCGGTCAACCGTAGGGGCAGACCTGTGTGTCTGCTCTGGCCTCAGGTGGCCCACGCAGGGGCAGACCTGAATATCTGACCCGATACTTCGGCAAGACCACCGGAAATGTAATTTTGACTTGGCTGGTTTTTTTGCAATTTCCCTTTGCCTCATTTAATATATACCTTTAGGGATGGGATGCTGGGAACGGGACCGGCCCTTAAGTTGGTCGCATGAGGGAATTGAATTGAGAATGGGAAATAACCGGTGGCTCCGCAACAGCTTGGTTTACCTGTTGATAATCATCGGGGTAATCGTAATTTTCTATACCCTGATTCCGGCCTTCGGTACGAGCAATGACTTGCCTCTTACCGAAGTCATCGCCAAGGCCCAGAACCACGAAATCAGCGAGATTATCGTCGAGGGCGATAAGCTGACGGTTATTCCCATCGTTACCGGCGGCGCCGGCGGTTCCCAGTACACCAGCCGCATCAACGAGCAGACCGACATTATGGAGGTCCTGGCCGACAACGACGTGGAGACCGGCCCCGGCGGGGTCCAGGTTACATTCAAAGGTTCCGGCGGTCTGGGCAGCTTCCTGGGTCTGCTGCTTAACTTCCTGCCCCTGATCTTCTTCGGCGGCCTGATCCTGTTTATGATGCGCCAGGCCCAGGGCAGCAACAACCAGACCCTGAGCTTTGGCCGCAGCCGCGCTCGCATGATGCCCTTCAACCGTCCCACGGTCACCTTCTCCGACGTGGCCGGTGTGGACGAGGCCAAGACGGAACTGGTCGAAGTGGTCGAGTTCCTCAAGTACCCGGAACGCTTTCTCTCCCTGGGTGCCCGAATTCCCAAGGGAGTGCTGCTGGTAGGCCAGCCGGGCACCGGCAAGACCCTGCTGGCGCGGGCCGTGGCCGGCGAGGCGGGAGTCCCCTTCTTCCACATTAGCGGCAGCGAATTTGTCGAAATGTTCGTGGGCGTGGGCGCGGCCCGTGTCCGCGACCTGTTTGAACAGGCCAAGCGCAACGCCCCTTGCATCGTTTTCGTGGACGAGATTGACGCCGTAGGCCGCCACCGTGGCGCCGGCCTCGGCGGTGGTCACGACGAGCGGGAGCAGACCCTGAACCAGATCTTGGTGGAAATGGACGGTTTCGAAAGCACCACCAACATCATCGTCCTCGCCGCCACCAACCGACCGGACATTCTCGACCCGGCCCTGCTCCGTCCCGGCCGTTTCGACCGGCGCGTGGTGCTGGACCTGCCCGACGTGGTGGGCCGCCAGGCTATCCTCAAAGTACACTCCGCCGGCAAGCCCCTGGGGCCCGAGATCAATCTGGAAACCCTGGCCAAGGAAACACCGGGATTCAGCGGCGCCGACCTGTCCAACCTGATTAACGAGGCGGCCTTGCTGGCGGCCCGCAAGAACCAGAAAACCATCCACATGCCGGACTTTGAAGAGGCTGTGGAACGCGTCATCGCCGGCCCCGAACGAAAGAGCCGGGTCATCAACACCCGTGAAAAGGAAATGACGGCCTATCACGAGGCCGGCCACGCCCTGGTCGCCTGGGTACTCCCCCACGCCGACCGGGTCCACAAGATTTCCATCATATCCCGCGGCAATATGGGTGGCCACACCACTCTGCTCCCAGATGAAGACCGGTACCTGTGGACCAAGAACCAGTTCCTGGACATGATGGCCGTCACCATGGGTGGCCGGGTGGCCGAGGAGCAGATCTTCGACGAGGTAACCACCGGGGCCAGCAACGACCTGGAACGGGCAACCAAAATCGCCCTGAGCATGATCAAACGCTACGGCATGAGCAGCGCCCTGGGCCCCCGCACCTTCGGCAAGCGCGAGGAACTGGTCTTCCTCGGCCGCGAGATTAGCGAAGAGCGCGACTACGGCGACAAGGTGGCCGAGGAAATTGACCAGGAGGTCAAGGAACTGGTCAACAACGCCTACGTCCAGGCCTGCGACATCCTTACCGAGCAGAAGCCCAACCTGGTGCGGATTGCCGAGTATCTGATCGAGCACGAGGCCGTATCCGGCGACGACCTGCAGCGCCTGTTCAATGGCGAGGAAATGACCGGGGGTGGAGACCAGGGCAACCCGGCGATACCTCCCGACGCGCCGCCCTTTGCTCCCAAGCCGGCCCAGCCAAACGTCTCGCCTCAGCCGGCGCCCACGCTGTCCAGCCAGCACGACCAGGACTTGGGCGCCATGCCCTCCGGCAGTGGGGACAATTAACCGGCCAAAGCCAACTCCGCCAGCCAGTCACGGAAAACACAACCGGGCCGGGGTCGCGACCCCGGCCCGGTCTATTCATAATACCCGTCCTGGTCCGGTGTTTCCGCCCCCGTAGCCCAGGCCACCGGTAAGAACAAGGCCGTGCGGACTGTGATGCGGTTCATTGGAAAGCCCTTCAGCATCACCGGACGCAAGGGGTTCTGGCGCTTCGCCTTCCTCCACGCCGGAGTGGTCACCACTCTGGTGGTGGCTCCCCTTCCCAACCGGTTGCCGGTCGACGCCGTTGCCCTGGCATTGACCCTACTACTCCTGCTTGCCATGGTAAGGAGGTTGCGCGACAGCGGGACGTCGGGCTGGCTGGTACTCCTGCCGTTGATCCCTCTGGCAGGGGCAGTGGCCCTCATCGGCCTCCTTGCCAGGCCCGGGAACAGTGGAGCAATCGATGCGCCCGAAGCAGGCCCGGGTATAGTCCGTGGGGCCCTCCAGGGATGGCGGGAGATTGCCGGGTCCTGCGGAGCGGTGCTGGACTACCTGGTCGTATTCATCGGCTGGATGGGACAGGGTATGAACGGTCCCATCACCCATTACTGCCGCAAGTGCCATCGCCGCCTTCGCACGCCAGGCACCCTCTATTGCGACGACTGCCTCCTCGATGCAAGCTGGGGAGAGGATGAACTCAGGGAAGGGCCCGTCCGGAAACGAGACTAAGCCCCCGCGACATCTTCCAAACGAAAGGCGGCCGACGGAACCGGCTTAATCGGGCATCCCTCAGCCTTCCTCGTCTCCCTGTTCTACCTCCAGCGGCAGCTGCCGGTAGTAAAGCCCCCAGTCCTGCATCAGGGCAGCCACCCGGTCGTCCTTGAGGTTGACCAGCTCCCGGAAGAACCCGGCCAGGGCGTGCGCTGGCACCTGGGCCGGATCGCACACCCAGCTTCGTTCCGCCGGAACCACATAGAGCAGCCCGCTCTGGTGGGGGCAGGTAACCTGTATTCGGGTCATATCCGGCCCCGGATTGATGGTCATACCGTTGTCCGCCATAAGTTCCTGGCCTCCTGCCCCAACGGAGCTCTTGACCTCCGTTGGCAAGCGCGCAGCGGGGTGCTGCATAGACTTTCCGTCGTCAATTATATGCTCTCCGTTCAGGGTTGGGCCACTGCCCATATCCTGGCCGCGGGCGCCGGTCCATCCAATCAGCCCAGATATTCCGGAAGATCGTCACGGCCTTGCCAATGGTGGTAGAATCTATAGATGTGATTTCCGTGCATCTTGGGCATGGATAACGGCGGCGGGCAATAGAACTGCCGCCGGAATATTGTAGGAAGGAAACAGCTTATGTATCCTCCTGGCGGACAACGTCAGCCTGAAATGGACTTTGAGCAGGTTACTGCGCGATTTCGTGATGGAATGGGCCGGTTTTCCGGTCGCTTCGGCGGCGGGGGAATGGCCCTTTTCATTGTGGGCATCCTCGTATTGGCAATTATTGTTTGGCTGGGCACCGGCGTCTACACCATAGGCCCCGGTGAAAACGCCTCTCTGCGCCTGTTCGGGGCTGTGCAGGGTAACCCGGTAACCCAGGAAGGTCTACGGTGGTGGTGGCCCCGACCCATAGGACAACGGGATGTGATCCTGGTCACTGAGACCCGCCGTATGGAGCTGGGATTCCGAAGCAATGCCACGGGGGCCAACAACCCCTTCCCCACCGAGGCGCTGATGATCAGCGGCGATCTGAACATCGTAGACGTTCAGATGGTGGTGCAGTACAACATCAAGAGCCTGAACGACTTCCTGTTCCGGGTAGACGATCCGGGCGAGGAGAGCCGCACCATTCCACAGGGCAGGCCGGACGGCCGCACTTTGAAGGACGCCGCCGAAGCTGCCCTGCGGCTGGTAGTGGGACAGCGTTCTATTGACGATATCCTGGTCCGCGACCGTGAAGGCGTCGAAGAACAGACCAAGCTGCGGTTGCAAGAGATTCTGGACACCTACAACACGGGTATCGACGTTCAGACGGTGCAGTTGCAGGACGTGAAGGCGCCTGAAGAAGTGCGCGACGCCTTCGACGACGTGCTGCGCGCCCGCCAGGAGCGGGATACCCGCATCAACCAGGCCCGCGCCTTTGAAGCCGACATCATCCCCAGGGCTCAGGGTGACGCCGAGCGGATCAAGGAGGCTGCGGAAGCCTTCCGCCAGGCTCGTATCGCCAGGGCTCAGGGTGAAGCAGACCAGTTCAGCTTCATCCTTGCCGAGTACCAGCAGTCCCGGGAAGTAACAAGACGCCGACTCTACCTGGAAGCCATGGAAGAGGTGCTCCCGGGCGTCAGCAAGATCATCGTTTCGCCGGAAGCCGAGACGGTCCTGATTTTGGGAAATCAGGAAGGAACTGCTTTGCCCGTTCCCATAGGACCACAGCCCTGACGAGATAATACCTGCTTTTCAATCTGACATGCATGTCAAACTGACAGCAGATTCCTCGCTTCAGGCAGTTAATGGCCCAGGTACAATCCGGACTATTTGAGAGAACAAATGAGAGCGCTGTTAATCATAGGCGTAATTGTCGTCATCGGGCTCATCGTCCTGCGGCAATCCCTGTACATAGTTGACGAAACCCAGCAGGTGTTGATCCTGCGCTTCAACGAGGTCATCGGCACCCGCTCCACACCGGGCCTCTACCTCAAGGCCCCCTTCGTGGATAACATAGTTACTTTCGACAAGCGTATTCTGCGTATTGACGCCGACCCTGCCTCCATGCCCGACAAGGAAAAGCAGAATCTGATCATTGATTCCTACGCCAGATATCGCATTATTGACCCGGTCCAGTTCCGCAAGACTCTGCAGACGGAACCAAACGCCCGCAGCCGCCTCGGTGATATCGTTACATCTACCCTCCGTGACCGGGTAGCCTTGCGTAATCGGTTTGAAATCATCGGCGCGGAACCAATACTGGACGACCTCGGCAACCCGGTATTGGACCAGGAGGGACTACCTCTCGTTGAGGGAGTCAACACCCGCTCTGAAATCCTGGAGGAGGTGCTGCAGGGCGTTCGAGGCCGTACCCAGGACCAGGACTTCGGTATAGAGATAATCGATGTAAGGATCAAGCGTGCCGACTTCCCCGAATCGGTGACCCCCAGCATCTACACCCGTATGCGGGCGGAACGTAACCGTATCGCCACCCGTTTCCGGGCCGAAGGTGAGGAGGAAGACCTGAAGATTCGCGCTGTAGCCAACCGCGACCGTGAGGTCATCCTGGCGACGGCGGAACAGGAGAGCAACCAGATACGGGGTCGAGGTGAAGCGGAAGCCATTAGTATCCTGGCCCAGGCCCTGAACCAGGACCCGGAGTTCTTCGCTTTCCGCCGCAGCCTGCAAGCCTATAGCGCATTCCTGGGCGGCCAGGACACCGTTATCCTGTCCTCAGACGAGGAATTGTTCGAGTTCCTGGGCTCGCCCGAGGTGAATTAGGCGGCACGATCCATCCTCCCGCCCTGGTGATCCAGGCGCTTTTGGAATTGTAAATTTGGGCAACGACTTTAAGGCGTTGCCCAACCTTTGTCAGGAAGCATAGATGAAACTGCACGAATACCAAGCCAAGGAGATCTTCGCCCGTTACGGCATTGAAGTGCCCCGAGGAATCCTCGCCAGCACTCCTGAAGAAGCCAGGGAAGCCACCATAGAACTGGGCGGTCAGGCGGTGGTCAAGGCCCAGGTCCACGCCGGTGGACGCGGCCAGGGCGGCGGCATCAAGGTGGTCCGGTCTCCTGAGGAGGCGGAAGAGGTGGCCCGGGGTTTCATCGGCCGCAACCTGGTAACCCGACAGACCGATGCCCAGGGAGTCCCCATAAACTCGGTGCTGGTAGAGGAACTGGCCGACATCAAGCAGGAACTTTACGTGGCCCTGACCATTGACCGGGGTTTTCGCGGTCCGGTGATGATAGCCAGCGCCGCGGGCGGCATGGACATCGAAGAAGTGGCGGCTACCAACCCCGAGAACATCCACACCGAACCAATAGAACCCGTCCTGGGCCTGATGCCCTACCAGTCGCGTAGGGTTGTCTCCCGCCTGGGACTGGAAGCGGGTCCGTCCCGTCCCGCGGTCCAGGCGCTCAATGCCTTGTACCGCATCTTTACCGAAAACGACTGTTCACTGGTGGAAATCAACCCCCTGATTATTACCGGTGACGACCGGGTGGTTGCCCTGGACGCAAAGTTGGACGTAGAAGACGATTCCCTGTTCCGACACGCTGACCTGCGGGAACGCCGCGACCGGTCCCAGGAGGACGCCCTGGAGGCCCGGGCGTCGGATATGGAGATTGCCTACGTGAACCTGGACGGCAGCGTAGGTTGCCTGGTCAACGGGGCGGGCCTGGCCATGGCCACCCTGGACGTTACCAACGCCGCCGGAGCAGCCCCAGCCAACTTCCTGGACGTAGGTGGCGGCGCCGACGACGAAAAGGTGGCCAGCGCGGTGAGCATCATCCTGTCCGACCCCAAGGTGGACCGGGTTTTGATCAACGTCTTTGGCGGCATTCTGCGCTGCGACATAGCGGCCCGAGGCACCGTCCTGGCCTTTGAGCGCATGAACTCCAACCTGCCCCTGATTGTCCGCATGCTGGGCACCAACGTGGACGAGGGCAAGGAGATCCTTGCCGCATCACCCCTGAATGTAACCTTTGCCGACACCCTGACCGAGGCGGCGGAAGCCGTCCGGCAAGCCGTTTAGTCCTTAGCTGGAGTAGTAACCACCCATGGGCATTCTCTTAGATGACAATTCGCGCATCCTCGTCCAGGGCATTACCGGACGGGAGGGCAGCTTTCACGCTCGGGCCGGTATGGCCTATGGAACCAATGTGGTGGCCGGCGTCACCCCCGGAAGGGGTGGCCAGATGTTTGAAGAAACAGTCCCCGTGTTTAACTCGGTGGAAGAGGCAGTCGCCGAAACGGGCGCCAACGTGTCCCTGATCTTCGTGCCGCCACCCTTTGCTCCCGACGCCATCGTGGAAGCCGCCGACTCCGGCGTTCCTCTGATCGCCTGCATAACCGAGGGAGTGCCGGTGCAGGACATGGCCAAGGTGGCCCGTTACCTCGAGCGCAAGCCCGAAATTCGACTTATCGGCCCCAATTGCCCCGGCATGATCAACCCCGGGGCACACTGCAAAGTGGGCATAATGCCCGGCAACATCCACATGCCCGGCCGGGTTGGAGTCGTTTCCCGCAGCGGCACCCTCACCTACGAAGCGGTGGGGCAATTGACCAACCTGGGCATCGGGCAGTCCAGTTGCGTGGGCATAGGCGGCGACCCTATCATTGGCACCAGCTTCGCCGAAATCCTGCGCCTGTACAACGAGGACCCCGATACTGACCTGATAGTCTTCATCGGGGAAATCGGCGGAACCATGGAACAGGAAGCGGCAGCGTACATCAAGGAATCGGTAACCAAGCCCGTTTGCACCCTGATAGTGGGGGCCACGGCGCCCCCGGGCAAGCGCATGGGTCATGCCGGGGCCATCATCACCGGCGACAGCGCCCGCGCCGAGGCCAAGATAGCGGCCATGCGCGAAGCCGGCGCCCACATCATCCCCACTCCGGCCGACATTGGCGCCACTGCCCAGGCGGTGCTGGCGGGGATGGGGTAACTTCCAGACTTTCGCAGGGGCGGTCCTTGTGGCGCCGCCCTTCAGTCCCCGCTAGAACCTCCGAGGGCAATACCTCCCTGCCTTCACCAGCTTATATCGTACAATTACTACTACTGGTATCAGACCGCGGTCATCCGTGAATAGCCTTCATCGCATACCTTTCATATGGTATTATTCCACCTTGGAGGCACTATGTTTGGACTTGCGGTTCTTACGGTCAGCACATCGGGATACCACGGCCAGCGGGAGGATACCAGCGGCGACAAGATCAAGGAAATGCTGCCCCCACCCGACTACGAACTCGTCCGGTACGAGGTGGTTTCCGACGACAAGGAAATGATTGCCCAGCGCATGGCCGACTGGGCCGACTCGCCCGACGTTAACCTGATAGTCAGCACTGGCGGCACGGGCCTGGGCCCTCGTGACGTTACTCCCGAGGCCTGCCTTTCCATCATCGACCGCGAAGTGCCCGGCCTGGCTGAGACAATGCGTGCCGAAACGCTGAAGTTCACGCCCATGGCCATGCTCAGCCGTTCCGTGGCCGGGATACGAGGGAGAACCCTCATTCTTACCCTGCCCGGCAGCCCCAAGGGGGTGGCGGAGACCCTGGACGTGGTCAAGCCAGTCCTGCCGCACGCGCTGGAACTGCTGCGGCGCGAGTCGGTGCAGGAGCACCCGGTTTAGTCAATTCAAATACGGATGGACAGGATATACAGGATGTTCGTCTCATTCATTCCATCTATCCATGTAAGTTAATCCAGGAGAACTACCCATGACGCAGCCCAGCGAAACCCCCGAACCCGTCTACTGGCCCAGGGTTAAGGAAATTATTGGCGACATCATGGAGCGGTGGAAGGAACGGTGGGGACGGGAACCCTACCCGGGCATCCACGAATACTACTGGGAGACGCCCGAGGACCTGAAGAGCGCCGTCCTGAACGGCTTTCGGGCCATTGAACCCGGCATTCCCGGGCGGGATACCCACTTTGTGCGCTCCCTGTACCGGGGAGTGGGCACTTTCGGCAAGATGCCCCTGCGCGGTCCCTTCATAACCAGGGCGGAGGTTGACGAGATAGCCCAGTGGATTGACGACGGTATGCCTGAGGGGCCGCCTGACGCGTGAATTATCCACGAATCGGCGCGAGTATTCACTAATAGACGAGGGGCTCACCGGCTGGTGAGCCCCTCAGGTACTGCCGTGGTTCAAGGTTCGGGGAGACGGGCGGTTAGACCAGCACCGGGTCCTTAACCTTGCTGTATACCTGGATGCGGCCCCGGGTGTGGTCCAGGACGCAGAGGCGGCCCTGGCTGTCCACGCGGACGGCACAGGGATGGGCAAAGTTGCGTTCGTAGGTGGGGTCGTTGGCGAAGGCCAGCGCCCGCTGCCGGATCATGTCCGGGTTGGAGAGCAGCTTATCCTTGCCCCACTGGGACATTACGTGGTCGCCAACCATCTGGGTGACAAAGCGTCCATCGGGAGCCAGGACCTGTACCCGGTTGTTCAGCCAGTCGGCCACGTAGATGTCGCCGTCGCCGTCCACAGCCACGCTATTGGGGCGGTTGAACTGGCCTACACCGTCGCCGGACTGGCCGTAGCTGGCCTGCCACACACCGTCGGAGTTGAAGACCTGGATGCGGTCATTACGCCAGTCGGCAACGTATACGTGGCCGTCCTTGTCCAGGTCAATGCCCCAGGGCATGTTCAGTTCACCGGGGCCGCTGCCGAAACTGCCGAACTGGCTCAGGTACTGGCCATCCGAAGTGAACTTCTGGACCCGGGAATTACGGCTGTCCACGATGAAGATGGTGCCGTCTTCACTGATTGCTATGCCGGCCGGGCGGTCCAGTTCACCGTCTCCGGAGCCGCCGGTTCCCCACTTGCCGAGGAACTCGCCGTCCTTGGACATGATGGTTACACGGTTAAGCCACTCGTCAGTGATGAAAAGCCTGTCCTGGCTGTCGATAGCGATACCGGCGGGCCAGATGAAGTTGCCGTCTTCCTCGCCATAGGTGCCGAACTCGCTGATGTACTCCTCGTCCAGTGTGCAGGCTGTTACCCGCACGCCGTCGGGGCGGTTCTCATAGGACCGGTTGACCACGTACACCGTGCCTTCGGCATCCACTGCCATGTCTGTGGGGTTGCGGAACCCCGTACCAGCGAACTCGTTACGGCCCACTGAGTGGCTGTATTCGTACGTCCGGCTGGTAAGACCAAAGAAATGGGTGCTCATGTTCTTACCTCGTCAATATACTGTATTGCTCCGGGAGCCTGCTCTGCCTTTCACAAGAGAAATCAGGCGGAACCGGCTTCATTGCTGTTTCAGTTGTTCCTGTCTAAACGCCTGGTGTAGGGGACGGGTTACAAACCCGCCCCTACGGTTTTCGGGCCTACAGGAAGTTGATCTTCTCGAAGGAACCGCCAACGATGGGCTGGGCGTCCATCTTGTAGAAGTCTTCCACGATGGTCGTGTAGATGGAGCGGAAGTCCATGCCGTATTTGAGGTTTCCGCCCACTTCCTGCTGGCTGGGTTCCAGGGACGGGTACTCGCCGTAGATGCCGCCCTTGACGTGCTCGCCCACAACAAAGGCGATACCGCCGGCGCCGTGGTCGGTGCCGGAGCCATTGTCGCCTATGCGGCGGCCGAACTCGGTGAACATAAGCAGCATGACTTCATCGCTGGCATTGTGTTCCCGCAGGTCCTGGTAGAAAGTGTCCACGTTGTTGGACACGTCCGTCCAAAGTCCGGAATGCAGGGAGGCCTGATTGGCGTGGGTGTCAAAGCTGTTGTACGGGGAGGTGGTGTAGAGCACCCGGCTGCCGAACCCGGCCAGATGGGTCTGGGCGATGTTCTTCATGTACTGGCCGACTACCGTGTTGGAGTACTCGACGCTGCTGGTGTACTTGTCGGGGGCGGTGGCCAGGATGTCGGCGCCCTTGAGGGCGTTGGTGCCGGTGCTGTGGATGTAATCCATGACGGCGCCGGTGCCCATGGCCGGGGAGTACATGCGGCCGAACACGTCCAGAGCATCGTTGCGCTGATCTTCGCCGTCGATGCCGGTCAGCAGACCATAGGTCTCCAGGTTGCCGACAGAGGCGACGGGCACGCCTTCCATTACCAGGGCGCGGGGAAGACCGCGGCCGAAGTTAACGCCGCACAGTACGTTCTCGGCGTTGGGGTCAATTTCCTTGAGGACGCGACCCAGCCAGCCCTCGGTGCCGATCTTGTCGGGCTCGCAGGTGTGCCAGATGTCCATGGAACGGAAGTGGGAGTAGCTGGGATTGTCGTAGCCAACGCCCAGGAAAATGGCCAGCTTGCCTTCGTCCCAGAACTTCTTCAACGGACCCATGGTGGGGTGGAACCCCAGGTCGTCATTGATGGGAATAATCTGCCCTTCGGGAATGCCCAGGGTGGGGCGATAGTCCCGATACAGGGGATTGCTATAGGGAATCACGGTGTTCAGGCCATCGTTGCCGCCAGAAAGGGACAGAACGGCCAGTACCGGGTCTTTCTGCGTAGAAACCATATCCTTTTCTCCTTCTACTAAATTACTCGAACTGGAACTCTGCCGTAGCGGCAATCATCTGGAACATTTCGCCGGTGCGGCGGGAGAACTCGGCCTGGTCAGAAGTGCTGAGATCGCCTTCCTTGGAAGCGTGGGACCTGAGCTGCTGCAGAGTGTCGCCGGTAACCATCAACGGACCGGTCAGATCCAGGCAGCCTGCCACGAACTGGTCGGGGGTCAGGGTGTCGCCCAGGGCCCGCAGGCGGTCCACCAGGGACTGGACGCCCGGAAGCTCTGTATTCCCCATCAGGTCGGCGGCAAAGTTGATGCGCTCAACCAGCGTGCCGCTGTCAATCCACTCGCGGCCGGTGTGCCAGCCCTCTACGGTGGGGGGATTCATCAGGTCCATGCCCATATACTTGGGCTCTTGGGAAAACTCGAACAGGCCGGGCTGAATGTCCCGGTGCTCGCCTACCAGGCGCATGGTGCCTACCACCATCTCGGCGGGGTTCTTGACCTTCGCGTAGCGTACATCCTCAGCCTTGAAGAAGTCGGACTTGAACAGGACTTCCAGCATGGCCTTGATTTCGTAGCCGGAGTCGTAATAGGCCTTTTCCATGGCCTCTATGGCGGCCGTGTCCCGCGGGGGAGTCAGGCGCCAGGCAGGGACCTGCACGTCGTCAGCCACAAAGAAGTTGTAGAGGTGCCGGGCAAGGAAGCGAGCGGTGGCGGGCTGCCTG
Source organism: Dehalococcoidia bacterium (assembly GCA_963664725.1). Taxonomy (GTDB): domain Bacteria; phylum Chloroflexota; class Dehalococcoidia; order Lucifugimonadales; family UBA3495; genus Bin22. The sequence continues at coordinate 2,308,787 of OY761558.1, forward strand.
GCAATGATGTCCAGCACATCGTCACCGTTCAGGTTCCCGGTCTCTCCCAGGAAAGTCTTTTCGCTGTCGTCATGGTCGGCCGGGTCGAACCGGAACTGCCAAGGGCTGCGACCATAAGGGAAGGGCGGGTACGAGGGGGCGATGTTCCAGCCGGTGAAGGCTCGGGCACAGGCCTTTACGTCGTCCTCAGAGTAGTTAAACTCCTCGTCCTTGCCGACGCCCAAGGAGAACAGTTCCAGCAGTTCCCGCCCATAGTTCTCGTTCAGATTGGTCTTGTGGCTTTCGCTGTTGTCCAGGTAGTAGACCATGGCGGGGCTGGTGGACAGCAGGTAAAGCAGGTGGCGGAAGTTGCCCATGCCGTGGTCGCGGAACATGGCAATCATCCGACCCATTTCCTGGCCGCTGTCAATCTTGGAGTGACCGGCGCAGAAAATCATGTGCCAGAAGAGGGCCATCTTTTCCTGCAACTGGCGGGGGGTGTTGATCATTCGCCAGACCCACGCCTGGATATTGGTCTCGATGGCGGCCGCTTCGTGATATGCCGGCATGTACCGCATCAGCAGGTCTTCTTCTACATTGGGCACCGCGCCGGGGTTGAGCAGTTCGTCAACGACACTGTCGTAGCCCTGGGCAGCTTTGGCCTCGATCTCATCGCGGCTTGCCCCGAAACCGGCGCGCCGCAACAGGTGGGCCATCAAGGCAACATCATGTTGGTCAGCCATACAGTCCTCCTTTTGTTTCTATCTTCTTATACGCTGATTTCATCGGCCCGGACGTTGGGCCATCTCCCCGCCGGTACCCTCAACCGCCTATTTGAAAAACCCCTCAAAGGGCTGTTGTTTGGTACCGATTATAAGGTAGAAAAAAGATACCCTAACGCCAATTGGCTGTCAATATTTTGCCGTGCACACTTGAGGCTGTCCTGACTTCACGCTGAACGAACAGTCCAGAGTCGGTCTTTGAGTGAGAAATGCAGTCGTGAGCATCCGTATCGATTGGTGGCCAAGCGCCTAAATCGGCAGCACTGTTTCGGTCCGTTGCTCCGGCAAATCTATCAGGAAGGTATTGGCATTGAATGCCAGCAGGGCGTAGTAGCCGAAAAGTGTGCATAGCTCGGTCAGGCCCTGGGCGCCGAACTGGTCGTGGGCTGCCTGGAATGTGGCATCGCTAACCTTGCGGGTGCTGAAAAACTCCTGCCCCAAGTTAACCACGGCCTGCTCGTCGGCGGCCAGTTCGGGCAGGGGCTGGCCATCCCGCAGGGCATCCACGAAGGCGCCGGGTATACCTTCCCGGCGAGCGCCGGCGGCGTGGGCGTTCCAGATGAACTGGCAATCGTTGGCCCGGGCTGTGACGATCATGGCCAGTTCCTGGATGCGCTTGGGCAGGGTGGACTCGTCGCGCAGGTAATTGACCAGATGGTTGGCCCGGCGCCGCATCTCCGGACTGTTGATCATGGCGGAGCCGGGGCCGCTGGTAATAGTTCCTCCGCTGGCGGCAGTCTCGTGGTCAAAAGCCTCGCGCAGGTTTTCGGGTACCATATCGCGGGTGGTAGTAGGTGTTCGCACCGGTGGGCCTCCTCTAATCATATAGATGTACAGGATTTACAGGATGATAGCCGTTTTCGGGGGCGGTTGATAGTGGCTGGCGTCAGTGCCATCGTAATCGGACTTGGAATTGGGGGGATTTGAAGGTTGTCAGGGATTGGGGGATAAGAAGCTAACCTCCAATGTCTCTCTCAGGATTTCCTCGCCCATGCAGATGGCTACCACATCGATGACATTCGCCCCTGGCTGCAAGCTGATGGTGGTCGAGAAGATGCCCAGCTGGTCCACTGGAAGGGCAATACCGTTGACCGACACTGTGGCGTCCGACGCAGTTCGTCCCCAGAGTCGAACTGTAGGCTGGGCCACAGTCCTGTCCTGCTCGTCGGGCTGGGTTATGGTCAGGAAGCAAGGCTCCAGGGGCAGGTAGGTAACCGTCAAGGTTTTGCCCTGCCGCTGGCCGCCGGGATTGATGGCAAAAATGTCCAGGTTATTCACACCGGGCGCAAGGGGTACTGATAGCCGGAACCGACCCTCCTCGCCGGCGGCCACGGCCCTTCCCCGTACGCTTACCGACGCACCCAGGCTGGTTATTCCCTGGATGGTCACCGACTCCTCCCGGATTATGCTGCGGTCCAGCGGTGACTCGATGATGAGGATGGGAGGTGCGGGGGTAGGCGTGGGCGTGGGCCCGGGTGTGGGCGTAGGTTCCGGCACTGGCGTGACGGTGGGGGTCGGCGTGGGCGTAGACGTGGGCGCCGGCGTCGGGGTGGGAGTCGGAACAGGCGTTAGTGTGGGAGTTGGTGTGACGGTGGATTCGGGCTTGGGCGTCGGCGTGGGCAAAGGCACGGGAGTAGATGTAGGTTCTGCGGTCGGCGTCGGCGCTGGAATGGGCGTCACTGGAGCCGGGGTTTCGACCGGCGTGATGGTGGGACTTCCCGGGCGGTCTATCACCTGAACGCAACCGAGCAACGCCACCAGGCCCACGGTGGCCACAATTAGCAATCGGAAGAGAAGGGGACTGGTCCGTTTGTACCGAGGCCGGCTGCCGCCGGGAAGGAAGGTCATGCCACCGGTTCCCCCGATTTCCGGCCCGGCTTGGTGTGGAGCGGCAGGGTCACCATAAAGCAGGTGTGATGGTCCGGGTCCGGGTCCGTGATGCTCTCGACTGTCAGGTCGCCACCATACCGGTTGGCAAGAGTGTGAGCTATGAAAAGTCCCAGGCCGGAGGTGGTACGCTCCTCGTGGCGTGCAACTTCTGGTGTCCAACCCCGGTCGAACAGGTATGGCAGGTAGCGGGCGGCGATGCCCGGCCCGTCGTCCCAGACCCGGATGTGGAAGTTGCTCTCGTCCCTGGTCAGCCCGATTTCGGCGAAGGACTTGGCATACCGGACGGTGTTGTCTACCAGGTTGGTAACTATGTGCTCTATGGCCGAACTGTCGCTATAGACGATGCCGAAGTCGGTGGGTTCAGACCACCAGACTATCTGCTTATTGGCGTCGCCAGCCACCAGGCCGTAACGGTCAACGATGCGGCGCACCACCTCCACCGGTTCTACGGCGTGCAGGCTGGCGCCGGTAATGGGTGTCTCCAGCTCAATCAGGACCTGCATATTGGACATCATCAGGCGGAAACTGGGCGTCTGCTCTTCGATTTCGTCCAGCAGCTCCCGGAAGTAGGGGGGGACTTCGGTTCCCATGGTCTGCAACTGCTCGCGAATTTCACGCTCTTTGCCCAGAATGCGGCGTAGAGGACGGCCCAGATCGTGATTGAAGAGGTCGAAATACTGCTGGGTAACCTGAGTCCAGCGTTCGGCGAAGCGGGTTTCCTCGTCGACAGCCTGGCGCCGGGACCGCAGGATTTCGGAAACAAAGTAGGAGAGGGTGGTAACAGCAAGGCCCAGCATGACCAGCGCCGCCCCCACGTAGGTCAAGGGTTCGATCCCCCAGATACGGGCGAACATTGCTTCGCCAACGAAGGGGGCCAGTGCCAGGCCCGCCACCCCCAGGATCAGAACTACGCTTCCCAGCAGGCGTGAGACGCCGCCGGGACCCACGGGGCGAAGCCAGGCACGGGGAAGGCTCCAGGACAGGGAGTTCCTCAGGTTAGGTAACAGCACGGTCTCACATTTGCGGGGGAGCCAGCCGGTAACCCCGGTCCCTTACGTTAACTATCAGGTCGTTGGCGCCCAGCTGTACCCCCAGAGCCTTGCCGACAGAAACCTTGATCTCGCGGATACGCACCCGCAGGGACGCGCGGGCTTCCTCGCCCTCCGAATAGCGTTCCAGCCGGCTGAATGGCACAAGTTCGCCGGGGCTGCGGTACCAGGCGGCGGCCAATTCCCGAAAGATTTCGAACTTCATTCCGTGAATATCGGTTACCGGGGCCATAATTCCGTCCCTTTCCTTACGGGCGGATACCGTCTCCGCTCCCACGTCCACCAGCAGGTGGGCGCCGATGGGAATAAGCTCAGGACTGGAACCCATCAGTCGCCGCAGCCGCAGCACCACCTCTTCCGGGCTGGCCAGTTTATCTATGAAGTCTACGGGAGCGTTCCAGCGCAGGGCGCCCCGGACAGCCGTGTCCCTGGCTGGTCCCTGGGCATACTGGGTAAACATCAGCACCGGCAGGGTAGGGTAATGTTCCACAATCTGGCGCAGAATCTCCAGGCCCTTGAACTGATCGTCCCGGTGCTCCCCCAGGCGCACATCCAGCAGGACGCCGTCAGGACGTTCATCTTCAATGGCGTAGATGGCGGCAGTCTCAAATTCGTCGCCCACCAGCCACTGGGACTGGGGCTGGACTATGATGGTCTGCCAGCCTTCGTCCTGCAGACGCCGCTGCACCGCCTTGACGATGGCGGATTCCCATTCGTCGTCGATTATCAGTATCTTGCTGTCCGGCATTTTCTTGCTTCCAGGTGAGTTGAATGCCAAGGCGACCAGTCTTAAATGGTTGCCGGCCCGGGCTTCACCGGGTAAATGTCCTGGTTCAGGATTTCATGCTCAAAGGTGCGAAGGTCTGAATTCAACACTCCCTGTATGTCGCCACTGACATCAACCCGTGCCTTGATGCGGGGATAGTCCCAATCCCCGCACTCCACGGCGTCGGGGCCCCACTGCACTTCCCACAAATCAGTTGCTCGGTCGTACTTGACGGTGAGGGGATAGGAGTGACGATCTTCAAGGGCAAACGTTTCTTTCACGTTGTCGCTATTATGTGTACCCAAGGTGTGGAAACCTATTATCTATTCGGGCTTCGGAATCGGAAAGTGTCGAGCAGTTCCAACTGCGATGAGGACATGTAACTGTGTTGGCAGGCAGTATCTATGATGTGCACCCACCGCTCCCCAGGAAACCTTATCGGCTGGCCCTGAAAATCGTAGACCACCTAATCTCTTTCGTTAATGATACCACGCCCTTTGATGGGAAAGAATCTGCGGGGCCAGCCAAGCTGACCACGGCTTCTGCTGCTTGAGCAACGGAAAGACCCCCTCTCTACAGGTAAGAGGGGGCCGCTTAAACCAACTTTGTGCCGGATTTATTGGTCAGGTCTCCTTGTTCAGGTTGTCCAGAAATTCCACGTTGTTGGCGTACTTGGAAAGCCGCTCCAGTACGCGCTCCGTGGCGTTGGTAGAACCGTCGTTGGAGATGAGGGATATCATCCGACGCAACAGCCAGATCTGCTTCATGGTGTTCTCGTCGTACAGCAACTCCTCCCGGCGGGTGCCGCTGCGGACGATGTCGACGGCAGGGAAGAAACGGCGGTCTGCCAACTTTCGATCCAGGTGCAGTTCCATGTTGCCGGTGCCCTTGAACTCCTCGTAAATCACCTCGTCCATGCGGCTACCAGTGTCCACCAGGCAGGTGCCGATGATGGTCAGGCTGCCGCCTTCCTCGATGTTGCGGGCGGCGCCGAAGAACTTCTTGGGCGGGTAGAGGGCCGCGGGATCGATGCCGCCGGACAGTGTACGGCCGCTGGTGGGTACCGCAAGGTTATAGGCGCGGGTCAGGCGAGTAACGCTGTCCAGCAATATGATGACGTTCTGGCCGTTTTCCACTAGTCGCTTGGACCGTTCCAGGGCCAGTTCCGCCACTCGGCACTGTTCCTCTACGGACTCGTCAAAAGTTGATGCGAAGACATCGCCATCAACGGCGCGACGCATGTCGGTAACCTCTTCAGGACGTTCACCGATCAACACCACCATCAGGACCGCTTCGGGCATATTCATGGAGACGCTGTGGGCGATCTGTTTCAGGATGGTTGTCTTCCCAGCCTTGGGCGGAGAGACGATCAATCCCCGCTGGCCCAGACCGATGGGGGCGAAGAGGTCAACCATACGGGTGGAAAGGTTGGCGCTGTCGGTCTCCAGCACAACCTGGCGCTCCGGGAAGATGGGTGTGAGGTATTCAAACTGGGCACGGTACCGGGCATGAACCTGGTCGGTTTCCATCCCGTTGACCCTTTCAACCCGTACCAGCCCGAAGTACCGTTCTCCCTCCTTGGGAGGGCGCACCTGGCCGGTTACGGTGTCACCGGTACGGAGGCCGAACCGCCGAATCTGGGACTGGGAGATATAGACGTCGCCCGTGGCCGGCAGGTAGTTGATCTGGCGCAGGAAGCCATACCCCTCATCCATTATCTCCAGGATGCCGGAGGAAAGCAGGGACTGCTGGGAAGACACAGCGTGCAGCATCCGGTTAAGGACATCTTCCCGGCGGACGGAAGCCAGGGCGGCGCCGTCTTCCAGGCCGTAGTCCTCCGCCATGTCAAGCAACTGTTCCTTGGTCATAGCCCCCATTTCGGCTACGTCCATCATCCTGGGTTTGGTAGTAGTTGTCATCATCACCTCGATTTGTTCCGGGGACCGGCCACTACGCTATGCGCTTTGCCGGAGGGCCGTAGTCGACCCAAAGTGGGAATAGGGGGATATAACCCCGAATTGGGAAGCCTTCCAAATGTTAATTGGTCAAAGGGACTGGGGTAGCCGGCGGAGGAATTCTCCTGCCCAACCTGCCCGCCATTACCCGGAAACAATTCCGGCGTCGGACCTCTGGTCGGCGAGGGGAATTGCTGGAATTATCTACATTTGTAGAGAGCTATGCTATCTGAAGAAGGGCCTCGAAACAAAAGGATAAGTTAATTCCACAAATATTATTTGGCCATTATGTCTTCCGTTATGTCAAGGCACCTGGCCGCGTCATTTCAGGTGTTGCCCGCTTTTTCCCAATCCTGCAGGAAACGGGCGAGCCCAGCGTCGGTCAGAGGGTGTTGCACCATCTGTTTCAGGACGGGGTAGGGAACGGTTGAAATATTCGCACCTGCTTTCGCCGCCAGGGTGCAGTGCAGTGCATGGCGGATGCTGGCTGCCATTACCATGGTAGGTATTTCGTAGTCCCGGAAAATGGCAACGATGTCTTCCACCAGGGTCATCCCTTCCTGCCCTATGTCGTCCAGGCGGCCAATGAAGGGGCTTACCACGGTGGACCCGGCCTGGGCGCCCAGGATGGCCTGATTCACCGAGAAACAAAGGGTCTGGTTTATCTTGATGCCGTCCCGCGCCAGCGTGGATATGGCCTTGAAGCCTTCGGACGTGCTGGGGATCTTCACCCAGGGATTTGCAATCCATTCGGCTATATCCCGGCCCTCGGCGATCATGCCTTCCGCGTCGGTGCTGACTACCTCTACCGAAATGGGCCCGTCGATAATGTCGGCAATCTCTTCAACCGCTGCCCGGTAGCCGGCCTTGCCGCCGATGCCTTCCTTGGCAGCCAGGGAGGGGTTGGTGGTAACGCCGGTTACGATGCCCAATTCGGCTCCCTCGCGTATTTCATCAATGTTTGCAGTATCCAGAAAGATTTTCACTGAGTCCTCGTCTTGCCTGGCTCGTTGGTAGCCGCTTCTATTCGTTACTCAAGAATGTTGTCCGGCATTCCTACCAACTGAAGCCACCTCGAATACGGTCTGTTTCTAACCAGCCTTACCTCGCCTCCAGGGGCAAGGCCGGCTGGCTGCCCTCACGCATCGTGCCCAGCGCCCGACGGACGAATTCGCAGAACAGGGGGTGAGGCCGGTTGGGCCGGGACTGAAACTCCGGATGGAACTGTACTCCCACCATGAATGGATGGTCGGCAACCTCGGCCGTCTCCACCAGCTTGCCATCAGGTGAAAGGCCTCCCATGATCATGCCGGATTCTTCCAGGCTTTCCCGGTAACGGTTGTTCACTTCAAACCGATGACGGTGCCGTTCCTGTATCTCTTCCTTTCCGTAGGCAAATGACGTCAACGTATTCTTCTGGGGATGACAGGGATAGCCCCCCAGGCGCATGGTGCCACCCATGTCAGTAACGGCTGCCTGCTCCGGCATGATGTGGATTACCGGGTAGGGCGTTTCGGGGTCCAGTTCCGACGAATTGGCCCCCTCCAGGCCCAGGATGTGCCGGGCCCAGTCAATTACCATCACCTGCATGCCGAGGCACAGGCCCAAGTAGGGAATATTGTTATCCCGAGCGTACTGCACCGTGTCGATCATACCCTCGACGCCCCTGGGGCCAAATCCCCCGGGCACCACTATACCCTGTACGCCTTCCAGATAAGCCTCAGGGCCGTTTCGCTCAACGTCTTCCGAATGCACCCACTTGATTTCCACTTCCTGGTCGCAGGCAGTGCCCGCGTGGCGCAGGGCCTCCCGCACGGAAAGGTAGGAATCTGGGTATTCCACGTATTTGCCGACGATGGCTATGGGCAACCTGCCCTGGGGCCTGCTCATCCGCTCCACCATCTGGGACCATTCCGTCAGGTCCCGGGGCTGCCCTTTCAGTCGCAGCAGGTCAACTATAAACTCGCCAAGCCCGGCCTGCTCCAGGATCAGAGGCACCTCGTAGACATTGTCCACCGTCTGCAGGGGGATGACGGCTTCCCCGTCTACGTCGCAGAAGAGGGACAGCTTCTCGCGGATGGAGTTGGAGATGGCGACGTCGCTGCGGCAGATCAGGGCGTCGGGCTGGATACCGATGCTGCGCAACTCCTTGACGCTGTGCTGGGTGGGCTTGGTCTTCAACTCCTCGGCTCCCGTAATATAGGGCAGCAGGGTCAGATGAACGTAGCAGACATTGTTCCGACCCACGTCCTTGCGCATCTGCCGTATAGCTTCCAGGAAGGGCAGACCCTCAATGTCGCCCACGGTGCCGCCTACCTCCACCACCAGAACATCCAACTGGGATTCCTCGGCCAGTTCGATGAGGCGGGCCTTGATTTCATTGGTAACGTGAGGCACCGTCTGTATCGTTCCGCCCAGGAAATCCCCCCTCCGCTCCTTGGCAATCAGGGTCATATAAACCTGGCCGGCGGTAAGGTTGGAGGAGCGGGTAAGTTCCACATCGATAAACCGCTCGTAGTGCCCCAGGTCCAGGTCCGTCTCTCCCCCGTCCTTGGTTACAAAAACCTCGCCATGCTGGTAGGGGGACATGGTGCCAGGATCGACATTCAGGTAGGGATCCAGCTTCGCCACGGAAACGGAAAGCCCACGGCTCTTCAGGAGACGGCCTATGGAGGCAACGCAAATCCCCTTGCCGATGGAGCTTACGACTCCGCCTGTGACAAAAATATACTTGGTGGTCATGCCTCAGCCATTAACCAGTTGAGAGGCGAAAAATAGGTCTGAAGAAAGTGCTGTCCAGGATGGGTAAGGGAGACAGCCCATGCCGGGGAGCTTTGCTGGTGGAATGTAGCCGGCTTGATTATATTCAAGTCATTTTCGCTATGTCAAGTAATTTCGCCTAACTGCATGGCAATCGCGCACCAACAGAATGGCACGCCAAGCCCAGGAGCTTGGCTCGGGCAGCTTGGCGGTGGCTTTAAGGGGGAAGCGGGGCGAATGCGTTTGCCCTGTTGTAACTGCCAGTTGCAGGGTGACGGGATTCAGAAGCCGAACGCATCAGGCTTGTCGGTCGCCCGAATCCTCGCTCACTGCTTCCCCTTCAGTTTCCATACCCGCCTCCGTTGCCCTTTGCTGGGCGACGACCCAGTTCTGGATCCAGCGGCGGTATTCGTCCAGGGCCGGCGGCGCCACGTAGAATACCTCGATATCGGTGGGAAACTGGACCTGGTGCCGCTCGTTGATCAGCAGCAAGCCCGTCTCGTCGGCCAGCAGAGTCTCGTCTATTAGCCGGCCAATGTGCTCGTAGCGGGCGCGAGTGCTCTCCCCCAGCCAATCCTGGATACGGGCCGCCACGTTCTCGTTGGTAAAGGGCACCATCAGGCAGCGCTGCAGGTCCAGGGTCTCGGTGATCAGTTCGATGTCCTCGGTGGCTTCCAGTGTGGCCCCTGCCTGGCACCGTACCTGGATCATAGAGTGGGCATGGCGGTAGGCCATTTGCAGGTAATCCAGGCCGGCCTCGCCTCCATCCACAAGGCTTTCGTGGTAAATGCGGTGCAGCCCGCCCAGACCCGACGCCAAGGCATCTATCTGGGTGCGGACTTGTTCCCAGTACCCGTCGTAGATGATCTGGCCATCGGAAATCTGCCCACCAGGCTCCGCGGGAGGCGGGAACATCAAGGGCACCAGCAGCAACCGCCGCTTGCCTTGAAACCGGTCGGCCGGCGGCCGTTCCACCCGGCCCAGTTCCTGGGCTGCGGGCTGATATTCAGGTGAGGCCGGCGGCGGATCAGCGGACTGGGTGGAGTCCGCCGATTCACTGCCGGCAACTTGCGCTTCTTCGTCCGGGGACATATCTACATTCCGAAGGCCTTTTTATAACTGAGGCTGATGCGCCGCTTAACCGGGTCGATATCCATGATCAACACGCGAATCTGCTGGTTGACGTACACGCATTCGCTGGGGTTCTTGACCTGGCGGGGCGATAGCTCGGAAATGTGGACCAGACCCTCGACCCAGTCTTCCAGCCGCACGAAGGCACCAAAGTCGGCCAGTCGGGTGACCGTGCCTTCGACAATGTCGCCAACGTTGTAACGTTCCGGCACCGATTCCCAGGGTTCCGGCAGGGTGCGCTTCAGGCTGAGGCTGATGCGCTTGGTCTCGAGGTCGACCTTAATTATCTGGACCTCCAGTTCCTGGCCGACGCTGACCACCTCTTCAGGCCCCTTGATGCGGCTCCAGGAAAGTTCCGAGATGTGGACCAAACCCTCGGCCTTGCCCAGGTTGACAAAGGCGCCGAAGCCCCGCAGGGACGTTACCCTGCCGCTGACCCTGATTCCTTCCTCCAGGGAGGCTATGAATTCGTCTCGTTCCTCTTCCTGCTGTTTCTGCCAGATGGCGCGCTCAGACAGTACCAGGCGTTCCCTGGTCTGGTCCACCTCCAGGATGTGGAAGGGGAATTCCTGGCCCATGCGTTCCGCGATGGCCTGTTCGCGGGTATCGCTGGGCATGGGCGCGAGTTGGGAAAAGGGAACGAACCCGCGGATGCCCAGGTAGTTGACCACCACGCCGCCCCGGTTCTGCTCCACCACCCGGGCGGTGATGGTATCGCCTTCCTTCGAATGCTGGAGCAGTTCAAGCCAGCCCTGCTCCTCCTTAGCCGCATCGAGGGAGAGAAGGGCCATGTCGCCGGGGCCCCTTCCGCCCTTTACAGTGACCATTACGCTGTCCCCGGATTGCAGGTCGTCCCGCTCATCCTGGGAAAGGGTCCGCATTTCCTGGGGAGGGACAATGCCCTCGGTCTTGAGGCCAATGCTGACGACTATGCCGTCGTCGTCCACCCGCACCACCTCGCCTTCTACAATTTCGCCCCGTTGATAACGACGGGGCGACAAGTCCTGCTCGGACAGTTCTGCCATAGTGGAAACTTCTTCGTAATTGCTGCTTACCATGCCGGGGGTTTCTCCTGCCACAGTCGGAAGGCGCCACGAGGTCGCCCTGCACAAATTTTTGTCGACTTAATCCAACTGGGCCCAGCAGATTTTAGACGGGAAGGTCAGGGTTTTCAATATGTTGGGGGTTAGAGAAACGTGAATAACAATTCATTAAACTAATGCTGAATAGAAACACCGGGATCGGCAACGCTGACCGGAAGATCAGGCCTGGGTTTGTTAGGGGGATGAAAGAGTAAATGGCAGGCGTTAGAGCGGAGAATAGATCTGCGCCAGCTACAGCGTAGGTGAAGGGTCTTGCGGAGGAGAATAGGGGAGAGCAAGTCGGCCTGGCTAGGCCTCCATTTCCTCCACTGCCAGGGGGCCCGGAATATGCTCTAAACGGCTGAGGTACCGAATGCCCTTGCGTGTATCGCTGGCAACCCTGGCCGGGTCCCAAAGGTTGAAGCGCAGCTTGGAAAGCCAGTAGGTAAATTCCTTGCAATCGGCCAAAGACAGGGGGGCATATTCGGTGATGCCTGCCTCGTTCCTGAAATCTTTCAACAACTGGGCGCGGGTCTTGTTGTAGAGGTGGACGAATGCCTCTTCTACCATTTCCTCGTGGTCTGGATAACAGCGGGCCTTTTCCCGCTTGCGCACATCGTCTTCCGCCGCCTGCTGCAGGGCCTCTTCCACAATTACGCCGTACCAGTAGTTGAGGTAAGCGCGGTGTTTGTTGCCACCTATCCAGTCCTTAAATTCCTCAGGGGTAACGTCCTCCGGCAGCAGGCCCTCGAAAAGCAGGCGTTCCAGGTCCGCAGAGGGAATGAAGTCCTCGACTTCGGGGCAAAGCCGTTCAGCCAGCGTGAGCCAGTCCAGGGCCTCGCCGGCAATCAGGTAGTGGTAGTTCCGGTCCTGCCAGATCTCTTCGGGGCTGGTCCAAAGGGCTATGGCTTCCAGCAGGGCCTGGGGCCAGGCCGTGCCCGACAGCACAGCAGCGCGAAGGTGAAGAACCGCGTCGGGGGCCGTAGCCGCCAGAACGCCGGCGACCTCTTCCGCAGAATGTCCGGTAACCTCACCATCGGTGGTAACTGAGCCTGGAACGTCGTTATGCCAGGAATCCCGGGTCACGGGGAGACCAACGGACTGGAGGGAATGGAGGCAGCGGCAGGCACGTCATCGCGGGAATCGAAAATTTCAAGGCGATGCGGCTTGGGGACGCGGATGTAGGCCAGGAACCGGTCCAGGGGCAGGGTGTTAAGGATGTGGCGGGACTCGCACCAGGCGCGCCGGGCTATACCTATGCCGAAGCGCCGCTGGCCCAGGCTGGTGTAATGGTGGGAGTCGGTGTTGATGGCCAGCGGGACTCCCAGTTCCCGGGCCCGGTGTGCGTGGGTATCCTTCAGGTCCATCCGTTCCGGCGCTGAGTTGATTTCCATGGCCGTGCCCGTTTCCCGGGCCGCCCGCAACAGAGCCTCGATGTCGAACTCCACCGGTTGGCGCCGGCTCAGCAGGCGGGTGGAAGCATGGCCGATGATGGTTACCGAGGGATGCTCCATGGCCCGGATAATACGCTGGGTCATGGTGTCACTGTCCTGGCCCATGGCCGAATGCACCGATGCTACCACCACGTCCAGTTCGGCCAGTAGTTCATCCGGATAGTCCAGCGTGCCGTCGGCGCGAATATCCACCTCGGAGCCGCACAGTATGGTAATGGGGTACCGGGACTGCAGGTCCCGCAGGATTCCAATCTGCTCGACCAGGCGCTCGTTGGAGAGGCCGTTGGCAATGCCCCTGCCCGAGGAGTGGTCAGTCAGGGCCATGTACTGGTAGCCCTGCTCTGCCGCCGCTTCTACCATGCGCTCGATGGGGTCGCGGCCGTCGCTCCACTCGCTGTGCAGGTGCAGGTCGCCTTTCAGGTCGGCAACCGTCACCAGGTTGGGCAGGGCGTTGGCCTGGGCCGCTTCCAGTCCACTGAGTCCAAGGCGCAGTTCCGGCGCAATCCAGGGCAGTCCGAGGAATTCGTAGAAAGAGTCTTCGTCCGCGAAGTGGCTCACGTCGCCGGTGGACAGGTTAGTAATGCCGTACTCGTTCAGGGAATGACCCTTGCGGTTGGCGAAATCGCGCAGGCGTATGTTGTGCTGCTGGCTTCCCGAGAAGTACTGGAGCATGGCGCCGAAGGACGCGGCATCGCCCAGCCGCAGGTCCACCTGTATTCCCTCTTCCAGGACGACGCTGGTCTTCTTTGGGCCGTGGACCAGTACTTCCTGGACCGTGGGCAGCGCCGCCAGGACATCCCCCACCTTGGCCTGTTGGTCCTCCTGCGCTACTCCCACCAGGTCAATGTCGCCGATGGTCTCCTCCCAGCGACGCAGGCTTCCGGCGGGGTAAAGCTGCTCGATGAAGGGACATTCGGCGCGGAGAGCGGCCACCGTATCTTCCGCCACGGCTAGAGCCTGCCCGATGGGGGTGCGCCCGTTCTTGGAGCCAACGGTCTGGATGTGCCTGAGAATGTTCTGTGCGGTGCGCCTGCCCATGCGGGGCAGGGCGGCCAGGGTGCCGTCGTGAATGGCCTTTTCGATGCCCTCAATGGTGCTTATGCCCAACTCCTGGGAAATCGTCATGGCCGATTTTGGACCAATCCCGGGAATGGTCATCAGGGTCAAAACGCCATCGGGCAGTTCACCCACCAGTTCGTCGTAGGCGCGGATACGCCCGGTCTCCAGGTATTCCTGGGTCTTTTCACTTATAGCCTTGCCGATGCCGGGAATCTTCTTCAGGTCAACGCCTTCCCCAATTGCCTGTTCCAGGGAAAAGGACAGGTGCCCAATGGTGCGGGCGGCGCGCTGGTAGGCGCGGATTTTAAACACGGTATCCCCCTTCATTTCCAGAAGGGTGGCCATGCTCTCGAAAATTTCCGCTATGTCTTCGTTGCTGACGGGCATAACAAAGCTGCTCTTCTTACCGGTCCTGGTGAACTGAGCGGGCTGCGGTCAATAGTTTTCAGACATTGCCTTCTTTACCCTGACCCAGGCGTTTTTCCACCAGGTAGGCCGCCTGAAGCATACGGTTGCACTTTCGCATTATCTGCCAGTTGCCGAACAGCGGTTCACCAAAAGCAATGAGCATGGTCAACAAGGTAAAAGCGCCGCCAAATGCCAGGACAATGAGTGGATAGCCAATGCCAACGAACTCGAAGACTGCCGCGGTGCTGCCGGTAATCAGGGTGAAGACCACCCCCATGGGAAAGAGAAACCAGCAGGCCTTCCACACCTTTCTACGGCTTGACTGGAATACGGGATTTCGACGCCCGAACCTGGGGAAAGTCTGTATGTCGGAATATCCGAACCTGGGATCCTTCTCCGACAGCCGGATAATGTCGTCGACCTTCTTTTCGGTGAGGGAAACGGTGTTCTCCACCGTATTCTGCTGAATTTCATATACGGCGATGTACACGCGCGTAAGACCCAGCACCACCTCGACGGCCAGGCGTCCGCCCAGCGCAGAAATTATGAACAGGGCCAGGCCCACGGCCGTGGCCAACTCCGGCGACTCTTCCCAAAGCAAGTAACAGCCAAATACGCCAACGACAATGCCCACAAGCAGCAGAGGCAAGGTTGTCAGTGCCAGCATTCGCCTGTGGTTGTCGGACATCCGCTTTCCTGCGTACGACGACAAGTCGGGTTACGGTTCTGCCACAGTTTACCACATTCGTGCCGGCGCTCACGCCGGTTGGAGCGCAGTTCACACAGCCCTTTCGACAGCCAACAAGCCCCCAACAAAGTCAAAGGGGCGGGTCACCAACCCGCCCCGAGCCAGGAAGCCGTATACTCAAGTCCTTTTCCTTACTGTCCGCCGTTCCCAGACCGTCCTCCGTACAGCTCCAGGACCAGGCTGCTCATGAGAGACGACAGGTATCCCACACCGCTGATAGCGCCGGCGTAGCTCATTCGGGTAGGGCCGATAACGCAGATGGTACCGCTGGCCTGGTGGGGTATGCCGTACTGGCAGAGGATTACCCCAAAGGGCCGCAGGGGTTCCTCCATGTTTTCGGCGCCAATAAATACAGCGATGTCCCCGCTGTCGGGCTGCTCTGAAAGGACGCTGTCCAGCAGCACCTGTTCCTCCAGCAGTTCCACCAGTTCCCGGGCCTGGCTGCCCTGGGCCATTTCCGGCTGGTTCAGCAGCCAGCGCAGCCCATCCACATAATGTTCCGGTATCGAGTAGTTATCCGCCTCTCGTAACAGGGACAGGGTGCTCTGGCGCACCCGTTCCGCCAGCGGGCCGTAGTCTCCGAAAACACTTTCAATTTCCGACAACGCCAGGCCGCTGAAACGGTCGTTCAGGTAGTTCGCCACCTGGCTCAGCGCGCCCTGATCCGTGGGTTCGTCCACCGTCAATAAGCGCCTGAGCAGCCGGGCGTCCTGCAGGACCAGGATCACCAGCACCGAGAGTTCGTCCAGGAAGACCAGTTGAATGTGCCTGACCCGTGGCGAACGGGCCTGGGGCACGGTCACTATGGCCATATTGGCGGTTATGCGCGAAAGCACCAGAGCGCAGCGCCGGCTCAACTCGGCCAGGTCGGCATCGGCCCGGTCGAAGTGGTCGTGAATTTGCTGCTGTACGCTGTCGGGAAGGGGGGGAACTTCATCCAGTGTCTCCACATGGTACCGGTATCCCCGATCCAGGGGAACGGCGCCGGCGGACACATGGGGCCTGGAAATGTAGCCCGCGTCGGTAAGAAGGGACATGGCGTTACGGACAGTAGCCGGACTGACCTTGGTAGGAGACAGCCGTGCAATCTCCTCCGACGCCACCGGGCTGGCCGTGTTGATGTATTCGGTAACCAGAATGTTTAATACGTTGCCAGCGCGTTGGGTAAGCATCGCATTCCCCAAAAGCTAACCGGGTATGACTTCAATTATATACTTTTCTGCACGAGCAGGGGATTTTAAGGTCAGATCAAATCCGGCCGCAGCGGTGGCGGCCTGCAAATGGAAAGTAGCACGGCCCAAAAAAGGCTGTCAAGCGTTGACCCCTTTGCGGAGGCATACTTATACTGCCAATTGGTTAGTGAATTTCACATATCCCCCGAAGCCAATTAAACCCGGCCCTTTCAGGTATGAAAGATAGTGGCAGCGTATCGGCTTAAGGGGAACGCAGCGTCGAATGGCCCAGTCCCTCCAGCGGAAACTGAATTGCGGCCTGGTTGACAGGGAACGGCAATGGCTCTGGGTGTTGGCAATATTGTCCTGCTGGCTATTGGAGCGGTCCTGTTGGTGACGGGTGCGGCGCGCACGGCGGTGTATCTCGTTCCCCCCGGGCCTTCGGCAAAAGCTGTCTACCAGTGGAGCCCTGGTCAACTTCAAGGGACGGTGGATCAGCGGACCGATTTCCAGAGCTACCCAACCCGCGCGCCGTTTCAGTCATCCTCAACCAACACGGTCGCGCCGGTTCCAGACACACCCCACCCCCAGGTCGTACCGTACGCTGCCGCCCAAACCTCAACTTCGTCCCCGCCCGGCCGGGGAGGAGATGCAGTGTCTCCCTCCCAGGAAACGGGAATAGCTAGCGAGTCGGCCGCTATGCCCGTAACCGAGGCGATGGCGCCCCTGGAGGACAAGTTTGTAAGGATCTGGCATTGGGTACAGGAAACCGGCGAGTTCAACTACTACGACCCGCTGGTGTCTGAAGAAAGCACCCTGAAGGCCGTATCTTCGGGGCAGACCTATTTGATTCTGGTAACGGAATCCGTTACCTTAATAGTCAATGGGCAGCAACTGGAACTGGATTGCGACGATGGCGACTGTTGGAACAGGGTGGTCTGGCCGTGATGGACCAGCGACGCCGGAGCACATGGCAATGCCCTTACTCTTGAATCAGGAAGAATCCTTTGAACGCTAGAGCACAGCATTCCTGGCCGGTGCTGGCCGACACCGTCATTCCCGTCAGCGACGGCACTAGCCGCATTGCCCGCGACATAGCCTTGGTAATCGGGGGCTGCCTGTTTGTGGCCCTGCTGGCCCAGGTCAAAATACCCCTGGGCTTCACTCCCGTGCCCATAACTGGGCAGACATTCGCAGTCCTGCTGGTGGGTGCCTCCCTGGGAAGCTGGCGCGGCGCGGCGGCCCTGCTGCTGTACCTGGTGGCCGGCGCCTGGCTGCCCATTTATGCCGGCGGGGCCTCGGGCTTCGTGGGGAGTATTGCCTCCGGCGGCTATATTGTTGGGTTCATTCCGGCGGCCTTTGCCGTGGGGTGGATGGCGGAAAGGGGCTGGGACCGCAAACCCTGGATTCTAGTGTCGATGCTGGTGGGAAACGTCATCCTTTACGTCCCTGGGCTGTTGTGGCTGGCCACCTTTGCGCCGGCAGAGAGTCGTTGGGCGACTACCATGGAATGGGGATTTTATCCCTTTGTAGTCGGCGACGCTATCAAGCTGGTTGCGGCTTCCCTCCTGCTGCCCGGGGCCTGGAAACTGGTGAATTTTGTGAAGGGAAGGGATCAATAGAATATGGAGATTACCTGGCTGGGCCACGCCTGCTTCCGACTGCGTTCCGACGATCTGGTGGTTGTAACCGACCCTTTCCCCTCCTCCCTTGGTCTCCGCCCCGAAAACCGACCGGCTGCCGTGGTTACCATCAGTAACACCCATCCAAACCACAATAACCGCTTGGAAGTGGGTGGGGCGCCCAAGGTGTTCGACGCTCCCGGGGAGTATGAATACTCGGGCGTGTCGGCCCGGGGCGTTATGACCACTCTCAAGGAAGGGCAGCCCCAGAAGGAGCGTAACGTGGCCTATTCCATCGTGATGGACAACGTCAACGTGTGCCACCTGGGAGACATCGCCACACCTTTGACCACCCGTCAGGTGGAGGAATTGCAGCCGGTGGACGTGCTGTTGGCGCCGGCCGGCGGCGGCTGCACCCTTGACCTGGAGCGAATCCTGCAGTTGATGCAGGACCTGGACCCGAAGATAGTCATTCCCATGCACTACCAGATTCCGGGCGCCACGGAGCCTCTGGGAAACCTGGACGCATTCCTTCAGTTGATGGGCGTGAGCGAAGTCCAGCCGCGCCGCAGCCTGACGGTCACCACCGGCAATTTGCCGCCCAACATGCAGGTCACGGTGCTGGAACCCAGGGCAAGAACAGTCTAATCCGCCAAAGCCGGACGACAAGAGAAGAGCAAGGCCGCCGTTTCTGCTAATTAGGAAACGGCGGCTTGGTCATTTGTGGCTCCGATTACGGGGCTCCAGGGACAGGGCTAAAGGCCCCAGCGCACTACCAAACTATCTGGTTCCAGCAGACACCCTGGTAGCAGGTCAGGATCCGGGACTTTCCATTCAGGATAACCTGCGTCGTATTTTTGACCAGAACCAAGTACGTCTCACCTGTAACCATCAAGTCCAGGGTGCTTTCGTCGGCCACCACCGGCGCGTAGAAGGCCCAGACCTTGGTGTCGTTGTTGAAGTGGAACACCCGCAGCAACCGGTCGCCCAGACCTTCCAGGGCTTCGGCGACTGGTACCGGAGCCCCGGGAACTACGCCTGGTGGCTTTATATCGAAAGTGGCGCTGGAGGTAACCCCTGCCACAGTAACCTGGACTGTCTGCTGTCCTGCGTCCAGGCCGGGAGCCATCAGCTCAACCGCAAATTCGCCATTGGAGTCCGTGGACACCGAGTGGCCGGGCGAAACGTCGATATCGGCAAACATTACCGCGGACACCGGTATGTGATGCCTGAATCCGGTCCCCCTCATGGTGAAACGAGTCCCTGGTGGGCCGGCGTCGGGGCTAAGCTGGATCACGGCGCCGGGTATTTCGTGGGGCGCCGATGTAACCACAGCGATACCGTTGTCGTCGTCAAATTCGACGCGGACAAAGTTGGAAGACGGGGTGGGCGTCTTCAGGGGGATCTGAATTTCCTGGGAGAAGTTACCGTTAGCGTCCGGCTCAGCGGAAAGGACCGTGAAGCGGTCTCCGGAGTCATAGTAAACTCTGAGATTGACGCTGGCCCCGTGGTCGTTGCGGCTGGGGAAACCCGTGCCGGTTACCTTGATGATGGTCCCCGGCCGGCCCCAGATGGGAGTTACCTGCAACTCTCGGGGCGGCACGGTGACCTCCACCGAACCGGTGCGGCCCCGGCTGTCCCTTACCTGCAGGGTATGAGTCCCCTCCGAGGTGGTGGCCTCCACAATGGGCAGGTCCACGGACCCGTTCCAATTGCCGTCACCGGCTACGTCTATGCTTCCGACGCCCCCGTTGATCCGGGAAGGCTTGAGCGCGAAGCCTCCGAACTTTACCTCATCAATTGTCGTGCCGCGGTCATCGTGAAAGCCCAGGCCCGACAGGGAAACCCGCTGGTTGGGCAGCACAGTCTCGGGGAAGATGCGGACGATCGCCTTGGGCTGGGAGATATCAACGATAACTTCGTCGAAAAAGTCACATTCGGCATCGCTTCCCGTGTTATCGGCGCAGTCCCCGGTGGTTTCGTACATCTTTACCCGCAGGTACTGGCGGCCCAGGCGCGCTTCGTCAGGAACCGGAACACTGAAGTAGAGCCTGCCGGAGTTCCCCACTCTCATTTCCTCTAGCTCCGCTGGCACCCCTCCGATGGAAACTCCGGTTATCACCCCCTGGGGAAAATCGATTAGCTGCACCTGGATATCGCCACCCGGCCCCTGGACGATATCTGCTTCAATACGCCCCTCCAGTTCCAATAGCTGGTCGGCTTCGTAAATCTCTTCCGACCCCTTACCCAGGATTATCGTAGAACCGCTAAGGCCATCCACGGCGTTGATGAAGTTGCAGTCCAGGTCTACATTTCCGTCTCCATCAGTCGTGTAGGGGCACACTCCGGCGCCCTTCTCAAAGGGCGGAGAGTGAACGGTGAAGTCGCAGTAACCAATATCGTTGCCGGCCACCTCCACCTGGCACAGGTCGCTCTCGCCGGTTTCCCGAATGCCATTGACATTGGCATCCCGCCACACCGTCAGGGTATGTCCGTTCTTAAAGCCACGGGCAATTACGGTAATTATTTCGCCCCGGCTGATCTCCTCGTGGCTCAACTGGATTTCCCGGTCCACCAGCAGGCCCACGTCGGCATTTTCGTCAGCGTCGGAGGCAGCCCTGAATGCGTCTCGGACAGCCATTTCCGGGTGTTCGGCTTCCACCAGGTTGTCGTCGTTGCCCACTCCCACTTTCCAGGAAAAAGCGCCTCCCTCGGTGGGGTTGGAAATGCCGGCTCCTCGCTGGAAGGTAATCTTGACGTCCGCTCCTGAGGGTATGGCAATGAAGCCGCTGTTGTCGCCCGACCCCCGGAGCCCATGGGTAATGTTCATCTTCGTAGGGTGCCGCGGATCATTCTGGTCAGTCAGGGAAACGTCGGTGGCAAAGCCAAAGGCCCTGGGCGGAGAGTTGCCATTTTCGCTTCCGTCAGTGAAGTATTCGACCCGAACCAGGTTAGGAAATATAGCTCGGGGCACCCGTATATCTTCGTGCAGTTCCATGATGATGTTGCCGGTTAGCGGCTCTATCGACACAGGTGTCGTGAAGGTAACTTCGTAGCTCGTGTCGGCGGCGGGAGTGCGGGACGTGGCCCGTACCGTGGGATCGCAGACGGCAGATCCATCACAGGCATCCTGCGCCTCCACCCTTTCGGGCCGGCCGCCAATGGCAAAAAGAGAAACAGTGAGGAAAAGCAGGAACAGGCCGGCGAGGGTCAGGGGGATGGCAGCACCACGGAGAGATCTAGGCATTACAACACTGGAAATAAAGCTGGAATACTCGTTCAAATGGCAGAAGCTCTCGGGTAACCCGCAGAACCCGCCTGCTTTGAGAAAGGATCAACCTTGCAACCGTCGCCCCGGCCGTACGGCAACCCGCAAACATAATATAGCGTAATTGTGGGGAAATTGTGCGGGTGGGCAGCTCCGCCCCTTTATTATACACCCACAGTTATGGAATGATGGCCTGAAATTAACAACTTCTCTCGCTTCCACAGGGGTAATTCACTAATTCTTGGTTAGCAAAGCCGTATTTCACCTGCGGGCAAGTTGGTGACTTGAACCACCGAGCGGCATTTGTGGGAGAGAAAGGATCCAAATTGATTGAAGGACTTGAACAAACCAATTCAATAAAGAAAATGAAGGAATTTCCCCAGGCGGATTCTTGCTGTGCACCTGTTACCTATCCTCCTTTCCTCTGCCCGAACGTTTGGCAGTAGTTCTTCCTTTCGTACCTTCGGGTAATGTGAAGGTACTTCAACACTGCCGCCATTCCCCCCAATAGACGCCCCCGCCGCCCAAATGGTATATTTTCGTTACCAAATTACGAAACAGGGCCAAACGGTAACGGATTCGTTTAACCCCACATCCAACCAGCAAAAACCAGGGAGAGTTTATATGACCTCCAGCGCCCCCGCTGAAATCCCCCGGGCCTACGATCCCGCCTCCGTGGAGCAGCGAATCTACCAGGACTGGCAGGATGCCGGCTACTTCACGCCAGAGATAAGGGAAGGCCGCCAGCCCTTCGTCATCATCATGCCGCCCCCCAACGTTACCGGCGAATTGCACCTGGGTCATGCCCTGACTGCAACCATCGAGGATGCCCTGACCCGCTGGCACCGAATGCTCGGCGACGACACCCTCTGGCTGCCCGGCAAGGACCACGCCGGCATCGCCACCCAGTGGGTGGTGGAACGCCTGCTGGCTGAGGAGGGCACCAACCGCCACGAACTTGGCCGGGAGAAGTTCCAGGAACGCATCTGGGAGTGGGTGGCTCGCTACGGGAACACCATCGACGAGCAGCACAAGCGCCTGGGCACTTCCTGCGACTGGACGCGCCTGCGCTTCACCCTTGACCCGGGCCCGGCCAAGGCGGTGCGCACCACCTTCGTCAACCTGTACAACAAGGGCCTCATATACCGCCACGAGCGCATCATCAACTGGTGCCCCCGCTGCGCCACGGCCCTCTCCGACCTGGAAGTGGAATACCAGGAGCAGGACGGCAAGCTCTACTACATCCGCTACCCCCTTGCCGACGGCAGCGGCCAGATAACTGTCGCCACCACCCGCCCCGAGTCCATGCTCGGCGATACCGGCGTGGCGGTGCACCCTGAAGACCCCCGATATGCTGCCTTCGTCGGCAAGCAGGCCATGCTGCCCATTATGGATCGCCCTATACCCATAGTGGGTGACGAGGCCATCGAGATGGAGTTCGGCACCGGCGCCTTGAAGGTTACCCCGGGTCACGACGTCACCGACTTTGAGATTGGCGAGCGGCACGGCCTGGAAATCATCAACGTAATCGGCTTTGACGGCAACATGACCAACCAGGCCGGCAAGTACGAGGGCCGCGAGCGCTTCGATACCCGCCGGGCCGTGGCCGAGGAACTGGACGGCCTGGGCCTGTTGGAAAAGGTGGAAGAATACCTACACTCGGTGGGCCACTGCCAGCGCTGCGACTCGGTGGTTGAACCCCTCATAAGCCTTCAATGGTTCCTCAAGGTGGGTAACCACCAGGAACCGGACAGCATAGCAGGCCGCGCGCACGCCGCCGTGGCCAACGGCGACATCGCCATCGTCCCCGACCGGTTCGGGCGCGTCTATCTCAACTGGTTGGAGAATATCCGCGATTGGTGCATCAGCCGTCAGCTATGGTGGGGACACCGCATCCCCGTCTGGTACTGCGACGAGTGCAACGAGATTGTGGTCTCCACCGAAGACCCCAACGCCTGCCGAACCTGCAACTCCGAGGGCCTACGCCAGGACGAGGACGTGCTGGATACCTGGTTCAGCTCCGGCCTGTGGCCCCATTCCACTCTGGGCTGGCCCGGCGACACCGATGACTTCAATTACTTTTACCCCACCGCCGTCATGGAAACGGGCTACGATATCCTGTTTTTCTGGGTGGCCCGCATGATCATGATGGGCATTGAGAATACCGGGGATATCCCATTCCGCACCGTTTACCTTCACGGCCTGATTCGCGACGCTAATGGCGACAAAATGAGCAAGACTCGGGGCAACACTATGGACCCCCTCGACCTCATCGACCGCTACGGCACCGACGCCCTCCGGTTCGCCCTGTCCACAGGCACCGCCCCGGGTAATGACCTTCGCATCACCGAGGGCAAGCTGGAGGCCGCCCGCAACTTCGCCAACAAGGTCTGGAACGCCGCCCGCTTCGTCATGACTTCTCTGGAGGGACAGGATGATCTGGCCGGCTGGCGGGACCTGCCAGACCTGGAACACCGGGAAGACCGCTGGATTGTCAGCCTGCTGGACCGGGTTACTGATGACGTGAACAATTCCCTGGCCTCCTTTGAGTTGGGCGAGGCCCAGCAGACCCTGTACGACTTCATCTGGAACGAATTCTGCGACTGGTATATCGAGATGGCCAAGGTCCGCATGCGTTCCGGCGACGGCCCGTCGCCCCGTCCGGTGCTGGCCCACGTGCTGGAACGGACCCTGCGGCTGCTGCACCCCTTCATGCCCTTCATCACCGAAGAAATCTGGGGGAATCTGACCTCCCGCCTGCCTGCCGAGGGCGAGATTGTGTCCTCCATCATGATTGCTGACTTCCCCGTCGCCGAAACCCCGCGTCACGACCGCCAGGCCGAGGATGAAATCTCCTTGGTGATGCAGACCATCCGGGCTGTGCGGAACACCCGCGCCCAGCTTCGCATCCCTGCCAACCAGCGCCTTGAAGCCCTGGTGGAAGCCAACGGCCTCCGCGGCGCAATGGAAGAGGAAGCCGAAGTAATCCGCACTCTGTCCCGTGTGGAACCCCTGAGCATCACCGCCGGGGCTCCCGAGGGTTCGGAGCAGACCCGGGGCGTCACCCTGGTGGTCAATCCTCTGGTGGTGCGCCTGCCCCTGGAGGGCGTGGTGGACCTGGCCGCCGAGCAGGACAGGCTTCGGGAGGAACTGGCCAGCACCGAGCGGGAGTTGGAGCGCAAGGAAAAGCTGGTCAACAACCCCAACTTCCGCGCCAAGGCCCGCCCCGACGTGGTGGAAACCGAGGAAGACCGCCTCCGCAACCTCCAGGAACAGCAACAGCGCCTGGGCGAAATCCTTGCCCAGTTGGGGGGATAGATCATCCACCATTATGCACTAGCGCTCGTCTATGGCTTCAGACCCCTCTCTCTGTGCCAGGTTAGCCTGAGTAGTCATGACCACTCATTTTTATTGGTGGATGAATAAGAAAACCATGGACACAGCTCTTGGCATCATTGGATACCCCATCGGCCACTCCATGTCTCCTGTGTTCCAGCAGGCGGCGCTGGATTCCTGCGGAGTGGACGCCAAGTACGTAGCCTACCAGGTGGCGCTGGACGAGGTTGAGGAGTTCGTCAACGGCCTGCGCCAGCCCGGCATCCTAGGCATCAACGTAACCGTACCCCACAAGCTGGCGGTGATGCCCTTCCTGGACGAGATTGACGACTGGGCCACCGAGGCCGGCGCCGTCAACACCATCGTCAACCGCCAAGGACGCCTCACGGGACACAACACCGACGGCTACGGCTTCCTGCGGGCGTTGCAGGAAGGGGCGGACTTTGAACCCGCCGGACGCCGCACCCTAATCCTGGGGGCTGGCGGCGCGGCCCGGGGCGTGGTCCTGGCCCTGGCCCGCGAGGGCGTCGGCGACTTGACCATTGCCAACCGCACCCCGGAACGGGCTGAAGACCTGGCCCAACTGGCCCACGGCAGGAATATATCGGCCCGGGCAATCCCCCCTTCTGGCCCCGAACTCGCAGAAGCGGCCGCCCGTGCCGAACTCATCGTCAACTGCACCACTATCGGCATGACCCACGGCCCCGGCGAGAACGAATCACCCCTTTCCGGTGATGCCATCCCGCCCACGGCCCTGGTCAATGACCTGGTGTATAATCCCCTCGAAACCCGGCTGCTGAGGGAAGCGGCCCAGGCCGGCGCCAGGACCCTGGGCGGCATCCAGATGCTGGTGTACCAGGGTGCCGCGTCCTTCGAAATGTGGCTGGAACGTCCCGCGCCGGTGCCGGTAATGCTGGCAGCGGCCGTCCAGGCCATGCAGTCCCGACAATAACAGGCAAGGGATCGCCCCTAAAGTCCCTTCCCCGCTTATATGGGAAGGTCCGAATGAGGGTGACAGGGCTCCTATCACAAATTACTCCCCGAGACACTATGCGCCTCTGCGGTGAATACTTGCCCCAGGGGCGCACTTTTCGCGAGCATCTGAAGCAACTTACGAGGTAATTGACAATGATTCGGTGGTTTACGGCAGGCGAGTCCCACGGCCAGGGCCTGATGATAATCATGGAGGGCGTTCCCGCGGCCCTGCCCATCAGCGAGGAGTACATCGGAACGCAACTGGCCCGTCGCCAGCGCGGTTACGGGCGAGGCGGCCGCCAGCTTATTGAACAGGACTGGGCCCACATCATGACGGGCGTCCGACACGGGCTTACCCTGGGCAGTCCCATCGGGATGACGGTGGAGAACAAGGACTGGGCTAACTGGACCGAGGCCATGGCCGTCGAGTACATCGAGAATCCCTCCCAGGAGGGCCGCAACCGCCGCGTCACCCGCATCCGCCCCGGCCACGCCGACCTGCCCGGCGCCATGAAGTACGGCTTCTCCGACGTGCGCAACGTCCTGGAACGGGCCAGCGCCCGGGAGACCGCCGGCCGCGTCGCCGCCGGGGCCATCGCCATGCGCCTGCTGGAGGAGTTCGGCATCAGGCTCCACAGCCACGTCATCTCCATCGGCGGTGTGTGGGCCAACACTCCCGACACCCACGACGCCATTGACTGGGACGCCGTGGAGGAATCGCCCGTCCGCTGCGCTGATCCCGAAGCCACGCCGAAGATGATTGCCGAGGTTGACGCCGCCCGGAACGCCGGCGATACGGTGGGCGGCACGGTGGAGGTCATCGCAGACCACGTGCCCATCGGCTTGGGTTCCCACATCCAGTGGGACAAGAAGATCGATGGCCGCGTTGCCCAGGCCCTGATGTCAATCAACGCCGTCAAGGACGTCTCCATCGGTCCCGGCTGGGAGGTGGTCAACAAGCGTGGCTCCGAGGTCCACGACGTAATCGAGCCGGTAACCGACCCCGACAATCCCTGGCAGCGCAAGACCAACCGGGCAGGCGGCACCGAGGGCGGCATGACCGACGGCATGCCCCTGGTAGCCCGCTTCGGCATCAAACCCATCGCCACTCTGCACAACCCCCTGCCATCGGTGGACCTTGACACCGGAGAACCGGTGCAGGCCCACTTCGAACGCTCCGACGTCTGCCAGGCGCCCCCGGCCGGAGTCATCGGCGAGGCCATGGTGGCCCTGGTCCTGGCCGACGCCTTCATGGAAAAGTTCGGCGGCGACTCCATCCCCGAAACCCGCCGCAACTACGAAGGGTATATGAAGACGGTGGGGCCAAGGATGGTTTACAGGTAGGCTCTCCTTATCTCGGAAATGCGGAGAAATTTGCATGGCTATATACAAAATGGTAGGAGATAAGGAGAGACTGGATAAGATCACCCCCACATCCTTCGGACTGGAAGGGGTTTTGGAACGATCTGATCTACAGCGCATTCTTCGCGACCAGCCTGAAGTGTTGGAAGAGGGGCTGCTGATAATCGCAGAAGAATTCGGCAACTGGCAGGATTCCAGCCGTAGAATTGACTTGTTGGCCTTGGATGCCACCGGACGTTTGGTTGTAATCGAGCTGAAGCGCGGTGACACCGGCGAACACATGGATCTGCAGGCCATTCGTTACGCAGCCATGGTTTCCACTATGACCTTGCAGCAGGCTATAGATACCCACCGAGCATATTTGAGCAAGCTAGGGTCGGAAGAAGACGCCGAAGAACGAATTAGGGAACATCTGGAAAATAGCGATGTTGCTCGTTTGTCTTCTGAAAGGCCGCGCATCATCCTAGCATCAGAGGGATTCTCCTCGGAACTGACAACTTGTGCTTTGTGGTTGAATGAGTCCGGCTTGGATGTTACCTGCATCCGAATTCAGCCCCATCGTAGTGGCACCGAACTGTTGGTAGAAACCAGCCAAATTATTCCCCTCCCTGAAGCACAGAACTACCTGGTCAGGATCAGGGAGCGTGAAGAGGAACAGGACAGAGAACGTCAATCCGTCATGGGAAATTTTGTGGACGGTGGTGCTTTCTTTAAGGAACGAATCGATTCGGTGGACGGAAGTGTTCGACCAATACTTGAAAAACTGTTTGACTGGGCCACGTCCCTGGAAAAAGAAAAGGTTGCAGTTCTCCGCACGTATGTTCACGACGATAGATGCAACCTACTGATTGGCCTTCCCATCGGCAACAACCCAAATTTGGTGAGAGTGATCAAGCATCGGACTGCGCTTAGGGTTCAGCGTGGCTATTTGGGACAGTTTTCGCCTGAGTCTGCCTACATACTTCAGGATTTGATCGGCCAACCGATTGTTGGCCGAGGAGGCTCATTCAATATTAAGCTGGAAAACATTACAGAAGAATACTTACAGGCATTTGCACAAGCCTACCGCGAAGCTAACGGCCTCCTCGCAGAAGATCCAGCCAGCGACGAATAGCCCATCAGTAGTTCGCCTCCACAACAACATTTTCGGACCGGAGGTTTCCCATGAGCGACAAATCTCCCGATTACCTGGATAAACTGGCCGGGTTCGTGGCGGGAACCCGGCTGGAGGACTTGTCAGAGACCACTGTGGCTGCTGGCCGGGACGTGGTGCTGGATACTGTTGGCGCCATCCTGGCGGGGAGCAGGCTGGCGGAGAATGGCAACCTGGCGCGGTTGGCTCAGACTATGAGCGGCGGGGGGCACGCCACCATCTTTGGGCACCAGGTTGGACGGGTGCAGCCTGTGTTTGCGGCCCTGGTGAATGCTACCGCCGGGGTGGCGCTGGAACTGGACGAGGGCAGCAGGCTGGGCGGTGGGCACCCTTCCATTCACGTGACGCCCGGGGCCATTGCCGTGGCCGAAGAGGTGGGAGCCACCGGCAGGGCCGCTTTGGAGGCGGTGATCGTGGGCTACGAGGTTACGTCGCGCATCGGGACCGGTGTGCAGGCCAGGGCGGAGGTCCACTCCCACGGCACCTGGGGAACTATCGGCGCGGCGGCGGCCACGGCCCGGCTGCTGGGTTACGATGTTGCGGCCACCCGCCAGGCCATGAACCTGGCCATGTCCATGAGTCCGGCCAACACTTGGGCTCCCTGCCTGGAGGGGGCTACCATCCGCAACCTCTACCCCGGCCGCTCCGAGTTCCAGGGCATCATGGCTGCCTACCTGGGGCAGTGCGGGTTCACCGCGGTCAACGACGGCCCCACTGACCTGTACACCACCATCCTGGGCGAAGGCTTTGACCCGGAAGCGGTGGTCTCCGGATGGGGAGAGCACGGCCCCACCGGGCCGCTGCGCATCGAGCAGAACTACACCAAGTACCACGCCTGCTGCCTCTATAACCACCCCATCCTGGACGCGGCCCTGGCCCTGCAGCAGCGCGAGGGCTTCAGGGCCGAGGCCGTCAAGCGCATCGACGTTACCGCGCCGCCCATAGTGCAGATAATGGCCAACCCGGCGCCGGAGAATATGCTGTCTGCCAAGTTCTCCATACCCTACGCCCTGGCTGCCGCCCTGGTAAGAGGCGACACCGGCGCCCCGGCGTTCTATGACGAGCGGGTCGGGGATCCGGCGGTACGCTCACTGGCCGAGCGGGTTGAGATCACCCCAGACCCGGGCATGAACATGCGCCGGTACGACTATCCGGCGGCGCGGGTGGCAATAACCCTCAACGACGGCCGCACCGTGGAGGGCAGCGCCGGCGCCCACTACGGCGACAGCCATAACCCCCGGCCAAGGGAGGACCTGCTGGACAAGTTCCGCTCCCTGGCCGGCGAGAGCCTTGGGGAGGATACCACCGAACAGGTAATCGCCACCGTGGGGAGGATGGACTCCCTGGGCAGCGTGCGGGAGTTGACGGCGCTGCTGGGCGGGTAAGCGGGCTGTACCCGCACTACCAAACCAACGCCGCGATGGAATGTACTCCGCATTAACCTACCTGGGAAACACTGTCGTTCTGAGTGATTGGAAGAATCTGAAATCCTTGTTTGAGGAAACATTCCAAACCTTTAGGATTATGGATTCTTCACTCCGTTCAGAATGACAGTCTGTGTTCAGAATGACGGTTTGCGTTCAGGGTGGCGGTCAGACACCCTGGTTGGAAGCCTGCCTGCTCAGTGTGGAAATGCACATTCCCCTTCGGCTTTTGATTAGAGATTAAGGCGCTCCCCGGAACTGTCCGGGGAGCGCTTTGGGCTGGCTGGGGTGCAGTCATCGAGGCTGCGGGGCGCTACTTGGGGAAGGATTCGCCGCCCAACTGGTCACGGTGGGGTACGAACTCCAGGTTGGAGGCAATGTCCCTGGCACAGCAATCGAAATTCCACAAGTCGATTTCCGCGCCTACGGGCCATACCACGTTGATCGCCGCAATGGGGAAGTGGACGGCGTTCTCCAGGAGCCACTTGGCGGTCTCACGCTGGATCTCCATCCGTTCCTCGAATCTGGGCTCCGCAAACATGGCCTCTACCTGAGCGTCCAGGTAGGGATGCTCCATGCCGCGCATGATCAGGCCCTTGCTGGAAATGCCCTGGTTATAGGCATTCAGGGGTTCGTCGGAAGGGCTGTTGTCGTGGGTGTTGTATCCCTTCCAGGTGCGGTTGACAAAGTGGGGGCGGAAGGCGGTCATGGGCATGCGATGCTGGGCGCAGCGCACGTTAATTTCCTCCCACATCACGCAGACAGCCTCACCCACCTTGGGGGTGCCGGGATAGGAACGCTGGGTAAGGGCCATGTCTATCTCAAAGCCGTCGCCATAGCCGGCAGAGGCCAACAGTTCCCTGGCCCGTTCCGGATTGTACTCGGCCTTGGTGTTGCGCATCTCATCGTCGAAGAAATGCTCGTAGCCGGTCCAGCGCCAATAGGGATTGTCGGCATAGCCCTCGCCGTCCAGCACGTTGTCCAGGATAACCTCCCGGTCGATGGAGATACGCAGGGCCTCGCGTACGTCCCGGGCCCGCTTCCAATCGGCGGAGTCCACGTCGGCGGTGGCGGAAATCCACGGCAGGTCCACGTCCCGTTCAGGAACGCCCTCACGGTCGATGTACAGCTGGCCATGAAGGGTAATGTGCAGTTCCAGGGCTCCCGCAAAACGCAAGAACTTCACGCCCGGGGCGTCGATCAGGTTAGGAATGGAGCCCAGGGAAGTCTGCATTGTGTCCAGTTCGCCGGCCAGGAAATTGGCGATGCGGGTCGATTCCTCAGCGATCTGGAAGTAATGCAATTCCTGGAAGTAGG
This sequence comes from Dehalococcoidia bacterium, assembly GCA_963664725.1. Classification (GTDB taxonomy): domain Bacteria; phylum Chloroflexota; class Dehalococcoidia; order Lucifugimonadales; family UBA3495; genus Bin22. The sequence goes on from OY761558.1 coordinate 2,339,479, forward strand.
GCGTCTTGTGCCAGTGATCTGGCACTGCTTCGGAGATAAACCGCTCGTTGGTGCGGAATTCTACGAACTGCCAGGGGCCAGTGCCGATTCCTTCCAGGGTGGCCTGTTCTTCACCAACCTCATCGGCGTAGGCCTTGCTGGCCAGGGGGATGAAGTTATTGGCGCCGAACTGCTGGAACCGCCAGATGAAGTCGAAAGCCTGGTGGGTGCCGGTGTTGATCTCAATGGTCTGGTCGTCAATGAAGGTGACGGTGGTTTCCGTTTCATCCCGCTGGAAGATGCGGCGCATGTTAGTCTTGCCTGGGTGGCGGCCCTCGTCAAGCATAATCTGGTTGACCACCCACATGAGGTCGTGCATGTTGGCTGTCCCGTAACCCTTATGGTAAGGGATGCCTTCCTTCATCTGGAGGCGCCAGGTTGTCCCGTCATCGGACACGCTCCAGTCCTCCAACAGGTCGTTCTGCAGCACCCTTTCCGGACTCATCCGCCACAGGGCGTCGAAAGTTACGGGGCTGACGTAGGTAGCCTGGGGCACGGCCATATTCTTGGGCAGGAACTGGGGCGGCCCCAGGTCCTTGTTGGCTATGCGCAGAATACCGTAGGGAGCGTCGTCCACATTTGCGACGACTTCAGGCGCCGCTCCCGCCTGCTGGGGTGCCACAGTAGGCGTGGGAACCAGGGCCGGCTGTGGTTCCGATGAACTGCTGCTGGCCGCGGCGCCACTGCCGCTGGGAGCTGCCGCCGGAGCCTGGGAGGACTGTTGGGCCGGCTGGGACTGGGCCGCGGCAGCCGGCTGCTGTGCGGGCTGGGCCGGCTCCTGCTGCTGGGCGGCCGGCGCTTGTGCTGGGGCCGAGGCCGGCGCTTCTGAAGCGCCACAGGCCAAACCCACCAACAACAATACCAGTACCGCCGGATATATCATCGCTCGGGCCCGGAATGTCTTAAGAACCTTCACTATTGCTCCTCCTTAATGAGCTGCACCCGGCCCGGGGGAAAGGTCTTACGATTTAATTACCAATCGGGCTCTGGTTTGTCAGAACTTGTTAAGTCCTAGGACTCAATCGCAACTAACCGGGTGTATCTTGCCGCTCCAATAAAGTATTGGCGAGAATTAGGGGAACATATACTACACCCATGCGGGTATGTCAATCTGGCTGGCGCCAACGGCGGGGCAAACGAGGTTGGGGCTTATGGGTCTTTCCACGAAGGGACACGAAGGTTTGTGAAGCTCGAAATTTTTGTTTTCGTCCCATTTTGTCTCATTTTGTCCCATTTTTCCTCACCCCCGGCCCTTCTGCCAGGGGTATAAGGGAGCAGTGCGTAGCCGTTAGCGTTGGATCCTGGGGCCAGGGCAGACACATAGGTCTGCCCCTACCGGTTGGCCTCCCCGAGTAAGGCGGCCACAAGGGCCGCCCCTACGAAGGTTGCGGGTGGGCCAGGGCAGACACGCAGGTCCGCCCCTACCGGTTGTCCTCCCCGGGCAAGGCGGCCACAAGGGCCGCCCCTACGAAGGTTGCGGGTGGGCCAGGGCAGGCACGCAGGTCTGCCCCTACCGGTTGTCCTCCCCGGGCAAGGCGGCCACAAGGGCCGGCCCTACGGTGGGTGCAATTCCCCTTATGACATGGCGAACCAGCGGGCCCAGAGGAGGGACAGGTCGGGTTTGGGTTTTGGCGGGGGCAGTTCCCGCATTAGCAGGCGGTCGTATTTGCTCTCCCAGGCCCAGGGGAGCAGGGCCAGCAGCATGCGCCGGGGTTCGGGGATGTCCCCCTTTTCCCTAACCTTGTCCAGGTAGTTGTGCAGGTGCATCCAGGTGGTGAGGCGGAATCCTTTGTCGGCGATTTTGCGGATTACCTCCAGGGGCTTGGGCGGGTCTTGCCGGTCGCCGACGGCGCGGGCGTAGTCGTTGTAGACCTGTTCGGTGACGCGGCGCATGCGGTAGATGGTGAGTTGCCGGTGGTACTTGCGCTGGAGGGCGCGGATTTCTCTTCTGATTTCGCTGAGGGTTCGCATGGTGTAGCTCCTTTTGTTTATCCACGAAGGGACACGAAGGGGCACGAAGGTGGGATTTTTTTGAAAAGTGTCCCGTTTTGTGCCATTTTGTCTCATTTTTGCCTTTGCCCCGGGGCTGGTACCGGAGGGCCAAGCGGGAGTTGTGTTTCCGGCAGCGTTGACCTCCTGGTGCAAGGTGGCCACAAGGGCCGCCCCTACGACGGGCCGGGCGGCCAGGGCAGACACATAGGTCTGCCCCTACGTTGGATCGCCGGGGTCCGGGAGGGCACATGGGTCGCCCTTACGTAGGGGAGTTGGCCGGGCTGACGGTTCGTGTTTCATGGTTTGTATTAATATGGTGAAGATGGGTTATGCAGGCTGGCAAGGGGAGATGGCAGCAGATCGGGTATCTGCCCGTCATCTGCGGCTGCCAATTCGTGTATTATTGGCGGCGTTCAGGTGCTTCAAGAACGGTCGAGGGTTGAGGGAGGAGAGACAGGATGCGCGTGATGGTATTGGTCAAGGCAACCGTAGATAGTGAAGCTGGAGCCATGCCTTCTACCGAATTGATAGAGGCAATGTTCAGTTTCAACCAGGAACTTGTAGACGCCGGGATCATGCAGGGCGGCGACGGCCTTAAACCTTCGTCGGAGGGCAAGCGAGTCGTTTTTGATGGCGACAGCCGCACGGTAATTGATGGGCCCTTCCCTCACACAAACGAACTGGTGGCCGGGTACTGGCTGTGGGAAGTGAAAGACATGGAAGAGGCGCTGGAGTGGGTGAAGCGCTGCCCCAATCCCATGCCGGGGCTCAGCGAGATAGAGTTGCGCCCCCTGTATGAGATCTCCGACTTTGGCGACACCATGACGCCGGAGCTGGCGGAGCAGGAAGAGCGGCTACGGGAAGAGCTGGAGAGGCGGCAGGGGTGAAGCCGTCACCGGATAAAGACCCACGTACCATTATTTGAGCCGGAGCAAAATTAGAGCCGGAGCAAAGCCATGACAACTACCGAACCGCTGCCGCGCGGGGAAATAATTCAGCAACTGGACGGCACCTACGAACTGTTCCCCCTGTCCACGGACGAGGAGACTTTGCGCGGCGTGCTGCTGGACTGCCTGGCGGAGTGGGAACACGTACGCATTGGTATGCTGGTGCCCGGGGCCGTATGGGAAATCAAGCCGCCCTGCCAGCCGCGTACCGGGTTCCTGGACGGCTACCTGACGGTGGACTTCCAGGAGTGGCACCTGCACCTTTGCATCGGCGAGTCGCGAGCGGCGCCCCCGGAAACTGCCAGGCTGCGGCGCACGGCCCGGGCGGAACTGTACCGGCGGCTTAACCCCGACCACCAGCCCACGTCGTGGGGGTTCCGGCTGTTCAACGGAGGGGGACAGCAGCAGATAACCGTCCTGCTGCCCAACCCGCACCTGGACGAGCAGCAGAATTACTCGGACAGCCCGGAATGGGACCGGCTTTACCTGTGGGACCGGCTGCGGGAGAAGTACCTGTCCCAGGGCAGCGACCCCGTGGACCGCTCAGCGCCGAGGTTCTTCCATGGCTGATACGGGCGGCGGGACGCACCCGCTGGCCGCGAGCATGGCAGAGGCGGGAAGCCTGGGAGGCTTCTTTGCCATGCCTCAAGTACAGCGTGCCGAAGGGGGCTGGACGAGGGCGCGGGACCTGTTCCAGGGGGACGACCGCCGGCTGGGCGAAATGGTTGCGGTCTACGGGCAGCGAGCGTGGGAAAGCTCCAATCCCCATGTCGCCGCCTCGGCTTTCCTGGTGGCCTACCTTAGCCGGGTGGTATTCCCGCTGGTGGGTCAGTACGTGCTGGCCGGGCGGGCGCCGGACGTGTCGCTGGATAACCTGGCCTTCCACTGGAACGGGCCGGCTATCGACGCCACAGGGCTGGGGCAACTGACCTTCGCCGCGCTGCCCGGTGACCCGGCGGGAGACCACCTCGACGCGGTAACGGCGACCGACGGCGGGGCATTGTACGTCCAATTAAAAGAGTGGCTATTCCGGGACAACCTGGAATTGGTGATTCCCGATTTGCAGCGGGCGGCGGGGGCCAGCCGGAAGGTTTCCTGGAATGCGGTGGCGGCAGCCTTTTCCCAGGCGCTGAACCGCCTTTACTCCGTGGCGGGCAGGCCGGCAGAGGTGGCGGCGGCGGCGGAAACCTTCTTCTCCGACCCCGACTCGCCCATTTGCGGTCAGCTTACGATGGAGGAGTTCACGAGCCACGGGAGGACGGGGCTCTTTTCGCGGCGGCGCGGGTGCTGCCTTTGGTGGCGGTCGCCGCGGGCCAATGATTACTGCTCCAACTGCATCCTGCTGCCGCGGCAGGAACAGGACCGGCGCTTTGGGGAGATGCTGGCGGGAACGCGTTGAGAGGACCCGCTGGCGTCAACCTCCACACTGTCAACTTCGTCACCAGACGCCAGGAGCGGGTCCTCCCTGCTGTGAGGCACGTACCGGTTCAGGCCTGGGGCTTGGGCATGCGATAGCCTACGCCGTGTTCGGTGAAAATGTAGGTGGGCCGCCTGGCGTTGTCGCCCAGCTTCTGGCGCAGGGTCTTGACGAAGGCCCGCAACAACTGGATGTCTCCGGTATACTCCTCGCCCCAGATACGGCGCAGCAGTTCGTCCTGGGAGAGGACCCGCCCGGGCTTGGTGGACAACTCCTGGAGAAGCTGGTACTCGGTGGCGGTAAGGTGGACCTTGTGGCCGCCCACGGTGACCCGACGCTCGGGGTAGTTAATGACCAGGTCGCCGACGACATAGTCATCGCGGTCGCGGCCGTTCAGGGCCTCGGCGCGCTTCCGGAAGGAGACCTTGATCCTGGCCACCAGTTCCGAGGGGGAGAAGGGCTTGACGATGTAGTCGTCGGCGCCCATTTCAAAGGCGCGGACGATGCTTTCGTCGTCACCCTGGCCGGAGAGGACAATGGCAGGCACGCCGAACTGCTGGGTGACCCGGTGGATCATGTCGAAGTCCTGGTGGCTGCCCGTGGACATGTCCAGCAGGGCCAGGTGAGGTTTTTCGTCGGCAATGACGCGGCCCAGGTCTGAATAGTCAAGGATTCCGACGGGGACGTAGCCGGCGTGGGAAAGAGCGCGCTGGACTGCGTTGAGCATACGGGGATTTTCCACCACCGACAGGATGCGCTTCCGACCCTCACGCGATTGGAGGGAGTGTCCCCTGGAGGGGATGGACGCGGAATTGGACTGCTCGGCGGACTCTTCGGCGACGGGAATACTGAAGCCCAGGGTGAGTTCCTGTTCCGTTTGCCCCGGCTCGACCCAGATACGCCCGCCGTGGGCGTTGACAATGCCCTGGCAAATAGCGATGGCCAGCTTGTCCTCCTCACCTTCCCGGTTAGCTTCACTGAGCCAACCGGAGGTGGAGCGGATGAGGGCTTCGCCCAGGGCGCCGGCCTGGGAAGGCTGCGCATCCAGGGAGATGGATACGGTAACGTGCATTTCGTCCTTGCTTACCTGGACACACAGGACAGAGGAAGGAGGAGAGTATTTCACACCCCACTGGAGGAGGGTGCGCAGCACCTGGCTGATGCGCAGGCCGTCGGCCAGGGCGCGGGGGAGGTCGGGCACAGCATACATCTTGATTTTGTGGCCGGCGTTGGCCCGCAGGAACTCCTTCCTGGCATCATTCAGCAGGGGCGCCAGGTCCAGGGGCATGGGGTTAATGTTCAGGCTGCCGCTTTCGATCTGGGTCAAGTCGATCAAGCGGTTGAGGTGATTGCGCATGGCGTCGGTCTGGCGGTCGAGAATACGCATCAACTGGCGGGACTCATCGCTTCCGGAAGCGGCAATGCTATCGGACAGGGCGGCGATGGAACCCTTGATGGTGGTCAGGGGAGTTCTCAGTTCGTTGCCCACCAGGCTCAAGAAATCGGACCGCATGCGGTCCATTTCGTTGAGGGGCGACATATCCTGGATAGCGACGATAACGAAGTCCACCTCGCCCTCCATGGAATAGACGGGGGCGGCGTTGACCAGGGTATGGACCGCCCTGCCGTCGGGCAGGTAGATGATGATCTCTTCAGCCCGGACAGTTTCGCCGCTGCGGAGGGCGCGAGTGATAGGGGAGGAACTCAGGGAGATTTCCTGCCCGTCGGCGCGCCGGAAGGAAAGTACCTTCAGGGTGTCTTCCCAGGTGCCATTGGGGATTCCGGGATCGCCGATGATTCGTTCGGCTTCGCGGTTATGGGTAACCAGTTGCCCAGTTCTGGCGTCGAATACGACGACGCCCACGGGCGAGATGTTGATCAGGGTCTCCAGGTTGGCCTTGGAATGGAGTGCCCGGTCATACTGGGTGGCGTTGACCAGGGCAGCGGCAGCCTGGACTGCAAAAACCCCGATGACTTCCTCGTCCTCGGGGGTAAATTCAGGGCCGGTAGTCTTGTCCGCAAGGTAGAGGTTGGCCAGGCACCGGCCATTGTGTCGGATGGGCGTGCCCAGGAATGAAGACATTAGAGGGTGGTATCGGGGAAAGCCCGCAGAGTCGGGATGGTTGGCAATGTCGTTGACTCGGACAGGCCTGTCGGACACCGTCAGATTGCCGATGATACCCCCAACCCTGGAGTTGGCTTCGATGATGGCGGCATGTTCGGGAGCGATGCCTTTGGTTACGAGGTCGCTGTTTTCGCCGGCCTCGTTGAAGGTAAGCAGGGCGCCATAGCGGGCGTTGGTTAGCAGGCAGGCCCAGTCAACTATCTCCCGCAAAAGAGTTCCGGAGTCGAGGTTGCTGCTAATACTCAGGCTGGCTTCCTGCAGTTCTGTGAGGTGTGCTGCCAGGGTCTGGCTTTGGATTCCAGTTTCTTTCTGTTCCTTTAGCATATCAGAGCACTTTCACACTTTGTATATTTGGGAGATAGACGTATTCATAACTATTTATAAAATGGTCTACATCGCACACCTAGGTAATATAACACATCAATTATATACTGGCAGCTATCATCACAAAATCTTCATTAACAAAATATTAATAATTGCTTTAGTCAGGCTATATAGGTGCAAGGCGTACACCCTGGCGCTAATGGCTCAATGATGCGGCGGTGAAGCGCGTCTTCCTGGTGGATTCAGGCAAAACGTGAAGCAGGAATGTCGCTTTCTTTCGCCGAAGGCAGCCGCAAACTGCTTCAATTCCAAGGGTCAGATGTGCGACGGCAGGGGTATGGGGCGGGAGGGTGGCGTTCCGGTCCAGGTGGTGTCCTGGAACACAGGCCGCCAGTTGGGTGCTTCTCCAACTCGTGAAGGTTGTGAATACCGGCTTTCGAGGGCTTGGCGACTTTCCAGACCGCCTGATCCGGGACCATGCCGCCAGGTAAGCCCGCTAGGCGAAGCGGTCCACCAGGTCCTCGTTGGAGCCGACGATCTGCTCACCCAGGTAGGGGCCAAAGAGTTCCTGGTACTCTTTCAGTTGAGCCTCCACATTGAAGCCCTGGTCCAGGCGAATTTCCACTTCCAGAATCCGGCCCAGGCTTTCAATGTCGTCCAAGTTAAAGATGACGTTGTCCTTGTTCCAAATCTCTCGTTTCTTGGTCACCACGGCGCGAATGCCCAGGACGGCGTCCAGCATCTCCTTGGTCTCATGGCCGTTCAGGCCCCAGACGCGGAAGCTACTGGTCCTTCCTCCCGAGTCCTGGCCCTCTTCGTAGTAAATTACCTGGGGCGCGTCCTTGTCGATGCGAATTTTCAGGCGGCGTCGGGAACCGCCCTCAGGAGTATCAGCCAGATTGTAGTAGTAATCCACCTGTTCCGTATGCTCCACGAAGGAAGCGCCAAGGTCTGTCAGGGCCTGCCTGATGGGTGCAAAATCGGAGCAATAGGCCTTGATTTCCCGGTTGGTCTGCATGGTCATCGCTTTATTTCTCCAGGGCTGTGGAAAGGGAGGAGTGCAGCCGATGGTTCGAGTTTTTAGAGTTCCAACATATTTATTATGACGGATTGCAAGGCATTTTTACACCCGCGGCAGGGGTCTGGCTGTTTCTTTACGATATCTTGAGACATTCAACCTGAAATCGGGTAAAATGGGCACACTATCACAACACTTAATTTTATGGAGGAGAGTTATGGCAGACAATAATGTACTGTTGATGGCTCACCTTATGCGCCGGGCGGGTTTTGGCGCTTCCTATGGCGAACTGCGCGAACGCGCCGCCAAGGGCTACGAGGCCACGGTGGAGGAACTGCTGCACCCGGAAGAGCAGGAGGAACTGGACACCGACGTAATGCAACGGTATATGGGCTGGCGGGACATGGGCTACCTGGCCGCCAATCAGGGTTACTGGACCTACCGGATGGTCAACTCTCCGCGCCAGCTTCAGGAAAAGTTATGCCTTTTCTGGCACAGCATCTTCTGCGTGGGCGATTCCAAGATAATGGCGCCCCACAACATCCTGGAGCAACTGGACCACTTCCGCAATCACGGTATGGGGCGGTTCGACGAACTGCTGCTGCGCATGGCCACCAATCCCGCCATGCTTTACTACCTGGACAACCAGTTGAGCCACAAAGAGGCCGTAAACGAGAACTGGGGCCGTGAGCTGCTGGAGCTGTTTTCCATGGGTGTGGGCATGGACGGCCAGCCCAACTACACCGAAGAGGACGTGAAGGCCTGCGCCCAGGCCTTTACCGGCTGGACGGTGGGCAACGGAATGCCCCGCTATCCGTACGGACGCTACTTTAACCAGTTCCTTTACAACCGCCGCGATCACATCGACGGCGACAAGACCTTCCTGGGCGAGACGGGCGATTTCAACGGTCATGACATTATCCGTATCATCGCCAAGCAACCGGCCACGGCCCGCTTCATATCCCGCCACCTTTACAACTTCTTCGTGGCCGACGAGCCCCAGGTACCGGCGTGGCAGGACACTCCGCCCCGGGACATGGAGGCTATCCGGCAATTGGAAGAGGAGTACTTTAGGTCGGGCTACGAAATTGGGTCCATGCTGCGGCTGCTGTTCAACTCGGACTTCTTCAAGGAGGCGCGCTTCTCCAAGGTGAAGAGTCCGGCGGAACTGGTGTGCAGCACCCTGCGGTTTATGGGCGACTTCAACCGGCCGGCTCCACGCATGTACGACATGGCCCTGGAAATTCGCTACATGGGCCAGGACCTGATGAATCCGCCCACGGTAGAGGGCTGGCACACGGGCAGGGAGTGGATTGACAGCGGCACCCTGGTGGAGCGGGTGAACTACGCCGCCAGCGAAATGGGCCGCCTGGAGGCGCCTGGCATACGCTCGGTGGTGCGGCGCTTCAGCGACGACGGCCCCACGGTGTCGGCCAGCGACCTGCTGGAAGGCTGCCTGGAAATGCTGGGCGGTTACCAGCTTATGGCGGATACGCGCAACCTGCTGCTGAACCACCTGGGGACCGACCAGACCATCCCAACCGACGGCGACGACTTCACCCAGCAGGTGGGACAGGTGCTGCAGTTGATTGTGTCCACGCAGGAGTACCAGTTCACTTAGCAGAGCAAATAATTTGGTTTGATAGCTTATTTTCCGTTCGCCTTGAGCTTGTAGAAAGGCCCCTCACTGGTAGTTCGACAAGCTCACGTCGAACGGACTCTTGCTTGACCCCTCTGTTTCAGGCTTGACTGAATACAAAGAACGTTATCCCGGGCAAATTATGCGAGTAGTGGAGGTCAGCAATTATCTCTATCTTGTGCGCTTCGTAGTGGAATCAGATGGTACTCGCTTCCTCGAGACTATCATACCCAGCCGCAAGGCAACTCGTGACTACGGTAGGGAGTCAGGGCGATCGCGTTTTAGATTCAGGCCATAGGTGGCAGACATCCGTCAGGCATAAGTCATGTCGCCCTGAGCTTGCCGAAGGGCCTAAAATTTTCCATGTTAGCCCGGTTATGGGTCCTTTGGTCGGCCTGTGGGATGGAGTTTAGATTCTTCACTCCGTTCAGAATTGTATGTGTCAGGTAATTCGTTGACAGATTGGTATAAAAAGGAAGTACCGATCTGGAGGCGAAAATGCGGAACAACAGCGAGGATCGCACTATTGAGCGAAACCTGGTGCAGAAGTGGCGGTTTCTTATCGGGGAGTTTGAACTGGTCAAGGCGAAGCAGCACCCCCATTTTAGGTTTCTGGAAGACTTCTACCGGTTCCACGGCACCAACCGGCAGACCTTTTACAAGTACTATCATCGCTTTCAGCAAACTGGCACGGATCAGTCCCTGCTGCCCCAGAAGCGGGGACCCAGGTGGAAGAGCCGGCGCACCCTGCCCTTCATCGAAGAGAAGGTGCTGGAGCAACGGCGCAAGGGTATCAATCGCTATGAAATTTGTGCCATACTCCAGCCGGTGCTCAAGGAGCACACCCCGGCTCCTTCCACCATCTATGCCATCAGCAGGCGCCATGGCCTGAACCGGTTGAGCCCGAGAATGGAACAGTCCAAGCGGCAAATCATCAAGACCAGGGCTGGAGAACTGGGGCATCTGGACAGCCACCACCTGAGCCGGGACCTGATTGTAGGTACGAAGCAGCGCCACTACCTGGTGGCAGTACTGGATGCCTGCACCCGGCTGGCCTGGGCCGAGGTGACCTGGGACATCAAGAGCCTGAGCGCCATGTTCGCCGCCCTCAAGAGCATCAACTTCTTGCACGCGGAGTACGGTCTGCGCTTCGAGGCCCTGCTCACCGACAACGGACCGGAGATGGCTTCCCCCAGGAAGATCGACAGCCACCCCATGGAACGGATGATGAAAGAACTGGGAATCAAGCACCGCTATACCCGACCCTACCGTCCCCAGACCAACGGGAAGGTGGAGAGGTTCTGGAGAACTCTGAACGAGGACCTGCTGGAGGGAACTACCTTCGAGACGGTGGAGGAGTTGCAGGATGAACTACAGCAATACCTCATCTATTACAACACCGCCCGTCCCCATCAGGGCCTCAAGGGCAAGACTCCCCTGGAGACCTTGCAACTTTTGTCATCGAATTAGCTAACACTTACAAGAATGACAATTTAGATATAATGTGATTACCCTGGGTACAGAGTGACCACAATGGATAGGGAAACCGACCTAGTTCTGGACGAAGAAGAGCGGGATATACTGGAAAAATTCAACCAGGGCGAACTCCGTACTCCGACCGACTCTGCACAGGAGATGGAGTTAGCCAGGCAGGCCGCCAGAAATACAATCAAAGAGTGGCGACAAGTTACATTGCACGTAACTGAGGAAGAATACAGCCTGGCCCACGCACGGGCCGCCGACGAAGGCGTACCGTTTCCCGCGCTACTCTCGGACATCATCCACAAGTACCTTTCAGGTCGCTTGATCGAAAAAGGGTAGGCATTAACGAAGAACAGGGTGTGCAGGCAGGCAGGGTACCCGCCCTGCCCAGCGACGAACAAAAACGGCCCCCGAACCGCTTCGGGGGCCTTACATTTCTGCAGGTATAAATTACCAGGAAAGTTGGTGCCGGAGGAGGGACTCGAACCCACACATCTTAAAGATAGCGGATTTTAAGTCCGCCGCGTCTGCCATTCCGCCACACCGGCTTAACAGTTGAGGTCCGGCGGGGAGCCGGGCCTGCCGAAGGAAGAGTGCGGCCGACCGGAAATGAGGGAAGGCGGACAGTTCCCGGCGGGAAGTAAGATGGAGGCGACGGGCGGATTCGAACCGCCGAATAGAGGTTTTGCAGACCTCCGCCTTAACCACTTGGCTACGTCGCCTCGAGCTGCACCGGTTTATCACTGCCGGGTCTGGGCCGATATGGTGCCGAGGGCGGGACTTGAACCCACACGAGCTTACGCCCACGGCCCCCTCAAGACCGCGTGTCTACCTATTCCACCACCTCGGCCAGTCGACGCATACCGCATTATAGCACATTTAACACATGGTACAAGAAAATACCGGTAGCTTTAACCAAATACGAAAAAAGGGCTGTAATCTCCCCCGGATGCGGTCCGGCGGCGCCATTGAGCCTGTCGCGGCGGCCCCCATTGTTGAAGCGGCCCCGGGGCGCTGGTAGGATGGTTTCAGGGTCCATCCCTTAGCGGGGCCTGGGCGAATTCACCTGCTACCACACTTTCTTTTCCCAAAACCTTCTTTCCCCAAATTTCTCAATATGCGAGGGAACCATTATGGCGCTTGACCTGGGCGAAACCATAGTTCAGCTGGACCAGGTGTCGGAAAGCCTGGGTCGGGGCCACGGCGACCGTTCGGCGCGACTGGAAGAACTAAGGCAGGCGGCGTCCGGCGTGTCTCCCGTGGAAGCGCAGCGGCTGACCTCCGAACCGGGCATACCCTTCCTGGCAGCCCAGGTTACGGATACATTACTGGGGAACGTGGCGCCCCCACCGCCGCCGGGTGACTGGACGGCCCTTTCGGTGGACGGTTCGCACATTGACGTGGACCGGCACCTACCAGTGGCCTGTTACCTGCTGAACCTGGGCGGCTGCGTTCTCACCTATGGCGCCGAAGCCGATGCGAGTTTCTTCAGCCGTCCCCACCTGGCGGCACGGGAGGAAGAACTGTACCTGCGGGACCCGGGGAGCGCCAACCAGGAGGAGGCCATAACCGGCAACCTGCTGGGACTGTACCGCACGGTACGGGAGTTGACTGTCCTGCTGGAGGAGGCGCGGCGATGTCCGGCCGACCGGCCCGTGCTGGCCCTGGTGGACGGCACGCTGGTACTGTGGGGACTGGCCGGACAGGGCTACCCGGAGTTTGTGCGCGACTTCATCATCAAGGAACTGCTGCGGGCGCTGGACGGTTTTAATGAACTGGCCCAGGAGCGCGAGGTAACCCTGGCGGCCTACGTGTCCCTGCCGCGAACCACCGAGGTGGTGAACGCCATCCGCCGCTGCCTCTGCAGCCACGGCCTGGAACGGTGCCGGCTGTCATGCAGCTACCGCCGGTCGGAACTGGAGCCCTGCAGCCGGGCCAACGACTTTCTGGACCGGGAGCTTTTTGCCAGGGAGTTGACTCCCTACCACCGCTCCCCAATTTACAAAACCAACTCTTCGGTCCCCCGCGACTCTTACGGGGACGAGCAGCAGGTCTACTTCTACTACCTGCACGCCGGCGAGGAAATTGCCCGGGTGGAGGTCCCCAAATGGGTGGTAGAGAAGGAGTCCCTGTTGTCCCTGGGCCACAGCATGATCGCGGAGCAGTGCCGGAAGGGCCAGGGCTATCCGGTGGCAATAACCGAAGCCCACGAACAGGCGGTGGTCACGGGCCGCGACCGGCAACTGTTCCGGGAAATGGTGGCCGAAACGTTGGAACGGCAGGGACTGCCCACTTATACCTCCCAGAAGGAACGTTCCAAACGGCGCCCGTGGGTTTAGCAACTGACAGCGCCGGACCGGGCATCATACCGGGCTCGCGGCCGCAGTAGTTCCCACTCCCTCCGACTTATTCTGGGCTGCGTAGCCTCGAATAAATCCAACGCCACAACTTCCACGAAAAGCTTCCGAAAATCCCGGAAAAGCCGGGGTTGACAGCCCTTCTATCTTATCCCCGAAGCGCGTCCAAGGGCCTTCCCGCTGAATCATGAACCTCCTCGAAGTTGATGCTGCCATTCGTGGCCGGAGGGGGGCGATTACCGGGAGGCTGGGCAGGCGGCCCGCGCCGAAAATTTGTCGAAATTACTTTACTGCCTGAATAACATGGAAGTGTAGTTAGTCACAAGGATCAACGCCCTGGCGGGACGAGTCCGCCGGGCAAGTGGGAGGAATGATATGGAGTACGGGACCGACAGCAAGCTGATGTGGCTGGAAATCTTGCGGCTAGCCAACTCCCAGTGTAACGATTACGAATTCTGCTGCATCGGCAGCCGCCTGTGGCACTTGAAGCGGGCCGCGGGAGAACTGTGGCTGATGCTGGAGAACGGGCCGCCGGAGGGACTGGTTGACTTGCCCTACCTGGCCCACTTGGACTCTTGCAGGTTTGTAGAAGACGTGGAGGGTGAGTTTGCATAGGAGGAGTGCAGTTGCCCCCGGATTAAAGATCCTGGGCATTCCAGGGGATCAATTCCCGGGGAAGTGGCGATAACGGCGAGGTAGCTGACCAGATAGATAAAGCAACGCCCGAAGGGTATTATTGGCGCACTGGCGGTGCGCCAGTCGTTCGGGGATTCTCCTGAATATGAACCGTTCAGTGCAAGGAATGGACGCACCCACGGGCGCTTAGAGTGAATGTCGGTACAGGTCGAAGAGGAGGTACTCATGGCTGCAGGCGATGCCGTGCTTTGGGCCCTGGGCAGAAACTGGAATATGGTGGACGCAGCGGTGGCCGGACTGGATGCGGAAACATTGGCCCGGCAACCGGCGCCCGAATGCAACTCCATAGCCTGGATTCTCTGGCACATGAACCGGGTGATTGACAACTTTATCAACCAGCGGCTCCAGGGGCGGCAGTCCTTCTGGGTAACCCAGGGGTGGAGCGACCGGTTCGGCATGGCGGAGAATGTGCGCGGTATGGGATGGACGCCGGAGGACCTGGCCGGCTGGGCCGCGCCCGACACGGAGGTGCTGCTGGGTTACCAGGAAATCGTACGTCAGGCGGCCAGGGAGTACATCGGGTCCCTGACCTGGGAGGACATGGAGCGGGAGGTTACCTTTCCGCCCGAGGCCGAAACCAGGGACCACACCATCGCCACAGCCCTGGGCCAACTGGTGTGGGACAACGTGGCCCACGGCGGCCAGATAGCCTATCTGCGGGGCCTGTTCCAGGGTATGGGGTGGCACCGGTAGCGCCAGATTGAAATAGGGGACATCGCCAACTATAATCCACCGCAACCAGGGGTTGGCTCATATCCAGATTAATGGAGGGGAGATTATGCCCAGGATCAAGCACATAGCCATTCGCACTCCGGACCCGGAAAAGACCGCCCAGTTCTACATCAACGTCTTCGGCCTGGAAGAGGTGGGGAAGGCCGGTTCGGGGCTTTACCTGTCCGACGGCTACATTAACCTGGCCATCCTGAAGTCGATCGAGGAGGGCAGCGGGGAGAGCGTCCGAGACGTGGGCGGGTATGCCGGAATTGACCATCTCGGCTTCATGGTAGAGGACATGGATGAGGTCCAGGCCAAGCTGGAGGCCGAAGGCGCCCGCGCGATGAACGTGCGCATTAACGTCGGCGGCAACGCAGCGGCCGGCCATAGCTACTACGAGGAGAAGTACCGCGGTCCTGACGAACAGGTTATCGACGTGTCCGGTTCCGGCTGGATTGGCACCTAGAGCAACTTCTTCGTACAGAAGTAATACGTGAAACCCGTTGGGGCGCGCCTGACCACATTCCCGGTCAGGCGCGCCCCAATGACTGGCAAGGATTGGAGCGGGGGCAAGGTTGGATACGGGCGTTACCGCGTGGATGTTAACCTCCACGGCTTTTGTCTTGTTTATGACCCTCCCGGGTTTGGCTATGTTCTACAGCGGGCTGGTGCAGGCCAAGTCCGTACTGTCCGTAGTAATCCAGTGCTTCACCATTTCGGCCATATCCAGCCTGCTTTGGTTCATAGTCGGTTACAGCCTGGCCTTCGGCGACACCATCGGCGGGTTTATAGGCATGCCCGACAAGGCCTTCTTCTACGGCATAGACCACGGGCACCTGAGAGGGGACATGCCGGAGATAGTGTTCGTCATTTTCCAGTTGACGTTCGCTATCATCGCGCCGGCGATTATAGTTGGCGCGTACACCGAGAGGATGAAGTTCTCGGCGATTCTCCTGTTCAGCGCCGCCTGGCACCTGCTGGTGTACGCCCCCATCTGTCACTGGGTATGGGGAGGTGGCTGGCTGCAACAACTGGGAATAATGGACTTCGCCGGCGGGGTGGTGCTGCATGCCAACGTGGGCGTGGCCGCCCTGGTGGCGGCGATGTACGTGGGCAAAAGGCAAATCTTCCCCCACGAATTGGTTCCGGCCCACAACCCCGGCCTGGCCGCGGCCGGAGCCGGCATGCTTTGGGTGGGCTGGTTCGGGTTTAACGGCGGCAGCGCGCTTGCCGCCAACGGGGAGGCGGGCATGGCCATCGCCGTAACCCACATTTCCGCCAGCGCCGGTCTGCTGACCTGGACGTTCCTGGACTGGATCAAGTATCGCCGCCCAACCCTGATCGGGGCCATAATCGGCGCCGTGGCGGGCCTGGCGGCGGTAACCCCCGCCTCCGGCTACATCGGCCCCATTGGCGGCATGATACTGGGCATAACGGCAAGCACGATCTGTTTCTTCGCCGTTGGCATTGTCAAGTGGAAGCTGCTGATTGACGATTCACTGGACGTTTTTGCCGTCCACGGCCTGGGCGGCATCCTCGGTACCCTGCTGATTCCTTTCCTCGCCCTCGAGATTATGGACGGCCACGGGATAATGGTGGAGGGCCGCTCGGTATTCACCCAGTTTGGGGTTCAGGTGCTGGGGGTGGGGGCGTCCATGGCGTGGGCCGGACTTTTCACCTTCCTGATCCTCAAGGTTCTGGACCTGATCCTGAGAAAGGTGAGAGTTGACCCGATGGACGAAATGGTGGGCCTGGATGTGGCAATTCACGGTGAAAGGGGATATGATTTGTAGCCAGGAACCGAAGGCGAAAGGCCGGCAACTTCGGTAACCCTTGCCGCCGGCCGCTCCTCCCTGTCTTAAAGGGCAACCCTGTCCGGGCAAGCGCTGCCTGACCAAGGTTCTCCCGCCCGCAAGACCACCTCTCCCGCCTTAATCCGGCATCCGTGAACAACAAACTTGTGCATTTCATCGGGCGTATTGAGTTACGGCGTTTCCGCCGGTGCGGCAAGAATTGTGGCTTCCCCTGAACGGCCAGCCATGGACTTCCACATACGGCTCACAGGGTTTGTTGTATACCAGACGATAGGGTATTATTGTAAGTAGCTATCCGAGGGTCTACCGTACGCGAAAAGCGGGACGGCTCTGTTCCTTCAAACCGTTCCAGATTTTGAGGCTTATAGGAGGATACCTGTATGAACGTAGAATCTCGCCGGGAAGGCACCAACCTGGTATTGAAAGCCGATGGTAGAGTAGATGGCACCAACGCCAGCGAGTTTCAGGATGCCATGAAAGCCGAAATCGACGAAGCTGATCGGGCCGTAGTGCTCGACCTTGAGGACCTGACATACATCAGCAGCGCGGGCCTGCGCGTGGTGCTGCTGATCGCCAAGGACCTGCAGCGGCAGGGAGCCAAGATGGCGGCTTGCTCGCTGTCCGATCCCGTGCGGGAAGTATTCGTCATCAGCGGCTTTGACAAGATCATCCCGATTCACGATTCCCAGGACTCGGCCATCGGCGCTCTGGGCTAGTGGACGTGGCGGCGCCAGCAAGGCCGGCTGTTGTCACCGGCCTGGAGGCCGCTTAAGCCGGGGCGCCAGAAAAAGCCAGATCAATTGATCCAGACTGTGGAGTGAATGGGAGAGATGCCCGTGGGATTCAAAATTCTAGTGGTGGATGATGAACCGGATTTGGAGCCGCTAGTTCTGCAGCGGATGCGGCGGCGCATTCGGTCTGGACAGTATAGCTTTGTCTTCGCGCACAACGGCGTGGAAGCGCTGGAAGTGCTGCGCCAGGAAGACGACGTTGACATGGTCATCTCGGACATCAATATGCCGCAGATGGACGGCCTTACCCTGCTGGAGCAGATCCCCAAGGTAGACCCGAATGTTCGGTCCATCATTATCTCCGCCTACGGAGACATGAAGAATATTCGCACCGCCATGAACCGCGGCGCCTTTGATTTTGTTACCAAGCCGCTGGACTTTGATGATCTGCAGATAACCATAGACCGTACCCTGGCTCACCTGGTGGAGTGGCGTGATGCCCTCTCATCCAGGGACCGACTGGTGAGCCTGGAGAACGAGCTGAATGTTGCCAGCAAGATTCAGCAGTCCATTCTGCCCACCGAATTTCCCAGCGAGGACGACTACGCGACCTACGCCAGCATGGAGCCAGCCAAGGAAATCGGCGGGGACTTTTACGACATAATCAATCTGGGCCCGGACCGGGTTGGCGTCGCCATCGCCGACGTTTCCGACAAGGGCGTTCCGGCGGCCCTGTTCATGATGTCCAGCCGTACGCTGCTGAAGGGCTCGGCCATTGGCAAATACGAACCGGGGGAGGTGTTGAAGGAGGTCAACGACCTGCTGTGCGAGGGCAACGAAGCAATGATGTTCGTAACCCTCCTCTATGCCGTCTACGACCGCTCGACGGGGAAGCTGACCTACGCCAACGGCGGGCATTGTACTCCCTATGTCCGGCGCGCTGACGGGACCATGATCGACCTGCCGTTAACCGGTGGAATGGCCCTGGGAGTGCTGGATGGTCAGGACTACGAGCAGGACACCTTCGAACTTCTTCCCGGGGATACGGTATTCCTCTATTCCGACGGGGTCTCAGAGGCTATGAATCGGGAAGGCGAAGAGTTCGGCCTGGAGCGGATGGCGGAAGTGCTGGCAGCAAATGCCTCGGCGGATCCCAGGGCGGTAAACGAGGCAATGTTTGAGGCGGTCAGGGCTTTTGCCGGCGATACCCCCCAATCCGACGACATCACCTGCCTGACCCTTTGCCGAAGGGAGAAGACCTAATGAGTGCCAGGATAGATCTTAAGGTGGAGACCCGGCACGAGGAATTGCAGCGCATCTTCGATTCGGTGGAAAAGCTCGCTGAAGAAGAAGACTGGCCTCCCGCCGTCACCTTCAAGACGAACCTGGTGCTGGAAGAGCTTGGCCTCAACATCATGAACTACGGATACGATGAGGGGATCCATACTTTCGATGTAAGCCTGACTTCCAGCGATGATTCAATTACCATTGAGTTCGTGGATGAAGGTCGCCCTTTCAATCCCCTGGAAGACGCTAATGCGCCTGAGTTGGACAGCGCCATTCAGGACCGCGCTATCGGCGGCCTGGGAATCCACTTTGTGATGGAAATGACGGAAGACTTCCAATATCGACGGGAAGACTCGAAAAACCACTCCATCATGGTAATTCGCAAGTCCGACTAACCCCCCACACTTGGCAAACAGCCTATGCTATTTAAGCCGGCCCGATTCACCTTCTTCCTTTTGGCTCTTGCCCTGCTGCTGGGGCCCGTTGTACTGGCGTGCAATGGAAACCCCGAGGAAGCGGACAGCGCCGCCACTCCTCCGGCA
This sequence comes from Dehalococcoidia bacterium, assembly GCA_963664725.1. Classification (GTDB taxonomy): domain Bacteria; phylum Chloroflexota; class Dehalococcoidia; order Lucifugimonadales; family UBA3495; genus Bin22. The sequence goes on from OY761558.1 coordinate 2,358,603, forward strand.
TCAGACTCCGGCAACGAATCCAGTTCATCCGAACATCCCGGCGTAACTGCGGACAAAATCCTGTTCGGTCAGTCTGCCGCCTTCAGCGGTCCGGCATGGGAACTGGGCACCAACATGCAGCTGGGAGTTCTGTCTGCCTTTCAGGAAGTCAACGAAGCCGGCGGCGTCAACGGTCGCCAACTGGAACTGGTGGCCCTGGATGACGGTTATGAACCGGAGGCCGCCATATCCAATACCTTTGAACTGATCGAGACAAACCAGGTCTTCGCCCTGATCGGCGCGGTGGGCACCCCCACGTCCCGATCCGCGGTACCGGTGGCATACGAGGCCAACGTCCCCTATGTCGCTCCCTTCACCGGGGCCGCGTTCCTAAGGGAAAGCACGTGGCGGAACGTGATAAATCTGCGGGCATCCTACAACCAGGAAACCGAGGAAATGGTGGCCCGCCTTACCGAGGACCTGGATATAGATCGCATTGCCGTCCTGTACCAGGACGATTCCTTTGGGCTGGCGGGCCTGAACGGAGCAACCCGGGCACTGGAAAGGCGGGAAATGGAGCCCGTATCGGTGGGGTTCTATCCCCGCAATACGCTGGCCGTAAAGGCAGCCCTGCTGAAGCTGCACGCCGCCAACCCGGAGGCAGTCATAATGGTGGGGGCCTACCAGCCGGTGGCTACGTTCATTTCCTGGGCCAAACGCATCGGCATGGAGGACGTGGTGTTCATCACCATTTCCTTCGTAGGCAGCAACGCCCTGGCCGAGTTTCTTGGCGCGGACGGCGAGAATGTCTTCGTCACCCAGGTGGTGCCGTTTCCCACCGACGATTCCATTCCCATCGTACAGTCCTACCTGGACGCGCTGGAGGCCTACGACCCGGAAGCCAGTCCGGGGTGGGTTTCCCTGGAGGGGTACCTGGCAGGCCGGTTGACCATCGAGGCCCTGCAGACCTGCGGCCGAGACAATGTTACCCGGGAGTGTTTCCACGATTCCATAGACGGTTTTGAGGCCCTGGAGTTGGACGAATTCAGCCTTGAATTCGGCTTTGCCGACAACCAGGGGTCTGATAAGGTATTCCTGACCGTAATTGGGCCCGACGGCGATTACCGGGCAATCGAGAACATGCGAGAAGTCTATCCATGATAGATGAATCGAAGACAACAGCGGAACTGGAAAGCAAGGAAGTGGCGGGATCGGCGGCTGACAGGACGCTGCAGGAAGTAAAGCGTCGGGCGCGGCAGCCCATCACCATCGAGGAACAGGACTCCATTCGGGACTTTGTTGGGACCCTGATTCCGCGCCTGATCCAGAGCCGCCGCAAGATTTCCACCCAGCTTTACGTTGCCTTTGCGGTCATCGTTGCCCTGACCTTGCTGGCCACGCTGGTTGGCTGGTTCTCCTTCGACCGGGTGGCCACGGCCCAGCGGCACGTTAACGACGAGAGCATACCGGAGATGGTGGCGGCCTTCGAGGTCGCCCAGTACAGCAGCAGCCTGGTTACCGCCGCCCCACGGATCGTAACTGCCCAGTCCGTCTCCGAACTGGATGAAATTTACGCCAACATCATCACCGGTTCCAGCAACGCCCTGGAAAGTGAACTCTCCGCCCTGGAAGCGGCTTCCGATGAACTGGGAATCGAGCACGGGCAGGAATACTTCGGGAACATCCGGCAGGGCGCGCACCTGCTGACAAATAACATCAAGACTATACGCAACCAGCGCTCCGAACTGATTGTGCAGGCAGAGAAGCGTGAGCGGCTGCGGCAGGATCTGGCAGAGGTACGCCGGCAATTGGAAGTGGGCCTGGTGGAAGCGCTGGACGACCAGCTTTTCTACATAAACACCGGTTACCGGGAAATAGACTTACCGCCGGACCCGCGCTCAAGCCGTGCTTCCCCCAGGGAACTGGACAAGTACCGCCTGCTGTCGGAATTGCAGGTAGACGCCAATATTGCCACGGAACTGCTGGGCAACGCTTTTTCAGTGTCGGAGCCAGCATCCCTGGAACCGCTGCGGGAGAGGTTTGAAGCGGCCATGAACCGCATCGGCTTCAACCTGGAGTCTATGGAGGGCACCGACACTCACGGCGAAATTGCTCCCATATTTGAGCGGCTGGAAACCCTTGGCGTCAATGAGGGCACGGGCTTCAACCTGCTGGACGAGGAACTGCGCCTGACCCAGCGACAGACGGACCTGCTGGAAAGCAACCAGGAGGCTGCCGTCAGCCTGGTGGGAGAGGTGGATGAACTGGTGGGCACCGCCCGGGGCAGTGCGCAGACCGCTACCGAGGCATCTCTCCAGGCCATATTGACCGGCCGCACTATCCTGCTGGTCATCAGCTTGGCCAGCGTAATTGTGGCCGCTCTGGTGGCCTGGCTGCTGGTGGGAAGGGTGCTGCTGCGGCGCATAGGCATAGTGTCGGCGTGGATGCGGCGAATGGCTGCGGGAGACCTGGAGGCCCAGGTGGACGTGGGCGGCCACGACGAGGTGGCGGACATGGCGGCGGCCGTGGAAGTTTTCCGCCTTCACGCGCTGGAGGTGCAGCGGCTGAACCTGGTGGAACTGCTGGCAAGCGACCTGCAGGAGAAGAACGACGAGCTTCAGGCGGCTTTTGAGGAACTGAGGCGGGCCCAGGACCAGATTGTTACCCAGCAGAAGCTGGCCAGCCTGGGTGAATTGACCGCCGGCGTGGCCCACGAAATCCGTAACCCGCTGAACTTCGTCAAGAACTTCTCCGAGTCCTCCGCGGAACTGCTGACGGAATTGCAGGAAGTGCTCGATGAAGTAGGAGACGATCTGCCGGATGAGCAGAAGGGGCTGATCCAGGAGATTTCCGGTGACCTGAACGACAACATGGAACGCATTCGGAACCACGGCGACCGTGCCAACCGAATAGTCCACGATATGCTGATGATGAGCCGGGGCGCCGGCGAATTCCAGGTAACCGACATTAACCGCCTGGTGGATGAACACTCCCGCCTGGCCTTCCACAGCGCCCGGGCCACCGATTCGGAATTTCAACTGGATTTGCAAACCGACCTGGACCCCAATGTGGGCGAGTTGGAGGTGATTCCGCAGGACCTGGGACGGGTGTTCCTGAACATGGTCAGCAACTCCTGCTATGCCACCAACGAAAAGCGAATGAACCTGCTGGAGAAGGGTGTGGCATACTCGCCGGAACTGCTGCTCTCCACGCGCCGGCTGGATGAGAGCGTAGAAATCAGCATTCGGGACAATGGCAACGGCATGCCCGAAGAAGTGATCGAGAAGATTTTCAATCCCTTCTTTACCACCAAGCCCACCGACCAGGGCACCGGTTTGGGGCTGGCTATCTCCAGCGACATAGTCCGTGAACACGGCGGGTACATCCGCGTGACTTCGGAGCCCGGGGAGTACACCGAAATGCTGATCGAACTTCCGCTGGTCCGCCCGTTGGTGACCGTGGATGGGGACCAAACGGAAGGGGAAACGGCGGAAGAGGCTGAAGAACTGGAGCAGGAAGTGGCGGTGGAATCCTAGTCATTCCCGCCTCACCGGGAGTTTTAGAGAATCGACAAGACTTGCCTCTGGCCGCTCATCCTGAGCTTGTCGAAGGATGAACGGTCCTGTTTTATCTTCCATTCACTACAGTCCTTACGTATGTCCTGCGGGAACGTTCCGGTCCAGGCTGTATTGGCTGGGCAAAACACCTGGACGCCAGCTAATTGCGGGTTGAGACCCGCCCGCACGGCGCCAATCTCCTAAGCGCAACGCTGCCCATGTTTCGCATTCGTATTGACGGAACCCATGGGTAAACATAACATGGTAACAATGGCCGCAGTTTTTCCTATGCAGTGGGGGGCCTACATTTCCGGGGGAGTGCGGTGGCGCCATGAATTTCGAATCCTACCTTAACCTGGTATTTCCCAACGGGATTGATTACTACCAGGCCCGGGACCTTCTCTTCAATGTGGGCGTATACCTGGCGGGTATCAGCCTGTATGGGATTTTCATTTTCCACTTTTACCGATTCCTGGCGGCGCGGGACATGTTCGCTTTCGATCTTTCCCGTTATGACGAGTCCAGGCACAAGGTGTTGCGCGGGTTCCTGCATGTGGTGATGTACATCGTCAAGTACATCGTGGTATTCCCCTTCTTTGCCTTCTTCTGGCTGGCGGTACTGACCACCATCCTGGCCTTTCTGTCCAAGGACCGGACTTTTCAGGAAGTGCTGCTGGTCGCCCTCGCGGTGGTCAGCGCCATCCGGGTTTCGGCCTACTACCACGAAGACCTTTCCCGGGATCTGTCGAAGATTCTGCCCTTCGCCGTGCTGGGCATATTCATCATTGATGCCTCCTTCTTCACCGTGGAGGAGTCGATGGCGGTGATACGGGAAGCCAACAATAACCGGGAAACCATCTTCTACTACTTCGTCTTCCTGGTAGCCCTGGAGTTCGCCCTGCGCATAGTGATGGGATACATCATGGTGATAGTAACCGGGCGACGGCGGCTGATGGCCCCCCGGGGAGAGAGCGAGGAGGTAGTGGCGGAAGCGGTAACCGGGGAGGCCGAGGAAGAGGAAGAGGAAGAGGGCGAGCAGCCAGCCAGCCAGGAGACCCCGGCGGCGGCGCCTGCAGATTAGTCTTCCTTTGCCCTGCCACAGGACTGCGCGGCCCGCTCAGGCGCTGCAAGCCACCCGTGGGCCATCTGGGAACGGGTGCGTCGCCCGGTGCAGATAACGAGGATGCGGAAGGCGGAGTGGAGTTCTTTGTTCTTGGGAAACCTTCCGCACCTCTCAGGGGACCAACGCTAGTTCGTTGCCAACTGCCGCAGCCTGGGATCCAGCGTGTCACGCAGCCAGTCGCCGAACAGGTTCAGGGACATCACCGTAAGCAAGATAGCGACGCCAGGCATAGTAGCAATCCACCAGGCTCCCGCCAGGAAGTCTCGTCCCTCGGCCACCATGGAACCCCAGGCCGGCGTGGGAGGTGGCACCCCCGCCCCCAGGAAACTCAGGGTTGATTCCACAAGGATGACGAACCCTACCTGCAACGTTGCCAGCACGATAAGGGTGTTGATGACGCCTGGGAATATGTGGATGAACAGTATCCTGGGAATGGAAGCGCCGGCCACCTTGGCCAGGGCCACGTAGTCCAGCGTTTTCAGTTGCAGCACCTCTCCCCGTACCAGGCGGGCGAAACGTACCCAGAAAAAGGCTGCCAGCACCAGAATTATGAGGCCCGTTTGACCGCCCAGGTCTGATGGAAAGGACTGGCCAACTGCAACCACCATGACCAGGGCCACCAGCACCAGTGGGACCGCTAATGCGATGTCCACAATGCGCATTATTATCTCGTCGATCCACTTGCCGTACCAGCCGGCCACAAGGCCCAGTACGGTGCCGGTTGTACCGCCCAGGCCCAGGGTAACCGCGGCCACCACCAGGGATATGCGCGCCCATAAACTATGCGGCTGAATATGTCCCGGCCCAGGTGGTCGGTACCCAGCAAGTGTTCCGTGCTGCCGCCTTCCAGCCACGCCGGCGGCAACATGCGAGCCCGCAGGTTGCCCTTGCGCGGGTCTTCGGGGGCAATCCACGGGGCCATCACCCCGGCAAAAACTACCAACAGCAGCAGGAACAGGGGAATCAGGGGCCAGCGTCTGGCGGTCCTCCAGATTTTGGGCAGGCCGACTCGGTTCGGAGCGGGAGCCAGCACAGCCTGTGTGGGATTGTCGGCCATTCTATCCTCCAAGGGTCTCTGACAAGGGCGTTAGGAGAACCGGATTCGCGGGTCCACGTAAGCGTAAAAGACATCAACCAGGAAGGCGGTGGCCAGGTATGCCGCGGCAAAGGTCAGTACGACCCCCTGCAGCAGCGGGTAATCTGAGTCCCTGACCGCCAGGAAGGCCAGTTGCCCCAGTCCCGGCCAGGCAAACACCGTTTCGGCCACGAGGGAGCCGGTTATCAGGCCGCCCAGGGTGATACCGGCAAAGGTAAGGGGCGGTATCAATGCGTTGCGCAGGCCGTGTTTCCAGATGACGATGTTCTGGCCAACGCCCTTGGCTCGGGCTAGTTTGATGTACTCCGTGTCCATCACGTCCAGCATGGCCGAGCGCATCAGGCGAAGGTTGGCAGCCACGTTGAACCAGCCCAGGGTTATGGCCGGCAGAATGATGCTGCTAATCTCCTCGCGCCCGGATGGGGCTACCCAGCCCAGGCGCACGGCGAAGAAGAACATCAGCATAATGCCAATCCAGAAGGGCGGCGCCGACTGTCCCACCAGGGCAATGAGCTTGCCAACCTGGTCCAATACGCTGCCGCGCTTCAGAGAAGAGAGAACACCCAGGGGGATGCCCACAATCAGGGAAAAGACAAACGCCACCAGCCCCAGGTACAGGGTGGCCGGCAAGCGCTGCACTATCAGGGAACTGACCGGTTGCTTCTGTACTATGGAAATCCCGAAGTCGCCTTGCGCGGCGTTCTTCAGGAAGATCCAGTACTGTTCCGGGTACGACTTGTCCAGGCCCAGGGAGGCCCGCAGTTCATCCAGGGTGCTGGCGCTGGCGTAGTCGTCAATCAGCAGCGTGGTGGGATCTCCGGAAAGCCGGGCCATGAAAAAGATCAGGATTGAGACCAGCCACAGGGTAACAATCGTCAGCAACAACCGGCGCAACAGAAATTTTTGCAATGTGCTGTACCTCCTGTAAAGCGTCCAGACAGCGGCGCCGGTGCTGCCGTCAACCTGTCAAGGGTTGGCGGCAGCCTTTACAACTTTGGTATCCCTGCCTTGTCATTGTGCCAATGTCTTTGGTGCACAATCAATAGCCCTTAGCTCCCCGTGGTGGGTCTTTCGGCCAACGAATCTTTCACTTTGCCATACGTTTTGATTACTGGTGTGGGATGTGCTCGATGTCCATCAAGGTCCTGGTCCGGCAGCAAGCCATGTCCCAATCTCCAATTCTGGGCCCCAAGGGGTAAACACGGTTAACCTTGAACGTAGGCAGGATTACGACATTGTCAAAAATCCATTTCGCAATCTCTCCCTCGATCTTAAACCGCTCGTCCTCGTCCACTGTTGCCAGTGCTAGTTCCCTCATTTCTTCCAGCCATGGATGCTCAATGCCATAGTTCACGGTGGACTTTACGGACATCTGACCACTTATGTTGGTGAGAGGTTCAGGTGAGGCGTCCGTACCATGCGTGTTCACACCTTTCCAGGACCGGTCGATGAAGTGGGGCCTGAATGCGGACATTTGGCTCCGTTCCTGAATGCAACGGATGCCGATTTCTTCCCACATTATGCACACTACCTCTCCCTGTTCGGTCACGGCAGGAAGGGGCCTGGTGGTCAATGCCATATTTATTTCGAACCCGTCCGGGTATCCGGCTTCGGCAAGAAGTTGTTGCGCCCTGTCCGGGTTGTACTCGTACTGCAGTTCTTCGTACAAGGGACCCAACCGGTTTTCGTGACCCATCCAGGCAAATAGAGAAGACGGACTGCCTTCACCGTTGAGCAGAGTATCCACGATCAGCTGCCGATCGATGGAAATGGCCATTGCCTCCCGTACTTTCCTGGCCCTTTCCCACTCTTCAGAGTCGGTATTTGCATCGGCGGAGATCCAGGGCAAGTCCGAGTTGCGTGGTGTAGGGAGATCATCTCGATCGACGTACATCTGGCCGTGAATGTTTATGAACATCTGGCCGCCTGCTTGCAGACGCTTGAACCTCACCCCATCCATCTTTTCAATTTCCGAGATGGACTCCAATGACATGTGCATGGAATCCAGTTCTCCAGCCAGAAAGTTGGCCACCCGGGTGCTTTCCTCTGAAATTTCCCGGATATAGAGCTCGGCGAAGTTGGGGGTTTTCCGCCAGTGATTTGGAACGGCTTCCAAGTGCCAGAACTCCGCAACGCGGTGCTCGACGCTCCGGAAGGAGCCCGTACCTATGGGTTGCTCCACTCCTGCTGCCTCTTGGCCCAGCGCCTCCACATGGGATTTACTGGTAACCAACTGCCCGCCCAGTTTGCCGCTGGTGATATACCAGCTGATATCGAACCTGGGTCCACTGCCGCTGGTATCGACTTCCAGCGTATAGGCATCGATAACCGTACTCCCACCCTCCGGGGCTTGCCACACTGCGGCCAGTCCGGTAGGCCGGGATATGGAGTCTTCCTGAAGGCGGTTGTTCACCGACCAGTCTATGTCTTCCGCAGTCAAGTCTCCCTTGTCGTAGTGGAATGGAATTCCCTCCTGTATCTGGAAGGTCCACACTAAGCCATCATCGGACACCGACCAAGATTCAAACAGGCGCGGCAAGATCCTGCCTTCAGGGTCGTTGTGCCAGGGTGATTCGTACACGGTGGTCATGTTTATTGAGGCCTGGGGTGAACCGTTAAGCTTTGGCAGGAAGCGGGGCGGCCCCAACTCGGTGTAAGCAATGTTAAGGACACCCGTTGCCTCGTTCGCCATTACCGGGATGGGTGTCGGTGCAGGCGCAGAAGTTGCGGCGATCGCTGCGGGTTCCACGGGGGCTGCTGGCGCCGCAGGTTCCGCCGCCGGCGCAGGTTCCGCCGCTGCCGGTTGTTGTGCCGGACTGGCCGGCGCGGCCGCAGGGGCAACTGCTGGCGCTACTTCAGCCGGTGCCGGTTCCTGTGGTTCGGATGCGCCGCAGGCCACCAAGGCCACCAGCGCTATGGCAAGGATTCCTGAAATAATGAGTTTGCCTTTGTGTGTTACCGCCATGGTAGACCTCCAAAGTTGGAATGGTGGTCCCTACGGTTTTACCTTCGCTATTCCCTTGTGGTTGGGGTAATAGGGTCTGGAACTCGGGCAATCTATTCAGTTGTATAGGTCCTGCCATTGGTCCTGAGGGGTGTTTCTCCCCAGGGTTTCAGTTCAGAATTGGCTGATCTTCAATCGCTTCCCGCAAAGTAGATGGATCGGTTCGGGAAGACCGGAAGGTTCATGCTGATGGCCTTACCTCCTTCACTCGCGATGGGGTATGTATTCCAGATTGGAGGGCACGCGAACTACCGGGAAGGTCCATTCCCAGTCGTCCACCTCGGGGCCCAGCGGCCAGATGTGGTAAACGTTTACGGTGGGAATGGTGAATACTTCGTCGAAGAGGAACTTGGTGTACTCTCGGACCAGTTCCAGTCGTTCCTCCTGCTCGAAGGCCCCTTCGATCTTTACATTCAAGTCTTCAGAAACTGGGTGCTCCACACCGTAATTGACCACACCGGCGACCACAAAAGTCTGGGTTCGGGAGAGCAGGGGTTCGCTCGAAACAATGTTACCGTGACTATTAACCCCGTTCCATGACCGTTCCACAAAATTGGGCCGGAACGCCGACATGGGTTGCCGAATCTGGGAGGTGCGAATGCCAATGTCTTCCCACATGGTGGCCACGGCGGCGGCAGTCTCGATGGTGGCTGGGAAGGGGCGATTGGTCAGGGCCATGGGAATTTCGAAGCCATCCGGATAGCCCGCTTCGGTCAGCAGCTGCCTGGCCATGTCAGGGTCGTAATCGTGCTTGAGATCGGCCAGGTAACCCATCTGGTCCTCAAATCCGGCCCAGCCGTAAACGTGAGCCGGGGCGCCTTTGCCCTGGAGCAGGGTGTCTACCAGGAGCTGCCGGTCAATGGCGATTGCCATAGCCTTGCGTACCTTGCGGGCGTTGATCCAATCAGGGGAGTTCATGTCGGAGCTGGCCGACACCCAGGGAAGGCTTGGATCTCTGGGCGTGGGCAAGTCTTCCCGGTCTATGTAGAGGTTGCCGTGAATGTTAATGAAAAGCTGAGCGCCGGTGGTGAAGGTCTTAAACTTGCAGTCGGAACATTGCTGCTCCAGCTGGCTGATAGATTCCAGGTTGAACGTGGCTATGTCCAGTTTGTTGGCCAGGAAGTTGGCCAGGCGCGTGGACTCCTCGGAGATTTCGGCGTAGTGAAGCTCGGCGAAATTTGGTGTTTTTCGCCAGTGGTCTTCCACAGCTTCAAATCTCCAGGTGCCTCCGGTAACGTGTTCAATGCTCTTCCAGGGGCCGGTTCCAACGGCCAGAGCAAACCCGGCCTCTTCCTCACCGTATTCCTCATAGTATCTCTTGCTTATAACACCTGTGCCCATGTATGAGGTCATTCCGGTAGCTACGTCCCAGGGCATGCTCCACGAAGGTGCCCCGGTGTCGATTTCCACCGTGTAGTCATCCACGAGCGTCATGCCCCCATCTTCAGAGAAAAAGTTAAGCTTGAGCAGCCTGGGCGACCGGGTAGTTCCTTCTTCTACGCTATTCTCCATGCTGAAGATAAAGTCGCTGGCCGTCATTTCGCCATAGCCATGGTGAAAGGGGATGCCCTCATGAAAATTGATGGTCCAGGTGGTGGCGTCTTCGGAGATTTCCCAACTTTCGGCCAAGACGCCGACAAGGCCTGCTTCCTTCTCATTTCGCCACAGGGATTCCCAGAAGGTGGTGTTGTTGATGCTGTTCTGGGGAGCGCCCTGCAGCTTGGGGATCCACTTGGGCGGGCCGATCTCGTCCAGGGCTATGCGTAGGGTGCCGGTGGGGGCGTCGGACTGGGGCGCCGCGGCGGGGGCATCTCCGGCCGCCGCGGGGACCGTCGTGGGCGCCGGAGCGGCAGCGGCCTGGCCCGAATCGGAGGACGCCGCAGCCGGCGCCTGGGCCGGCGTGTCGCTGGCGGCGGCCGGCGCTGCAGGTTCGGGCTGGGCTTGCGCCGGAGCGGCCGGTTCGCTGCTGCTGGCCGCCGGAGCCGCGGGGGATTCCTCCGCCGCGCCGCAGGCTACCAGGAAGAGCAGGGCCATTACCGTTGCCAGGGTGAAAATAATGCGTGGCTTATGCAGAGTAACGTTGCTCATGGCTATCCCTATCCCTTTTCAGTGAATTTCAGCAACGATACGCCCCTAATATGCAGGTGTCAATTATTTGTGACGAATGTTGATGCAGTCGCCTGGTCATATTATTGTAGCCTCTAATATTCGTATCAAATGAGACGATTAACATTGAATAATGCCAATTACCAATATAGTTTCGTATTTCCCGACACAACGAACCGGAGGACCGCGTCCAGGGGTTAAACGATTGCCAGGCGGCATCGGATTCAATCTCTGGTAAAAGAAACAGGCCCCTGTTTTCCAGGGGCCTGAAGTGGCATGGTTCGTATTGCAGTGGAATCTCACGTCAAACGGTTGAGCTCTATTGGGTCGCCTCCACATATTCGAAGTTGCGCACTCCGAAGGTGGCATGAGTTTCCCACTTGGCAATCACCTCCGGGTTGATGGTGTACTCCGCCGGTACCCAGAAGAGGGGTATGGTGCAATAGGTTCGGAAGCAGAAGTCGATGACGTCGCCGATGGCACCCGCGCGGCCCTCCAGCGTAGTTGCCGACTGCAACTCCTCGTACTTGCCATCGATGTACGGGTCCAGGTAACGGGGCCGCTTGCTGCCCGAGTAGTGGTAACCGAAGATGGCGTAAGTGGGTTCGCTGTAGCTGCCCGTGTGCAGGTAGGCCATATTGGTGGACTCCTTGGCAAGCACCAGGGCGCTTACGGTGGCAGGCTCGGTGGGCTCAAACTTGGCCGTCACGCCAATCTCTTCCCAGTAGCGGTTGACCAGTTCGCCCATATCCAGGATTTCCGGCAGGCCCGGGCGAGGGTAGGCCTTCTGGACCATTTCGAACCCCTCGGGATAACCGGCCTCGGCCAGCAGGGCCTTTGCCTTTTCCGGGTCATAGGCATACATCTCGTCGAATTCGGCCACCAGGTCCTGGTTCCAGCCAGGGAACTTGGGGTGGGCCACGCTTTGCACCATCACCTCGCCGCGTCCCTTCAGGAAGGTGCGGTTAATCTCCTCCCGGTCTATGGCGATATTCAGGGCCTCGCGGACCTTGGGGTTGGACAGGGGAGCGCTGGCGTCGTAGGCGGGGTCGTCGGGCAGATGCAGGCCGCCGAAGAAGCCCAGGAGACGCATGGCCGGCACGGTGCTGCTCAGTACCTTGAAGCCACTGGCTTCGGCGGCGGGCTGCAGGTCCCGCGGCACGTCGGCGGCGTGGACCTCATCGGCCACCAGCATGGCCAGATGAGTGGAAGCCTCGCGCACGAAGAAGATCTGTACTTCAGGGAAGTCGGGGGAAATGCGCCAGTGCTCGTAGCCGGTGGGGCCGTAGAGGATGTACTGGTCGTCCTGGTACTCCTCAAACTGGTAGGGGCCGGTGCCGATGGGGTTGTTCTGCATCTCCTGGATACCGGCCTCGTTGGGTTCCCAACCGTCCAGTTCGCCGCCGGCCTGTTCCCACACCGCCTTGCTGCGGATGACCGCCTCGTTCTGGTTGGTGCTTAGCCAACTGAGCATCACCGGTTCGGAAGCGGTCAGGTTCAGCACCAGTTGGTGCCCTTCCGGTCCGTCGGGCAGGTCTATCCGTTCGATGAGTTCCCGCGTGGCCGGGGCGCGGTTGCCCTGGGCATCGATGCGCCTTCCCTGGTCCAGGGAATGGACCGCGTCGGCGGCATTCACAATGCCCCAGTCCTTGTGGAAGGGGACATTCTCCCTAAGCTGAATGGTCCAGACTGAGAAGTCATCGTTGGTGGACCATTCGCGAGCCATCATGGGCCGCAGGTCGGTGTACTGGTCGAAGAAGATCATCCCTTCGTACATGGGTTCCAGCCAGCTGAAGTTGCCCCTGCCGCCCAGGGCCGGATCCAGCGAACTGGTGTTTGGGGTAGTCCTGGCCACCTTCAACAGTGTGACCGCGGCTTCTGCGGCGGGCTCCTCCATTACCGGGGCAGCCGTGGCCGTGGGCGCCGGAGTGGGCGTGGGCACCACGCCGATGGCCCCCTGCCCCACAACGGCGCTGATGGTGGGCGCGGGCGGAGTGTTGGTGGGCGCGGGCGCCGATTCCTGGGGCTGTGCTTCCGCCTGGGGATCAGGCTGGGCCTGATCCTGGCTCTGGGTCTGCGGCTGGGCCGCGGCCTGGGAACCGGATTCCGTGTTCGTGGCCTCCGGCGCCGATGCCCCGCAGGCTACCAGGGCCAGAAGCACGACAAGGCACGCTACCCTTAATGTCCAGTGGCGAACTATTCCAGAATACGTACCCATAATTCCTCTCCAACAATTGAGAATGAACTCGATCTGGAAGGCAACCTCTCCAAAAAGTGAACGACGATCGGGACCGGCGTTGGCAAAAGGCAGACCAGTCACATAGCTTTGACCTGAATGAATATATATCTCCCCAATGTAAACATCAATAGCGTTTTATTTATTCCAGAATATTGCTGCTTATTTGCAGATTTCAGCCATATTGTTACGATAACTCACTATTACAGTTCCTTAACTGGCAACAAGACCAGGTACAGTCCCTGGCGCCATCAACCCTCTGTAGCTATAACACCCCCTCTGGGCTATACTGTAGGAAACTTGGCGTTCGTGCCCCCGGAGGCCCCATCACGCAGAGCAATTCCGGTCCCCAACCCTCCCAGAACATCTCGTCTTCCACCACTGACAGTCCTTCAACCACCGCAACCACACCAGCAGAACAGCCTGCTTCGGGCACGCCGGTCAGGGAAACTCCCAGGCAGGCCCGGGGGCGGCAGCCCGGTTCTCCCTTTAACTTCCGGCAGACCTTTACTTCCCTGGGCAACCGGCAGTTTCGCATACTGTGGCTGGGTATGCTGCTGCTCATGGGCGGCATGCAAATGCAGATGCTGGCCCGGGGCTACCTTACCTACGAGCTCACCGGATCGCCTGCCCTGCTGGGCATCGTGTCCGCCGGATTTGCCCTGCCCATGCTGCTGCTGGCCCTGTTTGGCGGGGCTTTCGCCGACCGGCTGGAGCGGCGGCGCATCATCCAGTGGGGGCAGGCCGGGGCGGCGCTCATCGCCCTGTTCGTGGCCATTTCCATTACCACCGACACCGTAACCTGGTACCACTTGCTGGCCGCGTCCATGATGCAGGGCGCCGTCTTTGCCTTCATGATGCCCGCGCGGCAGACCGTCATTCCCCAACTGGTGGGAAGGGACCTGCTGACCAACGCAATGGCCCTTAACGCCATGGCAATGAGCGGCATGACCCTCATCGCGCCCACTCTTGCCGGATTCCTGTACAACGCTATCAATCCCGACGGCGTATATTATGTCGTCAGCGCCATGTGCGTCGGGGCCATGGTCTTCACCGGCTTTCTACCCAAGATGGAGGGCTCCACGGGAACGGGCCGCGCCGGGGTTATAAGCGACATCAAGGCCGGCCTGGGCTACATTCGGCGCACGCCCCTGGTGCAGGCCCTGCTGATCATCGGACTTACATCCACCGTGCTGGCCATGCCCTTCCGGTTCCTGATGCCCATCTTCATCGTGGACATTTACGAACTGGGGCCCGAGGCCATGGGATTGATGGTCAGCGGCATCGGTGTGGGCGCCCTGGGCGGGTCCCTGTTCATAGCGGCCCTGGGCAACTGGTTCCGGGGACGGGTGCTGATAGTCAGTTCATTTATCAGCGGGCTGGCCCTGCTGCTGGTGGCCCTGCTGCCCTTCTACCTGGTGGCCGTGGGCCTGATGGTGCTTATGGGCCTGGGCGACGCCGGGCGCCGCTCCCTGAACCAGTCCCTGCTGATGGAGGTCTCCGAGGAGGCGTACCGCGGCAGGGTAATGAGCATCTTCATGCTCAATTTCGCCCTGATACCCCTGGGGGTGCTGCCCGCCGGCCTGGCGGCCCAGTTCCTGGGAGGGCAGATGGCAGTAGGCATCCTGGCCGGCCTGCTCATCGCCCTGACCACGGTAATCCTGCTGACCCAGCGAAGCCTGAGGAACTTAAGGTAATGCAATTCATAGCTCCTTAAGTGAGTACGTATGCCGGAAATGCTTGTACACGTGAGTGTCTTGGCGTCATTTGACATGGAATGAAATACAGGGTAGCTTGTCTTGCCGGGCAGGGTTTGCTGCTTGAATTAAGGGGTTGGGAGGTTGGGTGATGTTGGGTAATTCAGGGAAATCCGCGCGACTGTGGTTACGTGGGGCTGGTAAAGGTGTCCTCTCGGTCCTGATAGCCGGGCCTTTCCTCCTGTTCCTTGCAGTTGCTTGTAGCGGCGAGAACAGTGACATCAGCAATTCAGCTCCAACGGCAGGTCCTGCATCGCAGGCTACGGCCCCGGCAGTTACTGCCGGAACTACGCCCGCCGCCACTGTTGCTCCGAATATTTCCCCTGCTGTTCCGAGCGCTGCAGCCTTATCCGCCGAGCCCCCCGCAGCGGTTCCCATCCCTCCCACCGCGACGCCGGCTCCCAGGGTATTTACCGGCCCGGTACCGGCTTCCAACATTCCTTTTCCAACTTATGCCACCAATACACCCCGGCCTCTTGCCACCAGGGTGCCCACCCCCACCAGTGGTCCCACTCCCACGGCAAGTCCTGCGGATCAGATGATGGCAGGCGCCAGAAACCGGTTAATAGAGCTGCAGGGGGCTGCCTTTGAAGTGACGGCAACCCTGGACTTTGACTCAGCCGGCGGCGAGCAAGTGTCGGTTACGTACGCAGGGGATTTCCGGCCCGGCTACAACGTTGCGGACGTTGCCGTTACCCATCCCAACGGGACAGAACAGACCAGAGAAATCACGACCAACGTGGGCTTTGGCAGAGTTACCCAGATTCTCGATACTCGGACAGACAACTGGGAACCTTACTTGGGTAGAACCCCGTACTTCGTGGATCTGCCGAAGCTCTTCGGGCTGGATGATAGAACTCTCGAACACCTGGTTTCGCAGGAAGCGACCGCCGTTGGGGGCGTACCGCATCAGGTCCTGAATGCGGTCATTCGTGATCTGGAAGTAGGAGGCGGACAGGGAGATGTTGACGCAGTTTTCCGTATAGATGAGTCGGATGGATTACTAAAGGAAGTGGAAGTTACAGGAACCCTGGAGTTCTCCAGGACTTCGGATCTCCTCGGCGACACCGCAGGTAAGACCGCGACGGTCAAGATAGTGGCTCGCCTGCTTGACTTCGGGAAGACCGTGCCGGTCGTCACCCCTGGTTTGGTTTTGCCCCTGTTCGACCATCAGGCCATTCTGCTGGATGATCGGCGAGTCCTGATAGGAAGCGGGTCCATCGGAGTCGCCAACAATGACTTTATAGCCCCCTTCCCTTCAGCGGCTGTGCAAGTCTGTGACTCGATTAGAGAAGAATGCACGTTGCTGGAATCGCTGGTATCACCTGGGCTTATGTACTCGCTAGTCAGGCTGGCCGATGGCACGGCCCTGGCCGTCGGGCTGGAAGGCCAGGATGGCTCCTTTGGCAATGCCAACTTGTTCGACCCACAGACCTCCTCCTGGACAGCCCTGACCAGCGCGCCAAGGGATAGAGCTCTCTCGAATCTGGCCTTGCTCAATGACGGACGCGTATTGGTCGTCGCAGGCCTGGACTTTTCGGGATCGTCTTCCCCCGACGTCTTTCGAGAGGTAGATATCTTCGACCCCGCGACCCAAGAGTGGCACGAGGCCGCTCCCATGAACCACGCATTCATCGAAACTGACAGCGGGCCATTGGTCATTACTCTTGAAGACGGCCGGGTTCTGGCTGTGGGCGAAAGGGAGGTTGACTCCTGGGGGTCGGAGGCTCATGCCGAAGTGTATGACCCGACCTCCGACACATGGAGCACTCTTGACGGGCTGGATGAACTCTACGCAGTCATTGGAGGGGCGAGGCTATCGGACGGAACCATCCTGGTGCTCGGCGGGACGCCTCTAGCTGAGATTGTGTTCATTTCCCAGGACGGGAGCCAACTCAGCGCAGAGGAGAAGAAGGCAAAGACTGAAGCCAGGCTCCCCCATTCCATGACATACG
Source organism: Dehalococcoidia bacterium (assembly GCA_963664725.1). Lineage (GTDB taxonomy): Bacteria > Chloroflexota > Dehalococcoidia > Lucifugimonadales > UBA3495 > Bin22. The sequence continues at coordinate 2,375,416 of OY761558.1, forward strand.
ATCCTGTGAACCAGGCCTGGATACCAGCCGGCAATATGCAATATCCCCGAAACGGAGCCACCGTTACTACCTTGCCCGACGGTCGCGTTCTGGTTGCGGGAGGAACTGCCCGGGAAGAATCGGTGTTTGAGCAAGGTGACGAGGAGCTTATTGCCTTTACGGAATTGTACGACCCCGCCACCAACACCTGGTCCGTCGGACCTGAACTGGCAATTCCCCGCACCAATCACACCGCAACCACACTCCCCGACGGGAGAGTGCTGATAACCGGCGGAATTGGAACAGAGCGCAGCAGCGGTGAGAGATATCCCCTTACGTCGGTTGAGATTATTGACCCCACGGCTGCCCCATCACATTCTTCTCCATAAGACAGGGGCGCACAGCAGGTTTGGCTTCCCCACAGGGGCTGGCTGATTTACAATTCTCATTCGAGGATGCTCGAATACCAACATCAGCGATACGCGAGGACTAGAAATGGAATACCGTAAACTTGGCAACCTGGACGTTTCGGCCATTGGCCTGGGGACCTTACGAACTTTCGATGTCACTGGCGACGAGGACATTGCCGTCCGTAGCCAGATAGTGGATAACTGCCTGGGTAGCGACATCAACCTCATAGACACCGCCGCCTGGTACGGAAACGCCGAGGAAGTGGTGGGCAAGGTCACCGACGGCCGCCGCGACCAGTTCTACTTCGCCACCAAAGTCCGCACCGAGGGCAAAGAGGCCGGCGAGGCCCAGATTGCCCGCTCTTTCGAACTGCTCAAGACCGACTACATCGACCTGTTCCAGGTCCACAATATGGTTGACTGGCAGACCCACCTGCCCACGCTGCAGCGCCTGAAGGAAGAGGGCAAGGTCGGCATGGTGGGTGTATCCGCCATGGTGCGGGAGGCCTACCCCACCATCATGGACCTGATGCGCCAGGGGCAGGTGGACGCCGTCCAGATCCCCTACAACGTCCTGAACCGGGGCGTGGAGGATGAACTGCTGCCCCTGGCCGAGGAAATGGGTACCGGCGTCCTGGTGATGGAACCCCTGCAGAAGGGCCGCTACGTCACCGAACTCAAGCAGCAACCCGACCTGACTCCCTTGCGGGACTACGGTATCAACACCTGGGCCCAGGCCCTGCTGGCGTGGGTCATATCCGACCCGCGGGTGACTGCTACCATACCCACCACGTCGCGCCCGGAGCGCATCCAGGAAAACGCCCAGGCCGCGGACGCAGCCACCATGCCCCAGTCCTTCCGCGACTACATCCAAAGGGAAGCGGAGCGGTGTTTGTAAATAGTACGTAAGGGCGTGTTATATAATCATCGAATCCGATGGTCCTTGCGGATGAATGAGTCTACTACGAGTCCGCCTTGCCCTTTATTGGGCAACAACTACAGCTATTCTGGGGTTGGCGGTTATATCTTGCTCGTCAGGTACGCCGCCAACCCCCGCAATAACCCCTGCCACCGCGGTTGAGTCCGCGCCGAAACCGGCCGCTACTGCCGGGCCCACCGCAACGCCAACTCCTGAAGCTACCCCAACACCGCGTCCCATAGCAGCGCCAACGCCGTCGCCAACTCCGGAACCTGCTGCAACGCCTGCTCCACCGCCAACGTTACCACCCGTAGTTGCTCCAACGATCACACCGACGACCGCGCCGACTCCAACGCCCAGCCTGGCGGACACTATAGAGGTGGCAGGTAAGGGAGTAGTTCGGATCGAGACGGACCGGGGCCAGGCGACAGGATTCATTGTGGGAATTACCGAGGGTGGAGGGGCGTACGTCCTGACCAACTACCACGTTGTCGAAGACGTGGAAGAAGTAGAGGTGGAAGTGGAAGGGGTTTCCACCTACACGGCTACCCGCCTGGGCTTCGACGCCTACAAGGACCTGGCGGTGCTGGAAGTCTGCTGCGGAACCTTCCATGCCTTGCCATTGCAGGACTCGGATTCAATCGCGGTGGGAGCAGAGGTGATCGCCATCGGCTATCCCCTCGGAATAGCAGGTTCACCCACCGTCACCCGCGGGATAGTTTCCGCGTACCGATATGACGATAACTACCGTTCCTGGGTTATCCAGACCGACACTTCGATCAACCCGGGCAGTAGCGGCAGCCCCCTGCTTTTGTCAAACGGTGAGGTGGCGGGAATAAACACTTTCTACATCCGCGACCGCAACGGGACCGCCATCGAGGGAGTGAACTTCGCCATATCCAGTCAGAGTATTCGAGACAGCCTCCCCGGTTTGAAAGAGGGAGAGCAAATTTCTCTCCCCACGCCTGCTCCCACGCCCATACCCACGCAGGCGGGAACAGGGTGGCAGGAATACACTCACCCCCACTCCGGATTGGCCCTGGAAGTTCCGACCGACTGGGCTATCGACGGCCGGGAAGAAGGCAGATTGGACTTGGTCAGTCCCGATGGAACCGCCGCGGTCCATGTGTTTATGTATGACTCTCCAGCAGCCTCTTTGGAAGACTGGGTGCAGGAAACGATCGTGAGCCTGCGCGAATATCATGCAGACCTGTTCGAAATTATTGACCAGTTCATTGAAGAGGACGAAGAAGGGACCGGGGCCGCAGCTATTTTATATCGGGCCAGAACTTCCCCGGAATTTTGCACCACGCTGCGCTCCCACTTGTTCGTGACTGCGGTGGAGGTCAGCCTTATAGTGGAGACTAGAGTTTGCGAGGAATTTGGCGAACAGTTCATGCCCGAGTTGGAGCGTATTGTCAGCAGTATGTTCCAGGAATAGACGGGACTCGGATTGAATTATACTTAAACAACAGCCCGGTTAACGGTTAAACTGGACTTGGGCCGCTATTGGTCGGAAGAAAGGGCGAGTTTCTTTAATGCGGTCTTGAACATGACCAGTCCATTCACACCAATACTCACGGCGCTGGCAACGTTGCTGCTTTTCACCATCGCCTGCGTCCCGCAGTTCTCCCCTCCGCCGGCGCCGGTCGGTCCCGGGCCGGCCTTGCCGCTTCCCCCTGATATCGAGGCCACGGTGGAGGCCATGGTTACCGAGCGGGTGCGCGAAGCTCTGGCCGCCATACCCACCGTTACTCCGGCCCCCACCGCCACGCCCATACCCACGGCCACGCCACGGCCGGTCATTGCAATGCCAGAGGGAGCCCGGGAACCGGCCGGCCTTGCGACCGCCCCTGCCGGCCTGGTGGAACAACCCACGCCGGCCCCGACCCAGGCGGTAGCCCACGCGCCGAATCCCGGCGACCTGGCCGAAATGGTGGACCGAGTGAAGCCGGGCGTGGTTCGGGTGAACACCGCCGACGGCGTGGGCAGCGGCATAATTTTTGAGAAGCTCAATGACGGTACGGGCCTGGTGCTGACCAACTACCACGTGGTTGAAGACTCCTACCGCATCGACGTGCTGGTGGGGGACAGCCGCACCTTCCGCGCCAACGTGGTGGGGTTTGACCAGCGGCGGGACCTGGCGGTGCTGGAAATGTGCTGCGCCGACTTTCCCACCCTGGAACTGAATACCACGGCCGGCATCAGCGCGGGCAGCGAGGTGATTGCCATCGGGTACGCCCTGGGTCTTACCGGCGACGCCACCGTCACCCGGGGTATCGTCTCCGCGGTGCGCTACCACCCCGGTATGCGGGCATGGGTCATCCAGACCGACGCGTCCATCAACCCGGGCAACAGCGGCGGCCCCCTGCTGCTGCCCAACGGCGAGGTCATCGGCGTTACCACCTTTCTCCAGAACCAGGACAACCAGGGCAACCCCACGGCCGGCCTGGGCTTTGCCATCTCGGAACGTAGTATCCGGAACCTGCTGCCCGACCTTAAAGAAGGGGCCAGGCATGTTTTTGCGGCGCCGGGTCCCAATGCCACCGACCGGCCCGGCACGCCCATGGAGTGGCAGACCTACACCAATGATGCTCACCACTACGCCGTTGATGTTCCCGAACGGTGGCTGATTGATGACAGCGACCGGGACCGCGTCCATTTCGACAGTCCCGACGGGTTTGCCGGCCTGTCCCTGTTGGCCTACGACAAGCGGGTGAATTCGGTAAGCCAGTGGATTGACGACGTGGTCGGCCAGCACACCAGCTTTTACCGGGGTCAGTTCCAGTTGGTGGAGCGGGAAATCGCCACCGACGACGAGGGCAGCAAGGTGGCCCACATCGTGTTCCGCGCCCGGGTCTCCCAGCGATTTTGCGTCTTGCGCGTGACCGAGGTGTTCCTTCGGTCGTCCGCAGGAAATTTTGTGGCGTCATTCCACATCTGTGAGCACTCCTATTCCGGGTTTTCGGCGGTCCAGCAGGCGGTCATGTCCAGCATCAAGCTGCCCTGATGACGCCCGGACCTCTTTGTCAGGCCTTTGCTGTGGTAAATTAGGGAGCACTGTTCAGCCCGGTGGGCATTGGCAGCAGTGTGGACGAGGAGCATAGATGACGGACAGGGCCAACCGCACCTTCTACGGCTGGTTCGTGGTGATGGGCTGCTCCCTGGTGGCCCTGGGCACCGCCGGTACCCAGTTCTCCTTTGGCGTGTTCCTTCAGCCCATGACCGAGGAGTTCGGCTGGAGCCGTGGCACCCTGTCCCTGGCCTTTGGCATCACCTTCATGCTGTCCGGCCTGATGCGGCCCCTGGCCGGCTACCTGGCCGACCGGTACAGCCCCAAGCTGGTGGTGCTGTCCGGCGTCGCCCTGCTGGGCGTCATGCTGCTGATCGTCCCGTCGGTGCGCACTCTGGCCCAGCTTTACGCCGTTTTCGCGGTTATGAGCATCGGCCTGACCATGGGCGTGGGCCCCATCCTGACCAAGGTAATCAGCGCCTGGTTCTACGCCCGCCGGGGCCTGACGCTCAGCGTCTACTCCAGCGCCGGTTCCTTCGGCGCCCTGATCCTGGTGCCCACGGCGTCGGTGTTCCTGATCCTCTTCGACTGGCGGGACGCCTACTATTTCCTGGGCGCGCTGTCCCTGCTGGTCATTCTGCCCATCGGCCTGATATTCATCCGCAACACCCCTGAGGAGATGGGACTGGAACCCCTGGGCGACACGTCGGACCTGCGCCGCCGAGGAGGCGCCAGCAGCGAGGATTCAGAGCCCATATTCGGGCGCGACGCCACCTTCAAAGAGGCGCTGGGCTCCAACCTTTTCTACCGGCTCACCTTCGGGTACTTCGTATGAGGGTACTCGATGAGCTTCGTGAATGCTCACTTCGTAAGCTACGCCCGTGACCTCGGTTATCATCCCCTGGCTGCCGCCGGGGCCTTCAGCCTCATCGGCGCCTCCGCCGTCATCGGCAGCCTGATTATGGGCCACCTCTCCGACCAGTATGGGCGGCGGTGGTTGCTGTCCGCTTCCTATCATATCCGGGCCATGGGCTTCGTGGTGGTGCTACTGTCCATGGGAGTGCCGGCCCTGGGCATTCCCCCGCTGGGGCTGGCTACCCTGCTGACGGGAGTGCTGCTGGTGGGGTTTTCGTGGAACTCGGTGGTCAGCGTCACCGCCGCCTACACCTCCGATCGGTACGGCGTAAGGAACCTGGGCACTATCTACGGCACCATGTTCGCCGTCATGCCCATCGGCAGCGGATTCGGGGCCTTCCTGGGCGGCCTTTTCTACGACATCAACGGCACCTACGCCGTCGCCATCTGGTCCAACATCATCCTGCTGCTGGCAGCCGTCGTCATGGTCTTCTTCAAGGGAGAGACGCGCCCCCCCGAACTACAAGCCGCCGAAGCCGCGGCGTGAACTCTGCCCGTAGTCTATTCCCGGCACACACAGAAAAAGGGCGGGCTTGGTGCCCGCCCTCCCGAATCTGCCTGGCCGGATCAGCCGAACCTACCCCTCAAACACGGACGTAACAGGCTGGCGGCCGGCGTTCTCCACGTAGGGCTCTTCCCGGTAGAGGGACAGGGACTTCATGACGGGAATGTCCTGGATCGAGAAGAGAATGGCCTCGTCATCAGTGTCGTTGGCGTGTTCGTGCCAGGCCCACGACGGCACGACCAGGAAGTCGCCCTCGCCCCAGTTGAACCGCTGGCCGTTGATGACGCTGTGGCCCTGGCCCCGGAAGACCTGGTAAACCGCGCTGCTGGTGTGGCGGTGTGCCCTGGTGTTCACCCCCGGGCGGATCATCTGGATCCAGCAGGCCAGGGTCCGCAGCACCGGGCCGCCGGTGGCCGGGTCGGAAAACTCCATGGCCACGTCGTCGAAGGGGCTGCAGTCGGTCTCCGCCAGGTTGCGCAGGGCAGCGTGAGTCTGCTCCCACTTGTAGTGCCACAGGGGCGAATAGGGGATGTTGGTGTCTTCCCACGCCGGCCGCAGGGTGCCGGACGCGTACTTCCGTGCCGACTCACCGACGCCCACGATGGGCTGCTGGTCTTCGGGGTATTGCTCGAAAAAGGTGGCGTCCAGGGTGTTCACCAGGGGAACGTCCAGCCCGTCCAGCCAGATCATAGGCTCGTTGCCTTCGTTGTTGTGGTCGTGCCACGTCCACGAAGGGGTCAGCACCAGGTCGCCGGGCTCCATGTAGCACTTGTCGCCTTCAACCGTCGTGTAGGCGCCCGTTCCCTGCAGCACCCACCGGATGGCCGTGGGCGTATGGCGGTGGGCAGGCGCGTTCTCTCCCGGCAGCAGCAGTTGCAGCGCCGATACCATGGTGTGTGTGGTCCCGTAGTCCAGGCCGGGGTTCTTCAGCGTAAGCACCCGCCGCTCCACGTCCCGGTCCGGGGTAACAATGTCGCCGCTCCTCAGGATCAGGGGCCTGGCCTGTTCCCACCGCCAGGCGAAGGGCTCCACCTGGGGCTTGCGCTCCAGCCGGCGGCCCATCCACGCTGCCCGCAGGCCGGCGGACTCGGTATTGTCGTAAAACCGTTGTTCCTCTTCGGGGCTGACTTTTCCCAGCAGTTGGGTCATGGCTGCCTCCTTGTGGGGTTGATTTCGGTTCCAGCGCTAATGAGCGGGAATGGAAGCCGGCGGCCTCATCCCTCCCTGATCCAGTCGGCCACCCGCTCGGCGATCATCATGGTGGTGGCATTGGTGTTGGCTCGGATGCAGTCGGGCAGCACCGACACGTCCACCACCCGCAGTCCCTCCAGCCCATAGACCCGGCAGTACTGGTCCACCACGGCCATGCCGTCGGTGGCTGGCCCCATCTTGCAGGTGCCGGATATGTGCTGGGTGGTGGTAACGTTGCGCCGCAGCCACAGGTCCAGGGCGTCGTTGGATGCCAGGTCCTCCTCGGTGGGGCTGATGCACTCCTCGACGATTTCCTGGTAGGAGTCGCTTTCCAGCAGTTTCAGGCACAGGCGTACGCCCTCCCTGAGCCGCTCCCGGTCCCACTCCTCCTCCAGGTAGTTGTAATCCAGGATGGGCTGCTCGTAAGGGTCGGTGGAAGCCAGCTTCAACTCCCCCGCGCCCACGGCCAGTTCAATGATGCAGGTGAAACGGATGCCCTCGCCCTCCAGCGGGTCGCCGCCCATGGGGGATGAGAAGGAAGACTGCAGAATCTGCATGTCGTTCCGGTCGTCGGAACCGTCGGCGGTGTAGCGCAGCGCTAGCTGGGTTCGCGGGGCCTCGGGATCCAGGGGGAATCCCTCCTTCACCCGCACGGGAATGCGCACGTTGGGGTGGTCGCGCAGGTTCTGGCCCACACCGGGCAGTTCGTGGTGGACCTCGATGCCCATTTCCTGCAGGTGGTCGGCCGGCCCCACGCCCGACAGGAGCAGCAGTTGGGGCGAACCTACGGCCCCGCCGCAGCAGATAAACTCGTCCCCTTCCACGACGAACCGCTCCCCGCCGCTTTCCACGTCCACGCCCACCACCCGGTTGCCGTCAAATATAAGCCGGTGGGCCGTGACGCTGGACCGTACCGTCAGGTTCAGGCGATGCCGGATGGGATTCAGGTAGGTCAAGGATGTGCTCATGCGGACACCGTCAGGGTTGTTCATGGGTATGGGACCGACACCCCAGGAGTCGGGGTGGTTCATGTCCGGGTCGTGGGGGTAGCCCTCGGCCAGGCAGGCCTGGTGGAATGCCACCTGGGCCGGCAGCCAGGTCTCCTCCTTGTGGCGGCGCACCGGAATGGGGCCGTCGAAGCCGTGGAAGTCGTCGTGGATATCCGTGTCAGTCTCCAGCTTGCGGAAGTAGGGCAGGGTCTTGACGAAGGACCACTCGTCGTTGCCCCAGGACGCCCAGTTGTCGTAGTCCTCGGGGACGCCCCGCAACAGCACCTGGCCGTTAATGGCGCTGGAACCGCCCACCACGCGGCCCCGGGGCACGGGCATGGTGTTGCCCTGCTCCCCGGTGGCGATGCCCGTGAAGGAATAGTTGTGGGGGGCGTTGACGGCGGAAGCCACCTGGTTGTAGCCGTACTTCAGGTCGTCGGGGTAGGACTCGAAATCGGGGTAGTCCGGCCCGGCCTCCAGCAGCAGCACCGTGCGGTCCGGGTCCTCGGTCAGGCGGGAAGCCAATACGCACCCGGCCGAACCGGCCCCGATGATTACAACGTCGTATTTCATAAGTCCCTCCCCTGGTCAGGTATTGTAATTGGGCTTGGTCTTGAAGAAGGATATGGGCGCTAACTGCCCAACCCTTCCGCCCGCTTCAGTTCGTCCAGTTCATCGCCGATGTAGGCGACGTCATCGCCCTCGCCACGCAGGGCGGCCAGCACCCGTTCGCCCGACAGGGGCAATTCCCGAATCCGGACGCCCACCGCGTCGTAGATGGCATTGGCGATGGCGGCCGGTGGCCCAAAGCCCGGCGGTTCGGCCACGGCCCGGGCGCCAAAGGGCCCGTCCTCCGACGGCACCCGCACCAACAGGGTTTCCAGTTCGGGCAGGTCCAGGGCCAGCGGCATCAGGTAGGTGGCAAAGGACGGGTTGCGCACCGCCCCCGTCTCCGGGTCGAACTGCATGTCTTCGGTCAGGGCGCGGCCGATGCCCTGCACCGCGCCGCCCTCCAGTTGCCCCTCCACCGCCATGGGATTTATCGCCACGCCCACGTCCTGGCATTGCACGTAACGGGTGAGCTTGACCTGGCCCGTGTCCTTATCCACCTCCACCTCGGCGGCCTGGGCGCTGAACACCGGCGCGTACGGCAGGGTGGACAGGGACGCGTTGCCAATGATAGGCCCGGAGCGGGATGTAACGCTCATGGCGGCCAGTTGGCCCAGGGTATAGCCCTGGGGCGGGTTGTCCTGGACGTAAACCCGGCCCTCGGCGCAGACCAGCGCATCGGCGGGGACGCCCAGGCGGTCGGCGGCCAGGGCCAGCAGCTTGTCGCGGGTGTCATCCGCCGCCAGTTCCACCGCCTTGCCCTGGCTGTAGACTATGCGGCTGCCCCCGCTGGGGCCGGTGAAGGGGGCCAGGTCGGTGTCCCGCTTGGCGACGATAACCTGGTCCATGCCAATGCCCAGGGCCTCGGCGGCGATGGACGCCAGGGAAGTGTCGCTGCCGGAAATGTCCACCGACCCGGTCAGCAGGCTGACGGTACCGTCCTCGTTGACGCTGATGGCCGCGGTGGACGGGCCGGCGCCGCTGCGCCATTCGCACAGGGCAATGCCCACGCCGTGGCCTTCGGGCAGTTCCTTGGGCAGGCCCAGCTGTTCCTTCACCGCCATCAGGCACTCCACCAGCCCGTTCCTGGGCACCCGGGACCCGTTGACTGCCGTGTCGCCCTCCTTAATGGCGTTCTTCAGCCGGAACTCCAGGGGGTCCATGCCAATCTTGTGGGCGATCATGTCCATGTGGGACTCGACGGCGAAGGTCATGTCGGCCACGCCGGACGCCCGGTAGGAACCCACGTAGACCTTGTTGGTGTAGGCTGCGTAGGAGCGTAGCCGGAAGTTGGGAATGTCGTAGGCGCCCAGCCCGTGGCCGATGCCCGAATTGGGGCCGGCCCCCAGGTAGGCCCCCACGTCAAATATGGTGTAGCCCTCCCGCGCGACAATCGTGCCGTCCTTGTTGACGCCGGTTTTCACGTAGTTGGTAACGGGATGGCGGGGGCCGTTAAGGGTGAAGACCTCCTCCCGGGTGTTGATCAGCTTCACCGGGCTGCCCGTTTTCATGGCCAGCAGGGCGGGGTAGGCCTCGAAGGCCAGCCGCAGCTTGGCGCCAAAGCCGCCGCCCAGTTCCATGGGGATGATCTTGATGTTGGACAGGGGCATATCCAGCACTGAAGCCAATTGCGCCCGCACCTGGTAGGGCCCCTGGGTGGAAGCCCAGACGGTCAGACGGCCGTTGGCCTCCACGCCGGCAACGCAGGCCATGGGTTCCAGGAAGCCCTGGTTGATGCCCTGGGAGCGGAAGGTATCCTCGAAGACGTAGTCGGCCTCCTGGAAGGCCTGGTCCACGTCGCCCCGGTCGGCGTCCAGCAGGGTGCAGATGTTGCCGCCCTCGATGGTGAAGCCGTACCCCTCAAAACTCTCCAGGTCGGGATGGACCGACGGCGCCCCGGCCCGCAGGGATACCAGCGGGTCCACCACCGGCTCCAGGTCCCCGTATTCGACATCGATCAGGCCGATGGCTTCCTGGGCGGTTATCTCGTCCTCGGCGGCCACCGCAGCCACCGGTTCGCCGATGTAGTAGACGTTGTCCCGCGCCATTATGTAGCGGTCCTTCAGCGCGCCGGACCCGAACCGCAGGTCAGGGAAGTCGGCGCCGGTGATGACGGCCCTCACCCCGGGCAGGGCCTGGGCCCGCGACGTGTCAATGCTGACGATTCGGGCGTGGCTGCGGGTGCTGGCAAGAATCTTGCACATCAGCATGCCGGGCAGGTAGACGTCGCCGGCGTAGGTGGCCCGGCCCGTTACCTTTTCCCAGGCGTCCACCCTTGGGTTGTTCTGTTCCAGGACCTTGAAGGTTGTCATCTCTCCTGCTCCTTCAGACCTTTGCTGAAATTCGTGCCGGTGCGGCGGCGTTGCTAATCCCCGTCGCCCATTCTGTCCGCCGCCAGCAGGATGGCCTCCACCACCTTGGTGTAGCCGGTGCAGCGGCACAGGTTGTTGCCGATGGCGAATTTGACCTCTTCCGCCGATGGCTGGGGGTTGTCCTGCAGCAGCCCCACGGCGGCCATGATCAACCCCGGGGTGCAGTAGCCGCACTGCAGCCCGCCCCGTTCGATGAAGGCCTGCTGGACCGGATGGAGCGCCTCGGGGGAAGCCAGGCCCTCCACGGTGGTAACCTCCGACCCCTGCGCGCTCAGGGCCAGCACCAGGCAGGAAGTTACGGGCCGCCCGTCCAGGATGACGGTGCAGGCCCCGCAGTCGCCCTCGTCGCACCCTTTCTTGGTGCCGGTCAACTGCAGTTCGTCCCGCAGGGTGTCCAGGAGCGAATAGTAGGGAGCCACGAGAATCTGTCGCTCGCGACCGTTAATTGTCATCCGTAGCGGTTGCTTGTTCACCAGAACACCTCCGGGCGAAATGGGAAGTTCGGGGGAGATCAAAGCTCTCCCGCATTAATAATTGGCAGGGTCCACACTCAGGTCAGAAGGCGGTCTGCACCGCCAGTCTGCGCTGTTCCTCGAAGGACATGGGCCGTCCTCCCGCCATGCGCAGCGCGTACTGCAGGGTGCGCCTGGCCAGCGCCTCCACCATGTCCTTGCGGTAGGCAGCGGTGCCGCGAACATCGTCTATGGGCGTGGCGGCATTCCGCGCGGCTTCGGCGGCCTGCGCCAGCGCGTCGGGAGACAGTTCCCGTCCCTTCAGCAGGTTCTCGGCCTCGGTGGCGCGGAAGGGGACCGGCCCCACGGCGCCCAGGGCAATGCGGGCATCGCGGCAGGTTACGCCGTCCTCCTCCAGGGAAATCACCGACGCCACGCCCACGGTGGCAATGTCCATGGCGCCCCGGGGGCTGTGCTTGATGTAGAGCGACCCCGTCCTGGGCAGCGGTGGCGGGAGTGTTAGCTGGGTAAGCAGTTCCCCCTGCTCCAGGGCGGTGCGGCCGGGCCCCTGGAAAAACTCGGTCAGGGGCAGGGAGCGGGCGCCGTCGGGTCCGGTAATGGCGCACTGGGCGTCGAAGGCCAGCAAAGCCGGCAGCGTATCGCCGGCGGGAGAAGCGTTGCAGACGTTGCCGCCCACAGTGGCCAGGTTCCGAACCTGCACACCGGCGAAGGACGTGGCCCCGGTGGCCAGGGCCTGATAGCGACGCCGCACCTGGGCATTGGTTTCGATGGCCTGCACCGTGGCCAGCGCCCCCAGCCGCAGGCCGTTCTGCGGGCTGTAGGTTATGCGCTCCAGGCTGGAGATTCCCTTCAGGTTGACGACGCAGGCCGGCCGCCAGAACCCCTGCCGCCAGCGCACCAGGAAGTCGGTGCTGCCGGCCACCGGCCTGGCCTCTTCGCCGTGGCGTTCCAGCAGGGCAATGGCGTGGCGCAGGTTCCTGGCCTCCAGGAAGTCAAACCGCAACATAAGCAACTCCGGCCGCAGGATTTCGTCAGCAAGCGGGCCCGGGGAAATCCAGGTCAGACAGCAATGGGCCTCTGGTCGCCAATTATAGGGTTGGCAGGAAGACAGGGCAACAGAAGACAGGGCAACAATTGCGCAGGGTTGGCAAGGTTTCGTTGCAGGGTGGTATGGACAGTCGGAACGGCAGAGGCAGCACCCTTCAGCGTATGCCCTGGGCAATCCCATAATGATTAAGTTGTCATTCTGAACAGAGTGAAGAATCTAAACTCCATCCCACAGGCCGACCTGGAGGCCCGTAACCGGGTTGACGCGCAGGATTTCAGGCCGGTCGGCAGGTTCCGGGCGGCATGATTTGTGCCTGGCGGATGTGTGCCACCTGTAGTCTGAATCCAAAACGCGATTGCTCTGAGCGCATGCCTCCTGTTAACAACCGGCGGGCATTCGTGTATATTCCTTTATGAAAGGCGGCCCGATAACCCATGCCCAATACCCTCTTCTACGGCGACAACCTGCTGGCGCATGGCAATGGTCAGATGCCTATAGTTCCTCTGACATAGTTCACGAAGGCGCTACACACTACAAGCATGAACTTGGCTTCCTCGAAGGTAACCTGCCGGTCTGTGTCTGATTTTCCGTGCCGGATGCCGCCTTCGTCAGAAGTATAGCCGTAGAGACTGCTTAGGGCCGACTTGTAGGCGGGATGAAGCGGGGTTCTTCGCTCCAATTCCTTCAATAAATCCCCCAGAGTCCCCTTTTCGGTCCCAAGCGTAGACTTCACGAGGCTTTCCACTGCAGATATGGATTCCTTGATAGAGTTTGGATAGTCTGGGTCGTTGCGATCCGAGAGCAAATTGAGAGCCGAGTGAAGGTGGTCGGTGACGGATTGTTCCTTTCCGGTCATAGCGGATTCAATCTCGTCAATTTCTGTTTGGAATGTTATCGGCGTAATAAATTCACCAACGAAACGATACCCCGACATTTCCCGTTCCAAGACCTCGTTAACGTCTTGGCGAAAGACAATTGGGCGAGCTATGGCAAATTTGCTGTTGTCATTTGCTGCAACAAACTCGATGAGATCGTAAACTTGAAACCATTGTGCAGCAGAAAAGAAAAACGTGCGCAGCTTTGCTCTAGTCTCATGCCACCCGCGGGGCAGGGTGTCCACTGGATGAGCAAAGTAGTTCCTCCACAGAGTTTCACATATTTGACTAAGGTCTGTATAAGAATGCAGGGTCCGGGTATGATTGTCTGGCATCCAATAGTGGTCTTCCAAACAGTTCCATAAAGAATTCTTGAGTCGCTCATCCATAGATTCTAGTTGGATCGCCTGTCTTACCGGCCTGTAACCGTATCGTTGCGAAAACATTGCCATAATTTCACTTCGTCGATATTAGACTGCTATTAATTCATTATATTTTAGGGCATCTTACTGCTTGATAACTACCTTCGAATTGTAAAATGAGGCCCCATGCCCAATACCCTCTTCTACGGCGACAACCTCCAGGTCCTCCGCGACCACATCCCCGACGAATCGGTGGATCAGGTCTATCTCGACCCGCCCTTCAACTCCAACGCCTCCTACAACGTCCTCTTCCGTGAGAAGTCGGGCGATGAGTCGCCGGCCCAGATCAGGGCCTTCACCGATACCTGGGAGTGGACGCTGGAGACGGAACGGACCTTCGAGGAGGACATCATCCTCAACCCCGGCACGCCCCCGGCGGTGAAGGAGATGATTGACCTCATTCGAGGACGCTAAGACTTTATTTGCGGCACCCAGCTAATGTCGAGAAACTAGCAATGCCCAATACTCCTGCCGGTACGGCGGCACAACCCACCGGTCCTGACGCTGCTCAGTCAACTTTAGGATTCAGTTTTGCAAATCTGAGCATCCTCCTTATTCAAAGCTCCACCATTTTTGTGGCATTTTCTATATTGTTGGGGCGCATATACTTCCTGAAATACTATAGGACACTGGGAATCCCAACTTCTGAGGTTCGTTTAAATATATTGGATTATTCGGTGATTTCACCGGACGTCACTATTCTGGGTGTCGGGATTGCTACATTGTGGGCGGTGCATACTTGGGCAACTAGGAGACATAGAAGTTCAGGAAATCGGCGGGAGAACATCTTATACGGAATAGTTCTGGTTGGAGTGGGGATTGCACTTCCCTTTTTGGGTAATCTATTCGGAGATGGTCCAGAGCCCGGTCTTGGGATTTCAGCAATAGAAAGAGGTCTTTCATTGGTGATCTCGATGTATGGAGGTACGTTTATTGGAGCTGCCATAGCGGTTGGGCCAAGAGATGATAAGGACAGGGCCCTTGCGAGACAGGTTGCTCCACTTTTTTATAGTCTAATAACAATTGTCTTCTTGCTCTTGATATTGGGAAATACTTCTCGTTATGCAGAATCCGACGCGGAAAGATTACTGAGTGAGGCTCCGCAGGCTAAGGTGCAATTTACTTCCTCCAGTCCACACAATTCTCAGGTGGGTGGTACCGATGTGGAGGAGGATGGTCTCTCGTTCCCTAATTTCAAGGTGGTTCTAATTGGCGATAGGTTCATTTATTTTCACCCTACAGACCTAAAAAGGGCTCAGGGTGATCCGATGCTGTATGCTATTCCTATGGCCGATATTGTCAGCATTACTTATCTGCAAGAATAGAATTGCAACTATGCGATAGCCAAAGCTGCTCGCCTAAGTGAAGGATGTGCCCACCGCTGCCTATAACCGTGAGAACCTGTTAACGTTGCGGGAACATATTCATGACGTGCCGCAGAATTACTTTTTCGTCGAACCCTTCCTTTAGTCGGCGTTTTGTAGATGAATCCTTGCAGGTCAAGGGCGGCGGCGCCCAGGTGCGCGACGTCCGCGACCTCAAGGGGGTGCTGGAACGGGAGAAGGCGGCCCTGGGCCTGTTCATTTCCCTGCAGGAACCCACCCGCCCCATGCGCGAGGAAGAGGCCTCCGGCGGCTTCTACCAGTCGGAACTTTGGCAGCGCGCCTATCCCAAAGTCCAGATCCGCACCATCGAGGAGCTGCTGGCCGGTCACGACTTCGACCTGCCCCCGCGCCAGTCCGCCTACCAGGCGGCCGCCCGAGTCCGCCGCCCCGAAGGCGAGCAGACCACCCTGGAAGAACTGGCCGGTTAGCCGCCCCCTGCCCTACTCATCCTGCGGCAAGTAGGCATTAGGGACAACGGCACTGCCCTGGCCCACGGCGGTGGTGTCGCCCCGCTGGTTTTCCGCCTTGATTTCCACCGAAACCCGGCTGCCGTTGACCTCCCGGTCCACGCCGGTAATCGTTCCCGTGAAGGTAACCGTATCGCCCGGGCGGACGGGCCGCAGGAACCGCAGGTCCACCGTGCCGGCGTGGTTGAACACGTTGCTGCCGAAGGACCTCCGCATCATTTCGATGGCGAAGGACAGGGACATCCTGCCTGAAGCCACCGTGCCCTCGGTGCCCAGGGTCTCCCGGGCCGTTTCCTCGTCGGTGAACTGGGACGGGCCCACCTCGCCGGTGCTGCCCTCGAACAGGTTGATGGCCTCCTGGGTCATTTCCTTTACCAGGGGAGTCAGTTCATCCCCCACGGCGTAGCTGCGGTCTAGCCCCCCCATTTCTTGCCCACCTCGGTTGGCTGCTTCAGTTCGTGGGTGATGACCCGGTCGATAAGCCGCCCGTCTTCGTCCACCGACACCGCCTCGGTGACGATGTAGTTCTTGCCCCGCCGCAGGTACTTGTCGGCAATCCAGGCCCGCACCGTGATGGTCTTTTCCGCCACGGGTGGGTTGTAGCAGTAGAAGGCGCAACGGGCGTTGACCGAACCCGCGTCCCGGTACCTGGCGTTGTACTGCTTCACGTCCACCTTGTGGGAGATGGTGGGAAAGCTGGCCTCCGGATCCATCACGCCCTTGCGGTAGGTATCAATCATCTCCTGGGTCAGGACGTACTCATAGGTGTCGAAGGTCTCGCCCACCTCCAGCGCGTCCCAGTCCAGCAGAATTCGCGTATCCGCTTCAACCATAGCTGGCCTTCCTTCTCATCAATGTCGTCGCCTTTTGCTCAAATCTACACTGGCATCATTGCATCCGTCAATCAAGGAACAAATGCGTGTTGCGTTCCTACTTAAATGGTCCCCTCCCGAAACTGCGTAGGGGCAGACCTGCGTGGCTGCCCTGGCCCGCCCGCAAGACCACCCTGTTCGGAACGCAACTGCAGGGCCACAAAGGGTTGACCGATGGCAGTATTCCTGGATACCGGCGAAAACCGGCATTACGGATTAACCCCAAATGTGCGCTTGGCCCCTTTCGGCCAACCTGACACTCAAGGAAGCCCACCCCACCCCCTGTGTTAGAATTGGGCAGGCCCTTACTGCTTTTGAAACGGAGTATTTATATGGTCTCCATTGCCTACGAAAAAGTTACCCTCTCCAACGGTCTGGACGTAATCCTCCACGAAGACCACTCCATACCGCTGGCCTCGGTAAACGTCTGGTACCACGTCGGTTCCAAGAACGAAGTGCCCGGCCGCACCGGCTTTGCCCACCTGTTCGAGCACGTTATGTTCGAAGGTTCCGGCCACCACAACAGCAGCCACTTTGAACCCCTGCAGAAGGTCGGCGCCAACCTGAACGGCTCCACCAACTCTGACCGCACCAACTACTGGGAAGACGTCCCCTCCAACTACCTGGAACTGGCCCTCTGGCTGGAGTCGGACCGCATGGGCTTCCTGCTGGACGCCCTGGACCAGAACCGGTTTGAAGTCCAGCGGGACGTGGTGAAGAACGAGCGGCGGCAGTCCTACGAGAATCGCCCCTACGGAATGGCCCAGTGGAACATCCAGGAAGCCGTCTTTCCCCTGCCCCATCCCTACCACTGGATGACCATCGGCTCCCAGGAAGATTTGGACGCCGCCAGCCTGGACGACATCAAGGACTTCTTCCGCCGTTTCTATTGTCCCTCCAACGCCAGCCTGGCCATTGCCGGGGACATCCGTCGGGACGAAACCCTGGAGATGGTCAACCGCTACTTTGGCGACCTGCCCCCCGGTCCCGCGGTGCGCCGCATCGGCCGCTTCGACTCGGGCCTGGCCGGACGGGTGGAACTGGAAATGCGCGACCGCGTTTCCCTGCCCCGTCTTTATATCGTCTGGCCCGCCCTGCCCGACAACGACCCGGACGAAGGGGCTGTGGAACTGCTGCGGGCGGTGCTGGCCGACGGCCAAAGCTCCCGTCTCTACCGCTCCCTGGTGTACGAAAAGCAGATTGCCCAGAGCGTGGGCGTCCGCAACCACTCGGCGGAGATTGCCGGCCAGTTCATTGTCGACGTTACCGCCGCCGCCGGCCATACCCTGGACGAAGTTGAAGCCGCCACCGACGCGGAGATCGCCCGCATCTGGCAGGACCCGCCCACCGACGAAGAGTTGCAGCGGGCCAGGAACCGGCTGGAAAGCTCCCACTTCCGCCAGTTGGCCCGCATCGGCGGCTTCGGCGGTCGGGCCGACGTCCTCAACTACTACAACGTCTTCTACGGCGACCCCAACATGATCAACACCGGCCTGGAAAAGTACCTGGCGGTGGAGCGCGACGACATCCTGCGGGTGGGCCGGAGGGTGCTCGACCAGCGGCAGGTGCGGATGCGGGTGCTGCCCGAAAATCCCCTGCAGGCGGCCCCCGCCACTGTCCTGGACCGCACCGTAATGCCGGACGCGGCGGAAGAACCGGAATTCACTCCGCCGACGCCCGTCCACCGCACGCTGTCCAACGGCCTGCGGGTAACGGTGGTTGAAAGGAAGGGCTTGCCCATCGTCGCCTTCGCCCTGGTGGTGCAGGCCGGCGCCATCACCGACCCGGTGGGCCTGCCTGGCCTGGCCTCCTTCACCACCCAACTGATGCCCGAAGGCACCACCACCCGCTCCAGCCAGGACATTGCCAACGAGTTTGAGTTCATCGGCTCCCGCCTGTCCTCCGAGACCCGCAAGGAAGTCAGCCTGCTCTCCACGGAAACCCTCAGCAAGCACTGGAGCGCGGCCCTGGAACTGATGGCCGACGTGGCCCGCAATCCCACATTCCCGGAGCACGAAGTCGAGCGCGTCCGGCGGGAACACCTGACCGACATCCGCCGCGGCAAGGACGACCCCACCTTCGTGGCGGAGCGCATAATGCCCGGCCTGGTGTTCGGCCCCGACTCCCGCTACGGCCACCCCTCCTTTGGCACCGAAGCCTCGGTGGCCGCCTTCACCCGGTCGGACCTGGAAACCCACTTCCGCGCCCACTTTGGCCCCTCGCGGGCAAACCTGGTGGTGGTGGGCGACGTAACCCTGGACGAAGTGCTGGAACAGGCGGACAGGGCCTTCGGAACCTGGGCGAACGCGACCACGGAAGACCAGGCATCCAACGCTGGCACGGTGAACGGCGACCTGACTCCACAGCCCACCACCATCTACCTGGTGGACAAGCCGGGCGCCGCCCAGTCGGTCATCCGCGCCGGCCACGTTACCGTCCCCCGGCACCACGACGACTACGGGCCCCTGACCCTGCTCAACTTCTGCTTCGGCGGCCAGTTCTCCGCCCGCCTGAACCAGAACCTGCGCCAGGACAAGGGCTACAGCTACGGCTTCAACTCGGGCATCTCCTGGTTCCGCGAACCCTCCCTGCTCGTAGCCGGGGGCAGCGTCCAGACCGACGTTACCCGGGAATCGGTGGTGGAAACTCTGAAGGAGTTCCAGGACATTCATGCCGACCGCCCGGTTACCGATGAAGAACTGGAAGCGGCCCGCGCCGGCATGATGCTGGGCTACCCCGCCGGTTTCGAGCGGCCCGGGCAGGTGCTGGCTCAGGTCATCAACCTGCTCCAGCACGGCCTCCCCGACGACTACTTCCAGACCTACCGCGACCGAATCACCTCCATAACCCTGGACGACGTAAGGCAGGCGGGCCACCAAAGGGTCAACCCCAACGGCCTCAACATCCTGGTGGTAGGCGACCGCTCCACGGTGGAACCCGGCCTCCGCGAGCTAGACCTGCCGGTAGTCCTGCTGGACAGCGAAGGAGCGACGCTGGGGTAGGCATTCAAACATGGATGGACAGGATAGACAGGATTTCGCTTGACCTAAGGTATGACTCAAAGGAGATGGAACCACCTTTACGATGACCTTACGCGGTCCATAATTGGTTGCGCCTTTGAAGTCATCAACGAATTGGGGAGCGGGTTCCTGGAGTCGGTCTATGAGAATGCAATGGTGCTTGCGCTGTCGGAAGCGGGCTTGCCCGTACAGTCGCAAGTGCCCATTCCCGTAACGTTTCGTGGGCAACGGGTGGGAGATTTCTACGCTGACCTGTTGGTAGACGGAAAAGTAATTGTTGAATTGAAGGCAGCCAGGGCCATTGTTCCCGAGCACCAGGCGCAGATAATCAATTACCTGAACGCCACAGGCATTGAAGTTGGCCTGCTGATTAACTTCGGCAATCCCAAGCTTGAACTAAAGCGCTTCACCAGAAGCCGTAGACCAAATAAGCCTTCTGGCAGTTAAAGGCGCAGGATCGAAGTCAGTCTTAGGGTCAACCAACCCAGAATCCTGTCCATCCTGTCCATCCATGTTTTAATTCCCGGCCCCCAACGCCCGCCGCTGCGCCGCGAACAGGGGCTCCATACCCCTTGCCGCCAGGGCCAGCGCCTCCTCCGCTCGGTGGCGGGGAAATGGCGCGCCCTCCGTGGCCCCTTGCAGTTCCACCAGTTCCCCCCGGTCCGTCATCACCACGTTGAAGTCAACCTGCGCGTCAAAGTCCTCCTGGTAGCACATGTCCAGCAGCAGTTCGCCGTCCACCAGGCCCACGCTCACCGCGGCCACCGCGCTGTGCAGGGGCGCCCGCCGCAGCACCCGGTTGTCCACCAGCACCTGCATCGCCTGGCGCAGGGCCACGTAGGCCCCGGTAATGGCGGCGGTACGGGTGCCCCCGTCGGCCTGCAGCACATCGCAGTCAATGGTAACGGTGCGCTCCCCCAGGGCCTCCATATCCGTCACCGCCCGCAGGGCCCGCCCGATGAGCCGCTGGATCTCCTGCGAACGGCCGCTTATTCTCCCCGCGTCCCGGTCCCGGGGCGTCCGGGTATTGGTGGAACGGGGCAGCATATTGTACTCGGCGGTAACCCAGCCTCTTCCCTGGCCCCGCAGAAACTGGGGCACCCGCTCCTCCAGCGACGCCGCGCACAGCACCCGGGTCAGCCCCGTCTCAATCAGCGCCGAACCCTCAGCGAATTGCTGGAAACCCGGAGTTATGGTTATAGGCCGGGGCTGGTCCAACCGCCGGCCGTCCTGTCTTTCCAATTTTCTCACCTTTGCCCTAAGAAGCTTAATGCCAACTATAGTAACTCAAACACGGACAATCAGGGCTACTCTGCCTGTTTAATCCAATGGTCTTGCCCAGGCACAAATAAACCATCCTGTACACCCTGTTAATCCATGTCCGTATTCTCACCGTTCCGTCTCCACCCACAACCTCCGCCCGTCGGTGGAAAAATGGATAGTACCCTGCTTGGCGGTGCTGAAGACGTTCTCCCTTCCCACCGCTGCCTCCAGCCGGCTGACCACGTCGGTGTGAGGATGCCCGTACTGGTTTTCCGCCCCCGCGGATATCACCGCCCAGCGCGGCTTTACGGCCCGCAGGAAAGCCGGCGTGGTGGACGAGTTGCTGCCGTGGTGCCCCGCCTTCAAAACGTCGCTTTGGATAGACGTGGCGGTGCGGGCCAGGTAGCGTTCGGCTTCCTCCTCAATGTCCCCCGTCAGCAGAAAGCTCATATCCCCGTAGGACAACCGCAGCACCAGGCTGTTGTTGTTGGAGTCCCACGCCGGGCCGCGCAGGGGCACGGCCGGCGGGTGCAGCACCGCCAGGCTCACGCCATCATCCAGCGTCAGTTCCTGGCCTGCGGACAAGTGGACAATACTGTGTTCCCCCTGCTCCACCGCCTTCCGCCATTGCGGATACAGGTGGCTATCGGGGTCAGGCAATCCCGCGACTACCGCCCCCGTCCTGTAGCTTTCCAGCACCCGCAGCAGACCCCGGCTGTGGTCTGTATCCAGGTGGGTCGACGCCACCAAATCCAGGCTGCGGTCCCACGGCGGCAGGCGGTCCGACAATTCCCGCGCCGCGCCGCCAAACTCTGGGCCGCCGTCCACCAGTACCTGCCTTCCCTCAGGCGTCACGATGTACATGGCATCGCCCTGACCCACATCCAGAAAATAGACGTGCAGCCTCCCGTCAGCATTGCCCCACACTCCCGCCAGCACGTAAATTAGGGTTGCCGCCAGCGCCACACCCACACCGCCCAGGGCAAGGTAAGCCCCTGACGAGCCTGAACCCGTAGCTCCCCGCGTGGCTGAGCCGGACATTCCCAGCAAACTATTCAGCCTTCCCAGTACGCCAGTCCGGTACCACCGTGTATCCGACAAGACCAGCGTTCCCAGCAGGACGGCGTACCAGCCCCACAGCCAGCCAGTGCCTTCCGTGTCCAGTTCCACCGTCCACTTAGGGACCGAGTCCACCAGCGCCAGCAGGGCGGACAAGGGCGTCGACGCCGGCAGTCCTACCAGTTGGCCGACAAGGGGATGTACCATTCCGGCCACCGCCGAAAACAGCCCACCGGCCAGGGCAAAGGGAAGCAAGGGTGTCGCCAGGATGGTGGTCGGTATCCCCAGCAGGGGCATCCGCCCGAAGTTCAACGCCACCAGGGGAAAGGTGGCCAGGGTGGCCGCCGCCGAAATCAAAACGCCCGACGCCAGCCACCCCAGGGCCGTCGCCGCCAAGGGCGACCACCGCCATCTCAACCGTTCAACACGGCTGGCAATACCATGGGACACGGCGTCCTGCCACGGCAGGGCCAGCGCGATTCCGGCCATTGCCGTAAAGCTGAGCTGGAAGGATATTCGAGATGCCGTCCCGGGATCCAGGGCGGTCATCACCACGCCGCTCAGGGCCAGGGCCGGCAGCAGCGATTCCCGCGGACGCCCCAGGCCCAGCGCGGCCAGGTACACGCTGCCCATTATCGCCGCCCGTACCACCGACACCGGCGCCCCGCTGACCAGCACGTACAGCCACACCGCCGCCAGGGCCAGGACTATCGGCACGGGAGTGTGCCGCCCCAGGGCCCAGTGCAGCAGCCCTAAAGTCATCAGGAGCAGGATGCCCAGGTGCAGTCCCGATATGGCCAGCAGGTGGGAAGTGCCCGACTGCCGGAAGCCTTCAACCACCGGATCGGGTAGTTGCCCCCGCTGACCCAGCAGCAGGGCACGGGCCAGCGCCGCCTCCGAGGGAGGCAGGGAATTATCCAGGCCCCTGGCCAGCGCCCGCCGCAGGTCGAATATCGCGCCCCGAGAAATTGCCGCCGCGCCGGAGCCCGCATCCGGTGTAATGACGGCGTCCTGGGCCCAGAAGATACCGTATACACCCTGGCTCTCCAGGAATGCGGGGTAGTCAAACTTCTCTATCGGTTCCGGCCGTTGCAGGGTCCCCGACAGCTTCACCCCGTCCCCGTACCGAAAGTAGGGCAACTCCCTCTCCGCCACTAGTTCCGATGGGGGATGGGCGTAGACCAACAGCTTGCCATCGTGGGCCTGCCAGTCAGGCGTTCCGCCGGCCCCGGCTCGGGCAATATCGGAAAGCTGCAGGGTGAACCTGACGCGTGTCGAGGTGGCTTCCGGATCGCTGACGATGCGACCCTGTACTTGGCTGTTCCCGCCGTATTCCGTTACCAGGAGCGGCGGCACGTCCTGCCACACTTCGTACCGCCACAATCCCAGCAGGCACGCCGTCACCAGGACCGCCGGCCCGGCGGCAACCCCCAGCAGGCGGCAGGCCATAGCCACGGTCGCCGCAGCGCCGGCCAGTAAGAGCAAAGGCAGTGGGTCGGCGTCGTACCACCTGTGGGCCACGGCCATTCCCGCCAGCCAGGTCGCCGCCAGCGTGGTGAGTTTCATACTGGCAGGTCAGCAGTCATCATTCGACGGCAGTCATAGGGGCGATCTCGCCTAAAACGGCCATGAACCTACGGAGAACCCTCCACGGTAACCAGTCCTTGGAGATTGTCCAGGATGCCCTGGCCTATCCCCGAAACGGCTGTGATTTCCTCAACGGCGGCAAAGGGGCCGTTCTCTTCCCGGTGGGCAATTATCGCCCGCGCCCGCGCCGGACCGATGCTGGGCAGGGTCTCCAGTTCCGACTGGGTGGCGGTGTTCAGGTTCACCGGACCGTCAGGTTCGCCGTCGCCAACCGTTTCTTCCCTTTCATCGGGCAATTCAATGGTGGGACGGTTTGTCGCCACATCAGGAAATTGGGGAGCGGGAGAGACATCATCCGCAGTCTCCAGGTCTGCATCGGCGGTAGATTGGGCCGACTTGGCGGGGATGTAGTAATACCCCTCATCCTCCACCCGCACTGCCAGGTTCACGGCCTCCAGGTCCGCATCGTCGGCAGCCCCGCCGGCCGCTTCCACCGCGTCAACCAGGCGGTCGCCCCCGGTCAGCGGGTACACGCCGGGTTGACGTACTGCCCCGGCCACGTACACCCTCAATTCCGGCGCCGAATCTTCAAGACTGTCCTCTTGAAAAGCCGTGCCTTCCACAGGATTACCAACACTGCCGGACTCGGCACCTTCCCCGGCGCCGGAATCCGGGGCAGTCAACTCCACCGCCTGAGTATCATCGCCCCCGAAATAGACCAGGAGGAAGGCGGCCGCCAGCGCAACGCTTAGGGCGAAAAGGACGGCTATGGCAATTTTGCGGGGCGTGGACAATACAGGCACTCTTGGTCAAAATTTCGAGAAACTCGCTGCCGAAATTGGGCCCTGGCCTTCCGGCCCTTCCCATATTTGGTGGTTATCCGGTCATAGCGTTACGAAATTATACTCAATTAGGTCCAAGAATTCCCGAATACATCGCATTGTAAGGTAAGCTGTGCAAGTTCGGCGTTCGGCCTCCAATGTTTTAAAAGAGTCCCCCCTTGCCACCTTGGGCGGCAACTCCCTACCATATTCCTTGGGGGGCCAGTACCTCTAACCACTGGAGTGGTTCCTTCGCCCAAAGGTACGAACGCGATATCAGGCCCGCATACTGGAAGTGGGACAAAATGGGTCAAAATGGGACGGAAATAAAAAAATGCCAATCCCCTCTCCCCTCCAGGAAAATGCCAGGTTGATTGGCGAAAGGACTCTCAATTGGATTCGAACAGCGGCAGTCCCTCCGGCGTCGGCAATGCCATAGAAGTCGCCGGCCTGCGCAAGGGCTACGGCGACCTGCCCGTCCTGTGGGACCTGGACCTGTCCCTGGGCTGGGGCGAGTTCCTGGCCCTTTTCGGAGCCAACGGTTCCGGCAAGACCACCCTGCTCCGGACCCTGGCCGGCCAGGCCCGTCCCGATGAAGGCACGGTCAGGATTGCCGGTTACGACCTGCGGCGCCGGCCGGCGGCGGCCCGCCGCCAGGTGGGCGTGGTGGCCCACAGCGGCTACCTCTACGACGACCTCACCTGCCGCGAAAACCTGTCCTTTTACGGCCGCCTGTACTCGGTGGAAGACCTGCCTACGCGGGTTGAAGAAGTCCTGGAACGAGTGGGCCTGTCCCGCCGCGCCGACCGGCGGGTGCGCAGCCTGTCCCACGGTATGCAGAAGCGCCTGGCCATCGCCCGGGCCATCCTCCACCGTCCCTCCCTGCTCCTGCTGGACGAACCCGAGTCGGGCCTTGACCGCGACTCGGTTGCTGCCCTGGCCGACCTGCTGCGGGAATGGACCGACTCAGGCCATTCGGTGGTAATGACCACCCACAACGTTGACCTGGGCCTGGCCTGGGCCACCCGCGCCGCCGTAATGACCAACGGCAAGCTGAACCTCGAAGGCGCGCAGGACTACCTGGGGGTGGGGAGATAGGGGGACTGTGCTGCCACAAAACCTACGAGGCTTTGGCAAAAGGGAGCAGGGCGACTGACAGCGGCCGATTGAAAGGCGAAGAGAAAGGCGTCACAATTGAGTAGCCCAAGCAAGCGGGGGCCGATCAATTTTCTTGGCACTGCTGTAGTAGGCTAGGAGTCGAAACCCGGCAGTCAACAAAGCCAGCGTCGGATAAGAACTGCCCAGTGGTGTCAATTGTTTACTCCCTCCCCCTGGAACTAGGAGTGTGAATGGGAACGGTAAAATTAACCATAGGGGTCGGAGACCCGCAACGCCAGATCTTCGAGGATCTGGATGTCATAGTAGATACGGGCTCGACCTTCACTGCAGTGCCTCGTCAACTGTTGGATAGACTGGGAGTGCCCGTCGAAAGGTTGGTACCCTCGGAGACTGCCGACGGCAGAATTGTGCCAGTGGAAGTTGGTACTGCCACCATAAGGTTGGAGGGACTGGAGTTCCCCACTCCGGTTATTTTCGCGGAAGAGGGTGAACCCAGCCTCCTGGGCGTCGTGTCGCTGGAGCAGGCTGCCCTCGCCGTGGACCCCGTGGCGGGTCGGTTGGCGCCCACCAATCTGCTCCGTTACTGAAAAACTGCTTCAGCATGCCCTCCATATGACGAGAAAAGGGCGGCATAGCGCTGAAGAGCTAGCCAACGTATCAGTTACTGCGACTGCCAGGCTACCTGTCGCTTTCCAGGTGTTTTCTTAACTCATCCGCCGCATATCCGAATAAGCGATAAAGGCGTAGATGGTAAGGGCCAGGCTGATTGCCCCCACCAGCACTACCACGAAGTTGGCCGGCCAGAACTCCGCGATCAGCCCCAGAGTCATGCTGGCCAGGGGCGTGAGTCCGTGGTCCAGGTGGTAGATGGACATCACCCGGCCTCGCAGCGCGTCCGGTATGGTGGTTTGCACCAGCGTATTGTTGTTTATCTTGAAGGCAAGGCGGAAGAACCCAAACCCGAACATTGCCAGCAGGGAAACCCAGACCCAGGTTGAAAAGCCCAGCAGGATCGCCGTCCCCGACAGGAACATCAATGCCACGAGGCCGATGGACCCCCTGCGGAAGACGCCCCCCAGCGACGCAAAGGCGATGGTGGAGATTATTCCGCCCACACCCGTGGCCAGCACCAGGAATCCGTACACCTCGGAACCCTGGCCCAGCACCTCGGTGGCGATTACCGGCATCAGGTGTATGACCGGAGCCAGCAGTATGTCGGATATGCAGGCTACCAGCAGCAGCCGCAGCACCACCTGCTCGCTCAACACATAGCTGAACCCCTGTTTCAGGTTGGCAAACATGGAGGCCCGCCGCGCCGTAATGGCTTCCCTGTACGGCAGAGCTATTGGGATCATGACCAGCACCATCAGGACATACAGGACTCCCTCCAGGAAGAAGTTAAGCGCCGGCCCCAGCCAGGCGATGAGCACGCCACCCAGCCCGGGGCCCACCACCCGGGCCACGTTGCCGGCAATGGAGTTGAGCGCGACGGCGTTCCACAGGTCCTCCCGGGGGACGGTGTTTGCCACCATCGCCTGCCGGACAGGCTGGATGAGGGAATGAAGGGTGCCCGTGATAAAGGAGAACCCCAGGGCGTAGATTACCCCCAGGGTGCCTACAACCACGCCCAGCTGTACCGCCCCGGCAAACGCGAGTACCACCAGGGCCATTACAGATTGGGTCACCAGGACTATCTTGCGCCGGTCTACCCGGTCCGCAAATACCCCGGCCATGGGCCCGATGACCAGGAAGGGGATAGACCGCATCCCGGCGGCGATTCCCACCATGAAGGGTGAACCGGAGATCTCCCAGACCACCCAGGGTATGGTTATCTGCTGGAACCACACCGCCGAGGCGTTGCACAGGTTGCTCAGCCACAGGAGCAGGAAGTCCCGGTGACGCAGGGAAGTGAAGGTGTTGAAGCGGGCGGGATTCAGCCGCCCCCGCCGGCGCCCCGGCCCGGGTGGTTCTCCAGGGTCAGGGGCCGTCTCGGCGCTGCGTGGTTCGGTTGAAGCCGTGCGGGTGCCTCCTCGGAATGGTAGGTGCCCTGTCTGAACCAGGGGACCGGGTAGCCCAATTAATTGCGGTGCGATATGAGGGGTCGGGAACAGCGGGCATTATACTCCCTTGGGCCGCGTCGGGAGCCGCCTGCTCACCTGCCCTGCCTGATGAAGTCGGCAATCCGCTCGCCAATCATCAGGACGGTGACGTTTATGTTGGCGCGGACGCATTCGGGCATGATGGAGGCGTCCACCACCCGAAGGCCGTCGGCTCCGTATACCTTCCCGTATTGGTCCACCACGGCCATAGGGTCGGAAGCCGGCCCCATCCTGGCGGTGCAGGATACGTGGTGGCCCGTGCCAACCCACCGCTTCATCCAGCTGTTAAGGGCCTCGTCCGATTCCAGGTCCGAGTCCTCGGGGTACACCCGCTTCTCGATGACGGCAGCCATGACCGGATGGTCCTCCAGGTCTACGATCATGCGGATGCCGTCCCGGTACCGTCGCAGATCCTCCTCGTGGTCCAGCAGATTGTAGTTAAGGTAAGGATAGTCCCGGTAGTCGCCCGAGCGCAGCCTTATCTCGCCCTTGGACAGGGCCAGGTTCAGACCCAGGCTGGCGCCCAGGCCCACTACCGAGCTCATGCCCTCTGCCCCGCCGCGCATTCCGCCCCGGTTTCGCGCCATTCCGGCAGCAGCGTTCAGGTAGACGATCATATCGTTCTCCAGGGGAGAGCCCTCGGCCGTATACCTTGCCAGCAGTTGAGCGCTGGGCAGGAAGGGCGTCAGGTCCACCTCGGGTTTCGTGGCCCACAGCATGTTAATCAGGGGATGGTCGGCCAGGTTCTGACCCACGCCGGGCGAGTTGACGACAGCTTCAATACCGTGCTCAGCCAGGTGGTCGGCGGGACCCACACCGGACAGCATCAGTATCTGCGGCGACCCTATGGCCCCTGCGCTGAGGATGACCTCGTCGGCTTCGACAATGAAGCTCTCCTCGCCGGATACCGCCTCCACCCCCGTGGCCCTGGGACGCTCCCTGGTGGTGTCGAAGGTGATCCGCTTGACCGTTACGCCGGACCTGATGGTCAGGTTCAGCCGGTGGCGGGAAAGTCCCAGATACCCGATGGCCGACGACCAGCGTATGCCGTCGGGGTTGTTCAGGGTTATTGGCCCCACCCCGGTGGTGCCCGGCAGGTTGTGGTCTTCGCAGTAGGGATGTCCATTGTCCCGCCAGGCCGCAAACCACGCCTTGTTCCCTTCCCGCCACTGGTCCTCGGGGAACCTGTGGCAGATTATGGGTCCGCTGTTGCCGTGGAAGTCCCCGGGGTCATCCTGGTAGGTCGTGTCCGTCTCCACCATGTTGAAGTAGGGCACCAGCTTCCCGAAGTTCCATTCGTCGTTGCCCCACTCCGCCCAGTTGTCATAGTCCTCGGGAATGCCCCGGATGAATATCTGCCCGTTGATGGCGCTGGACCCGCCGGTTACCTTGCCCCGGGGAATCTCGATCTCTGCCTGGTCGGTGGCCCGGGCCCGGTACTGCCAGTTGTGCTCACTGTCCCAGACGCTCTTGGTGGACTTGTAACCGTACTTGACCTCTTCCGGGAGGCTGTCGATGTCCGGGTAGTCCTGGCCCGCTTCCAGCAGCAGCACCGAAACGTTGGGATCTTCGGAAAGCCTGGTAGCCAGGATAGCGCCGGCCGACCCTGCGCCGATGACGATGTAGTTGTACTTCATTGCCTTCCTCCCGGATGTAACGTTGGTGTGGCCCCTCCGCCGGCAAGGTTAATGGCTCGGTTGGGGGGCGGCATCGCCAGGTCCAGGACCCGCAGCGTGTTCCTTGCGGAAAGCGCTTTCCGGCGGGCCGGCATGCCTGTCGCCGCCCCTTCTGCCCAGGCTATTCACCACTGGTCAGCCCGTTAGTCCGTCAGCACCACGTAGACCGCCGAGGACGGGGACAGGTCGTCATGCTTGTGGCCCTTGCCGCTCACGTCCTCCATCAGCCGGACATCCCCGGCCCGCAGCACTCGACTGGAACCATCGCTGGTCCCGACCTGCACTTCGCCGGACAGGTGGATGATCAGCCTCCGTTCGGGCAGGGGATGAAAGTCCATGTGGCGCGACCCGTCAAACTCCCGAATGCTCACTTCGGAAACATTGAGCATCGCTGCCACGTCCGGGCGTTCCTCCAAAACAATGTCCTCAACGTGGCTTTCGCCGTCATCGTCCGAATAAAACCGGTAAATTGCCATTCTTTCCTCCTTTGTATCGCTCGATAGATCATATTAACCCTGCAAGTCCTGGCGCGAACCGTTGGAGAGCGCGGTCGGCCCGCCTGGCCCGCACCCCTTATTCCACCCGGCATTCCGGCCCGTGTCAACCAATTAGACGCCGGCAACCGCGGCAAAGCACGAATTGCCCAGCCGGCCTCACCTGTTTCCGTCTGAGGCGCCAAATACGCAGAAGACTCAATTCCTTAGAATGAAGGACAGGCAACTGCCAGGAATGCAATTGCCCTTTGTGCCGGTACCTTGCTCAAATTGACACCAACATTATGCGTGGTTATAATCCCGCCACCTTTGCGGCGGATACCTGCAGTATGTTTTCAGGGTAGGTGCCGCTGGATAAACGGATTACCTTGAAATTATTGCTGAAAACGAAACAAACAACGCTGCGTAGTTGTAGTTTCTTCATCCAGTAAACTGGTGTAGTCAGTCAGCCCTTGTTAACCAACAACGGAAAGGTGAGTAGTATGAGTAGGTCGTTGCTTATTTTTGGAAGTCTTTTCTGCCTGATGCTGCTGGTGGCGTGCGGTACCGCCCAGCCCGAGGTAGTGGAGGTAGAGCGGGTGGTAGAGGTGGAAACCATCCGCGAAGTGGAAGTGGAGAAAGAAGTCCCAATAGATGTTGAGCTCATTCGCGAAGTGGAAAAAGAAGTCCCGGTAGAAGTTGAGACTATTCGCGAAGTAGAGGTTGAGAAGGAAGTCGAAAGGATAGTGGTGGCCACCCCGACACCGGCGCAAATACCGGAGTCAGGAAGTCTCCCCGGCAGAGTGGACCCCGCCGGTTCCATCATCTCGGTCAGTTCCTACCTGGGGTTCCAGGGGGTTGACACCAACATCTCCCAGGACAGCGCCACCAAGGTGTACTACGACGAGGTATTCGACTACGCCATCGGCCAGAACCCCGACGGCACCCTGACGCCCGGCTTTGCCACCGGGTGGGAAGTGTCTCCGGACCAGTTGACCTGGACCTTCACCATCCGCGAGGGCATGAAGTTCCACAACGGCGACGACATTACACCTGAGGACGTCGCCTGGACCTGGAATCGGGCCGTTGCGGAGGACTCCCTGGGCGGCTTCGCCCTGGAAGTGGGTCCGCTGCTGAGTTCCGGCTTTGAAGTGGCCGGCAACACGGTGAGTGTTTCCACCACGGAACCCCAGTCAACGCTGCCGTTGTTATTTGCTTCGGCATCTCCACCGCGCTCCGTGGTATTCCCGCAGGACTATTTTGAGAGCGTGGGCGGCATTGATAACTTCCGCGAAGCCCCCGTGGGCTCCGGCCCCTACAAGTGGGCAGACCGGGTTCCCGGCCAGTACATTCAGATGGAAGCCTTCGAGGACCATTACGAAAAGAACCCCGGCTACAAGATCCTGCAGATCTGGGACGTGGCCGAGCTCAATACCCGCATGGCCATGCTCAAGAGCGGCAATGCCGACCTGATCACCGCCTCGGTTCGTAGCGTTGAGGAACTCGAGAGCGCAGACCTCCAGGTCCTGCAGTCGCCGGCCGCAAACATTTCATGGATCTGGTACAACTACGCCTGGGTGCCGGGCCATCCCTTCAATGACAAGCGCATCCGCGAAGCCATTTCCATCGCCGTTGACCGCGAGGGCATCGGCCAGGGTCTCTACGCCGGCCAGACCACCCCCGCCTGCTGTTACTGGGTGGTAGAAGGCAACATCGGCTACCCGGGGGACGTGGAACCCCACCCCTACGACCCGAACCGGGCCATGCAATTGATCCAGGAAGCCGGATTTGAGGGCGCCGAGATCGAAATCTTGACCTTCTCCGGCGACGCCGACTTCGTCGACCAGCCCGGCCTGTCAGAGGCAATTGCAGGTTACCTCGAGGCCATTGGCCTCAACACCTATGTGTCCGTAGTGGACGGCCCGGTGCTGCGGGAGACCTTCGACAACGCCATCAAGACGGATGAAGAAATTGAGGCGATAATCAAGGACGAGCCTCCTTACCAGATAGCGGTAAGGGGCAGCGACACCCGCCTGCACTCCTACCGTGGCGCGCACATTTACTACCACTCCGAGGGTCGCCGCCAGATGATGCGGATGCCGGACATTCTGGATCCCCTGCTGGACAAGGCCGGCTCCTCCTTTGACCTGCTGGATCAGCACAATGCCATGGCCGATTTCCACCGGTTGCTTAACCGCGATTTCTGGGCCGGTCCCCTTCTGGAAGCCGGGGCCGTGTTCGGAGCCAGCGACAAGGTCGGAACCTGGACTCCCATCACGGGCAAGCCCTATCCCCATAACCACTGGACAATAAGGCCGTAACTGGCCCCTGTCCGCTGACGCTAACTGCAATCGCGGCGTGGGTCTGCCGGTGAAGTTGAATTTCCCGGCAGACCCACCGGTTTAAGGATTTTTCCATGCTCAAGTACATCGGGTTTCGCATATTTCAGGCCCTGCTGGGCTTGTGGTTCATTGCAACCCTGGTGTTCATTCTCTCCCGCTCCATCGGCGACCCGGCAGAGGTCTTCACCGCCCGCAACTCGGGGGTGGATGCCCGCGAAATTATGGCTGCCAAGCTGGGGCTGGACCGACCTGTCCACGAGCAGTACCTGAAGTTCCTTGGCCAGCTGGTAAGGCTGGACCTGGGCGATTCGGTAAGCAACGGCATTCCTGTAACCCAGATACTGGTGGAGCGCATGCCGGCCACCTTCACCCTGGGGCTGGTGGCTCTAATCTTCGCCCTGGCGTTTTCCTTACCACTGGGGGTGCTGGGCGCGGTGTACCGCGATTCAGCAATTGACTGGATCGCCAAGGTAATGGCCTTCCTGGGTCAATCCATGCCCCCCTTCTGGTCGGGCATAATGCTGATAATTCTTTTCGCCGTGGTGTGGGAGATGCTGCCCCCGGCCGGCAAGGGCGGCTGGCAGTCGTACATCCTGCCCGGCTTCACCCTGGGCTGGGGCGTGATGGCCGGCATGGTGCGCCTGGTGCGTTCCAGCATGATGGACGTGCTGGACAGCGATTATGTGGCCATGGCCCGGGCCAAGGGCCTGCCGGAAGCGGTGGTGATCGGCAAGCACGCTTTGAGAAACGCCCTGCTGCCCGTTCTGACCTACAGCAGCCTGGTGCTGGGCGCCTTTATGAATGGCTCGGTGGTCGTGGAGCAGGTGTTCGCCTGGCCCGGTATCGGCACGGCGGCGGTGCAGAGCGTGGTACGGCGCGACTTCCCCGTCATCCAGGGCGTGGTTATCGTCTTCGGCAGTTTCTTCATCCTGATCAATCTGTTCGTGGATATCATGTACGCGGTTATTGACCCCCGCATCAAGTACACCAATTAGCAGGTAACCTATGGCCAACACGACAATGCAAGTAGCATCCCCGGCCTCTGCCTGGGCAATGCGCCTTCGTTCGGGCCTTACCGTAATGCGGCGGGTCCCCAAAATTCCGACGGCGGTTCTGCTGATCCTGCTGATCTTCGCCGGATTTGGACAGTGGATCGCGCCCCACAGCCCGGTGGCAGTGGACATGGGCAATTCCTTCTCCCCGCCGGTTTGGCACGCGGAAGGCACGGCCAACAACCTCCTGGGCACCGACAAGCTGGGCCGTGACATTCTCAGCCGGCTGATCCGGGGCGCCCGGGTATCCCTTTCCCTCTCCATGTTCGTAATCGCCCTGGGCGGCGGGGTAGGCGTGGCGCTGGGCCTGATTTCCGGTTACGCCGGCGGCAAGGTGGACGCCGTAATGCAGCGGGGTATCGAAGTTATTCTCGCCATGCCCACCATCCTGGTGGCCCTGGTCTTCGTGTTTGCCGTGGGCCGCAGTTTTGAGAGTGTCATTCTCATCCTGTCCCCCTTCTTGGCGGCCCGGTTTGCCCGCATCGTTCGCGGGGAAACCCTGAGCGTTCGGGAGCGGGATTTCGTCGCCATTGCCAAGGTCATCGGCACTCCAGCCTGGATGATCTTGCTACGCCACATCCTGCCCAATGTGTTCAACACGATTATCGTGTTGGCAACCCTGGAAGTGGGGCACCTGATCCTGCTGGAATCCTCCCTCAGCTTCCTGGGTGTGGGCGTGCCCCCGCCCCAACCGGCGTGGGGATTGATGGTGGCCGACGGCCGTGAGTTCCTGACGTCAGCCTACTGGATTACACTGTTCCCCGGCCTGTGCATTTTGGCGGCAGTACTGTCCC
Organism: Dehalococcoidia bacterium; assembly: GCA_963664725.1. Taxonomy (GTDB): domain Bacteria; phylum Chloroflexota; class Dehalococcoidia; order Lucifugimonadales; family UBA3495; genus Bin22. The sequence goes on from OY761558.1 coordinate 2,409,165, forward strand.
TGAACCTGTTTGGCGACTGGCTCCGGGACACGCTGGACCCCAGGCGCCGCCAGCTTTAGGAAATCACCCAAGGTTTAACGGTAAATGGTTAACCGCAACATAGAAGACGACACACTGCTAAGGGTAGAGGGCCTGAAGACCTACTTCTTCCAGCGCAACGCCGTGCTGAAGGCGGTAGACGGAGTAAGCTTCACCGTCGCCAAGGGGGAGGCCGTGGGGCTGGTGGGGGAGTCGGGCAGCGGCAAAACCATGACCTGCCTTTCCCTGATGCGCCTGGTGCCCCAGCCCGGCGCCCGCATCGTCGACGGGGAAATCTGGTTCAAGGACGAGAATCTCCTCGGCATTACCGAGCATGAGATGCGGGCGTACCGGGGACACCGCATGGCCATCATCATGCAGGACCCGCAAACGTCCCTGAACCCGGTATATACCGTTGGCGAGCAGGTTGCCGAACCGGTGCGCCTGCACCTGAAGGAGCGGGGCCAGCAGGCCATGAACCGGGTGCTGGACGCCCTGCGGGCCGTACGCATTCCCCGGCCTGAACAACGCCTGCTCCAGTATCCTCACCAGTTCAGCGGCGGCATGCGCCAGCGGGTGGTGGCCGCCATGGGCCTGACCACCGAGCCGGAACTCCTTATTGCCGATGAGCCCACCACGTCCCTGGACGTTACCATCCAGGCCCAGTTCCTGCGCCTCATTCGCGAGTTGCAGCAGGACAGCGGCACCAGCGTCATCTGGGTAACCCACGACCTGGGCATCGTCGCGCAGATGTGCGACCGGGTGAACGTGATGTACGCCGGCCGTATCGTGGAGAGCGGCCGGGTGCGGCAGATTTACAAGGAACCACAGCACCCCTACACCAGGGCCCTGCTGGACTCGGTGCCCCTGATGGGCGCCCGGCGGGACAAGCTGTACCAGATTGACGGGCAACCCCCCGACCTGCGCAGCATTCCCGAGGGGTGTCCCTTCTGGCCCCGCTGCCCGGAGGCCATGGACAAGTGCAAGGAACAGTACCCGCCCCGGACGTCCTTGGGCGGCGAGGACTTTGTGCACTGCTGGTTGACCGAGGAGGGAAGGTAGCGTGGCCAACCGTTTGCTGGAAGTTGAAGGGCTGGTGAAGCACTTTCGGGGCGGCGGCAACTGGCTCACCAGTGGGGGTGACTCCATTCGGGCCGTAGACGGCGTCAGCTTCCACGTTGAAGAAGGGGAAACCTTCGCCCTGGTGGGTGAAAGCGGCTGCGGAAAGACCACCGTCGCCAAGATGATTCTGCTTCTGGAACGCCCCACCCGGGGTACCATCGCCTTCCAGGGTGAAGACGTCAGCCGCTTCCGTGGAAACGGCCTGCGAGAATACAAGCGCCTGGTACAGGCGGTGTTCCAGGACCCCTACAGTTCGCTCAATCCCCGCATGCAGGTGATGGACATCATCGGTGAGCCCCTGCGCGTCCACCAGCATCTGCGAGGACGCGACCTGCGCATGCGGGTGGGTGAACTACTGGAAAACGTGGGATTGAACCCGGTTACCGCTTCCTTCTTTCCCCACCAGTTCAGCGGCGGACAACGCCAGCGCATCGCCATCGCCCGCGCCCTGGCCCTGCGACCCAGGCTTATCGTGTTGGACGAACCCGTCTCCGGCCTGGACGTCTCCATCCGCGCCCAGATTCTCAACCTGCTGGTGGATTTGCAGCGAGACCTGGGCCTCAGTTACCTGCTAATCTCCCACGACCTGGCCATCGTCGAGCACATGAGCCACCGGGTGGGCGTGATGTACGTGGGCAAGATGGTGGAACTGGCTACCCGGGACGAGTTCTACGGCAACACCCTGCACCCCTACAGCAACGCCCTGCTGGCGTCGGTGCCCAATCCCGACCCGGACATTCCCATGGGGGCCACCATTGGCGGCGAAGTTGCCAGTCCCATCAACCCGCCCAGCGGCTGCCGATTCCACACCCGCTGCCCCATCTACCAGGAAACCAGCATGTGCCGCGACGTGGAACCCGACTGGCGGGAAATCCTCTCCGAACACCTGACCGCCTGCCACAAGGTTGAGCCGGCCGTGGTGTAATCGAGGAATTAAGGAAAGCCTGGCAATCAAACGTAGGGGCGCATGGCCATGCGCCCCTACGTTTTTGCGAGCCTGCCCTTAAACTCCCGACTAGACTGATAGCAGCGGCCGCAACTCACGAACGCTGGGCAGGGTTTCGAGGCGGTTGATGGCGTCAATCAACTCCGCTGACTGGGATTGACCCAAGACCGGTTCAATCAAGTCCAGCGCCTTTTCGCCCACCTCTTCACGGGACAGGGGGTTCTCCGCCCGGCCTCGGAAGCTGGTAACCCGTTCCTCATGGACCCTTCCGTCCTTCGTGGTTACCTGGACTATGGCCTGGTAATCGGGCTGGGCGCCGCTGAGTTCCGGGTCGCCAATGAGCGTAACCCGGGAGCGCAGGTCCATCACGGCCGGATCCGTCATACGTTCAAAGGAGTGGGCGGCCTCGAAGGAAACCCGTCCGTCCAGCAAAGCGATGGCGAAAATGTACTGGAGGTTGATGTCCGGCATGTCCCGGTCGTTGACGGTGTGGGCCCCGCCTTCGGGCAGCCGGGCCACAATCTTCTCCACGTCTGCGGCGCCGACGCCGTGCTTGTCCATGATCAGGAGCAGGCCCTCGGCCGGGGACTGGATGGGGAAGCCCACGCAGAATTTCTTGATGTTGGTCAGCATCACCTCGTAGCGGCTGCCCAGTTCGGACACCAGTTGCTCGCCCCTGGGGTTATCGGCGTAAGCCACCAGGAAATTGCCGTCGCCGGTGAAGGTGTCGAAAACCCCGGTGAAGCCCATCTGCACCATCTCGGCGGCCATTACTCCATTGCGGGCGTTCATCCCGCCGAAGATGAAGGCCTTCTCGATGTGCTCCACGTCCCTGGGATAGGTCATTATGCCCGAGGCCTGCTGGGCGCCGTAGGAAAGCAGGTCGCGGTACTGCTCTTCCTTCAGGCCGGCCAGGCAGCCGGCCGCCGCCGTGGCGCCCATGGTGCCGCCGATGCTGAAGGGCAGGTGGTTTCGGGCCCGCATCTCCTCCCGGCCCAGTGCCTTGGTGGTGCGGCTGCCAATGTCGTAACCCAGCACAACGGCCTTGATGAAGTCCGACCCGTTGACGTTTTCCCGCTCCCCCATGGCCATGGCGGCGGGCAGGATGGCGCAGCCGGGATGGATACCGGCGGAACCGTTGGAGTCGTCGGTCTCATCAGCGTGGGCCATCATGCCATTGGCGATGGCGGCGTTCACCGCCGATACCACCATCGAACTACCCACAACCTGCGCTTCCTCCGGCCCGCCCTGCTGCTGAATGTACTGACGGGCCAGTACGCCAGGCTTGAGCACGGAACCGGACACCATGGCCGCCAGCGTATCCAGGATGTGGTGCTTGGCCTTTTCCAACACGTTGGGGGGAAGTTCGGCGTCAAGGGCGCCGGCGAGATAGTGGATAAGTTCGGGAGTGATGCTGTTGTCGCTGGACATGAATGTTGCCTCCGTTTACCTGCTTTTAGTCTGGACTGTCAGTGAAGGATGACCGGAGCGCGGCCCTTGATTTGCAAACGGTTAAAACTTTGTGCCGGCCGGTTTTCCGGGGTTGGACGTTCCAAATTCAACCCCCGGTTCGGACCGTAGGGTAGTCTAACTGAAGGACAGGGACGCCGCAACGGAACTGGTTCAGCGCTGCGGGGTTATCGCACCTGGAAATAGTTGACCAAGTGGCCCTTTCCCAATTAGCTGAGACCGGCCTGCCCCGAGTTCGAAGTCCCCGCCTTCGCTGGAAAGACGGGTCTCTACCATTCTATTTATGCGATAACCCCGACCATCACCAGGAGAGCGCCGGATTTCCAAATTCCGGCCAAAACCGGAGTGAAGATCGTCCGGAAGACCCAGTTGTGGGACATCGCCCCTACCTGCCGGCACTCAGAGATCTAGGATTTTTTGATTTCTGTCCCATTTTGTGCCATTTTGTGCCATTTCGTATCTGATGACAGGGTCGGAATGGCACCGGATGGCACACCGTTGGGCCGCCGATGGGCCACATCCCAGATAGGGAATGGTCCTGAAGGTGGCCTGAGGTGGCCCAAAATGGCACAGGCTGGGCCACGGCCGGCGGGAGGGGCAAAGCCGCCGCTGACTTTGTACGCGCTCCCTATCCCAAAGAAGGGGAGCAGGTCCACCTGAAAATCATGGTAGAGATGTGAATTCCCTGATCTCAAGGGGCCAGTGTCATATGGCAGCGTTTCGGTTCCGTGGAAATCGGGCTCTTCTGCCAACCTGATTCCCGCAGGCTACGACTTCTCCCAGGATGAAATGCAATAGCCCTGTTCAGCGGTGCGCGCTACCCTGCTCGGGGGTTAGTTCAAAGGCTACACGCAACCCCATTTCGTCAACCAATACCATTCCAAGAATCGTCAGTATCGGGTATGCTTCTACGCATTCGCGCCGTCTCGAACGCGCCTCTAATTGCCATGCCTGATTTCGTCAAAATTCTGAAAACCGGTGCCTCTTGTTAGCCTTCGTCAAGCGCAGGCTTCATTACGGTTGGGTGATCTTCCTCCTCACCTTTTCCAACCTCACCGTTGAGGGTGGATCCAAAAACGTCCAGAGCGTGTTCCTGGTTGCCCTGCGGGACCATTTCCGCAGCAGCGTGGCCCTGACTGCCGCCATTTTTTCCGCTTCGGGCCTGTTCGGAGCCTTTATCGCCCCCCTGCTGGGCATGTTCCTGGACCGCTTCGGCGCCCGGGCCCTGTTTCCCCTGGCCGGATGTTTCATCCTGGTCGGCTGGCTGGCCAGCAGCTTCGCCAGCGAAGTGTGGCAGTTGTTCATCTTCTACAGTGTCGTCGCCACCGTGGGGCAGGTGGGCATCTCTTCGTTCTCCGCCACCGCCACACTGGCGCCCTGGTTTCCCCGTACCAGGGGTGTCGCGCTGGGAATGGCCGACGCGGGCAACCCGGCCGGCCAGGCCATCGTCGTGCCCCTGGCCCAGGTCATCGTATCGACGCTCGGCTGGCATTGGGCCTTCCGGATTTTCGGTGTCGCCTTCTTCCTGGTGGTGGTAATTCCCAACCTGCTCCTCCAGAAACGACCGCCCGACGGCGAGCGAGTGAACGCCGCCGCCACTCCGGTGGTCGCAGCAGTGCCCGGCGACCCGGGCCCAACGGCGGAACCCGCGACCGAAGCTGACAGGCCGCCCCGGTCCTCCGTTGGCGAAGTGCTGCGAGAACCGGCGGTCTGGCTGCTGCTGAGCGCGCGGGCAATCAACTCCGTCGGTAACCACATGATAATGGTCCACATCCTGGCCTTCCTCTTCCTGGCCGGTTATGGCGAAATCAGGGCGGCCCTGGCCATTGGCATTGCCGGCCTGTTGGGTATCGGCGGCCGGCCGGCAACGGGCCTCTTGTCCGACATGATTGGACGGGAAATTGTCTATACCATGGGGATGACGATGTCCGTGGCCGCCGTGGTTTTGGTCCTCTTCCTCAGCGATGGCGGAGTATGGTGGGTTCTGGTAATTTTCGTTGGCCTGAATGGCCTGAGCGACGGTATCAGCGGCCTCCTTATTGGAGCCAAGGCCGCCGACCTTTACCCCACCCGGATGCTGGGCACCGTGATGGGCATGATGGAGGTGGGTCGGGGCATAGGCATAGGACTCGGCCCAATCCTGGCGGGCCTGCTCTTCGACCTGCTGGGCGACTATTTCTGGGCCTTCCTGATTTCCGCCACTCTCACCACCGCATCCGTCTTTCTCATGTGGGGCGTACGCCTCACCGCCCGCAGCCGCAATTCTGCCGCCCGCAATTCTGCCGCCTGATAGAGCGCCCCGGCAGCCGGCAGGTTCATGGGTTTCCAGGGTTTGGCAGCCGTCCGAACCCGCGTGGCAGGGCACACTAGCCCCTGAGGGCCACAGGCTTAATGGGTTACGCATCCACGTGCATTTCCCAACTCCACGACCTGGATACTGGAAACACCTTTGCTACTGCCAGGCAAATGATTCCTTCATTGCCCCCGCCATAGGCCATCCGTGCTGACAACCCATGTTCCCCCTCGGTAGTTGACAAGAAACTCTTTTATTGACATTATATATCACTTCAATAAAGCGGCCCCTGCGTACACTCTGCATTTGATTTGATGGTTCATATCATTATGGTGTTCAAACCAACATATCAGAGCTTGATGGCGGTGCTGGAGGAACAGGGCTTCAGGGCCACGGCGCCCAGGAAGGCAATAGCCGGTCTCCTGGAGCAGAAGCAGGGCGGCTTTACTGCCGAGGAACTCTGTGAAGAACTGCCCTGGGTGGGAAGGGCCACGGTCTACCGCACCATCAAGCTCTTCCTTGAAGCGGGCGTTATCTGCAAGCTGCCCCTGCTGGAAGGGGCCCACCTGTACCTTCTCTGCAGCGTTGGCCATCATCACCACTCGGTGTGCGTCGAATGCGGCGTGGTGGAGGAACTCCGGGTGGCGGCGGTCGAGCGATTAATCAGCGCGGTCAGCGCCGACATCCCGGGAGAGATCGTTGACCACCGCCTTGAGCTGTACGTGAACTGCGGCGCCTGCCCGGCCACCGAGGACTAGCAACGGATTTCATTCCGGAAAACTGAACCCCGGCGTCCTGCAGGATCAAGTGATACATCCTGTCACATTGACGAGTTTCGGTGAGAGACATGCCTCTCCCAGGACCATTCCTAAGTAGATACGGAGGCTACCCATTAATGAAAACGTTTCATCCCAGCAAGGTTAATTTCGAAAGCCTGGCCCTGCCGTTGCTTGTGGGGCTCGTCGTGTTCACCGCCCTTTTCCTGGGCGCTTGCGCCAACGGCCAGGAAGCGGAGACCACCGCAGTGCCGCAACCGGCGGTGACCCCCTCGGCCGCGTCTGCCAATGACCAGGCAGCCCAGCCGACCCAGGCCCCAACGGCAACGCCACCGGCCGGGGATTCCCCTTCGGGCCCGCCGGCCGCCTCAGGTAACGTCGTTGAGGCTGCCACCACTTCCGGGCCGCCGGTCCAGGTGGTTACAACCACCAATTTTGTCGGCGACTGGGCCAGGGTGGTGGGCGGCGACCGGGCCGAGGTCTTCGCCCTGCTGCGCGCAGGCAGCGATCCCCACTCCTTCATCCCCGGGGGCGCCGATGTGGCCCGGGTCGCCGATGCCGACGTTGTGTTCACCGTCGGTCTGGGCCTGGAAGCCAACTGGCTGCACGACCTGGTGCTCAATGCCAGTGCGGATGAGTCCACGGTGATCGAGCTTGGCGAAGTCGTGGACCCCATGGAGTTTTCCGGATTTGATCCTCACGGCCACGGGGAAGCGGGTCACGAAGAAGCGGGCCATGACGAACACGGCCATGAAGAAGAACCGGGCCACGAAGACGGGGCGCAAGCGGAAGCGGACCACGAAGAACCGGGCCACGAAGACGGGGCGCAAGCGGAAGCGGACCACGAAGAACCGGGCCACGAAGAAATGGGCCATGACGAGCACGGCCATGAGGAAGAAGCGGGTCACGAAGAAATGGGCCATGACGAGCACGGCCATGAGGAAGAAGCGGGTCACGAAGAAATGGGCCATGACGAACACAACCACGGCGCCTTCGATCCCCACTTCTGGTTCGACCCCATTCGGGTCAAAATCGCGGTCAACGAAATGGCCGCCCGCCTGTCGGCTCTGGACCCCGACAACGCCAGCGTCTACTACGTGAACGCCGCCGAATATGGCAAGGAACTGGACAACCTGCACGCCTGGATCCAGGGGCACGTCGAGATGGTGCCGCCGGAGCGCCGTCTGCTGGTCACCTCCCATGACAGCCTCGGCTACCTGGCGGAGGCCTACGGGTTTAAGGTTGTCGGGCTGGTAATTCCGTCCTTGGCGCCCGATGTTGAGCCCTCGGCGGAGCACGTCTCGGAAGTAATCGAGGCGGTCCGGGAGAACAATGTGCCCGTTGTCTTTGGGGAAACCACCGTTAGCGACAGGCTGGCGCAGACCATTGCCCGGGAGACCGGCGCGGAACTGGTCCAGCTCTACTCCGGATCCATGGACGTGGAGGGCAGCGGCGCCGACACCTACCTGGGCATGGTGCGGACCAACGTCGAACGAATCGTGGAGGCCCTCAAGTGACCTCTGTCATAGAGTCCCACGACGCCAGCATGTCCCTCCAGGACGTCACCGTCGAACTGGACGGCTACATGGCCCTGAGCAATGTCACCTTCGCCGTGGGCGCCGGCACCCTGATGGGCGTGGTGGGCCCCAACGGCGCCGGCAAGAGCACCCTGTTCAACACCATCGCCGGCCTGCTCCCCGTCCACCACGGCAGCGTCACTCTCAACCGGGTGGACCTGCGCCGGGGCGCCCTGGCCTACGTCCCCCAGCGGGACAGCGTCAACTGGCGGTTTCCGGTGAACGTGATGGACGTGGTGCTGATGGGCCGGTGCTGCCGCCTGGGGTGGTTCCGCCGTCCCGGCAAGAAGGACCGGGAACTGGTCAAAGCCTGCCTGTGCCGGGTGGGCCTGTGGGACCGCCGCGGCGCCCTGATGACCGAGCTTTCCGGCGGCCAGCGGCAGCGGGTATTCGTCGCCCGGGCCCTGGCCCAGGAGGCCAGCGTGCTGCTGCTGGACGAGGCCTTCAGCGGTGTCGACGCCGGCGCCCAGGAAGCCCTGGTCGAGGTGCTCCAGGCGCTGCGGGACGAGGGCCGCATTGTCCTGCTGGCCACCCACGACCTCAACAATCTGGCCCGCCGCTTCGACCAGGTCCTGTGCCTGAATCGCCATGTGTGCGCCTGCGGAGCCCCCAACCAGGTATTCACGCCGGAGGTAATGGAGGAACTGTACGGCTTCCAGTTCGCGCTGGACGGCGAGGAGTAGGGGCGATTCGCGAATCGCCCGTGCGGCGGTAACGGGGTTAGTTTCAAGAGGCGCGTCATTCCGGTGGAGGTCGGAGTCCAACAGGGTTAATGTGGGATATGGACCAAGAGTGGCAGCGCGTCTTTCCGGCGCGGGCCGGAATCCAGTAAGGCTAATGCTGGACGGCGAGGCGTAGGGGCGATTCGCGAATCGCCCCTACGGTGGTGACGGGGTTAGTTTCAAGCAGCGCGTTAATCCGGCGGAGGTTTGAATAATGGCTATTGGCAGACGCCACGGGTTCGAGGTTCCCGCGCAGGCGGAAACGACGGGTTGCCCCACACTAGAGTACGTTTGCCCTGAATTGCGGACAGTATGATTGACTTCCTTGTCGCCCCTCTGGAGTACAACTTCATGCTGCGGGCCCTCACGGGCGCCGTCCTGGTGGGCGTCATGTGCCCGCTGCTGGGCGCTTACGTGGTCACCAGGAACCTGGCCTTCATTGGCGACGCCCTTGCCCACGCCGTGCTGCCCGGCATGGCCCTGGGCTTCATGGTGGGTATCAATCCGGCCCTGGCGGCCGTCCCCACCGGTGTCACCGTCGCCATGCTGGTGCGGGCCGTGAGCCGGCGCGCCGGCCTCAGCGCCGATACCTCCATCGGCATCCTGTTCGCCTCCATGTTCGCCCTCGGCCTGATGATGCTGTCCATGTCCACCACCATCAATGTGGACGTGGAGGACCTGCTGATGGGTCAGATACTGGGCATATCCCCCGGCGCCATCTACATTTCCCTGGCCATCACCGCCCTGGTCATCCTGGGGCTGTTCGTCTTTCACCACTGGCTGCTCTTCACCAGCTTCGACCCGGTGGGATCCCAGGTCATCGGCATGCGCACCAGCGTGGTGGACTATGTCCTGCTGGCCCTGCTGGCCCTGGTCATCGTCATCGGCATCCAGGCGGCCGGTGTCATCCTGGTCATGGCGATGCTGGTGATACCTGCCGCCACCGCCTACCTGCTGGTCCGGCGCTTTGTCACCATCATGCTGACGGCGGCGGCGCTGGGGACGGCGGCCTCGGTCACCGGCCTCTACCTGTCCTTCCACTTCAACCTGCCCGCCGGCCCGGCCATGACCCTGGTGGCCACCGGCCTGTTCATCCTGGTCGCCGCCTTCCGCCGAAGACTCTTCACCTGAAGGGCGCGCCCTTCTATCCCCCCATCCATCGCATGGCAGCAGACCGTGATACGGCGGGCATGCCTCGCATTGGGCAAGAACAATGCCGCACCTGGTCTAAATGCCATCCTGATCGAAACCGGGTTGCAACACTCCTCCCCCGCCGGCGATTTCCGGCGCCTCTACTACAGCCGGGGGTGATTCTTGCTAGAATGAAGCTGGTTTAGTGCTTAAGTATTACGCCCTCGCCCCTGTCTACGGCTATAGCATAGGCTGGCATCAAGAAACCTTAACCCCCGGAGGCCCCATGACCACCAACGCCGACAATTCCCTGGAACCGGACCTCCTCTTCGCTATCATCAAGGAAAAGTACGGCCACCTGCTGACCGAAGAACAGCTGGACAGCGTTCGCACCGCCATAGTCGGTCAGCGCGAAGTCTTCCGTCCCATCCGAGAGTACAGGCTGACCAACGACGTGGAACCCTTCTCCAACTTCAGACCTTTCCGGGGGAATTAGCATGGCCGACTCCTTCACCTTCAAACCCATCCGGGAACTGGCCGGCCTCATCGCCGGCAGGGAAGTATCTCCCGTCGAATTGACCCGGTCCTTCCTCGACCGGCTGGAAGAATTTGGTCCCCACTACAACGCCCTCGTAACCCTCACCTCCGACCGCGCCCTGGCCACTGCCAGGCAGGCCGAATCCGATGTTGGGGCAGGACGCAACCGGGGCCTGCTGCACGGCATACCCTGGGGCGCCAAGGACCTGCTGGCCACGGGCGGCGGCATACCCACCACCTGGGGCGCAACTCCCTTCAAGGACCAGCAGTTCGACTACGATGCCACCGTGGTTACCCGGCTGGAAGCGGCCGGCGCTCCCCTGGCCGGCAAGCTGGCCATGATTGAACTGGCCGGCGGCATGGGCTACATTCACCCCGACGCCTCGCTGACCGGCCCGCCCAAGAATCCCTGGGACACGGGCCGCTGGACCGGCGGTTCCTCCAGCGGGTCCGGCGCGGCGGTGGCCGCGGGACTGGTGCCCTTTGCCATCGGCTCCGAGACCTGGGGCTCCATCCTGATACCCGCCAACAACTGCGGGCTGGCTGGTCTGCGCCCGACCTACGGCCGAGTCAGCCGCCACGGGGCCATGGCCCTGTGCTGGACCCTGGACAAGCTGGGATCCCTCTGCCTCACCGCCGACGACTGCGGCATTGTACTGGAAGCCATTGCCGGGCCCGATCCACTTGACGGCTCAACCCACCCTGAACCCTTCAGCTACAATCCAAATTTCAACCCCGGCCGCCGCTACCGCATTGGGGTGCCCAGCGGTGTCCTGGACCAGGCGGCAGATGCGGTGAGGGAAAACTTTGAGGCTGCCATTGAGGTTCTCGGGGATGTAGCCGACGTGGAGGAGATGGAGTTTCCCGAGTTTCCCTACGTGGAGATTACGTCGGTCATCCTGATGGTGGAGTCGGCCAGCGCCTTCGAGGACTTCCTGGCCGAGGGCGGCCCGCGGGAACTGTCTGCCCCCGGCTGGCACGGCCGCAGTCCCTACGCCCGTCCCGCCGTCCTGGCCACCGACTACATCAAGGCCCTGCGCCTGCGCGGGGTGATGGCAAAGCAAGTAGATGAGGTAATGGCCGGATACGATGCCATTGCCGCCCCCACAGCCATGAACACCGCTACCCCTATCGACCAGGAGTTTCGCAGCCGCTCCATGACCTCCGCCGGCGCCGGCGACCTGATGGGCAGCATCGGCAACGGGTGCGGCCTGCCCTCCATTTCCGTGCCCAGCGGCTTCGACGACGACGGCCTGCCCACCGGCATCCAGTTCATGTCCCGCGCCTACGACGAAAACCTCTGCCTTGCCATAGCCCGGGAATACCAGGTACGGACGGAGTGGCACATCCTGCATCCCGGGGAGCAGGCAGTCTAGACTTTGCTGAGACTGAAGCCACTACGGGGTTAGCCGGCATGTTCTGCAGTGGGTCACTTTCTCCCATCTTGCATGTTTAGATCCCGCCCTCTTGAGATCTGTTGATGCCCTACACTCACTATCACGATTTCTCTATCCATACACACCATCAGAGGCCCAAGGGTGGGCGTCATTATCGAGCAGTCCGCAGCAGGCAACGGCCCTGGCGAATTGTGCTTACCATCGCTCTGCTGATTGCGGGTGCCTGGCTGGCATGGAATCTGGTCGGCGATAAAGGGGTCGAACTGGCATCATCAGCCACCGATAGCCTCTTCCCCACTGCGGAAGAGCGCGAGGCAAGGCGGCTTGATAAAGAAGCTGAACAGGAGAGCCGACGGCTGGAGGAGGAAGCTGAGAGGGAAGCTCGGCAGCGCGACGAGGCAGCAAAAGAAGAAGCTCGCCAAACTCAGCACGAGCAGACCATCATAGAGTTGATAAACGAGGAACGCAGGCTGGTAGACGCCGGAGATCTGACCTGGGATCCGCATCTGCAACGCATTGCCAGGGCACATAGCAAAGACATGGCCGAAAAGGACTATTTCTCTCATGTGAACAAGACCGGCCAGGATTACCGGCAGAGAGCCTTATCCCAAGGTTATGTGTGCCGGAATCCAAAATGGAGGGGAGTTGCCGAGAACATTTACTTTGGCAGCCGGGGCTTCCGGGATCCGGGTGATGCGGTGCGCAGTTGGAAGGGAAGTCCAGGCCATCGCAGGGCAATGTTGGATCGAACTTTTTCTAAAGCGGCTGTGGGCGTTCATGAAGGGCACTCTACAGGTTATGGAAAGGGCTACTTCACCACGTTACTTTTGTGCTGAGCACTCGTAGCAGATGCAAGTTTAGACTTCTCCGCGCACCTGGAAATCCTGTCGAACCATTCGATGCCACTATACGCCTGCCTTCGACAAACTCAGTCGAATCAGGACGGGTAAACCCGCTGTCTGTTCAATTCATTAGCCATTATTCGTGCCCATTCGTGGATAAGGCTACCCACTGTGCTAGAATTACCAAAATCGGCCAACCCCGGGGAGGGACTATGAGCGTTGCCATTGGATACGTGCCCGGCGCCTACGGACAGGGGGGCGACGACCCCAACTTCCTGCGCCGCCTGGTGGAACTGGGCGACAAGTACGGCTACGACTCCATCTGGCTCAGCGACCGCATCGTCAGCGATCGGTTCAGCCTGGAGCCCATGGTGGCCCTTTCCATGGTGGCCGCCTGGTCCGACCGCATGAAGTTCGGCACCAGCGTCCTGGCTCTGCCCCTGCGCAATCCCGTGGTCCTGGCCAAGCAGATTGCCACCCTAGACTTCCTGTCCCAGGGCCGCTGCTTCCCTGCCGTGGGCCTGGGCGGCGAGGAAATCGAGGAGTACGAGGCCTGCGGCGTTCCCAAGGAGGACCGCAGCCCCCGCACCGACGAGGCCATTACCCTGATGCGCCGCCTGTGGGAAGAGGACAACGTCACTCACGAAGGCAAGTTCTTCACCTGCCACAACGTCAGCATCACTCCCAAGACCTGCTTCAAACCCTCGCCGCCGGTCTGGATTGGCGGCCGCAGTCCCGCCGCCGCCCGCCGCGTGGGTAGGGTCGGGGATGGCTGGCTGGTCTCCGGCGCCACCACCCAGGAAATCAGCAACGGCCGTGACATCGTCTTTGAGACTGCGGACAAGTACGAACGGGAGATTGAGGAAGACCACATCGGCATGCTGCTGGGCTACTACATTTGCCCCGACCGCGACAAGGCCATCGCCCAGACCCACCAGTACGTCACCCGCCACCGGCCCGACGTTAACTTCACCGAGTACAGCGCCCTGGGCGACGCCGACCAGGTCAGCGAGGTCATTCAGAAATATGTCGACGCCGGCGCCTCCAAGTTCGTGGTCCGCCCCCTGTGCGCTGGTGAGGAGTCGGTGGAGCAACTTGACATCATGGGTGAGGAAATCCTGCCCCGCTTTCATAAGTAAGTAACCCTTTGGCACAACTCCCTTCCCTCGCTAAAGGCACAGTCCAGCAACCTGACAGGGAGCAAGAATAATGGTTTCCAAGACTCAACTGGTAACTGCCGAAGAACTGCTCGATATGCCCGATGACGGGTACCGGTATGAATTGGTGCGAGGTGAATTGCGGAAGATGGCGCCTGCCGGATCAGAACACTCTATATCGGGAATACAAATAGGGGCTTCCCTTTTCAACCACGTCAAGGCCAACAACCTGGGAAGGGTTTTCGGGGCAGACGCCGGGTTCCTGCTGACAAGGAACCCGGACACTGTTCGCGCTCCGGACGCCGCTTTTGTCCGCCGGGAGCGGATCGAAGCGGTGGGCATCGTATCCGGCTACTGGCCCGGCCCGCCCGACCTGGCCGTTGAGATTATCTCACCCAACGACCGCTATACCGAAGTTTATGAGAAGGTGGACGAGTGGCTGGCGGCTGGCGCCGGTATGGTGGTGGTGGTCAACCCCAGGAACCGCACTGCTACCGTTAGGGCGCCCGGCACGAACCCCGTTATCCTGAATGAGGGCGACACGCTGGAGGGCGGCGAAGTCGTGCCCGGATGGCAGATGCCGTTGGCGGAAATTTTTGCTTAGAGAACCTTTGAACCGGTCGAGGCTCTTGCCGTACAGCCGTCATTCCCGCGCTGTTGGGAACCTCGTCCTTACAACGTCAAGAGTCCCGTGCGGGACGAAATGACGTATTTCAAAGGCTTCCTGGATTAATGCAGCAGACGCCAACCGCTGGCCGGAGGCCCCAACGTACCGACAGCCGGATGCCCCCGGCCTTCCGCTACCCCGCTTTCCGCGCCTACTGGACCGGCCTTCTCTGTGCCGTTACCGGCTTCCAGATGTTCCGGGTGGCCCAAAGCTGGCTGGTTTACGAACTGACTGGTTCTCCCCTGTATCTGGGTTACGCCCTGGCCGCCAACGCCATCCCGGGCATCTTCTTCAACCTGGTAGGGGGAGTTTTCGCTGACCGCCTGGACAAGCGGGTGCTGATTCTCCTTACCCAGGGTGGCACTGGCCTGCTCATTCTTGCCCTCGCCCTGCTGGCAATTACCGGTGTCGTTGAAGTCTGGCACATACTGGTCATTGCCTTCCTGACCGGCGCCGTGGAAGCCTTTGACAATCCCGCCCGCCAGGCGCTCTACCCCCACCTCATCGACCGCTCTGCCATGACCAGCGCCGTAGCTCTCAACTCCAGTATCTGGCAGGGGACTCGCATAATTGCTCCAGCCATTGCCGGATTCCTGATTGACCTGGTCAACACTGGGACCGCCCTGTTTGTTTCCTCGGCGGGGTTCCTGGTCATGACGGTGGTGATGCTGTTCCTGCGTATTCCACCCATACCCCAGGGAGCCCCAGCCAACCCGGCCCGCGCGCTGTGGGAGGGCATGACCTTTATCGGCAGGAACGGAGTCTTCGCATTCCTGATAGGAATGACCTTCTTCAACAGCTTTTTCGGCATGGCCTACGTGCTGCTGATGCCGGTCTTTGCGGTGGACGTGCTGGAGGTGGGCGCCACGGGTCAGGGATTCCTGCTGGGGGTAGGCGGCGTTGGATCCCTCCTGACCACCATCTGGCTGGGGGCCAGGGGCGGATTTCAGCGTCGGGGTCTGGCCATCGTCGCCGGGGCCATAACCTTCGGGCTGGGGGTAATAGCCTTTGGGGTAACGTCCCACTTCCTGGGGTGGTATTACCTGGCGCTGGCCTTAATGGTTCTGGTTGGCTGCAGCAACTCCATCTACATGATATCCATCCAGAGTTCACTGCAAATGCTGGTGCCAGATAACGTTAGGGGAAGGGTGATGGGGTTCTACTCCATGACCTGGAGCATCATGCCCCTTGGCGGCCTGCAGGCGGGTGCCCTGGCCAGCGTATCCTGGATTGGCGCCCCCTTCGCCGTCGCCATCGGCGGCGCCGCGGTGGTGCTGTTCGCGCTGGCCACAGGAACGTTTAACGGGCGGATAAGGGAACTGGGCGGGCAGGCACGGCAGGGGGAAGTCTGAACCTAAAACACTTAGCCCTAGCATGAACGATTAACCTTAAGATTAATGCTAAGGCCATTATTTCCCTCTGGCCAAATCTACCTGATGCTGAATCCATCTATCTAAGTCTTCTGCTGCAGATTCTAGAACGTCCTCCAAATAGGACATGTCTCTCTTTAGCGAGTGGTACTTATTCAAAGCGATTAGCGGGTCGGGTTCGTTCCTTACTGCATTGGAGCGTCTCTCCCAACTATCCGTTGGTATTGAACGGAATTTTGGCTCCCATGTTTCTTTCAATTCTGACGCTACCTTATCGCGCTCCCGTCGATAATTTGGGTCAACCCATAGGCCATCTACCTCTTGGCGCTCAAGTGCCCTGTTAAGTTCAAACATCCACTGAGCAACTACTAAAACTTTTCTCTCATCCAGAGGGAACGGATATTCTTTGACCAAAAAGTTGAGGTTCTGCATCAGTGTCTTGATCGAATCATCTGCACTAGAGGCAAGAACTCTTGCTAAGTCCGGGATTCCGGTTGGAAGGGCACGATGAAGCTCTTCGGCCATATGTTCGCGTATACCACTGCCCAATCTGAATAAACCTGCCTTGCCATCTCGCAAAGGAAGATATCGCTTAGCAGTATCGGTGTAAGTATCAGATGAAGAAAACGTTTCACCCCATAGCCACCCGTTCTTCATGCGAGGGAGTAAGTCGCAGGCAAGCAAGAAATATTGGCCTGCAACCGCCCGAGTAATATCCGCGTGCGCCAGACCAACATGATACAGTTCGTTCCTGTATTCGTGAGCGATTGCTATGAATAGGCGCTCCGGGATAGTCAGGTCACCCTTGTCCACCAGGACCTTGAGCTTGCCGTCCAGCCACTTTCCCCTAGCTTTTGACCGCTGTGTTGGGGTCAAGACATCCTTGGCAATGTCATTCATATGGGCCGTAACATCTGCTGCGGGGTCTCTTTCCAAAATAGAGTGATACGCCTTCAACATGGGGAAGTAAAAGCTGTCGCATTCCAAGTGACTGGTACACTGACGATGTAACATCAGTTCCGTGGCATTATCTATTAGAATTAATGCTAAGCGGTTGTTTATCGGGTGGTCAGTCAACAACTCTGTGGATGCCCGGTCCAGTTGTTCAACTATAGTCAACAGTTCTTGCAAGTTAGACTCCCGCTTTCACACAATACCGATTCATGAGCGGACCAACAGATCCCATCTAATATTCAATGCATTATGGTTTGACCGAGTCTATCCGGAAATAATGCGCAGAGCGCGTCCCAGCAACAGATCAAAGTAACCCTACCCCCCAATCGCCTCCAGCCCAGCCTCTTCCCTGGCATCATTAATGTGTTCCAGCACCCTTACTTCCAGGGGAGCCATCTCGTAGCCCACGTCCGCCAGCATGCGGCTGTTGTCCACCAGGTATACGTGGGGGACGGCCTGCTGGCCGGTGGTTATCTGGGCGTCGGGGATGAAACGGCGCACCATATCCGCCATGTCACCGATGGTGGCCAGGTGACCGCCGGTCAGGTAAACGTGGTGGTTCAGGTCGCCGGACAGGGCCACCTGCACAAAGACCTCGGCGGCGTCTTCGGCGTGGATCATGGGCGACGCCTCGTCCGGATTGAAGGGCATGGCAACGGGCCGCCCCAGGGCTGGCAGGGACACCATCAGACCGCCGATCATACCCGTCATGCCGGTGGTGCGGCCGTGGCCGAAGACGGTGCCGATGCGAATGCCCCGCAGGTCCAGCTCGTACCGGTCCCGGTACTTCCATGCGGAGAAGTCGTTGGCCGCCTTGGTCATGCCGTAGACATTGATGGGCGCGGTCAGGTCATCCTCCACCAAAGGACGCTCCCCAAAAGTCTCCTGGACCCCGTACACCGCAATGGAACTGGCGTACACCACCCGTTCCACGCTGGTCCACCGGGCCACCTCAAAAACATTGTTGGTGCCGACGATATTCACCTGCATCCCAAAGTGGGGCCGATCCTCGGTATCCGGTGGCAGCAGGGCCGCCATGTGAATAATGCGGTCCACCCCGTGCAGGTTAACCGCCTCCAGCAAATGGGGAATCTGGGTGATATCGCCCCGGTAGAATGAGACATCAGCCAGGTGCCGGTGCAGGGGCAGGTTGGCCCGGGGAGGCGCCAGGTCAAATGACATCACCTCTTCGCCCCGTTCCTGCAGCTTGCGTATGATGCGGGAGCCGATGAGGCCGTTGCCCCCGGTTACCATTA
The DNA here is from genome assembly GCA_963664725.1 of Dehalococcoidia bacterium. Lineage (GTDB taxonomy): Bacteria > Chloroflexota > Dehalococcoidia > Lucifugimonadales > UBA3495 > Bin22. Next base: position 2,427,400 of record OY761558.1, read on the forward strand.
CTGTCATCGTTGTTCCTCCGGTTCCGTTATCCACCAATGGGCACGAATAGTAAGAATGCTACAAAGGCTGCTTCCGGGGCACCCCGTTCCTGCGCGGGTATTCTTCCGGCGTTACATACACCTTCCCGATTAACATCACCACCCGGTTGTCTTCCAGGCCTGTTGCCTTGACGGAGTATATGGAGTTTACCCGGCCACCCAGAATTCGGAGCGCCTCTCGCGCCGAATCCAGCTCGGCCTTCAACCCATCGCCGCCGTGCTTCCATGCCGCCACCAGGCCTCCCATGCGGGTGAAGGGCAGGGTGTACTCCAGCAGCGTGGGCAGGCGGGCCAGGCCGCGGGCCAGGGCCAGGTCGTAGCTGCACCGCAGTTCCGGTCGATGGGCCAGTTCTTCGGCCCGGCCGGTGTACACCTCAACACTTTCCAGGCCCAGGGTCTCGACCATATGGCGCAGGAAAGTGGCCTTCTTGCCGGTGGACTCCACCAGGGTGAGCTGAATGTTGGGGCAAACAAGCTTAAGGGGCAGTCCTGGAAGACCGGCTCCGGCCCCCACGTCCACAACCCTGGCGTTGGTGGTAAGGGATGATCCCAGGGCTGGCAGCACAGTCAGCGAGTCCATGAAGTGTTTGACCTGAACCTCGGCGTAGTCAATAACCGAAGTGAGGTTCATGCGAGTGTTCCAGTCAGCCACTTCACGGTAGTAAATCTCGAACTGCTCCAGTTGGGCGGCGTCCAGGGACAGGCCCAGTTCCGGCGCGCCCCGAGCCAGCAGTTCCATGGCAGTTCTTTGTTGGTTATTCACAGGCAGGCGGGTTTCTTCAATGTTGAAAAGGGGTTAGGCGAAGATTTCAGCCACGGGCATGCTCCACCCCGGAACAACGTCGCCGCCGTCCAGTGTGTCCTGCTCCGTTAGCGTAATTGGTTCCGTGCCGGGAAGGTGTACGGCCGCTACCCGGCGGCGGGAATCAACCACAACTACCATCCGGGTCCCGGCGTTCAACCAGTCTTCCACCTTCTCGGCTACTTCGGTATAGCGGTCATTGGGAGAAATAACTTCAACGGCCAGGTCGGGCGGGCCAGGGAAGAAGCCGTCAATATCGCCCACCTCATCAAATCGCTCCCTGCGGACGAATGCAACGTCCGGTACACGAACATGGTCAGGGTCGGAAGTCAGCAGGAATCCTGCTTCAGCTATATATACTTCCCCCAGGTCGTTGGAGGCAACGTGATTCATGAGCGGCCTTGCAACCTTGCCGGCCGACCTGCCGTGTCTAGCTCCTGCTGGCGCCATCTTCCGCAACTCTCCTCTCACCAGTTCATACCGATTCCCGTCGTCAGGCATGTCCAGCAGTTCCTCGCCAGTTACCAGTCGGGGCTTTGAAACCATGACCTTCACTCCATGCGTGTTTGCTCAATTATCCACCAATTGGGTCCGATTTGCACCAAGCGAGACCATGGAGGATTCGCCAGCCTCAATTGACACTACATTGGGCCCGCCTTAGAATTAGCCGGACAATCAAATAGACGCTTTTGAGAGGTAGTACATGGCAATCAAGGCTTATCTGCTGGTAGAGACCGCGATTGGGACCACCCGGGACGTAGTAACGTCGCTGCGTTCGGTGGAAGGCATTGACTCGGCTGACGTGGTAACCGGTCCCTTCGACGTGATCGCGGTCATTAACGTCGAGGACTTTACCCAGGTAGGTCTTCTGGTTACAGAAAGGGTACATACGATCCCCGGAATCGTTCGCGCTACCTCTTACCCTGTGGTAGACCTTTAGTCGGTATTGGCCGTCGGATTTTCGGCGGCCTAATCGCATGTCAGGCCTGGCCACACAGGCCAGCATCCTCCAATAATCGGGGAGGTCACCTTGGACTTTAGATTTACGCCCGAAGACGACGCCTTTCGCCAGGAGTTGCGCGACTTTGTGCACCAGGAACTGCCCCCGGACTGGGAGGGCGGTGGTCGCTGGCCCGAGGAGTGGAACTGGGAACTGACCCGTGACATGCGCCGCAAAATGGCCCAGAACGGATGGCTCACCATGCACTGGCCCAGCGAATACGGTGGACAGGACGCTTCCCCCGTCCGGTCGGCCATCTACAACGAAGAACTGGCCTATATGCGCGCCCCGGGCCGCGACATCTTCGGCGTCAGGATGCTCGGTCCCACGCTAATGATTCACGGCAACGAGGAGCAGAAGCAGGCCCACCTCCAGCCCGTCGCCCGGGGCGAGGTGCAGTGGTGCCAGGGCTACAGCGAACCCGAGTCAGGCTCCGATCTGGCATCCCTGAGTACCCGCGCCGTGCGGGATGATGACGAATACATCATCAATGGCAGCAAAATCTGGACGACCATGGCCCACCACGCCGACTGGATTATGCTGCTGGCCCGCACCGACCCCGACGCCCCCAAGCACCGGGGCATCAGCTTCATCCTGGTGGACATGAAGACGCCGGGCATCCAGGTTCGGCCCGTGATCAACATGGCCGGGGGGCACGAATTCAACCAGATCATTTTCGACAACGTGCGGGTGCCCGTGGGCAATGTGGTGGGCGAGGAAAACCGGGGCTGGTACGTGGCCGTAACCCTGCTGGACTTCGAACGTTCCGGCATTGACTATTCGGCCATGGGACGCCGCCTCCTAGACGAGGTTAAGAGCTACGCCACCGAGACCAAACAGAACGGCCAGTCCATGCTGCAGACCCCCTGGGTTCGCAACCTGCTGGCCGATCGGTACATTGAGTGCGAGGTGGCCCGCCTCATGGCCTACAACGTGGCCTGGATGCAGGGCCAGGGCCTGGTCCCCAACAAGGAAGCCTCCATGAGCAAGGTGTTCGGCAGCGAAACCCTGCAACGGGTTACCCTCGCCGGCATGGAAATCCTGGGCCTTTACGGGGCGCTGGACCGTAGCGAAAAGTGGGCGCCGCTGCGGGGCCGAATCCAGGAGCACTGGATGACCAGCTTCTCCCATAAGATCGCGGCCGGCACCTCCGAAGTTCAGCGGAACATCATCGCCAGCCGGGGACTGGGGCTGCCGCGGGGGTAGTATCCGGGTTAACCGGTCAACTAATCGGGGCGGGCGACACACCCGCCCCTTTCTTTTTCGCCAGGCTCAGGGGATTAAGCCGCAAAGGCTCCCAGGTTCTGGTCCTCCACCGCCGACCAGGCGTTGCGGCAGCGCTGCAGGATGCGGAAGATAGTCCGCACGGTTACTGAAAACCTTTCCGCCGCTTCCTCCATGGAAAGGCTCTCCTGCTGGATGGTGTACATTACCCGGAAGTCCCGGGCCAGTCGGCGATTGCGCTGGAACCAGGCAGGGTCGTCGAACTTGCACCGGGGCAGCGGGCAGTCGAGGCAGGCGGCGGACACCTCGCAGCCCGTATCCTCATAATGGCAAAATTCCGGTATGGTGTCAGCCGACTCAATCCTATCTGTCAAAACTGCCGTCATTGTCATTTCTCTCACCTGCTTGCACAAACGTTTGTTCTAATTGCAAAGTGAGTATAGAACGGCCGTTCTGATAGTGTCAATGGGTTTTTTGAGCTGATTTTTGGTCAAATGTTCGAATTTTGTTCAGTTGGGCGAGACAGCAGGCAACGTTCCAAATCAGGTGGTCCCGTCCGGTGATTGCAGAGGGCCAGCCCTTGTGTCTGCCCCATTCAGCCCACGATACCGCCCCGGCCGGAACGCTGCCAGGGCCATCGCAGAGAAGCGGCGAACTGTCCTCTCCCGCCCGTCCTGAGGATTCCAGCGAACGCCCTCGAACCCCGAGAGGTTCGAGGGCTACGGTGAACGGTGTATCAGTTTGGCAGTAGCATTCGCCGCCTTTCATTCCCCCCTGTCCATACTCTATACTTACGCCAAATCTCCATGCCCCTGAAGGAGGCGGATATGCGACTGGGTTACTTTACTATGCCCCTCCATCCCCCCGGCTCCGACCTCTCCGCCACCCTGGAATCCGACTTGGTCCAGATGGAAACCCTGGACCGCCTGGGCTACTGCGAGGCCTGGATCGGGGAGCACTTCACCACCGTCTGGGAAAATATTCCCGCCCCCGACCAGTTTATCGCCGCCGCTCTGCCCCGCACGAAAAACATAGTCTTCGGCACCGGCGTTACCTGCATGCCCAACCACGATCCCTTCATGATCGCCCACCGGGTGGCCCAGTTGGACAACCTGGCCCGGGGCCGTTTCTACTGGGGCGTGGGTTCCGGCGGCTTCCCCGGCGACTTTGAGGTCTTCGGCATGGACGCTTCCCAGGGTGCCCACCGGGGCATGTCCCGCCAGATGATCGAACTTATCCTGGACATGTGGCAGAACCCGCAGCCCGGCGACTACCAGCACCCCTACTGGAAGTTCGCCATACCCGAACCCGTGCCGGAAATCGGGCTGAAGTTCCACGTCACCCCCTACCAGAAGCCCCATCCGCCCATCGGTGTCGCCGGCGTCTCCGCCAGGTCCGACACCCTGCTGCTGGCTGGGGAGAAGGGCTGGTTGCCCCTGAGCATCAACCTTGTCCCGCCCGTAACCCTGAAAAGCCACTGGGAGGCGGTGGAGGCCGGTGCGGCAATAACGGGCCGTACGCCCGACCGCTCCGAATGGCGCATCGCCCGGGAAATCTACGTCGCCGAAACCACCGAGCAGGCCCGGGATGAAGTCCTGAACGGTACCATCGGCCGCGACTTCCGCCAGTACTTCATCCCCCTGATGAAATACATGGACGGCATCAGCCTGTTCAAGACTGACCCCGAAATCCCAGACGAAGCAATAACCCCCGAGTACCTGGTGGACAACGTCTGGATCGTCGGCAGTCCCGACGACGTAACGGAAAAAATCCGGCAGATGCACAAGGACGTGGGCGGCTTCGGCGTTCTACTGGCCATGGGCCACGAGTGGGACCCCGAGGCTGGCTGGGTCAACTCCGTAACCACCCTGGCCAAAGACATCATGCCCCGCCTGGCCGACCTTAACTAACTTCGTGAATCTTCGTGCCCATTCGTGGATAAAGAAATCCTGGAGGTGCTGACATGGCGCTGGGACTCAGAACCTACCGGCCCCTGATTGCGGGGCGCACCCACATGGCGGCCGCCGGCCACTACCTGGCCACCTCTGCCGCCTACCGCATCCTGGAACAGGGAGGCAACGCCACCGACGCCGGCGTGGCGGCCGGCATTGTCCTGAATGTTACCCTGCCCCAGTACACCAGCTTTGGAGGCGTGGCCCCCATCATGGTCCACGACGCTGGCCGGGGTGAAACGGTAACCATCGCCGGCCTGGGTCGCTGGCCAAAGGCCGCCAGCGTTGACTACTTCGAGGCCAACCACGGCGGCCAGCTTCCCGGCGGCGTTCTGCGCACCGTCACCCCCTCGGCCGCCGACGCCTGGCTCACCGCCATCCAGTTCTACGGCACCATGTCCTTCGAGCAGGTGGTTACTCCGGCCCTGGAACTGGCCGAAAACGGCTTCCCCATCCCCCAGTCCCTGCACCGCGCCCTGGCTCGGGAGGAGGAGAAGTTCGCCAACGGCAGCCGCGACCCCCGCATTTGGGGCACAACCCTGGATGTTTTCTTCCCCGGCGGCAAGGCCCTGGGCACCGGCGATGTGGCCGTCCAGAAGGAACTGGCCAATACCTTCAGACGGCTGATTTCGGTGGAAAGGGCAGCATCCGGCAAGGGGCGGGTGATGGCCGTGCAGGCGGCCCGCGACCTTTTCTACCGGGGCGACATGGCCCACAAAATGGTGGAATTCAACCGCGCCCAGGGGGGCCTGATGTCCCTGGAGGACATGGAGTCCTTCGAGGCCAAGCTGGAACCGCCCGCTTCCATAGATTACAAGGGCATCGAGGTCTTTACCTGCGGCCCCTGGTGCCAGGGTCCCACCACCATCCAGGCTCTGGGCATCTTGTCCGGCTTCGACCTGAAGGGTATGGGCCACAACAGTCCCGACTATCTCCACACCCTGATCGAGTCCCTCAAGCTGGCCTTCGCCGACCGCCACTCTTACTATGGGGACCCCGACTTCGTGAACGTACCCATGAAGGGCCTGCTCGACCCCGACTACGCCGCCCAGCGTCGCCAGGAAATCGACCCGTCCCGCGCCTGCCCCGACATGCCCCTGGCCGGCGACCCCTGGGCCTACCAGGGCTATGGCGGCAACGGCGTTAAGCCGGCCCACCCCGAACCGGTGGCCGGCGCGGCGGAACCCGACACCAGCTACGTCTGCGTCGTCGACCGCTGGGGCAACGGCTTCTCGGCCACCCCCAGCGACGGCTCTTCCGGCGCGGCGGCGGTCCCCGGCCTGGGCTTTGCCATGTCCACCCGCGGCTACCAGACCTGGCTGGACCGGGACCACCCGGCCTGCCTGATGCCCGGCAAGCGACCCCGCCTGACTCCCAATCCGGCCATGGCTTTCCGTGACGGCAAGCTGTGGATGCCCTTCGGCACCCCCGGCGGCGACGTCCAGTGCCAGTCCATGACCCAGCTTTTCCTTAACGTGGCGGAGTTCGGTATGGACGTGCAGCAGGCCATTGAGCAGCCCCGTGTGGCATCGTGGAGCTTCCCCGACTCAGGCTTCCCCCACGGCTACACCCCGGCCGCCATGTCCGCCGAGGGCCGCATTGACCCTGAAACCATCAAGGAGTTGGAGCGCCGGGGCCACGTAGTGGACGTGTGGGACGACTGGACTCCCCGCATGGGCGCCCTCAACGCCATCACCATCGACCGTGAGCGGGAAACCCTGGAGGTGGGCGCCGACCTGCGCCGCGACAACTACGCCATGGGCCGCTAGGCGGACGACTTCCACATAACTGAGCGTCCAACTGTAGGGGCGGGTTTCAAACCCGCCCCTACGGCAATCCTGTAGTCCCGCTCCGCCCTCTAGACCCCTACATCGCAGTGCGGCCCCCATCAATTACCAACTCGCTGCCCGTAACAAACGACGATTCGTCCGAGGCCAGGTACAGCGCCCCGAAGGCCACGTCCTCCGGGCGGCCTATGCGCCTTAGGGGCGTCCGGTTCAGGCGGTATTGGCGGTGTTCCTCATCGGCCAGCAGATCCGCCGTCATGGGCGTTTCGATGATTCCTGGATGGATGGAATTGGCCCGTATCTTCTCGCCGGCATACTGGATGGCCGTGGCCTTGGTAAAGATGCGCACCGCCCCCTTGGATGAACCGTAGGCCGCCGAAAGTTCGCTGCCCACCAGTCCTGCCACCGACGAAATGTTGATAATGGAACCGCCGCCAACCTTCCGCATCTCCGGAATGGCGGCCTTGGTGCCCAGGAACACTCCCTTGCCATTGATGTCCATCACCTGGTCCCACAATTCCTCCGATGTCTCCTCCACCGTTTCGGTGCGGTAGATGCCTGCGTTGTTGACCAGAATGTCCAGCTTGCCGAACCGCTCCACCGTGGCCGCCACCACATCCTGCCAGTTGGCCTCGCTGGTCACGTCCAGCCGCAGGAACAGGCACTCCCCGCCCTGTTCGTTTATTTCCGCCTCCACCTGCCGGCCCTCGTCCTCCAGCACGTCGGCAATAACCACCCGTGCCCCCTCCGTGGCAAACATTCGTGCCTCCACGGCCCCCTGACCCCTGGCCCCGCCGCTGATCAGCGCTACCTTGCCTTCCAGTCGCATACTGCTGCCTCCATTGTTCAATGGTGGTTCTGTGCACCATAAGATGTTGCCAGGATTGTAAACTGGACAGGGATATAGTCAAGGACGAGCCGCTCAATCAATTTGACCCCAGTTCTACCCCGCCAATAGAATGTTCCAGCCCCGTCACTCCCAACATCGAAACTGTAAGATAAACGAACTTCACACATGACCGTCCTCGACTGGATATTGCTCCTCATCCGCTGGGCCCACGCCCTGGGCGCCGTTGCATGGGTGGGCGGCGGCATCTTCTACCTGATGGTGCTGCGGCCGGTCTTCCAACGCAGGAACCCCGGTCAGGAAACCACCCGCGCCATTGGAGAGGAGTTCCGGGGCCTGGTCAACACCGCCATCGTTGTCCTGGTGGTCACCGGCGCCATTCTCACCGCCAGCCGGCTCACACTGGACACAGTTACCATGCCCTACGTGGCAGTCCTGGCCGTCAAGATAGCCCTGGCCCTGTACATGATGGCAGTCATGCGGTTCCGCAGACCGCGGATGGAAGGACGGCAAGACCAGGCCGATGCTGGCCTCTGGGTGCGGGTGAGAGAAAAGCTGACCGGTCCCACAGCCCTGCTGCTTATCGGCGTTATAATATTTGGACTGGCCGACGTGCTGGCCGCCCTGTTTGAAGACAGCCTGCTCCGCTAGGGCAACCGTACCTCTGGCACGAGCCAACACCGTTGAATCGGAGGAATCTTGAAGAAAGACTTGATGGAAATACTGGCCTGCCCCGTGTGCAAAGGGGAACTGGAACTGACTGTGGACACGAAGGACGAAGAGGAGGAGGTCATCGAGGGCTCGCTGGTCTGCCATCGGTGCCCGGAAACCTACCCCATCACCGACGCCATCCCCAACCTCTTGCCTCCCAACATGCGCGTGTAACGCGGGACAATTTCAGCCCGCGTCAAAACCTCAGTAGCCCGATTACCGTCAAATGGCAGGGGCGCACGACCGTGCGCCCACCCACACCAAGCGCCCCCACGCCTGCCGCCAAATTCCCTGACACCACCCCCTTGCCACCCTGCATAACACCCCTTCACCATAAGAACACAGACCATACGACAGAAGGCATCGGCCCGGCCGGCCCATCGTAGGGGCCGGCCCCTGTGGCCGCCTTGCCCCGCCGTAATCGTAGGGCCAGACCTATGTGGCCGCCCTGGCCCACCGTCGCGACCGTAGGGCCAGACCCGCGTGACCGGTACTCCCCGTCGTAGGGGCGGCCCTTGTGGCCGCCCTGCACCAGGAGGTCAACGCAACCGGATACCCAACCCCCCCAGCCCTCAGGGATAGGCCCCGGGGAGCAACGGCAAAAATGGCACAAAATGGCACAAAACGGCACACTTTTCAAAAAAATCCCACCTTCGTGCCCCTTCGTGTCCCTTCGTGGATAAATAACAAAAGGAGACAACCAACCATGCGAACCCTAAGCGAAATCAGAAGAGAAATCCGCGCCCTCCAGCGCAAGTACCACCGGCAACTCACCATCTACCGCATGCGCCGCGTCACCGAACAGGTCTACAACGACTACGCCCGCGCCGTCGGAGACCAGCAGGAACCACCCAAGCCCCTGGAGGTAATCCGCAAGATCGCCGACCAGGGATTCCGGCTCACCACCTGGATGCACCTGCACAACTACCTGGACAAAATCAGGGAAAAGGGAGACATCCCCGAACCCCGGCGCATGCTGCTGGCCCTGCTCCCCTGGGCCTGGGAGACCAAATACGACCGCCTGCTAATGCGGGAACTGCCACCACCCAAGCCCAAACCCGACCTGTCCCTGCTCTGGGCCCGCTGGTTCGCCATGGCATAAGGGGCCTAACGATGGCAAATCCCCACCGTAGGGGCAGACCTGGGTGTCTGCCCTGGCCTCGACAGGCCATTCGTAGGGGCGGCCATTGTGGCCGCCTTGGCCCGCCGCAATCGTAGGGGCAGACCTGCGTGTCTGCCCTCGCCCACCGGCAACCTTCGTAGGGGCGGCCCTTGTGGCCGCCCTGCCCCGGCAGGTCAATGTCGCCGGATACATACCTCACCCCTTCACCCTCAGGTACAGGGCCCCGAGGGTAGAGGCAAAACCGGAACAAAATGAGCCAAAATGAGCCAAAATGGGACGAAAAATAAAAAAAAGCCCATTCGTGAATATTCGTGGCCATTCGTGGACATCTCCCCACTTGCTAACAATATGATCCGTGGTACCTTAAAAACCGTTGGGCACACTGTTGATTGTTGACGAAATTGCGGAGGTGGCAAAATGACCTCGTCTCCCCGAACTCTGGAAGGAAGAATAGCCATCGTTACCGGGGCGGCCAGTCCCATAGGCATGGGCCGTTCCATAACCGAGGGTTTGGTGCGGGCCGGCGCCCGGGTGGCCATGCTGGACATCAATGAAGACTGGCTGGACGAGACGGCCAGCGTGATGCAGGAACTGGGCGGCGACGACGCGGTCCTTCCCATCGTCGCCGACGTTACCAGCCCCGAGTCGGTGGCTCAGGCGGTGGAGCGCACCATTACTGACATGGGCGGCCTGCATATCCTGGTCAATAACGCCGGCATCAACCTGCGTTCCGGCGGCTTCACGGGCCCCGAGGAATCTGGCCGCCGCACCGACTTCTGGACCATCGACCCATCGGGCTGGCTGCGGGTTATCGCCGTCAACCTGAGCGGCCCCTTCATCATGTCCCACGCCGTGGCCCCCCACATGGTCCAGCAGGGCTTCGGGCGCATCATCAGCGTCACCACCAGCATGGACACCATGTGGCGCAAGGGCGGCGCTCCCTACGGCCCCTCCAAGGCGGGCCACGAGGCCCTGGTGGCAATCATGGCCCAGGACCTGGAGGGCACCGGCGTAACGGCCAATGTGCTTACCCCTGGCGGCGCCACCGCCACCAACATGGTGCTCCCTCCCGACGGAACTAGCTCCCGCACCCTCATCCAGCCCGAGGTGATGCAGGCCCCGGTAGTATGGATTGCCTCCGACGAGGCCGCCGACTGGACAGGCCGCCGCATCATCGCCTACCACTGGGACGAGTCCCTCCCCCTGGAAGAGCGTCTGGAAAAGTGCGGCGCCCCCGCCGCCTGGCCCCAGCTTGGCCTCCAGGCCGTCCACCCCGACTGGTACAACCAGGGGTAGACGTGGGAGTGCAGGGGGCCTGCAAATGCGTTAGAAAGGTCAAGCTCAAGCGCTTGAATGAGCGCTGTACTGGGAAAATCCGGCGAGGTGTAACGGACCCGACTATGTGGGCTTAAGCCCCTACCGCAACACCCGCTCGTCGCCGACCCGCCGCGTTATCCGCTGCTGGTCCATGTGTTCCAGCAGGGGCAGGCTGTACTTGCGGCTGGTGTCGAACATCGTCCGGACGTCGGCCACCGTTATGGAACCGTTCTCGTGCAGGTGGGCCACTATCCGCTCCGTTATTTCCCGGTAGGCGGAGGTGGCGAAGATTACCGACTCGTTGACGCGGACCACCTTCCCCTCGTCGATAAGGTAACCCAGCAGTTCTGGCTCCGGGTGGCGTTCCGTTGGCGGCGAATAGGGTTCCCGCTCCAGGGATTGCACGTACTCCGTGGCCCGCTTCTCCAGTTCCGGAGTCAGCGTTGCCTGGTGGTCGGGCAGGCGCACCTGCTGGCCTTCCTCCACCACGCGCTCCTCGTCCACCAGCCTGGCCAGGGCCTTCAGGTACACCCCCTGGGACAGGCCGGTCCGGCTGCGTATCTCCTGGGTGGGAGCGCCCCGGCGCAGGGGATAGCTGTTGTGGTAAGTCTGCAACTCCACCGCCACCCGGTTCCTAAAGATGTCCCAGCCCTGGGCCGAATAGGCCACCGCATCGTTCTCCGAACCCAGGTTGCCCAGGATTACCAGGTCGCCGGATTCGGCCAGCTGCGTGGCCCGTTCCAGCGCCTCTTCCGTGGAGAGGTTAGACCGCTGGGACAGGGTGCGCAGGTCGCAGGGGCCGCTCTGGTCGGCCACGCTGTAGATGATGTCCTCGCCGGTGCCCTGGTCCAGCATCATCAGTTGCTCAATGGTCTCGGGGCTGAAGCGGCGGTGCCGCCGCCGGGGGTTGGGGTCCACCACCTGCCCGCCGCCCAGGGTGTCCTCGGCGGACCGCAGGACAAAGTAGTCGCCCTTGACCATCGGTATAGGGTCGTCCAGCAGGATCTGTATCCACCCCTCATCGCCTGGGGCCAGGCGGTCGGCGTCCAGCAGCCGCACACGGGCCGTGGTCTCGCTGGTAAACAGGTGGAAGGTCACGCCGGCGTTGTGGCGCAGCGGGTGGGGCGCCCCACGCACCATGCGGATATGGGCGTCCAGTCGGCGCGTCGAAGTGAGCCAGCCGGGCAGGGTAACCACCTCGCCCCGCTCGATGTCGTTCCTGGCAACTCCCGACAGGTTGACAGCAAGTCGGACGCCGGGGTCGCTGCGGTCCACCCGCTCCTTGTGGCTCTGCAGCCCGCGGATGCGGCCCCGCATACCCGACGGCGTTAACTCCACCTCCTGCCCCGCGGCGAACATACCGTCAATCAGGGTGCCGGTAACCACGGTGCCGAACCCGGAAATAGAGAAGCACCGGTCCACCGGAAGGCGGGGCCGGCCCAGGTCGCGCCGCGCGCCCGTCTGGTCCAGGATGGCGTCAATGGCGGCCTTGAGTTCGTCCAAGCCCGCCCCGGTATAGGCCGACACGCCGAGCATCGGGCAGCCCTCAAAGGAGGTCCCAGCCACCACGTCCTCTACCTCGGCCTTGACCAGGTCCACCAGTTCCTCATCCACCAGGTCTGTCTTGGTGATCACCACCAGGCCCCGTTTGATCTGCAGGATGTCCAGGATGGCCAGGTGTTCCCGGGTCTGCTGCATCACGCTCTCGTCGGCAGCTACGATCAGCAAAGCCAGGTCAATGGCGCCCACGCCGGCCAGCATGTTCTTGATAAGCCGCTCGTGGCCCGGCACGTCCACGATGCTGACTTCCCGCCCGCTGGGCAGCGTCATCCAGGCAAAGCCCAGGTCCACCGTCATCTCCCGCTCCTTCTCCTCAGGCAGGCGGTCCGGGTCGATGTCGGTAAGGGCCTTGACCAGGGTTGATTTGCCGTGGTCCACATGGCCGGCGGTGCCGATGACGTACATGCGTGACAACCTCGTTAAAGGGTGATCAGGGAATTCTACACGATTGCCCGCGTATTCCGTGCAAGGATAGCACAGTACGGCAAATTTATACCTGACTTGCCGCCTTTTATGTAGTCTTGCCAGTCAATATACCTAGCATCCCATAGTAGAAATAGTACGGTGTGACTGATATATTGCCGCCAACTCTCGGCATAAAGGGGGTGTACATGCCTGAAGAAGAGAGGATATCATCCGCGGAACTTGTGGATCCTGACCCGTTTGCCATCGGCTTTTCCCTGCTGGGCGTGCTGGTCAGCGGAGGCGCTTACCTGGAACTGCGCCGGAACAGGATCCTCACCGAGAACCAGCGGACCGGTGAATTCCGTCAGACCTGGTTCCAGGCCAGGAGAACGCTGATCCATGCCCGCAGGGTGGTAGAGGAGTTTGCAACCTACGTGGCGGAAGATGGCTATGGCCAGCAGGAGTTCCTGTTCGGCAGGGCCCGGTTGAACCTTCCCAGAGACCGCGTGGACCAACTGCGCCGCCTGCACGCCAATTCCCTTACCACGGCTTCCTACATGGCGGATAACCTGGACGCACTGAGCGAGTACCTGGACAGTTCCTACCGGCCCATGGTGGACGAAATCATGGAAAAGCTGATTGAACTCCAACTACCCCATTCCTACGATGCCGTGGTGTTGCTGGTCCGAGACGGAGTTACCCTATACGAAAAGCTGATTAACGAAATTGGCCAGAGAGAGTCCTTTTCCTCCTGAACAGGGGTTTGCGGACATTGATTTTTCAGGTTTTATGTTTTAGTATTTTCTTGGATTGATGTAGCGAGAAATTGTAAGTAGTTTTAAAGAAATGCTTGATGGGGCCCCGCGCGGGGTCCCATTTTTGTTGCCAGCATTATGGTTGGGGGTTTTTCAGTGGATATTCAAGAAGCGATGCACCAACTGCAGGAAATGGGCACCGCCCAGAACCGGAAGATATATGCCCGCCACGGCGTAGGCGAGAACATGTTCGGGATTAGCTACGCCAACCTTAACAAGCTGGCAAAGGCCGCCAAGCGCGACCACTCCTTGGCCCTGGACCTGTGGGCCACCGGAAACCACGACGCCCGCGTGCTGGCCACCATGGTAGCCGACCCGGCCCAGGCCGATGAATCGCTGCTGGAGGCCTGGCTTGCCGACCTGGACAGCTACGTGATTACCGATGCCTTTTCCGGTTTCGTGGGCAAGACCGGCATGGCCCAGGCGAAGGGAGAGGCATGGATCTCTTCCGATGATGAATGGCCGGGCCGCGCCGGCTGGCACCTGGTGGCCCACCTGGCCATGAAAGACCACGGCTTACCCGATGCCTATTTCGCTGCCCACCTGGCAATCATTGAGGAAGATATACACAGCAGCAAGAACCGGGTAAAAGATGCCATGAATTCGGCGTTGATCGCCATCGGCATTCGCAACGATACCCTGGAAGAGCAGGCCTTGGCCGCAGCCGACCGTATCGGCAAGGTAGAAGTGGACCACGGCGAGACGGGCTGCAAGACCCCCGACGCAGCCGACTATATCCGCCGAACCCTGGCCCGCCGTCGCCAGAAGGCCGCCGAAGCCGCCGAGAAAGCTTCAAGTCGCTAGCCGCCCAGGGCCAGGGGAACGAGCCACCAGCGGGCATCATCAGTTCGCCCGCCAGAATTCGTTGCGGCCTTAGAAGTCAGTGGGTATCGATTCAGATGGTATTGGCGGCCAGGATTGTGTCTGAATACTGCAGGGGCGGGATATTTTCCCGCCCCTGCATGCTCTAACCATCCATTCAGCCCGTCAATAGAGCTGAAATGCGCTAATATCGCGGCGCCTCCAGGTAGTCCGGCGGATTGGTGGCCCCCAGGTACCTGTTGCCGCCCCAGCAGACTACCACTCCGTCGTGCCTCACGGCGCAGGTATGCTGGTCGCCGCCGCTGATGATCTCGAACCCCCTCCTGTCAGGTGGCTCCAGGTCTCTCTGTGAGCCCCGACCCCAGCAGGCAACCGTGCCATCGCCCTGGACACCGCACGTGAATTCCTTGCCGGCGCCGATGTCCAGGAAGCCCTCCACATCCGGCGGCTCCGTCTGTCCGGCTATGCCGCTACCCCAGCAAAGGACCTTCCCCAACTCCTGCAATCCGCAGGTGTGCCGGTCTCCCGAGTCTATGCTGAGGAAGAGTTCTCCTTCAGGAACATCCCTCTGCTGGTAGTTGTTTGCCCCCCAGCAAAGGACCGTTCCATCGGCCCTCAAGCCGCAGGAGAAGTCCCCGCCGGCGCTGACGTCAACAAACGTCTGCACTTGGGGCGCCTCGGTCTGGTGATGGTCGTTGTTCCCCCAGCACACGATCGTGTCGTCCATCTGGATCCCGCAAATGTGCTGGCCACCGGCGTCAATGGCCTTCAGCCTCAGGCTCCGGTCAACCTGGAAGGTACCCAGCAGGTCCTTGCCCCAGCAGAATGCGGCCCCCTCCCTTGGTGCGTCGGCCTGGATCCCGCAGGTGAACGAACTTCCCGCGCTGATGTCCGAGAAGGTGACGCCCAACGGCACGCTTAGCTGAGAGTTAACGTCACTGCCCCAGCAGTCCACCGAGCCATCCGAAAACAGAACGCAAGTATGTGCGCCGTTGCTGTCAATCTTGGCTATGGTGACCACATCCGGCGTGGGTGTGGGTGTGGGTGGACGCGGTGTAGGCGTTGCCACGGGCCGCTGCGTGGGTGTAGGCAACGGAATAGGCGTGGCCGTAGGAGCCGGCACGAGCGAGGGCGCCACTGTAGGCTCCGGCGCGGCCGTGGGCAAGGGAGCAGCCGTGGGTGGCGGGATGGGCGTGGCCGTCGGCGCTGGAGTGTTAGTGGGTTCTGGAGCAACCGTCGGCTCCTCGGTGGGTTCTTCCGTAGGTTCCTCAGTAGGTTCTTCGGTGGGTTCCTCCGTGGCCTCTTCGGAAGAAGCGTCTTCCGTTGTGGGGGCCTGGACGTTTATGGCGGCTGCCACCGCGGCGTCAATGGTGGCCTGAATGTTGGGGGTTGGCGGCGCCACCGGTGTGGGCGTACTTGCCGGCGTTGGCGTGGGCTGGGCCTGGCAGGCTGCAATGATGGACGCGGCTATCAGGATAAGAGGAAGAGTCAGTATTGCCTTTGAGTTCAGGGTGCGAAACAGTCGTTGGGCCGTGGCATTTATGTATTCCAAGACGGGCTACTCTCCAGGAAAGGTTTCTGCGGCCACAGAAATTGGTCACCTATATAGGCTATAGCTTATGTAAAGCATTGGCAAGCTGAAGGGATGAGAAATTGGTAAAGAGGCGCCGGTTTGGATTAATTCCAGGAGTAGGGGCGCTGATAGTGCCGGTCAGGCAAGGAACCGGGTGAACACCTGGTTGGCGATCAGGTAAGCGGAGGGATGCAGACGGTAAACGGTATCCTCACGTTCAAGCAACCCCAACTCGACCAGGTCGTCCAGTTGTGGCCGGTAGCGGACCGCCAAGTCGGCGCCCACCTGCGTAGAAGCTTCGCCCACGTCCAGCCCGTCAAGCAGGCGCAGGCCCAGGAACATGGTCTCCGAAGCCGCCAGACCGTCATCAATGGGTTCATAGCCGCCCACCGGACCGACGGTGTCCAGCCAGTCGGCCATTATTTCGCTGGGGGGAGCGGACACCCCAGTGGCCCACCGCTGTGCCGCTCCGATGTAGCCCCGAGGAGAATCCATGTCCCAAAAGCGGTAACCGCCCAGACAGGAGTGGGCCCCCGGACCCACGCCCAGATAGGGCAGGTTACGCCAGTAAGCCAGGTTATGCTGCGACGCTAGCCCTGGTTGCGACCAGTTGGATATTTCGTAGTGGTGATAACCCAGGCTGCCCAGCAGGTCCCGGGCATACTGGTACATATCCGCCGCCAGGTCCGGGTCTGGGTGAGGGACTTCCCCCCTTTCCACCCAGCGGTGCAGAGGTGTTCCCTCTTCAACGGTCAGGCAGTACAGGGAGATATGGGCCGGCCCCAGGGCGGACAGTCGCTGCAGCGTATCCTGCCACTGGGCCAGTGACTGGTGGGGCAGGCCGTAAATCAGATCCAGGTTGACGTTGTCGAATCCCGCATCCCGGACTGTGCGAAAGGCGGCGATGGCCTGGTCGGCGTCGTGGCGACGGCCCAGCAGGTTTAGCAGGTCATTGTCCAAGGACTGCACCCCAATACTTAACCGGTTCAGTCCCTGGCCGATTAGGCTTTCAGCCCGTTGAGCGGTCAGGTCGCCCGGATTGGCCTCGGCGGTTATCTCGGCCCCCTCCCTTATGGTAAAGGACTGGTTGGCGATGGCAATAATCCGGCCCAGCGCGCCGTCAGGCAGGTACGAAGGAGTCCCGCCACCGAAGAAGATGGTGTTGATGGGAGGATGCCCCAGGGCCCGACCCCAGGCGGTTATCTCGGCCAGCAGGGCGTCCAGATAGGGCGACATCAGGCCCTCGATTCCCTGGTAGGTATTGAAGTCGCAGTAAGGGCACTTGGTCTGGCAGAAGGGGACATGAACGTAAAGTGAAATGCCTGTATTCTGCAGAGCGGTCAGGCTGCGGGACGGATGGGATTCCCCGGCAGCGGTCAGCCCTCGATTGGGATCGTCTAGCATTGATGGCCTATAGCGCCTACTCGTCGTCAATGAAGCGAGCCTTGCCGTCCACCACCTGGGACGGGTCCTTGTCCTCGGGACGATCGGCGGGCGCAGCGCGGCCCAGGTGCTCGTCCACCACGTGGGGCGGCGCCAGCTTTATCAGGAACAGGATGGCCAATCCCAGGATGATAATGTCATCCACCCGGCCGATGAGAGGGATGTTGTCTTTAATCAAGTCGAAGGGCCAGAGAAAATAGACCAGGGCCAGGGGCACCAGGGACCGCAGGATGATATTCACCCGCCGGTCCGCGGTAAGCCGCCAGATCAGCATCACATACTTAATGATATTAGGCAGGAACCTGGGCAACAGCATCATCAGGAGGGGAAACAGGAAACGCGACATAGCGGCCCCCATATGGCAGGCTGGGGTCGGCAGTTTAAGATTGGTCCGTATTGATTATAGACCGGGGTTAGCGGGTTGAATAGGGTGGCGGATGGCGGCGGCTATTGCCGGGTTTGCTCCCACCCCCGGAAACCGCCCTACTCCTCCACCACGCCAACAATGACGTTCCCGATGGCGCCGCCCTCCACGGCCAGATGGGCGGCCACCGTTTCCTCCAGGGGGAAATGGGGGCCTATCAGGTGGCTAAGGGCGCCCGCATCCAGCCAGACAGTGATGTCGGCGGTGGCGGCCTCCTTGGCCGGTTCAGGCATTTCGTACACCAGCACGTTGCGCACCACGGTGTTGCTGCGGCGGAACTGCAAGGGCACGGGAGGCTGCTGGATTGTCCCCCAGGAGTAGATGGCAACTACGCCGTTGGCCTTCAACACCTGGCTGGTGACAGGGAAATTGCCGGCGAAGTCCACCTCTACGATGCGGTCCACGCCTTCGCCGCCGGTGATGTCCATAATGCGGGCAGCAACATCCTGGGTGCGGTAATTGATTATGTGGTCTGCCCCCGCCGCAACGGCGATTTGGGCCTTGTGGTCGGAACTGACGGTGCTGATGACCGTCGCTCCAGACAGCTTCGCCTCCTGGACTGCATAATTGCCTACGGCACCGGCGCCGCCAGGCACCAAGACCACCATGCCATCCACCGGACCGTCGGCGAAGAGACAGCGGTGGGCGGTCATGGCCGGAACACCCAGGCAGGCACCCTGATCGAAGGTAATGGAATCGGGCATTCGTACGGCATGACCCGAAGGCTGCACTGTGTACTCAGCCGCCGTGCCAAAAGGCCGCCCGAACTGGGACTCGAAGAGCCAGACCCGTTCCCCAACTCGGGACGCAGGCACGCCATCTCCCACGCGGTCAATGACGCCTGATCCGTCCTGATGGGGGATAACCCGCGGGAAGGCCATGGGCGCAGTGGAGCCAAGGCGGCGCTTCCAGTCGGAAGGGTTCACGCCAGAGGAGACCACCCTGATACGGACTTCGCCAGGACCCGGTTCGGGCTCGGGCATCTCGCCCACCTGCATTACTTCCGCGGGCCCGTTCTGTTCGAACCACACTGCTTTCATGGTGGTATCTACCTAACTTCAATCTGGGACTCTTACAATAAAATAGGCAGCCCCGTTTTAACCAAATACAGGGAACCAACTGAAATGTCCTCGCAAGTCAGGACACTGTTTTACAAGCGTTATTCTTTGATGATGTATTGCTTTTATTGGAAGGCCAAACAACAATCACTCATATGCTGGTGCTCGGCCATTGAAATCTAAATTGGCCGGTGTAGTACCGTTGTTCGAGCCACGCCAAATCTTCCTCACGATCTCGAATTGCTTCCGCGTAACTAACGGAGTTTCGGCGTTTCTCATTCCTAGCAAGGCTAGCTAAGGTCCCAGCTAATTTGCTTAGTCTAGTCCTCGACCTTGCTGATCCCCACTCTTCCATATATTCAGCGGAATACACTCTTGGGAGAGGGTCCTGTTCAAAGACTTTAGCTAGAATTTCGCGCCGCCGCCATATAGACTCCCCACTTCTCCCGACATGATACCCCATGTAAGACAGTAGACCCTTTTAGGGCCAGTCGGTTTCTGACAAGCTACCCATTCCCGGGAAGATGAAAGTGGAAGGCCAAGGGAAACCGATACTCTCCAGGAATTTCAGCCCAGGATGATACCGACTAAAGCAATCAAATAGTATGTCACTACCAAGGAGAGGGTCTTTTCTACAGGCGAGAAGAGCCAGAATCATTTCCTGGGAATATACCCTGATACTTTTCCCGGTACGGAAGTCCAGTTGCCGCCTGACGTCATCGGGATTCCACCCTTCTTTTCCAATTATCAGAGTTTCTACATCGCCACTGAAAGCACCCCCATATTCAACACCGTTCTGGCTTAATATTTGGACGAGGTCGCGTTCCTCAACAGGCGAAAAGCCATGAATCACTACTTCGGTGGGCAATTCCACAACTTCGCCCGCAGCAAAGAACCATTCGCAAAAAATACTCTCTTCGAGGCATTCGGTCAGCATTTCCCGGAGGGAGCGGAGTTGGATAGCTCTTTTCGACACTTGCCCATGTAGTTTCCTGACTCGAGGAAACGTGGTTTGGCGGCGAAGCCTCAGTTCGTTCTCAATTTCCTCAAGTTTTTCTAAGGAATACCAATCCCGCTTGGCATATAACTCCATTGCATCAATGCCAAATGACAACAGGGGTCTGTTTGTCATTACATTCCCCTTAGAACATGCACCGGACCGATAGTTCTGCGCAGGTGTCCCGCACCCACTGGACCACTTCAGGGTGGAGGGGGATGCCATCCTTGCGGCGGACGGCTTCCATTTCGGCCTCGGGCTGGCCGGCCACCAGGACTCGGTCATGGCCCGGCGCGGGCTTTGTACTCTTCATCATCTGGAGCCAGCCGTCCATTTCATCCTTAAAGTGGTCGGGGTCATCGAAGCCGGCAACGTTGTATGCGGCGACGTAGTGTCCGAAATTGGGGCGGCCAGGCACGGCCCCATAGCCAAAGCCGGTAAGCACTCCGGCCAGGATGTCCACCACGCAGGCGAGGCCGTAACCCTTGTGGGAACCCAGTTCCCTGGTGGCGCCCACGGGCAGCAGATGGTAGGTCTCGGGCACAGGCACCTCCTCCATAATAGGGGTGCCGTCGTCAGTAGCGAGCCAGCCCGGCTCCAGGTCGGCGCCAAGGCGGCGGGCAATTTCGATCTTGTTCTGGGCTACGGAACTGGTGGCGGCGTCGAATACGAAGGGTGGCTCGTTTCGGGCGGGCACAGCCACCGCGATGGGATTGGTGCCCAGGCGTGGCTCGGCGCCGAAGGTGGGCACCATGCGGGGTGGGGCGCTGGTCATACAGACACCGATCATGTCGTGGTCCAGGGCCCGCATGGCGTGGTAGGATGCCATGCCCAAGTGACGGGAGTTGCCGATTGTAACCATGCCCACGCCAACTTCTCGCGCCTTGCGGATAGCTATGTCCATGGCCTTGGGCGTTACGATGGTGCCCAGGCCCCGGTCGGAGTCTATGCTGGCCGTGGCAGCAGTCTCGCGGACGACGCTGATGTTTGGACGGGGGTTGATTTCACCCCGCTGGTAGCCGCCCAGGTAGCTGCGGAGCATGTTGGAGACGCCGTGGCTGTCCACGCCCCGCAGGTCTGCGAGCACCAATACGTCGGCGCCAAGTTCAGCGTCTTCGGCCGGGACCCCCACCTTTTCGAATATGGCGGCGACGGTGCCCTTCAGATCGTCGCCGGACACGGAAATGGCTTCTTCCAAATCTACCCGGAATCTTGGCAGCAAAGCTTTCCTCCTATGTGAAACACGGATGGACAGGATGAGCAGGATATTGCTTCTTCAGGGCGGGAGTTTCCTGCCCTCAATCCAACATGATCCTGTATATCCTGTACATCCATGTGAACAAAAATTCGGGCCTAAAAGAACGATGTGGCCGCCTGCAGGAACTCGTCGGTCTGTTCCATCTGGGGCAGGTGGCCGCAGTTGTCGATGATTACCAGGTCGGAGCCAGGTATGGCCTGCTGGAACAGGTGGCCACACTCGACGGGAGCCAGCTTGTCGTTGCGGCCCCACACGATGCGGGTGGGAATGTTGACCCGGGCCAGCCGGTTCGCCAGGCTCAGGTCGTGCATGTAGGGCTTCCAGCAGATGCGTACCGCCATCTCCCGGTTGCGCTCCAGGACGGCAATCTGCTCCGGAGTGGGCGCCTGCCCGAAGACCTGGTCGTATTCGGGCGCCTGGGACGAGTCGTGGAACAACAGGTCAATTACCTGGGCGGGAGTGATGATGAAAACGTCGGCGATTTCCCCCTCGTTGGGCTTGATGCCGACGGAGGCCACCAGCATCAGCTTGCTGAAGACAGGACCGGAGGCGGCCACCATTTCCGAGGCCAGCCAGCCGCCCATGGAAAAGCCCATGGCCCGGCATCCCTGGATACCCTGGCTCTCCACGAACCAGTTGTAGAAACAGGCCATGTCGTGCATGGTCTCCATCCAATCGGGCCGCTCCGATTCGTCGAACCCCGGGTGTGAAGGCAGGTACACCGTAAAGCGTTCTGCCAGGACGTCGAGGTAACGGAGCCAGCCGCCGCTGCCGCCGGCCCCGTGCAACACCAGAAGGGGATCGCCGGAGCCTCCCTTGCGCAACTGCACCCTTGAGCCGCCGACCTCGACAAATTCCTCAGTGTAATTTGCGGGCATGTTTACGTAGCCTCCCAGCTTGCCTTATTGGTAGCACAATCCTACCCGCAGGCAGGGCGTGGGTCAAGGATGATGTGATGTGGCCGCTGGCATCTTGCCGTTGTGGCCTTCGCGTCTTTCGAGGAGCCAAACTCGTTAAAAAGGGGACTGGGTATTCAGGGTAAGTTTTGGGCCGGTCTGCTATAGTCTACAGTTGATTACATAATCTAGGGAGATTACTCAGACTATGGTACGCAGTAAGAAACCAGTGTTCCAAGCGATGCGTTATTTCTTGTCCATGGCGCTGCTGCTGGCGGTGGTGGTCGCCTGTACTACTGAACCGGACAGCACGGGGACGCCTAATGTGCAGGCGACGGTGCAGGCCGAGGTTGCCAATCAACTGGCGGCGGCGCCCACGGCCACAGCCTGGCCGACGCATACCCCCTATCCGACAGCCACGGCGTATCCCACAGCCACGCCATACCCGACGACTACGCCCTTGCCCACGGCTTCGCCCTACCCCACGGCGACGCCTTATCCGACGTACACGCCATACCCCACTCCCACCGAGGCGGCTACTGCGACCCCTCAGCCGACCTACACGCCATACCCCACACCAACGCCAGGCGTTGTGCTGACCCCGCTGGCAACAACCCAGCAGGTCGTACCCACGCCGACGGCTCCGGCCGCGTCAAGCCGTCCCACAGTGGATTCCTATTCTGAGCTGGACCCGGGGCGACGGGCAGACCAGGTGCTGCGCACCCACGTGCTGGGGAGCGCGAACTGTGATACGGTCGCTGAGTTGAGCATGGAACTGAGCCGCAGCCAGGACATTGCCATCCTGAAGGTCTATGACCTGCGGATCATAGTCAGTAACTCCAGCAGGGTGGAGTGCGCTGGCACGGCGAGGTGGAGCCGGGGCGAGAACACCCCCATCTTCGTGTTCGTGGATAACGACCGGGACGGTGGTAACTTCTATGGCTACCGGTTCCAGGACAGAGGATACGATTAGGCCTGGCGCCTGGTACCCACTGGGAAATGGAGGGCGCTGACAGCAGGCTCCCGGGAGGTACCGGCAGAGTCTCGGGCCATGCCATGCCTGGAGACCGGGATTAGACGGCATGGGGCCACAGGTATGTCCTGTGGCGGCCGGCGAAAGGGCAAACGGTGAGGGCCAGCATCTTCAGATGCTGGCCCTCGGTTTGTCTGGTCCGATATGGACCGGGGTGGGGCTAGATGTAGTCGGCGTCCTCGTCCATCATGCCGACGTTGTCAGAGGCCTGGAAGATGGACTTGAGGATCCCGTCCTTGAGCTCGGCCAGCATTTCGTCGCTGACTTCGCCGCCGGTGGCCAGTGCCTGCTGCTTGAAGGTGTCGAAGGCGTGCTCATCGGTGCCGCCGTGAGGCATATCGAAGAAGCCACCGTCGAAGACCGGCATTTCGCCGGGGCCGAAGTAGCCCTTGCCTTCCAGGGTGTAGCCTTCCAGGTCGTGGGTGCCCTTGCCCAGTACCTGACCGGTCTCGGCATAGTGGTCCATGACGTTCTTCAGGCCGTACTTCTGGATGGGGCAAACCTTCATGCAGATGCCGCAGCCCAGGTAGCGGGCCATGACGGGGCGGCAGCGCTTGAAGTAGAGCTTGTTCTTCTCAATTCCCCGCCACCAGATCTTGTCGCGCATCAGGGCGCGGCCGGGGCAGCGGTTCACGCAGACCTGGCACACCTGGCAGAAAGCGTGGATGCCGTAGTCTACGGGCTTGTCATAGGTGACGTTGGCGTCCGTGGTGAGACCGACCAATCGGCAGCGGGAGCCGACGTGGGGGGTCAGCAGATAGCCACATGCGCCCAGCTGGCCGGTTCCGGCGGCGACGTGCATGGGGATGTACGGGCCGGCGGAGTCGCCAGAACCCATCACCTGCGCATGGTAGCCCAGGCTGCGGACATAGTTGCCCAGTTCCAGAGCCGCGGCGCCTTCCGTCCGGTAGGTGCTGGAGTGCACGATCTCGGCGTCAACGCTGGGGATGGTCTGGGTGGGTTCGAAGTCCTGCTCGTAAGCGAGGGCGACGAAGTGCGGGTAGTAAGTTGTGCTGCCCTTCTTGCTCTGGAAGGTATAGCGGTGGTCGAAGGCGGTGATGCCGACTTCGACGAAGCCCAATTCCCGGGCCTTGGTCTTGATCAACTCACTGATGTCCTCGCCGGTAGGCTCGGCAGTAGGCTCCAGATCGCTGGTCATGCGGCAGGCCATGATCAGGGGCCGGTTGAGCTTCTCGTGCTCTTTCCGGATCTCGCGCATCTCGGCGTGCTGGTCGCGGAGGGTGTTGGCCCAGTCGCGGGAAGCGCGCTCGGTGATGTTGATGGATTCCAGCGGATACTCGCGGGCGTACCAGTCAACTTCGCGCTGGGTCATGGGAATGCCGGGGGTGGTTTCCAACTCCTCGGGAACAGGGATGGTAACTTCGGTTTCGCCCAGGTTCCTGCCGGGGCGGACTACCTCGTGCCCTATCTTAAGCATGCTACTCCTCCTTCAAATTTGCTCACAGATTGGCAAAATAATGGTCGTTAGGGAAAGATAATCCTTCTCCTGTCAATTGTCAACTATTGCCGTAAATAATTGGACACCTGACTCGTTGAAGTCCACATTTGTTACGATTTACGTAAGATTGCGGCCATTCATCTACAATTACGGCAAAACCGCTACCGGTTGTCACCAGGAGGCCAGGTTACCCAAAATCGGGGCCGGGGGCAACGGGACCGTCGGGGCCGTCGCCGTGAGCCACGTTGGAGGCCGGGGCTTCCTGACCAGCGCCGTCGTCCATTGGCGCGGTACCACGGGCGCGGCGGACGACTGCCCGCCGGTGGCCGGACTGGTCGCTTCCGGTGTTTGCCTGGTCCGACATTCCAGAGACCGGCAAGTCGGTAAAGTTGATGGTGCGCATGGGGTAGTTGATGACGATCCCTTCCTCTCCGAACCGCTTGTGCACCATCCTGATCAGTTCTGACTGGACTTCAAAGCTGGCGATGCGGTCCCGGGCCTGCAGGAACAGGTAAAAGGTCACGTTGGAATCATCGAAGGACTCGTAGGCGAAGTAGGCGCCGTAGTCCTTCACGGCCCGAGGGTCTGACTCCAGAAGCCGGTCCATTTCTTCCTTGCATACCTGCTCCACCCGCTCCAGGTCGCTGTCGTAGCTTACGCCGCAGGTGAGGTAGATGTTGACCGCAGGTATGGGGCCCTGGTAGTTGGTGATGATGGTTTCGGCGAAGCGGGAGTTGGGCACCAGCACCAGGTTATTGGTCCAGGTACGGAGACGGGTGCTGCGCCAGCCCACGTCGATCACATAGCCGGCCACGCCGTTCTCCAGTTCGATGTAGTCACCCTGGCTTACGACCCCCTCGGTCATGACGTAGGTACCGGCAAACAGGTTGGCAAGGGTGGGCTGGAGGGCAAGGGCGACGGCGAGGCCGCCCAGACCGAGGCTGGCCAGGATGGGGCTGATGTTGATGTTCAACAGGTCCAGCACCAGCAGGCCGCCAAGGGCGTAAACCAGGCCCGTGGCGATGCGCCGGAGCATGGGCATGAGGCGGTCGTCGAGGGTGGAGTGGGTGTGGGGCGCAATTTCGTCGTAGTACCAGTTGAAGAGGGCTGTTACCACACCGGTGGCCGCCAAGACGCCCAGAACCATGCCGAGAATTCCGGCGACGCGGTCAATGGAGTGCCGCACCGTCAGCGAGTACTCGAAGGGAATTACCAGTGAGAGGTATATGCCCGCCACAAGGATGCCCAGCGTGAAGGGGCGGCGAAAGGCCCTGACCAGGTTAACGTCGAGATTGGTGGGGGTGAAGTTGGTAAACCGCAGCACAACGGGGTAGATGACCTTGTGAAAAAGGAAGGCCAGTACCAAAGCGGCCAGGACAATGGAAATTGAGGTGGCCGGCAGCCAGATCTGGTTGGCCAGGCCCAGTTCTCTAAGCCAAGGTTCCAGAAAGTCCATCAGATCTCTCCCAGTTACCCGCCCTTTAGAACGCCCCGGCGGGAGGAACGAGTTGTGAAAGCAGGGCGTTCTCCCCTGCGAAAATTATATCACCGGGGTTTGTGACGCCCGGGATGATAGCGCCCGGTGAGCCCGAGGAATTTATCCACGAAGAGGCACGAAGGGACACGAAGGTTAGATTTTTTATTTTCGTCCCATTTTGTCTCATTTTGGCCCATTTTGTTCCGGTTTTGCCCTCACGCCCTGTGCAACCGGAGGGGAAGGGATTTATCCGCGAATGGGCACGAATATTCACGAATGGGAGTTTTTCATTTTTTGGCCCATTTTGGCCCATTTTGTTCCGGTTTTGCCTCTACCCTCGGGGCCCTGTACCTGAGGGTGAAGGGGTGAGGTATGTATCCGGCGACATTGACCTGCCGGGGCAGGGCGGCCACAAGGGCCGCCCCTACGATGGTTGCCGGTGGGCCGGGGCAGACACACAGGTCTGCCCCTACGGTGGGTGCAATTCCCCTTATGCCATGGCGAACCAGCGGGCCCAGAGGAGGGACAGGTCGGGTTTGGGCTTGGGGGCGGGGAGTTCCCGCATTAGCAGGCGGTCGTATTTTGTCTCCCAGGCCCAGGGGAGCAGGGCCAGCAGCATGCGCCGGGGTTCGGGGATGTCTCCCGCTTCCCGCACCTTGTCCAGGTAGTTGTGCAGGTGCATCCAGGTGGTGAGGCGGAATCCCTGGTCTGCGATCTTGCGGATTACCTCCAGGGGTTTGGGCGGGTCCTGCCGGTCGCCTACGGCGCGGGCGTAGTCGTTGTAGACCTGTTCGGTGACGCGGCGCATGCGGTAGATGGTGAGTTGGCGGTGGTATTTGCGCTGGAGGGCGCGGATTTCTTTTCTGATTTCGCTGAGGGTTCTCATGGTTGTCTTTCTCCTTTTGTTCTTTTATCCACGAAGGGACACGAAGGGGCACGAAGGTGGGATTTTTTTGAAATGTGTGCCATTTTGGCTCAATTTTGCCCCCGGCCTTTCGCCCTCTGGGCAAGTGGGGTTGTGTTTCCGGCAGGGTTGACCTCCTGGGGCAAGGCGGCCACAAGGGCCGCCCCTACGTATGATCGCCGGGGCCCGGGCAGGTACAAGGGTCGCCATTACGACGGACGGGGGCGGGTCACGCCAGTGTTTCCTGTTTGATGGCTCGTATTTCTATGGTGGAGATGGGTTATGCAGGGTGGCAAGGGGGGAGTGTCAGGGAATTTGGCGGCAGGCGGGATGGCGATTGGTTGGGGTGGGCGGACGGACATGTGTCCGCCTCTATTCCACGCCGAGGGGTGTGACCGCGCCATCTGCAACGCGGAGGTAGGTGGCGTTGCTGCCGAAATAGGGGCGCACCAGGCCAGGGTCGGTGGTGGTGATGAGGGACTGGCCGTAGCCGGAGACTTTTTCCAGAACCCGGCGGCGGCGGTCTTCATCCATTTCGGAGAGTACGTCGTCCAGCAGGACCACGGGTTCGTCCTGGCGGACCTGGGACAGGTAGGCGGCCTCGGCCAGGCGGAGGGTGAGGGCCAGGGTACGGGCCTGGCCCCGGGAGGCGAAGGTACCCATGTCCACGCCGTCCACCAGTAGCTGGAAGTCGTCACGGTGGGGACCGACAGCGGTGCTACCGGTGGCCAATTCGCGGGCACGCAGTCCCGCCAGGGCCTGGCGAAAGTGGCTGGCGGTGGCCTCGACGTCCTCGCCCACGGGTACGCTGGGCAGGTGTTCGAGGGTCAGCAGTTCGCCGGGGCTGCTGAGGTTCCGGTGATGATCAGCGCACAGTCCGGCCAGGAGGCTGATGGCCCGGGCCCGCTGCCAGCTTAACCAGGCGCCCTCGCGAACCAGCCGGTCATCCCAGAACTCAAGCTCGGAATTTTCGGCCCGTCCCTCGCGCAGCAGGCGCAGCAAGCGGTTGCGCTGGCGGACCACCTGGGAGTAGCGCTGGAGGGCCTTCAGGTAAAGGGGGTCGCCCTGGGAGATTAGGATATCCAGGTAGCGGCGGCGGCCGGCCGGGGGTCCCTGGACCAACTGGATATCGTCGGCGTTGAAGAGGACAGCGCCGACCGTCCCCACCAGGTCGGCGGCGGTGCGCCGGACGCGGTTGACCCGAATTTCCTTGCGGACGGAGTAGTTGAGGCCGGCCCGGCCGCCGGACGCTGGAACGGAGGCAGAGGGTGTGGTGCAGGAGTAGCCGACGTACACCTGTACGCGCTGGTCGTCCCTTTCCAGGTGGCCGCCTACCAGGGCCTGCTGTCCGTCCCTGGCGGCGGCGAAGTTGACCACCTCACGTTCGTTTTCGGCGCGGAAGGAACGGGCAATGGCCAGCAGGTACACCGCCTCCAGCAGGGTGGTCTTGCCCTGGGCGTTGGCCCCGCACAACACCACCACGCCGGGAGGCAGGGCCAGGTCCAGCGCGGCAAAGTTGCGGAAGTTGGCCAGGATCAGGCGAGACAGAAGGGCCAAACGTGGGGAGACCTCCGGGCAGATGTGGGGTGCGCGTGGAGTAATTCTAGCAGTAGGGCGGGAGTGATGTGGGGGCGAAGTCGGGACAATGGCGCTTTGGATTCCGGTCACTGTGATTGAAGCCGAAGAGTCCAGCGGTCTTGTCCGCGAGGGACCATTGGGTTCTTAGTTGGGTATTGCAGGCATGCATGATTGCAGGCGCTTCGGCAGGCTCTTAGGGCCACGCCCTCGGGTCAGGGCATTGATCAGAAGTACAGAACTCGATTGTTTTGACCTCACTAAAAGTAGCGTTCCGATTTAGGTGGTTTTGCTCGTGAGACCAGGTCAGACACATAGGTCTGCCCCTACCGCACCGATTGTCTGTACCACCTGAAACGAAACCCTACCGGGTCAGGGCATTGATCAGAAGTACAGAACTCGATTGTTTTGACCTCACTAAACGTCGGGTAGCTAGGCCGGGCCCGATGGTATATAATGGTGCCGCTTCGGAATCCGCTGTCCGTCTAATTGGGCGGCGGCTTTACATTGCCTCCGGGGCAAGGGAACAAAAAGATGGAGCAAACACAAAACCAGCCCCTGTATGCGGCCAAAGACCGGGTGCCGTTCAACCTGACCCTGATACTGGCCCTGGGCATCGCGGTGTGGGGGCTGGCGGGATTAGTGGGAATTCCGCCGCCGCCGGGCAACCCGGAAATGATAATTATCCTGGGTCTGGCGGTAACGGCCTATACCTGGCTGTTCACGCCGCGGGAGTACATGGTCTATAACGACGCGGTGTGCGTGGCCTACGGCAAGCCCCGGGTGAAGACCATCCACTTCAGCAACATTGCCACGGTGGAGATGGGGTCGATAGCCGCCATTGACCAACTTCGTATCCGTCCCATCAAGGGCCGCCGCCAGGCCATACGGGTTAGGGACCCGGAGGCCTTTTTCGACCAGCTGGAAACGGCTCTCAACGCCTACCGGGCCGCCCATCCGGACGAGGATATTTCCTTCCAGGTCACCGGGCGTCATCCCCCGGCAGTGGTTGAAGGGGAGCCAGTGGAAATGGTCGACGCCGATGTTGACGTGGAACCCGTAACCGCGCAGGCCGAGGATGTTGTGCCGGAGGACTCTCTTCCGGAAGGCGACGGGGAGGCGCAGGATTCGCCGGTGGACCAGCCGGCGGATGAAGTGTCGGAGTGGCCGGAAGAGGAAGAGGAAGAGCCTGCCGCGGAGAGTGCGCCGGAAGACCAGGAGAAACCCCAGGAGCCTGGCAGCCGGAGTTTCTACTGACCTGACCTTCCTTTCCTCTTTTGCCTATACCCTCTGTTCCTGTTCCTCGTAGACCGGGCGCGCCATTTCGAAGACGTCGGCGGTGTGGCAGTACATGCTGCCGGCCAGGCGGCCGGTGGGCTTGAGCAACTGGTGGTTGATGCGGTGGCCGTTTATCAGGTCGTCGCGGATGTGCATGTAGACCACTTCGCCGATGACCAGGCCGTGACCCGTTTGAGGGTCCCTTCCCAAATCCACCACCTGCTTTAGACGGCACTCCATGTTAACGGGGGACTCAGCCACCCGGGGGGCCTTCACCTTCACGGAGGGGGCTTCCGTCAACCCCGCTATTTCGAACTCGTTGACCTCGACGGGGAACTCGGCGGCGGTCTTGTTCATGGCCTCGGCGATTTCGTCCACCACCACGTTCACCACGAATTCGCCCGTTTCCTCCACGTTGGTCAGGGTGTCCTTGGCCTTGGAACCGGCGCGGCGGGAGGAGGAGAAGACGATGGTGGGCGGGTCGGACGCGACGGCGTTGAAGAAGGAGTAGGGGGCCAGGTTTACAATGCCGTCGGTGGAGATGGTGGAGACAAAGGCGATGGGCCGGGGGACGACCACGCCGGTGAGGACGCGGTAGAAGTTGTGCTCAAAGGTGTTGGGGTCTATCTGCAAGGTGGCACCTCTTGGTGTACAGGCTGCCCAAGATATTAACATGGATGGGCAGGATGCACAGGAGGATGGATGCGGAAAACCCAGAAAATCCTGTCTATCCTGTCTGTCCGTGTAGACACCGTTTTTGACTTTCAACACCATTGCTGATAATTTAGGCAATGCCCTTTTTCAGGTACAAATCGGAGCTTTGGAGACACGAAACAGCTATGGCGTGGAACGACATAATCGTTGACTCACTAAAGAAGTGGGATACATCCCTGGTGGCCTATGTGCCCGATATTTCCATAGACCGGGTGACTACCCTGATTGACGACGACCCCTACTTTCACCTGGTTTCGGCCACACGGGAGGAGGAGGCCATAGGCGTGGCGGTGGGGGCCTATGCCACTGGGCGCAATTCGGCGGTGTTCATGCAGTCCAGCGGGTTCGGCAACAGCATCAACGCCATCGCCAGCCTGTGCATACCGGCCCGGACTCCCATACCCATCTTCCTGAACCTGCGGGGCGGGCCCGGGGAGTTCAACATCGCGCAGGTGCCCATGGGCCGGGCCACCCGACCGATACTGGACGTTTTCGGGCTGGTGCATTTCACCCTGGAAGACGAGTACAACATGGAGAAGATCGTGGATGGGGCGCTGAAGCTGTGCCACGCCAACCGCCAGCCGGTGGCCATCTGCATGACCCAACTGCTGCACGGAGGCAAACTTGCTTAGGTTCGAAGCTACCCAAATGCTGCTGCGCCATATTGGCGACCTTCCCATTGTAAGCAACCTGGGCCCCACCACCGACGAGTTGTGGCACGCGGGGCACCGGGACCGGAATTTCTACACCTACGGCAACATGGGGCTTTGCTCGTCAATTGCCCTGGGGGTGGCCGTTTCCACCGAGGAGAAGGTGGTTTCGCTGGACGGCGACGGTTCGCTGCTGATGAACCTGGGCTCGATTGCAACCATTGGCCGGGAGCAGCCCAAAAACCTGGTGGTGGTGGTGTGGGACAACGAGCAGTGGGCCCAGACGGGGCACCAGTCCAGCCACACGGCCTTCGGCACCGACCTGGAGCAGGTGGCCCAGAGCTGCAGCATTCCCCACACTACTACGGTGGATAACCTGGAGGACCTGGAGGCGGTGTTCTGCGAGGCCCTGGAGCAGGACGGGCCCTGGTTCATAGTGGCCAAGATTGAGGAGACGGAGTACATGCCCGTGGCGCCCATTGAGCCGGAGATGACACTGTACCGGTTCCGGGAGAGCTTCGGGGCCAGCGGGGTGTAGGGTTTCTTTAATCCAGGAAGGTCATAAAGAAATGGGAAGAGGCTCGTACTCTTTCACCTTCCCACCCCACCGCCAATACCCCATGTGCCGGGAGGCCGATCGTGCCCCAGCATACGCCCGTTGAGATAATTGACATGGTGCAGATATTTATCGCCGAGTACCTGGAACGGCCGTCGGAGGAGTTGATCTACGAGTACGATCCCGGTGTGCGGTGCGATGACGCCTTTCCCGACGTTAACGATTTGGACCAGGATATCTGGCGGGTGCATATCCGCAACGCCTTCCCCGAGGATGACGGTTTCCGCATCAACATCGCGGAACGGTTGTATGACAAGTACGGCATAATTGCGGATGTGGAGCTGGCCTGGCGGTAGAAGGGGCGGTGCAGCAGGGCAATCGCGTCTTAGATTCAGGCCATAGGTGGCAGACATCCGCCAGTCATAGGTCATGTTGCCCTGAGCTTGCCGAAGGGCCCAAAATCCTCCATGTCAGCCCGGTTACGGGTCCCCTGGTCGGCCTGTGGGATGGAGTTTAGATTCTTCACTCCGTTCAGAATGACAATTCAAACATAATGCGATTGCCCTGGGCGGTGCAGGCTGGGACTCTGTGGATGGTCCTTCCATCCGGGGGGGTTCGGGGCCTAACCTCGCTGTACACTTCCAAATGCAAAAGAAAAAGGCCCGGTCGATTGGTGACCGGGCCGTTACTATTCACCCTTTAGTGGACACCAGGGTCCATTGGTGGATTGTGTACCGCTAGCCCTTGAGGTGCTGGTTGAAGAAGCCCAGAGTGCGGGCCCAGGCGTCTTCCGCCGCCTCGGCGTGGTAGCTGTCGCGTTCGTCACAGTTGAAGCCGTGGCCGGCGCCCGCGTACATCTTGAAGTCATAGTTGACGCCAGCGGCGTCAAGCTTTGCCTCAATCGCCGTCACATCATCAGGCGACGGGTTACCGTCCTGGTCGCCGAAGTGACCCATTAGGGGAACCTTGATGTTGCCGGTGAGGTCTACGGGGGCGGGATTGTCGTCGCCGAAGGGGACCAGGACCCGGCCGGGGTAGTAGGCCACAGCGGCATCCAGGCGGGGGCAACTGGTGGCTGCCAGGTAGGTGATGCGGCCGCCGACACAGTAGCCGACGATGCCCACCTTCTGGCCGGCGGTGCGGTTGTAAGGGGTGCGATTGTCCCCGCCCAAAATGTAGTTCACCGTCTCGTTGATGTCGGTAACAATTTCATCGTCCCGCATGACGGACATATAGTTTATGCCGGCTTGCATATCCTCGGGACTGTAGCCGAGCTTGGGGTTGGGATGCTCGCGGTGGAACAGGGCCGGGGCAACGGCAACGTAGCCGTTGGCGGCGAAGCGGTCGCAAACCTTCTGGATATGCTCGTTGACGCCAAAAATCTCCTGGATAACGATTACGGCGGGCCAGCTAACGCCCTCGCTGGGGGCGGGAT
Source organism: Dehalococcoidia bacterium (assembly GCA_963664725.1). GTDB lineage: Bacteria > Chloroflexota > Dehalococcoidia > Lucifugimonadales > UBA3495 > Bin22. The sequence continues at coordinate 2,460,534 of OY761558.1, forward strand.
GGCTGACATAGGCAACCATGTCCAGACCCTGGTAGCCGTGCATGTCGTCAAATCCGCGGTCACCACCGAACCTTAGATTCTCCCAAAACGATGGCATAATGCTTCCTCCTCCTGTCACATATCTAGCCATTCTCGGATTGCCCTGGCGGAATGCCGGAAACCGGCGCCTGCCTTGGGGGTCAGCCGCCGTATCAGCTACAACCTGCCTACCTGATTGCGTCGGGCTTAACGCGGCGATTGTAGCAAAGGAACCGGGGTTAGACAAGCGTTAAAATCGCAGGAACTGCGTTCCCATTCAGGTGGCTATATTTGTGAAACCAGGGCAGATACACAGGTCTGCCCCTAACGCTTTGTGAAACCAGGGCAGATACACAGGTTTGCCCCTACCGTTCCGATTGACCAAGCCATCTGCAACTAAACCCTGCCAACTGCTGGGAAGTTTTCCGCTAAGAAACACGGAGGGACACGAAGGATTCAATCCGCGAATTGGCACGAAAAAGCACGAATGGGCTAGCCGGCGGAATCACCACATGCAAGGGCGCACGGTTTTTCGTGCGCCCTTTTTAAGTCCGAGAGGTAAGTTGTCAGGGTTTACAGCGACTGCCAGACTCGCTTGCCGCCCTCGGTTGCCACGCGGCCGATCTGCTTGCCCGGGGGAAAGTGGCCGGCGCAGACAATCCAGCCCTCGCTCTCGGCCTTGTCCAGCAGCGCAGCGCGGTTGGCGTGGCTGGCGGCCTTGTCGTAGTCCACGGAAGCGCACCAGCTGGGCTCGGTGACCTGGGCGATGCAGTGGAGCAGGTCGCCCACCAGCATGGCTTTTTCGCCGCCGGAGTTGACCAGCACCACCTGGTGGCCCGGGGTATGGCCCACGGCCGGCATGGTGGAGATGCCGTCGGTTACCTCGTACTCGCCCTCAACAATCTGCTGGAGACGAAGGCGGCGCAGGGGCATTATCTGCTGCTGCACGTGGGGATTCTGCTCAAGGATTTCGGGCTGGGTGTAGTAGTCGTAGTCGTCCTTGGGAATGATGTAGCGGGCGCGGCGGAAGTTGGGCGCCGGCATTCCGCCGGAGTATCGCAGGTTCCAGCCCACGTGGTCAGGGTGGAGGTGGGTATGGATGACAAAATTGACCTGGTCTGACGGGGAGACGTTGGTGTTGTGAATGTCCACGTTGGGTGGCAGCATCACGGGCCTCAGTTCCTCGTAAAGGTTGCCCACGGCGTTGCCGCGGGAGGGATGGGGGCCGGGGCCCATGCCCGTGTCCACCAGCACGGTGTGGTTTTCGGAACGTACCACAAAGACGCCGTAGTAGAGCTGAAGCTGGCCGTCTTCCAGGACTTCCTGGTAATCGGCCCAGGCGCTTTCGGGCACGTCGGGGAACATGGCGGAAGTGGGCCGGGGCGGCGGGACCATGTCTATAACGGCGGTGATTTCGTAACTACCGACAGTAGTCTTTTCTGCCATAAATTTTCCTCCCTGCGTAGCTTGTCTTTGGTCTTTCAGTTGCCGGACGGGAAACTCCGCACCAGCCAGCGCGCCCCGGATTTCCTTGCCGGGGCTGCCATATTGCCTAGTATTGGATCAGGGAAAATATGTCGTAGGCTCCCAGGGTGTTACGGCCGCCCAGACCTTCCAGTTCAATAACCAGCCCCATGGCGGCCACCTCGCCCTCGCAGGTTTCCACCAGACGGGCGGCGGCGGCCAGGGTGCCGCCGGTGGCAATGAGATCGTCGATGATAAGGACCTGGTCACCGGGCCTCACGTCGCCCAAGTGCATTTCCACCCGGCTGGAGCCGTATTCCAGGAAATACTCGGCGGAAACGGTGTCGCCGGGCAGCTTTCCCTCCTTGCGAACGGGGACCAGGGGCTTGCCCAAGCGGCAGGCCAGGGGAGCGCCGAAGATAAAGCCGCGGGACTCGATGGCTACAATGACGTCAATTTCATACTCACGGCAGCGTTCAGCCAGGAGGTCTACCGTGTGATTAAAGGCGTCAGGGTCGCGGAGCAAGGGGGTAATGTCTCGGAACAAGATCCCTGGTTGGGGGAAATCAGGGATGTCGCGGATGTAGTCCTTCAGATTCATAAAATGGTGACTCAGCGGATGAAATATGCAGGAATTTTCGCGTTGCAAACCGGGTTTTCGAAGCGGTTTCAACGGGCCGAATGCAGTGTAGAATAACCCGTGGCAAGCGTCAAGGTTTGGGAGGCAGGGTTCCGATTCAGGCAGTTTCATTGGTGAGACCAGGGCAGACACACAGGTCTGCCACTACCGTTACGACTTCCCCTACCGTTACGATGGTCCATACCACCCGATGTCCATACCACCCGAAACCAGGCCCCACCGGCCTGGGAGGGCCGGGAAGCCTTCGATCGGGGCCCTTCGGGAAGGTGGGGTAGCGGAATGGAGAGCTTTGCCCGGGCAGTGATTCCTGGATAGCAGTCCCGGATAGCGGCTTTCGCCGGGATGAGGGCAGGTCAGGGAGGCAGGTCAGGATCGTTGCTTTGGGGGGTTACGGATTGCGGAAATTCCATTGACAAGTTCGCCCGTGCGTCTATATAATCTTTGCAGTATCAAGCAGGCTGGCTGAATGGCCCCGACGTAGCGGGGCCTTTTTCTGGTCTGAACTATCGCTTGTGCCCCTGTGGCGCAATTGGAAGCGCAGCCGACTTGTAATCGGCAGGTTAGGGGTTCGAGTCCCCTCTGGGGCTCCATGGAATATTATCCCTACCCAGTTGAACCGGCTATGCGCAGGCCCTCCTCCACCGTGGGGTCGGCCGCCGGCAGGGAGGGGTGGGTGAGTGGTTAAAGCCACCAGACTGTAAATCTGGCGTCCGGAAGGACTTCGCAGGTTCGAATCCTGCCCCCTCCACCACCCAATTTGGTAAAATACAACCAAATCTAACTTACATTTTGGGGTAACGAGCCCAGATAGCTCAGCGGTAGAGCACGTTCTTGGTAAGAACGGGGTCGGCGGTTCAATCCCGCCTCTGGGCTCCATCACCTCCAAAGGAAAAGCAGGAGAGTAGGACAAGAAATGGCCAAGCAGCAGTTTGATCGTTCCAAGCCCCACGTAAACGTGGGTACCATCGGTCACGTTGACCACGGCAAGACCACCCTTACGGCCGCAATCACCAGGGTTATGGCAGAGAAGGGAATGGCCAGTTTCCGGGATTTCGGCAGCATCGATAACGCGCCTGAAGAGCGGGAACGCGGTGTGACCATCGCTATCGCCCACGTGGAATACGAGAGCGACACCCGTCACTATGCTCACGTGGACTGCCCTGGCCACGCCGACTACATCAAGAACATGATTACCGGCGCCGCGCAGATGGACGGCGCGGTACTGGTGGTAAGCGCGCCGGACGGCCCCATGCCCCAGACCCGTGAGCACATCCTGCTGGCCCGCCAGGTGGAAGTGCCCCGCATCCTGGTCGCCCTCAACAAGGTCGACATGATGGACGACGAAGAGCTGCTGGAGCTGGTAGAACTGGAAGTCCGGGAACTGCTGAGCATCTATGACTTCCCCGGCGACGACACCCCCATCGTCCGGGTCAGCGCCCTCAACGCCATGGAAGGCGACCCGGATGCCATGGAGGGAGTGGCGAACCTGGTGGCGGCGATGGATGACTACATTCCCGTCCCCGAGCGCCTGACCGACCGACCCTTCCTGATGCCCATTGAGGACGTGTTCGGCATCAAGGGCCGCGGCACCGTGGTAACCGGCCGGGTGGAGCGCGGCATGCTCAAGCAGGGCGAAGAGATTGAGATCATCCGGTCCGGCGACGTACGCAAGACCGTGGCCACCGGCCTGGAAATGTTCCACAAGCTGCTGGATACCACCGAGGCCGGCGACGCCGTAGGCATTCTGCTGCGCGGCGTGGACCGGGACGAGGTGGAGCGCGGCCAGGTGGTCGTAAAGCCCGGCTCCATGCAGCCTCACCGGCATGCCGAGGCTGAGGTGTACGTGCTCAGCCGCGAGGAGGGTGGTCGCCATACCCCCTTCTTCTCCGGTTACAAGCCCCAGTTCTACATTCGGACCAGCGACATTACCGGTGAGATTACGCTGCCCGAGGGCGTGGAAATGGTCATGCCCGGAGACAACATCACCATGACCCTGAACCTGATTACTCCCATCGCCCTGGAGGAGCGGCAGCGCTTCGCCATCCGCGAAGGCGGCCGCACCGTGGGCTCGGGCGTAATCACCAAGCTGCTGGACTAAAGGCGACGTTCGCCCGTTCCGGCGGGCGGAAGGAAGAAGGTGAATCATGGCTCGAAAGTCTGCTGATATCCGCGGAGTTATTACCCTCCAGTGCGGGGAGTGCCGTGAGCGCAATTACGCCACGGTAAAGAACCGCCGGAACGATACCCAGCGGATGGAACTGCGCAAGTACTGCTCCCGCTGCCGGGGTCACAAGACTCACCGCGAAGTACGGTAGCCAGAGATGGCGCGGGCCGGAACCCAGCAACGAAACCAATCGCCAATTACGCCCCGCAGCATGGGGCGGGCGAGCCCGGTCCTCTTCCTGCAGGAAGTCATATCGGAGCTTCGCAAGTCGGTATGGCCTTCCAAGGAGGAGACGGCGCGATTGACCGCAATCGTCATCGCCCTGTCTGTGGTCGTGGGCTTCTTCCTTGGCGGTCTGGACCGGGTGTTTGCCGAGTTATTCAACCGGGGCATCTTTGCCGTGTTCCGACTGTTCTAGATATACATCCGGAGGGCGGAGCGAGGGATCGACCTCTCCCGCCTTCCCGGCAGAACTGCCAGCATTGCAGAGCAAGCCCGCCAGCCAAGCGGGCTTGTAGAGTCAATGGCGTCAGCCCGTAGCCCCAAGCCTGGAGTGAGCGTGACGGCTTATGACCACCGAGAGAGACAGCCTGATTGAAGAGGAACAGTTCGAGGACCAGCACTGGTACATCGTTCATACCTACTCGGGCCAGGAAGACAGGGTAAAGAAGAACCTGGACCTGCGGATTCAGAGCCTGGACATGCAGGACCGCATCTTCCAGGTGGTAGTGCCCACCGAGGAAGAGGTGATCTTCAAGGACGGGAAGCGCAAGTCGGAGCAGCGCAAGCTTTTCCCCGGCTACATTCTGGTGCAGATGAACATGGACGACGAAAGCTGGTACGTGGTCCGCAACACGCCCGGGGTAACGGGGTTCATCTCCACGGAAGACGATTACGACAAGCGGCCCAAACCGGTGCCGCTGGAAGATTCCCAACTGGAGTCCATCCTCAAGCAATCGGAGTCCGGCCCGCCCCGCATCAAGATTGGCCTGGAAGCCGGCGACACAGTACGCATCACCGAGGGGCCCTTCGTTGATTTCGTGGGCGCGGTGGGCGACGTGGACGAAAGCAAGGGCAAGGTGCGGGTGCTGGTTTCATTTTTCGGACGGGAAACGCCGGTGGAACTGGACTTTCTGCAAGTGGAACGCGCATAGATTTAGGAGGCCCCGGTGGCAAAAAAGGTCAGAGCAGTTATCAAGTTGCAACTGGAAGCGGGCAAGGCTACGCCCGCTCCCCCCGTGGGCCCGGCCCTGGGTCAGCATGGCGTGAACATCATGGGGTTCGTCAAGGAATACAACGAACGGACATCGTCCCAGGCGGGCACCATCGTACCGGTGCATTTGACGGTCTTCGAGGACCGGTCATTCACCTTTGTAACCCGCACTCCCCCGGCTTCGGACCTGCTGCGTCGTGCGGCCGGGGTCGAGAAGGGAGCCACCGAGGTCCGAGCGGGCAGGGCCGGCACGATCAGCCGGGATGCCCTGCGGGAGATTGCTGAAACCAAGCTTAAGGATCTGAACGCCAACTCGGTAGAACAGGCTATGTCCATCATCGAAGGTACCGCTCGCAGCATGGGCATTAGCGTGGAAGGGGATTAACAGATATGCCCAAGCACAGCAGAAGATTTGCGGCCGTGGCCGAACGGGTGGGCCCGGACAAGCAGTACCAACCCCGGGAAGCCATAGAACTGATGCAGGAACTGGCCAGCACCAAGTTTGACGAGACCATGGAAATCCATGTGCGCACCAGCGCCGACCCCCGGCACGCAGACCAGATGGTGCGGGAGGTTACCGTGCTGCCCCACGGACTGGGCAAGCAGGTGCGGGTGCTGGTGTTCACCAGCGGCGAGGGCGCGGACATCGCGCGGCAGGCCGGCGCCGACTACGTGGGGGACGACGACCTGATCGCCCAGATTGAAGGCGGCTGGGTGGACTTCGAGGTGGGCCTGGCTACGCCGGAGATTATGCCCAAGATAGGCAAGCTGGGCCGCATTCTGGGCCGCCGGGGACTGATGCCCAACCCCAGGACGGGGACTATGGTTCAACCCCGGGACCTGGGCCGGGTTATCGAAGAGTCCAAGGCAGGCCGCGTGGAGTATCGCACCGACCGGACGGCGATTATCCATTGCGCCTTCGGCAAGGCCAGCTTCGACACCGACAGGCTGCTGGAAAACCTGGCAGTGCTGATCGACTCCATTGTCCGGGCTCGACCGGCGGCAGTTAAGGGTTCGTTCCTGCGCTCCGCCTACATAAGCTCGTCCATGGGGCCCAGCATTCCCCTGGATCTGAACGCGCTGCAGGCCCTGCGGCCGGAGTAGCCTTCGGACCAGATTCGTGGTAGTCTTTTGGTGGTCTCAAGCGGGACCACGAGGATCGCAAGCAGCAACAGAACCGTAAGCAATACAACAACCCAATAACGCTGTAGACCGCCGGTCTCCCGATGGGGAGCCAAGGGTCCGATACCATATCCTGATGTGGCGGGCCGCCTGCCTAGGCGCACTTACCGGGTTTTTCGACATGATTTGCCGATACTCCCTGCGTCTGGTCTGCAGTCGCAGGGAATTATCTTTTTGGAGAACCTTTAATTGGTAATGCCTCGGTGACGCCTTACAGTAAAGCGGGCGGCTGGAACATTGTGGCCGTCGGTCGCTGGGTTGGTATTGTGGTAGTGGTGTCTGCCCTGGTCACCGGCGCGCCTATGACTTCCTTTGGATAGTTGCCATTTCCAATACGAGAAATCCGGATGACCGAATATTGCTGCAAGGACTTGCACATATTTGGCGTTCAGTCTTATCTCTCGGATCCAGCGGAGTGCTGATCATATTAATTGCCGAAGTGCTTGACCGCGTAACCTGGGATGGGTATGGCGAAGAACCCGAAGAAGCTGTGAGCAGAGAAAACCAGGACGGGGTAATGTAACAAGACCTTTAACTGGCATGGTCAGGTAGATTACCTGGATTCCCATGCAATCTTTATGAATTAAGGAGGTAAGCATTTGCCCACACAGGCCAAGATAGACCGGGTGGCCGAGTTAAAGGAGAAGATGGAGAACTGCTCCATCGCCCTGACCGCCGGCTATTCCGGTATTCCCGTCAACGATATGACCGACCTGCGGCGCCGGATGCGCGATGCCGGGGTGGAATTTGTAGTGGTCAAGAACACCCTGGTCAACCTGGCGGCGCAGGAAGCCAACGTGCCCCACTTCAGTGAAATCGTCGAGGGGCCCACGGCGATCGCCTTCGGCTACAACGACCCGGTGGACACGGCCAAGGCCGTCAATGACTACATCCGCGCCACCAGGTCCCCGCTGGCCATCCACGGGGCCATCCTGGGAACGGGGCCGACCCTGCAACCGCCCGAGGTGGAGCGGCTGGCCAGCCTGCCCCCCAAGCCCCAGATGGTGGCCAACCTGCTGGGCCAGATGCAGTCCCCCATATCCCGGCTGCTGGGCGTACTGAACGGCCCGCTACAGAACCTGGGCGGGCTGCTGCAGGCCCGGATTAACCAACTGGAAGAGGGCGGTGAGGCGGCGTAACGCTGCGGCCGACGCCACTCCCCTCTGATTTCCCCCCTTCAAGGGGGAAGGGACTCTGAGATACTTCCGCTTAGATTTACACAAGACCCAAAATAGAGGAGGCCCCATGGCTACTAAAGAGGAATTGCTGGAAACTATCAAAGGTATGAGCGTGCTGGAACTGGCCGACCTGGTAAAGGCGCTGGAGGAAGAGTTCGGCATTACCGCCGCCGCGCCCATGGCCGTTGCCGTAGCCCCCGCCGGTGGTGATGGCGGCGGTGCCCCTGCGGCCGCTGCTGAAGAGGAGCAGACCGAGTTTGACGTAACCCTGCAGGAGATCGGCCCCAACAAGATTAACGTCATCAAGGCCGTGCGCGAAGTCACTGCTTTGGGCCTGAGGGAAGCCAAGGAACTGGTGGAGTCGGCTCCGGCCCGGGTCAAGGAAGCCGTGGCCAAGGACGAGGCCGACGGCATCAAGGCCAAGCTGGAGGAGGCGGGCGCCGTAGCCGAGGTGAAGTAGCCCCGGCCTTCCAGTCCAACTAAGATCAGCACAATTTAATTCGGCCCGGCCCGCCGCAAGGGAGGATGCCATGAGCCGTCGCAAAGACCGGGAACGATTCCAGCGGATTAAGGACCAGAACCCTGAATACAGGGGGTTCCGGGGCGCCGAGACCGCGGTGGCGGCACCGGAGTCGCCACCACCGATGCTGGAGTCGGTAGCCTGTTCAGTCTGCCAGCGGCGGCGCAATGTGCCCGTAGATACCCTGCCGGAGGACCGGGCCGATTACGTTTGCCTGAGGTGCCAGGATTGTTGACCGAAATTTGAGCATACCTCGGATAACTACTGACAACCGGGGAGAGACAAGTTAAGGAGGCGCCGGCTAGAATCCCCCTGACTCGGTGGCTGACGGTCTCACCGCCATCAGTCCACGACCTGAGGGGCTTGCCGATGGCTTCAAATAACAACGACAACCCCAGGGAGAGCATCTGGAATATCCGGCAGCTTTCCCTGACACGGTATTACATTACCTTCGCGGCGCTCTTCGTCCTGGTTACCGGCGTTTACCTGTGGCGGGGCTTCGACACTGCCGTGATCGACGCCTACGTCGTGGACACCGCGATGGCCGCATTTAAAGAGGCGTCCGCCCTAATCCCCTGGCTTATAATATTTACCTACTACCTGGTGGAGGGGGTCTCCATGCTGGCAGAAAGATATTTGAAGTCCCGATATGCCAAGGGTCGGAAGGAAGGCAAGGAAGAAGGACGAGAAGAGGAGCGAGGAAAGTGGCGGGAGTGGAACCTGCGCAGAGAACAGGCGCTACGTGAAGGCAAGGAGTTTACGGAACCCCCGCCGGACGCTGCTGCGAAGGGCAACAACTAGGCCCGACCCTGCATCCAAGGTCCTGGATCTACTTCCCCAAACTGTGTTCGTTGCCTTCCAAATAAGGCTTTGGAAACCCATCCAGGCGTCAGACGACCGTCATATCCTCAATTGAAAAGAAGGGTTTGCCCCAGTCCGGGTCCGGTTCGTTCATCATCCTGCGGGTATACAGGCGGCAGGCCCGTATCCATAGCTGCAGGACGTTGTTGTTGATCATGCCCTGGGGCAGGCGGCGACCGTAGGTCATGAGAATCCACTGGGAGTGCCCCGTGCCCAGGAACTCCTCCATGAAAGCGGTCGGTTCGGCCTCAGCGGCGCAGGCCTCCAGGATTTCATCGGGGGCCTCGGAACAGAGCAGTTCCGGGTTCTCCGCCGCAAAATCAATGTAGTGTTCTTCCTGCTCCCTGTCCATCTCTTGTAATCCCTTTCCTTCCGGCAGTTGGCAAGGATGGTAATGACGGCGTTGACGCCCGGTCATTCCAGTAATTCTACCCTGCCCGCAGCAACGAAAAACAGGCTGTGGCTATTGTTTTGACCATAGAAAAGGGGCGGATTGAAAACCCGCCCCTGTCCGTTTTCCAAAGTCCCCAATTTAGGGAACCAGGCCACCGGGTTACAGGTTCATCTGGGGAACCATGTAACCGCTGACCTTGTTGTAGATCTGGAATCGGCTGCGCTGGCTGTCCACCACCAGGAGGCGGTTGTTGGCCGCATCGTACATCAGGCCAGTGGGCAGGGCGAACCGCCACTCGGACTCCATGTTCTGCAGGTTCACTTCCCGTCGGCGCTTCAGGTAGTCGGCGTTGGCGTCTACCGTCAGCTTGGCCCAGGATGAAAGCTCCATGGCGTCGCCGATCAGGGTGATGATGAAGCTGCCTTCGGCGTCGAAGATGTGGACCCGGCCGGGGTGCTGGCCGTTGTCGCTCCAGTCGGCGACGTAGACGTCACCCTCGGGGTCCACGGCCACGGCGGTGGGCAGGTGAAGCTGGCCGCGACCGGTACCGGGGCCGCCGATACTGGCCATCCAGCGGCCATCAGCGGTGAACTTCTGGACCCGGTGGTTGCGGTGGTCGGCCACGTAGACGTTGCCGGCCTGGTCGATGGTAATGCCCCAGGGGGAGTTGAACTGGCCGTTGTCGGAGCCGCGGCCTCCCCAGGAAGCGATGAACCCGCCGTCGCTGGCGAACTTGCGGACTTCGTGGCTGCGACCGTCGGTAACGTAGACGTTGTCGTCGGCGTCAATGGCGATGTTGGCCGTGCCGTGCTCGCCGCCATCGTCCGATTCCAGGGCGCTCCAGGAATTCAGGAAGTTGCCGTCCTGGTCATAGACGTTGACCTGGTTCAGCCACTCGTCGGAAACATAGACCCGACCCTGGCTGTCCACGGCGACGCCGGAACCCCAGATGAATTCCCCGTTGCCGTTGCCGTACTTGGAGAACTCGCCCAGGAACTCTTCCTGACCCCACTCGGGGCCAATGGTGATCTGTGAAACGCGGGCGCCGTAACCGGTGCGGTTCCAGGAGACGTTGCTGATCCCCTCGCTGCCGCGGTTAACGACGTACACCACGCCATTGGGACCCTGGGCAGCGGCCACGGGCTGGCTGAAGCCCATGCCCGACTGAGCGCCCCGTCCCACGGAGTGGCTGAAGTCGTAAGTGCGCCCGGCTGCTACTTGCGTTAGCATTGTGCACTCTCCAAATTGGTTTTAGGCGTCCCGGTTTAGAAGTAAGCCGGCTTTTCGAATACGCCGCCTACCAGGGGCTGGGCGTCCATGCCCATCCAGTCTTCCGCGATGGCGGTGTAGATGCTGCGGAAGTCGGTGTGGGGGACCAGGTCGCCCTGTTCCAGATGCTCGGGGCGCAGGGACGGGTATTCGCCGAACTCGCCGCCCTTGATGGCATCGCCGGCCAGGAAGGCCACGCCGCCAGCGCCGTGGTCGGTGCCGGAACCGTTGTCGTGAACCCGGCGGCCGAACTCGGTGAACATCAGCATGATAACGTTGTCGGCAGCGTCATTCTCGCGCAGGTCGTCGAAGAAGCTCTCCACGGCCTGGGAGACGTCGACCCACAGCTTGTCGTGCATGCCCACCTGGTTGGAGTGGCTGTCGAAGCTGCCGTGGTCGCAGTAGAAGACGCGGGTGCCCAGATTGGCCTGGTGCACCTGGGAGATGCCCTTGAGCTTGGAGGCGATGGAAGTGTCCGGGTACTCGACGCTGGAGGAGTACACTTCGGGCGCCACCTTCAGGATGTCGGCGGCCTTCATGGAGTCGAGGCCGGTCTGGCCCAGGTAGTCCATGACGGCGCCGGTGCCGATGGTGGGGGAGTAGAGGCGGGTAAATCGGTCAAGAATCTTGTCCCGCTGTTCGGCCTCGTTGATACCGGTCAGCAGACCAAAGGAGTTCAGGTCGTCCACGCAGGCCACCGGCACGGTGGGCAGGGCCAGGGCGCGGGGAAGGCTGGGGCCGAAGCTGACGGCGGTTACGACGTTTTCCTTGTTGGGGTCGATTTCCTTGGTGGCGCGGCCCAGCCAGCCCTCGGTGCCCAGCTTGTCCGGCTCACAGGTGTGCCAGATGTCCATGCTGCGGAAGTGGGAGCGGGGGGAGTTGGCATAGCCGACGCCGTGGATGATGGCCAAGTTGCCCTGGTCCCACAGGTTCTTCATGGGGCCCATGGTGGGGTGCAGGCCGACCTTGTCGTTGAGCTTCAAAATGCGCTCATCGGCCACGCCCACTGCCGGGCGGTTGTCGCGATAAAGGGGGTCGGTAAAGGGGATTACCGTGTTCAGGTAGTCATTGCCGCCGGTAAGCTGCAGGACCACCAGCACGGGGTCTTTCTTGGTACTGGCCATTGCTTTTCCTCCTGGAAGTTTGTGGTTTCTGATCAATTCGGGCTGGGGCAGCCTTTGGCCACGGCCGCCCCAGCGGGTTTCAAGACTTTAGGCGTACTGGTAGTCCCGCAGGGAGACGATAAGCTGCAGCAGTTCGGACACGCGCTCGGTGGCGGCGGCCTCGTTGCTCCAGTTCAGGCTGCCGCCGGGGACGGCGTGGTCCAGCAGTTCCTGGCGGGTATCGCTGCTGACATCCAGGGGGCCCATCAGGTCCAGGCAGATGTCAACGAACTGCTCCGGGCCCACATCGCCCTGGCTGCGCAGGCGGCTGACGATGGACTGGACGCCGGGGCGGGAAGTGTCGCCCACCATGTCGGCGGTGAAGTTAATTCGGCGCATCAGGGAGCCGCTGTTGATCCACTCGGCGCCGGTGTGCCAGCCTTCCACGCTGGGGGGATTCAGCAGGTCCTGGCCCATGTAGTTGGGCTGGCGGGAAAGGTCGCCGATGCCGGGGGCCGGGAATCCGGAGCCGCCGACCAGCTTCAGGGTGCCGACCACCACTTCGGCCGGGCTCTTCAGCTTGGCAAAGCGGGCGTTCTTGAAGAAGTCGGAGGTGAACAGAACCTGCAGGGTCGCCTTGATGTCGTAGCCGGACTCGATGAAAGCGTCGGCCAGGGCGTCGATAGCGTCCTCGTCCACGGGGGGAGTAACCTGCCAGGCGGGAACCTGCGCCTCGTCGGCCACGAAGAAGTTGTACAGGTGGCGGGCGATGAAGCCGGCGGTGGCGGGATGCTGGCAGACGATGTCGATGATGTCGTCGCCGTTGAAGTTGCCCGTCTCGCCCAGGAAGGTCTTCTCGCCTTCGTCGTGGTCATCGGGGCGGTATTCGAAGCGCCAGTCGTGGCGGCCCAGAGGACCGCGGGGGAGCTTGGCCTCGAAGGTCCAGCCGGTAAAGGCGCGGGAGCACTCGCGGACGTCAACCTCGGTGTAGTTGCCGACACCCATGCTGAACAGTTCCAGAAGCTCGCGGCCCCAGTTCTCGTTGACCGCGTGGGCGTGGTTATCGTTGTTGTCCAGCCAGTAGATCATGGCCGGATTCTTCGCCATGCCCGTGAGCAGTTCCTTGTAGTTGCCCATGCCCTGTTCGCGGAACAGGGTGATCATGTTCTGGATCTCGTCGTAGTGGTCCACCTTGGACACACCGGTGGCGAAGATGTGGTGCCAGAAGAGGGTCATCTTCTCTTCCAGGGGGCGGCGCGTGTTGACCATCCACCACAGCCATTCGGCGGCGCCCATGCCGGGCAGGGTGCCGGGACGCCAGGTCCAGGGCTGGTAGCGCATCATTTCAAAGCGGTCCAGTGGCTCTTCCGTGGGGTTGAGCAGTTCTTCCACCACGTTGTCGTAGCCCTTTTCGCACAGGGCTTCCAGCTCTTCGCGGGTAGCGCCAAAACCGGCGCGGCGCATAAGGTGAGCCATCAGGGCTATATCCTGGTTCGCCATAGCCAATCCTCCTTCTTGAACTCTTCAATAATCATTGTTGTTTGCGAATGATTATAGTTAGTGGGGATTATCGAGGATTGGGGTGGGTGGTGTCAATTGGAGGTGGGAGGCAAAAGGGTCGTTGAGACTAGTCTCGCCTGGCTAGAATAGGTCAATTGTTTTGCCATTCTTGGCGCTTACTGACTTTTCTCTCTGCGGCGCGCATGTGCTCCACCAATCGTAGAGCAAGGGCGTTATTCTGGTCTTGGGACAACTCTTCCAGGCGAGCCTTGAGCCGGAGCTGAACATCCCCCAAAGGAGTTATATGCTCCTTCCATTCCGAGAAAAATTCGGGGCGACTGATAGCTTGGCAAATGGCGTCTAAGACCTCCCTCCCCACGGACTGCTGTAAGTCCAGAAATCGGTCCCTTTCGTTATCATGTTGGTCCCATTCATTTTGCCTGTTTTGTAACTTAATCGCTTCCGAGCACGACAAGGTAGAATGGTCGGCAAAGATCAAACCTGCCGCATTGGGGAATGCGCCAGGACTGACAACCATTTCAGAATGTCGCAGGGTATTGAAAGCATCTCCCCCTGGCCTTACCACTCCGTCGATGGCCCAGTATTGGCCCTCCAAATCTCTACCATTGAAAGACCGTTGGAACTCTTCTCCCACCGCTTCCCTGTAGGCCCTTTGACGTTTCTCGGCATCGGGCATATCCGACAGTTCCCACCAATGGCGATTGTTCACCAAGTGGGCTTGTCGTGTTCGTTCCTTGTAGGCTGAGAAGTAAAATACTGGGATGCCCAGTTCCTTCGCAACGACCGGTACGTTGTTGTGTCTGTTCTTGTAAACCATTTCCAGGAAAACTAAGGGTTGGTCGTGGGTGTCCAAGATGCCCACGTCGCTCCTGCATGAAATCCCTGAAGGTGCCTTAAATGGGGAATCCCGAACCACACGACCCGCACCCACGAGAATATTCGTGTAGTGAATATTATGGTCGGAACAGGGCCAGATTACCTGTTGCTGATCAAAATGACTCGGGAAATTCCGCGGGATCCGGTAGTTCGCATCGTGCTCATGGTGCGAATCACCCTGTGCACAGCCCATACATCCGTTCGTCTTTCGCCAAAGGTAGTAGTACAACTCGTCGGCACATTGTTTGTGCGTTACTCCCTCACTCATTTCGGTTCCTCTCTAGAATCCTCTCCATTTCTTAAAGCTCTCTTCTTCTCCCAATTATATACTAGGGGAGTTTCAGCCCTCGTCTGGCTTCGCACTCTAGTCATGCATGTAGGCCGGTTGAAAACGACTACCTTGCACTGGGGCGTTGATTGTAGGCAAGGATTTTAGATCCATCGGCTTTGCTCAGGATGACATGACTTGGTGGGGGGAGTGGTTTGGGGCCTGGGTTCTTGCTGGGCACACTGGGGGCTTGGGGAAGGCTTGCGTGGAGGGTTAGAGGGCGAGCGATTGCAGGGAGTAGGTTGGTTGGTCAGATCGGGGGAGGGTTGAGAGGTTGATAGGGGCGTTGGCGGTTTCTACCAGGACTGAGGTTATCCCCACGTTGTTGGCGCCGCGGATGTCGGTGCTGGGGGTGTCGCCGATCATTGCCGTGTTGCGGGTGTGGGTGTGGGTGCGGCGGAGGACTTCTTCGAACATGGCGGGGTGGGGCTTGCCCAGTCGGGCGAAGGTTAGGTCGGGGCGGTCGGGGTAGCGCAGGGCCAGGGCGGATTCGAACATGCCGGCCACCGTGCCGCTGGCGAAGCCGAAGCCGTCCCTTTCCGGGTAGTAGAGGTCGGGGTTGGGGACCACCAGGCGGGGCGTGTCGCCCCGGTCCAGCTTGCGGAACAGGGTGGTCAGGACGGCGCGGGTGGCATCCAGGAAGGGGAATCCGTCCTGGTCGCCCACCACCAGCACGTCGAAGTCTTCATCGAATGGCACGACCTCCCCTCCGGCGTCCCGCACGTATTTAGCGCTGTCTTCGGTGCCCAGCACGACGCATCGGGAGCCCCGCAGTCCCTGGTCTGCAAACCACGTCTTCAACAGCATGCCGGAACTGATGATTTTGTCCGGGTCAATGGCCAGGCCCAGTTCGGCGTAGCGGGCGGCGCGGGTCTCGGCAACCTGGGAGGCGTCGTTGGTGAGGACGAAGTAGGGCTTGCCCAGCGCGTTGAGCCTGGCAATGGCTTCGGGCGCGTGGGGGATGGCAGAGGGCCAGCGCACCAGGACGCCGTCGGAGTCGAAGAGTATTACGTCGAACCGTTCCACCAGTTCGGGGAAGGTGATGTAGGGCATCGTGTTCAACTTTTGCTTCACCGGTCTGCGGAATGGGATACGGGTGGTGCGCAGGCGTTCAGGTGATGAAGGTAGTTGGCGTAAGAGTGGAAGTCAACCCGGGCTCGGTTGGGTCTCTTTCCGGTAGCGATTCTGGCGACGCCTCGCTATTGCATTGCATACGCTAAGGTTACAAGCTTCACGAATAACTCACAGTATTATGTTGCAGCCATTACATTAACTAGATATTATCAATAGAGTGCCGAATATAACTGACGGTACTGAGGCTGTAACCCGCCCTGACCAGGATTTCCTCTCTTTCCTGCATCCTGGCGCGGCCCACGGGTGGAGGGGATGTAAGGGATGTTCACGCTGCAACTGCTATTTCCGCTGGCCCTGCTTACGTGCTACTGGCTGGCAGGGCGCATGGAACGGTTGACGAGCGGTGCCGGGGGGGACGGGTTCCGCCGCTTCCTGTCTTTGGGATACGGCGAATAAGGCCTTGATGCAGCGCCTGTTTGAAGGGGTGGGATGCGTGAGGTGGAAGAGTCGCTGGGATCCAGGCTATCGTCGCAAGAGGCGATAGCTGCACGAAACAAGGAGGAAGCTATGCCCCCGAGCTCTGTCTATATAGGCCGCACCACCGAGAAGAGGTTCAAGGGAAGCATCACCGTCCGGTTCCTGGTTGTGGCGGTGGTACTGGTCCTGGCCGCGGCGATTATCCTGGCCGCCACCTAGGGAAGATACGTTACTGGCCCCCTCCCACCCCAACAGGCTGCGGGCGTTCCATCCATCTGTCTGTTCCTCCTATCTGCCTGAAGATTGCCGACAGATAAGGGCGGCGCTCGCAGCCTGAATTGCCGTCCTCCCCTCATCCCGCACCCTCAAGCACCTGCCTGCACCGACACTATTACACTCCAAACTAATTTAGCCCAGGACTGTTTCACGGTTTCCCTGACCCGTTCGTCGTGAGCCACCCGTTCGTTGTGAGCCAGTTGAACCACGCCCTGGCCCGGGGCATTTTTCGGCAAGCCCAGGACAAAAGGGAGAGGGAGCAGGGCAGACACGCAGGTCTGCCCCTACCTAAATCCCAGACTGGGCCGCCTGGAAAGCAACCCCTCCCAACCCTCACGCAAAGTTGACACGGCACCTGCCGGGGCTATAATCAAGCCAACCCAAAGCTGGCGGGCATGGCCCGGCAAAGGCAGGTAAATGAATGACGCAGCACGCGGAAGGCGAACTCAGTCCCGAGCTGGTAATGGCCGAAATGAAGAAGAACGGCGTCACCCACGTGGTGTGGCTGCCGGACAGCGAGACCAACTTCCTGTATCTGCTGATGGAGTCGGACCCGGACCTGGACCTGATTCCGGTCAGCCGCGAGGGGCAGGCCTTCTCGACCGCCGCGGGCCTGACCGTGGGCGGCAAGAAGCCCATTATCCTGATCCAGAACACGGGGATGATGGAATCGGGCGACTCCCTGCGGGGCTGGGGCCTGAGCCTGAACATTCCGGTGGTGATGATGGTGGGCTACCGGGGCTGGACCCGCCACGGGGTGAACAGCGACACCGCCGCCACCTATACCGAGCGGTTCCTGAACGCCTTCGGCATTCAATACTACCTGATCGAGAACGGGGAGGACGCGCCCCGCATTTCCGTCGCCTTCGAGGAGGCGTCCCGCACCCGCCGTCCGGTGGCCGTGCTGGTGGGCGACGAGTACCACGGCTTTAACCGGTAAATTCACACATCGATAGACAGGATGCACAGGATTGTGATTGGCCCACGCCGGGCACGGTTTCGTTACCACACAATCCCGTCTAACCACGAAAATTAGCGAGGCAACATGATCGACACTGCAGATATGTTCAGGGCCTTTGCCCCCCACCGGGGCGACTCCATCGTCATTCCCGGCCGCGGCGGGCGGCACTGGACCCAGATCAGCGACCAGCCCAACCGGGACCTGCCGGTGGGAGACCCGGCCATGGGCGGCCACGCGTCCTTCGGGCTGGGCGTTGCCCTGTCCCTGCCCGACGAGCGGGTGATTCTCTTTGATTCGGAGGGGGACGTGCTGATGAACATGGGCGCCCTGCCCACCATCGCCGAGAAGGCCCCGAAGAACTTTTACCACTTCATGCTGGACAACGAATGCTACGCCACCACCGGCGGGCAGCCCGTGCCCAACGCCAAGAACATCGCCTACGAGGTCATTGCCAAGGGGTCCGGCTACCCGGCCACCTACGCCTTCGACAACCTGGAGGACTTCGCCAGCAGCGTCGAGGAAATCCTGGCCCAGCCTGGCCCGGTCTTCGTGGCCCTGAAGGTGGACCCGGAAGTGGAGAACACCCCCATCGGCGCCCGCGTCCGCTGGCAGACCCGCTCCCGCACCCAGGTCATTGACGATTTGAAGGTGGAACTGGGGGTTGAAGGGCCGTAAGTAAGAGGCTATTGCAGTAAGGCATGGGAGAGGCCCGGCGGGTTGGACGCCGGGCCTTTTGGTTTGGGGGGGTGGTGGTACATTACCCCCCACGTCATTGTGAAGGAGCGGGGAGCACTGGAATTTTGATTTGAGCGGGTTACCGCTGAAGGCTATAACCGTCAGAATCCCCCGACACATCAAATAGTGCCTCGATCATGTCAAAAACGACTTCAAAGGCCTTGAAGTCCTCCGCTGTGCCACTCTCGCAAAGCCAATTACATAGGTTTCTTTTCTCGTCTTCATTTATGGTCCATGTCTCGGGGACATAATTGGATGTCCCTCTTACAGTTTCCGAGTGGGCTTCTTTGATGTCGATAAATGCGGGCTTGTAGGCTACTGCCCTGCTAAGCGTGTCTTGTGAGAAGAGATTCTCAATTCCCCTTTTTATGGGGTTGCTGTCAACAAAAGGAATGCTTTGTCGACTGAAGGAACCCTTTTTGTCAGATTCTATAACCTGGTCACAATCATAAAATAGGTTCACTGTCACAGGTAAGACTCGAGATATCGTTGGATATTCCATATCTTGTTAAGGTTGGGGGCTCCATTCCCGCTATGTAGTTCCACTTTAGCAAGGGTAAGTTGGTAGTTCAGGAGTTTGGAGGCTATTACAATATAGTCTTGGTCAATAGTACCCTCAACGACAACTATGGGCTTGGTCGCCCCTTCAATTGCCGATCGCAATCCATCTGTGTGTCTGCTTGTTAAGGTAAAGGATTCGTAGGCGCTCTCAAATTCACTGAATTCTTCCGGGTCTATTTCATTGCCCCCGGGCATCCTATAAAGCCCGAAGCCCCCTTCTCCGAATACATTCCTCATCCCAAGTATGAAAAGCGGAGAATGAGTAGTAACTATGAACTGCACTTTGGGAAACATCTTTATCAAATTCGGTAGAATCGAATATTGGTGAGAAACATGCAAGTGAAGGTCAATCTCATCCACTACCACTATGCCACGGATATCTTCGGTTGAATTGAACGATGCCCCGCTTAGCTCGTAATCGCGAAGGATAGACATGAAGAGATTAAGCAGGGCGGTCTCACCAGTCGAAAGTTGGAATATATTTGGAATTGCCAGATCATTTCCTGCCATGAGTGAAACGGCTCTATCCCGCCGCCGACCTATACCAAATCTAATATTCTGTATTTCCAAAAATAGAGAGCGTATGACTCTAGATGCCGATTCAAAGCTGTTGTTTGCTTCGCCCGAGAAACCTGCAAACACGGGCACCACAATCACCTGGCCATCCTGCTCCCCTAAATTATAGTTTGGTGTTTGGATCTCAAGAACTGCCCTGTCAAACGCAACGTCATACAGCCAGTCTCGGTTACTGCGTAGTGGTGAATAATTGATCAACCTTCGCTCGGTGCTTCCATGAAGCGGACTCCAATTCATATGGCCTGCTTGAGCAGTTAAGTTGGATTCATTCAGCCAAGCGGGATCTTCAAATCGATTTGGCGGAAAAAATAAGACGCAGTTTCTGGAGAACAGACTCCTAACTTGGCTACCATTGTTTTCCCCAACATTAGAGAAATGGTTGTCATTGTTTCCAGTGGGAATTCCCTTCCAGGCCTCCTCAACATCGCTCCCTTCGAACCCTATAGGTAGGGTTTCATTGCCTATTTTGTCTTGACCCATCCATATTTCGCCCATACTCAGGTTGTTCTCAAAATCTACACGCGCGAAGTAAAAAGTCTTACTTAGTTTGATATATTGGCTGCTTCTCAGCTTGTATACTTTTCCGGATTCCACCTCACGTGTATCCGGGTAAACTATATCCTTCGCAATTATCAATGCGTTAACAATATGCGAAAGCACGATGCTCTTTCCCGAGCCATTCTCTCCGATCAGCAAAATGGGCTTTGGTTTGTCATCATCAAAAGGAAGAGTAACGTCGAGTTGGTCAATCGGACCATAATTAAGTATTTGTATTCTCTTAACGTACAAGGTTAATTGGTTCTCCTCTAGCTAAAGTGGGAAGACTTCACAACCAATTATAATCTGTCTGTTCACCCCCCAACTTTGACACCCCAATCCCCCCACCGTTATACTTAAGGTGATGCTTGGCCGCGGCGCGGCAGCGGCCCGACGGGTTGGTTTTTATGGCCTTCCCCCTCGGTTGCGCCGGTGGCCCGGCTTTTTATTTGCTCGAAAAAAGGTAGGCTTTTGTTATGTCCCTGCTTTCCCAGCAAGACCCGGATGTCTTTCGCGCCATTGAAATGGAGGACGCCCGCCAGCGTGACTGCGTCGTCCTTATCGCTTCCGAAAACTATGCCAGTATGTCGGTGCTGGAAGCCCAGACCAGCGTGATGAACAACAAGTACGCCGAGGGCTACCCCGGCCGCCGCTACTATGGCGGCTGCGAACACGTTGACGTGGTGGAGTCCCTGGCAATAGAACGGGCCAAGGAACTGTTCGGGGCCGAACACGCCAACGTCCAGCCCCACAGCGGGGCCCAGGCGAACATGGCCGTCTACTTCGCCCTGCTGGAGCCTGGGGACACGGTCATGGGCATGGAACTGTCCCACGGCGGCCACCTGACCCACGGGGCCAACGTCAACTTCTCCGGCAAGCTGTACAACTTCGTCCCCTACGGCGTGGACAAGGACAGCGAGCTTATCGACTACGACGAAGTTGAGAGGCTGGCGAAGGAAAATCAGCCCAAGCTCATTGTGGCCGGTTGCAGCGCCTACGCCAAGATTCTGGACTTTCCCCGCTTCCGGGCCATTGCCGACGAGGTGGGAGCGTACCTGATGGTGGACATGGCCCACATCGCCGGGCTGATTGCCGGTGGAGCGCACCCGTCGCCCTTCCCCCACGCCCACGTGGTAACGTCCACAACCCAGAAGAGCCTGCGCGGGCCCCGGGGCGGGTTCATCCTGTCTAACGCCGACCTGGCCCGCAAGATCGACTTTGCCGTCTTCCCCTACATGCAGGGGGGACCGCTGATGCACATCATCGCCGCCAAGGCCGTCTGCTTCGGCGAGGCCCTGCGCCCCGAGTTTGCCCGGTACGCCCAGCAGGTGGTGGCCAACGCTGCCACCATGGCCACGGAGGTTTCCGAGGCGGGACTAAGGCTGGTCTCGGGCGGCACCGAGAACCACCTGATCCTGGTGGACCTGACGCCCATGGACATTACGGGCCAGCAGGCCGAGACCGCCCTGGAGTCGGTGGGCATCATCACCAACAAGAACGCCATTCCCTTCGACCCCAGGCCGCCCCGCGTCGCCAGCGGCATGCGCCTGGGCACCCCGGCCATCACCAGCCGGGGCTTTGGCGAGGCAGAGACCAGGGAGGTCTCCCGCCTGATAACCCGCGTCCTGAACAATATGGAAAACGAACAGGTTATGGACGAGGTGAAGGGAAAGGTGAAGGAAATAACGTCAGGTTTCCCCGTTCCGGGGCTGGATTCCTAGTTGAGCGGCCAACCCGCCAATGTTATAATCGGCGGACAGTTTCAAACGGGCCCATAGTCAGGAGTGTTTTTTGCGTCATTACGAGCTTGTTACCATCCTTAGCCCCATGCTTAGCCAGGATCAGGCTAACGAGGCGTGGGGACAGATCAACGACTTCATTACCAACCGCGAGGGGGATATTTTCCAGGAACAGCCGTGGGGCACCCGCCGGTTGGCCTATCCCATTCACCAGGGTTCCTACCACTTCCTGGAAGGCAATTACCGCCTGATCCGGTTCTCCACGGAAAGGCCCTTCAACCAGGCCCTGGAGAATTTCCTGAAATTTGACGAGAGGGTCTTGCGCTCACTGGTAATTTCCATACCAGACCGGGAGATTCTGCCCGATCCGGTGGCAGCCAGGCCGGCTCCCGCCGCAGCGGCGACTGCACCCGCGGAGGGCGGCGAAGCCCCAGCCGAAGGCGCTCCTGCGGCCGATGCCACGGAGGCAACGGCCGAGGCCGGCGCCAGCGCTGAAGCAACCACTGAGGCAGTCCCGGAAGCGGCCCAGGAATCCGCCGCAGAGACTGCAACTGCGGAAGCGCCCGAGGCAGAGGCAACCGCCGAGGCTGAAACGGCAGCCGAGGCAGCCGCGCCTGAGGCGGAGGCAACCGCAGAAGCGGAGGCGGCAACGGAAACAGAGGCCCCGGCCGCTGAGGCGGAGGAAAGCCCCGCTGCCGAGGCGGAAGCCCCAGCCGAGGCAACTGAGACTCCGGCAGCCGAGGAAGAGTCTGAAACCTAAGGCAGGTTCCCTTGCATAAAGTAATTATCATAGGTAACCTGGGCCGAGACCCGGAAATGCGTTACACCCCCAGTGGACAGGGCGTAACGTCGTTCACTGTAGCTTCAAACCGGCGGTACCGCACGGCTGATGGCGAACAGCGGGAAGAAACCATGTGGTTCAACGTGAACGCATGGGGACGCCAAGCAGAAGTTTGCAACCAGTATCTTACCCGTGGCAGCCAAGTGTATGTGGAAGGTCGGCTAAGCACCCGCATTTTCACTGGCAATGATGGGCAACCCAGGATTTCCAATGATGTCAGTGTGACCGATGTGCAATTCCTGGGGTCCCGCGGCGGCGGCATGGATGAGGAACGCGCCCCTTACGCGGGCGACATGGGCCGCGGCGGCATGGAAGATTACAACAACCCCGGAGGCATGGGTGGCGGTCGCGGTATGGGCGGCGGCTACGGCAATCAGCCCGACGACATTGACGACCTGCCCTTTTAGCCCCGGTGTTAAGACCCAGGGCCTGGCGACAGTCCCGATCTATAGCGAAGGAAGAGTAGAAGAATGACGACACCCGCACCGGCAACACCCACAGCCCCGGCGCAACCCGCCCAGGACAGGCCCGCTCCCGCTCCGGGAGGCCAGGGACCCCGCCCCGGTGGCCCCGGCGGCTACCAGCAGCGCGGGCCCCGTCCGCAGGGTGGGCCCAGGCCCGGCGGCCGTCCCCGGGGACGTTATGCCCCGCGCCGGCGCGTCTGTTCCTTCTGCGTGGAGCACGTCAAGCACATCGATTACAAGGACTACGAGCGCCTGCGCCGTTACGTCTCCGATCGCGCGAAGATTGAGCCCCGCCGCAAGAGCGGTGTGTGCGCCAAGCACCAACGTGCCCTGAGCAACGCCATCAAGCGGGCCCGGCACCTGGCCCTGCTGCCCTTCGTTCCCATGCAGACCATGCGCAGCGGCATCCGCCGCTAACCCCCGGAACTTTGTCCGGTTACATCCCGCAAGACGGCTGAGCTTTCCCTTTGGAAAGCTCGGCTTTTGTTAGATAATGGAGTCCGCTCCCCGGGCCTGTACGTATAGCCCGGTGAGCAGGCAAAATCCACCCGATTCCCCCAGAGGTCAAGGATGGTGTTTCCCCGGTCTCCCGAAGAATCGATACCCCAGGCTCCTGGCAACCGGCGTAGACGGCGTAGACGCCCTTCGGCGGAGGATGTCGAAAGACAGTCGGAACGCCGCGCCCGGGATACAAAAAGGCAGAAGATAGCCCTTGGCATCGGCGTGGCCCTGATCCTGGTGGTCATGGGCATAGTAGGCGTTGGCTATTACCTGGAGTTCTTCCGCCCACCCCGGGAACTGGCCGGCCAGGTCAGGGACGTCCGCTTTACCATGGGTGACCTGGTGGACCGCATCCGTGTGCTCCAGGGCATCAACCGTTACCAGGGTGGTCGGGTTGACCTGAGCACCGTACCCTTCGAATACCTGCAGGACATGATCCAGGCGGAGATTGTCCGCCAGGCGGCCCCGGGCCTGGGCTTCAGTGTTTCCGACGGTGATATTGACGAGGAACTCCGTCGCCGCTTCCGGCCCCAGCCGCCGGAGGGCCAGGTGGTGGACGAAGGCCAGCTGGACCAGGAGTATCAGAACGCCCTGACCAACTTCCTGACTGCAACCAAGCTGTCGGAGGATGACTACCGCCGACTGGTGGAGGAGGAACTGCTGCGCCAGCATCTTGCCCTGCTCATAGATACGGGCATTCCCGCCGAAATTGAGCAGGTGGAGGTGGAGTGGATGCGCATGGAGCAGGACGGCCCCGTCGACCCCCAGGAGGTACGAAACCGCCTGGTGCGGGAGGACTTTGGGGTGGTGGCCGCGGAGGTCAACGTTCCCGATGGCTTCACCGACCCGGAGGGCTACGTGGGCTGGGTGCCCCAGGGCGCTTTCCCCGAACTTGACGACATTTTATACGGCAACCCGGACCGCAACCGGGAGGCCCTGCCCGTCGGCGAAATCAGCGACCCGTTCTTCTCCCAGGAAGGAGTGTACATTATCCACAAGATATCCGGGCCGGAAGTGCGGCCCCTGCGAGGCTTCCAGCACCTGGCGGAAATAGACGAGGCCACCTTCAACAGTATGTCGGATGAGGAGCGGGTCGGTCTGCGGCGGGAATTGACCATTCGTAACAAGCTGTCGCAGCAAAGAACGGAAGAATGGTTCGAAGACCAGGTTTCCCGAGGCTCCGATGAAGACTGGCTGACCATCAACTTCAACAGCGAAGTGTATGCCTGGGTTGCCGACCAGGTGCAACTGTCGGCCCCGCGAATACCCCAGGGTCCGCCAGCGGGCGGCCCCGGCTTCCCCTAGACAAAATATGAGCGATTTATCCGACAATAACCCAATCAACATTGGCCTGCTGGGGCTGGGCGTGGTGGGAGGCGGCGTGGCCGCGGGCCTGCTGGAACAGCCGAATGCCATAGCTGCACAGACGGGCCGACCCGTAAATCTGAAAAGGGTACTGGTCCGCGACCCTTCAAGGCCGCGGGACGTTCAGCTTCCCGACGGTGTCATCACCACCAACCCCGAGGACATCCTGGCAGACCCGCAAATCTCCCTGGTGGTGGAGGTTATCGGCGGCGAAAATCCCGCCGCCCAGTACCTGCAGGACGCCCTGAAAGCAGGAAAGCACGTCGTCACCGCCAACAAGGAGGTGATGGCCAAGCGGGGGCCGGAGCTTCTCTCCCTGGCCCAGCGGCACAACGTCAACCTGCTGTATGAGGCCAGCGTGGGCGGCGGCATTCCCATCATAGGGTGCCTGGTCAAGGAACTGGCCGCCAACCAGTTCCGGTCAGTCCGCAGCATCATCAACGGCACCACCAACTACATCTTGACCCGCATGGCCAACGACCACACCGACTTTGCCCTTGCCCTGGCCGAGGCCCAGGAGCAGGGTTACGCCGAGGCCGACCCCACCAACGACATCGAGGGCTACGACGCCGTCTACAAGCTTTCCATCCTGGCCGGCCTGGCCTTTCACCGCCGTGTCCCGCCGGAGAGCATTCACCGGGAGGGTATTACCCGCCTGCAGCCCCAGGACTTCCGCTACGCCCATGAGCTGGGCTACGCCATAAAGTCTCTGGCCATCGCCACCTTGGAAGATGGCGGCATACAGGCCCGGGTGTATCCGGCCCTGGTTCCCCAGGATAATATGTTAGCCAAGGTAGATGGGGTGTATAATGCGGTGGAAGTGGAGGGCAGCCTGTGCGGCAGGGTGCTGATCCACGGGCGGGGCGCCGGTCGCGGCCCCACCACCAGCGCCGTGGTGGGAGACCTCATCGAAATTGCCCGCAACCTGGGTTCCGAATCCACGCCCTTGCCTTCGATAACGCCGGAGGACGCGGGCGGTATCCGTTCCATTGACGACCTGGAGTGCCAGTATTTCCTGCGGCTGAACATCGCTGACCGGCCCGGGGTTCTGGCCCAGATAGCCCGCATCCTTGGCGAGCAGAACATCAGCATCGCATCGGTGCTGCAGAAAGACGCCAACCCTGAGGAGCAAACGGCGGAGATTGTCATAACCACCCACCCCGCAAGAGAGTCGTGGGTGCAGAAGGCTCTGGGACTGGCGGCGGATCTGGAGGTTGTGCAGGAAATCAGCAGCCTGTTGCGGATTGAAGACTAGCCTGGGATTTGAAGGCCACACCAGTCACCGCCCAGGGCAAAGCCGTCGATCCGGAGAAAGCTGGAGTCCAGAAGGGTTTAGGGGAACGGACATTTCGAGGTTTCCGCCTTCGCGGGAACGACGATAGGGCGCTAGAGACCCGGGCCACACTTTAAGGTTGCCAAAGCAGCAAGAGCATGGGAATTGGCGTACTGAAAAATTATGGTGAGTTCCTTCCCTTAACGGAGGACACGCCCATCTTTTCCCTGGGTGAGGGGGAGACCCCGCTGGTCAAGTCCAACCACCTGGGCAAGGAACTGGGGTGCAAGGAACTTTACTTCAAACTGGAGGGGTGCAACCCCACCGGTTCCTTCAAGGACCGGGGGATGGTTGTGGCCATCGCCAAGGCCGTGGAAGAGGGCGCGGTGGGAATTATGTGCGCTTCCACCGGCAACACCAGCGCATCGGCGGCGGCCTACAGCGCGTACCTTGACCTGAAGGCATTCGTCCTGATTCCCAAGGGGGAGGTGGCGCTGGGCAAACTCGCCCAGGCTATGGCCTACGGCGCCAGGATAATAATGGTGGACGGCAACTTTGACGCCGCCCTCAGCCTGGTCCGGGAGTTCACCCGCAACCACCCCATAACCCTGGTCAACTCCGTCAACCCCCACCGCATTGAAGGCCAGAAGACCGCCGCCTTCGAAATCGTCGACGTTCTGGGCGACGCCCCCGACTACCTGTTCATCCCCGTGGGGAACGCTGGCAACATCACCGCCTATTGGAAGGGCTTCGTAGAATACAACCAACTGGAACGCTCCCGCACCCTGCCCCACATGATGGGTTTCCAGGCCGCCGGAGCAGCGCCCATCGTCCACGGCCACCCCATCAACAACCCGCAGACGATCGCATCGGCCATCCGTATCGGCAATCCGGCCAGTTGGCAGCCAGCCCTGAAGGCCCGGGACGAGTCGGGCGGGACCATAGACATGGTCAGCGACGACGAAATCCTGGAGGCCTACCGGCTGCTGGCCTCCCGCGAGGGCCTGTTCGGCGAGCCGGCATCGGCGGCATCAGTGGCGGGCCTGATCAAGCAGGTGCAACAGGGGTTGAATCTGTCCGACCAGCGTGTAGTATGTATCATAACCGGGTCGGGCCTGAAGGATCCGGACCTGGCGGTCAGCAGCGTAACGGCCCAGACCATTGAGGTAGAACCGACCATGGAAGCGGTGGAGGCGGCGGCCCTGGCCCCAGCGGGGTAGGGCGCCCATTTTTCTCCCAGAGGGCGGGTATTACCATTCAGTCCAACATCGAAAGTATCGTAGCGGATCTTCTTATTGCCATTGGCGAAGATCCCCACCGGCAAGGCCTGCGGGAAACGCCCCAGCGGGTGGCCCGCATGTACCAGGAACTCCTTTCCGGGGTAGGCGTCGATCCCCAGGAGGCTATTGACGCCGTCTTTGACGAGGAAAGCGCCGACCCCGTGGTCCTGCGCCACGTCCCCTTCTACTCCATGTGCGAGCATCACCTGCTCCCGTTCTTTGGTTCCGCCAGCCTGGCCTATGTTCCCAACGGCAGAATTGCCGGAGTCAGCAAGTTGTCCCGCGCCCTGGACCTGGCCTGTCGGAGACCCCAGGTGCAGGAACGGCTTACGGGGCAAGTTGCCGACGCCATCTTTTCGGCCCTGAACCCCCAGGGAGTGGTGGTAGAACTGGCGGCGGAGCACCTGTGCATGGCCATGCGGGGCGTGCAGAAGCCAGGAATACGGATGGTAACCACCGCGGTACGCGGCGACTTCGCCGACGGCCGCTGGGACCGGGACAGTCTTCTGTCCCTGCTGCGGAGGGATGCCTGATATGACCCAGGGCACGGCGGCAACCCCCCTTAATTCCTTCAACGAGATCCGCAGCGAATGGCTGGACCTGCTGGATAAGTGTCCCGTCAATACCTTCTTCCTGATGCCCCAGTGGCAGGAAATCTGGTGGGAGGCCTTCAGAGAGCGTCGGGAGCTGGCCGGTTTCTACCTGCAGGGGCCCGATGGGGTAACCGCTATCGCTTCTCTGGCCCGCCAGGGCGACGATCTGTCTTTCGTGGGCAACACCGAAACCTTTGATTACAACGACTTCATGGTCCGGTCGGGCTCGGAGGGTGACTTCTTCGCCGCCCTGATTGCCTGGATGGACCAGGAAGACTTCAAAGCCCTGGAACTTCCTTCCCTGATCGAGACTTCCCCGACCCTGGAGTACCTGCCCGACCTGGCCCGCCAGCGGGGTTATTCCGTGGACATCTCCGAAGAGGACGTAACCCCGGGCCTGGAACTGCCGGATAGCTGGGACTCCTACCTGGCCGGCTTGTCCAAGAAGAACCGCCACGAACTGCGGCGCAAACTGCGAAGGCTGGAATCGACGGAAGGCTGGCGGTGGTACTGTGTCCAGGGAGCGGAAGAGGTATCAGCCAGGCTGGAAGACTTCATGAGCCTGATGCGTCAAAGCGCCCCGGACAAGGCCGCCTACATGACCGGAGAGCGGGAGGCCTTCTTCCGCCGCATCACCCAGCGAACGGCGGAACTGGACCTGCTGCGGCTGTACTTCCTGGAAATGGACGGGCAGGACGTGGCATCTTCCCTGTGCTTTGACTATAACGGCGCACGCTACCTTTATAACAGCGGCTATAATCCCGACTACGCTTATTACAGCGTCGGCCTGCTGTTGAATGCCCTGTGCCTGCGAGAGGCCATCGAACAGGGTAAGACCTATTTTGATTTCCTGCGGGGTCCGGAACCTTACAAGTACCACCTCGGTGGCCTTGACCGGACCATATACCACATGGTGGTAACGAAACCTTAAGCGGTGGACCGACGTTGAACGAAGCAAGAGTCGCCTTTGTATCCTTCCATGCCAGCCCCCTGGCCGCGCCGGGCGAGGGCAAGGCGGGGGGAATGAACGTTTACGTCCGGCAACTGGCCCGGGCCATGGACAGCGTCGGCGTATCCGTAGACGTCTTTACGCGCGAGTACCGCCCGGGCGCAGCGCCGGAGGATATGATTGAAAGCATCTCCGGCAACGCCCGCGTAATCCACCTGCCCGCCGGCGCACCGGACGCGCCCATGGACGAATTTTTCGACCTGCTGCCCGGATTCGTGGCGGAAATGAAGGATTTCACCCTGCGACATGGGCTTTCCTACCGGGCCGTCCATTCCCACTACTGGCTTTCAGGCTGGGTGGGCCAGGCCTTCAGCCGGTGGCTGGATATTCCCCACGTCATTACCTTCCATACGCTGTCCCGCATCAAGATGCAGTCCAGGCCTGGCGAACGGGAACCCCTGCAGCGGCAGGAGGTGGAGGAAGACCTGATCGCGGCCGCCGACCGCATTGTCGCCTTCAGCCCCCACGAGCGGGACGCCATGGCCCGCCTCTACGGCGGAGACGTGAATCGGATACAGTTGGCTCCCTGCGGGGTGGACCTGGGCAGGTTCCGGCCCCTGGACCGGGAGGAATCGCGCAAGCGGCTGGGCCTGAACGGCGACAAGGTGCTGCTGTACGTGGGCCGCATCGAGTCCCTGAAGGGGGTGGAGTTGCTGGTCCGCACGACAGCCCAACTGGATACCTGCGAACCGGTAAAGGTGCTGGTGGTGGGCGACGACAACGGGCAGGATCGGGAGGTGGACCGCCTGCGGGAATTGGCGGAGACGCTGGACGTGAGTGACAGCATCGACTTCGTGGGTCGCGTGGCCCAGGACGAGTTGCCGGTCTACTACAGCGCCGCCGACGTTTGCGTCGTTCCCTCCTTTTACGAAAGTTTCGGCCTGGCCGC
This sequence comes from Dehalococcoidia bacterium, assembly GCA_963664725.1. Classification (GTDB taxonomy): domain Bacteria; phylum Chloroflexota; class Dehalococcoidia; order Lucifugimonadales; family UBA3495; genus Bin22. The sequence continues at coordinate 2,490,416 of OY761558.1, forward strand.
CCTGGAGTCCATGGCCTGCGGCACGCCGGTGGTGGCTTCCCGGGTGGGGGGCCTGTCCACCGTGGTACAGCACGGCAGCACGGGCTACCTCAAGGCCTGGCGGTGTCCGGAAGCTTTCGCCAACTCCGTGGAGATGCTAATATCAAGCAAGAGCCTTCAGCACAGCATGGGCTTGGCCGCCCGCCGGCGCGCCGAGGACATGAGCTGGGACAAGGTAGCCGAGCAGATCGCCGGAATATACGACACTCTGGTCGGCGAACGGGCCGCTGCCAACGCGACCTGAACTAATCTCGGGAACAACTCCGGGCGCTGTAGCTTCCCTAAACTCCGCGCCGATTCCCTCTATTTCCAGTGGAGCTTGTTCCCAAGGGAACATTGCTCCGTAATGGCGGTGCGTGTCCTTCGCAGACAGTTCCGGCCCTGTTGATACGGTATTTGTAGACTCGGGTGGCAGGCTCTTTCCACTCCGGCCGCCGCCCCGGTCCGGGAGGAACGGTATATAGTCATGGCCAGGCCCAAGCGACAGCCCAGGTTTTTCCCTGGCAAGATGCTGGTCCACTTTGAGACCACGCTGGCGGCTGGTTTCCTGGTCATATTGCCCCTTTTTATAACCATCTGGATTCTCAAGTTTATCTTCGACCTGGTGGATCCAGTTATTCAGGAAATACTGATCAGGTACCTCCCCGGCCCTCATTACCCTGGCATGGGTGTGGCCATAATGGTGGTGCTGCTCTACATCGCCGGATGGTTCACCACCCACGGTCTGGGCCGAAGGATGATTAACGGGGTCCACTGGCTGCTGGAGAGGATCCCCGGTATTCGCACAATCTACAGCCCGTTGCGGACCGCCATGCAGACCATCAGCTCTTCCGAAGACCAGCCCTACCGGGGTGTAGTTCTGGTGGAATTTCCCCGCAAGGGTTCCCGGTCCATCGGCCTGGTTACCTCGTACCTGGGCGAATCCGACGGGGAAGAAATGGTGGCGGTGTATGTGCCCACTACCCCCGTACCATCGTCCGGGTTCCTGATTGTCGTGCCCTACGCCGAATTAACCTTCACCCAGATCAGCGTGGACGACGCCATGAAGATAATCATCTCGGGCGGCCTGCTGGCCGGCTCGCTGTTGGGTCAATCAGACCTGAACGTCCCCGAACTCGACGAACACGACCACGACTGATACTTCTGTAAGAATTCCCTCATGCCTGGTTGACTCTGCTGCCAACCCGCTGGTCGAATCCGGGTTTACTTCAATTGCTGCCGCACGCATAATGGGCCTACCTCGGGAGCCGATTTCCGGGGACAAGAGGAGGCTGCAATGAGCGTTGATCAGCAGACCTGGCGTCGTGTTGCCCGTACGGGACTGACCGGGCTGGATCGGGACAAGGCCTGCCCGGGTAACTTCGTTTATTCTCCCTACAACGGGGACGGTAATGGGAATGGTGTGACTTTCCTTCTGGACATGGAAGGCAACGAGTTGCACCGCTGGCACCCGCCCACCCCTCCAGGTTCCTGGGGCTACCTGCTGCCCAACGGCAACCTTTTCTACATGGCCAAGGCCGAGCAGACCAACCCCCGGGCTATGCCCGCCACCAATTTTGTCGGCGGTTGGCTTGTGGAACTGGACTGGGACAGCAACATCGTCTGGGAGCACGTTAACCCGGCACAGCACCACGACGCCCGCCGCACCGAGTCGGGCGGGGCAATGTTCCTGACCCTGGAGACCATCCCTTCAGAAATTGCCGACCAGGTAAAGGGCGGCCAGCCGGGCAGCGGCATGGAAGCGGACCACGAGGGAGGCCAGGAGGCTACCACCCACATGTGGGCCGACCACCTGATTGAGGTGGACGACCAGGGCAACCAGGTGTGGAACTGGCACGCCTACGAGCACCTCGATCTGGAAGAGGACATTATCACCCCGGGCGAACCCCGCCACGAGTGGAGCCACGGCAACACCATCGTTCCCCTGGGCGACCGGGTGCTGGCCAGCTTCCGCAACATCTCCACCGTGTTGATGATCGACAAGGCTTCCGGAGAAATCACCTGGAAGGTGGGTTGGGACGTGATCTCCCGCCAGCATGACCCCAGCCTGCTGCCCAACGGCAACATCCTGCTGTTCGACAACGGGGAACGGCGCAAGAACGACGTGCGCATATTCTCCCGCGTTGTGGAGATTGACCCCAGCACCAACGAGATAGTCTGGGAGTACCGCGACAATCCCTATTTCAATTTCTATAGCTCCCGCATCTCCGGCGCCCGCAGAATGCCCAACGGCAATACCATCGTAACCGAGGGTATGTTTGGCCGGATGTTCCAGGTCACGCCCCAGGGCGAGGTTGTGTGGGAATACATCAACCCCTATTTCCCCCAGGGCACCGACGGCTACGAAGACAACCGCGTCTTTCGCTGTTCCTGGTACATGCCGGGGGAAATACCCCAACTGGGCTAAACGTCGAGGGATGAAAGCCCATAGAGGGTCTTTCTTGCCCAGGTATGCTTGGAAGGCGGCCTGACTGACTGTCCGGGGAGGCCGCCCTGAACTAATATGGTGAAAAGCCGGATGGGCCAGCCATTTCGACGTGGTGGGGTAGACCGGTCAGCTTGTCCCTGCCACCTTTGGCAGGTATGATTAGGCTAGCCGGCGCTCCTTTCCCTCATTTCTCGAACAAGGAGTCGGGGAGAACGTTTGTGATAACACGCATCCTGGCTTTATGCGTGTAATAGAAACGATTCTGACGGTTGGAGTAGTCGGGCAAAAGCTCAACAACGACACCAACCGGCGACTCAGCTGGGTCGAGAATCGTTTGTCAGGTGTTGAGAGTCGCCTGGTCGAGGTGGAAAAAGGACCGGCAGGGATGGAAGAATACCTGGCCGGAAGGCTAATCCTTGCCCCACAGGCCGGGCCATAGTCGGACCCGTTCACGGATACAGGTCCCCACCAAAGGAGTTCATAAATGGAAGAAACCCCTCAGCGCGTACTGGTAGTCACCCCTCATCCCGATGACGCGGAAATCTGGTGCGGCGGCACGCTGGCCCGGTGGATTGGCCAGGGCGCCGAAGTGGTTTACGTGGTTTGCACCGACGGCGGGAAGGGTACCGACAAGCCCGGCATTACCGCCGAGGAGCTGGCCGCAACCAGGGAAAGGGAACAGATGGCTGCCGCCGAAGTGCTGGGTGTCAGCGAGATAGTCAAACTGGGCTACCCTGACGGTGAACTGGATGACACGGCTGACTTCCGCAAACATCTGGTGCGGCAGGTCCGGCGGGTGCAGCCCGATGTGGTGATGGTCACCGAACCCTACGTGCGCAGCATGGTGTGGCACCGGGACCACCGCATAGCCGGCCAGGTGGCCCTGGACGCCGTCTTCCCCTATGCCCGCGACCACCTTCACTTCGGCGAACTGTGGAGCGATGAGGGACTGGAACCCCACAAGACGGGGACCATACTCTTCTGGGGCACGGAGCAGGCCAACACCTTCATCGACATTGGCGAGGCCATGGAGGTTAAGCTGGCCGCAGTCCAGGCCCACCAGAGCCAGGTGGCCGACCACCCGGAGCGCGAGGTAGTGGACTACGTGTACAGCCGGGCCCGCGACGCTGGGGCCCAGGGCGACTGCGAATACGCCGAAGCCTTCCGCCGCGTCAACTTCCGCACGGGGTAGGGGAGTTTATCAACGAATAGGCACGAATGATCACGAATGGACATTCGGACAGGTTTGATCAAGGAAGTGGCTTGCATCTGCAAGCCACTTCTTCAGTTTGACCAGCCATAAATTGATCAATATTCGTGGATTTATCTATCGTCCTACAACGCCCCGTCCCCCGGATCAGCCAGCATTACTTCCCGCAGCAGGGGCAGGGGCGGCGCGCCGTAGGACAGCAGCCTGTCGTGGAACCCCTTCAGGGAATAGGCGGCGCCCTGCTCCCGCCGGTAGTCCTCCCGCAGCTTTAGAATCATAAGCTTGCCCAGGGTGTAGTTCAGGTAGCCGGGGTCGAAGGTGCCGCGCAGGGCCTCGCGGCGGGCCGGCAGTTCCTCCATGTAGGCGTTGTCCATAAAGAAGCGGGTTGCCTCATCCACCGTCATCCCCTGCGTGTGCATGCCCAGGGCGCACAGGTAGCGGCAGTTCCGCACCAGGGCCTCCAGCAACTGGGTTACCTGCAGACGCGCCTGTCCCCGGGCGTACTCCGTCTCCAGCATCATTTCCTCGGTGTAGTGTGCCCACCCCTCGGTGAAGGCGTAGGACGATGCCACCCGGTTTACCAGGGGCATCGGTCCCCCGTAGCTGTTGTGCAGGTAGTGCACGAAGTGACCGGGATAGACCTCGTGGATGGAGATGATGCGCAGGGTGTCGTAGTTGAAGTTGGACAGCCATTCCTCGGCCTGGGCGTCGGTCCAGCTTTCCTCCACCGGCGTGACGTAGTAGTAGGACTCGGTGGCCCGGGTTTCCAGGGAGCCGGGGCTGTCCATGGCGGCGAAGGCATAGCGCATATAGGTGGGGGTCTCAATAACCTGGCAACGGTCCTCCGCGGGCAGGGAGATGATGTCGAAGTCCAGCAGGGACTTTCGAATATCCTCCAGCATGGCACGGGTTTCGGGTATCAGGGCATCGGCAGCCGGGTGGTTGCGGCCAATGTCGCCCACAATCTCGCGGATGGACCGCCCTGGAGCAATGGCCTTCGTGGCTTCCTCCAGCCTTTCCAGGTTGCGTTCCAGGTTGGCCTGGCCCAGTGAGATGATGTCATTCAGGGGGGCCGTCACACCCTCGCCATGGGCCAGCATCTCCGAATACAGGCGAGAGCCGATGGCAAAGTCACCCTCCGTTCCTTCAGGCAGGCCAGCCAGCCGTTCCTCCAGCTTGACCACAAAGCCGTCCAGGGCCTGCGCCGCCTGTGCCCGGGCGCGGTCAAACTGGGTCAGCGTTTCCGAGTCACCAATGTCGCTGTCCGACTGGTCCAGATCCACCCGGTAAAAGCGGGCCATACCCCGGTAGCTTTCGATGCTCATCTCCAGCACGGGGCGGCTCAATTCCTTAGCCAGGGCCGCGTCCAGCACGTTCAAGAAGTCGGGGACCTGCTCCATGGCCTGGGTGGCGCTGCGCAGGCGGTCCACCAGAGGGGCATAGTCCCGTTTGACGTAGCCACCCACGTTCAGGTAGCCCACCTGCCGCATGGGGTTGTTCTCCAGGGGCCGCATATCCTCAAGATTGAATAACTCGCGCCGCAGGAACAGCTCCAGCAGGCGGTGAGTCAGGCGTTCCTCCGGCTCCGCACCGTTACCGTTGCTGTCGGCCAGGCCGGAAAGCTGGGCCAGGCCCCGGCGCAATTCCTCCACGCGGCGGGCTGTACGGTGGGACGACAGGTCGGGCAATTGCCCGTCGTACTCGTGGCGGCCGATGCGGGAACCTGCGGTGGGGTAGAAGTCCCAGTGTTCCTTGACCAGCCGTTGGGCCAGGTTATCAAAAGCAGCGTTCATTTCTTTTTCTCTTTGGTCCACGAAGGAACACGAAGAGGCGCGAAGGTTGTTTTTTGGCTTCATGCCAGGGAGTTGTGGGGCCATTGGAGCCGTTCAATCTGGAGGCCATCACCCCCATCCTAACCTTCCCCCATCCAGGGGGAAGGGACTTGTTCAAATGCTCCCAAAAGTCCAAGTCAGCCCATTAGTGAACATTCGTGCCTATTCGTGGATAAATCCCTCTTCGTGCTCCTTCGTGGCCTTCGTGGATTGGCAGTTAAACCAGTTCGCTGATCTGGATCTGGGGGCGGATGTCGGTGTAGTTGGCCGTGTCGCCCATCAGTTCGCGGCCGTGAGTCTTGAAGCCTTCGTGGACCTCGTCGGCGGTGTTGAAGTACAGGTTGCCCACGGCGACGAAAGGGGCCGGCGCGTTGGGGTCGGCGGAACTGACGCCGCTCTCAGTCTCGCTGCGCAGCAGGCCCATGGAGTCCAGCCGCTGGTGCACCAGGGGCATGTGGGTGCCGGTGTAGTAGTCCATATCGAACTTCTTGCCTTCTTCGTTGGGGTAAAGGAAGGAAACCTTGATCATGGGGAAACTCCTTTGCGTTTATTGGCCTGGGTACGGGGCAATTTTACATCAGGGGTAGATGAGTGGCTATGGGGAGCAGATCCTTAACTTCGGACACCGCCGCAGTCATTAACTCATGCCGACCGCAACTTGCCGAAGGGCCTGAAATACTTGCCCTCAAGACGGCCACGGGTCCCAAATCCACTCTTTGGGTTGGAGTTTAGATTCTTCACTCCGTTCAGAAAAACAGTCAATCAAGATGCGTTTGCCCTGGGCCCGTCCCCCTTCGTTTGCCATCCCCTGCCGCCAATGGCACAATAGCTTTAAGGGTAAACGTTCATTTCCAGTCTAATTTGCCAATGAGGCAGGAGAGAAAACACCGTGGTTGAGAACAATAACGAAGTTGCAGTCCTGGGCGGCGGGTGCTTCTGGTGCATTGAAGCCGTCTTCAACATGATTGAGGGCGTAGAATCGGTCATATCCGGTTATGCCGGCGGGCAGAAGGACAACCCCACCTATCACGAGGTGTGCAGCGGGCGGACGGGCCACGCCGAGGTGGTGCGGGTTGAGTTCGACCCCGAGCGAGTGACCTTCCCAGAAGTGCTGGAAGTCTTCTTCGCCAGCCACGACCCCACCACGCTGAACCGCCAGGGCCACGACGTGGGCACCCAATACCGCTCGGTTATCCTCTACTCCTCCGACGACCAGAAGACCCGGGCGGCGGACTTCATCAAAGCCCTGGACGAGTCCGGAACCGAAAACGGGCCGGTAGTAACGGAGATAGCCCCCCTGGACGTTTTCTACCCCGCGGAGCGGGAGCACCACCTCTTTTATGAAAGAAACCCGGGCAGCATGTACTGCCAGATAGTCATCGACCCCAAGGTGTCCAAGGTTCGGCAGAAGTTCGCCAGCAAGCTGCGTTAGGACCACTTGCCGCTTCTGGGGATTGCTGCGCGTTTTCCGTTCATGTTGGGCTTGTCGCAGGACTACTCGCTCCTGGCTTGACTAGCTCGCTCCAAACGGACTCAAAGCCTAGCTTCCACTGCAAGAACGGCAGCCCGTTTGCCCTGCTAACCCAGACTCGGATAGTGGGAACAGCCCCAGGCCCAGGGAGACTGCGAGGAGCGGCCGCAAGAGAAATCAGGGTTCGGCGGCTTCTCCGGCATTCGTACTTGACTGGTACGGTTGGTTAAGTCCCTATAATGGGAAAAGCGGTATCGCGGAGTCGTGATACCGCTTCCGAAACACCGGCCAGACTCTATAATCTGACCAACTAAACTTGCAACTTTTCCCTGCCGTTCACCCAACACGGAGTGGCCACATTCCTGGCCGGCTCAACTCTGGCAGGAGACGGCTGGGGAGAGCTAGGCCTCTTGGGACTCTTCCACGCTCTCCGACCCTTCCTGGTCCTCGCCTTCGGTCTCTTCGGCCTCTTCCGTCTCTTCAGGTTCGGTCTCTTCGGCCTCGGCTACAACCTGGGTTTCCTCGATAGCTACGGTCTCGTTTTCCTGCATGGTCATTTTCCAAGTCCTCCGTCCTCAAATTTTGTCGCCTGTTTCAATGCGATGTATCAATGTTGCCAGTGGTAAGAAACTTTCGAAACCGCAGTTTGTTATAAGTGTTGTAAATGTTTTCGCCGGTTTTTCCAAGGATATGTTCAAGGCAGGAGCGCAGGTTAGAGCTAAATTAATACTTTGCACTTCCTGCAAAATTCCTGCCCGAAATTTGCAAACGACCCACGCTTTACCGGACGCCCGTCGGATACATCCTGCGCCCCAGCGGTATGGGTACCACAATGGGAATTGTATGTGTCAGGTAATTCGTTGACAGATTGGTATAAAAAGGAAGTACCGATCTGGAGGCGAAAATGCGGAACAACAGCGAGGATCGCACTATTGAGCGAAACCTGGTGCAGAAGTGGCGGTTTCTTATCGGGGAGTTTGAACTGGTCAAGGCGAAGCAGCACCCCCATTTCCGGTTTCTGGAAGACTTCTACCGGTTCCACGGCACCAACCGGCAGACCTTTTACAAGTACTATCATCGCTTTCAGCAGTCTGGCACGGATCAGTCCCTGCTGCCCCAGAAGCGGGGACCCAGGTGGAAGAACCGGCGCACCCTGCCCTTCATCGAAGAGAAGGTGCTGGAGCAACGGCGCAAGGGTATCAATCGCTATGAAATTTGTGCCATACTCCAGCCGGTGCTCAAGGAGCACACCCCGGCTCCTTCCACCATCTATGCCATCAGCAGGCGCCATGGCCTGAACCGGTTGAGCCCGAGAATGGAACAGTCCAAGCGGCAAATCATCAAGACCAGGGCTGGAGAACTGGGGCATCTGGACAGCCACCACCTGAGCCGGGACCTGATTGTAGGTACGAAGCAGCGCCACTACCTGGTGGCAGTACTGGATGCCTGCACCCGGCTGGCCTGGGCCGAGGTGACCTGGGACATCAAGAGCCTGAGCGCCATGTTCGCCGCCCTCAAGAGCATCAACTTCTTGCACGCGGAGTACGGTCTGCGCTTCGAGGCCCTGCTCACCGACAACGGACCGGAGATGGCTTCCCCCAGGAAGATCGACAGCCACCCCATGGAGCGGATGATGAAAGAACTGGGAATCAAGCACCGCTATACCCGACCCTACCGTCCCCAGACCAACGGGAAGGTGGAGAGGTTCTGGAGAACTCTGAACGAGGACCTGCTGGAGGGAACTACCTTCGAGACGGTGGAGGAACTGCAGGATGAACTACAGCAATACCTGATCTACTACAACACCGCCCGTCCCCATCAGGGCCTCAAGGGCAAGACTCCCCTGGAGACCTTGCAACTTTTGTCATCGAATTAGCTCACACATACAGGGATGACGTCTCCGGGCAGGCCATGTGTTCCCTGTCTCCACCATCGAAGTACTTCCGACGGGTGCGGAAGCCCCATTGGAGACCGTCCGGCAAGTGATAGAATAGTTAGATGATGACCGACAAGAACCCAGGACTCGACGTTGTTACCGGGGCCTTCGGCTTTACCGGCAGGCACATTGCCCAGCGGCTGCTGGACACCGGCAGGACGGTGCGCACCCTGACTGGGCGCATGCACATCCGGGGTACCCCCGCTGATCCCTTCGGCGGCAGGGTGGAGGCTGTGCCCTTCAACTTTGACAGCCCCGTGGCCCTGGCGGATTCCCTCAGCGGCATTGACACTCTCTACAACACCTACTGGGTACGGTTTTCCAGCGGGGAAGTTACCTTCGACAAGGCGGTGGAAAACTCCCGCAACCTCGTCAGGGCAGCCCGGGAGGCCGGGGTCCGCCGGATGGTTCACATCAGCATCACCAATCCGTCCGTTGACTCGCACCTGCCCTACTTCCGCGGCAAGGCCCTGGTGGAGGAAGCCATCCGGGACTCCGGCCTCTCATACGCCATTATCCGACCGGCCCTGGTCTTTGGAGAAGGAGACATACTCCTCAACAACGTCGCCTGGGCCCTGCGCCGCTTTCCCTTCTTCCCCGTAGCCGGCGACGGCCATTACCGAGCCCAGCCCGTATACGTGGAAGACCTGGCAGCCCTGGCGGTCTCGGCGGCTGAAGAACCTGAAAACGTAATCCTTGATGCCGTGGGCCCGGAAATCTATACCTTCGACGAGCTTGTGCTCATGATGGAAAAGTATGTTGGCAGCCGGGCGAAGCTGACCCACATGCCCCCGTCATTGACTCTATACCTGTCCCGCATCGTGGGGTACTTCGTGCGGGACGTGGTGCTCACCCGCGATGAACTGGTAGGCCTGACCGCAAATCTGCTGGTTTCCACGGAAGAGCCGCGAGCCGCCACCCTGTTCAGTGAATGGATGGAAGCCAACGGCGCAAAGCTGGGCGCCGCCTACGCTTCCGAGATGGACCGTCATTACCGGATGCGCTCGCGCGGGCTGCTGGGGAATTGACGGTTCTGGTGGAAAGGGTCGGGTGGTCATGACGCTGGACGGCAAGGTAGCCATCGTAACGGGCGCCAGCCGGGGCATTGGCAAGGCCATGGCGCTGGGACTGGCGCGGGAAGGAGCCTCCGTGGTGGTGGCCGCCCGCTCGGAAACGGAGCGCGACCTGGCGCCGGGTACCATCTACGCCACCGCCAGCGAAATAGAGGCCCTGGGAAGCAAGGCCCTGCCCGTGCCCTGCAACGTGCGGGAAGAGGAGAGCATCCGCGCCATGGTGGACCGGACACTGGACGTTTTCGGCGCCGTGGACGTGCTGATCAACAACGCCGGCATCGGCACCTACCGCCCCTTCCTGGAGTCCACCCTGCGGGAGTGGGACCTGGTGATGGATATCAACCTGCGGGCCACCTACATTGGCTGCCGCGCCGTGGCCCCGGTAATGGTGGAACAGGGCGGGGGCAGCATAATCAACATATCCTCCCACGCCGCCGACAACATCTTCTCCTCCACCCTCTCCGCCGACTCCGCCGAGGGCATTGCCCTTATGGGGCAGGCCTACGGTGTCTCCAAGGCGGCGGTGGAACGGTTCAGCTGGGGTCTGTCTGCGGAACTGGGACGGCACAACATTGCCGTCAACGTGCTTCGTCCCTTGCGGCCGGTGTTGACCGAAGGTTTCAGGGCCCAGCGTCCCGATGCCGACTACTCGACCTGGGCCACGCCGGAGGATATGGTCAAGGCGGCCGTATTCCTGGCGGGCCAGGATGCCAGTGGCCTGAGCGGGGCCGTAGTCACCGCCGAGGAACTGGTACGCCGACTGGGGCTTTAGGCTGCTGCCGTCCCTCCACGCTGTCTTCCTGAAATGGACAGCGCCACAGGGATCAGGCGCCTTGTGGCATCCAGGGGCGGTTTTGAAACCTGCCCTTGCCTTAACCAGCACGCTTTTGCCGGGGAATGGCGCCCGAGTGGGAACCTGTCCTTTCGGACAAACACCGTTCAAGCGCAAAAGAAAGGGGAGGAATCAAGTCCCTCCCCTGAGTTAACCGTGGCTATCTGACACTGGCCTGAAAAGTTTCAGGCCCCATTGACCAAGGCTTATTCGTCTTCCAGCACCGGCGCCGAGTCCTGTTCTTCAGCCTCATTCCGGTTGCCGCGACGGCGAACGCTGGTTACCCGCTCCCTGGCGGTGCCGATGACCTCACCGGCGCGCTCCCGCACCGGACCGGCATACTCACCGGCGCGCTCCCGGGCGACATCCAGGTATTCCCCGGCACGCTCACGTACCAGTTGCCGGGTCTCGCTGCCGGGCTTGGGGGCTATCAGCAACCCAATAGCGGCGCCCAGCGCGGCGCCGAAGATCATTCCGGTTACAAACTTGTCCAAGCCGTTATCTGCCATAATTCTCTCCTCACGAGACGGCCGTTACCGCCTGTCTCGCTATTCATATCGATATACATCATTATAAACGAACTATGTACCGACAGACAATTACATCGGCTACCGATATATACCAATTTAGGCCAAGCCCCGGCTTTCCGGGATGGTAAAATCTCTATCGCCGGAAGCCAGATATGGCTGGCCGGGACTATTGGATATGAGAATCCTGATTCAATCCCAACATTTGCTGACTAGGGGTTATCCATGGCTTATGACGAGAAACTGGCCCAGCGGGTAAGGCGGTTGCTGGCCCCCCTGGACAATGTCTATGAACGAAAGATGTTCGGCGGCCTCGCCTTCATGCTCAACGGAAACATGTGCTGCGGCGTTGAAAAGGACAACCTGATGGTCAGAACCGGCCCCGATGCTTACGACGATGCACTGGCCAAACCCCACGCCCGGGTTTTCGACTTCACCGGCCGTCCCATGCGGGGCTTCGTGTACGTTGAGGGCCAGGGACTGTCAGAGGACACTACACTTAGGGACTGGGTAAATTCGGCGGTAGCCTTCGCCGGCTCGCTTCCTCCCAAGTAGGTATGGAACGCCCTGGAGGGGAAGCAGGGCAATTGCATTTCAGCTTAGGGAAAGTCGTTGCTCCCGCGAAGGCGGGAACCCTGCACTTCGCGACTGGCAAAGCAGCCTTCATGAAATCCCCGGGAGTCCGGTTGGCTGAAGAACACGGTTGCCTCGGAAACACAACGCCACCGCATGACACTGGCCCCTTGATACCAGGGAATACACATCCCTACCATCATTTCCAGGTGGACCTTCTTCCCTTCCTGGGAATGGGGAACACGGACAAAGCCAGCGGTGGCTTTACCCCTCCTGCCGGCCGTGGCCAAGGCTGGGCCATTTTGGACCACTTTAGGCCACATTCAGGACCAATCCCTATCTGGAATGTGGGCCACCGGGGCGCCATCCGGTATCATTCCGACTCTGTTGTCAGATACGAAACGGCACAAAATGGCACAAAATGGGCCAGGAAATTAAAAAAGCCTTGATCTCTGGGCGCCGGCAGGCAGGAGCGATGTGCCAAAGTTGGGTAGCCCGCACAATCGCCATACCGGTTGTCGCCGGTGTCCGGAAGTCCAGCACTCCCCCTGTTGATGATCAGGGTTACCGCACGAATGGTCTGGGAAAGGCGAGGCTTTCCCGCGAACACGGGAACCTCGAACTCGGGGCAGACCCGTCTCAGCTATGAAGGAGGGGGCCATCTGGCCAACCATTTCCAAATGCGATAGCCTCGGGACGGGCCGCTTGTGCCCTTTACCTGCCCAGCCTGCGGGGAGTATCCTTGCCCAAACTTGATGATGGACGAAGAGGCATGACTATTTCCGACAATGTACGCCGCTCCATGGAAGAGGGCAGCTGGATTCGCCGCATGTTCGAGGTGGGAATTGCCCTGAAGGCCCAGTACGGCGACGACAAGGTGTTCGACCTTTCCCTGGGCAACCCGGTGGTGGAACCGCCCAGGCAGTTCAACGAGGAACTGCGACGGCTGGCCGAGAGTCCCGCCAGGGGCATGCACCGATATATGCCCAACGCTGGCTACCCGGAAACCCGCGTCGCCGTGGCCCAGACCCTCTCCACCGAAACGGGCCTGTCTTTTTCTGCCGCTGACATTGTCATGAGTTGCGGCGCAGCGGGAGCCATCAACGTGGTGCTGCGGGCCACTCTCAACCCGGGGGACGAGGTTATCATCCTGTCGCCCTTCTTTGGCGAGTACGTCTATTACATCGACAATCACAACGGCGTACCGGTGATCGTCCCCACCACCGAGGAGTTCGAACTGGACCTGGCGGCCATCGAGGCGGCCGTCACACCCCGTACGCGTGGCCTCATCATCAACTCGCCCAACAACCCTTCCGGGGTTGTTTATTCCGCTGAGAACATCGGCGAACTGGCGGCCCTGCTGGAACGCAAACAGGCAGAGTTTGGCACGGAAATCTACGTGATCAGCGACGAACCCTACCGGCACCTGATCTACGACGGTCTCACCTACCCGCAGGTGTTCAACCGGTACGACCACACCATCGTGGTCAACTCCCACGCCAAGGACCTGGGCCTGCCCGGGGAGCGCATCGGATACATCGCGGTTCACCCCGACTATCCCAACAAGGGGGAACTGGTGGACGGCATGGTCTTCTGCACCCGCACCCTGGGGTTCGTAAACGCCCCCGCCCTGATGCAGCATGTGGTAAGAGAGCTTCAGGGCGTCAGCGTAGACGTGGGAGAGTACCAGCGCAAGCGGGACTTTCTCTACTCCCACCTGGCGGAACTGGGCTACTCCATGGTCAGGCCCCATGGGGCCTTCTACCTGTTCCCCGAGTCGCCCCTGGAGGATGACGTTGCCTTCGTGGACGCGCTGCAGGAGTGGAACGTGCTGGTGGTGCCAGGCAGGGGCTTCGGCACGCCAGGCCACTTCCGAATCTCCTACTGCGTGGACGACTGGGTCCTGGAAGGGGCCATTGAAGGCTTCGCCCGGGCGGCGGAGCGGTTTGAGTTGTAGGCGCCAAGACGGGAGGTCAAGTGAAATGGAAGAGGTCCAATGGGACTTGCGCCCCGAGGGACGGGTCTGGCAGGGACCTGAGGCAATGGCCCGCTATCAATTGACTCCAGAGAAGATGGAGATGATAGGCGGGAAGTTATTCTGGTCTGACGAGGAACGTCTAACTATGCTGGCCCTTCTCCTGGAAAACGTTGGCGTTGACCAGGCTGTGCGCATCGGCGACCCCGAGGTATGGCGGGCTGCAGTAGCCAGGCTCTCGCCCTAGAGACCTTCTAGCAAGTCCCTTCCCCCATGATGGGGAAGACGACCTCGCACCAAGAGTCCTGACTCAAGATGTCTTATGGAGCAATCTTCCTGCATTGGGATGGCAGATTGGGTTGCCAGCTGGGAGAAGGAACGGCTGATAGTTGTCGGGACAAGTTGCTCGGGCAAGACAACTCTAGCCCGGGAACTATCCCGAATCTTGAGGGCGCCCTGCATGGAATTAGACTCCATCTACTGGAAACCTGAATGGCAACCTCGTCCTGTTGACGAATTCCGGCAAATGGTAAGTGACGTTGTGGCCGGGGAGCGGTGGGTGATCGACGGAAACTACAGCCGCGTTCGGGATATCGTGTGGACGCGGGGCACGACCATCATATGGCTCAATTACCCTTTCCGTGTAGTGTTGTGGCGTGCGTTGTGGCGGTCCGTGAAGCGGGCAGCTACCCAGGAGGAATTGTTTTCCGGCAACCGTGAAAGTTTCCGAAAATCCTTCTTTAGCCGGGAGTCCATTATCCTGTGGGTGATATCCAGCTACCGACGTCGACGGCAAGATTACCGGCGGACTCTGGAAAGAGGCGATTATCCACATTTGCGGGTGATAGAGTTGCGCAACCCTGCCCAGGCAGAAACGTTGATCGCTTCACTAGGCAGAATGTCGAGCCCTGAATCCAGCAACCGCCCCGATGGGTGCTGAGGTTTGAACCCTGACAGGCGCTTCCAACCAGCTTTGGCCCATTAGAACTCGAACCTCACATTTGCATTGTATGTTTCGCGCAACGAATCGCCCCTACCACCCCGCTTCCTTGGAGGGCAGACGGATGGTGGCGGTGCCCTTGGTGGTTATCTGCTGGCGCTGGTTTTCGCCCCAGATTTCCAGGTCAACCAGCTTCTCCCCGTCTTCCTCGCGCTTGCCGGTGACGTTGCCCATGCACCAGGTGGTGTCGCCCACCACGTTGAAGCGGCGCAGTTCCACGTACATCTTCTTCAGGAACCCGTCGTCGCCCATCCAGTTGGTCAGCAGGTGGCCCATCCAGCAGCAGCGCTGGCAGCCATAGTCGTAGGCCCCGGGCAGACCGGCGCTCTCGGCGGCCTCCTGGATATCGTGGACGCGGATGATGGCCTCCTGGGCGCCGGTATTGGGATCGGTGAAGCCCCAGGACGGGTGTCGCTGCATCTCCCTTAGCTGGATGCCGTGGGATATGCCGCCGATGCAGCCGGCCACGAAGGCGGTGATGTCCCCGTGGCTCATGGGGCCCTTGACCACCGGCTTCAGGGCGTCGCCCACCTGGACATCCTCCCACCAGCGGGGGGTGCTGCCCCGTATTTCCTCGCCCAGCACTGCCTCCTGGATGGCCAGGATTTCGTCGCGGGAGTACTGGTGGGGTTCGAAGGTGTACTTTTGCCGTTCCCGGGCGGCGGTGCGTTCCGCGCGGATCTGCCAGCCACGGGTCTTGCCCAGCACCTCGCCCCGCTGGTTGAAGTAGTGGGTTACGCTGGACTGGATGAGGATACGACCGGCGAACTCGCTCTCCTTCTCCTCCAGGCCAGTGAACTGCTCCTGGACCGAAATCTTGTCGTCCATGTAAATGGGACGGAACCATTCCCAGTCGTTACCCGCGTGGAAGCCGTGGACGCCGGGCAGGCCGCCGGTTCGCCCCGAGCACCAGTAGACGCTGTACAGGAAGCAGGGCGGGGCGATAATGGTGCCGAACTTGCTCTGCTGTCCATAGCTCACGTCCCAGTACAGGGGGTTGCTGTCGCCAATGCCCTGGCAAAAGTGGCGGATGGCGCTGCGGGAGGCATCCTCGTTGAAGAGACCCACACCGTACTGCCGGGGCCGGTTGTAACTCCCCAGCCGCGCCCGCAGCCGGTCAATACCTTCCTGGGTAATTCTGCCCGATTCAAGGACCATGGTTGTTACTCCTGATTGGGTAGTCGTAATGTTCGGTGATTGGTGTTGAGGAAAGAATACACCATTTTAGTCAGTTCAAGGTCGCTGCTTCACCAGCCCGATTACATGCTCCTGGTGCAACCGCAGTTCTATTCCCGCATTTCCGTTAGCGCGGCCATTAGTCCACCGCGCTGGCATCATCCTCCGGTCCCGGTCCAGCGCCCGTTCCGGCACTCCCGCAACCGCGAACCCCGCCTGTTCGGCAATCCCGGACAGGTAGTCCTGGGTGGCTATGCGCTGCCCCCGAATGGTTGACGGGCCCACCACGATGATTACCGCCCGACCAGGGCGGATGACCCGGTGCATTTCCTCAATGGCCTGGCGCATTTCCCGCAGGTACCTGGCAAGGACGCGAGACTTGGGCCGATCCACCTCGGACAGGGCGGCAATGGCACGCTGGGCATTGTCGGGCAGGGGAATGGCCTCATCTCCTGCTTGCCGTTCCGCGCCGATGTATTTGCCCCGCAGGTTGCCCAGGTCACCAACCTGCTGGCCCAGCCACACCAAGGAGAACTTGTGGGCCCGCATGTAATCCAGCGCGTTGGCGTAGGGGGGCGACGTAACGATCAGGTCAACGGAGTTGTCGGAAAGGGGCAGGCTGCGGGAGTCGGCGGCCACGAAGCTGCTGCTTCCTCTACCCAAATCCGGCGTTTCGGCAAAGGCCCTGGCAGCCTGCCGTGCCTGCGCCTCAAGCATTCGGAAGGGACTGCGAGGCTGCTTGTCGGAGACCCTGTGGGGACGGGAGTGGGCCAGGTCGCGGGCACGGGACACGCCGCCGGATTTGGTAACGATGGTGGCTGAGAACAACACCTCCAGCAGGTTCCGCAGGACAGGGTCGGTCTCTTCCCTGATCTCCAGGGCCAGGGCGGACAGTTCCGACTGGGTTTCGGGCAGGAACCAGTAGTCCAGGAAGGCGTTGGTAGCGTCGTCCAGTTCCCCCCGAAGGATCTCCAGGGGATGGTCAACTTCAACCCTGCGCCGGGCATCGGCCAGGACCCTTTGCCCCGTCTCCTCAACCAACTGGGGATCAACCCACGTAGTCTTGGCGCGGCACTGGCGGGCGGCCAGCGGGTCCAGGTCCACACCCACCACCTTACGGCCCAGCAGCCAGCCCTCCAGCAGGGTGGAACCGGATCCGGCCATGGGGTCCAGCACCGTTTCGCCCGGCTCGGACAGTCCTTCGATGAAGTAGCGGGGCAACTGGGCGGGGAACTTGGCGGCGAAGGCGTGAATGGCGTGCAGAGGATGGGGCCGGTCTCCGCCCGTGAAGGACAGGTCCTGCTCCAGCAGGCGGGTTAATCGCGATGGAATGCTGTCGGTTCCAGTACTCAAGGCCAACCCTGCTTTCCGTCCGGTGGTGGTGGGTATTCTAGGGTGCGGCTTGCTATCCGGCAAATGACCGGAGCTAATCGGCGGGGGACACGGACCCGGCCGTCTGTCTTGCCCGCAACCGCTCTGGCAGCCGGGGACGGGGCAAGAGCAGGAAGGTCAGCGCGGACAGGGCCAGGATGCCGATCAGCGGGAACAAGGCCAGGTAGTAACTGCCCGTGGAGTCGTAGATCATGCCCATCCACACGGCAGTCCACATGGAGATCAGCTGATCGGGCAGGTGCTGCCAGCCCCGCAGAGTGGCGAAGCTGCGCCGTCCGAAGAACTCCCCCATCAGGGCCCAGTTCAGGGAGTTGGCGCTCTCTGACAGGGCCTGCAGGATGGCAAAAGCGGCCAGTATCCACAAGCTGCCGCCGGTGTTGAACAGCAGACACAGGGCAATGGCGCCGGAGGCCATGCAGAGGGCACTCAACCGCTGGCGGGGGAACCGGTCGCCCAGCCAGCCAATCATCGGATTGAAGAAGACCGTCGCGAAGGCAACCAGGCCGACGAAGAAGGCGGCGATCTGCAGGCTCTCTATCTGCTCCCGGCCTCCCTGCTGCAGGAACCAGACCATCACCGGGGCGAGCAGGAAGGACAGGCCGGAGTGGGCGGTGTTGCGCAATCCCGCCGCCAGCACCAGCATCCAATAGGACGGGGTGCGCATGGCCTCCCGGGCGGTGAAGTCGTTCTCGGGTAGGGCCCACCGTACGCGGCCCCGGGCACGGCCATTGGCCTGCGTGCCATTATCCTGGCCCTCTACCCCGGCTGTCTCCTGGGCCAGGTCGCCGTCGGGAAGCAGGCCCATGGACTCGGGGGAGCGCTTGACCAGGAAGGAGAGGGGGACGACCAGCAGGATGATGGCCACGCCGGAGATGCGGACGGCTATCTCCCAGCCGTAGGTCAGGACCATCCAGCCAGCCAATGGGGCGATGGCGCCGCCGAAGCCGTGGCCCATGGATACCAGGGACATGGCCAGCCCGCGGCGGCGGCGGAACCAGTTGTTGATGGCGGCGATGGAGGCGTTGTTGTAGCCGGAGCGGAAGCCCACGGACATGAGGCCCACGAAGACCAACAGGAAGGAAAGGTAGTTGCCGGTGTAGGACAGGAGGATGAAGCCCAGGCCGGAGGTGATGCCGCCGAAGGCCAGCATGAAGCCGGGGCCGAGGCGGTCGGTCATGTAGCCCATGAAGGGGCCCTGGATGCCTCCCATGAGACGGCCCAGGGTGTCTGCCCAGCCGATGGCGGCGGCGCTGAGGCCGAGGCTGTTCTGGATGGGGATGATGTAGACGGTGAAGCCACGGTTGAAGCTACCCTGCTTCACGCCGTCGGTGATCAGGCTGACCAGCACAATCCACCAGCCGTAGAACAGCCGGGGGAAGGCCGGGAAGGGCCGTTGCGGTGAGGAGGGATTGTCCAAGGGCTGACTCGATGGTTGGAGTGGCGACAACCACCGGAAGGCCGCTACCCATACCTCACGGGGTCAAAAGATAACCAAACCGGCGGCCGCATTCCGGCGCCGGCGGGGGCGGGACTCCAGTGTTTGTCGGCCTCCTTACTTTAGCAGATGAAGGGGCGCGCCGTAAGGTTTGCCGGCCAGGGGTTAACGTTCCGATTTGGGCGGTTCGGCGGGTGGGACAAGGCAGCCACAAGGGCCGCCCCTACGCAACCGCCGAACCGGGGATCGGGCGGAAGGTGCGGTGCGGGCCGGTTGGGAACAGGAGACCGCGGACGCGGTCAAGGTCGAGGTTCCCGGCGGCGCGGGAACGAAGTATAGAATGCTCACTCCTCGCGGGTCCAGCGGGCGAGGGCCTTGTCGGGGGCGGTTATTTCGGCGACGGAAGTGTAGTAGTAGTCCTGCCAGTCCTGCTCGGGGATGCCGGTGAAGAGCATCAGGTTGAGGGGGTACTCCTCGCTGTCGGTGGCGCGGCGGAAGTCGTCGCGGAACAGGAAGGTGGGCTTGGCCAGGGCGATGGCCATGCCCAGTTCCACCATCACACCCTCGTCGGGGGGCACGCCGTTGACCACGGCAAAGATGGCGTCGGCGTCGGCGACGTCGCGGAAGTCGGCCTGGCCCACCTGGTAGGCCCAGCCGGACTGGGAGAAGTCCACCTGGTTATTGCGGGCAAAGGGCTCCCAGACATTCAGCCCCAGCTGCTCCAGGGCGGCGATGATGGGCGGAAGCAGAAGCTGGCGCTGCTGGGCGGAGAAGCCGTAGTGGTTGGCGAGGTAGATGGTTTTGGGCATGGGGGCTCCGGCGGGTTGAACATGGATGGACAGGATATACAGGATTGTATCACCACTATTCCTTCGGCAGGCTCAGGGCGGGTTCTAACCTTCCCCGTCGAGGGGGAAGGGACTTGCTCACAGGATCCTTGAGGAAAGGAAGCGTAGTTTCCAGGTTCGAGAATCTCTAGACTCACAAACCTAGTGCTGCACTTGGTTAGAGTGTTGCCATGGGAAATGTAAATCAGCACCTCACCCTTGAAGAGCGGTTTAAGATAGCCCGTTTACAAAGAGAGGGATTTTCGCTCGGCCAAATCGCGGCAAGTTTGGATCGCTCGCCATCGACGGTTTCGCGGGAACGGCGGGGTAGCCGCAAAGCTGACATGCAATAGTCCTGCCACTGCCTTGCCACCTGGACCTTCTTTACCCTATCATCGGCCCAGGGTTATTCTCTGCCGGTCGGTGCAGGCCGGAACCATTTCTTACGCGGAGGCGTACCTGTGCAGCAGTCGCCGTTCATACAGGGGTTGATGGATATTGTGGGGGAGGAGTATGTGATTTGCCACCCCGAGGATTTGCTGGTGTATGAGTATGACGGTTCCGTGGACCGGTCGATGCCCCGGGCGGTGGCGCTGCCCGAAAGTGTCGAGCAGGTCAGCCGCATCCTGGCCCTGGCCTACGAGGCGGGCGTGCCCGTGGCGGGGCGCGGGTCGGGGACCGGCCTGAGCGGCGGGGCGCTGGCCGCGCCGGGGGGAATCCAGATATCCTTCACCCGCATGAACCACATCCTGGAAGTGGACACGGAGAACCGCACCGCGACCATTGAGCCGGGGGTGATCAACCTGGACCTGGATACTTACGTCCGCAGGTTCGGGATGCGGTACGCCCCCGACCCCTCAAGCCAGAAAGCGTGCAGCCTGGGGGGCAACATCGCCGAGAACGCGGGCGGGCCCCACTGCCTGGCCTACGGCGCCACCACCAACCACGTCCTGGGGATGGACGTGGTCCTGGAGGACGGAACCCAAGTTTACCTGGGCAGCACGGCCCGCGAAATTCCGGGCTATGACCTGCGGGGAGTCTTCGTGGGCTCGGAGGGCACCTTTGGCATCGCTACCAGGATAACGGTGCGCCTGCTGCCTTTGCCGGAATCGGTAAGGACGTTTATGGGCGTATTTCCCGACATAGAATCGGCCTGCAGCGCGGTGTCGGCGGTTATCGGCCACGGCATCGTACCGGCGGCGCTGGAAATGATTGACGCCCTGAGCATCCGCGCCGTCCAGAACGTTACCGACGCCGGATACCCGGACGACGCGGGGGCGGTGCTGCTGATTGAGCTGGAGGGCCTGTGGGAAGAGGTGGACGAGGTGAGCCGGGAGGTTGAGTCGGCCCTGTGGGAGACAGGAGCCAGCGACGTGCGGGTGGCCGAGGAGGACAGCGAGCGGGAACGTTTGTGGCTGGGGCGCAAGACGGCCTTCGGGGCTTTCGGAACCATCGCCCCCAACTACTACCTGGTGGATGGGGTGGTGCCCCGCACTCGCCTGACCCAGGTGCTGCGGAAGGTGTCGGAGGTGTCGGAGAAGTACGGCATTATTATCGCCAACGTCTTCCACGCCGGGGACGGCAACCTGCATCCCTGCATGCTGTTTGACGAGCGGGAGCCTGGGGTGAAGGACCGGGCCATGGCGGGGGCGGCCGAGTTGATGGAGTATTGCGTGGAGATGGGCGGCAGCCTGAGCGGGGAGCACGGCATCGGGCTGGAAAAGAAGCAGTTCATGCCCCTGGTGTATACGGAGGAGGACCTGGCCCGGATGAAGCTGGCCCGGGACGCCTTCGCGCCCGCCAATCGCCTGAACCCGGGCAAGATTTTCCCGGACGGGGAAGGGTACGAGCCTCCCCTGCAGCGCACTCCGGCGCAGGTTGACCCGGGGTGGTATGTGTAGGGGAGGCTAAGCCGATTCGTCGGCCATCAGACGCTTGACAGTCTCCACCAGATTTGCGGTCAGGCTACCGTCAAAATCGTCGACCTCGAACCCGTGGGCCAGGGCGTTTCGATAGGTCATCAAGTTGAACAGGTAATTGTAGTCATCCCTGGAAACAGCCCCATGGTATACCGCCATATCCAGAAGGTAGTCCGGGGTGGTCACCCGTTCGATGACTACTCCCTCCGCCGCCACCAGGGACCGGACCACCGCCTCTGCTGCGCTCCAAGCCAACAAAAAGGCCGCCTCGTGAAGGCCGGTCCTTTCGGCCTTTTCCACCTCGCCAAGTCGCTGATCTATACTTTTTTCGGCCAGGGAGCGGCTTCCGGGAGGCGACTCCAGCTTTTCCGGTTCGCCTACAAGCAGCAATTCAAAGCTCCAGCCGGGCTTGTTGTTTAGCAATTGGCCCAGTTCTTTCAGGGCATTGCGACGCGCCAGGGTAGTGCGGGTAGCTGCCGCAATAACCTTGGTATGACCATCCTTGCGAACCACCAGATCCGCCTTGAAATCCGGTACAAAGTCCAACGGAACGTTTTGTAAGACCTCATAACCTTGGGTCCGGTATTCCTCCGCCCTTATCGCTATGAGTTGGATCTCAGTAATAGCCGTGTCCGATACCACGAAACAGCCTCCTGTTGGGGCGCGCTTTCCACCACAATGTGAAGGAACTCCTGACCGCTCGAAAACGCCTCGTCCAAAGACGCGAGGTCGGTGATAATTTCCATGCCGTCGTTCAAGTTTCGTTTGCGACAGACCAGATCGGTAACCTGATTGTCGTCGGTATAGACCAGTCCCTTCATGGCATCCAGAATTGGCTTGGGAACGTTGTCCAGGTCAAAGGGCCGGCCGTGTGAAAAGTATATCACTGTAACCGCTATCGGGCCGTTGTCCGGGTCCAGACGGCCCCAATGACTATCGGCGACAGCAGTTACCTCCCCTCTCCATTGTTCCAGTCTCTCTCGCCTTCGCGCTTGCGCCGATACCGGCGGGCCAAATATGGTGAATTCCAGGGGGAGGGGCATTATCGCGCAGCTACCTCGAAACCAACTAATTCTTCTGAGTGACCAATCATGTCATCAGGATTGCATACATTAACGAGATTAGCGAGTATTATAGGATAGCTTCAGGCAATAACAACACGGTATTCGCAATTGGCCACTTCCAAACTCACCCAGCAGCTGACCGCCCTCCTCGGCTCCGACTCTGTCCTTCCGCCGGAGGGTTGGGGTGTGGATGGTGTTGAACCCCTGGAAGTGGTACGGCCCGAGGACCGGCAGGGCGTGGCCGAGTTGCTGCGGTGGGCTTCGGCCAACAGAGTCGAGGTGTTCCCCCGAGGCGGCGGGGTATTCACCGGCCTGGGCAACCCGCCTTCCGAGACTGGCCTGGTTCTTGACCTTTCCCGTCTTAACCGGGTGGTGGATTATCAACCGGCCGACCTTACCGTTACCGCCGAGGCGGGCATTACCCTTGAGGCGCTAAGGCGGGAACTGGCCCAGGGCGAAAAGTACGTGCCACTGGAGGCGCCGCTGCCCCACCGGGCCACGGTGGGCGGCATCCTGGCCACGGGGTACAGCGGCCCCATGCGTTATTCCTACGGTCTGCCCCGGGACTGGATTATTGGCATTAACGTGGTGGGTACGGACGGGGTGGAAACCAAGGCCGGGGGGAAGGTGGTCAAGAACGTAACCGGCTACGACCTGAACAAGCTGTACACCGGTTCCCTGGGGACTTTGGGTGTCATCGTTGAGGCCTCGTTCAAGCTGGCGCCGGTACCGGACACCTGGGCGGGGCTGACCGCCACATTCGCTTCGATGGCAACAGCCACCGCAGCAGCCCGCTCCCTGATCGCCCGAGTCTACGCGCCCCAGGGCCTCCAGGTAGTCACGCCGGACGTGGCGGGAAGGCTGGGGCTTGATTTGCCCGCCAGCGCGGGGGCGGTGGCCCTGGGTTTTGTGGCGGGGAGACCAAGGGCGGTGGCGCGACGGCTGGATGAGTCGGCGCGGCTGCTGGGCGACGCGGGGGGGGCACAAGTGGAGACGGTGGAGGAAGCGGCGGCGAACAATCTGCTGGCAAGCCTGACCGACCTGCCCTGGAGCGATGCGGACTCGCCGGAAGTGGCGCTGAAGGTGACGCTGCTGCCCAACAACGTGGGAGGACTGCTGGATTCCCTGGTCGGGAACGGGCAGGGATGGAGCATAATTGCCGACCCCGGGTTTGGCATTGTTCAACTAATGCGGTGGGCGCCGTCCCGCAACGACGGGGGGGATTCCTCCGCTATAATGGCGGACATTGATGCCGTGCGCCGCGCCGCCGCCGGCCTCGGTGGGACCACGGTGGTTGAAATCTGCCCGTCCGACGTCAAGGCCGGTATTGATGTCTGGGAAGGTGCGGCCGGACCGGCGGAGCTGGAAATTATGCGGCGCATCAAGGGCAACTTTGATCCGTCGGGGATTTTGAACCCCGGGCGGTTTATCGGGGGGCTGTAGGTAGCAAGCGGGCCTTAGAGGGTCTGTGATTTTTGTGTTTTCGCCCCCATTCCTTCGGCAGGCCCAGGACAGGCTCTAACCTTCCCCCTTTGGTGAGGGAAGGGATTTTGAGATAGTTTCTTCAGTGGAGAGGCCCATTGGCACAGCCTGAAATATACGCTCAACCCGGCGCCGGACACGGTCACACGGGGGAAGTCCAGGAACGCCTGAACAACGAGCCGGGGTTCCGGGGCGTGGACGTGCCCACGGAGGCGGACCTTTACCGGTGCGTTCACTGCGGGCTGTGCCTGAGTTCCTGTCCCACGTATACCACTTTGAAGGTGGAGACCGAGTCGCCCCGGGGACGGATCGCGCTGATGCGGGCAGTGCACGAGGGACGGGTGGGCATCAGCGACCGCATCGTCTCCCACTGGGAGATGTGCCTGCAGTGCCGGGCCTGCGAGGCGGTGTGTCCCTCGGGCGTGCCCTACGGCCGTATTATGGAATATACCCGGGCCCAGACGCTGTCCCAGGACAAGCAGGGGGCGGCGCTGAAACGGGTTGACCGCTTCTTCCTGCGGGCGGCGCTGCCGCATCCCAGGCGGCTGCGAATGGGGGGGCACCTGCTGCGAATTTACCAGCGGTCGGGACTGCGCAAGCTGGTCCGGGCGTCAGGTATGCTCAGGCTGCTGCCGGACTCGCTACGCGCGATGGAGGCCCAGCTTCCGGACTTGAAGGAACCCTTCTTTGGTCCCACCAACGAAGTCTATCCGGCCACACCGAGAGAGGCTGACGGAGAAGCGGAGGCAACCTGCCCCACGGTAGCGCTGCTGTCGGGCTGCGTTATGCCGCTGATGCAGGGGGATACCATGCGGGCGGCAGTGCGGGTGCTGACAAGGAATGGCTGCGAAGTGGCAGTACCACCGGGGCAGGTGTGCTGCGGGGCGCTGAACCTGCACGCCGGGGACCTGGAAACGGCCCGCAGGCTGGCGCGGAAGAATATTGACGTGTTCCTGGGGGCCGGGGCGGACAGGCCGGGGTACAGGATAATTACCGCCTCGGCGGGCTGCGGGTCCAATATGAAGGAGTACGGGGAACTGTTGAAGGACGATCCCAAGTACGCTGAACCGGCGCGGCGCTTCGCTGAATTGACGGTGGACATCACCGAATTCCTGGCGGAGTTGCCCCTGGACCCGCCCAAGGGGACGGTCAATCGCCGCGTTACCTACCAGGACCCTTGCCACCTGGCCCATGCCCAGCGCATCACCCGCCAGCCCCGGGAGGTGCTGAGATCGATACCGGGCCTTGAAGTGGTGGAAATGGAGGCGGCGGCCATGTGCTGCGGGGGAGCGGGATTCTATTCCATGGTGCAACCGGAAGTTTCCGGCCGCATTTTGGAAACCAAGGTGGGGAATATCGAGGCCACAAACGCCGAGCAGGTGGTTACCGCGAACCCGGGCTGCATGATGCAGATAGAGCAGGGACTGGCGTCAAAAGCTTGTCCCGCTGCAGGGCATCGGGTCGCCCACGTGGTGGACCTGCTGGATGAGGCGTACCGGCGGGAAGGGGAGTAATTGCCGGAAGCACATCGTCCGGTGGTGGCTGTCGTCTTTAACGCCGGATACTGTGGACCCACCTACGGGCGGGAGGCTACGACGAACAGGTAGTCGCCTTCGTCGCTCAGGTAGCTCTCGATGACCTCGTTAATGTGCCCGGACTCGACGTCCTGTCGCAGACGGGCACAGCCGGTTTCCAGTTCGACAGGGTCGATAAGGGTGGAAAAGGTGGACATGCCCCGTCGCACCGTTTCGTCCAGGTAGAATTCCGGCTTGTGCTTGCCGGAGTACAGGAAAAGGTCCTGCAGATCGGGCTGAACCTCGTAGATCTCGACTTCTTCAACCAGAAAGCCCGCCTGCTCCAGGGCCTCTGTAACAGATGCAGTGGTTGGCATCTGTTCCGTTGACCGGGCCATGGCCACGGGAAAGTACTCGTAAAGCCAGTAAGTCGCTACCTGGTCCCTGGTGCTGGCAAAGATAACCAGGTTGCCGCGATCCAGGACGCGCAATGCTTCGCTGAACACGGGTTCCAGCTGGGGCAGGTGGTGGAGAGCCATGGTGCAGACAATGCCGTCGAAGCTCCGTTCGGAGAAGGGCATTGCGGCAGCGTCGCCCCTGACCAGGCGGAGACTGCCGTCCTTCCGGCCAGCCGTTCTGAGCATTCCCGTGGACAAGTCGAGCCCGTGCCAGGAACCGCCTGCTGCGGCCAGGACGCTGGTGTAGTTTCCGGTGCCGCAGGCGATGTCCAGGTAGCGACGTCCACCTTGCAAGCCAATGTGGTGGGCCAGACGCTCCGTGAGATACGGGTCTGCGCGGCGGGTGGCGTCGTAATTGGCGCCTATGCTGTCGTAAAGGGGTGTAGCATCGGAAGAAGACATGCAGGAAAGCTTCCCCTCTTCAGCTAACCAGAATTAATGGATTATTAGGCATAAATCCTAAATAATTTCTTGCTATGTGTCAATAAGTTTACGGCAATCCGGCGGCATCCCGATTCAGGTGGTCTCATTTGTGCGACCAGGGCAGACACACAGGTCTGCCCCTACTGTTCCGATTGCCCATACCACCTGAAAGGCAACCCTGCCGGGGTACATGCTACACTGTTTGTGGCATTCCAATCTATCCCGGTGACTGCATGTTCAGGACGAAAGTCTTCTTTTTTCTGCTGATTCTGGGTGCGACCTTCCTCTTTACCGGTCTTTTCGTTCCCCCTGCCTATGCCCACGGGTTCGGCGAACGCTATGACCTGCCGTTGCCCCTAACGTACTTTGTCTTTGCCGGCGCGGCGGCGGTGGTTCTTTCCTTTGTGGTGGTGGGACTGTTTATCCGTGGGCAGCACGACGGTTCGGGTTACCCGCGGCTCAACCTGTTCGCGACCCCTGTTCTGCAGTTGATTTTCACCGGTCCGGTGACCTGGCTGCTGCGGGCGGCGTCGCTGTTCCTGTTCTTCCTGGTAATCGCAACGGGCTTGTTTGGCGCCGAGCGGCCCGTCAACAACCTGACGCCCACCTTTGTCTGGATTATCTGGTGGGTGGGCATGGGGTTCGTGGTTTCGCTGCTGGGAAACCTGTGGGCCGTGGTGAACCCCTGGAAAATCCTGTACGGGCTGGCGGAGTCCGTGTTCCACCGCTTCAACCCGGACTGGGAACTGACCCAGGGGATGGACTACGCGGAACGGGTGGGAGTGTGGCCCTCGGTGGCCCTGTTCTTCGCCTTCGTGTGGGTGGAGAACGCCTTGCCCGAAGCGGCCGCACCGGCGCTGCTGGCCTGGCTGATCATCGCCTATAGCATAGTCACGCTGGGGGGCATGTACCTTTTCGGCAAGCACCAGTGGCTCAGGCACGGCGAAGTTTTTACCGTAATCTACGGCTTCCTTAGCCGTTTTTCCATTACTGAAGTGTGGGCCAATGACGCTGACGCCTGCGGCGAGTGCGCCGGGCCGCTGTGTGGAGAAGGGGGCGGAAGTAACGCCCCGGGATGCGTTGACTGCTACGAGTGTTTTGAGTACGCGGAGGACCGAGAACTTAACCTGCGGCCTCCAGCCATCGGTCTGCATACCTGGTATCCGCTGCCGGTGGGACTGACGGCCCTGGTGCTGCTGGTACTGTCCACGGTTACCTTCGACGGCTTCAGCGACACGCCGGAGTGGGCGGCGGTACTGGGCTGGGCGTTGACCCAGACGCCGCAACTGACTTCGCCCTACTTCAACGGCCTGGTCATTGCCAACACCCTGGGGCTGGCCCTCTTCCCTCTGGCCTTCGCGGGCATTTACTGGGTGTTCTCGGCGATGATGCGGTGGGTGGTGGAGCGCAGCGGCGGTACCAGTCCCGCCGCCGCCGAGTTGATGACGGCCTTCGTCTTCTCGCTGGTGCCCATCGCCCTGGCCTACCATTTTGCCCACTACCTGGGCTTCCTGCTGATCCAAGGGCAGCTGATCATCCCCCTGTTCTCCGACCCCTTCGGCGCCGGTGCGGACCTGTTCGGCACGGCGGGATACGTGGTGAACATTGCCATCACCAACGCACGGTTCATCTGGTTCTTTGCGGTGATATCCATTGTGGTAGGGCACATCATCGCGGTGTACCTGGCCCACCTGCGGGCTAACACGATATACGGCGGTGGGCAGTTGGCCCTGAAAAGCCAGTTGCCGATGCTGGCGCTGATGGTGATTTACACGGTGGTGAGCCTGTGGATAATTTCGCGGCCGATTACGGAGTGACGGGGTTGTCCACGAAGGACACGAAGGACACGAAGAAGCACCAAGGGTTTACCTGTTAGCCGTGGGGCAGTTGTTCTTCCTCGTACACCATTATACAAAGAGAAGCCGGGCCAATTGGCCCGGCTTCTTGTTTCTTCGTGGAGCTTCGTGGGCTTCGGGTACTAAGAACTAGCCTTCCAGCTTAACCGGGTTGCGCAGGATGCCGATGCCGTCTATGTCGATTTCGCAGATGGCGCCGTCATCCATGTTGCTGGTGGTGCCGGGGGTGCCAGTGTAGATGCAGTCGCCAGCGTCCAGGGTTACGTAGCGGGAGATGAACTCGATCATGGTGGGCACGTCGAAGATCAGGTGGGCGGTGGACTCGTTCTGCTCCTCGCTGCCATTGACCCGGGTGCGCAGGTGCTGGGCGTGGGGGTCCAGGTCCGTCTCAATCCAGGGGCCCATGGGGGAGAAGGTGTCGGCGGACTTGGCGCGCCACCAGTCGGAGTTGTTGTCGTTGCGGTCGCGGCGCTGCCAGTCGCGGGCGCTGACGTCGTTGCCGCAGGTGTAGCCGAAGACGTGATTCAGGGCGTCTTCCTTGCTGACGTTCTTGCAGGTGTCCTTGATGATGGCCACCAGTTCACCCTCAGCGTCCAGGCGCTCCACCTCACTGGGGCGA
This sequence comes from Dehalococcoidia bacterium, assembly GCA_963664725.1. Classification (GTDB taxonomy): domain Bacteria; phylum Chloroflexota; class Dehalococcoidia; order Lucifugimonadales; family UBA3495; genus Bin22. The sequence continues at coordinate 2,519,477 of OY761558.1, forward strand.
ATGATGGTATCCTCGGGGCCGATGACACTGGTGGGAGTCTTGTGGAAGACCATGGGATACGGGGGGGCCGGCCGGTCGCCGATGTGGCTGGTGTAGTTCAGGCCCATGGCCAGGATCTTGCCGGGGACCACCGGGGCCAGCAGCTTGACGTCGGCCAGTTTGTGGACGTGGTCGGTAACGGTGAAATCGCCGAAGAGATCGCCGTCAATGGCGGCCACGTTGTCGCCGTCGATGACGCCGTAATGAATGCTACCGTGGGCTTCGTACCGGGCTATCCTCATCTGTTGCTCCTTGAAATTTTTAGAAAAATTGGCGCCGCCGCAGCTTTGGCGGCAAGGCGCACTAATGTTAGCACCAAGAGTGGGGGTTGGCTACCGTGGGGATGGCAGCAGGCCAGGAGCATACCGCGTCAGGCGGGGAGTTCCCAAATGCGCCGCATGTCCAGCACAAAGCCGGGGAGTTCCGGGTTGCCGGTCAGGCTTTCAGGGGCTTCCAGGACCTCCACCTGCGCACCGGGGCGGTAGATGTAGACGCGGTGACGGGGATCCAAGGGGTCTATCAGCCAGCCCAGGCGGGCGCCGTTTTCCAGATATTCTTCCATCTTGGTCTGCAGGTCGCCCAGGCGGTCTGAGTGGGACCGCAGTTCGACTACGAAGTCGGGGCAGATTGGGGAAAACCTGAACCGCTCGGTTTCGGGTATTTCTGCCAGTCGGCTTTTAAGAACCCAAGAAGCGTCCGGGGAGCGCAACGCATTGTTGGGCAGGGTGAAGCCGGCATTCGAATCGAAGGCCAGCCCAGTGTTGTCGGCTTCAGCCCAAATATACAGGTAAGCCGAAACCCCGTTGTTGCGGTTCGATGTGTCATTGAAGGTGGGCGGCATGAGTTCCAGTTCTCCCCGGGCGTTGATTTCCATGCGGATGCCGTCGTTCAAACTGCACAGTTCCTTGAACAGGTCTTCGGTCAGCTTCACGCGGGGGGGCAACCGGAGCACGATGGGACCGTAGGGCTCGGGGGTAACCGGATCCTGAACTGCCGGAGTTTCCTGGCGGGGTTTGGCCCGGGGAGTGGTCATGTTGTCGCCACCTTCTTACTGTTCGGGCTTAAAGGTTTCCTAGAATGATACCAGAGCGCCTAGCCCGGCTGGGCGTATTGCTGCTGGGCAAGGGTCTGGTAGGTGACGGGTGTTACCTGTACGAGGCCCGCGTCTACCGGCAGGACCACGCCGTTGACCCAGCGGGCTTCGTCGCTGGCCAGGTAGAGGGCCGCGTAACCGATGTCCCAGGAGTCGCCCTCGGTGCGCAGAGGAGCGGCGCTGCGTCGTATTTCGCGCAGGTCATCGTCCATGCGCGGCGCCACCATGGGGGAATAGACCAGGCCGGGGGCGATGCAGTTGACGCGGATGCCGTCGGGGCCGTGGTCGGCGGCCATGGACATGGTCAGGCCCTGCACTGCCGCCTTGGACGTGGTGTAGGGAGTGCTGCTGTGGGCCCGCAGTCCGGCAATGGATGATATGTTGATGATGGACCCGCCGCCGCTCTCGATCATCTTCGGGATGGCGTACTTGCTGCACAGGACAATGCTCTTGACGTTGACGGCCATCACAAAGTCCCAGTCTTCTTCGCTGATTTCCAGGACCGAACCCCGGCGGGAGATACCCACGTTGTTGTCCAGCACGTCCAGTCGACCCCAGCGGTCCATGGCGGCGTCCACCATGCGGCTACAGTCGTCGGCATTGATGACGTTGGCCTCGAAGACTTCGGCCTCGCCGCCCTCATCGCGGATGATGGCCAGGGTTTCCTCGGCGCGGGCCTGCACGTTGTCCACCAGCAGGACTTTCGCCCCCTCGCGGGCGAAGAGTACGGCGGCGGCCTTGCCGTTGCCGACACCCGGGCCGCTGGAACCGGCGCCGGTTACAATTGCTACCTTTCCTTCAAGCCTGCCGCTGCGTTCGGGCATGGGGAAGTCTCCTTGGCGTCAAATCAAACTGTGAGTCTAAAGAGCATTACCAGGAAGTCGGGGTGGCTTCAGCATGAAAACGGGACCGGGGTCAGTCCCTAGCTTATCGCCACCATTTCAATTTCAAAGGTCAGGTCCTTGCCAGCCAGGGGATGGTTGGCATCCATGGTTACCTTTTCGTCGGACAGGGCTACCACCGTCATCGAGACCGGGCGGCCGCCAGGGCCGGAGGCCTGCAACTGCATGCCCATTTCCAGGGGGATGGTGGTAGGGATTTCCGACCGGTCTACGTCAAATACCCCGTCAGGTCGGTGCACACCATAGGCCTGGTCGGCGGCAACTACCACGGTGCGTGTCTCACCCAACTCCATGCCGACGACGCCCCGCTCGAATCCCGGGATCATCTGGCCCTGGCCGATGGTGAACTGCAGGGGGTCTCCACCCACCGATGAATCGAATACCGTGCCGTCGTCCAGCTTGCCGGTGTAGTGAACACTTACCGTGCTGCCTTCTATTGCTTCAGTCATTATTTGCCTCCTTGGCTGATCGACCAACCTTACCACCGATAGCAGGGGGAAGTCCAATTGGGCGACCAGGTCGGGGAACCCAGTTGGCAACCAGGGCCCAGGCCCGTTGCTGCCCCGTTCTGGCGCGGGTTTTCCGTTTCGTGTAACATGGTCTGCAAGTCCCTCTAACCCAGTTTCCAACTACCATTCACCTGGCCAACAGCGGGAGTTTGACCCATGAATAAGCGACGCGTTACCAAGCCGGTCTACGTGGGCGGCGTGAAGGTCGGCGGCGGCGCCGACATTACCGTCCAGTCCATGACCAAGACCGATACCCGGGACGTCAAGGCCACCGTGCGGCAGATTCACGAACTGGAAGAAGCAGGCTGCGACATAATCCGGTCGGCGGTGCCCGACATGGAAGCAGCCCAGGCCATGGCCGAAATCAAGAAGCAGATTAACATACCGCTCATCGCCGACATCCACTTCCACTACCAGTTGGCCATCGAGTGCGCCATGGGCGGGGTGGACTGCCTGCGCCTGAACCCAGGCAACCTGCGCAACGAAGACCAGGTGCGGGAAGTGGTGAAGGTGGCCAAGGAGCGGAACATTCCCATCCGCATCGGGGTGAACTTCGGCAGCCTGCCGCCGGTGGGCGGCATCGGGCGCACCCGGGGCTTCTCGCGCCATATGGACCTGGTGAACAGACTGCCCAAGGCCGGAGAAGCGCAAGAAGGGGAGTACAGCATCGTGGATCACATGGTGGCCACCGCCCTGTGGGAAATCAGCCTGCTGGAAGAGCAGGACTTCGACCAGATCAAGATTTCTCTCAAGGCCTTCGACGTGCCCACCACCGTGGAGGCCTATCGCCAGCTGGCCGAAATGGTCCCCTACCCATTCCACCTGGGGATTACCGAGGCAGGCACGGCCCAATCCGGTTCCATCCGCACTGCCGTGGGGCTGGGCTACCTGCTTTACGAGGGCATTGGCGACACGATTCGGGTGTCCCTTAGCGACGACTCGGTGGAAGAGGTGGTCGTCGGCTACGAGATTCTCAAGTCACTGAACCTGCGCAGCAAGGGCGCGACCCTGGTGGCATGCCCCAGTTGCGGGCGGGCCGACGTGGACGTACGCAAGCTGGCCAACGACGTGGACGCGCTGCTGAAAAAGTCGGACAGGAACGTCAAGGTGGCGGTCATGGGCTGCGAGGTTAACGGCCCCGGCGAGGCCAAGGACGCCGACGTGGGCATTGCCGCCGGAGCGGGAAGGGCGGTTATCTTCCGCAAGGGCCAGAAGGTGCGGGTGGTTTCCGAGGAGGAAATGCTGACAGCGCTGATGGAAGAGGTGGAGAATACGCCGGTAGAGGCTTAATCCACGAATAGGCACGAATCTTCACGAATGAAGAATAGACCCGGTTCAAGGGTGTCAAAGTGCTTTTGAGCCACGATGACTATGCCAAAGAGCGAGCGGCGCACGACCTTGAATTTGCGGATGCTATTCGTAAAAGGGCTGTTGGGCTTCTGGGTGATAGTCAAGATTCGATTGCTCTGCAGCCAGGGCGGGTTTGAAACCTGCCCTTACCCACTGCAAACCAATTGGGTCGGAACTATACTCACCCAAAATATCCACCATAAATCTGACTGCAGCGTCTCCATAATCAACCCCTGGGAAGCCGTGAGTACCCAATAAAGAGGGACACAATAGTATGCGTTTGACCCAACTGGTAACCAAGACTTTGCGGGAGGACCCGCCGGAAGCGGAAACCGCCAGCCACCGATTGATGCTTCGGGCCGGCCTGATTTACCAGGTGGCGGCCGGGGTTTATGCCTACCTGCCGCTGGCATGGCGCTCCCTGCGCAAGGTTGAGAACATCATCCGGGAGGAGATGGACGCGGCCGGCGGGCAGGAGTTGATGATGCCCGCCCTGCAGCCGCGGGAACTGTGGGAGCAGACGGGTCGGGCCGACGCCATGGGCGAAGTGCTCTTTTCCATGGAAGACCGCCGGGGGCGCCCCATGGTGCTGGCCCCCACCCATGAGGAGGTGGTCACCAGCATCGTTCGGGCCAACGTACAGAGCTACCGCGACCTGCCGGTGATTCTGTACCAGATACAGACCAAGTTCCGGGACGAACCCCGGCCCCGCGCCGGCCTGGTGCGGGTGCGCGAGTTCGACATGAAGGACGCCTACAGCTTCAATGCCGACGACGACAGCCTGGACGACAGCTACCAGGCCATGGCCCGGGCCTACCACAACATCTACCGCCGCTGCAGCCTGCCCGTCCTGATGGCCGAGGCCGACAGCGGCGCCATCGGGGGCAAGGACTCCCACGAGTTCCTGCTGGCCACCCCCACGGGCGAGGACACGGTCATCACCTGCCCCGCATGCGGCTACACCGCCAACGCCGAAAAGGCGGAGGGCCTGTATCCCGAACCGTCGGCGGGGCCGGAACTGCCCCTGGAGGAAGTGGACACCCCGGGTTTCAAGACCATCGCCGGGGTGGCGGAGTTCCTTAACGTGCCCACCAGCCAGACCCTGAAAGCGGTCTTCTACACGGCTGACGGAGAGGTGGTATTTGTAACGGTTCGGGGCGACCTGGAGGTCAACGAGGTCAAGCTGAAGAACAATCTGCATTGCAACGACCTGCGCTTCGCCACCGACGAAGAGGTGCGCGACGCCGGCCTGGTGGCCGGGTCGGCCTCCCCCATCGGCATCACCAACCTGCGGCGGGTGGCGGACAACTCCATCACCCAGGGGAGCAACTTCGTGGTGGGGGCCAACAAGCCCGATACCCACTTCCGCCATGCCAACTACCCCCGGGACTTTGAAGTGGATCTTCTCACAGACATCGCCCTGGCCCAGCCGGGCCATCTGTGCCCCCAGTGCCGGACACCCCTGGAAGCCACCCGGGGCGTGGAGGTGGGCCATATTTTCAAGCTGGGTACTTCATATAGCGAGGCCCTGGGCGCCTTGTACCTGGACCAGGAGGGGCAGCAGCACCCCATCACAATGGGATGCTACGGCATCGGAGTGGGACGGTTGCTGGCTGCGGCCATTGAGCAGAACCACGACGACCGGGGCATCGTCTTCCCCGCGCCCATTGCTCCCTACCAGGTACACCTGGTGGGGCTGAACCTGACCGACGAGACGGTGGCCGCCGCGGCCGAGAAACTGTACCGGGAGTTATGGGACAACGGCATTGAGACTCTTTACGATGACCGGCCCGATCAGGCGGCGGGGGTGAAGCTCAACGACGCCGACCTGATGGGACTACCCTTGCGGCTGGTGGTGAGCCCGCGCAACCTGCGCAACAATGCCGTTGAGGTGAAGGGAAGGACCGAGTCGGATGCGACCATGGTGAGCCTGGAAGAAGTGGCAGCCGAGGTTGGCCGGATGTTACAAGGGGGTTAGAGGACTTAAGAGAGCCGTAAGCTGGTTCACTTATCGCACAAAGTGGCCCCGACGCAGGTTTGCATCGGGGCCACTTTGTGCAGTAGCAGTGACTATCCTCCGCGGGCCTCCAGCACGGTACTCAGGTAAAGCAGGTTGGCGCGCAACTCAGGGGCAATGTTGCCCTGGCGGGAGGACGACAGGAGCAGCAACAGGCGCAACTGGGCTGCCAGGTCGGCGGCCAGTTTCTGCTTGGCTTCCCGCTCCGTGTCTCCCGACACCGGCACTCGCAGACCCTGCAGGGGCAGACGGGTGCGTGATTCGCCGGCCCAGTACTGGTCCAGGGTGTCGATGACAAGGATGGGTATGTCCTTGGTGATTACGAAGGGGGAGTCCTGCGGTGAGTCTTCGGGCCGCAGCGCGTCCACCTTCACCTGGGTAACGTCGCTGTGGTTGATGTGGAACACGGCGGCGTTGGGCTGGCTGGCGCCGATGATGCGCCAGTCCCAGTCGGCGGGAGTGCCCTGGTCTATTTCGGACTCAATCTGCACGGGGATGGAGTCGTGTTCAGCCAGCCTGTTTTCATCTCGCGGCTGGTCCGGTTGCGATTCGGGGGCGGTCATGGATGTACCTCGCTTCCTCTAAAAGACCAATTACTTGGGGAGGCATGTCGTTAAAGAGTAAGATCAGCTTTGATAAACCTCTTATTCTTCGCGTCAACAGCAAGGGCGAAGATTTCCAATGCCAAGGCGCCCAGCAGGGTACTGCTTCCCGGAGGTCCAAATATGGTGTAGACACTGCGGCTCTCATTGCCCAGTTCTATTTTCACTTGCCCCACGGGTAATTCACGTAGCGACCCGTCGGCTAATCTGAACGACTCGGAAAACTCCTGCTCGATACCCAGGTCTTCCAGGATTAGCGCTGGCACTTGCGGATAGAACGCGCCGTTGTCCACCAGTCCGTTCAAGGTATGGGAACGGGTCCCATCGTTGCTCCACAGCGTAAAGTCGACGTAAAATGTTCCCACTTCCCCTCCGACGGTGGAGCCGGGCAGAACCAGCTTCTCTTCGGACGCCTTCGCTCTTGTAGGCGTGTTCTGGCGGTTTTCGGTACTCATACCTCCACCCCTAAGCCTGCTCAACCTCAATGTCCCAGGCGTTGTAGACCTGTTCCGGAAGGTTGATGGGGCCGACAGCCTCTTCGTAGTCCTTTACGTGCTTGCTGGCCAGCAGGGCGAAGGCTTTGAGCATCTGGGGACTGACCTTGATGCGGGCGCGCAGGATGGGTTCGCGTTCCTCCATCTGCTCGCCGAAGAAAAGAACGGCAGAGTAAAGGCTGCTGTAGATGTGGAAGGAATCGCAATAGAAGGTAATAGGTTCCCCGGAGACTTCGACGCTCCCGGTATCGCCGGGGTTGACGTAACTATCCTCCTGGGGCGGCTGGTCTTCCGGTGGCACGTAGGGGCGCTGGATGATAGGCATTGGCTTTGACCTCCCCGTTTCAGTTGCGGCGGTCTCCATTATACACAGCGGGGGAAGCCACTCGGGCGGCGAGGGGAGTGCAGCAAAGGTGATGAGCCACCATCCTTGACGAGGTGAGTGGCTAAGTAACCAGGCAGTTCCCTGACAGGATACTATTGCTGCCTTGGTGGATAAGAAGGGCATCCGTTCACGGCGAGCTTGTAGAACTGTCAGCGGGGGCACCCATCCACAGGGTTAACAGGCGACCCTTCGACGGGCTCAGGGCGAACGGGAAAAGTCCCTAACACACCAGAGAAGTCATACGCTTAGCCCGTCCCCGCTGCGGCCTGGCCCAGGACGGCCATCAACTCGGCCACGTCGGCAACGTCTTCCAGGTTTTCCAGCATCTCAAGCGTCCGCTGGGTGTCGGCATCAGACAGGGCGCGGTTGAAGCAATCGCGTACCTTTACCAGGCGTTCGTCGCGGGACATGGGGTTGGCGGCGGAACCGCGGAAGGCGGCGCATTCGGCGCTGACCGTGCTGCCGTTCTTGAGCAGGGCGGTTGCCAGGGTGGCGCCCGATTCGGGGCCCTCGGGTTCCACGCCGATGCGGCCCAGCATGTCTTCCATGTCGGGGGAGAAGCGTCGTTCGTCAGTGAAGGTGTCGATGCCCACCTGGCCGTCCAGCAGGGCGGCGGCGGCGCAGTACTCGACACTGAACTTGCCGTCCAGGCCACTGCGGGGCACCGGACCGGAGTGGCCGCGGCCCCGGCGCTGGATGGTCACCCGCTGGATGGCCTCGGCCCCCAGGCTATTCTCGTCCCGCAGGTTCAGGGCCGCCTCGATGACGTTCTGCATGTAGACCTGGGCGGGGAACCGCTTGATGTCAAATCCGGGGTCGGTGAGACGCCACGACGCGCCCAGGCCGCCGGTGGCGGCGTCCCAGTTGAAGTTGCCGCCGAACAGGGCGGCGGCATAACCTACGGGGGACTCCAGGACCTCATCGCTGGCGGTGTAGCCCATGCTGGCCAGGATGGCCGACTCGGCGCCCATGCGGGCGGCGTTGCCCGGGTGGGTGGACTTGACCATGGTACCGGTGTTGGCGGTAAGGCCACCGGTGCGGGATGCGGCAATGCCCAGGGCCATCAAGGTCTGGGCGCCGTCGAGGCCCAGGGTTTTGGCGGATGCCGCCGCGCCACCCAGGGGACCCACCAGGCCCGGCGGGTGGTGGCCCGGAGCGGTGGCCGGGGCCGACGCAGCCCGCAGGCGTCCCTGGATTTCCCAGCCCAGCACGTAGGCGGTAATGACCTGCTGGCCGGATGCGTGGTGGTGCTCGGCCAGGGCCAGCGCCGCGGGCAGACAGGATGACGTGCCGTGGGTAGGCGGGAATCCCTGGATTTCGTAGTCCAGGCAGTGGCCGAAGACGCCATTGGCGAAGGCAGCCGATGGGGGGTTGGTCTGGTAGCCCCAACCAACTACCGAGGATTGGGACGAGCCGCCGCTGTCCCGCACGTAGCGGCCGATGATGTCGGCCAGTTCCTGGACAGAACCGGCGACCATGTTGGCGACGCCGTCGAGGATGGCAATTTTGGCTGCCTCAACTACCGGAGGCGGCAGGGTTTCGTATTCCGTGTCGGCGATGAACTGGGCCAGGGTTTGGGTTTCGTTCATTATCCCGTTGTCCTTTTAGGTTGAGTGGAAAAATTCGAGATGGGCAACTCCACTAGTAATATTCAACGTCTTTGAAAATGGACTCGCGGTTCGGGGGCGGTTCGTCAAAAGGTTCACCCCGTCCCTAAGCTTCCAACCGGCGCTGGTTCCACGCCTGCCAATATCGATGAACACGGCGTCCCCTTTCAGCGTCGGCCTTGGCCTCTGCCGCGCGCTCTTCCAGCCAAGAATTCAAGAATTTCTTGCTCGAGAAACCTCCTGGTTACCAACTCTTGCCCCCCTGTCCCAATGACTGGTTATTCTCACAACGCCGATGATCTGACCGGATAATCATCATGAACTGGATTTTTCTTTGACATTGGTATGCTCTCTTTTAGGCAGGGGTTCATCAAAAGGCTCGCCTTTGGCCTCGGCTTCAAGCCGGCGGCGATTCCATGCTTCCCACCGCTGGTTAGCCCGTTCTTCGCCAATTGCCTTTCCTTCTTCCCGGCCCTCTTCCCGGCCCTCTTCCCGGCCCTCTTCCCGACCTTCTTCTCGGCCCTCCTCCCGGCCCTCTTCCCTGAGTTGCCTTCTGATGGGTTCAACCAGCTTGCTGTCCAGGTATCTCTTGGTGACCACTATATGCACCGCTAATCCAGACCAGGTATGGACGACAGAATATTAGGATCTGCCGTTGGCGGATCCCGACTCGGGCGGGGGGTCAGTGAACGCCTCGCCTTTGGCTTCAGCGTCCAGTCGGCGCCTGTTCCAGTCTACCCAACGCTGCCGTTCACGCTCCTCTCCTTCCTTGCGGCCTTTTTTCCGGCCTTCTTCTCTCCCTTCCTCCCGGCCTTCCTCCCTGAGTTGCCGTCTGATCGGTTCAACCAGCTTGCTGTCCAGGTATCTCTTGGTAACCACGATGATTCCCTCCAATGAGTCGGCCAATGAAACAAGGGAGACGGCCAGCAACAGTATCAGGGGCGCCGCCGGACCGCTCTTGCCTGCTGTGTCAACCACCAAAAGCGAATAGCTGCCATAGGCGCCATGTATCGCCAGTGTCCAGCCTACAAATGCCGTCCAGGCGAAGGTCAGCAAGAAAATAAGAGCCAGGCACCAGGGCACCCACCGGCGCGCCACGCTCCATACCGATTCCCGCTCCGGTTCCAGATATTGCTGCTGTTGCTGCTCGGCCATAATGCCGGCATTTAAGCACAACCCGCCCGGAGAGCGATACACCCACCTGTCAGTAGTTATCCGAGGTATGCTCTTGCCAGCGAATTTACCGGATGGAACCGGCTTTCTCCCAATTATCCGTCAGCGTCCACCGCCAAGTTGTTTAACCGGACTCACACTCTGTTTCAGCTTTGGCCGTTACCGGTAATCTATCCCGTACACCTTTACCGCCGTGTCGTGGAACAGGGCGGCGCGCTCGCTGGACGAGTAGCCAGCAGACAGGCGCTTGAAGGCGTTGAAGAGCACGTTGTAAGAGTAGGAAACCTTGTCCACCGGGAAATTGCTTTCGAACATGCAGCGTTCGGGTCCGAACTTCTCGATGCAGTAGTTCATCAAGGGGCCCAGGGCTTCTGCCAGGGCAACGGAGCCGATGGGGCGGTTCCATTCGTGCCAGTCGAAACCGTAGCGGGGCTGACCCACGCCGCCCAGCTTCATGTAAATGTTGGGGCAGGCGGCCACGGTGTCGATGCTCTCCCGCCACTGGGCCAGAACCTCGTCGTCCCGGTTGGCGTAGGGGCCGATTCGCAGCAGGCCGCCGATGTGATTGAAGATCAGGGGCAGGTCAGGGACGGCGCGGGCGAAATCGGCCATCTCCTCTGCCTGGTGGAAGTAGGCGGTGATGTCCATAACCAGGCCTTTGCGCGCCAGCACCTGGGCGCCGGCCCGGAAATTGGGGTTGGCCATGCGCCCCTGGGCGGCCCTGCTCTCTATATCGGGGTGTGGATCATAGCCCGTCGCGGAGCGGATGCCCCGGAAACGGTTGGGGCTGGCCTCCTGAAGTTCCTCCAGTACCGATTCCACGTCGGCGCCCAGGTCCAGGTTGGCGGCGCCGATGATGGCCGCCGCGGCGCGGCCCTCGCCGTAGATGCCGCTGGCGCTGGCCGCCGCAATGCCCTGGACGAACTCGACCTCGCCCACGGGACGGATCTGCTCGGGGCCGTCAGGGCGGTACATGGAGCGGGCCTCGATGAATACGGTGGAACGGACGTTGTGGCCACTGGTGATGTCGTTGGCCAGTTCGTGGATCAGGTAGCGCTGGTAGGGCATGCGCTCGGTGCGGCCGTCCCAAAAGTGGTGGTGGGGATCGCAGATGGGCAGGCCGGGCTCCAGGGTTTCTTCCTGGGTCAGGGCCAGCCAGTCGTTGTCTCCGAATGGCATAACAGTTCCTCCTGGTGTTCCGGGTTGGGTGGGGGGTTTTCGCCCGTGGGCGGTTTTCCTTGAATTTGCCCAATAGTACCATAGAAATTGGGCAGGATTGCAGTGGGGAAATTCTCGTCGGCGTTGTGGCGACCTCAGATGCGATTCAGCGAAGGTACAACGTTAGGAATCAGGCGCCGACTCAGATGTCTGTACAATAGAGAGATTCAATACAGAGATAGTTTCAATCTACCTGTCAGCCCTGTGGAACGTTGCCTGATGAAAAAGTTGCCTTCAACAATACCTGAAAATGATCCGGGGGCTCTTTGGTCACTTCAAATGGAGCTATTGGGAATAGCTGAATCACTTTTGGGCCCTCGGGACGCTTCCAGAAAAATTTACGAGCCACAATTCTTAGCCAGTGGACCGAATGTCCGCCATACCCCCAATCGGGACGGCGCCTTCGTAGAAATGAGCCCTAATGCAGGAAAATACTGGCCTTCGGTGGTTTTCGAGATGGCCCATGAGACTGTCCACTTGCTAGACCCCACATTGTTGGGACAAAGCAATTATCTGGAAGAAGGCGTGGCTGTCGTATTCTCCATACTTGTTCAGCCGACTTATCAGATTGAGAAAGTCCAATGCCCTACGGTAGGACCGTATCTTGATGCTCTGTCGCTGGTACACAGGTTACCGGACAACCCGATTACGTCGGCAAGGCTGTTTCGTGACCAAGTGGGACCGCTAAGCGAGGCATCTCCAGAAGAACTGGCCGGACTTTTCCCAAGCGTTGATTCAGGGACCTTAGAGAAGTTAGCCGAAAAATTCGCTGGGATTAATCGCTGACTAAAACAAAATCCAATGCTTCTTCAAAACACGGCGGCAATGGCGCCAGTCAGGATATAGTCCTCGTGTCCATAGCTGTAGCCTTTGTGATCGCTTGCCGCCCCGCCAGGATTGGAGCGGTGAGAGTAGTGGAGAATCCCCTTAACGGGCTCATTCCAGGGCACCGTATGGGAGATTGTCCAAGGCTGTCAAAATCGGCCACCGCAAACTTCAATGGCCGACCGGTCACGCCCGAAGACCAGACCGGGCTCTACGTTGTTGGAACCGCGCGTTCCAACGTGCCTGACCCTGAGGGCACGCCTGTGGTGGTGACGCTCTACAGGTCGACGGTCAATGCCAGGGTTGGCCAGTTTGGGCGACAGGCCCAACCGTACTGTGCCAGTGCCGCCGCCGACTGGCAGAATTTACCGAGCCCTGTTGAGGCTCGGCTGGAACTGGGAGGGGATTGCTCTTCCAAACCAGGGCAGGAATCGTCGGTAATATCTGAGATGAAAATCCAGCGCGGAAATTCGCAAAAGACGTTATATAATCTCAGCCACAGACACCGGCCAACAAAGCCCCGTAACGGGAAGGTGCAACAGTGGAAGCAATCAGCCCCCAGGGACAACCCGAGGGAGACCAGAAAGAGCCCATCAGAATATCCAAGTTCAGCCTCCGTCGCTACTCCATCCAGCATTTTCTTCTGATGTTTCTGGTCCTCATCCTTCTGGTAACAATCAATGCTTACGCCGCAATCACCGGCAACGGGACCCTGATAGCCCTGGCCGGCCTGACGCTGACCCTGTTCCTCATAAAGACCTGCATCGTGCTTTACGCCAGCTTCAGGACCATAGGCGTGGAAATCTGGATCCGCCGCATGGGCATGGGAGACCTGGATTACCGCATCGAACCGCGGGGCCGGGACGAAATATCCCTGGCCTGCGAGGCTCTCGAAACCCTCCGCCAAAGCTCCATAAGGGCCATGGAACTGGACCTGGTCAGAGAGCTCTCCGAGCAGCTGCAGGAGCGCAACGAAGAGCTTGAGCTGGCCGTGCGGGACCTGCAGACGGCCCAGGACCGGATCATCAGCCAGCAGAAGCTGGCCGAGCTGGGCGAACTGACCGCCGGCGTAGCCCACGAGATCCTCAACCCGCTGCAATTCATCGAGAACTTCGCAAGGGTAGCCATCACGGTCTACGAAGACCTCTCTCTGGAGCAAGACCCAAAGGAAGCCAGCGACCTGGCCCAGGAGTTGAAGGACAACCTCCAACGAATCGTCAGCAACGCCGAGAGAGTCAACCGCGTGGTCCAGGACATGACGGCAACAGCCCGCTCCGGCGCCGGCGAATTTCGACCAACGAAGGTCAATTCCCTCATACAGAGCCACGCCAACCTGGCCTATCAGAGCGCCTGTGCCCGCGAACCTGGCTTCAGCGCCGATCTCCAGTGGAGCCTGGACCCCCGGCTCGATACCGATCAGGGACAAATAACGGCGGTCCCGGAAGATATAGCCCGGGTAGTATCCAGCGTGGTGAGTAACGCCTGCCACGCCCTTATCGACCGTCAACGACAGCAGGATGGCGACCCTTACTACCCCTGCCTCCGCCTGGCCACTAGCCTGCAGGAGACCGGTGTCCGAATAACCGTGGCCGACAATGGCGTAGGAATGACTCCTGAGGTGATGGAGAAGATCTTCAACCCCTTCTTTACTACCTGGCAAGCCAACCAGGGCACCGGCCTCGGGTTGAGTGTCAGCCACGATATGGTCCGAGAGCACGGAGGCACAATAGAAGTCGAATCCCGGCCCGGCGAGGGAACCGAGGTTACAATCACGCTTCCCAAAGGGAATGTACCTTTACAAGAGCCCGAAGCAAACTGAGCATCCTCAAGAGCCGAAACTCATCATTCCCAGCCGTTATTGTCTGGAGACAGTCAAACCTTTACAAGGCCATAGGCCCATTTCCACATTCACACTGCCGCACAGTTACCTGACAACTCAAAGAATTCCTTACTATTCAGATGACGACCAGCTCGTACCAGAACGGCTCCCTGTTACCCCCGGCCACTACCGGAGGCGGGAATCATCCCATGAGCAATCAGGGTGGCCATTGCTGCTGGCCAATTACGCCAGGTGGAGCACTGTCCCGCAGCCATTGAAACCAGGAAGGGTCTTCGCCAGGAAACAGTCTAAGGCAAAAACAGGGTAGAACCCTGGCTCGCTGGGATTCTCGATTTGTCCATGGTCTTTGGGGCGATTCCCAGGACGGCGTCTATCTGGCCCCTACCTGTGCTAGAATTGTGGACAAGCATGTAAGGCGATAGTGTTGAGTTTTGCACTGGTCGCAATACTCGCGAAAGGCTTAGATTTTCAGCAGGAGAGACATTCATGTCAAGACTGACGCCTATAACCAAGCGAGAGCAGGTGAGTGGAGACGCTTTAACAGCCTTCGACGCCATCATAGAGTCCAGGAATTCTATCAACGGACCTCATTCGATGATGATGTATGCACCGGAAGTTGCCCGTTGTTCGACAGCCCTCAGCGACGCCCTGCGCTTCGGTGGGAATCTGTCCGATCATGACACTGAATTGGCGATAATTACCGCCGCCCGCCACTGGGACTGCGAATATGTGTGGGCCTCCCATTCTGCCGCGGCGTTGCGGGCGGGGGCTCGGCCCGAGGCGGTGGAGATAATCGCCAATGGGGGTAGCCTGGAGGATCTCACCAAAGAAGAGGCGGTAATCGTGCGCTACGGACGGGAATTGATGGACAACCATCAGGTTTCCCAGGAGACCTTTGATGCGGCCCTGGCGCAATTTGGCGAGGCTAATACCATCGTCCTGGGAGCACTGATGGGCTACTATTCGTTCATCAGTTGCACCTTGCTCGGCACGGACATGCGGCCGTCCGAAGGCTCCCCCGTTTTGCCGAAACGGGTATAGCGGGCATAAATCGAACTGGCAAGGTTCACTCCAGCCCCTAAAACACGATGCAGCGATACGAGGCCCGGCTAGTATTGCGTCAAATCAAGAATGGCATGGGTAGAGGCGGTGGAGTTAGCGTCTGGCGTCTCTGGCGGTAAAGCGCCATAGGGCTCGGCGTACAGAGCCTGCCCCGTACCCGATACGGGGTGGGCCTCCACCTTCTCATCCACCTTGCAGTGGGGGTTGGGCGAGTTGTGGCGCCGCAGCACCTCCTTCAGTCCCTCCTCCACGTACCGCCGCTTGGCCCGGCGCACCGTCCGCTCCGACACGTCAAATGCAGATTCCACCCGGGATGCAGTCCACCCCTCATCGGTCTTCAGCAGGATACGGGCCCTGGTGACTGCCTGGGCCGAGATCTTGCCAGGCCGGATCATCCTTTTGAGCCGTCCCTCTTCCTGGACACTCAGATGGACTCCGTAAACTTCCCGCACCATGGTTGCCCATCCCACAGTGCAACTTCACTCCACCCAGCCTCGGACCATTCAATACGTGACATTACAACTTTGATTCAAAACTAGCTCACTCACGCCCAGCGGGAATTAATGTTCGCGAAAATGCCGGCCTGATCAACTTGAAAATTAACAATGACGCTTTCCTTCAGGGCCGTTTCCTGGTCTGACGCCTTCCCACGATCTTATTCCCCCCGAATTTCCTCATTCCTGTGCGCAGATTGACCCTCACGTGTACTGGGTCCCCAATTATTTGCCGCCCATGCGAGGCCGGCCGGATGGTCTTCTCCCCGCTTTACCGGAAAGCTACCAATACTCCGTAGCGGTACTGCGGAGGCTGGCCTGGCCGTCTGGACGGAGACCTGTTGCCCTTCTTCAGGGCAGCAAACGCCCTTCAATGGACAGGGCAAATGCCCTTGCAAAAAGGGCGTTTGCCAATTGACTGGAAGGGACAGAATCTGGAAAGCTATCTATGCGGTTTCCCTGACTGGGCCTCGAAGTATGCACTTGGTTACCGCCACGTCGGCAAATGTGCTGCTGAATTTCCAGGGCAAGTCCCCCTGCCTCCTCCGTCCTCTTCTTCGAAAGTCATAATCATCATTACTTCTTCATCTTTTTTACGTTTTACCTCACTAAATTTTCATAAGAACTAGTTAATCTGTTAACTATGCTTTTGAAGTGAACTGTTTTGTTCAGCCACTACCATCGGGTTGAGGTATTATCCGCATGCAGAAATCAACGAGGAAGTTTGAAGGTGCGAAATTTGAAAGGGCAAGGTTGCCGATTCTGGCGCTGCTGGTTGGCGGGCTGGTGGCGCTGCTGGCGGGGCTGGCGCCCCCAACCGCCCATGCCGTCCGGCCCTGGTACGACATGTATTGTCTCGAGGAGCCGGTAACGGAGGGCGACAGTTTCGAACTGTGGGTTACTAACAACAGTTGGGGTGGCTATGTGTCCGAGAATGCAGCCCAACCTTTCGAACTCTACTGGAGAACAAACCCCATCACCGCTGATGATCACGACTACACCGCTCTGAGGCACGAAAAACAGGTAGGCACCTACCACGAGACCTGGGGAATCAGGCGAATGTCCAGGACCTTCCATACAACTGAAGACGACGTGTCGGAAGATACGGAGAAGTACCGAGTGTCGTTCACCTACGTCGGCCAGTCCTATGGCATTACCGCCTGCACCATCACCATCGAAGACGATGACGGCCCCGGCGCCAAGGAGATCTGGGTGGCTTCGACGCCGAGGGGAGAGGGGGGATACACCGTAGGCGAGACTATTACTTTCAAGCAGCAATTTACCGAGGCTGTAGAGGTACACGGTGACGATCTGTCCATTGAATTCGGCCTGGGCGAGAGATACTACGGCACTACACGGGATGCGGACTACGTGAGCGGCTCGGGTACGGACATCCTCACCTACGAGTATGACATCCACTGGGGTGACGTTGACGACGATGGCATTGATGTAACCAACGGAACAATTGAAGGCGACGGTACCATCGTTACCCTGGCAGGCGGCGCCGAGGTCAATTACAACTACCAGGGAATCGGCAACGTGCCGGACCAGAAAGTCTCCGGCAGGCCCTATGTGACGGGAGTAGCAGTCTCGTCCGCTCCCGCTGGCGGAGACATCTATCGTAAGGATGAGGCCATCGACGTCAGTGTTAATTTCAGCCGTGATGTGGAGGTTGCGGGCAACGTTTCCCTGAAAGTCCAGGTAGGCGAGGGTAAAGATCGTCCTGTCAATTTCCACTATAACCGGGGCTCCGGCACCGATACGCTGGTCTTCCAGCACGTAGTAAGAGTTGATGACTATGATCCTGACGGACTCGTGGTTGACAACGGCAACGCCGGGATCCCGGGTTATAACCTGGGCTTCGGGGGTTCGGGCAATATCAATGAGGCCGACGGTGTACTGCATGCCTTTACGGAATACGAAGGCTTGCCGGTGCAGCCGGAACACAAGGTGGACGGTCGGCCCTACGTGAAGGGAATTTCCGTAGCTTCCAGCCCTCCCAACGGGGTTTCATATCGGTTCGGTGAATACATAGATATCGCTCTCCAGTTTGACCAGGTGGTCATGGTTCAGAACCTGCCTTACGTCCCGCTGTGGATCGGAACAGATACGGCAGGGAGGCGGGAGGAAGCCAAGTATATTTCCGGGTCGATGTCAGATATGGTGACCTTCAGGTACCACATTGAGGAAAACGATCTGGATACAGATGGCGTTTCAGTGCCGGAGCGGAATGGGTTCATCGGGGATGGCAAGATGATGATTCCTGACACGGACCGGGAGATGAACCATTTCATTCCCGGCCTGGAAGCGCAGTCCGGCCATACGGTTGACGGCAGTATTCCCTTTATTGAAAACGCAGCCATCACTTCTGCGCCTGCCCAGGGGGACACCTACCGGCTGGGCGAAGCAGTGGAGGTTTCGCTGACCTTTGACAAGGAAGTGGAAGTCCTGGGCCAGCCCACCATCCGCCTGGAACTGGGCGATGGAGAAAACCGGAGAGACGCCACCTACGACCGGGGCGATGGTACCAAAACGCTGGTTTTCGCGTATGCCGTGCTGGCAACAGACGTGGACACGGACGGTGTGGCCTTGACTGCAATGGAAAGCCAAGGAATAGACGGACCCTACCGCGTCTATGAAGCGGGGACGCAGAACGAGGTAGAGGCCAGCATCACTGGCGTATCAAGCCTGGATGGTCACAAGGTGGACGGAAGTCCCTACGTAACCACCGCGGCCTTTGACTCCACTCCAGGCAGCGGAGAAACGTATCTCGCCGGCGAAACCATCCAGGTTTCCCTGACCTTCGACCGGGCTGTCGATGTTAAAGGTGATCCAACTGTCAAGCTGGCCATAGGCGACAACGAAAGACATGCTGAATACCGGGAGGGCACAGGAACCAGCACCCTGGTCCTGGAATACGAGGTGCAGCATGGCGATTCCGACGCCGACGGCGTAACCATTACCGAGGACGGCCTGTCGCCGAACAGCGGCAGCATCGAAGACGAAACGAACGTGGGCGCCAGCGTGAGCTACGCCGCAGTAAAGGTCGATGACCAGTTGGTGGACGCCGTTTTGCCCACTCTGGTCGGCGCGGCAACCTCCACCGACGGTGGGGAAGTCACACTAACCTTCAGTGAAGTGGTGCACGTGTCTGAACAGCTCCGGACCCTCTCGACCTTCGCAGGTGTGGACGCGGGAGTTTACCTGCAGGTTGTAATTGATGTGTTTGCCGACGGGCACAGGATGCATACCTCCGGGGCGGAAGTCTCCGGAACTGACCTGACCCTGGCGATGGACACTGCCCTGCTGTCGGGCCAGGAGGTAACGGTCTCCTATGACAACATCTTCACAACAGACCTGCCGGACCTGCTCGAGGACAACGCCGGCAACGCGCTGGCAACCTTTTCTGCCCAGGCGGTTGTCAACAACTCCACCGTGGCAAGTGACGGCAACTTCCTGTGGCCGGTCCTCAGCTCTGACAGCCTCATTATGGCGGAAGGCAGTACTGCCACCTACACCGTAGCGCTGGACTCCCAGCCCGATGAAGATGTGACCATCTCCCTCGCGGTAAACCCGGGGAGCCACCTGGCAGCCAGTCCCAGCGAGCTTAACTTCACCCCGGAAAGCTGGGACACTGCGCAAACAGTGACACTCACCGCCGAAACCGACGCTAGCAATCAAAGCTTCTGGCAGGAAATAATTCACACCTCCGACGCCGCGGGATTTGTGGCCGGCCACGTCAAGGTACTCACCGAAGACAACGGGTGACGCTGGCCTGACTGTCGACGCGGTATGAAAACGCCCCGGGCAGTGCCCGGGGCAACCTTTCTTAGCGGCTGTTAACTTCCCAACTGTTGACTGCCCAAGATGATACCGGTCAGATCCAGGGTCATGCCGAAGCAGGAAACCAGCGCCTAAGCGGGCATCCGTGGTTCACTCCTGTAAGCCGGCTGGGGCGAAGATTGCCTGCAAGGGGCCCCACGGCTATGTAGCGATCGCCCAGGGCTCACAGCAAACAGCGTTGACGGGCCCAGGGTTCTGAGTACGCCATACCTTCCAGGTCTCGGGGACTACTGACCCTTCGGGGGGGTGCGCCGATGTAATGCGGTATAGTTTCCCCGTCGCATTTTGGTACTGGGACCGGCCGGTCCGGACGGGTTGGTCCAATGTAGGAGGGTTGTCCAAGAGATAGGCATGTCGCTAACCAGCAGCTATTCGACTGAGCGGGACAGCTCGGAGCTTCTGGCCAGTTTGACGGGCCAGTTGAGGCTGATGCCGGGGCTGGGGTTCGATTCACTGTCGCTGGGTGATTCTCTGCAAAGTCGACCCTGAAATTATCAGATATATTGGCTTACCTATACAGGGATGGGTCGAAATGTCGTTCCCCTGTTTAAGGGCAAGCCCTTTGTCTTCTACAAGGATATGTTGCATTCCTTTGGGCCTCTTTTGCACGGCTTTTCTTGTTTCCGCCTGGTCAATCCGTCACATTAGTGACCGTCACTGTCGCTTCCAGCCTTGCAACCTGGGCTGTGCTGTCGTCGGCATCCCTGGCTTCCACAGTTACCTGGTAGACATTGTTGCTGCCCGAGTCCGTGGGACTTTCGTAGTCCGGCGGGGAAGCAAAGGTCAGAACCCCAGTATCGCTAATCTCGAAGGCGCTGCTGTCAGCTCCCGATAGGCGCCAGGTAATGTCGCCGCCCTCCGGGTCGGTGGCCCGGTAGGTGTACAGGACGGACGTGGCGTTCTCCTGGTAGGTGAATTCAACCGTGCTGTTGCTCCGGAACTCTGGGGCCTCGTTGACCGCGTTCACCGTTACCACCACGTCCAGTGTGCCGTAGTAGCGCCCGTCAGAGGCCCGCACCGTTACCTCGTAGATGTTGTCCCGGTTGGAGTCGGCGGGGCGCTCGTGGTCCGGGTTGCTCCTGAAGGTCAGTTCCCCCTGCTCATTGATGGTGAAGTCCCCCCCGTCCCGGCCGGTGACGCTCCAGCGGGTGATGTCGGCGGCGGGGTCCTCCGGGTCGGTGGCGGTATAGGTGGCCAGGACCGCGTCGTGGTTCTCCTGGACCGTGATAGCGGTGTTTGTGCTGGTCTCAGCTATTTCCGGCCCCTCGTCCTGGTCGGTGACGGTGACAATTACTTCAAGGGTTCCGATGCCGCCCTGGGCATCGGTGGCCTGCACCGTCACCTGGTATTCGTTGTCGCCGGGCCGGGGTGGACTCTCGAAGTCAGGCGCATTGGTGAAGGTGAGGACGCCCCGGTCGCTGATCTCGAAGCGGCTGGCGTCCAGGCCGCCTACCGACCAGGTGAAGTCGTCGCCCTCCGGATCGGTGGCCCGGTAGGTGTAAATCGTCCCCGTTCCGTTCTCCCGGGAGTCCCGGGCATCGTCGCCGGTAATCACCGGCGGCTCATTGTCCGAGGTGACGGTGATGGTCACCTCGTAACTGCCATAGACCCTACCATCGTAGGGACGGATGGTCACCAGGTACTCGTTGTCCCGGTTGGAGTCGGCGGGACGGTCAAAGTCCGGCGGGTTGCGGAAGGTCAGGTCTGCCGTAGTGCGACCAGTCTCTTCACTGGTATCGGTAATGGTAAAGTCGCCTGCGTCTGAACCACCCAGGATCCAGCGGGTGACGGTTGAGCCCTCCGGGTCGACGGCGGTGTAGGTGGTCAGGACCTGGTCAAAGTTCTCACCAACGGTGCGGGCCGTCTGGCCGGTTACCTCGGGGCCCTCATTGACCTCGGTGACGGTGACGGTCACGTCCAGGGTGCCCTCGTTACTGCCGTCGGAGGCCACCACGGTGATTTCATAGACGTTGTCCTGGTCCGCGTCGGCGGGCTGCTCGTGGTTGGGCGCGCTGCTGAAGAACAGCTGGCCCCGTCCGCTGCTGTCCGGCGTGATGGTGAAGTCGCCACCATCCGTCCCCCGCACCGACCACTGGATGGTGGTATTCAGGTCCATGTCCCGAGCAGTGTAGGTGTAGAGGCGGACGTCGGTGGCGGTGTTCTCCCGGAAGGACAGGGTGTCCCTGCCAGTTACCTCAGGCGCAGCCTCGTTCTCATCCCGCACCGTTACCGTCACATCCAGTTCCCCGTAGGTGCTGCCGTTGTAGGCCCGTATCGTCACCAGGTACTCGTTGTCCCGATTCCCGTCGGCCGGACGGTCAAAGTCGGGCGTGTTCCTGAAGGTCAACTGAGCGGTGTAGGTGCCGGTGGGCCCAATGTTGAAGTCTCCGGCGTCGGAGCCGGCCAGCCGCCACCCGGTCACGGCGTCTTCGCCCTGACCCGGGTCCGGGTCTCTGGCGGTGAAGGTGGCGCCGGTGAGAGACTGACCTTCAACCACGGTGTATGCGGTTGTGCCGGTGGGCTCGGGCCCTTCGTTGACGTCGGTGATGGTGACGGTGACTTCCAGGGTGCCCTCACTGCCCTGGTCGTCGGTGGCCACGATTTCAAGCAGGTACTCGTTGTCCGTATCACTGTCTGTGGGCCGCTCGTGGTCGGGCGGACTGCGGAAGGTCAGGACACCGTCGTCAGCGTCAATGTCGAAGGCGTCGCCGTCGTCGCTGCCGTTCCGGCCCCTCACCGACCAGGTGATGATGGTGTTGCGGTCGGCGTCGGTGGCCCGGTAGGTGTACAGCCGCTGGGTAATGGAGGTATTCTCCCTGAAGCTCATGGTCTGGTTGCCCGTGACCACCGGCGGCGTCTCGTTCTCGCTGCCCACGGTAACGGTCACCTCCAGGGAGCCGTACCGGTTGGTGGCGTCGTAGGCCCGGACGGACACCAGGTACTCGTTGTCCCGGTTTGAATCGGCGGGACGGTCGTAGTCCGGGGCGTTGCGGAAAGTGAGGGCAGCAGTGTTGTTGCCCGTCTGGTCGCTGGTGTCAGTGATGATGAAGTCCCCGCCGTCCGAGCCTGAAAGGGACCAGCGGGAAATAGCCGAATCGGGGATTTCCGGGTCGGCGGCAGTGAAGGTCAACAAGACACTGGCAGGGTCATGATTCTCCTGCACGGCAGCGTCGGTGATGTCGTTGGTGGCTGACACCACCGGTCCTTCGTTCAAGTCTGTCACGGTGACGGTCACGTCAAACGTACCGGTGTTGCCCTGGTCGTCTTCGGCCCTCACCGCCAGTTCGTATTTGTTGTCTTCGTTGTCGTCCCCCTGGACGTCGAAGTCGGGCGGAGTCTTGAATGTCAGCACTCCTCTATCGCTCATGTCAAACAGGCTGCCGTCCGTGCCCCCTGGCTGTATCCAGTCAAACTCGTCCCCCTCCGGGTCGTTGGCCCGGTAGGTGTAGATGGCGCCGGTGCCATTCTCCAGGAAAGTACGGGCGTTGCTGCCGGTGATTACTGGCGGTTCGTTGGCGCCGGTGACGTTGACCATAATGTCGAAGGAACCGTACCGGCCCCGGCTGTCGTAGGCCCGGATGGTCACCAGGTACTCGTTGTCCCGGTTGGAGTCGGCGGGACGGTCCACGTCGGGCGGGTTGCGGAAGCGCAGCTGAGCCGTGTCCTGACCTGTCTGGTCGCTGGTATCCGCAATGGTGAAGTCCCCGCCGTCGCTGCCCGTCAGCGACCAGCGGGTTACCTCGTCACCTTCAGGGTCTGCGGCGGTGAAGGTGGCGCCAGCTACATCGACGCTCTGTGTGACCGACTGCCTTTCGTTGACGGTGAACTGTGTTGTGCCGGAAATGGCCGGCCCCTCGTTCACCTCGGTGACGGTGACGGTGACGGACAGTTCACCCGCATTGGTCCCGTCGGAAGCCACGATGTTGATGTCGTAGACGTTGTCCGTGTCCTGGTCCGCCGGCTGCTCGTGGTCGGGTGGACTCTTGAAGTACAGTTCGCCGCGCCCGCTGCTGTCCCTGGTGATGGTGAAGTCGCCACCATCCGTGCCTCCCACCGACCAGGTGAAGACCGTATTCAGGTCCGTGTCAGTGGCCCGGTAGGTGTAAAGGCGGGTTGTGATGGCCGTGTTCTCGCGGAAGGTCAAAGTTTCCCGGCCCGTCACCACCGGGGCCTCTTCGTTGATGTCGTTCACCGTGACCGTGACGTCCAGGGAGCCGTACCGGTTACCCGAGTCGTAGGCCCGCACGGACACCAGGTACTCGTTGTCCCGGTTGCTATCCTCCGGCCGGTCGTAGTCCGGCAGAGTCCGGAAGGTGAGTTCCCCAAACTCGCTGATCTGGAAGTCGCCGCCGTCGCTGCCGGACAGGCTCCAGCGGGTGACTTCATCCCCTTCCTGGTCATTGGCGGTGAAGGAGGCGCCGACCAGGTCTTGCCCCTCAGTCACGGCGAAGGCGGTGGTTCCCGTCACCTTGGGACCCTCGTTCACCTCGGTGACAGTGATGGTGGCGTCCACCGTGTCCCGCAGGCCACCCGGGTCAGCGGCTACCACCGTGATGTCATAGACGTTGTCGCCGTCAGAATCCGCCGGAAGCTCATAGTCAGGCAGCAGGCGGAAGGACAGGACCCCGTTGTAGATGGCGAAGTCATCCCCGTCGCTTCCCTCCACCGTCCAGGCGATTGTGTCATCAGGGTCGGGATCGGTGGCCCGGTAGGTGTAGAGCACCGACGCGGTGTTCTCCCGCTGGGTGAATTCGGTGCGGCTCTTTGTGGTTATCACCGGGGCCTCGTTGACGTTGGTTACGGTCACAATCTGGGTTTCATCCAGGGTGCCGGTGTAGCGCCCGTCCGAGGCCCTTATCATTACCTCATACACATTGTCCCGGTTGGAGTCGGCGGGACGCTCGAAGTCCGGCGAATTACGGAAGCGTAGTTCGCCCAGTTCGCTTATCACGAAGTCGCCACCATCGCTACCTGACGTGCTCCAGCGAGTGATGGTTGCGCTGGTGTCCTCTGGGTCTGTAGCCGAGTAGCGGGCCAGCACCGTGTCCTGGAGCTGGTTTTCAGGCACGTTGTCCTGGAGATTGCCACTCCTGCTGATAACTGGTCCCTCGTTCACGTTGGTGATGGTGACATTTACGGCAAAGCCGGTGAAGTTGCTGTCCTCATCGCTGGCCCGCACATCGACCAGATATTCATAGACATCTGTGCCCGAGCCCTGGGGGTTCTCGTAGTCCGGCGGACTGGTCTCGCTGAAGTACAGTTCGCCCCGTTGCTCATCGATGGTGAAGAATCTGGAGTCGACCCCCGCCACTGACCACCTTACGGTCGCTCCCTCCGGGTCGGTGGCCCGGTAGGTGTACAGGCGGGAAGTGCGGTTTTCCGGGTGCCTCATTATCGCGGCCGACGCGGTGGCGGTGGTGATGGTGGGCGCTTCGTTCACCGGGGTCACCGTTACCGTCGCGTCCAACGTCCCGTAGTACCGGTCGTCGGTGGCCTGCACCGTGAAGGTGTAAACATTATCGCGGTTGGAGTCGGCAGGTCGCTCGTAATCGGGTATGTTCCGGAAGGCCAGCGCTCCGTTCTCATCAATGGTGAAGTCGCCGCTGTCGGTGCCGGTGAGCCGCCACGTGGGGTCAACCACCAGGTCGCCAGTGCCGCCGGCGGTGTAGGTGGCCAGTGTCCCTTCAAAATTCTCCGGCTGGGTGATAGTGGACGCACCGCTGATTTCGCTGACGTCTGCCACCGTTACCGTGACCTGGTGGGAACCGTAGTACCTGCCGTCGTAGGGCCGCACCTCCACCTCGTAGATGTTGTCCCGGTCCGAGTCGTCCGGGCGTTCGTGGTCGGGTGTCCTCCTGAAGGTCATCACTCCCGCCTCGGTGATGGTGAAGTCGCCGCCGTCCCGGCCGCCCAGAGTCCATCGGGAGATGGTCTCTCCCTCCGGGTCCGAGGCGCCAAAGCTGGCCCCGGACCAGTCGCTGTTCTCCTGGACTGTGAAAGTGTCTCCTCCGCTAGTCACCTCCGGGCCTTCGTTCACGTCGGTGATTGTGACAGATACATCAAGGCCGGCGACATTGTTGTCGTCATCGCTGGCTTGGATGGTCACCTGGTATTCCTGGCTGTCGCTGCCCGACCCCTGGGGGTTCTCGTAGTCCGGCGGGGTGGTCTCGCTGAAATACAGTTCGCCCCGCTCTTCGTCGATGCTGAAGAACCTGGCGTGAGTCCCCGCCACCGACCAGCTAATAGCTTCCCGCTCCGGGTCCGTGGCCCGGTAGGTGTACAGGCGCGATGTCCGATTCTCCGGGTGCCGCATGGTCGTGGCCGAACTGTTGTTGGTAGTGATTTCGGGGGCTTCGTTCACCGGTGTTACCGTTACCGTCACGGCATGGGAGCCGTAGTACCTGCCGTCGTAGGGCCGTACCTCCACCTCGTAGATGTTATTCCGGTCCGAATCCGCCGGACGCTCGTAGTCGGGGATGCTCCGGAAGGTCATCACACCGGTCTCGGTGATGGTAAAGTCGCCGCCGTCCCGTCCCCCCAGGCTCCAGCGGGCTACCGTGCCGCCCTCTGGGTCCGAGGCGCTGAAGCTGGCGTTGGACAGGTCCTGGTTCTCCGGCACGGTAAAGCTCTCCCCGCCCGAGGTTACCTCCGGCCCCTCGTTTACGTCGGTGATGGTCACCGTGACCTCGAGACTGGCAGTGTTTGGCGGGCTGCTGTTGTCGCTGGCCTGTACCGTCACCTGGTATTCGTGGCCGCCGGTTCCCGAGCCCAGGGGAGTTTCGTAGTCCGGCCCATTGTCTTCGTCGAAGTACAGTTCGCCCCGCTGTTCGTCGATGCGGAAGAACCTGGCGTGGGTTCCCGCTACCGACCAGGTTACGGCCCGATTCTCCGGGTCCGTGGCCCGGTAGGCGTACAGCCGCGACGTCCGGTTCTCCGGGTGACGCATGGTCGTGGCCGACGTGCTGGTGGTGGTGATTTCCGGCGCCTCGTTGATGGGCGTCACCGTCACCGTCACGGCATGGGAACCGTAGTACCGGCCATCATAGGGACGCACCTCCACCTCGTAGATGTTGTTACGGTCCGAGTCGGCCGGACGCTCGTAGTCGGGATTGTTCCGGAAGGTCATCACGCCATTCTCGGTGATGGTGAAGTCGCCGCCGTCGCGGCCTCCAAGGGTCCAGCGGGCTATCGGTTCAGTGGGATTCTCCGGATCAGACGCGGTGAAGGTCGCGTTGGACAGGTCCTGGTTCTCCTGCACGGTGAACCTGCTGCCTCCGCTGGTAATCTCCGGACCCTCGTTCACGTCGGTGACGGTCACCGTTACTTCAAGCGTGGCGGTGTTGCTGTCGTCGTCGGTGACCTGTATCGTCGCGTCGTAAACATTGTCGCCGCCCGAGTCCCCGGGCTGCTCATAGTCCGGCGGGCTGGTTGGGGAGTAGGAGAACTCACCCCGCTGGTTGATGGTGAAGAAGCGGCTGTCCACTCCAGCCAGCGACCACGTAATCGTGCTGCCACCCTCCGGGTCGGTGGCCCGCCAGGTGTACAGGCGGGTTCTTCGGTTCTCCGGCTGGGTGAACTCGGTCCTGCTGGTGGTGGTGATGGTGGGCGGTTCGTTAACGGCAGTTACCGTCACCGTAACGTCCAGGGTGTCATAGTACCGGTCATCCGAGGCCTGCACCGTGAACAGGTACTCGTTATCCCGGTTGCTGTCCGCCGGACGCTCGTGGTCCGGGGTGCTGCGGAAGGCCAGCTGGCCGTTCTCGTCGATGGTGAAGTCCCCGCCATCTGTGCCAGTCAGGCGCCAGGCGGGAGTTACGGCCAGGTCACCCTGTCCGCCAGCCGTGTACGTGGCCAGGACACCGTCCTGGCTTTCGGCCCGGGTAATGGTGGCATTTCCGCTAATCTCGGCTACGTCCCCCACCGTCACGGTTACATGGTGGGAGCCGTAGTACCTGCCGTCGTAGGGACGTATCTCCACCTCGTATATATTGTCCCGGTTCCAGTCGTCGGGCCGCTCGTAGTCCGGCGCCAACCGGAAGGTCATCAACCCACCAGCGTCAATGGTGAAGTCCCCGCCGTCCCGGCCGCCCAGGCTCCAGCGGGTCACAGCGCCGTTCTCCGGGTCACGGGCGGTGAAGGTGGCCCCGGCCCATTCCTGGTTTTCCTGGACGGTGAAGCTGTCGCCACCAGACGTGATCTCCGGCCCCTCGTTAACGTCGGTCACCGTGACCGTCACAGGCAAGGATGCCGTGTTGGGTGGGCTGCTGTCGTCGCTGACCTGTATCGTCACCTCGTAAATGTTGTCGCTGCCCGAGTCCCCGGGTAGGTCAAAGTCCGGCGCGCTGTCTTCCCTGAAAGAGAATTCGCCGCGTTCGTTTATGGTGAAGAAGCGGCTGTCGGCGCCGCCCAGCGACCAGGCAAT
Organism: Dehalococcoidia bacterium; assembly: GCA_963664725.1. Lineage (GTDB taxonomy): Bacteria > Chloroflexota > Dehalococcoidia > Lucifugimonadales > UBA3495 > Bin22. The sequence goes on from OY761558.1 coordinate 2,547,352, forward strand.
GGTGCTGGAACCCTCCGGGTCGGTGGCCCGGTAGGTGTAGAGGCGAGAGGTGCGGTTCTCCGTCTGCCTGAGGGCCGTTGCCGAACTGCTGGTGGTGGTGATGGCAGGCGGTTCGTTGACCGGCGTTACCGTCACCGTCTCGTCAAAGCTGCTGTAAATGCTGCCGTCGGAGACCTGCACCGTGAAGGTGTACTCGTTGTCGCGATTGCTGTCGGCAGGCCGCTCGTAGTCAGGGGTGTTTCTGAACCGCAGTTCCCCCTGCTCGTTGATGACGAAGTCGCCGCCGTCGGCGCCTGACGTACGCCAGCGGGATACCGTGCCCCCCTCCGGATCGGTGGCGGTGTACCTGGCCAGCACCGTATCCTGGGCCTGGTTCTCCGGCACGCTGCCGGGGGCGCTGCCCGTCCGCGAAATTTCCGGTCCTTCGTTCACCTCCGTTACCGTGACCCGGACGTCAAGCTCGTCGCTAAGGCCCTGTTCGTCGGTGGCAACCACAGTTATCTCGTATACCCGGTCCCGGTCGGAGTCCGACGGGTTCTCGTAGTCGGGCTGGCTGGAGAAGGTGAGGACGCCCCGCCCGCTGCTGTCGCTGGGAATGGTGAAGTCGTCAGCGTCCAGCCCCGTAAGCGACCAGGTAATGGGGCCGCGCTGCGGGTCGGAGGCGCTGTAGGTGTAGACGGTGGATGTCCGGTTCTCCGGATAGGTCAGGTTGTGGTAGGTCAGACCGCTGCTGACACGGGTTGAGATGGTCGGGTCCTCGGCCACGTCGGTGACGGTGACGACCACGTCCAGTCGGTCGGTGTAGCCGCCGGTATTGGTGACCACCACCGTAATCTCATAGTCGTTGTCGCCGTCAGAATCAGCGGGCGATTCGAAGTCGGGCGTATTTCTGAATGTCAATAACCCGCGGCCGCTATTGTCGGTGGTGATACCAAAGTCCCCGTCATCGGTCCCCGACACTGACCAGATTAGGGACCCGGTCCCGTAGTTCCTGGCGCTGTAGGTGTACACCGTAGTTGTTCGGTTTTCCTGGGAAGTCAGCCGATGGTATGTCAAGCCGCTGCTGGGCCGGGTCGTGATGTCCGGCTCCCTGTTCTCGTGGTGGTTGGTGACGGTAATGGTGACATCCAGCCTGTCGGTAAGTCCCTGTTCATCGGTTACCAGCACGCCAATTTCGTACACGTTGTCCCCATTGGCGTCGGCGGGGTTCTCGAAGTCCGGCGGGCCGTTGAAGGTGAGCGCCCCACTGGCACTGATGCTGAAGTCGGTGCGGTCGGTTCCAAGCAGCGACCAGCTTACCGGACGGCCCTGGGGGTCCCGGGCGCGGTAGGTATAGACCGTGCCCGTCCCGTTTTCCTGGTAGGTCAGGTGTGGTCGGCTGGTGGTGGTGATGGTGGGCTCTTCTGTGCCGGTGGAGTTGATGACGTTGACAGTCACATCCAGTTCGGCGGTGTGGGAGCCGTCACCGGCCCTGATGGTAACCAGGTACTCGTTGTCCGTGTCGGCGTCCGCCGGATTCTCGAAGTCGGGAATGTTGACGAAGGTCAGGACACCCGAATCGTTGATGCTGAAGTCGCCACTGTCGTCTCCGCCCAGGGTCCAGGAAATCGTGGCCCGCTCCGGGTCGGTGGCCCGGTAGGTGGCCACCGAGCGAGTGCTGTTTTCCGGGAAGTCCGGCGGGGTATCATCGCCCGTTATGGCGGGCGGTTCGTTGACGTCGTTTACTGTAACCGTGACGTCCAGGCTCCCCGTGAACTGGCCGTCCGACGCCCGAACCTGGACCAGGTACTCGTTGTTCCGGTTGCTGTCGGCAGGACTCTCGTAATTGGGCGTGCTGCGGAAGGTCAGTATCCCCTTGTTCCGATCAATGGCGAAGTCGCCGCCGTCGCTACCTGCCAGGCTCCAGGTGAAGGTGGTGCTGTCGCCCTCCGGGTCGCTGGCGGTGTAGGTATGGCTGAAGTCCTCAACATTCTCATTTACGCTGTGGCTGGTCTGGCCGGTGACTGTGGGCGGTTCGTTGACGGGGGTGACGTTAATGGTAACGTCGAAGGACGCAGACAGGGATCCCTGCTGCGATGTGGTACCGTCGCCCAGGTTCCCGTCGTCGGTGGCGACGACCTGAATATCGTACACGTTGTCGCCGCCCGAATCCGCTGGAGCCTCGTAGTCGGGAATCTCGGCAAAGGTCAGGTTGCCGGAGGCATCAATGTTGAAGTCTCCCGCGTCGGTCCCGCCCACCGACCAGGTCAGCGAACTTCGCTCCGGGTCGGTGGGCGTGTACCGGTCCAGCGCCCTGGTGGTGGCCGTGTTCTCCGCGAAGGTCAGGGTTTCGTCGCCTGAGATCGTGGGGGCTTCGTTGACGTCGTTGACCGTTACCGTTACCGCCAGGTCGCCACGGAGGTTGCCTTCATCAGTGGCCCGCACGGTTACCAGGTACTCGTTGTTGCGATTCCCGTCCGCGGGACTCTCAAAATTGGGGGTGTTCCTGAAAGTCAGTTCACCCGTGTTCCGGTCAATGTTGAAGTCACCGCCATCGGTGCCGGACACGCTCCAGGTGAAGGTGGATGCGGCGCCCTCCGGGTCGCTGGCGGTATAGGTCCTCGAGAAGGTTCGGGTATTCTCATCCAGCGTAATGTCCGTGTCGCCCGTCACCGTGGGCGGTTCGTTGACCGGGGTTACGGTCACGGCTACGTCGAAGGATGCCGACTGGGCTCCCTGCTGCGATGTGGTACCGTCGCCCAGGTTGCCATCGTCGGTGGCGACCACCTGGATGTTGTAAACATTGTCGTCGTCCGAGTCGGCGGGAGCCTCGTAGTCGGGAATCTCGGCAAAGGTCAGGTTGCCGGAGGCATCAATGTTGAAGTCTCCCGCGTCGGTCCCGCCCACCGACCAGGTCAGCGAGCTTCGCTCCGGGTCAGTGGCCGTGTAGCGATCCAGCACCCGGGTGGTGGCCGTGTTCTCCGCATAGGAAAGGGCGGCGTCGCCCGAAATGGTCGGAGCCTCGTTTACGTCGCTGACTGTGACCGTTACTGCCAGCGATCCGGTGAGGCTGCCGTCGTTGGCGCGGATGTTGACGTTGTATTCATTGTTGCGGCCCGAGTCCGCGGGGCTTTCAAAGTTGGGGGCCTCCTTGAAGCTCAATTCACCGCTGGCGCTCAGGTCGAAGTCGCCGCTGTCGGAGCCACTGAGAGACCAGGTAAAGGTGGAAGTAACTTCCTCCGGGTCGTGAGCGCCGTATGTCGCCAGGACAGTGGTGTCGGACGTACCCTCAGGGAAGGTCAGACTCTCACTGCCGGTGATTTCCGGCGGTTCGTCAACGTCCGTCAGGGTTACGGTCACCGGCAGTTCATCCTTCAGGGGAGGTTCGCCGTCGTCGGTTCCCACGATGGTAATGCTTAGCTCGTCCTTCGTCTCAAAGTCCTGCTCGCCGCTGAACCTCAGGTTTCCGCTGCTGTCGATGGTAAAGGCGTCCGTGTCGGTCCCCTCCACCGACCAGGAGATGGTATCGTTCTCGGGGTCGGTGGCCGTGTAGCGGTCCAGCACCCTGGTGGTGGCGGTATTCTCCGGGAATGTAAGTACCGTGTCGCCGGTGACTGTTGGCTTCTCGTTGACGTTGACGACCAGTACCTTTACCTCAATTTTGTCGCTTAGCCCGTTAACGCCGGTCTCGGTGACGCTCACCTCCATGGAGTAGTCCCGGTCACCGGTCTCGTAGTCGAAGGGCTGGGCAACCGGCGGGTCAGTGATGGCCACCGTAATCTGGCCGGTGGCGCCGTTGATGGCGAACAGGCCGCTGGGGTCATCCAGGGTATAGGTGAGGGTGTCCCCCGCGTTAAGGTCGGTGGCGGTAATGGGGTCTCCCACGTTGTCGCCCTGGATGGCGTCCTCGCGAATCTCCCGCGTGGTCTCCAGGCCGTCCTCGAAGTAGGGCGCCCGGTTGCCGTCGGCGACCGTGACCTTCACCGACGGCCACCAATAAAACGGCCGACCGTCGATGTTGTGCCAATGCCAGATATATTCCACGTCGTCAAACTCGTCGCCGTCGGCCACCCCGGTAACCGTTATCGTCTGCGGGTCGTCCCACTCGTATTTGCCGTCGGCCGCGGCCTCTCCCGTCTTGGTGAAGACTATCGAATCGTGGGAGATGGTTACCGCGCCGGTGTCGGTGCTGAGCATCAGCACGGTAACGTCGGCGTCGGGTTCGCTGTCCATCTCCACCGTGTACGTTGTCGTTTCGCCTTCATTTACGGATAGCTCTTCAATGTCGGCGTTGTTTTGCCGGTAGGACAGTGTGGGCAGGGCCGAGTCCTTGATGATCGCCCTCACCTGGCCCAGGGTGTAGGTTTCATCGTTGATGGTTGTCTCGTGGAAAACCGCCTCTATTTCGTCCCACCCGTCAGTATCCGATACCGCGGTAATCGTGACGGTCTGAGGGTCGTCCCACTCGTACTTGCTCGGGTCCGAAGCATCACCGGTCTTGGTAAAGGTTATCGAGGCTGGGGAAACGGTCAGGGCGCCCGTATCGGAACTGCTAAGACTGATAGTGATATCGCCGTCAGGCTCGCTGTCCAGCTCAACAGTGTAGGTTGCGGTAGTTCCCTCGTTAAAAGAGTTGTCCTCGTCGCTTCCAATGCGGCCGTCGTAATAGTGACCCACGGACACGTCGTCCGGGAAAGTGGCCCTCGTGTCAGTGCTGGCCAGAGTCAACGCCAGTGCGTCGTCGTCGGTCACTGCCACCGGCAATAGGGCGGTGATGTAGTCGTTGTCGCCAATGGAAACCTGGTGGAGAATCGTCGTGGCCTCGTTCAATGAGTCGCTGTCGTCAACACCTGTCACCGTAACGGTCTGCGCCGTGGTGCCGTTGGTGGTGGTGAAGGTGAGGGTTTCGTCCGAGACCGTCGCCTCGCTGGTATTGCCCGAGGTCAGGGTGACGGTAACGTCCTCCGACGGCAGGGCGGTCAGCCTCACGGTATAGGTGGCGGTGCCGCCCTCCGCTACTTTCACCTCGGTTTCAGAAATCACTAACTCGGGCAGATCGACGCGTGCCACGCAGGGCGCGAACTCCGACGTGGTGCCCGCCTCGGTGTCGGTGGCAGTGGCGGTTATGTGAGTGGCTGTCGTGGGAGAGAAACCAACCCAATGACCGGAAATCAAGGTGCTGGCGTTGAAGGTCACCAGTTCCGAGGTAGAAAGAGTATCGTAGGTGTATCCCAGCCAGTCCTTGCCTTCGCCGCTGGCGGACGAGTCGCAGGAGTAGAAATCGACTACGTACCGGCGGTTGGCGGTCATGTAAAGGTTGAAATTTGCCGAAGCCTCGTCGCCCCTGGTGGCGTAGGTGATATTGTGCGGGTAGTTCTGCAGGTGGTTGGGTCCGCTGTCCGAGTCGGTGGCGTCGTTGGCCGTGACTCCGTCGTCGCCCAGGTCGATGCCTATGCCGTCGTTGCTGTGGATGGAGTTCTCCCTCACCGTGTTGCCCAGCGAGCCGCTGCCCGTGATGGACACTCCGTCGCCGGTGTTGTAGGCGATGGTATTTTCTTCCACAGTATTGTCATTGGTTCCGCCGCTCAAATATAACCCGGAACCGCTATTGCCCAGGTCCGTCCCGCCGGCGTTTGTGCCGATGTAGTTTCCTGAAATGACGTTGCCTTCAGTGTATGTGCCATGTATTCTGACACCATGGGAACCATTGCTGCCAATAGTATTGCCAAAAACCGAATTATCATTGGGACCGAAGATGTAGATTCCGGAGCCAGTGTTCGCCAGGGCGGCGGACCCGGCATCGTTGGTCCCAATGCGGTTGTTCTCTATGAGCGCGTCCGAGGTGGTACTGGCGAGGTGGATCCCGTGGCTCTCGTTGCCGGAAATGACGTTGCCCTTCAGGACTACCGAACGTGATGAGACATAAATACCCCCCAGTGTATTGCCCAAGTCGGATGTGCCGGCGGCGTTGGTGCCAATTTTGTTGTCATAAAGGTGAATAGCGCTACCGATGGAGGTCTGGACGCCTCGGCGCCCGTTGCCGGAGATGACGTTTCCCTTCAGCAGCACGTAATGAGCAACGTGCAAATATACACCCGACCACCCGTTGCCCTCGTCTGTCGAGCCAGTGGTGTCGGTGCCGATCAGATTTCCCATAAGGACATGGCGGGAGCTGGCCAGTTGGGCAACGCCGGTCCTCTTTTGAATTACGATACCATGCTGGCTGAAGCCGTTAACAGCCAGGCCCCGGACAATATTTCTATCCGCCTTGAGCTCCAGGCCGTCTACACTCGATCCTGCACTAGTCCCGTCCAATTCAATCAGCACCGTGCCGGCGCTGGCCCCCGGCTGGCTGTAGCCGTCAATGAACACCGGCTTGGTGATGACCGGCAGGGCTGAAGCGGGGCTGATGGTCTGCACGCCGCCGCCGGAGATGTTGAACTTGATTGCAGAGCTGGTTCCGGCGTTGGTCTGCTGGATGGCGGCCCGCAGGGTGCAGTTGGTAGCGCCGTCCACGGTGCCGTCGTCGCAGACGCCGTCGGTGGTGTCGGCATCGGCCCCGTCGCCCGTGGAGTTGACCGTGTGGGTGTCCTCGTACGTGGTCAGGGAATACAGGTCCAGCGAATCGGACGAATCGGCCAGGGACTCTATTGCTGACCAGGCGTCGGCCCGACCGTAACCGAAGGTGGTGTCGAAGCCATCTTCTCCCAGGTCGATGGCCGTGTCCTTCAGCTTCTGGGTAACGGCATCGGCCACCTCCTTCTTCGTCATTGTGGGGTCGGCCTTGCGCTGGGCCTCCATGACCAGGGCGGCGATGCCGGCCACGTGGGGCGCGGCGGCGGAGGTGCCGAAGAACCTGTTACCCGTTACGCCCTCTTCTGGCCTGCCGAAGCCGCCGGCGCCGGTGACCAGCACGCCGTCTATGCCCATCAGGTCGGGCTTGTTACGGGTTTCCCGGGTGGGGAAGTAGATTTCCACCGGTCCCCGGTCGCTGTAGGACTGAGCCTCATCGTTGCCCGGATCCGAGGCATCAATGGCGCCGATGGACAGGAGCCCCTCAACGGCCTCGTGCCCAATGATGCTGCCCTCAGACGTGCCGTGCTCCCGGACTGAGCCGCGGGGGACAAACAGCTTGAGTTCCCGCGTGTCGCCCGAATACTTGCGGATATAGACGTCCGCCGTCGAGTAGAACAGGAAGAAGGTTGAAACCCTTTCGTAAGGATTGTCATCACCGTCCTGCTCGCGGTTGCTGCCCGTGCATACGCCATTCTGCAGGTTGAACTTGATGGGCTTCAGGCCGGGTGGGCAGACAAACAGGTCGTAATCATTGCCGGACGACCCGAACTGGTCGTTCCACTGCAGTACCACGCTGGCGCCTATCCTTATCCTGAGCGCTATATCAGTCTCGCTGGAACTGTCAAAGTCGTGGTAGCCGTTGCCGTCATCTGAGAAGGTACCCGTGTAATGCGCCTGGGCATAATTGCCGGCCGATGAAGCGAAGACAACGCCCCCGGCCACGGCATCGGCGGCGGCCAGCGCCACCGGACCGTCCTCATAGAAGGGTTCACTGTAATAGCCCAGGTCATCCACCATAACGTCCACCCCTTCTCCATCGAAGGCATCGTTGGCCAGCCAGAGAATGGAATCGACCATTTCCAGGTTCGTCTCGGGTCCCGAAAATGCCAGTTCCGCATTCGGGGCCAGGTCGTGGATGATTTCCAGCAGCGCCGTTCCCTCGTCCCCTGAGCCGCTGCTGCCCGGGTGGATTTCCAGGCTGCTGGGGAGGTCGCCGCTGGCTACGGCAGTGCTCCGCCTGGTAACGCCGTCGGAAATGACCCCCACCTTCACGCCCCTGCCGCTGATGCCGCTGAAGGCGCGCACCAGGTCGGCCCGGTGAATGCCGTCCCCCTCGCTGTTGACGCGTCCGGCCTTGGTTTGCCCGTAGTCCGGCGGCGTTATCTCCTTGACCACAGCCAGCGCCGCCAGCGGTTCCAGGGCCGACGGCGCCACCCAGGACTGGGCTATGTTCCAGTCGGAGTTGGTAACCTCTATGGTCGCGCCCAGTTCCCGAAGCTGCTGCAGGGTGGCTTCTTCGGTGTTTTCCAGGTGGATATAGACCTGGACGTTCCCCGAGGAATCGAACCGCACGGGAGGGTCATCAGAATCCGCTGCCTCGGACTCGGGAACCCCTTCAGCGTCCCCGCCCGTTGGCCCCCAGGCCCCGGATTCCTCGGTCCATGGAACACCCTTGGCCGTTACACCGCTGTCGGGGAACAGCCCGCGGGTGACCGCGCTGCTGTCGGGCTGCGGGGTGGGTTGGGGTGTGGCGCTTCCCTGCTGATCTATGAACTGCTGGATAAGGGGGTCAACGATGGACGCCTGCTTGCCCTCCTGCTCCGGCGGCCCCTGGGCAAACACCGGGTAGCCCGCCGCTGCCAGAACGGCGAGTACCAGCACAACCAGTATCGAGGCAAGTTTAATCATACAAGGCGAGGTATATCCCAATTACAAAAAAAGGCCCTGTTCCGGCAAGGTGCCACCCCGCATTAAAGCCCCACCACCCGGCCAAGGAACAGCACCGTGCCCGTCTCCATGTCCCGAACCAGGTAGATGAATGGCCGGTCGATGGTCAGGCTGATGGGTTCCTCGGGTTCCGCTTTGGTAATTCCTATGATGACCGCCGTGGCCGCCGCCGCCTCCGTGCCGGCCTCGTCCACCGACACAAAGGCCTTGTGGGCCACGCTCGATATGTACAGGCATTCATCGTCGCCGGCCAGGCAGGACCGGCCGTCCATCCCCTGGAACTCGGCCCGTTTGTCGTCGAAGGCGTTGGGCATTCCCATGGCCTCCAGGGTCTCGGCCAGGGCAAGGCTGGCTTCCAGCTCAAACCTGGGCATGGCCAGCCGCACCCGCGTGCTTTCCAGCCCCTCCAGAATTTCGGCCAGCCGGTCCGCATCAAGGGACGATTCAAACTCGCCAAACCGGTCTTCATCGGGCAGCAGGATGGTCATCGACATGGCGCCGCCCTTGTAAGGCAGGTCCACCGCCTGGTAGCCGCCGCCCCGGGCGTACCCGAAGTACTCCGTCTGCCGCATTGTCTCAACCCGATTCTCGCTGCCGTCCAGGGCATAAAAGGGAGCGGGAGAGGTTGCCCTCTCGTCAAAGGGCGACCGCCACTCAGCCTTGAAATAGACGGCGTTGGCCAGCGCCAGCCGGGTGAACCGGTCAATGGCGCCGCGGGGAATCAGGTCCTCAATCCTGCCTGCCGTCTCTTCCGCGACCCAGCCGTTAATGCGGAGGCGGGCGTCCTCCGGACTCCCCCGAAAGTCCACGTCCCGAACCTTGCCGCCGTAATTCAGCGCCAGGGTGTCCAGGAAGTCGGGCAGAAAGCCGTGCCCTTCCTGGCCCCATACCGAGTTGGCAATGTTCAACTGGAAGCCGGCTTCCACGCCTTCCTTCGATTGGGATGCCAGGGACAGGTCCAGGGAGTTGAAGGCGGGATGCAGACGGTCCTGGGCCAGTTCGAACCGGAGGGTTTCCGCCATTTGGCTTTCCGTTTCCCGTACGGCGCCAGCGTAGGTCATGGCCAGGGCCAGGGAGATGCTGTAGGGGGAAAAGAAGAGGTTCTCGTCCGACCCGGCCAGTTGGCGGTACAGGTCCAGGGCGAAGGTGGCGTTGCCATCCACCAGTGTCGCCAGGTCATTGTCAGCGATGGTCGGCGAGACATTCCGCTCCAGCGCCGAAGGAATGGACGGAGCATTTGTTGGCGTCGGTGGGGTCAACGCTTCCGTCGGCGGAGCCTTAGTCGCCGCTTCCGTTGGTTCAGGAGAGGTAGTTGGCATGGGCGTGGGAATGAGCCTCGTCGCGGCAGGCAGCATCGTCGGCAGCAACGCTGGCGTTGCAGGTGGCTCATCGTCGGAGGACGCAGCGGGCGGCGCCGTAACTGTTGGGAGGGCGGCAGTAGGCGTTGCGGTGGGCGCCGGTGGCGTGGGGACGGAAGTGCAGCCCATCAGCGCCATTGTGAAGAACAGGGACAGCCGTATGATAATACGCATCGTGGTCTACTGACAACGGGTGGGAGCCGAAATTGCTAAAGCTGGCTCCTATAGGCTAACTCCGTATTGGTATCGGCATAGATTATGGTAACTTATCAAATGCAGGCAGGAAAGTGGCTGGGAAGGCCGAGTACGGGCAGCCGCGTTCCATTGCTGGGGACACTCCGTTGTTCCCCCACGGGGAGGCCGTAACCTGTAGGACAGGCTATCCTTTTCCTTATAGTTCCAGGTAGTATTGCTCCGGCCATTCCTGTATCATATTTATAGAAATGCTTTATATATTAATGAGATACTTGAAGGTTTAATAAATAAAACTATCGCCACTAGCGCCGTCCTTTACCACCCAGGAGGTTGCCCCTTGCCCACCCTCAACGACGTGCAGTCCCGCCTCAACGCCACCGAGGTGCAACGTATCGTAAGCCCCGCCAACCCCGAGGAAATCGCAGCAGCAATCGTCGAAGCCGCCAACCAGGGCCTTCCCGTCTGTCCCGCTGGCTCCCTTCATTCAATGGGGGGACAGCAGTTCGCCACCGGCGGCCTCTCCCTGAGTTCCGCAGCCCTGAAAGGTGTCGACCATTTGGATAACCAGAAGCGGACGATATGGGTCCAGTCCGGCGCCACCTGGCCCGAACTGGTGCAGTGGCTTCAATGCAATCAGGAAAATGATAGCCCCGGCTTGTCCATCATCCAGAAACAGACCGGCGCCGACGAGCTTACCCTGGGCGGCGCCCTGTCTTCCAACATCCACGGGCGCGTGCTGGGACGCAGGCCCATAGTGGACGATATTGAGTCCTTCTACCTTACCCGGGCCGACGGCAGCCGTGTGTTGTGCAGCCGTGACGAGAACGCCCACCTGTTTCGCCTGGCTATCGGCGGCTACGGCATGTTCGGCTTTGTAGACGCCATTAACCTGCGCCTTGTCCCACGCCAGCTTCACGTCCGGCGGGTGCGGGAGTTGTCGCTGGACCAGGTCATCCCGGCCCTGGAGGCCCAGGCGAAGGAAGGAGCAACATACGGCGACTTCCAGTACATGACCGACGAGACGTCGCCCGATTTCATGACCAGGGGAATCATGTCGGTGTATCTGCCGGAAGCAAGCGCGTCGGGTATTCCCGATGGCCAACTGGGGCTGTCCCAGGAGGAATGGATGCGCCTCTACGTCCTGGCCCATACCGACAAAGCCAGGGCCTACGACGAGTACGCGGCCCACTACCGCGAGACCGATGGGCAGCTTTACTGGTCCGATGATCTCCAGTTCAGTCCCTACCTGCCCGAGGCCGGGGAAGCGCTGTACCGCAAGCTGGGGTGGCGGACATTTGCCTCACTGATGATCACTGAACTATATGTGCCCCGGGACCGGTTTGTGGACTTTATGGCAGCGGCAAGGGAAACGGTGTTGAATACCGGAGCCAACGTGGTCTATGGCACCGTCCGGCTGATAGAAGAGGAAGAGGAAACGCTGCTGCGCTGGGCGCGGGACAGCTACGCCTGCATTATTTTTAACCTGTTGGTAGAGCATTCACCGGAGGGTTTAGAGCGGGGCAAGGAACAGTTCCGGGCCCTGACCGACTGCGCCCTGGAGCGGGACGGCAGCTTCTACCTTACCTACCACCGCTGGGCCCGACGAGACCAGGTGGAGCGAGCCTACCCCCAGTTCCCTCGCTTCCTGGAAATGAAGGATAAGCACGACCCCAACGGCGTGTTCGCCAGCGATTGGTACCTCCACCACCGGAAGATGTTTCAATAGATGAAGCCTGGCCGCAGTTCGACTGTGCGCTTCCCTGGGGGAGGCGATCGGAACCGCTGCGGATGGACTAAAATGTTTCGATTACGTTCCGGGCTAGATGAGCAAGGTCGCGCGGGTAAGTATCGCTGAAATCTGCTCGTTGTGCTCCAGCTCGTGTTCTATGAGGTGGTAGAGTATCCACTCCGGCGTCGCCTCGTAGGTGCTGTCCAACGGGTCCGGTTTCAGTGTCTGCCATTCTGTTGCAGCCAGCCCTCTCACTTCCTTCAGAAACACGACGCGGCTAGTTTCCAGGCGAGCAAGGTGCTCCGCCAGCGGCACGCCTGGTACCCTGGTTATCCGGCCCGTCTCCTCGTACTCCGACTCGAAGGGGAAGAGGGTCTGGATGTCCGGCGGCATTTGCGAAAGACCCTTTATGTTTCCCCACAGCCACCCCATCTCCACTTCCGCAATGTGATAAAGGAGGGACCCGATAGTGTTCTCATTGCCATCGGGTCCTTCCCAGTCCAGCAGTTGCTGGCCCAGACTCTCGTCTTCCAACAGACGCAGCGTCCGTTTTCGCGCTTCCTGCATGGCCCACAGCCAGCGGCCGGCTAACGCATCGTATCCGGAAGGCGGCGTTACCTCGTAGCGTTCCAATCTGCCCGCTCCTTGGCCGGAAAAGACCAGAGTCCTGGGGGAAGCCTAGTTATCCGCTGCCACTGCCTCGGCCACTGGGGCTGCCACGTAGCGTTCCAGGAACAGCGCCACCGATTCGACAATGGCCTGGCTGAACTCCGGTATGCCGTCGAACATGTGGTCCTGTCCCGCAAACAGCCGCATATCGACCGGCACTCCCGCCTCTTCCAGCAGGTCAAACAGGCGCATGGACATACGGTGGTCAACCCGGTCGTCATTTGTGCCGTGGAGCAGCAGTACGGGCGGCCAGTCCGAATTGACCAGTTCTGCCGGATTGGCGGCAGTCAGCGCCGCGGCCGAAGGGTCGCTGGCGGTGTAGGGGACCAGTGGTTCCCTTTGCCAGTACTCCCTTATGTCCGATGCTGCGGCCACGCCCACGGCAGCGGAAACCCGGCTAAGGTCGGCGGAGGTAATTCCCGGGCCCTCGTATTCCACCTTGCCGTTGGTGGCGGCGGTCAGCAGGGCCAGGTGCCCACCCGCCGACTTTCCTGCCACGGCAATGCGCTCCGGGTCGATGCCCAGGTTGGCGCTGTTAGTGCGCATCCACCGCAGGATTGCCTTAACGTCCTGAATGGCAGCGGGCCAGATGGCCTGTTCCATAACGCGGTAGGGGGCCGTAACGCAGACGTAACCCCGTTCGGCAAGGGGTATGCCATAGCGTTCTTTCAGAAGTTCGTGATTGGCGCTCACCCACCCGCCACCGGGCAGGAACAGCAGGCCAAGGGCATTGCCGTCGGAGTTTGCAGGGCGGGCAATGTCCACCCCCAGTTCATAACCGTCTGCGCTGGCTACCATCACATTTTCTTCAACCGTCACGTTGGGCATGAGCACCTCCTCGTGTTCGCAGGTTGGGTTCCACAATATGTTCACAGTCTCCGGATGTTCGAGACCCTTGAATCTCCGCCATTCCCGCTCTCGGGGGAGACTGAAGGTATTGAAATCAGACGGGCTGATGGAGCAGTTTATGCCAGGTTTCCGGTGAACCACATGTTGCGTATGCCCTGAGAATCATGGCAGGTCTCGGGGGCGGCCCCGTCGGCTCCAGTGCCCGCTGGTTGGTACAATTGTAATGGAAACTGCGCGATTTGCCAGTGGCCGCTGTCGCACTACGGGTTCTCTCTTGGATGCTCCTTCGGAAAATTTTCCGCAACTTACAGGAAAATAGATGGAAGACGACGGAATGCCATAGCATTCTGTACACTTCCGGCTTTTCCGGAAATAACAGCCTGGGCTTTCTCCAGGAATTCCACTCCCGAATCCTCGGACAGGGCTGAAACGCTAAGTCGTCCCGCCGGTACCCGCGATAACTGTCCCCACCTACTCCATACTCCTTGCTCTTGTTTCTATGACACTCTTATTCCACATACAATTCTTGGAGTATATAGTAATACTATGTATTGTTCGCGAGAATATTAAGAGATACAATAGATGTAGTGGCAAAACTGTTATTGAATGCGTACACAATGCAAGAGCTTAAAGAATTCATCCGCCAATCCGGGTCTAATTGCCCGTGGATCAGCCATCTGTTGCGTTTGCTGACGATAGCTGCGCTGGTGGTCGCCCTGGGCCTGGCAGGATCGGCCTTCGCCGAATACCGCCTGCTGCATGCTGTCGCTTCCTTGCCCCATGCGGAAGGCGCAACCCTATTGACGCTGGACTGCCCTGCTTCTTTGTCCATGGAATCGGAGAGGCCCGAAATGGTCGCGCCCGACTCTACAGTGGCCCCCCAGGTCCCGTCGATGCTGCAGGGTCTTCGGTGCACCATCCCTCTCTATCCCGACTAGGTGCGGCCTCAAGATCGCCACAAGTCCTTAGAGAATCGCCCTTTTCCGCTCATATCAGTCCAACCAGGGGATGACCCCAGTCAGGGAACTGCATGGAATTTTTCACCGCGGTAAAGCGCCGGTTGCCTTTACATTGCTCTGGTACGGCCCTGGACCGGTATTGCTCTTCATACTCCTGCTCCATTATACTTTATATATACAAAGGAAAAGATTTAGTATAATTATGAAGGAGCGATGATGAAGGGGGGAGTTCAACCCAGGCAGCGGAACGAACGTGAACGGGACATCGGGAATTGGATAATTACGATCTTTGTCATATTTGGCGTTCTTTGGGTGGTGGGAATGGTGTCCAGTGGATTCGTGCACTTCAAGCCTTCTTTAGCCGCCTCGGTCGAAGCTGTCTCGGCAAGTGCTTTCGACGATCCCGACGCCAGATACGACTTTGACCTGTACCTGGGACCCTATACCACACAACATAATGAGGGACACCCTAACCCTCAAACCCCCCACTGGTAGAACAACGCCCCGTCTTCAGCCCAGGCATAGACACCGGTGTCCACAAATGGTTTCATGTAACTATTCGTGGACATCCCGTTTTCTCCGTGAGCCGATTGACGACCAGCGCTGAATCCGAAATACGCCGCCGAATCAGCCAGCGGGGCCCCATCCCCTTCGCCGAGTTCATGGACGTAGCCCTCTACTGGCCCGACGGCGGCTATTACTCCAACCCCGGTAGCCGAGAGGGGGGCCCCTTCGGTTCGGAAGGCGACTACTACACCGCGCCCATGGCCCACCCCGCCTTTGGCGCCCTGATTGCGGTGCAACTTTACCAGTTATGGTTGCTGCTGGACCGGCCCAACCCCTTCTGGGTGGCGGAAACAGGTTCCGGCAATGGCCAACTTTCCCGCGACATCCTCCAGGCTGCCACATCCCTACCCTCTGGGTTTCCCGAGTCGCTGCGCTACTGTTGCCTTGAGCGACGTCATCAATGGGCATTGCCGTTCCCTCCCCAGGCATCGCCTGTTGTAACAGAGGGAGTGCCCCTGCGCGGCCTCCGGGGCTGCGTCATATCTAACGAATTGCTCGACTCCGTTCCAGTGCACCAGGTAAGGTTTGAACGGGGCAACCTGCGGGAAGTGTACGTCGCTCTTGAGTCGGGCGGCGTCTCCGGTGAGGACCGACTCGTTGAACGGCTGGGCGACCCCAGCACTCCATACCTGGAGGCCCGTCTGGAGGAACTCGGCATCCAACTGGCCGAAGGGCAGACCGCCGAGATAAACCTGGGCCTGGACTCGTGGGCAACCTCCGTAGCATCGGCGCTGGAAGCGGGTTTCGTATTGACGATAGATTACGGCAGATCAGCGGAGGAACTGTATTCGGCGGAACTGCGCCCCCGGGGCACCCTGGTTACCTACTACCGCCACACCCAGACCGATGCTCCCTGGCAACACGTTGGCCGCCAGGACATTACTGCCCAGGTGGACTTTACCTCGGTGGTCAACGCTGGCCGGAAGGCCGGCCTGGAACCCCTGGGATACACAACCCAGGCCCAGTTCCTGCGCAACCTGGGCTTGGATCATCTACGTCGCCGGGTTACATCTACGCCCATGCCGGTGGAGCAGGCCGTAGCAAACCGGGCAGGCCTTATGGCCCTGACCCGTGCTGACGGTCTGGGAGACTTCAAAGTGCTGGTGCAGGGAAAGGGTCTGCCCTCCGGCGCGGGGGAGTTGCCGAAACTGTGGGGATTCGTCCCGGGGACAGAAGCGCAGGGCCTGGTGCGAGACATCCCTTTGCCCCTGCTATCCCATCGCCACATTTCCCTGCCCCAGGGCTGGCCGCAGCCGGCTGTCCAGGAGTTTGTCCTTGACGACCTGATGGCCGGCCCCTTTGGGGATACCTAAATAGAGTAAGCCCCACACGCCTGGTACAGACAGGTAGTTACCCGCTTCCCGCATGCCCCTTCTCGCTCTGATGCCATTGGAAAACCCGCATCGGAGCCATGGAATTGCGTCAAATATTCACGGAATGTTTCAAGTCTTCAAGCACAAATGAAAATATAAGCGGGTATAATGCTTGGGTGGGTTCCCATAATCTCGATTTGGTGAGGAGGAGTGATGATCCAGCGAATGCTTGGCGCCGCCATGTTTAATGCCCAGACCTACGAGGAGATTGAGGCCGACCAGACGGCACTGGGACAGGCCCTGGGCGTGGTGATACTGGTAACCGTCTGCGGCGCCATCGGCGGGTTGGTCTCGGACATACTGAGTGGAGCCTCGGCCCTGGGCATCATCCTGGGGCTGTGCTTTGGTCTGGCCTTCGGCATTGTGCGCTGGGCCCTGTGGGTGACCGTGATATTGATGGTTGGCGGCAGCCTGCTCCGGACCAGCAATACGCAGATCAGTTGGTCGGAAATGGGCCGCGTCCTGGGCTTCGCCTATACCCCCGGGGTGCTGAGCATATTCTCCTGGGTGCCGGGAGTAGGCTTGCTCATAGCCATTGTCGCTTTTTTCTGGACTATTGCCGCGGCCATCATGGGTGTTCGCCAGGCAATGGACTTCGAAGGTACCGGCCGGGCCATACTGGTAGTAGTGATTGCCGGTGTTATCGGCTTCATTCCCTGGCTCATTCTACTTGGCATCCAATGGATTTTCCTCTCGTCGGTGTAGGGCAGCAACACCGGCGGCCAGGATTGTTACGGTAAACGGCCAAAGGGCATCCGTCCATCACAACAGCAATTTGTCCGTATGGCGATATCGCGGCTTTCTCTTTACTGGAATGGCCCGGGATAGTGTTTGGGTCGGAGAGTTGATGAGTCTGACTCTGACAAAGCATTTCCCCGCAAACTTCGGGCTCGGGCCATTTCTGGTAGTTCCAGCGAAAGGGGAACTGGGCAAATGATCAAGCGGATGTTCGGCGCAACTTTTTTCAATGCCCACACCTACGAGGAGATTGAGGCCGACCCCAGTTCCATGGTCCCGGCTATAGGGATCGTGCTGCTGGTGACCCTTTGTGCCATTGGCGGGAGCCTCGTCGACGAGATCCTGGGGCAGGCAACCTTTCTGGAGATCCTCCTGGAACTGGGCTTCGGCCTTGCCTTCGGGATACTGCGGTGGGCGCTGTGGGTGACGGTCATATTCATGGTGGGAGCCGGGTTGCTGCGCACTCACCATACCGAAACAAGCTGGGCAGAAATGGGGCGTATTCTGGGGTTTGCCCTGACCCCTGGCATCCTGGCCGTATTTTCCAGCGTCCCCTTCTTTGACTGGGTCTTCGTGTGGGTCGCCGTTTTCTGGTCACTGGCCGCGGCGGTGCTGGGCGTCCGGCAGGGAATGGACTACGAGAGTACCGGCCGGGCCATGCTGGTGGTCGGGATATCCGGCCTCGTAGCTGTCATTCCCCTGGCGTTGACCTTCTCTCTGGAGTTACGCGTCTTCAACTTCTTCCAATAGCAGGGGCTTTCTGAACAGGAGGCCCCGGGGGTCTTGCCGGTACTCCGCCATCGTTCTCCGGCTTGCACGGAATCAGCCCGTGGTCAGGTCAATGCGTTCGGCAATGGGCTTCATGCTTTCCACAATGAAGCAGATGTGGTCGTCCAGGTCCACCCCCAGTTCTGCTGCCCCTTTGTTAATGTCGTCCCGGTTCACGTCCCTGGCGAAGTTCTTGTCCCGCAGCTTTCGGTGTACGGAACGGGGAGTAACGTCGTCCAGGCTCTTGTTGGGCCGAACCAGGGTCACGGCGCGGATAAAGCCGGAAAGTTCATCCACTGCAAACAGGGTATGCTCCATCAACGACTCCCGGGGAATGCCGGTGTGCTCCCCGTGGGTCAGCACCGCGCGAATGATGTCTTCCGGGTAGCCGTGCTCCCGCAGGATTTCGGCGCCGTAGGTGGGGTGTGACTCGGGTGTGGGGCAGATTTCCCAGTCGAAGTCATGCAGCAGCCCGGCAATACCCCAGCGGTCCGCATCCTCGCCATACTTGCGGGCATAACCCCGCATGGCCGCCTCCACGGTGAAGAGGTGCTTCATCAGCATGTCTGTCTTCACGTGCTGGTGGAGAAACTCCAGCGTATGGTCCCTGTCCATTACGTCCATGGCAGCGCTCCCATTTATTCCCCTGTATCCTGTCCATCCAGGCCTGCATTCGACGGCGGCGCAGGATTGCTGACGGTCCCGATAATCCGGGGCAGACACCGCACCGCCGTGGTCAGGAATCCGCTGTGGGCCACCATGCGGTGGGCGGGACGCACGCTGCGCTCTGTAACGTGCCAGGGCCGAAGGAGGGTTTCTAACGTCTCGACCATCTGGAATCGGCCGTCCGCCTCCAGCGCCCCCACCAGTTGGTGTACCTGGAGGATGGTTGGCAGGAAGCTGATCATGATGCCGCCCATGACCAGTGCCTCGGCTACCCCAGGCACCGCCTGCCACGGTTCGGGCACGTCCAGCACCACCCGGTCCACCTGCTGCTCCTCAATGCCCTGGTAAACGTCGCCGATGGTAACTTTCAGGTTAGACGGGTTGGGAATAACCTGCTGGATGTTGGCCATGGCTCGGGGAACTACCGATTCTTCTATCTCGTAGGTAGTCACCCGTCCCTGGTCACCCACGGCCCGCAGCAGGGCGGCGGTCAGGGCTCCCGATCCCAGTCCCGACTCCACCACAGTGGCCCCGGGGAAAATGTCGGCAAAGGCCACTATGTTGCCCAGATCCTTGGAGTAGATAATCTGAGGACCGCGGGGCATCTGGCGCACAAATTCCCCCAGCGTGGGCCGCACCGCCAACAGGGTGTGGCCTCGGTCGGTGCGGTACCAGCCCCCCACGCTCTGGCCGATCAGGCCGTCGTGGGCCAATCGGCCCAGGTGCGAGTGAAACACCTGCCCTTCGGACAGGGTAGTCAGGTAGCGGCGGGCCTTGCGGTCCTGCAGCAGCACCATATCGCCTTCGTGAAAATTGTTCTTTCCTGCGTCCAATTTTATCCAGTGAAATAGAGGCGTTGCAGTTCAAATGAGCCACGGCAGGCATGAGCATGCTCAATCCTGCCCACATTCAATTGGGAAGGCTCCATTCAAGCCGCACGTCTGCAATGGTAACCGCTGGGCCAATGATTGTCATCCGCCGGAGAGCCAACCGGAAAAAGGAAAAGGACAGGCCCCATTGCCTGCCCTGCCTGTCAGGTAACTATTTCCTGGAGCGGGCGATGGGATTCGAACCCACGACTTTTTGCTTGGGAAGCAAACACTCTACCACTGAGTTACGCCCGCCCGCCCTGAATCGCCATTATAGCAGGTACCGACGCTCACGGGGTAGGGGCTCACTTTCGGTCATCCTGTTTAATGCAATGACACTCCCTGATTGACACCCTGCTTAACATATCTCCACTCTAGGAATACAGCCTGCAATACGGAAAACCCACCTCGCCGCTACATTTGCTGTCGTGGCTATTGTGATCGTGTAGACCGAACGTCTCCACTGATGAGTAAGATCAGCGCCTGACCTGAACGTGCCAATGGAAGGGCGGTAAAGCATTGTCTTGAAAATGGGCCAAAATGAGACAAAATGGGCCAAAAATAAAAAATCTACCCGGTTTGAACGGGGTTACATTCAGGCTCAGAGGCTTCATCGCCCCGCTTTATCAATTTGACATCCCATAGGGCCTTTGTTAGTATCACCCAGTCTGTCCGGTTCTCCTGGCAGACAGTATTTTTGTGCCACTTGCGTTATAATTGTCCCACCCCACAGGATGGTCCACCCGAAACAGGAGGTAACGCTGAATTGGCTTTTGTAAGTGGATTGAGGTGCCGCGAATGCAGCCGGGAATACCCGGGCGAGGCCCTCAATGTCTGTGACTTCTGCTTCGGGCCTCTGGAGGTGGTGTATGACTACGCTACCATATCTGAGGTGGTCAGCCATGACCGCATAACCTCCGGACCCCTCAGTATCTGGCGTTATCACGACCTGCTGCCCGCCAGCGGCGAGGATCCCGTGGACATCATGGCCGGGTTTACTCCCCTGTTGAAGGCGCGCAACCTGGGCGAGCGGCTGGGACTGAAGAATCTCTACATTAAGAACGACAGCGTAAACCCCTCCTTCTCCTTCAAGGATCGGGTAGTCTCCGTAGCTGCCACCAAGGCGCGGGAGTTCGGGTTCGAGACCATCGCCTGTGCCTCCACCGGAAACCTGGCATGCAGCGTGGCCGCTCACGCCGCCCGGGCCGGTTTGCGCTCCGTGGTATTCATTCCCTCTGACCTGGAGAGGGGCAAGGTTATTGGCGCCGCCGTCTACGGTCCCACCATGGTGGCCGTTGAGGGCACTTACGACGAGGTGAACCGCCTCTGCAGCGAGGTTGGCGACAACTACCCCTGGGCCTTCGTCAACATCAATATGCGCCCCTATTACGCCGAGGGCAGCAAGACCCTGGGCTATGAGGTGGCGGAACAACTCGGCTGGCGCATCCCCGACCATGTAGTCATTCCCTCCGCTTCCGGCGCCATGTTCACCAAGATCTGGAAGGGTTTCAACGAACTGGCCTGCCTGGGACTTCTGGACGGCGTGGACGCCATGACCTTTGGCCCCGACCAGAACACGGTCCACCATCCCGCCATCACCACCAAAATGCACATGGCCCAGGCCGAGGGCTGTTGCCCCATTGTTTCCGCCTGGGTCGGCGGCCAGAACCAGATCCGGCCGGTCCGCCCCAACAGCATCGCCAAGTCCCTGGCCATCGGCAACCCGGCCGACGGCATTTACGCTCTGCGGGTTATTAAGGAATCCGACGGTTCGGCCTATGCCGTTCCCGAGCCCGAGGTGGTCGAAGGAATAAAACTGTTGGCCGAGACCGAGGGCATCTTCACCGAGACCGCTGGTGGCGTGACAGTTTCCACCCTCAAGTACCTGGCGGAAAGCGGGGCAATCGGCGCCGACGAGTTGACCGTGGCCTACATCACCGGCAACGGCTTGAAGACTCAGGAGGCAGTGGAGGAAGTAGTCAATCCACTGTACATCCGGCCCTCCATGAGTTCCTTCGAGGAAGCCCTGGAAAGCAGTTCCGCCCGTTCGGGCAGGTAACCGTCTTCGGTTTCTGTTTGAGGTTTTCCGACCGTCGATGAATTACCGGAAGCAATTCATCGTGGATTCTGATTCGTAACTCTTAACTGGAGAGAAGGGCGAGATGGGCAGGCAGAGGGTGAAGTTCACTTTCGACGGAGACCTGGTTAAGGAGCCGATAATTTATATGCTGGGCCGCGACTTTCACCTGGTAACCAACATCCGCCGAGCCGACGTAGGCGACTCCCTCGGCTGGGTGGTCCTGGAAGTTGATGGCGAGAAGGAAGAAATAGAGCGCGGCCTGCAATGGGTAAGTTCCACCGGTGTTCGGGTGGACTTAGTCAGCGGCGACGTGCTGCAG
Organism: Dehalococcoidia bacterium; assembly: GCA_963664725.1. Classification (GTDB taxonomy): domain Bacteria; phylum Chloroflexota; class Dehalococcoidia; order Lucifugimonadales; family UBA3495; genus Bin22. Next base: position 2,568,993 of record OY761558.1, read on the forward strand.
GGATAGACCCTGCACCCACCGGCGAAGCTCGAAACATTCAAAAGACAAAATAGCAATTGTTCAGGAGGGACCCCTCAAATGCCTGTTACGGTTCGTATCCCCACACCCCTGCGCCGCATGACCAACGGCCAGGACAAGGTCGAAATGGAAGAATCCACCCTTTCTGCCATGATCGAAAACCTTGAAGCTTCCTACCCTGGCGTAAAGGAGCGGTTGATTGACGAGAACGGCGAACTGCGCTACTTCGTGAACATCTACCTGAACGGCGAAGACGTCCGCTTCCTCGACGGCCTTGACACGTCTGCTTCGACCGGAGACGAGATCAGCATAGTTCCCGCGGTGGCCGGCGGCTAATCCGGTATACGAAAGGGCAAATCCCGTTCAATCTCCCACTAGATTTCCGCTCGTCTTGAGCCTGTCGAAGGTTAATCGGTTCTCATGTTCGGCATTCTAAAGTTGAGCGGAAAGTTTTGTGCCTCTTTGGGCGCTAGTTCCTGATGAGCATCCCAGGCTGGCAGCGGCGGCAGAAGTTGGTCAGACGCTGATTGGCGTTCAGTTGGGAGATGTTGCCGCCGCAAACGGGACAGGGTTCCCCTCCCTTGCCGTGCACCTTCAGGAAGTCTCGGATCTTTACGTGGATGTTGTCTCCCATCCGCTCATGTAACACAGCAATGGCGTCTTCCACCACCACGCGGCACTGCCGATACAAGCGCTCCAGTTCCTCTTCCTTGAGTGTACCCACTTTCCGGAAGGGCGAAATGCCCGCTGCAAACAGTATCTCGTCCGAGTAGGCGTTGCCAATTCCCGAAACAAGGCTACCCCGGGTCAGCACACCTTTGACTTCACCCCGGAACTTCTTCAGCCCAGCCTTGAAATCGTCAAAAGACCGGTCTGCCAATACGTCAACACCCTGCTTCTCCAGGCGGTAGATGCCCTCCAGTTGTTGGCCGTCGACGTAATAGACCATGCCCATTTGGCGGTCGTCCAGGTACCTCAGTTCCATCCCGTTGTCCAGTTCCAACGCGAAGGACGTCCGCTTGTAGACTCGGGCCTTGGGTTCACAGTACTGGACCGCTCCGGTCAACATAGGGTTGATGGCCAGCCACCGGTCATCGGACAACTCGCACAGCAGGAACTTTCCCTCCCGCCGGAACTGTTCCATGCTTCGACCGGGCAGGTCTACCGCTATATCTCCCGCCATGGGCCGCAGCACCCGCGCCCTATCTATGACGGTCCCTTTTACGTGCTGATTCAGGTAGTCCTTGATTACTTCCAAGTCAGGCGCTTCGGGCATGATACCTCCCAGGCAGTTCCGGATAATCTGGACGCTCCCGGAACTTGAGAGTGGCATAAGGTACGGGGCGGGTTTGTGGCCCGCCCCGTGGTATCCCTGTCTTAAGTTGCTGGATGCCTAGTGGTGAGCCAGGCCTATGGCGTGCAACATGGCGTGCTTGACCTCCACAGGCGCGATGGCCCGGCGATAGTCCGCCGACGCGAAGACGTCACCGATGATTTCGTCACCCAGGTCGTTGGCAAGCTGGTTGGCTGCCGCTTCCAGATTATGGGAGGTCAGTTCCTGGCCGGCCAAAGCTGCTTCCACCGACGGAGCGCGCCTGGGGGTGGGCACCAGGCCGCCCACGGCAACCCGGGCCGACACGCACCGGCCGCCCTCGGCGTTAATGACCACCGCGCCGCCGATTACCGGGTAGAAGGACGCGGGGTGGGACATCTTGGCGTACTCGCCAACCTCGCCGTTGATGCTCTCCGCGCCGTGGTCGTGGCCGTGACCATGATCATGACCGTGGTCGTGCCCATGGCCGTGGTCCCGACGGACCAGGGTGGGCACCCGTACGCCGGTAATGATTTCGTCGTCCGCCACCGCTGTGGCGAAGGCGCCCTGGAAGAAGTCGGCGATGGCGATGGTGCGGGACCCGTTGGGACCCTCCACCTCCACGCTGCCGTCCATGACGGTGATGATGGTACCCCAATCGGAAGCAGGGTCGGAATGGGCAAGGTTGCCCCCGATGGTGCCCCTGTTCCGCACCTGCGTGTCGCCGATGCCCCCGGCAACTTCGGCCAGAAGGGGATTTGCATGCTGTATGTCGTGGGACCGGGCAATCTCACCGTGGGTGGTCAGGGCCCCAATATGGATGTGGTCGTCGTGGACGCGGATACCCTTGAGATCGTCCAACCCGCCAATGTCTATAAGCGTAGCGGGGCGAGCCAGCCGTAGCCGCATCAGGGGTAGCAAGCTGTGTCCGCCGGCCAGAAGCCGCGAGTCCTCGTGGTGGCCGAGCATCTCGATAGCCTCGGCCACCGAGCCTGCCTTGTGGTAGTGAAAATCAGGCGTGTACATACTGTTCTTCCTCCCTTACCCGGCTAGTGTCCGTGGCCGTGGTCATGACCATGCCCGTGATCGTGGCCATGGTCGTGACCGTGCCCATGCCCGTGGCCTCCGCCCGCTTCCTGAATGGCCCGCCACACCCGCTCGGGGGTCAGGGGCATTTCCAGGCGGGTCACGCCCAGGGGGCGCAGGGCGTCGATGACGGCGTTGTAGATGGTCACGGTGGAGGCGATGGTGCCGGTCTCGCCGATGCCCTTGACGCCCAGGGGATTGTGGGGCGACGGCGTCACCGTGGAAAGAGTCTCGATGTCGGGCACCAGGTGGGCCCGGGGCAGCGCGTAGTCCAGCATGGAGCCGGTCAGCAGCTGCCCGTTGTCGTCATAGACCGCGCCTTCCCACAGGGCCTGGCCGGCTCCCTGCACCACGCCGCCGTGGACCTGGCCCTCGACGATCATGGGGTTGATCTGGGGGCCGCAGTCGTCCACCGCCACGTAGCGTTCCAGGACAATGTGGCCGTTGTCGGGATCAACACTGACCACCGCCACGTGAGCGCCGAAGGGGTAGGAGAAGTTGGGCGGGTCGTAGAAGGTGGTGGCCTCCAGCCCCGGCTCCATACCCTCGGGCATATTCCAGGCCACGTTGGCCATCAGGGCGATATCCTGGATCGTCTTACCGTTATCGGGAGCGCCGCGAACGAAGAAATTGCCGTCCTCGTACTCGATATCGGCCTCGGCGGCCTCGAGCAGGTGGGCGGCCAGGGTGATGGCCTTGGCCTTGATTTTGCGGGCGCTGAGGGCGAGGGCGCCGCCGCCGACCACCGTGGTGCGGCTGCCGTAGGTGCCCCAGCCCATGGGCGTGGTATCGGTGTCGCCGTGGACAACCTCAACATCGTCCACCGGAACACCCAGCTCATCGGACATAATCTGGGCGAAAGTGGTTTCCTCCCCCTGGCCGTGGGGCGACGTGCCAATGAAGACGTTGACCTTGCCGGTGGCGTAGAAGCGGACGGTGGCGCTCTCCCACAGTCCACCGCCGAAGCCGACGGCCCCGGCCACCTGTGAGGGGCCCAGACCACAGATTTCGCAGTAAACGCTTACGCCGATGCCGGTGAGATTCCCGCGCTCCCGGGCGTGGGCCTGGTCGTGGCGAAGCTGGTCGTAGTTGACGTGCTCCAGGGCCACGTTCAGGACGCCCTCGTAGTCGCCGCTGTCGTAGGTCAGGCCGATGGCCACATCGTGACCGTCCTCGAACTTGGGAATCAGGTTCATGCGGCGGACTTCCACCGGGTCCTTGCCCACCTCCGCCGCCACCAGGTCCATCAGCCTTTCCAGCAGGAAGGTGGCTTCAGGACGGCCGGCGCCGCGGTAGGCCTCCACGGGGGTCGAGTTGGTGAAAACGCCGTAAATGTCGGCCTTGATGTTGGCGATGTCGTAGGGTCCGGAGTACATCAGGCCGTGCAGGATGGTGGGAATGCCCGGGGCCGCGGTGGACAGGTAGGCGCCCATGCCTGCGTAAACCACGCTGCGGACGCCGGTTACCCGGCCGTCACTGTTGGCGGCCATCTCCACGTACTCGACGTGGTCGCGGCCATGGGTGCTGGACACGTAGTTTTCGGAGCGGGTTTCGGTCCACTTGACGGGGCGGCCCAGCTTCATTGAACAGAAGGCGGCAACCATCTCCCAGGCGTAGACGGCAATCTTGGCGCCGAAGCCACCGCCCACCTCCGGGGCGATGATCCGAATCTTGTGTTCCGGTATTCCCGTCACCAGGCAGGTGACGAAGCGGGCGATGTGGGGATTCTGGGTGGTGTTCCAGATGGTCAGTTCGCCCATTGAAGGAACATAGCTGGCGATGGCGGAACGGGGTTCCATGGCGTTGGGAATCAACTTCTGCTGGATGATAGTATCGCGGACCACCACGTCGGCGTTGGCGAAGGCATCGTCGGTGTCGCCGCCAGCGGCCACCCAGTGAAAAGCCTGGTTGCCGGGGGCGTCCTCGTGCAGTTGGGGGGCACCCTCCTGCAAGGCAGCCTCGGGATTGATCACCGTGGGCAGGGGTTCGTAGTCCACGCTGATCAGTTCCAGCGCGTCTTCGGCCTGGTAGCGGTCCTCTGCCACCACCACGGCCACGGCGTCGCCCACATAACGGACCACATCCTTAGCCAGGGGCGGGTAGGCCACGGCCTTGACGTCGGAGTCGGGGATAACCCAGGCGCAGGGAATGGGGTTCAGGACGCCCTCGGTGTCAGCGCCGGTATAAACGGCGATGACGCCGGGGGCCGCCGCCGCTGCAGAGGTGTCAATTCCTGTGATGCGAGCGTGGCCGTGGGGGCTGCGCAGGATGGCCGCGTGGACCAGGCCGGCCAGCTTAATGTCATCGGTGTAAGAGGCTTGCCCGGTAATGAGCCGGGGGTCTTCCCGACGGCGGATACCGGAACCAAATATACGAGTAGTCATACTCTAACCTCCCATCGCTTCGGCCGCCGCCAGGGTTGCCTTGACAATGTTGTGGTATCCGGTGCAGCGGCAGATGTTGCCCTCCAGCCCGGCCCTTACTTCCTCGGCGGTGGGATTGGGGTTGCGTTCCAGCAACTCGGTGACCGTCATGATCATTCCGGCGGTGCAGTAGCCGCACTGGAGGCCGTGGTTATCCCAGAATGCCTCCTGCACAGGATGCAGATTGCCGTCCTGGGCAAGGCCCTCGATAGTTGTGACTTCGGCCCCGTCGGCCTGGACGGCCAGGCAGGTGCAGGACTTGACGGTGGACCCGTTCATGCGGACGACACAGGCGCCGCACTGGCTGGTATCGCAGCCGATCTTGGTGCCGGTAAGCCCCAGGTCATCCCTGAGGTAATGCACCAGGAGCGTCCGCGCTTCCACTTCCGACTCGTGACTTCTACCGTTTACCGTTAGCTTTATCGGAACTTTCACTTCACGCCTCCCGTCCGTGAGATTTTGGTGGCCAGAAAACCAGGCCAAATGGCCCCTGGGGGATATGCCGGGGAGTATATACGGGGGTATGGGGGTAGTCAACGGATGGCTGTCACACTTACTTTGCTATCTGATCCAAAAACTAACGGAAACCAAAGCAATAGAGTAAAATAGATGGGTACTATAATCTAGCGAGGTTCCTATGGCATTGTTACCGCCCCGATATATGGATGCAGTCGTTGCCCTAGGTAAGGAAAATGAAGACGGGGCTTTCTTAGGTGCTGCGACTGGCTTTCTATACGGGACACCTACAGGAATGCGAAACGAAGAAGGCGAGCCTCTTTATAAGATATTTCTGGTAACTAATCGGCACGTGGTTGAAGGTGTTGACCAGTTGACGACTCGATTCAACCGGTCGTTAAACTTGGAAACACAAACCTATAACATTCCTCTACATAATCGCGACGGGTCGATTAGCTGGACGTTGCATCCTGACCCCAATTGCGATGTAGCTGTGATTCCTATTCTCGTGAACAAGCTTAAGGAGGATGGAATTCAGGTCGAATTCTTCCCGGAAAACCCTGACACAACGATCACCGTGGAACGTGCCAAGGAAAACGGGACAAGCGAAGGTGACGGTGTTTTTGTGCTGGGCTTTCCCTTAGGGTTGTCTGGAGGAGAATACAATTATACTATAGTGAGACAGGGTAATATCGCGCGGATCAGAGATTGGGTGAATGGCAGTTCAAATACTTTTCTAATCGACGCCTCGGTGTTTCCTGGGAACAGCGGAGGGCCTGTAATCCTAAAGCCGGAGCTAACATCGATAAAGGGTACGACAGCTAACGACCGCGCCCTTTTGATCGGCATGGTGTCATCATATATACCATACGAAGAAGTCGCCATTAGCCGTCAAACGGGCAAAGCTCGCGCGGTTTTTGTCGAAAATTCAGGGCTCGGCGTTGTCATACCTATGAACATCATACGGGAGACAATAGATTTGGCATTGAAACCCACTTCATCTTTCAATCAATCTAATCAACCTGAGGGATTACCAGAGCAATCACCTGAACCCGCCAGGGTAGAAGCAAGCAATGAGAATCCTGCGGCCCGCAAGCCCCTCGGCCAGTGGCTCGTGGACAAGATTCCTCGCGGCACTAATTTGGAGCCGCCCATCCGAGACGACTATGGCCGGCCAAATTCCTTCCTTGAAGAGGATGATCGGTGACCGGTTATCTCATTGACACCAACGTAATTTCAGAACTAACCAGGCCCGCCCCGGAAACGCAAGTCATCGAATCCCTGACTAACAATGATGACCTTTGGCTGCCTGCTATTGTCATGTACGAGCTTGAGTTCGGGCTGTAGACTCTGCCAGAAGGCAGATACCTTGAAAGGCTAAGATCACTTCAATCATCTTTACTTGAAGAATATGAAGACCGCATCATACCTATAGGTCAGCGGGAGGCGGAAATGACAGCTGTCCTCCAAGCTGGAGCCCGCCGTTCAGGCGAAAATGTTGGCTTGGCAGACTGCCTGGTCGCCGGTACTGCAAAAGTTCACGACCTTTGCATAGTTACCAGAAACGTCAAAGACTTTGCCCACCTGGCAGTTGCGATTCACAACCCGTGGCCACAATAAGTTGACCACATCACCCCCCGGGGCAATCGCATATCAGATTCTCCGGCAGCCCGTCGTTCCCGCACCGGCGGGGTCATCGACCAAAGCTCCCTATTTGCCAACTGGCATTACCTGTCTACACAATAAAACTATGAAAACAGCCGGATTCCACATCAATAGGGGCAGACATATGATTCTGCCCCGCCCAGAGATCCCTTCCCATTGAAGCGGTAGACAGAGCCTGTCCTTGGCTTGACGAAGGAATGGGGATGACCGGACCCATCCAAAATGGGACGGTTTTCAAAAAATTTCCCCTTCGTGAACTAGGAGAAAGCTGCGGCAAATGATTCCGTATGCAATAGCCCTCCATCATGCCCCACGAACGGTTGCGCCCAACCCCCAGCCGCCCTATCATACCCCCAGCCAACTCATCCCAAATTTGAGGTCTTCCATGTTTCCCCAGAATGTTTTTCCCGAGTCTGCCGAAATTGACGGGCAGGGGCGGCTGGTTATTGGCGGCTGCTCTGCCTTGGACCTGGCCGAAGAGTACGGCACTCCCGTCTACGTGCTGGACGAGGCCACCCTGCGCAACCGTTGCCGCAGCTACCGCGCTGAGTTTGAGCAGCGCTGTCCCGGGGCACAGGTCCTCTACGCCTCCAAGGCTTACATCAACCCCGCCCTGGCCCAGATTTTCAACGAGGAGGGCCTGGGACTGGACGTGGTGTCCGGCGGTGAACTGGCCGTGGCCGCCGCCGCCCAGTTTCCCCTGGAGAAGGTCTACTTCCACGGCAACAACAAGACTCCCGATGAACTGGCCTACTCGGTGGAACAGGGCATCGGGCGGGTGGTGGTGGACAGCTTCCACGAACTGGACCTGCTGAATCGCATCGCCGGTGAGGCCGGCAAAGTGCAGGACATACTTATCCGTGTGTCGCCCGGAATTGACCCCCACACCCATGCCTACACTACCACCGGCATCATCGATTCCAAGTTTGGCTTTTCCATCCAGACGGGCCACGCCGCCGACGCCATTCGGCAGGCCCTGGCCGCGCCCAACCTGAACCTGAAGGGGCTGCATTTTCACTTGGGTTCGCCCATCTTTGAGCTGGAGCCCTACGCCGCCGCCACAGACCTGGTGCTGCGGTTCGCCGCCGGTTTCCGCGAGGAGGGCCTGGACCTGCAGGAGTTCAGCCCTGGCGGCGGTTTTGCCATCGCCTACACTCGAGACCAGGAACCCCCTGCCATCGGTGAATATGCCGACACCATCGTCTCCACCCTCAAGGCTACCTGCGACGAACTGGGACTGGCCATACCCACCCTGCTAATCGAGCCGGGGCGGTCCATCGTCGGACCGGCCGGAGTTGCCCTGTACCGCATCGGGGCCATCAAGGATATTCCCGGGGTGCGCAAGTACGTCAGCGTGGACGGCGGCATGGGCGACAACATTCGCCCCGCGCTGTACCAGGCCTCCTACGAGGTGCTGTCGGCGGGCAAAGTCAACGCCACTGACGAGGAGAAAGTCACCATAGCTGGCAAGTACTGTGAGTCGGGCGACGTGCTGGCTTCGGACATAATGCTGCCCATTCCCGAACCCGGGGACATCATTGCCATACCGGCGTCGGGGGCCTACTGCCCTTCTATGGCCAGCAATTACAACCTGAACCCACGCCCGCCCATGGTGCTCGTCAACCAGGGCCAGAGCCGCATCATCCGCCGCCGCGAAAGCTACGCGGATATGATGCTGTGCGACATCTAACGACCCTACTCTTTAGATATGTGGCACATCTACGGGCAGGACCACATAACCCGCCAGTTGGACTCCGCCCTAAAGACGGACCGGATGTCCCATGCGTACCTGCTGGTGGGGCCTCCCCACGTCGGCAAAATGGCCCTGGCCGCAGGCATTGCACAGGCGGTCAACTGTCTGGCCGGAGGACGGGGGGCGACACGACAGAACCCTAAGCCTCCCTCACACCCCCTCGAGGCAGACCCTTCGCCTGGCCTGTTCGCGGACCTGGACGGCCCACCTGAAACGCCCGCTCCATTCCTGATTGAGGACACTGACCTCCCGCCCGCTGCCGAGAAGACCGACAGCTTGGGCGGCGACGTACCCTGCGGCCAGTGTTCCCAGTGCCTGCGAATAGCCGACGGCATTCATCCCGACATCCGCATCATCGGCGTGGGCACCGGTGATACGGAGGGAACGGCCCGAAGGGACATTCGCATCGAGCAGGTGCGGGATATCGAGTCCTTCCTTAACTTGACGCCCTACGAGGGCACCTGCAAGGTGGTTGTCGTTGACGGGGCAGAATTGATGAACGCTGCGGCGGCCAACGCATTGCTCAAAACCCTGGAAGAGCCACCGCCCGACTCTCTGCTGCTGCTGCTCACCGCCAACGAGGATGCGCTGTTGCCTACCATTCGCTCCCGATGCAGCGCCCTATACCTGAAACCGGTGCCCAAGGTCGGCTTGCAGGAGCGGCTAACCCAGGACTACGCGGCCGATCCTGAGACTGCCGAGCGAGTGGCACGACTGTCTCGAGGCTGCTTCGGGCAGGCTGTAAGCGCCCTGGGGGACTCTCAAGTGCTGGAGCAGCGACAGGCGGATATGGAAAGACTTCAGCAGGTCTGCGAGGGGGGGCTGGACGTTCGATTCGACTACGCCGCTGAGGTTGCCACCCAGTTCGGCCGTGACCGCGAAGCAGCCAGGGAGCTGCTCTATCTCTGGCTTCGCTGGTGGCGCGACCTGCTGCTGGTCAAGGAGGGGGGTGAAGAGTACCTGCACAACGCAGACTTGGCAACCGCTCTCCGTCTGCAGGCCACCCAGCTTTCCACCGCTGATGTGGTGGCCTTCATTAAGCGCATCAACCGCACCCTGGAGGCCCTGGACGCAAATGCCAATCCAAGGCTGACCCTGGAAGCCATGGTGCTGGGATTGCCGTAGCTCTCACAGTTTAACAAACAGATTTCGCCGGCCTGGCTGAAGCAGAAGTTTTCGCCCTTGTTGCGAAACATCCCAACAGATAGGCGGGGGCAGGATTTGAGCCTGCCCCCGATTACTTAACAGTTCTTTCTCCGTCTGCAAGTCCGTCAATCATCATCCTCATCAGTCCACGGCAGGTACGGGCGCCATTCGTCAAGGATGGAGCGGTTCTGCAAGATGCGATAGGGGTTAGGCTGGGGCACTCTAGGCTCGGTCTTCAGCCTCATATTGGCCTCTTCAGGGGTGCGGCCGGCCTTGCGCAGGTTGCACCGGCTACAGGCAGCCACCACGTTCTCCCAGGTGTGCGCTCCCTTCTGGCGGCGCGGTACCACGTGGTCCAGCGTAAGGTCCTGGCTTTTTTTGCCGCAGTACTGGCAGGTGTACCGGTCCCGCAAAAAGATTTCCTTCTTTGACAGCTTGCGAGGGGCGAAGGGACGCTTCACCAGGTAGACCAACCTGATGATGGACGGCGCACCCACGGTGGCGGTTACGGTGCGGACTTCTCCCCGGTGGTTTTCGAGCAGTTCAGCCTTGCCCTTGCTCAGGAGGATGATGGCCCGCCGTACGGTGGAGATGTTGATGGGGACGTAGTTAAGGTTCAAGACCAGCACGGGCGAACCCAGGACGCGGTCCTGCGCAGGAACGGGGGCGTGGCCATTGGTTGATAGGCCACTGATGTCCGCCACTGAATGACCGTTTTGGTCCTTTCCAGCCACCTTCACCTCACCAGGAATGGCCGCCGCCAGTCACGTCAAGTTGGGGATTCGGGATGGATGCCAGTGTCTTTTCCGTATTATATACCAACTCCGGGGAAAGTGGAGTTTTACCGTTTCCCAGGGTCTGGGCGACGGTTCAGGTAGTCTCTTAAGGCAATAAGGACTAGTAGCGTCGTCGCTCCGAAGAGGTATCCTCCAAGCACGTCGCTGGGCCAGTGCACCCCCAGGTAGACCCTGGAAAGCCCGACGGCCAGGACCAACAGGGCCAGGGCGGCGCACAGACCCCACCGCGCCCGCGGGTTCTCCACGTGCTGCCACGCCAAGTAAATCAGCACCCCAGCCAGCAGGATGGCGAAGGCGGCGTGGCCGCTGGGGAATCCCATATCCTGCGGAACCTGGTCCACGATGGCGAAATCGGGACGGGGCCTGCCCACCAGGGCCTTGAGGCCGAGGGTGGCCAGGGCGGAGGAAACGACGACGGACAGCAGAAGGGCGTCGGCCACCCGCCTTCGCCACAAGAGAGGGGCCATACTCACAAGGGTCAGGGCCACCGCCACGGGATACCATCCCAGGTAACTGACAGCGCCCAGCGCCGTCGTCATCAAGGGACTCTGCCAGTCTTGCACCGCCAACAGCAGCGCCTCATCGCCGGGCCAGACCGGAACGGCCCAGGCCGCCACGAAGGCAGCCACCGTAATCAGCATAGTTGCCGTTATTGACCAGGCTCTGAAACCCATCAGCCTCGCTCTGCAAGTCCGGGCATGGTACGCCAGGACTATATCCGTTTATATCCAGATTGTGCGGGAACAAGTTTAGCAGGTAGGCGAGTTGGCGAATGACCGGTCCCTGCTCTGACAGGGAAGCCGGGCGCCTTATGCTATACTCCCTGCTGCCAGTCCGGACTAACACCGACAGACAGGGCACTTGGGGGTATCTGGATGACGCGCAAGGCGAGCATCATTGCCATAGACGGGCAGGCAGCCGCTGGCAAGACGGCAGCAGGTCGGGAGTTGGCCCGCCGCCTGGCGTGCCCCTTTCTGGACACCGGAATCATGTACCGGGCCATCACTTGGCTGGCGCTGCGGGAGTCGGTGGCCACGGACGACGAGGCTGGCCTGGCAAGACTGGCCAAGGGCTGCACTATGCGGTTGAAGGGCGCGGATGGAACTGCCATTCTGCTGGACGGTATTCAGCTGGGGCCGGAATTGCGGTCGGCCCAGGTTGACGACCATGTGTCCCTGGTGGCTCAAGTGTCGGGTGTACGGTGGGAGCTAGTGAGACAGCAGCGGGACATCGCCGCGCAGTCCGGTGAGGACAGGGGTGGCATTGTGATGGTGGGGCGCGACATCGGTACGGTGGTCCTGCCTGACGCAGATCTCAAGGTCTTTATGATGGCTACTCCTGAAGTCCGGGCGAAACGCCGCTATGACGAACTGATTTCCCAGGGCCAGGACGCAGACTACGGGCAGACTCTGGCGAACGCTCTGTCCAGAGACCGGATAGACTCGGAGAGGGACGACTCTCCTTTGGCACAGGCCCCGGATGCCCTGGTGATAGATACGAGCGACCTGAACATCGACCAAGTCGTAGAGCGGATGCTGGAACGGCTTGGGTCCAGGATCCAAGGTGCAAGCCCGTGACCGTCCTGTATGCTCCAGGGCGGATGCTGGCCCAGTTCTGCTTCAACGTTTTTGGTCGCATGGAAGTGGTCGGGCGGGAGAATGTGCCGCCCTATGGCCCGCTGATTGTTGTGGCCAACCACATCTCCTACAACGACCCTCCCTCAGTGGCTGCGGCCATGCCCCGTCCCGTGTCCTTTCTTGGCAAGCAGGAGCTATTCGTCCCCAAGCCGAAGGGGTGGCTTTTCAGTTCGATGAGGGTACATCCCGTGGACCGCTCCTTCGGGGTGAGCGCGCTGCGAACGGGCCTAGCGCTGCTGGCCAAGGACGAAGCGTTGGTCGTCTTTCCCGAGGGACAGCGTAGCCGTGAGGGCAAGATGATCAAGGGAATGGCCGGAGCCGCCTATCTGGCCATGAGGTCTCAGGCGCCCATCCTGCCCATCGGCATCACTGGCACGGAGAAGTTCCCCCACCAGCGCATGCCCTTCCCCCTGTGCCGCTTCCAGGTCAACATCGGTGCGCCCTTCACGCCGCCGGTGCTGGAGGGTGGTCAGACCCGGGTAGCCGCGGAGGCGGTGCTGGAGATGATAATGCAGCGCATAGCGATGCAACTGCCGGAAGAATACCGCGGCGTGTATACGTTAAGGGGCCATACACGGCAGGCGGATTCCTGAGGCGGTTGCCCTGGTTCAACTCCACCTGCTCCTCCCTGCCCCCCCGCCGCACACCTGCTGACAGCCCTGGATGAAAGGTCTCCTCACTAACTGGCGCCCCTGAAGGGGAAAGCGGTATCGCAGTCTCGCGATACCGCTTTCCAGCATCGGGCTTGCCTGAGCGCCTTACGTTAAATCTGTTCTATAGCCTGCGCCACCTGTATACACAGTTCGGCACGGCTCATTTGCAGATCTGCCGCAATGGTTGAGCGGGAGGTCTACTTCCCGCTGCCGCCGTTGCCGTTTCTGAAGCGGGGGATTACTTCCTTGCCGAACAGTTCGATGGAGGACATCACCTTCTCGTGGGGGATGGTCTCGGTCTGCATGATCATCATCACCTGGTCCACGCCGATGTCCTCGTACATCTGGACGGCGGTGGCGCAGCTGTCGGGGTCACCGGCGATGATGACTCCCCGGTCGGCCAGGGTGTTGGCGTCCAACTGGGCGATGGCGGCTCGGGCGGCGCCGGGGCCAGCGTCGAGGGAAATGCCCGATTCCTCGGCCTGCGCTCGATGGGCTTCGTCGGACTGGCGCAGCCACCGGCCGAAGTCGGCCTGCAGGTGGTCGGGGACGCCGCCCCAGGCCTCCAGCAGTTCCTCGTAGGCGCCGATGCGACCGGCGATGTAGGGCTTGTCGGGGCCGAAGAAGGTCTTCATGGACAGGGCGGCCAGTTCCCGAGCCTCGTCGTTGTCGGTGCCGCAGTAGGCGTGGACGTTGTTGCCCCAGAACTCGGTGGCGAAGGCGCCCACCGGATTCACGTTCTTCAGGGCCTCCCGGTATATCTTGACCTGCTCGGCCAGCACCGAGGTGGCGTAGGAGGCGGAGGACAGAACGCCCAGGCCCTTTTCCGCGGCCAGCCGGAAGCTGTCGGCCTGGGTGCAGGCCAGGTACATGCGCGGGTGGGGCTGCTGTACCGGCTTGGGCAGTACCCGCCGCTTCGGTACCTGCCAGTGCTCCCCCTCCCACTCGAACTCCTCGGACTGCCAGATTTGCGGCAGCATGGTGATGGACTCTTCCCACAGGGAACGGGTGTTGCGGGGGTCGACGCCCAGACCCGTCTGCTCGTAGGCATTGGAGCGACCGGTGCCGAATTCCACCCGTCCGTCGGTAAGCTGGTCCACCAGGGCAACCCGTTCCGCCACCCGCACCGGATGGTGGTAGGGCAGGATGCAGACGCCGTAACCAATGCGGATGTTCTTGGTGATCCGGCTCAGCGCTCCGAACATGGCGTCCTGGGCGGGCGAGCCGGAGAAGCCGGTCAGGAAGTGGTGCTCCACGAACCACAGATTGTCGAACCCAACCTGGTCGGCCAGTTCACACTGGGCCAGGGTCTCCTTGTAAAGGGCGTTCCAGTCAATCTCGGTGCCCTCGTAGGGCCGCTGGCACTCAAACAAAAGCCCAAACTGCATGACGGTTCCTCCTAAGCGATGATGACTTGGGGAGTTGGTGGGATTATAGCGTATTTTGGGGATAAACAGGGTCGGCCAGGTTGAAGGCGACGGGCCATGCAGAGAGGAGCGCGACGTGACGCCGGAGTTCGGAAAGGGTGTACACGATGCTTCTCCTGAAAAAACCAAGTTTTCCGGTCATTTCCGATCAGGTCCGCTCATTCCCCGTTGGAGATGGGCGCCGCGTGGCGGGAAAATGGCGGTGGGTCCGCCAGGGTAGGCGTTTTTGGAGGGGCCGGAAATTTGGATTGTTTAACGTTAGGTATGTATAGGATTCTAGCTAAGACTTCGTTCACGCCAATGCCCCTTGGGGCAGTTGCAACCGCCATACCACGACTGTCCCTTTGGCGTTGGGTTTAGGACAGGAATGAAGTCTATTCCTCTTTCAGCAAGAAAGGACGTTGGCCCACCAACTCCCCAATCTTGGTAGTCTTGCCAGCGTACAGGTTGATGTGCCAATGCCGTCAAGCAAGCATCCAAATAGCGCTTCTGCTCCTCCGTGCGCGCATTTGATGGAATCTCGACTATGGACTTGATAGCTGAAACTCCACCTGTGTTTAATTTACCCGAAGCGTTAGTAGTCATGTGGTCTCCTTAGGCTGAGATTCGATACTATTCCTAAGAAATATAATATGAAGAGGGAATGCTGGGTGTCCAGGGGCAGGTGTCAGTAGAGGGTTGGAGTGATTTCGTGGGCATGATTCAGGCTACCGCTAAAGGCGTTTAGAAGTAAGTGATGACAGTTGCATGCTAGGTCAGCAAGAATCAGGTGCTAGAATTGCTAACAAATTTGGTGCAGTCCAGTGAAGCGCTTATAGGCTTTGGCCTCAGCACAATACTGCTTTATGACAGGATCAAGGGAGCTATCCGTATGGATGAAGCGAGTCCAGCAGAAAACGAAAGGTCTAACTGGCGGAGAGAACTGGGTTCAATTTTTGGCAACAAATGGCTGACGGCCGCTGTTGCCGTAGAACTTGTTGGCCTTGTGGCCGCGTTCGGGTCAATGCCGGTGTGGGGACTCCCTATCGCTTGGACTTTGTCCCTAACCGGTATTCTGTCAGCAGGCGGCGTATTAATTGTTACGGTGTATTTTGTGCTTCAATACAACCGTCGGCCATTGAACAACATTCAGATTGATGAAGTAAGAAACATGCTTGCTCTCCACATTGAGCGTCAGGAAGCACAAAATAGTTTCGCACCAAAAGGGGAGCTATCACAATTTGTTCAGAGCTAGGAATTGTACTGGCACTGGCAATATCAGAAAAGCGTAGTGCAGTTATGGAGGGCTAGTCTTAAACTGCGTGACCTACCGGGTTTCGTGGTAGTTGCTGAACTGGGGACGCCCGAAGGACCAGGAGTTACATTTTCGTGTGTTTCTCCCCCAAGTGCGGTTTTGACCCACCCTTTGGGTACCTTAGGGGAAGAACTTCCAAGAGGACCCGACGAGTTGGGGAAGATATTCGAAGACCGTTTCAAAGTGTTTGTGTTTTACCAGGGTGCGGACAGGAGCATTAGATATATAAGGATGGAACAAGCGTTGCATCGGGTTCATTACGATAATAATACAGTGTCCCCTATCATGGTTCCTCTGCATCAAGTGGCCCATATGCCGCGACTCAAAAGGGTCAGTGAAGCAGATGATTACGAGTGGGAATGGGAGCAGTTGTAGTCCAGTTGATGGCGTATCATGGAGTTGTTCTGGGTCAGCAATAGCAGGGGCTGCCTTCTATTAGCAATACAGATGGCAAAGGTACCGACCGCCACTTTGCATCCCTCTCTTGCACGAGTTCAGGCTTAAAGCTCATTGACCAAAACGGCCCGCCATTCGGCGGGCCGTCCTAGTTACCCCAAGACTGCAATTCCCTACTTAAAGTGCGGAATTACGTCCTCGCTCAGGCACTTCAGGGTGTCCATTACCACTTCGCGGGGGACTGATGCAGTCCAGTTGCATTCGAACATTATTTCGTCGGTGGTGAAGGCTTCGCGGAACATGTGGATTTTTTCCACCACCTCTTCCGGCGTGCCGAAGAGGTTGACCTCCTCGGTGGCCTCGGGGCCGGCGCTGCCGGCGTCGGTGCTGCCGATGGCGATGCGACCGGCGTAGTAGAGGCGGGCCAGGTTCATCAGGTGCTCCACTCGCTCGTCGGCCTTCTTCTGGGTGTCGGCCACCAGGGTGGGGACCCGCACCACGGTGGTGGGTTCACCGTCGTGGCCGGCGTCCTTGTAGGCCTGGCGGTAGTTCTGAACGTCCTGGCGCAGCACGGCGGAACCGCGCAGGTTGTGGGGAGAACTGCCGGCGCCGATGGCGATCTTGTAGCCCTGCTCGCCCATGGGCACGAAGCTTTCCTGGCTGTCCACCGGCAGCAGCATGGGCATGGGCTTCTGCACCGGCTTGGGGATGCTCATGTACCCTTCGTAGAAGGCGGGGTAGTTGAAGTACTTGCCCTCGAAGCCGGAGAAGCGGTCTTCCGCCCACAGTTGTTGCAGCAGGGCCAGGTATTCAAAAAAGTATTCCCGCCGCTCGTCGGAACCCCTGGTGCGGGCGCCAGGCCCGTAGATGAAGCGTCCCTCGCTGATCTGGTCAACGATGGCCACCTGCTCCGCCACCTGGAAGGGGTCCTCGGGCTGAAGGTTGTCGAAGGCGTACCTTTCGTGGGGCAACGCACGCTCGGACACGGTTTCGCCGGGCAGCCGCAGGGTGGGTCGGTGGATGGAAGTGCCAATCCGGATGTTCTTGGTGTGGTTGGCGACGATGGCCGACAGCATGATGGGCTGGGGGTCCATGCTGCCCTGGATGGAGAAGTGGCTGCCGCCGAACCAGACGTAATCCCAGCCTGCGTCTTCGATGAGGTCGATTTCCTGGAAGTTCTGCTTGTAGGCCTCGGATTCCAGCAGCTTGCCGCCCTGGTATTCGGGGTCCCAGGGAACCCTGCCGCCCTCGTACATGGCGTTCCAGGTAGTAAACAGTCCAAAGTCCATGATGGCCCCTCCTGTGATACTTTGCGTTTGAGTGTTTTAGTTATGGTCGATGATAGCCTCAGCGGTTGGGGGCGTCAACGGCGGAATCAGGCCAGTTAAGAGGTGGGAGATGTGGATTCACCACGGAACTGCCAGGAAAGTTGACAATGCCTGTACCAGTTAAGATAATAGCCCCCAAAGGACTCCCTAGGGAATCCAAGGTATGGTTTGCCCTATTCCAACCCAGGATAGATTCCCCCACTTTATTGGCTCCAACAAGGAGGAATATGGCTGAAGATATTGCTTTGATGGCTCACCTTATGCGGCGGGCCGGCTTCGGCGCCACCCGCGAGGAACTGGAAGAACGGGCGGAGAGGGGCTACGACGCCACCGTCCAAGAACTGCTTGATCCCGATTCGGTGGTTGGCGCGGACCGCCTGGAGTTCCTGAGGTACCACCCGTCATTCTGGAAACCCTTCACATCCCCGGGCATGGGAGCTGCCACCTGGGTACATAATCTGCTTAACACCGAGCGGGTCCTGGAAGAGAAGATGGTGCTTTTCTGGCACCATGTTTTCGCCACGGGCGGGTCCAAGCTGGACCACTGGCACGAGATGGTCAACCAGATAGACATGTTCCGCCAGCACGCCATGGGCAACTACCGGGACTTCCTGGTGGCGCTGGCCAAGAATCCGGCCATGATTTACTGGCTGGACAACTGCGACAACCATTCCTATGCCGTTAACGAGAACTGGGGCCGCGAACTGCTGGAACTGTTCAGCATGGGCGTGGGCAACTACACCGAGGACGACGTGCGGGAATGCTCCAGGGCATTTACGGGCTGGACCATAGCGGCGGCGCTGCCACGGCAGGCCCACGGCCGGTATGACTGGCAGTTCGAGTACCAGGAAGAGGACCATGATGAGGGTGAGAAGACCTTCCTGGGCCACACGGGCAACTTTAACGGCGAAGACATTATCGATATTGTCTGCGCCCATCCGGCCACCGCGACTTTCGTCGCCCGCCACCTTTATAACTTTTTCGTAGCCGACGAACCCCAGGTTCCCGCCTGGCTGGACACGCCCCCCAGGGACCCGGAAGCGATTGAAACCCTGGCCAAGGCTTTTGTGGATTCAGGCTACGAGATTACGGAAGTGCTGCGGGTCCTGTTCACATCCGACTTCTTCAAGGAAGCCCGGTTCGCCAAGATCAAGAGTCCCGCCGAGGTAATGGTTGGTACCCTGCGCGTGGTTGGCGGCTACAAGTTCCCCGCCCCGGGCATCGGCAACCTGTCCAAGGAAGCCGGTTACATGGGCCAGGAACTGCTGAATCCCCCCAGCGTGGAGGGCTGGCACACCGGCGCCGAGTGGATCAATAGCGGCACCCTGATGAAGCGCATCAACTTTGTGGCCGACCGTATCGGCGATACCAGCAAGCCCGGGGTTCGCGCCATCGTCAACCGCCTGAAGGCCCGGGGCGACCTGGAACCTGAAGAGTTCGTGGACGCCTGCCTTGACCTGATGGGCCCCATGATTGTGGAGGGCGATAACCGGCAGCAGTTGGTAACCCACGCCGAGGAGACTGGCACCCTTACCTGGGACGACCAGGCCCAGGCCAGCGCCCGGGTAGGCGAGATGCTCCAGTTGGTTGTATCTTTGCGCGAATACCAGTATGCTTAGGCACGAAAATTTCTAACTTGTCGCCGACCCCGCAACAATCCAACGGTTAGGCCTGCAAGGAGATTAGGAGATGACCAGCAACAAGAAAGACCCTGTATTGGTAGTACTGCAGCTTTCCGGCGGGAATGACTATCTGAATACCGTCATCCCGTACACCGACCCCCTGTACAAGGACAACCGCACCACGGTGGGTATTCCCGATGAGGAGATCATCCGCATCAACGACGAACTGGGCTTCCATCCCAGCATGAAGGTGATGCAGGAGATATTCGACCGGGGTGAACTGGCCGTTATTCATGGCGTTGGCTACCCCGACTCCCCGCGGTCCCACTTCCGTTCCATGGACATCTGGCACACCTGTGAGCCGGACAAGGTGGGCACCGAGGGCTGGCTGGGCCTGGCCGCCCGGGAAATCGACCCGCGCAAGGAAAACGTGGTTACGACGGTCAGCATGGGGCCCAGCATGTTCCGGGCCGTGTCCGTGCCCGGTGTCCCCGTCGCTGCCGTTGACGGTCTGGATAACTATGGCCTGCTCACCGGCATTTCCAGCGATGAGCAGCGGCTGAAGATTCTGGACCGCTTCACCCAGATGTACACTCCCACCATCGGCACCGGCGCCGTGATGGAGTACCTGGGCGAGACGGGACTGGAGGCAATGCAGGGCGCCGACATCCTGAAGGTGGCCCCCGGCAAGTATTCTTCCAGCATTGAGTACGCCGACACTGCCATCGCCCGCAAGCTCAAGGACGTGGCCCGTATTCACCTGGCCGATCTGGGCACCCGCATCTTCTACTGTGACTACGGCAGCTTCGACTCCCACGCTAACCAGGTTGGCATGCACGCCGGCCTGTGGGGCGACGTGTCGGCCGCTGTCGGTGATTTCTTCGCCGATCTGAAGGAGCACGATGCCGCGGATAACGTGATCATGATCATGTTCTCCGAGTTCGGCCGCCGGGTGCGGGACAACGGTTCCGGCACCGACCACGGCGCAGCGGGCGCAGCCTTTGCCCTGGGCGAACCGGTCAGGGGCGGCTTCTACGGCGAGTATCCTTCCCGCAAACCCGAAGACCTGTCACAGGGAGACCTGGCACCCAACATGGACTTCCGCGGCTTCTACACCACCGTGCTGGAAGACTGGATGGGGCTGGACGCCAAGCCCATCGTCAAGGGCGAGTTCGAGAAGCCCAGGTTCCTTTAGAAACATAACCCTTAGGGATCAAACCTGCTTTATCATCGGGGGCCAGCGTCTGAACCAGGACGACTGGCCCTTTGAATTAGACGGGAGGCGAAGCCAAGTATGGTAACTAGAGTAGTAGCCGGCAGGACCTACGACTTCAGCCATGCCATGGGCCGCGGGGCGGTGGCAGGCATGGGCTTCAATTACGGCAACGCCATGGCCATTGACCCGGAGGGTATGGTCTACGTGGTGAGCCGGGGCGCCGAGTTCGTCACCGGTGTGCCCTGGAACCGTACTGCCCGGGGAGCCCGAGTCGGCAAGTTTGACGTGGGCCTGCAGTCGGGCGATGAGGAATACCACGGCGACTTTGGCAAGACCGGCGACGGCTACGGCGAGTTCATGTGGCCCACCGGGGTGACCTATGACTCCAGGGGCACTTTGTACGTAACCGACGAATGGTTGAACAAGGTCAGCGTATGGAACAGCAACTGGGAACTGGTAACGGAGTGGGGTGTCGTCGGTTCCGGCGAGGGCGAGTTTGATGGCCCCGCCGGTATCATCTGTGATGCCGACGACAATCTGCTGATCGTGGATTCCCGCAATCACCGGGTACAGAAGTACGCCACCGACGGTCGCTACCTGTCCAGTTTCGGCTTCCCTGGCAGCGGCGACGGCGAGTTCAACACCCCCTGGGGCATCACCCTGGACGAAGAGGGCTACATCTACTTGGCCGACAGCAACAACGACCGCGTCCAGAAGTTCACCCCGGGCGGGGTGTACGTGGCCCAGTTCGGCAGCCCCGGCACCGGGCGGGGAGAGTTAAGCCGTCCTTCGGACGTGGCGGTGGACCCGGACGGGGATGTCTATGTGTGTGACTGGGGCAATGACCGCGTGCAGGCCTACGACGCGACGGGACGGTTCTTTACCAGTTTCGAGGGGGACGCCCGGTCGTTGACACCCTGGTCAGCGCAGGTGGTGGAAGTCAATCCGGAAGCGCTGAAGAAACGGCGTGAGGTAAAGGACATAACAGTTGAGTGGAAGCTGCAAATGCCCCGGGCGGTGGACTTCGACGCCGCAAATAATCGGCTGCTTATCATGGACACCCAGCGCAACCGCATCCAAATTTACAACAAGCTGAAGGACTACACCAGCCCGGCACGGAATTTGTGATTCATCCACGAATACGCACGAATATTCACTAATGGGTGAATTAATCGGGGGCAGGTTCAAGGACCTGCCCCCGATTTTGCGCTATTGCGGGGAATTTGGTAATTGCGAACGGGGCGGGTTACAAACCCGCCCCTACGATATAGTCCCTACGACATATAGGCCATTTTTGCCGGCACCGGCATGGGTTAATTGTCGTCAGTGGCCGCCGGCACTTCGCTTCGCATGGCGATCAGGGAGTCGTACCGCTGGGAAGCCTGTTCTGCCACTGTCTCCAGGTCCTCGGCCAGCATGTAGCCCTCTGCGATGAGGGACCCGGCCGCCCGCCGCACCTGTTCCAGGAATTCGTTCTTTGAGGCGTAGCGCTCCTCGATGGAGAGGCGTGGGTCGCCGGTGGCCTCGCGGTCTTCCCTGGTGGCAGGGAAGGGGATGGTGGAGCCTATCTGAGGCATTATCTGGCCCGGCGCGCCACTGTCCGGGTGACGCAGGTTCCAGCCGGCGTAGGTGGCCAGGGGCACGGTCAGGTCCGGCAAGCGGATGCCGGTAACCTCGTTGCCGTCGGCGTCCACGGCGGGCACAAAGTTGGGATAGGGCTCGTTGCTGGATGGGGCGGGTTGCACCAGTCCGTTGTGGGCCTCGGGGCCGAAGTCGGCGCGGTGCACGTGCTTCAGCACTGTGGGGAAGTTGACGCCGGGGATGGACCGGAAGGTGGCTTCCAGTTCCGGCGCGGGGACGGCGGTGCCTTCGTCCAGGCGGGGATGCCGGCTGGCAGGAGGTTCCACACCGTCGATGGCCCAGCGTTCCACGTTCTTCAGGGCCGCCCGCAGCAGGGGCCGGTAGTCTACCGAGTTGTCCAGCTGCTGGCCCCTGGGGCCCTCCCGCACGTCCACGTCGAACAGGTTAAGCTGGCCCGGGCCGTGTTGCGTGCCAGAGTAATGGTAGATACGCACGTTTTCCGAGGGTTCCAGGTCGGCGCTGCCGTCCATGGTTGTGTGAATCAGGGAAGCATGGCCGCTCCAGTATTCCGCCGACGTATTGGTCAGCAGGACCCTGGGCGTCTTGCCAGCGGCGTCCAGGCGGGCCAGCAGGCCGTCGGTGCGGCCCGAGTCCGGATCCGTTTGCAGGGTGTCGTGGAAAGGGAAGCTGCGTCCCGCCGAGGGCCGGGCCGGAGTGGAAGGCTGCCCGAAGCGCTGGTTCATCTCGCCGCGGCCGCTGCCGGCCACCAGGGGAATCAACCCCTCGAAGACTGGCCGGTCTTCCTCGTCCTGGGTGAGGCCGCAGTAGAGGAAGCGGCGCAGGAACCCACCCGACTGGGAACGACCAAAGGTAAAGGCATGCTCAATGTCACCGGCGCAGGGGTTGCCCGCTTCCGCCGAACCGTAGCGCAGGAAGGACACCAGGTCGCGGGGCGCCAGCATGCCCATTCCCACCACGTCGGCGCCGGAGGTCGTATAGGTTACCTCGTACACCATCCCGGGCTGGAAACCGGCCGCCAGGTAAACCGAGCGGCTGTCGGCTACCACTTCCTCCCCGTCCCGACGAGCGAAGGACCACTGATCGCGGGGGATAACCTGTGCTGGACCGTCCTGATATTCCCGCACCACCAGCGTAGCATCGGCCTCGTTGATGTCGGCGGCAGGATGGGGCTTGTGAGCCCGGTCGGCCAGGGTGTGGGTATGAGTGACCGCATGGGGCTGGAAGCCAATGGCGATCCTGCCGGAGATGGAAGATCCGTCCAGATTCAGGGCCTCCGGCACGTAGGCCTTGACCAGGCCAGGCGAGTTCTGGGGGACGTCGTATTGCCAGCCGCACCAGGCCACCGTGTAGCCGTGGCGCATCAGAAAGCCGTTGCCTGCTCCCAACCTCTGGCCGGCGCTGTTCAGGTTGGTCAGAATGGTGGGGTTGCCCCGGTTTACCACGTCAAAGACGACGCGGTGGCTGCCTCTTGAAGTATCCTCGGGTTGGAGGATAGTGAAGTCCGCGGAGCAGTGGACCCGGCCCGCAGCGTCCCGAGGGGCCAGCTTGATGTCCGTTATGACTTCGTTGGCCGGGTGGTTGGGGTCGACGGCCAGGTGAACGATGCCGTCAATCTGCCGGTAGGGTCCGGTGTCACCGAAGACGGCGCCCCCGGCAAAGGGTCTGATGGAGTGGACTTCCAGTCGCGTAACTGCCATGAGCCTAACCTCCAAAGCCGTATATGAAAACCGGCGCAGTGGTGGCTGCGCCGGTGGGTTTTAAGGAGTCGGAGTCTAGTCCTCCAGGTGGATGGTTACCGTGACGCGAGGTACGTCGCTGACAACGGCGGTGGTGTGGCCGTCACCGGTAGTGTCCTCGGCGAGGTTGACGTCGCCGGGGCCCAGGCGGAACTTGGTGCCGTCCTTCAGGCCGATTTCGCCCTCGCCGGAAAGGGTGATAACGTACTGGCGGCGGGGAGCCACGTGCCAGTCGCTGAACCGGCCCACCTCGGCGGCGCGGAAGACGACGCCCTTGGCGTCATGCAGGTTGGTATAGTCGGGGCGGGACTCCCAGTCCAGTTCCTCGATGTGGGTGTGGCCGTCGTCGCCGGTGTACAGTCGGATGAACTTCATTGGTAAACCTCCAATTGAACTATTGATACTCGGGAACGGCATCTTCCTGGCCAGTTGACCAGGTCGTCCGCCTGCCGGGGTCTAAGCTCTCTCCGTTACCTGGGGAGGGGAAGAGCCATTGCGGAAACCCATTTATTCCTCGGGGGCAATTGCTTCCAGCCTGCGCTTCATGGACTGCATGAACGCGCTGGATTCGGCGCCGTCGTTGATTCGGTGATCGAAGGACATGCACAGGTTCATCATTGAGCGGATAGCGATGGCGTCGTTGATGATGACGGGACGCTTCTGCACCGCCTCGGTAGTCATGATGGCGGCCTGGGGGTAGTTGATGATGGGCTGGGAGACCACGGAACCCAGGGCGCCGGTGTTGTTCAGGGTGAAGGTGCCGCCCTGTACGTCGTCCAGAGTCAGCTTGTTATCGCGGGCCCGCTGGGCCAGGTCGGCGACGGCGTGGGCCAGCCCGGACAGGCTGAGACGGTCTGCGTTGTGGATGACGGGCACCACCAGGCCGTTGGGTGCGGCCACGGCCAGGCCGATGTTGAGGCGCTTCTTAAGGATAATTTTGTCGCCGCCCCAGGTGGCGTTGAAGGTGGGATTCTCTTTCAGGGTTGCCACCAGGGCCTGGAGAATGAAGGGCAGGTAGGTAAGGTCCACGCCCTCCCGCTGACGGAAGGACTGGCGCAGGGCGGTGCGGGCCGCCACCAGGCCGGTAACGTCCACCTCCACCACGCTCCAGGCGTGGGGTATCTGGCTGACGCTGCGGACCATGGCCTCCGCGATCATGCGGCGTACCGGGGTCAGGGCGATGTGTTCCTCGTCGGTTTCTGCGGTTGCCTCCTGAGCGACAGCGGCGGCCGGCGCTGCAACAGGCTCAGGTTGAGCGGAAACCACGGCGCCGGTCTCCAGGTAATTCAGCACATCGTCGCGGGTGACCCGGCCGCCCATTCCGGTGCCGGTGATCAGCGACAAGTCAACGTCGTGCTCCCGGGCCAGGCGGCGTACGGCGGGAGACAGCCTCCGGCGGCCGTCCCTTGCAGGCGCCGTAACTACCGGGGTTTCAATGGCGACTTGAGCGGCGAGCGATGCCGCCAATGCAGCGGCGGTTAGCTCGGGCGCCGGGTCGGGTGGGGTGTCGTCGCCGGCGCCACCCCCGGTCGGCCCGACCATGGTGGCTGAAGTGTTCAGATAGCCGATGCGGCTGACTGGAGGGGCGGCGGGTATTTCACGGGCAGGCCCCCCGGCAGGCCCAGGCTCATTTGACTGACTGACGGCCGGTTTTTCAGCGGGTTCAGGCTGGGTGGATTGGGTGGCAGGACTCTCGGCGGTTTCCACTTCGGCTAGGGGTGCGCCCATGGGTATGGTCTCGCCTTCCTGGGCCAGGATTTTGACCAGCGACCCATCCACCGGGGACGGGACTTCCATGGTCACCTTGTCGGTTACGACTTCCACCAGCGGCTCGTAGCGTTCTATCCGGTCGCCCGGCTTTTTCAGCCACTTGCCGATGGTGCCTTCAACGACGGACTCGCCGACGTGGGGAAGTTCTATAGTCTGGGCCAAGGCTTCACCACCCCTGGTTCAGGTTTTGATTTGTCCACGAGTGCTCACTAATGATATATGACGAAATTGGCGCCCATTCGTGGAATCGCTCTAATAGGCGGCAAGGTTTCTCAGCGCTTCGACGATTTTCTGGGTGCTGGGCATATAGGCGTCTTCCAGGGTTTGGGCGAAGGGCATGGTGGGTACGTCAGGACCACAAACCCGGGCAACCGGGGCGTCAAGGTAATCGAAAGCCTGGTCGGCAGCCAGGGCGGCAATCTCGGAACCCACCCCGCCGGTAATGTTGTCCTCGTGGACGACGAGAAGTTTGCCCGTCTTCTTCACAGATGCCAACACCGTATCCGTGTCCAGTGGCTTGAGAGTGCGCAGGTCCACCACCTCCACATCGGCAATCCCTTCAGCGGCCAACTGTTCGGCCGCCTCCAGGCAGTAGTGGACCATCAATCCGTAGCTGACCACGGTGAGGTTCCGACCGGGGCGCTTCACTTCGGCCTCGCCTATGGGGAGCAGGTATTCCTCTTCGGGCACGTCGCCGCGCACCAGGCGGTAGGTCTTCTTGTGCTCGAGGAAGACCACCGGGTTGTTGTCGCGGATGGCGGTCTTGAGCAGGCCCTTGGCGTCATAGGGAGTGCAGGGCGCGACTACTTTCAGGCCCGGGGTATGGAAGAAGTAAGCTTCCACGTTCTGGGAATGGAACAGGCCGCCCCGAATGCCGCCACCGTAGGGAATGCGGATGGTGACAGGGGCATTGACGGCGCCGTTGGTGCCGTAGCTGGCCCGGGCCGCCTCGCCGATAAGCTGATTGACCGCCGGCCAGAGGAAGTCGGCGAACTCCACCTCGGGGATAGGGCGCATTCCCCGGAAGGAGGCGCCCAGCGCAATACCCATAATGGATGCCTCGGCCAGGGGCATATCTATGACCCGTTCCTGGCCAAACTCTTCGATGAAGCCCTGGGTGGCCAGGAAGACTCCGCCGCGCCAGCCCACGTCCTCGCCCAGGACGAAGACCCGCTCGTCGCGCTGCATTTCCTCGCGCATGGCTTCCCTGACGGCTTCAATTACACTTTTGACGGCCATTGGTTTTCCTTGCTTAGTTTTGCTGCCAAGGGTGCTAGGTTAAACGAAAGAATTACGGGGCGTAGACGTGCTGGTGCAGGTGCGACGCGTCCGGAGGAGAAGCAGCGTCGGCGAAGTCGGTGGCTTCGTTGACGGCGCGGCGGGCATCGGCCCGGATTTCTTCCTGCTGTTCCTCGGTCAGGTAGCCCTGTTCCAGCATAAAGGCGCCGAAGGCAGCCACCGGGTCCCGCTGCCGGACGGCTTCGATTTCTTCCTTGGGCCGGTAACGGGTGTCGTCATCGTCGGTGGTATGGGGCATCAGGCGTTCCAGCTTCATTTCCAGCAGGACCGGCCCCTCGCGGCGGGCGTGGTGGATGGCCTCGCGGGCGGCCTCGTAGGAAGCCAGCAGGTCCAGGCCGTCCACGATGATGCCGGGGAAGCCGTACCCTTCGGCCCGATTGGCCACGTCGCCGATGGCCATCTGCATGCGCTGGGGTACGGAAATGGCGTAACCGTTGTTCTCGCAGACGAAAACCACGGGCAGCTTGTGGACGCCGGCGAAGTTCATGGCTTCGTGGGTCTCGCCCTGGCTGGAGGCGCCGTCGCCGAAATACACGAACGTAACCCGTCCGTCACCCTGCATCTTGCAGGCCAGGGCGTACCCCACGGACTGGGTGAGGCCGGCAGCTACCACGTTGGAAAGCTGGATGATGTTGTGCTCCAGGTCGGCGCCCTGAAGGGGGAACTGGCGGGCGTTGCTGTAGGGGTCGCCCTCCTTGCCCATAAAGGACAGCATTACCTGGGTGGGAGTAAGACCGGAGCCCATCTTTAGAGACAGGTCGCGGTAGTAGGGAAAGTGGAAGCAGTTGCCGTCCTTTTCGGCTGCCAGCAGGACACCCAGTTGGGCGGCCTCGTGGCCCTGGCCGGAGGCGGCAATGGGCACCTTGCCCTGGCGGTTCATCATCCAGATGCGTTCGTCTATGGTGCGAATGGTAATCATCCGGCGGTAGTAGTCAACCAGATCCTCGGGGGTAATGCCCTGGGGCAATGGGCGCGAAGTACCGGCCGCGATATCCCCAAAGGGGCCGTCAGCCTGGCCGTCGGTCTGGTTGGTAAGCTGTGTCATGGTATCCTCCGGCGGATGAACCGGGCAGGGATGTCGCCAAACGTATACACACGGGTAGTTTGGGGTGGGGTGTATGGTGACGCAATTATATATGCTGCGGTGGGGGTGGGCAAACTGGGTGGAGTCGGAATTATCAGTTGCCGTGCGGCAATCCTTCTCCACCATGCCAGTGTCCCTATTGAACTTTTATCCTTCGGTTTCAATGAATGCCAATGCCGCGTTGCAACCTACCCGCAATGGCAGTCGTTGAGTCAAACCTGGTAAGCCCTGTATCCAGTTTTTGACCTGTGTTACGAGCTTTTTCCACTCCCCCATACCCTTGACACTCCATAAAGACTGTGATAATTTTCACTAGGTTTGCCGACCGGGGTATCTGGATACCGCCGGAATCTATTGAGGGTACTTTTCCAAGGCAGGACTGATGGGCGATCCGAACGCGCTGACCAATGTAGACTGGGTCAATATTTCCAATTGGCTCACAATGTACTGGATTGCCTTCCCATTGGTTATCATCACCGCTTTTACCCTGATGATTGCCCACGCTTTCATTCCTTCCGCCGTTCAGACCGGACATTTGCCCCAGGGCTTCCGCCGCCTGGTGTGGCCCCTGACCATTTTCGCGGTGGCCGTGTGGGTGGTGGCATGGATTCTGTGGATTTCGGCAATTACCCTGGGCTTCGATATGTTGGGGAACATTTTCGATAATTTCCTAGTCTAGCTGGAAAAGCGCCTTTCCTGGCCGCCCTTGCCAGCTTTAGGAAAACAGCCGGATTTCCGGCAGAAACAGGAACTCGCCGGGTCTGCGACCTGGCCGGAAACTAAGAGATAGGCAGGTTTTGGCGCCGATGAGGCCAAGCGCAAATATCATCCCACTGGCCGTTGTTGGATTGGTCGTCACCGGCATCGTTGGGTTCCTGGTAGCAATCCTCTTTATTTCCTGGTTTTCCAACCCGCCTTTCGGCCTGGGCAACGCCCCAGCGCAGCCTATAGCATTCCCGCACACCATCCACGCCGGCACCGTTGAAGAGGGTGGCGTGGGT
This sequence comes from Dehalococcoidia bacterium, assembly GCA_963664725.1. Classification (GTDB taxonomy): domain Bacteria; phylum Chloroflexota; class Dehalococcoidia; order Lucifugimonadales; family UBA3495; genus Bin22. The sequence continues at coordinate 2,597,714 of OY761558.1, forward strand.
ATCTCCTGCGAGTTCTGCCACCGCAACGTGACCGAGGGCGCTGCCGCCACGGTACCGGCGGTGGAGCAGTGCGTCTTCTGCCACCAGCAGATCAACCCCGAGAACCTGATGGCCGAAACCAGGGCCGAGCAGGACCAGATGCAGTTGGTGGTGGACAAGTTCAATGACAACGACCCCATTAACTGGGAAAGGGTGCACCGGGTACCCGACCATGTCAGATTTGTCCACGAGGCCCATATCAGGTTCCTGACCGAGGGCCAGCCCCGCACGGTGGCCATGCCCATTGGCGATGGTCAGCCCCGGCAGTTGCCGTTGACCAACCAGCAGGCCTGTTCCGTTTGTCACGGCGACGTTGCCCAGATGAAGGAAGTCCAGCCGACCCCGGGCCAGTCCCTGAAGATGGGCACCTGCGTGGACTGCCACCGGGAACTGAACGTGGGCACCGACTGTACGATCTGTCATAAGTAAAGGACTGTCACAGGTAAACGGCGCGGACTATAACGAGTACCAGCCAATCTGATCGAAGGCATCAACGTATGAAACTGACACGGCGCAACTTCCTGGCCTGGGCCGGCCTCTCCGCTATCGGAGCGGTAGCTTGTGACGTTATCCAGGACGAGGAACTGAGCCTCCAGAGCCCCCGCTCCCTGCCGGAGGACCTGGTAAAGGGAAGGGACAACTGGTACGCCACGCTGGGCCGCCAGGCCACCGACGGCGAGGGCGTAATTGTCCGGGTGATGGAGGGCCGCGCCAAGAAGATTCAGGGCAACCCCAAGTACCCGGTGAACCAGGGCAAGCAGAGCGTCCGGTCGGAGGTAGGTCTCCAGGCCATGTACCATCCCGACCGCCTGGCCGGCCCCATGCTGCGCACCGGTCCCCGCGGTTCCGGTCAATATCGTTCCATACAGTGGGAGCCGGAAGCGCTGGACATTCTCCGTCGGGAGTTGCGGGCCCGCAGCCAGGGCATGGTCCTGATTACCGAACCCCTGCGCGGCACCCTGGGCATGATCGCCGACCGGTTCGCCACATCCCTGGGCGGACGCCATCTGGGATTTGAGGCGCTGGACGATACCACATACCGAGCCGCAATCAAGGGCGTGTTCGACCAGGACCGCCTGCCCGACTTTGATATTGGCAACGCCAACTATGTAATTTCCTTTGGCGCTGATTTTCTTTCTACCTGGAAAGGTTCCACCCGCCTGTCCACTGCCTACGGCGAATTCCGCCAGGGCAACCGGCGCCAGACCCAGGGAAGCCGGGGTTACCTGGTGCATGTTGACCCCCGCTTTTCCATGACAGCGGCAAACGCCGACGAATGGTTGCCCATCCGCCCGGGTATGGAGGGCTACCTGGCCCTGAGCCTGGCTTATGTGATCATCAGCGAAGGGATGCAGGCCGAGGGCGTGGACGTGGATGCCCTGACCAACGGCCAGGGAGCTGCGGCACTGGCAGCCTTCGCGCCGGAAAATGTTGCCAGCCTGCTGGGAATCCCCGAGAAACTGCACGAAGGCAAGTCGGCCGCAGAGAAGATTCGCGACCTGGCCAACAATTTCGCCCACCACGGCCCCAGCATCGCCCTGGGCGGTGACAGCGCCGGCGCCCACACCAACGGCCAGTTCAACCTGATGGCCATCTACGCCCTGAACTACCTGGTGGGCAGTGCGGGCAGCGGCGGCGGAGTTCGATTCAACCCGGCCAGTCCCATGGCCATGCTTCCCGACGCCGCCAGGGTGGGCAGCACAGCGGACTGGGCTACAGTTGCCAATAGTATTCGCAGCGGCGAGACGCGACTGGTGTTGGTGCATGACGCCAACCCGGTGCACGGACTGCCGGACTCCCTTGGCTTCCGGGGCGCCCTCGACCGGGACAACCAGGAGGAACTCTTTGTTGTCAGTTTCTCTTCTTTCCTGGACGAGACCACGGTCATGGCCGACCTGATTCTTCCGGACCGCGCTTTCCTGGAAGACTGGGGCGATGACATTCCGGAGCCCGGGCCTGGTTATCAGGTAATCGGTATGCAGCAACCGGTGGTCAATCCCCTCAGCGATCTGGATCCCCGCAGTTTCGGCGACATTCTGCTGAGCATGGCTCAGGAGATAGGACAGGATAGCGAACTGCCCTGGGCCAACGTTGAAGAAGCGTTGAAGGCCTGTACAGAGGGCCTGTTTGCCGCCGGACGGGGTACTTCCAGCCAGACGGCCTCGGCCGATGAACTCTGGAATCTCATGCTCCGCCAGGGCGGATGGTGGGACGAGGGGGCTACTGGCCCCACGCCCTCCGCCCCTAACGGGCTATTGAATAACATTGCAGCCCAGGGCAGGGAACCGGGCTACGCGGGCAGCGGTGACTTTTACCTTCTGCCCTTCTCCCACAATACTCTGTTGGACGGGCGCCACGCCCATATCCCCTGGATGCAGGGTGTGCCTGATCCGGTTACTACGGTGACGTGGCAGACCTGGGTGGAATTGAATTCCCACACCGCCGAGGAAATGGAGCTGCGTGAGGGCGACGTTGTCAGCGTGGCGACGGACACCGGCAGCATTACCGGTGTGCTCTACCCCAACCCGGCCCTGCCGCCCAACGTGGTGGCGGTGCCCCTGGGACAGGGACGAACGTCAGGTTCGGATTACGCCACCGGTGGCGATCCCCGGGAAAGCTCCAACGTCCTGGACATACTGTCGCCCAGCCATATGACTGAAAACGGGTCGCTGGCCTGGGCCGGCCACCGTGCCAGTGTCAGGGCCACAGGGGCCAGCCTGAAGGTAGCCAAGTTTGAAGGCATCTTCCCGGCAAGAGAGATAGGCCACACCGCCGGTGAAGCGGTTATCAGGGTAACGAATCATTAGCAGTAGTCTCTTGTGAGACTCGTAACTGGGAAACGTACAGGGTCCGTCCGGGCCCCCAAACGGAATGAAAAATGGTTACAAGCCGAATCGATCATAAATGGGGAATGGTGGTGGACCTGGATCGCTGTAATGGCTGCCAGGCCTGCGTGGTTGCCTGCCAGGTGGAGAATAATATCCCCATCAACGACAAGAACGCCTTTCTCCAGAACCGGGCCTACGAGTGGATCCGGGTAGAACGTTACTGGGAAGGGGATTACCCCAACATCAAGGCCCGATTCATACCGGTGATGTGCCAGCACTGCCAGGACGCTCCCTGTGAGCCCGTCTGCCCGGTGTTTGCCACCTACCACAACGATGAGGGCCTGAACGTCCAGATTTACAACCGGTGCGTGGGGACCAGGTACTGCATCAACAACTGCCCCTACCAGGTGCGGTTCTTCAACTACTGGCACCCTAACTGGCCGGAGCGGATGCAGAACCAGCTTAACCCCGACGTAACGGTGCGTACCCGCGGTATAACTGAAAAGTGCACCTTCTGTATCCAGCGCATTCGCCGGGGGCAGCTCCAGGTGGAACGCAGGGAAGGCGGCACGCTTAATGACGCAACGCTTAAGTCGGGCAACCACATGCCCGCCTGTGTGCAGGCCTGCCCCACCAATGCCCTGACTTTCGGCGACCAGAACGACGTACACAGTCCGGTGCAGCCCTACTTTGAGGACGTTAACCGGTACAACATTCACCACGAGAAGGAACGCAAGACGCGCGGCTACCGAGTTCTGGAAGAAATGAACACGAAACCCAACGTGATTTATCTGAAGAAGGTTGACCCCAACCTGGACAGTACTGGCGGGCACGATGGCTAGTAGCGTTGAATACCAAACAGGGGGGCACGGCCACCACGCCAACATGTGGGTCTTTCCCAGGAAAGAGCACATTGCCCCCGACGTTTCAGCCAAGACTTTTTCCATGCCCGCGGGGTATAAGCTGGCCCTGGGTATCGCTTTAGTTTTGGCGGTCCTGGGGGTGGTCGGCTTTTTCATCCGAGCTACTTCCGATGGCTTTGGCAGCCCCGGTCCCTGGGGCTATTACGCCGGAATCTTTTCCTTCGTTTTCATGATTACCGGAGCGGCACCCCTGGTGGCGTGCGCCTTCCGGTTCACCAAGAGCCACTGGCGGCGACCCCTTTCCCGGGTGTCGGAACTGTTCGCTATTATGGGCGTGGTCAACATCGTTTTGTTCATACCCCTGCTGCTGGCAATGCCGCCAATCTATAACCCGGATGCTCAGGGGACGGACCTGGAGGTTCGGCGTACTCTTTGGTTTGAGGTGCCCATCGGTGCACCCTATACCTGGGACATTCTGTGCTTCGTGGGGCTGGCATTGTGCAGCCTGGCCATTCTTTGGCTGTCGGCAGTTCCCGATATGGCCCAGGCCCGTGCTACTGCGACGGGGTTCCGCCGGAACCTGTATGACAGTCTGTCCGGGTGGTGGTACGGGACCAAGCGGCAGTGGAATCACCAGAAGGCCGGACTGGCACTGCTGGGCGCTTTCTACTTCATGCTGGTGATCTTCGTGCAGTTCATATTCATCACCGAGTTTGCGATGAGCATGGTGCCCTTCTGGAAGGACTCGGTGCTGCCGCCCATGTACACAGTGATGAGCTTCCAGTCCGCGCTGAGCATGATCTTGATCGTTCTGTTCATCATGCGGCGTTGGGGCGGCTACGAAGGGTATGTCGGCAAGTCGCTTTTCTGGTCCGCCAGCAAGATTCTGCTGGGCCTGACCCTATTGTGGACCTATCACCTGTTCGCCTTTTTCATCACCTACTGGTACGGGCGACTGGAAGTGGAACAGAACATTTTGAAATACCTGTTCACCCAGCCCTACCTGGTAGTTTTCCTGGGGAACATGCTGTTCAGCTTCCTGGTGCCTTTCCTGTTGCTAATGTGGAACCCGCTGCGCCGGAGCGACTGGGGTCCGGCGCTGGCAGGGCTTTCGGCGCTTGTAGGGGCGTTCCTGTTTAACATGCGGACTTTCGCGGCTGCGTTCAATACGGGGAATCACTATGAATTCGCCCTGTCCCACGTGCCTGCTGCGGTTTGGCCCGATATTTGGGACATCTGTATCATCCTCGGCGGACTGGGCATTGCGGCCCTGGTGTACTTGTTGTCCGCCAAGCTGCTCCCCCTGATGTCCATCTGGGAAGTGAAGGAAGGTACGCTTTACCAGAAGATGGATACTTTGGGTAAGGGTGAGTACCTGGTGCTGGCCAAGCCCGAGTAGTTGGCAGCACCTGAATATTGTCATTAATTGACGGGTTTGCCCGTCAGGCGGGGTCGGAGAGACGCCCCCGTACCAAGCAAGGGAAGGTAAGGCAGGAGCTTCCATGCAGGAAGGCAGAGTCCTAAGTACAAGAGAGATAAACCGGGATTTGCTTCGGTCGATCCTGGAGACTCCCCGTTGGTTCTGGCCGGTGGTGAGTGTCCTGGGACTGATCCTGCTTATAGCGGCCATCGTCATCGGGATAATGGTGAACCGGGGCCTGGGCGTGACCGGACTGAACCGTCCGGTGGCGTGGGGCTTCTTCATCACCAACTTCGTGTTCTGGATTGGCATCAGCCATGCGGGCGTTATGCTGTCCGCGATTTTGCGGCTGGCCAAGGCTGAGTGGCGGCGTCCCGCCACCCGGGCTGCCGAGGTTCTGACCCTGTTCTCCCTGATGACAGCGATGGTTATGCCCATAGTGCATACTGGCCGCCCCTGGCGCATTCTTTATTGGGTGTTCCCATATGACTTTGCCCGTGGCATCTGGCCCAACATCCGGACGCCGCTGGTGTGGGACCCCAGCGCAATCCTGACTTATTTGACATCAAGCACCCTGTTCGTTGTCATCGCGCTGGTACCCGACTTTGCGGTGCTGCGCGACCATACCACGGGAATTGCCCACCGAGTGTACAGCGTTTTGGCCATGGGCTGGGAAGGCAACGCCCGGCAGTGGAAATTGCAGATTTTAGCCGGTGTGCTACTGTCGGCGCTGATCCTGCCGGTGTTCGTGTCAGTGCACAGTATCGTGTCCTGGGACTTCGGTATGGCGGTGGCGGTCAAGTCGTGGCACTCCACCGTATTCGCCCCCTACTTCGTGGTGGGCGCGGTCCACTCGGGCGTATCGGCAGTGGCCTTTGCGTTGATCCTGCTCCGATGGTGCTACGGCTGGCAGGACTACATTCGCCACGAGCACATCGATGCCTTGGGGCGCCTGCTGATCGTGGTGGCCACGGGATGGTTCTACTTCCTGGTGATGGAGATTCTGTTTGGCATGTATGGCCGCGAGGCAGACGAGTTGATGGTCAGGCAGACCCAGTTCACCTACTGGCCGTACAACTTCTGGTTCATCTTGTTCGTGGTGGTCACATACTTCTTGCCGGTAGCCCTGTGGTTGAGCCGGGCGTGGCGCCGCAACCTGTGGATCATGTCCACCGCCTGTATATTGGTGAACATCGGAATGTGGCTGGAGCGATTCCTGATCATCGTGCCGGGCCTGATCAACAAGCAGTTGTTCACCTTCGTCTGGGCGGACTACCGGCCCAGCATATTCGAGTACATTATTATCGGTTCCACCTTCGCGCTGGTGACCATGCTGATGCTGCTGTTCAGCCGGGTGTTCCCGCTGGTGCCCCTGTATGACGTGAAGGAAGGGGACGTGCTGAAGACCCAGGTGCAGATCGGTCGCCGGACGGTACCGGCAGCCTTCAGGGAAGACTAAGCTCGGTCCCACGTGAACAGTGGGGCATCCAGGTAAAGGCAGAGAGGTTAGAAGCTATGGCGAGACGTCCTATATTGGGGTTGTTCGACGACGTCAATTCCGCCGCCGATGCGGGCGATGGCCTGCGCCGGGCCGGCATCCCCGAAACCGACGTGGACTTCCTGACGGATACTCCCTATCCTGAAGGCGCCTTCGGGGAACGGGAAGAGCCGCATAAGCTTTATATTTTTCCATTCATTGGGGCGTTGCTAGGGCTGACTTCGGGCATACTGCTAACGTCGATGACCCAGGTGGCCTACCCGCTGATGACCGGCGGCAAGCCCATCCTGTCCATTCCGCCCATGGCGGTGGTTTGCTATGAAGGCACGATGCTGGGCGCCATTCTGTTTACGGTGCTGGGCATCATTTTCGAGTCACGACTGCCCAAGTTGAAGGCGGGACTGTATGACACCCGGATCACCGAAGGCTACATTGGCGTTTTGGTGAATACCGAGGAGACCCAACACGGTGCGGTGGAAGGTGTATTTGGACAGACCGGTGCCGTGGACGTAAAGCGGGAGTGACGCAACTGTTACCTGAGGCAAGAAACCTGGGTATTGAAAGAGATGGAAACAGCCCGAGGCCGGCCGCAGCCGGTGGAAGGCAGCCAGATATGAACAAACTTTCCAGACAACTGATGAATTTTATGGCGAAGGGACGGCGGTTCCGGAGCAGGACTTACCTGGGTGTGCTGGCCATGCTGGTGGGTATCATGGCACTGGGTTGCTCCCAGGGTTCCTATCCGCTGGATATCTTCTACGAGATGCACTACCAGCCTTCCTTCAAGGTGCACGAGCCGCCCCGGCTGACCACGCCGGCCAGCGCCGTACCCTACTACGAGGTGCAGGTCTCCAACCACGACGGCGGAGAGCTGTACGATATCAATTGCGCCATGTGCCATGGTCCCCTGGGCAAGGGAGACGGTCCGGTACTGGTCACGATGGAAACCGTCTATGGCTACGTTCCCAGCGTGCCTGCAGACCTGACGGCAGTGGATGACCCGCTGATGATTGCCAAGGACACTGCCGGTGTAACCAACATCATGACCGGCGGTTTGACGGTAATGCCCAGTTTCTCGAAGCTGCTAACGCCGGAGCAGATTGACGCGGTGGCCAACTACGTGGTGGACTGCCTTCAGGGGGTTAACCCGGAGGGCTGCTAGGGATAGCACCAACCAGGCGGGTGCTCAGGCGTCTAGGCAAGGCGACGTACACAAATTGAGCGGCTCCGAGTTAAACGTGAGCATAAAGCGAATACCTAGAGAAGGGCAGGTGTCGAGCCTGCCCTTTGCTTTTTCTCCTACGTCACAAGCCCTTTGGGTAGCTGTATTAATGTTGCTGGCCATTTGCGGTGCGTTGTGGGTGAACGTGGCCTACGCCCAGGCTCCCGTGGGCAGCTATGACGAGGAGGAAGCCCAGGCCATTGACGAGATGCTGATGTGCCCGGTGTGCCCGGCTGAATCCATAGACCAGGCACAGGTGCCGCTGGCCCGGCAGATGCGCCAGCGAGTGCGGGAACTGCTGTCGGAAGGGGCTACCCGCCAGGAAGTCCTGAACTACTTTGCCGACAGGTACGGGCAGGATGTGTTGGCGTCGCCGCCCAAGTCGGGGCTGAACCTGCTTGCCTGGGCGCTGCCCATTGCGGGATTGCTGGCGGCCTTGGTGGCCGTGCTGCTAGTGTTGCGGTCGATGAAGGGCAAAGATGATGAACAGACTGGCGTGCCTTTGACGGAGGGCAACGGGAATGCTGATCTGGCGCCATACCTGGCAGCAGTGGATCGGTCGCTGGCTCTGGATGAACCCGAGGACGGCGCCAGTGCAGGTGGCGAAGCGGCGGAGTCAAGGGAGTAACCGGTCAACTGTGTCCTCCCGGTTACCGCGGTTGAAAAGAACTCCCTGCCTGATTACAGTGTAGCCTAATCAAACAGCCCAATAGCCCAAGGGCAGGTTCGGCCTTCACCGCCGGATTCCCTGAGGGCAGGACTTTGCCAAAGGGGCGAATATGCTCCGGGGCCGGAGGTATGTCATGAACTCCATGGAGTACGACGTTGCCATTATCGGGGGCGGCATCATTGGCCTTTCGACGGCCATGCAGTTGGGACGCAGGTTTTCCCAGGGCCTTAAGGTTGCGGTGGTGGAGAAGGAAACGGACCTGGCCAGCCACCAGACGGGCCATAACAGCGGCGTAATCCACTCGGGCATTTATTACCGTCCTGGTTCGCAGAAGGCCCAGTTCTGCGTGGGTGGGGCGAGAGACCTGAAGCAGTTCTGCGACGAGAACGAAATCGAGTACGACCTGTGCGGCAAGACCATCGTCGCCACCGACGAATCTGAGCTGCCTCGATTGGACAACCTGTACGAGCGGGGTGTGGCCAATGGGGTGCCGGGCCTGGAGATGATTGGCCCCGAACGCTTGAAGGAGATCGAGCCTCATACCTACGGGATAAGGGCATTGTGGTCGCCGGCCACGGGGATCGTTGACTACGTCAAGGTTGCCGAGGCCTACGCGTCCAGGTTCCAGGAGCAGGGCGGCGACGTTTACATGGACACAGCCGTACAGTCCATTGGCGGTTCCGCCGGGGCAATGACCGTGGAGACTACCCGCGGCTCCCTGCGGGCCTCTCACGTCATCAACTGCGCCGGCCTGTACGCCGATCGTATTGCCGAAATGATGGGGGAACAAACCAACATCCGGATTATCCCCTTCCGCGGTGAATACTATACGCTGCGGCCCGAGAGCCAGTACCTGGTGAAGGGGCTGATCTATCCCGTGCCGGACCCGCGCTTCCCCTTCCTGGGCGTCCACTACACCCGCAACATTCACGGGTACGTGGAAGCGGGCCCCAACGCCGTGCTGGCCTTCGCCCGGGAGGGCTACCGCAAGAGCAACGTGGACGTGGGCGAGTCCCTGGGCACCTTCACCTATCCCGGGTTCTGGAAGATGACCGCTAAACACTGGCGCACCGGCGTGTCAGAGATGCACCGCTCCTACAGCAAGTCGGTGTTCGTCCACGACCTGCAGAAATTGATTCCCGAAATCAAGGACGGAGACCTGGCCCCGGGTGGGGCCGGAGTCCGGGCGCAGGCGGTAGCCACCGACGGCGCCCTGCTGGACGACTTTTCCATTCTGCAGGGACGGCAGGCCATCCACGTCCTGAACGCCCCGTCCCCCGGCGCCACGTCGTCCCTGGCCATCGGGGAGCACATAGTCAACCTGGCGGTGCAGAGTTTCGGGCTGGAGGGGTAGGGCAAACCTCTGACAGGGCCCTGCTTGACTCTGCAGGCTAAGAAATGGATGGAAATGATCGGCGCGACCACTCAAAATGTCGCGCCGATTCTTATTGAGCCCTTGTTATTGCCGGGATCCCGGGATGTCCGGTGGACAGTTCCTGTCGCCCGGTTAGCGCAGCACGTCGCTGGCCTCGGCCTCGGCAATGTAGGCGTGCACGTCCTCGGGGAGGAGGAAGCCGTCGGTTTCGAGTTGGCGGGCGGCCGCTGCCACCGCGTTGACGTAGTTCTCGTGGGTGCCGTAGCGTTCTTCAAGGGAGAGGCGTGGGTCGCCGGTGGCCTGGCGTTCCGCCTTAGTAGTGGCGAAGGGGATGTGCTGGCCGTCGCCCTCGCCGCCGTCGTTTTCGCCGAAGCCGGCGCGGCGCAGCGCCCAACCGGTGGTGGTGGCTACGGGGGCCACTACGGGCGGGAGGCGCACACCGGCCACCTCGTTGCCGTCCTCGTCCACCTTCGAAACGAAGACAGGGTAGGTGGGCCGGCCGGCCAGGGAGGGCGGCAGGTTGGTAACGATGCCCTGGTCGAACTCTGGGCCGTAGTCCAGGAAGTAGTGGGTGGTGATGACGCCGGTGTAGGTAACGCCGGGGATGTCGGGCCAGCCCAGTTTCTCGGCCGGAACGCAGCCGGTCTCATAGCCAGGGCGGGTAACTGCAAAGGCCGCATTCTCGGCAGCCCGGGGCACCCGGCTGGCCGGCGGCTCAACACCCTCGGTAACCCACTTGTCGAGGGCTAGCAACAGGGCCCGGTGGGCGGCGAAGGGGCTGACGCCGTTGGTGAACTGCTGGTTCTTGCCCTTCCTGGTGACATCGCCGACGCCGTGGGAGAGGCCGGAAAGCAGGTAGAAGCGCACGTTCTTAGGGTCCGGCAGGTCGTTGCCCTGGCTATCAGTGTGAAGCTGGGAGCAGCCCTTGACCCAATACTCGCTGGCGGTGTTGATGTCCAGGCGTAAAGGCAGGGTGTTGGTGGCCGCGCCCGATTCGCTCCGCCCCGCCGTTCTGCCGCTGAGGTGGTCGGTGGTCACCTGGTGGGCGAAGGGGAACACTGCCTCGGGGTAGCGGTGGTTCTGGCGGTTGCGCTCGGTGCGGTCGGTCTGGGCGAAGCGATAGTTGATCTGGTCGCCGTTGCCGCCGCCAGTGTGGCTGAGGATACCGTCCAGCGCCCGCTGGCCGAATTCGTCTTCGTTGAAACCCAGCAACTGGAAGTCGTTGAGGGTGCGGGAGGGCTGGGATATGGAGTAGCTATAGGTGTATTCAACGTGGCCGGCCAGGGGGTTGTCCGCCGATTCTGGCGCGTGGCGCAGGAAGGACAGGAAGTCGCGGGTGGCGGCCAGGCCGATGCCGGACACCAGGGGATCCTTCGCCGAGTAGGTGAACTCGTAGATGTGGCTCTGCTGGAAGGCCGTCCCCTCGGGCAACAGGCGAATCGCCTTTCCTTCATCGGAAGTGTACTCCCATTCAGACGTCGGTATCTCCACCGGCGCGTCGTCCAGTCGTTCCTTCACGGTGAGTCGGGCTCCGGACTTATCGAGGGTGGCGGCGGCGTACGCCAGGTCGCTGACAATGGTCGTCTCGTTGTCGAAGACGATGTATTCGTAGGAAGGGCCGGTGATGGTCTCACCGTTGTTGGTGGCCACCGGAACCTTGATGGTCATGGAGTCGTGGCCGCTGGCGCTGATGTCCCACCCGTTGCCGACAACGGCATAGCCCTTGTCGAAAACAAAGCCTGTGCCGGCATCGGCGGCAGTGGTGGGGTTGTTGATGGCCCGGGCGTCGTTGAGCAGGCCCACCCGCATGCCGCCCCGGTTATTGAAGTCCAGGATGACGCGGCGGTTGCCCAGGTCCAGGTTGATGGGCTTGAGGACGAAGATGTCGGTAGAGTATTCCACCATGCCCCGCTCGTTCACTGGGGCCAGTTCAATATCGGTGATGATGGCGTTGCGGGGGTCTGACGGGTCGAGTTCGCCGTAGGCGGTGCCCCGCAGCTTTTCGTACTGACCGACGCTGCCGAAGGAACGGCCCTCAAAGGTGGGGGACTCGGAGCGTTCGGGGTCGATTTCGATCCGCTGGATGCCCTGCCTGGCGGCGGTGAGCGTGCCTGCTTGGTTCTGTGTCATGGCTGCCCTCCTGGTGGGGGAGACGTTGTATTGGGTATGTTTCGGGTAATTCTGGACTGATGATACAAAGGACGGGGGTGATGGTCAAACTGCAAGCCGGTCGTTGGTTGGGAAGTGCCGGAGCGCACGGCCGTGCTCCCCTACATTTTGCCACCTGCAGGGCCTTGCACAACGAATCCCTCTTGAATCCCATTCATTGTGCCTAGTCCCTGCTCTCATTCTTTCTCTTTAGATGCCAGTTCTTGCCCAGGTTCTGGCAGACCGCCCTTTGCGGCATATCCTGCTGCTGCTTCGGGTTGGCGCGGTTGTAGCAGTTGGCAGGCTCTGTTTCTTGCTGGCTGAACGGGAGGAGGTTGGCGTAGGGGCCCCTGCGGCCTTTAGCGGTTAGATTGGCGGGTCCTGCTGGGCGCCGTTCTGCTCGTCGTCCAGCCATCCATAGCGCTGGGCCAGGCGGAGCCACAGGCGGCGGGTGGTGGCTGCGTCACGGGTCAACTCTTCCAGCAGGTTGAGGATTGCTTCCTGGTTGAATTCCAGGCGTTCCGAGCTGGCCTGGAGGGCTTCCTGGTTGGCGAGGAGTCTTTCCAGCAGTTGGTCGTGGTTTTCGAGGATGGCGTCCAGGCGGGCTATGGTTTGCTCGTGCCGCTGGGCGGAGGCTTCGAGGGTGGTTAATCTATCTTCCAGTGGTTGCTGCATGGGCTGTTTCCTTGTGGGTCTGCACTGGGACGTCTGCCCGGTCAGTGTAGCAGTTTTCGGGGGTTGGCGGGAAGTTTGGTTTCTTCCGCTTTAACGACGGCATTGGGCAATGAATCTTTCCGGTTCCGGTTCATTGTTCAGAATCCGGTTTAATTACCTTGAATTCCGATTCATTGTGCAAAGCCCACCTGAAGAAAAACTGTTTTCCCGATCATTTTCGCTCGTTTCCGGTCCTTCCCTATTCGCGGTGGCGCGATATATGGCGGTGTGACCGCCACCGTTGGGAGGTAGAAGTTTTTTATAATTCGTTCCATTCTGTCTCATTTTGTCCCATTTCAGTGCCCTTTGAACCTGACGACCGGCGGTGGAAGGACGGGCGTTATGGTTGTGACAGAGCAGACATACAGGTCTGCCCCTATGGTGGATTGAGTGTAATGGTCTCGGAAGCAGGTCCATGGAATGCCTGTATTCCTATGGTGGAGAGGGGTTATGCGATATGGCAAGAGGGATGTGTCTTAGAACAGCTAAACGTAACCCCATTCAAAGTTGTCCTGAGCCTGTACTTCGGAAGTCGTGATATCGTAGCCAGTCATTCAAAGGAACCGGAAGGTGGTCTCCTGGCAGGTTTCCAAGCCTTTCGGCAGGCTCAGGGCTACATGAAAGTGGGAAAAGTCGACCTCCCATCGAGGATGATTCAAGATTCGGATGCCCCTTGAACCGGCGGCCGGCCACCCCGGCCTTTCCCCGTTTAAGGTATAATCGGTTGGGGTAATTTCCGTTTGGAAAAGCGCAGTAGTGCAAAGGGTAACCTGCATGGATATTGCAGAGGGCGCAGCCATTGACCTGGGTAGCTGGACCCTAACCGAGAAGTCAGTCAGGGAGTATCTGGACGCGGTGGGGGATGACCTGATCGTTTACTCCGATGCAGGAATGGCGCCGCCCCTGGCGCTGTGCGCCTGGGCCCTGGGGGCCATGCTGGAAAAGCTGTCCCTGCCGGCAGGCACCATCCACAGCATCCAGGAAATGGAAGCCGTGGCGGGGGTGGCCGTTGGAGAGGTGGTCCACGGCGAGGCAGCGCCGGAACGACCCCGCAGCAGGGGTGGCCTGCGATTTATGACCGTCGGCTATACGCTGGAGAACCGGGCAGGAGACGTCGTGCAAAGGGGAAAGACCACGGTCCTGACGCCGGATAGTGAGGGATAATAGCGGGCATGGTCGGCGAATCGCAAACGGAATCCCTACTGCCGGAGTTAACCCTGGAGATCACACAGGAACGGTTGAACGCCTACTGTGCCGCGTCGGGCGACCACAATCCCCTGCACTGGGACGCCGATTTTGCGGCCACGACCCAGTTTGAGGGCATCATTGCTCATGGCATGCTGACCCTGGCCCTCGTGTCCCGCATGATGGTCGCCGCCTACGGGCGGGCCTGGCTGGAGTCGGGAAGCCTGCGCACGAGGTTTAAGGGGGCGGCTTACCTGGGCGACCGGGTGGCCAGCCGTGGCAAGGTAACGAAGGAAGAAGAAAGGGACGGCCACAGGCTGATAACCTGCGCGGTGGCCGTGGTCAACACCCAAACGGATGAAGAGTTGGTGACGGGCAGCGCCACGGTGAAGCTGCGACACCCTGTTTAGGGTAAGAAATCACCGGGCAGGCGGGCCCGGGAAGTGAAGCTGAAGGGAAAGCAACATGCAAAGGTTTGATTGTCCATCGTCTACGTCTGGGGAGCGAATTCGAGTGGCGGTGGATGCCATGGGCGGCGACTACGCTCCCTGCGAAACGGTCAAGGGCGCGATGGCCTCGCTGAACCGGCATGACATTGAACTGCTGCTGGTGGGCGACTCCGGGGCGGTGCAAGGGGAACTGGACAATTACGACCTGGAAGGAAAGGTGGTGAGGGTGGTCCCGTCGGTGGGTAAGATCGGCGACGACGAGCACCCAATGCACGCCTTCCGGCAGAAGCCCGAAGCGTCCATCATCGTGGGGACCAAGCTGGTCAAGACGGGACAAGCCGACGTGGTGGTGTCCCTGGGCTCCACCGGCGCCTCCATGGCCACGGCGGCCCTGGTGCTGGGAATGATGGACGGGCTGGAACGGCCCTGCATTGGAGGCCCCTTCCTGGGGCTGGCGCCGCAGACCGTGCTGATGGACCTGGGTAGCAACGTGGACTGCCGTCCCTCGCAGCTATTGAATTTTGCGGCGCTGGGTTCGGTGTTCGCCCACCGATTCCTGGGTACCGAGAATCCCCGGGTTGCCCTGCTCAGCGTGGGGGCCGAGAAGTCCAAGGGGAACCGGCAGGTACAGGAGAGTTACCAACTCTTCGAGAGCAGCCACCTTAATTTCGTGGGCAACGTGGAGGGGATGGACTTCTTCAACGACAAGGCGGACGTCATTGTTTGCGACGGGTTTGTGGGCAACATCCTCATCAAGTTCACCGAAGGCATGGGCACTGCCCTGGGAGGGTACCTGGGGAAGCTGCTGGCGCCCTACATGTCCGAGGAACAGATGAAGGGGGTTTTCGGCCAGCTTTGGCAGACCACCAACCTGCCGCGCACCATGGGCGGACCATTGTTCGGAGTGAACGGGGCCGTGATTGTGGGCCACGGCTCATCAAAGGCCGACGGCGTGGCCGGGGCCATCAACACCGCCGTTCGCTACGTGGAGATGGGGCTACTGGACAACATGCAGGAAGAGTTGGCGGAAATGGGGCGCAACGGGCTGATGGGAGAGGGCCAGTAATGGCGGAACTTCGGCTGGCCGAACAGGTGGCCTTGGTGACGGGAGCGTCCCGGGGCATCGGGGCGGTAATTGCCCAGCGGCTGGCCCAGGACGGGGCCAAAGTGGCGGTCAACTACCAGGCCTCGGAGGAAGCAGCACGCCAGGTGGCGAAAGGTATTGCTGAGAGGGGCGGCGAGGCGGTGGTTTTGCCCGGCGACGTGTCCAAAGAGGATGACGCCGACACCCTGGTAAAGAGCGTAATGGAACAGTGGGGCCGCATCGACATCCTGGTGAACAACGCGGGCATTACGCGCGACAGGTTGCTGCTGCGAATGACCACTGACGACTGGGACCGGGTGCTGGAGGTGAACCTTCGGGGGGCCTTCCTGTGCACCAAGTACGTGATGCCCCACCTGATCCGGCGACGGCAGGGGCGGGTGGTGAACATTTCTTCGGTGGTGGGAATTGGCGGCAACCCGGGCCAGGCCAACTACGCCGCGTCCAAAGCCGGGCTGATCGGGTTTACCAAGGCGGTGGCGCGGGAAGTGGCGTCGCGAAATATAACCGTAAACGCCTTGGCACCGGGTTTCATTGACACCGGTGGCATGGTGGACCAGATGACGGAGGAGGCGCGGAAGACGGTGCTGGGCCGTATTCCCATGGAGCGGTTCGGCAGCGCGGACGATGTGGCCGAGGCGGTGTCCTTCCTGTGCGGGCCGGGGTCCGGGTACATAACGGGGCAGGTGATAACCATTGACGGGGGGATGGTGGGGTAGGGTTCTACCTCGGACTGCTTTTCATTGAGGAGTTACCCCACAGGTCAGGACGAGGCCGGTTTCAAATGGGCTGTCCTGATTTTTCAGCTGTCAACAATGGAAGTTTGCCAGTCTGCCAAATGGAGCGGGTCCAGCCTTTCGATTCCAGACAACCGGTCGAAGTCACGATCCGCCGAGATTATTTGGTCAATGTTGAGCCGACGCATGACCGCCGCGTGGACCAGGTCGCGAGCGCTTACTCCCAGATGTACATTGGCTAATTCAGCCGCCAACAAGACATCATGCGAATAGACCGGCTCTATCCGGCCAGACATTAACTCGGCGAAGCTGCTCACTACTTCTCTTCCCAGCGTCCAGCGCCCGGTGGCAAGATAGCGGTGCAGCAGTTCCTGTATTACCTCCGCATTTGTAATAAAGGCCTCGGGGTTGTCAGCCACTATACTTAAAATGCGGCCGCACGGCGCCTTGTATGGATGTTCTCTGCCGGCGGCATAGGTGGGCACATTGGCATCAATAAAGGCCACCGGGCTCATGGGCTTCCTCCAACTGGCGGGAAAGGGTAGCAGGATCAGGAGGGTCTTCAACGTTTAACCCGGTGATGCGTTCTACAGCCTGCCTCCGACGCTCCCGCATAATCTCTTCATAAGCCCCGTCTATGAGGCAGCGCACGACCTCGGAAATAGGGATTCCCCTATCTCTGGCCAGTTCTTCCAGTCGTCGCCGGTGTTCCAATTCAAGACGCACATCAAGCCTGCTGGTCATTTCGTAATCCTGTACAGCGAAAATTATCCGTACATAATTATACGGGTTCAGTCAACTGATATCCAAATGACGCTGGAGCCAAATCGGTGCGGCATTGCAGGCACATAACAATGAGTCGCTGATGAGGGATACGGGCTATTGGCCTTGGTGACAAAACCCTTCGTTCTTGGCAAGAGACCGCGAGCATTCTTATGTCAGGGTTTATCAGTGGATTGCAATGTTATATACTATTGGTAATCTTTGTGAGTCGCGCCATTTACTGAAATAGAGACGGCAAGGAGGCAGCCCATGGGACCTGCTACTCAACTCCGAGATCTGCTGCGGGAACCGGGAATCATCATGGCGCCGGGGGCTTATGACTGCCTGACGGCGCGGATTATTGAGGCCGCGGGGTTTCCGGCGGTGTATATGACCGGGGCGGGCACGTCGGTGGCAACCCTGGGTTACCCGGACCTGGCCCTGGCAACCATGGGCGAGATGGTGGGGAACGCCGCCGATATCGCGGCCACGGTGTCCGTGCCGGTGATTGCGGATGCGGATACGGGGTATGGCGGCATTCTGAACATTCAGCGGACCATCCGGCAGTACCAGCGGGCAGGGGTGGCCGGGGTACATATCGAGGACCAGGAATTTCCCAAGCGGTGCGGCCACCTGGACAACAAGCGGGTTATCGGCATACCCGAGATGGTGGGGAAGATACGGGCGGCGGTGGACGCCCGAACCGACGACGACTTTACGATCATCGTACGCACCGATGCCCTGGCGGTTACGGGGTGGGACGACACGATGCGCCGCTGCGAGGCCTTCACCAGGGCCGGGGCTGACGTCCTGTTCGTGGAAGCAATACGGTCGGCCGAAGAGGCGGAGCGGGTGGTGGCGTCGGTGGAACTGCCCTTGCTTTACAACTACGTGGAGACGGGGAAGTCGCCCCTGTTCACGGCGGAGGAACTAGAGGAACTGGGCTTCAAGATGGTCATCTATCCCGCCAGCGCGCTGCTGACCGTGGGCAAGGCGGTGGCAGGGCTGATGGAGGAGCTTAAGCGAAAGGGAACCACGGCCCACCTGGTGGACAACATGACCAGCCTCCAGGCCTGTTTCGAACTTATGGGCCTGTCCGAAATGCTGGCTACGGACGAGGGGTATTCCGCCGAGGCAATGCAGGTACAGCCATGAACGAGGAACTTCGACAATTCATCAAGGAGTCGCTGGAGCGCGGGCAGGACAGGGAAGCCATCCGGGACGTGCTGCTGAAGGCTGGCTGGCAGGAGCGGGAGGTCAACGGCGGGCTGGCGACTTTCGCGGAAGTGGACTTTCCAGTACCCGTGCCCCGCCCCCGTCCTTACCTGCATGCCCGGGAGGCCTTCCTGTACCTGGTATCCTTTATCGCCCTTTACGTTTTCGCGTTCAGCCTGGGCGCGGTGTTCTTCGGCCTCATTGATTACCACTTTTCCAGTTCGATATATCGAAACGACCCCGGCCCCTCGGCGGCGCAGACCACGGCGCTGGCGGCGGTTATTGTGGCGTTCCCCTTATACCTGTTCCTGATGCGCAGGCTGGCGGCGGCGGTGGCCGCAGACCCGGAACGACGGCAGTCGCTGATACGCCGCTGGCTGACCTACCTGACCCTGGTAGTGGGGGCAGCCATAATCCTTGGCGATGTCATTGCCCTGCTGGCCCGTCTGCTGGCCGGCGACCCTACAACCGGATTTATCCTGAAGGTGGTCGCCATCCTGGTGATAACCGGGCCCATTTTCGGCTACTACCTGTGGGACATGCGGCAGGCCGAGGAAGAGGTAACCCAGTCTACGGCCCGGGCGGCGCCGGCGCTGCGGGGACTGGTAATCGGGGCGATAGTAGTTGTGGTGGCCACCCTGGGCTACTCCGTCTACCTGGTCGGCACACCAGGACAGCAGCGAGACGTACGGCTGGACGAGCGCCGCGTTGACGACTTGCGGGACATTTCCAACAACATTGACACCTACCTGGAGCTGAACGGGGCAATACCCGAGAGGCTGGAAGAGTTGAAGGGCCCACGCTATTTCGTTCGGTCCGTTGAGGATCCGGACACCGGCGTCCCCTACGAATACCGGGTCATCGAAGGGACACGGTACGAGTTATGCGCAGTTTTCACCACCGATAGTTCGGAGGGCCGCCGGGGGGAGCGCACGTCCTTTTCAGATACAGTCTGGGACCACGGGGCTGGTCTGACCTGCTTCCAGTTGACCGCCAGCAGGGAGCGGTAGCCCGCATTGAAAGGGGGTTCTTTGGGCGGAGGCAGAGGTCAGGCCGAAAGGCAACGCACGGCGCCTGATCGGGACTTTAGCGGGACTCGATCGGCAGGGCTGAAACTCCCGTCTTCCCAATAGCGACGCAGATTGGCATGAGAGAATCAATCCATCCTGAGCAGGGGACTTAGGAGGCGATATTATGGCAAACGTGGTGCTGGTAATTGACATGGTGCGGGGGTTTGTGGAGCCGGGGCATAACCTTTACTGTGAGGGCTACCGTCCCCTGATCCCGAAGATACAGGAACTACTGGAACGGGAGACTTCGGCAGGGTCTAGTGTGCTGTTCATCTCTGACCACCATCTGCCTGACGACCTGGAGTTCCAGATATTTCCTGTGCATTGTGTGATAGGAACGGAGGAGCCGGAGGTAATTCCCGAACTGGCCGGTTACCTGACCGAAGACAACCTGGTGCCGAAGAACCGGTACAGCGGGTTCTTCAACACGGACCTGGAGCAGCGTCTGGCGGACCTGCGGCCCGACAAGGTGATTGTCTGCGGGGTCTGCACCGACATCTGCGTGCTGCACACCACTTCCGACGCCCGCAACCGCGACTATCGGGTGGAGGTTCCGGCCGACTGCGTGGCGACGTTTGATCCGGATGCTCATACGTGGGCACTGGGGCACTTGGAGAAGATTTTGGGGGCGAAGGTGGTTTAGGGGACGCATCTAAGTCCTACATTGCCTCAAGCAATAGATTTTTGCCGAGAAATGGCTGGCGAAGAAGACTGTA
Source organism: Dehalococcoidia bacterium (assembly GCA_963664725.1). Taxonomy (GTDB): domain Bacteria; phylum Chloroflexota; class Dehalococcoidia; order Lucifugimonadales; family UBA3495; genus Bin22. The sequence goes on from OY761558.1 coordinate 2,617,727, forward strand.
CTAAGTTGATAACCTGTGAGGTAGGAGAAAGTATTAAAGTGTTGGAAGCCCAACAATCGGTTCCGCTCAAGCTCCCCGAACTAGACATCAATTCTGACGACCCATGGATGGACGATCTCCTTTCGCGGGACGACATTGCAAAGCGGCTCACAAACCTTGTTTCTACCCAAGAACCGCCTCTAGCTATTAGCCTGCACGGGCAGTGGGGAACAGGTAAGACGTTCCTTCTAATGCGCTGGCAGAAGGACTTGCAGCAGCAGGGATTTAAGGCCATTTATTTCAACGCATGGGATGATGATTTTTGTGAAGACCCACTACTTGCGATACTTGGCCAAATGGCAGAGACGTTCAAGGAGGATAAGTTCAAGTCCCTAACTCAGCAGGTGGCGAAAACCGCCATGTCGTTACTCAAGAGGAATGTAATAAGCGTTCTCGAGAATAAGACCGGAATATCCCTTGAAACTGAACAAGCCGAGCCAAACATTCTGGATGAGTACCTCAAGCAAAGGACTACCAAGGATGAATTGAGAGGAAACCTAGCTAAACTTTCTAAAGAGATTTACAAAGACACTGAACACCCTTTGGTGTTTATCATTGACGAATTAGACCGCTGTCGCCCAACCTTTGCCATTGAACTCCTGGAGCGGGTAAAGCACATTTTCGACGTTCATAATATGGTTTTCATCATCGGCATAAACCGAGACCAACTTTGCAAGTCGTTATCAACAGTCTATGGAAACATCAACACTGACATTTACCTCAGGAGATTCTTCGATTTTGAGTTCAACTTGCCTGAGGCTGATTCGCAGGTATTCGCCGAACATCTGATAGACCGATTCCAACTAAATGAAGCATTTCAAAGCCTCAGCGAAACTAGCCACAACAGCGTTCATAACAACGATTACGACAACTATCGTCGAGTTCTTCCCAAACTTTCGAGCGCTTTAGGCCTCTCACTCCGCGACATTGACTATTCAATTAGGTTACTTGCCCTGCTTACCCGAAATGTCCCTCTCCAAACTTACACTTGCCCACACTTGGTCGTTATCCTTATAGCGATGAAGTTCAAAAGTCCTGAATTCTATTCCTCGCTAATATCGGGCGATTTTCTTACCCGAGAAATCATAGACTATATGTGCGAAGAATTTAGGGCATATCTAATAGATGACACCCTAATTCAGATGATAGACCGCAGTGAGGGCTTTCTCTATTGCAGTGATAGGAATAACCGGAGAGACCAATCAAGCGGAGAGCAAGCTATGACGGAGCTAGAAAAAGATTCTAGCTTTTCGGCAGGCTTATCCCATTCTTTCCTATCAAGACGGGCCCAAAACGCTGATTCGGAACAGCGTCGGAGAATTATTCGGGCTATTATTGACGGTAGGAAATTGGGAATCGACCGAGGTATGTTTCAGAGGTTGGCAGCTCTCATCGACACATATCAAACGCAATTGAGACGCTAATTGTAATATTGACCAGATCAGCCAACCCTTGTTGCCACGAGTCCAATGTACTTTGTTTGCAATATGACCCTCGGAGTCGCTGCCTCCTTATGACCTTTCCTCGAATTATGAGGTGCGCCATTCGTGAGTGGAGGTGCGCTTAAGCCGTTGGTGTATATTAGGTTTATCAAACTGCATTGCGAGGAGAGTCCCTCATGCCCACATCCTTTGAAAAATCCAGCATAACCCTGGAAGCGGCCCATCAGGCCGTTGCAGCCGCGGCGGCCAAGGCCGCGGAGATTGGCGTTCCCATGGCCATTGCCGTGGTGGACCCGGACGGGACTTTGAAGGCCTTCAGCCGCATGGACGGCGCCGCCCTGCTGGCGGTACGAGTGGCCCAGCAGAAGGCCTGGACCGCCATCTCCTTTGGAGTACCCACCCAGGGCCTGTGGGAGTTCATTAAGGAAGACCCGCCCCTGCTCCACAGCCTGCCGCACCAGGAAGATATGATCCTGTTCGCGGGTGGCTCACCAATCAACGTGGACGGAAAGATGATTGGGGGCATCGGGGTCAGCGGAGGCCACTACACGCAGGACCAGGAGTGCGCCGAGGCGGGACTGGCGGCTTTGGGCGCGGGCTAGCGCCTCAGGTCATTTCCAAGTGGGCTCTTGCCGGACGTAACAACGCACGTCGCCTTTGACAGAATGGCAGCAGGCGGAAATTCTTGCGGCCCGCTGCTTTGCCCTGTATCATTCCCTGCAATCCCTTTCGTCACCCCCTAAATCTCCCGCGACGCTTACCACAGGCACAGGGAGGCCACGATGCTCTTTTACCGCACCTACCGCTACTCCCAGTGGGACGGCACCCAGGAAATCTTCGACATCGACGCCGACGAGTTGATGGATCGCCTGGCCGATGAACTGCTGAAGCAGGGCGACATCATGGAAGCCCTGCGGGAACTGATGCGCAACGGTATGCAGGACCGCAACGGCCAGCAGATGCCCGGCCTTCGGGAACTGATGGACATGCTTCGGGACCGGCGTCGTGAGCAACTGCAGCAGCACAACATGGACTCGGTGGTGGACGACCTGAAGGAGCGGCTGGACGAAATCCTGCGCACCGAGCGGGAGGGCATTGACCGGCGGATGGAAGAGGCCGGAGAACAGGTCAACCAGGCGCCAGACGAAGACCGGGCCATGCAGGAGAACCTGCTGGACCTGCTTAAGCAGCGGGCGGACCGGAACCGCGAAAAGCTGGACAACCTGCCCGACGGCCTGGGCGGTCAAATCCAGGAGTTGATGGAGTACGACTTCATGGACCCCGACGCCCAGCAGATGTTCCAGGAACTGCTGGACATGCTGAAGCAGCAGATGGCCCAGAACATGGGGCAGGATATGCAGCAACAACTCCAGAACATGTCGCCGGAGCAGATGGCGGCCATGCAGGAGATGATGCGTCAGCTCAACGAGATGATGCGGGACAAGCTGTCCGGCCTCGAACCCGACTTCGACGGATTCATGGAGCAGTTCGGGGGCATGTTCGGGGATAATCCGCCCCAGAACTTTGAAGAACTAATGGAGATGCTCCAACAGCAACTGGCCCAGATGCAGTCGATGCTGGACAGCATGTCCCCGGAGGCACGCCGGGAACTGGAAGACGCAATGCAGTCGGCCCTGGATCCGGGGATGCAGCAGCAGATGGCGGAGTTCGCGTCGCTGATGGAACAACTGATGCCCATGGACGACCTGCGCCGCCAGTATCCCTTCCTGGGCGACGACAGCCTGACGCTGGAACAGGCCATGGAGATGATGGGTCAGATGCAGGACCTGGATCAGCTGGAACAGATGCTGCAGCAGGCCCTGCGCACGGGCGACCTGGAAGATATAGACCCGGACAAGCTGGCCCAACTGCTGGGCGATGAGGCGCGCCGGGCCTGGGAGGAACTGGACCGCCTGCGGCAGTTGCTCAAGGAGGCTGGATACGTTACCGGCGATGACGATTTGAAACTGACTGCCCGTGGCATTCGCCGCATCGGCCAGAAGGCGCTGCGGGAAGTCTTTATCCACCTGAAGAAGGACCGCAACGGCAACCATGAGCTGGATACACGAGGCGCGGGCGGGGATTTGCTGGGGGAGACCAAGCCTTACGAGTTCGGCGATCCCTTCCAGATTGACCTGCAATCGACGGTGAAGAACGCCATCGTGCGGGGCGGGCCCCAGGTGCCGGTGAAGATCAGCCCCCAGGACTTTGAAATTTACCGCAATGAGCACATGACCCGGGCCGCCACCATAGTCTTGCTGGACCAGAGCCGCAGCATGGGCCTGTTCAACAACTGGCAGGCGGCCAAGAAGGTTACCCTGGCGCTGTTTGCCCTGATCCGGACCCAGTACCCGCGGGATACGCTGCACGTGGTGGGGTTCTCGGACTACGCCCGGGAAATCAAGGAGGAAGACCTGGCGTCGCTGAGTTGGAACGCCTGGGTGTCGGGCACCAACCTGCATCACGCCCTGATGCTGTCCCGCAACCTGCTGGCCAAGGAGAAAGGCGGCACACGCCAGATCCTGGTGATCACCGACGGGGAACCCACGGCCCACCTGGAGAACGGCCGCTCTTACTTCAACTACCCGCCCAGCTACCGCACGGAGATTGAAACGCTGAAGGAAGTCAAGAAGTGCAGCCAGGAGGGTATCGTCATCAACACCTTCATGCTGGAGAACAACTACCAGCTGGTGAACTTTGTTGACCGCATGACCCGCATCAACCGGGGCCGCGCATTCTACAGTAGTTCGGAGAACCTGGGGGAGTACATCCTGGTGGACTATATGAACAACCGGAAGAAGCGGGTAACGGGGTAGCGTCTCGGTTAGTAATCGCAATTAGATGACCAATAATACATGCCAAAGGTAAGGGACGCTCTGAGGTTGGTGGAACGGGATGGATGGCGGCAAGTGCGAACCAGCGGTAGTCATAGACAGTTTCACCATCCGGAAAAACCGGGTACAGTAACCATTACCGGTCATCCCAGCGTGGACCTGAAGCCAAAGACCTGGCGGGCTATAGTTGTTCAAGCAGGATTGCTGGAGAGAGGTCGATGAAGGCAAAGTACGTTGTAGTTTATGAACAGACTCCCAACAATTACTGTGCGTACCTTCCAGACTTTCCCGGCTGTGTCTGTGCGGGCAAAACTTGGCAGGAAATTCAAGGAATGATCAGGGAAGCCCTGGAGTTCCACATAGAAGGCATGATTCAGCACGGCGACGCCTTGCCGGCAAAATCCATGACCCTGCGGGAGGCAATTGCCTACCACAACCGGCCATTGTCAGATGCAGAACTGGAAACTCTGGCATGGTTCGAGGACGATGCTCCCCATCTATCTACTACATTCGGCATGGTACAGGTAGAGATAGGAGTTTACGCCGGGGCCGCGTGACGGGCTGTCAAATCAGACTGCCGAAAGGCGTGATCTGATTAGAAGTCTTTGACGAAAAGTGCTATAATCTCTACGAATTCTTTACTGGCATGCGGCCCGTGAAAGGGCCGGAATCCAGGACCATACAGCTGAATAACCCCTGGCCTTGGCCCGTTTATCCCGGTAAACCGGCCATCTTTTAAGCAGTCCCGTGAGGCTGGCAAAGTGTTTTGGGCCTGGTATCGTGCAATGTACCGCTTGCTTGCGGCGCACGCCGAGCTTTACGACCCCTTGCCAGTCGGGTAAGGGGTATTATTTTGGAATCCGTTTCATTGGGCTGGGTGCGCGGGCGTTTTTCGACAGGCTCGGGATGAGCGGGATTAGTTGGGACGATTAACCTTCCAGTCTGGAAGGAGGCGAATTGATGAAAATTGTCAGCATAGTTGGAAGTCTCCGGCAGGACTCGTGGAACCACAGGCTTTCCAGGGCAGCCATTGATATCCTGAAGGGCAAGGGCGTAGAGGTGGAGGAGGCCAGCCTGGCTGAACTGACCCTGTTCAACGGCGACCTGGATGACGGCACCTTCCCGGAACCGGTGGCTGCTCTAAGGGACGCTATGCGTAGCGCCGACGGACTGCTGGTTGCGTGCCCCGAATACAACCACTCCATACCGGCGGTGATGAAAAACGCCATCGAGTGGACCTGCCGTCCCCCCAACTGCTGGACCGGCAAGGTGGTCTTTGGCATGGGTACCACGCCCGGTCGGTCGGGGGGCATACGCATGCACCTGCACCTGTCCGATTGTCTCCAGTGCGAGGGGGCGTGGCTGATTCCCAGGCCGATGGTGCTGGTGGCCAACGCGGCCAGCGTGTTCGGGCCGGACGGCCAACTGCTGGACCCGGCGGTGGGCGACCAACTGGAAGAGGCGATGACCGTGCTGGTGGAGACCATCAATACCATGAGCGGCGGGAAGCAATAGCCCGGTTCGGGCGGATTTGGTTATGGCTATAACGGGCAGCGACAGGCCGGAACGGCAGATAATGGACGGGCAGGAAATCCAGCGCTCCCTGTCCCGTATCGCCCACGAAATCCTGGAGCGGAACCGGGGCGTTGACGACCTGGTTCTGGTGGGCATCTACACCCGGGGCGTGGTCCTGTCCCAGCGGCTGGGGGAGAACATCCAGCGCTTTGAGGGTAGCCGGGCGGCGCTGGCCGAACTGGATATTAACCTGTACCGGGACGACCTGCAGGCGCGGGAAAATCCCAGGGTGCGGCCCACAAAGTTTCCGGTGGATGTCCAGGGCAAGCGGGTGGTTCTGGTGGACGATGTGCTCTTCACGGGCAGGACCATACGCGCGGCACTGGACGCGCTGAGTGACCTGGGCCGCCCAAAGCAGGTGCAACTGGCTACCCTGGTGGACCGGGGACACAGGGAACTGCCCATTCGGGCCGACTATGTGGGCAAGAATGTGCCCACCAGCCTGGACGAGGAAGTAAAGGTGCGGCTGAATGAGACGGACCAGAACGAGGACGTCATCATCGTCAACCTGGGGCGGGAGATAAAATGACCACTCCGGACGCAATGGCCCTGGGCGGCGAGGCCGGGGACGTAACCCTGGCGGCGCCCACCGGCAACCGCCGCAACGTGCTGGACCTGGACGACTTCTCCGCCGAGGAGATAACGTCGGTGTTGGACGATACCGGCGCCATGGTGGAAGTGCTGGGGCGGGACATCAAGAAGGTGCCCACCCTGCGCGGCCGGGTTGTCGTCACCATGTTCTACGAATCCAGCACCCGCACCCGCATCTCTTTTGAGGAAGCGGGCAAGGTGCTGAGCGCCGACGTCATCAATATGTCCAGTTCCGGCAGCAGCGTGGACAAGGGCGAGTCGCTGCTGAACACGGGCCTGACCCTGCAGGCCATGGGTGTGGACGTGGTGGTCATCCGGCACCCCCACTCCGGCGCGCCCTACCTGCTGGCGCGGCACCTGCCCCAGGTTTCGGTGATTAACGCCGGCGATGGGTTGCACGCTCATCCCACCCAGGCGCTGCTGGATCTGTACACCATGCGGGAGAAACTGGGTACCCTGCTGGGCGCGAAGGTGGTTATAGTGGGCGACGTGCTGCACAGCCGGGTGGCCCGTTCCAACCTGTGGGGACTGACCAGAATGGGGGCTCAGGTGGTACTTTCCGGGCCCACCACGCTAATGCCCCTGGATTTGCTGAGCGGGCGGGACGAACTGGAAGAAGATCATCCCTTCGCGCAGGTTGACGTTGATACCGACCTGGACCGGGCCATCGAGGGCGCGGACGTGGTGATGGCCCTGCGCCTGCAATCGGAGCGACAGCATGGCGGCTTCCTGCCCAGCCTGCGGGAGTACATCAGGCGCTGGCAGGTTACCGACGCACGGATGGCCAAGGCCAAGTCCGGCGCGCTGGTGATGCACCCGGGGCCCATGAACGAGGGCGTGGAGATTAGCACCGCCCTGGCCCACGGCAAGAGTTCCGTCATTGAAGAGCAGGTAACCAACGGCGTGGCCGTGCGCATGGCCCTGCTATACCGACTGTGCGCCGGAAGGGGCGGGCGCCGGGGCGACAGTCCTTAGCGGCAAGGCGTGGAGGACTCCATGAGAGTCTTTACCACGAAGCGACACGAACAAGTACGAAGAGCCTGAGTAGTAAATTGGTGAATCGAACTTACAATAGACCGGTGCTGATCAAGGGCGCCCGCATAGTTGACCCGGGGCGGGGGATTGACGGGGTGGGGGACGTTTTGACGCGGGAGGGGCGCATCGTCTCTGCCGAGTCGACCCTGACGTTGTTTGACGTGCCCGACGGGACCCATACGATTCCGGCCAACGGACTGGTGGTCGCGCCCGGGTTCATTGACCTGCACACGCACCTGCGGGAGCCGGGGTACGAGTACAAGGAAACCATCGCCACCGGCACCCGGGCAGCGGCCCGGGGCGGGTTTACGACCCTGTGCAGCATGCCCAACACCGATCCGGCCATCGACAACGAGGCCATGGTGGAGCTTGTGAAACAGCGGGCGGAAGCCGACGGCGTCGTGCGGGTCTATCCCATTGGCGCGGTAACCAAGGGCCGGAAGGGTCGGGAACTGGCTGAGATGGAGGAACTGGCCGCCGCCGGGGTGGTGGGCTACAGCGACGATGGCGACCCGGTGGCCGACCCCAACCTGATGCGGCTGGCCCTGACCTATACGCTGGACCTGGCCATGCCCATCATCAACCACTGCCAGGAACACGGCCTTTGCTCCGGCGGCGTGATGGCCGAGGGATGGACCGCGACGCGCCTGGGCCTGCCAGGCATACCGGCCGCCGCCGAGGAGGCCATGGTGGCCCGGGACCTGGCACTGGCAGAGATGACCGGGGGGTTGCTGCACCTGGCCCACCTGAGCACCGCCGGTTCCGTTGACCTGGTGCGGCAGGCGCGGAGACGGGGAGTATCGGTTACCTGCGAGGTCTGCCCGCAGCATCTGTTCCTGACCGACGAATGGGCGCTGGGATACCAGGGCGACCCGGGACGGGCAGCCGGGCAGCAGAACTATGACACGTCCACCAAGGTCTATCCGCCACTGCGGGGCCATACTGATGTGGAAGCCCTGATCGAAGGGCTGGCAGAGGGGGTCATCGACTGCATCGCCACGGATCATGCGCCCCACGAGGTGGCCAGCAAGGAGGTCACCTACGAGGAGGCGTCCTTTGGCATCAGCGTGCTGGAAACGGCCCTGGGTTCCCTACTGTCGCTGGTGCACGGCGGGCGAATTTCCATGGGCGCCCTGGTGGACCGCCTGACCGTGGGCCCGGCGCGGGTGCTTGGTCCCAGCTTTGAGCAGTACGCCACCCTGGAGGCCGGATCCCCGGCGGACCTGGTGCTGTTTGACCCCAACCTGGAGTGGACCGTGGACACCAGTCAGTTCGCGTCCAAGGGCCGCAACACGCCGCTGGAAGGGGTGGCGCTGAAGGGCCGCGTAATAGCAACCATGGTGGAAGGCCGCCTGGTGCACCAGGATTTTGGGGTGTAGGTTTTCCACAAAGGGGCACGAAGGAAAACCATTGGTGGACACGGTTGGAATTTGAGCATCGGGGTTCCCGCCTTCGCGGGAACGACGGTGCGACGTTAGCGACGAGAAAGGGGTTCTGAACATTGGCAACTTCCGATAGCGAGAGTTCCGTTCCGGCTTACCTGGTGCTGGAGGACGGGTCGGTGCACCGGGGCGAGTCCATGGGCGCCCGGGTGGAGGGCCACGGCGAGGTGGTCTTCAATACCAGCATGACCGGTTACCAGGAGGTGCTCACCGATCCGTCCTATGCTGGTCAACTGGTTACCTTGACTTATCCTCTCGTGGGCAACTACGGTATCAATTCCCAGGACTTCGAGTCGGCCAAAGTAAGGGTAGCCGGGTTCATCGTCCGGGAGCATTGCGACGAGCCCAGCCATGGGCGGAGCGACCGAACCCTGGACGAATACCTGAAGTCCCAGGGCATTCCGGGCATCTGCGGCGTAGACACCCGGGCCATCACCCGCCGCCTGCGGGAACGGGGCGTGATGATGGGGCTAATCACCACCGCCAATCCGGAAGCGGCGGCGGCCCAACTGGCCGAAATGCCCCGTTACGACGACCAGGACCTGGTGAGGACGGTTACGGCAGAGGAACGGTATCGCTGGAGTGTGGAGGGTCCTGCACCGGCAACGTTGGGACTTGCGGATGGCGAGGAAACCCAGCACCGCATTCTGGTAACCGATGTTGGTCTCAAGTACAACATCCTGCGCCTGTTGCGGGAGCGGGGCTGCGAGGTAATTGCGGTGCCGGCGGAGACTTCGGCCGAGGATATGCTGGCCATGAATCCTTCGGGCATTTTGCTGTCGCCGGGGCCTGGAGACCCGCAGTTGCTGGACTACGTGGTGGGCAACGTGCGGCAGATTTTGGGTCGCGTGCCGGTGATGGGCATCTGCCTGGGCCACCAGTTGACTGCCAGGGCCCTGGGAGGCAGCACGTATAAGCTGCCCTTCGGCCACCGGGGCGGCAACCATCCGGTGCAAGACCTGGCCACGGGGCGGGTCTATATTACTGCCCAGAACCACGGCTTTGCGGTAGATCCGGACACCCTGCCCCCGGGGCTGGAAGTGTCCCACATAAATCTGAACGATCAAACTGTCGAGGGAACCCGCCACCGGGACATGCCCCTGTTTACCATCCAGTACCACTCGGAGGCATCGCCCGGTCCCAGGGACAACGAGTACATTTTCGACCAGTTCCTGGATATGGTGAAGGAATTCAACCACTAACCTTTATGTGCGGAGGTGTGGATAGGGATGTGTTAAGGGTCGGCGCCGATGTTTCCGCCGGTTGGAGCGGGATTTCCGGTGGCCGGGCCGGTTAGTCAGATTCCGGAAGCATTATTTGGAGGGTTATTATGTCCACTTTTTCGATGGTATTGGTTGAAGAAGGCGTAGAGGCGGACTTGCCCATAAGTCTGTCCACCATGCTGGGGCTGCTGGACCAGGTGGTGCCCCGCATTGAGCACAACAATTTTGGCTACCAGCTGGCGTCGGTGAGCCGGGCCAGGCTGGGCAGCAGGTGGGAACTGAACGTCAAGCTGGTAGACCTGCGCAACAACAAGGTCTACGAAGAGCCGGTGGGCTGCATTGAGGTACAGAAGACGGGGAACGACACGGTTAATTTTCGGGTGCCGGCCCGGGCGGAGCAGGACTTCCCCGGCATGGCCAAGCTGGACTTTGACGGAGTTTATTACGGGTCGTTCTGTTGCCAGATGATCAACGCCCTGTACGACCGGGGTTTGATGCAGCTGCCGGGTCGGTTGCCGACCTTTTAGCTTTTGGGAAGCAGGGGTTTCCAACCAGGAGGGCAGCCACAAGAGCTGTCACTACAAATGAAGTCCTGGGAGTAAAGGAACCCGCAGACGATAATGTGTGGTAGGGGCGCCCCTGGTGGGCGCCCGTATTATGAAGCGAAGATTATGGTTGGGGGTTGGGTAAATCCCCGTGGAGGAATTCAGGTTAAATTGAGCAACAACACGCCGCCACTGGAAAAGGTACTGGTCATCGGTTCCGGCCCCATAGTCATCGGGCAGGCCGCCGAGTTTGATTACGCGGGCACGCAGGCCTGCAAGTCATTGCGGGAAGAAGGCATTTCCGTGGTGCTGATCAACTCCAACCCTGCCACCATCATGACCGACACGGACATCGCCGACCACGTCTACATTGAACCCCTGACCGTGGAGGTCATCGAGCGCATCATCGCCAAGGAACGGCCCCAGGGAATTCTGCCCACCCTGGGCGGACAGACGGGCCTGAACCTGGCCGTGGCCCTTTCAGATGCCGGTGTGCTGGATCGATACAACGTGCGGTTGCTTGGGACGCCCCTGGAGACCATCCGCAAGGCCGAGGACCGGGAGTTTTTCCGCAATTTCCTGCACGATATCGGCGAACCGGAACCGCCCAACCGTACCGTGTCCACCGTTGAGGAGGCGCGGGAGTATTGCGACGAAATGGGTCTGCCCCTGGTGGTGCGGCCGGCCTACACCCTGGGCGGCACCGGCGGCGGCATTGCCAACACCCGCGAGCAGTTCGAGGAGATCGTCCAGAATGGCCTGACCTTGAGCCCCATCTCCCAGGTGCTGCTGGAACGTTCGCTGGTGGGCTGGAAGGAGATCGAGTACGAAGTTATCCGCGACGGGGACGACAACTGCATCACCGTCTGCAACATGGAAAATCTGGACCCAATGGGCGCCCACACCGGCGACAGCATCGTGGTGGCCCCCAGCCAGACCCTGACCGACAAGGAGTACCAGATGCTCCGGTCGGCCAGCCTGAAGATCATCCGGGGCCTGGGTATCGAGGGTGGCTGCAATATCCAGATGGCCCTGCGGCCCCACCCCCGAGTGGAACAGGCGTTGCAGGCTCACTGGGAACCGGACTCCGACTACTACATCATCGAAGTGAACCCCAGGGTCAGCCGCAGTTCGGCCCTGGCGAGCAAGGCCACCGGCTACCCCATCGCCCGGGTCTCCGCCAAGATTGCCGTGGGCAAGCGCCTGCACGAAATTCCCAACGCGGTTACGGGCAAGACGGGGGCGGCCTTTGAGCCGGCTTTGGACTATTGTGTGGTGAAGATTCCACGCTGGCCTTTTGACAAGTTCCCCAACGGCGACCGGCAGGTTACCACCCAGATGAAGGCCACCGGCGAGGTTATGGCGATCGACCGGTCCTTCGAGGCGGCGCTGCAGAAGGCCACCCGCTCGCTGGAAATTGGCAACCGCACCCTGCTGTGGGAGGGCGCCGCCGCCGAGGCGCAGAAATCTGGGCGCGACGCCGAGGGCCTGCTGGAGCCCAACGACCTGCGGCTGTGGGCAATGATGTCCGCCCTGCGCCGCAACACCACTGCCGATGAACTGCTCAGCAAGACCTACGTGGATCCCTGGTTCATCAGCGCCATGCAGCGGATCGTCAACATGGAACGGCGGTTGCTGGGCGAGACCCTGACTCCGGACCTGCTGTACCGGGCCAAGCGGCTGGGTTTCTCCGACGTGCAGGTGGGCACCCTGGCCGATATGCTGCCGGAACAGGTGCGGGACCTGCGCCAGCGCTGGGACCTGCGTCCGGTGTACAAAATGGTGGATACCTGCGCCGCCGAGTTTGAGGCGGTTACTCCCTACTACTACAGCACCTACGAACAGGAAAACGAGGCGCCGCCCCTGCCTGGCAGGAAGGCCATAGTCATCGGCAGCGGCCCCATACGCATCGGCCAGGGGATCGAGTTCGACTACTGCAGCGTCCACGCCGCCTGGGCATTGTCGGCGGCTGGCGTTTCCAGCGTGATGATTAACTCCAATCCGGAGACTGTGTCCACCGACTTTGACACCAGCGACCGTCTCTACTTTGAGCCGCTGGACGAGGAGGCGGTGCGGGACATCATCGACAACGAGACGGTGGACGACGACCCCCCGCCGTCGGTAGTGCAGTTTGGGGGACAGACGGCGATCAACCTTTCCCAGTCCCTGGCCCACGCCGGCCTGCCCATCCTGGGTTCCAGCGCCGACGCCATTGACGTAGCGTCGGACCGGCAGCGATTTGAAGAATTCCTGTCCCGCCTAGGCATTCCCCAGCCGCCGGGGGCATCGGTGGTGTCGGTATCGGAAGCCCTGCAGGTGGCCCAGAACATCGGCTACCCAGTGGTGGTGCGGCCCAGCTACGTGCTGGGCGGGCGAGCCATGGAAATCGTCCAGAACGCGTCAGAACTTGTGCGGTACCTGACGGTGGCCACCGAGGTAACCCCCGAAAGGCACGTACTGGTGGACCACTACATGGAAGGCAAGGAATGCGAGGTGGACGCTATCTGCGACGGTGAGCAGGTGCTGATCCCCGGCATTATGGAGCACATCGAGAGGGCCGGCGTGCACAGCGGCGACTCCATGGCCATCTACCCGGGCCTGAACCTGACGGAGCAGGAAGTGGACACCCTGGTGGACTACGCCACCCGCATCGGCCTGGCCATGGGAGTGCGGGGCCTGATGAACATCCAGTTTGTCATCCAGGGCGGGGGCGCTTACCGCAGTCCCCATTCGCCGTCGGACGACTCGGAGACCACCGTCTACATCATCGAGGTGAACCCCCGGGGCAGCCGCACCATACCCTTCATCTCCAAGGTTACCAGCGTCCCCGTGGCCAGCCTTGCCACCCGGGTGATGCTGGGGGAAACCCTGGCGGAAATGGGGTATTCGGGCGGGTTGTGGCCCCGGCAAAAGCTGGCGGCCATCAAGGCGCCGGTCTTTTCCATGTCCAAGCTGGTAGGTGTGGACTCCTACCTGGGGCCGGAAATGAAGTCCACCGGCGAGGTCATGGGTATCGACCGGGACTTCCCGGGGGCACTGTCCAAGGCGCTGATGGCGGCAAGCCTGAGCCTGAAGCGGGGCGACGGGGTGCTGCTGAGCATCGCCGACCAGCACAAGGCCGAGGCGCTGCCCCTGATCCGTGAACTGCTGGAGGCCGACTGCAAGCTGTACGCCACCGAGGGAACGGCGGCGATGATTCAGGCCACCGGAATGCCGGCAACCATGGTAACCAAGCTGCTGACCGAGTCCTACCCCAACGTGGTGGACGTGATCAACGATGGGACAGTGGCGGCGGTGGTGAACACCCTGTCCGGCGACACCTCGGTGATGCGGGACGGGTATTACATTCGCCGCGCCGCGGTTGACCGTCGCATACCCTGCTTCACGTCCTTGGACACGGCCCGGGCCGCAGTGGAAGCCCTGCTGATGCAGGGGGGCAGCTACAACATTGAGCAGATAGATGCTTATTTGCAGCCGGCGGAGGGGCAATAGAATCCCACCCTCATTCCTCACAGGTGTACAAGTTCCAAGAATGTAGTAGGGGCAGCCACAAGGGCTGCCCTTTCGCATTGTCGACACGACTCAGAGTTGAAAGCTGCCGAAAGATTGCACGGTAGACGATCGCCGCCTGGTAATGGACAATGTACAGGATAAGCAATAATATGCGCCTACCAGCGATTGATGGCCTGCAAAGCAGGAGGAGATGGACTCATGATTGACTGGGAGAAGTGTCCGGCAGTGGAGAGCGTTCCTGGAAGGCTTAGCGGCGCGTGGGTTTTCACCGATACGAGGTTGCCTATATCTGCCTTGTTCGAGAACCTGGAGAGTGGAGCTACCATAGAGGAATTTATGGAATGGTTCCACCCAGTGGATGAATGGAAGGTAAAAGCCGTCCTGCAGCATGTCGCCGACTCCCTAAAAGTACCAGCCCCCGTCAGTAACATTGAAGATACTCTTTGATCATGGAACTCCTGCTCCCCTCAGGCGCAGCCTACCCAACCATTCGGAATCTACGGCGGCAGAGAATGGATGGGACAGGCTTACCAACGGAGAACTGATAGGCAGGGCTGAACAGGAAGGTTTTGACCTCCTGGTCACCACCGACCAAAGCATTAGGTATCAGCAGAATCTCAGGGGCAGGCAGTTGGCGATCGTAGTCCTTCTGTCAACAGCATGGCCATATTCCTCGATGAAAATTGGAGAAATTCGTTCGGCCATTGAAGGTGTAAAACCGGGGGAGTTTAGAGAAGTACCGATCTGAGACCGATCTGGAAACAGCGTGTAATCCAACCAGGAGGTAATCGGCCATGAGTTGGGATTTTGAACTGGTAGCGGGACCCTACGGCGGCACCACCGAAGGGCCGGTGTGGGACGGCGAGGCGGTCATCTTTACCCATATTCCGGAGAGCCGTCTGCTGCGGTACGACCCCCGAAGTGGGGAGACCACCGAGTATTTCGCCGGCGTCAACCATGTCAACGGGCTGTGCTTCGACGTTTCGGGCAACCTGTTCGGGTGCCAGCAGGGCGGGCGGCGCATTGTACGGTTTGAGAAGGACGGCCGGACCGTAACGTCGCTGCCCCATACGCTCGACGGGAAGCGGCACAACAACCCTAACGACCTGGTGGTGGACCGCTCAGGCCGTATCTGGTTCACCGACCCCTACAGCGGCATCGGGGACAGCGGGCCCCAGGAACTGGACCACATGTCAGTGCTGAGGCTGGACCCCACGGGCGACGGCGGTTACGACCTACAGCGGGTAACCACCGACATCACCCGTCCCAACGGCATCCTGATCTCCCGCGACCAGAAGACCCTGTATGTGGCCCAGAGCGATTACGGCCTGGACCGGATACGGGAGTTGCGGGCCTATCCGATCAACGACGACGGGTCCCTAGGGGAGTATGTGTCGCTGCATACCTTTGGGGTTGACCACCGGGGCGCCCAGCGGGGCGTGGATGGCATGACCCTGGACACCGACGGCAACATCATTGCCTGCGCCGGTTGGGAGTCGGGCGGACCCGGGCCGATGGTCTACGTCTTCTCACCGGAAGGGCGGGTGCTGGAGACCCATCCTATCCGGGTGGAACGGGCCACCAACTGCTGCTTCGGCGACGCTGACATGAAGACCCTGTACGTAACCACCGGCGGCGGGCACCTGTTCCGAGCCAGGACGGAGCGGACGGGGTGGATTATGTGGCCGTAGGTTTCTCTAATCCACGAAGGGGCGCGAATGTTCACTAATGGGTTTGGTTGGTGGGCAAGGCGCTTCGCCTACCGGCTGGGGGTCTCGAAATGTAATAGGGGCGGGTTTCAAACCCGCCCCTACACTTTGTAATGACTTGCAATGGAATGCATTCTTGTGGCAACCACCGAAAATTCGGCCTATTCGGGGATTTACAGTAAGAGCTACCACTCCATTTCCATACCCAGGCCCCTGGCCTTGGCGTTGTCGTGGGCCAGCTTGGCGGCGGCTACGTCGGCGACGCCGGTGCCCATGAGCTTGGCGTAGATGATCTGGTCGGCGCTGTCACGGCCGCAGACTGTGCCGGCTACGACGTGGCGCAGTTCCTGAAGCTGGCTCCACTGGAGGATGCCCCGGTCCACGGCGCCGGCCATGTCGCCAACCTCGATTGGGGCTTGCTCCGGCGAGTCCACGAAGATTTTGGCGGCGCGGGCGAAGGTGGCGTCGTCCACCTCGCGGGCGCGCCAGGTGGTTGGGCCGGCCCCGATGACCGTGGCGCCGGGGGAAAGCCATTCCCCCTGCAGCACCGGGTCCAGCACGGCGGCGATGCAGATTACGATGTCGCTGCCAGATACTGCTTCCTCGCTGCTTTCCACCGAGTCCACCTCCACGCCCAGGGAGTTGGTCATGGCCTGGGCGAAGGCATCGCGGCGCTCCTGGGTACGGCTGTAGGCCTTGACCTTCCTGAGGTTGCGGACCTTGCTGATCGCCTCCAACTGGGTGGGGGCCTGGTAGCCGGTGCCGATGATGCCCACAGTGGCGGCGTCGGGGTTGGACAGGTGCTTCACGGCCACACCGGTGGTGGCGCCGGTGCGAAGCTGCCCTAGCCGGTTGGCCTGGGTGTAGCACATAAGCTCGCCTGTGTCGGCGTTGTAAATGCTGACCTGGAAGGAGTACTTGCCCTGCACCACGGTGTAAGTCTTTACGCCCAGAATATCGTCGTAGAACAGGCCGCCGCCCATGACCGACAGCAGGCCTCCCGGGGCAACAATCTTGCGCCGTCCCAGGTTCATCACCTCGCCGTGGCCGTAGTGGCGCTGCATATTCTCGATGGCCACCAGCATTTCATCCATGTTTACTGCCTGGTTTACCTCGTCGTCCCTCAGAAAAAGGGCCATGGTCTTGTACCTCGTATTCTCATTTGTTGAATTTTTCAGGGATCAGTCGAAAATCGCCCGCCTAGTTTACCCGGCCAGGCGTGGTCTGGCAAAAAATCCGCACGTCAACCCCCGATGGCCACTGAGGCGCACGAAGAAACACGAAGGAGTGGGCCTGCCTTTCCTTCGTGTCTCTTCGTGGGAAACGGAACTCAGTTGTCGCCGCCTCCGGGCTGGGGGGCGGGGGCGGCCCTGGGTGGGGCCTGCCTTGTGGTCGTGGGGGTGCGCTGGAAGATGGCCACGATGCCGCCGGACATCATTATGCCCACCACGGAAAGTGCGGCAATCTGGAACCCGCTCATGTAGTGGACCTGAGCGTCAACTGACGGCAGCAGGTCGATGGCCACGGGCAGGGCCAGACCAAGGACTGTGGCGCTGATAGTGGTGCCGATGGAATGGCCCATCTGCCGAGTGGTCTCCAGCATCCCCGATGCGAAACTGCGGTTCTCCGGCAGGGAGTTCATCACCGTGGCGTTGTTGGGTGAGTTGAAGAGGTTGGAGCCGATGGCGATGGGCAGCAGCATTATTGGCAGGGCCAGCACGGGAATGTCGTCGGCAAAGAAGCCGGCCAGGAAGAAGCCGGAGGCAATGAGCATCAGGGAAGCCGGACGGAGCCACAAGGGGTTGTACCGGTCGTGAATCCAGCCGCCCAGGGTGGGCAGGAACAGGCCCAGCACCTGGTTGGGCAGCAGAACCAGGGCCACGAAAATGGGTGGCTGCCCCAGTCCGTTCTCCACCAAGATGGGGATAAGGGTGGTTACCGCCAGCATGGACAGGTGGAAGCACGTATTGGTGAACAGGGCCATGGAGAAGTACTTGTGCTTGAAGTACCCAAAGTCCACGAAGGGGTCGGCGCTGCGCTGCTGGATGACGAAGAACAGGGCCAGGCAGGCGAAGAACAGCAGATGCATGGGAATGTGGTAACTGAGGGCGTCGGGCGTGGTGAAGGACTCCGCTCCCTCGTGTATGTGCAGGCCGGACAGAATGAAGGTGCCCAGGGTGGCCACCATCATGGTGGCGCCGATGTAGTTTATGGAGACCTGCTTCATTTCCTCGGCGCTCTGCTGGGCGCGGTACTTGAGCAGGGGATAGCTGTACCGGATGGCCAGCAGCCCAATGGGCAAGGAAGTGAGGAAGACCAGTCGCCAGCCCCACTGCAGGCTGAAGAACTGGAGAAAAATACCGAATAATCCCAGTCCGATGAGAGTGCCGAACCGGGCAGCCACCACCGGGACCGCGAAGGCCCGGCCCCGCTCGTTGGCGGGGAAGACCATAGCCAGGATGGCGTTGGAGTTGGCGGTTACCATGGCGCCGCCAACACCCACGAGGCCGCTCCACAGGATCAACTGGGTGGTGGAGAATGACGTGGCGGCCATAACGCTGCCGCCGGAAAGCACGATGGCCCCGATGAAGTAGACCCGCGCGTGGCCGTACTTCTGGCCCAGGCGAGCCGCCAGGAAGACGGTGCTGCCCAGCATCAACAGGCGGATAACAACCATCCAGGCGGCCTCGGCGACGTTCACGTCGAAATGACGGGCCACCGAGGGGATAACCAGGGCGATGGGCATGCTGGCAAGCTGGACCATCAACTGGGTGGCGGCGAGCCCGATGAGGGTCTCCCGCCTCTGACGGTCAGTGCCCAGTTCCTTGAAATTGCCGAGGACGTTGAGTCGCCTGAGGACCAGAAGAAAAAGTTCCAAGCAAGACCCCTTGGCCGTCGCCGGTTTGGGTTGGGGTTACCTGTACCCTTCAGTCAGCAGGCTGGGGGCTGGTTGCGGCGGCACTGTGCGCCCAAATAGTGAGCGCCAGAAGAAAATTTCTATCGGGGCCCGACCGGAGCGGGATTTGCTTTTCCCTGCGGGGCCCGGCGTTCCTGGATGTGGAGCCTTTCCGGGAAGGATGCCCCAGGTTCCTGGAAACTATTTCCGGAAAAAGGCCCGGTTTTTCTGTACGTATTCCCGCATGGGGGCAGGAACTGTGAACTCGTCGAAAATGGCGTTTACCGGGCAGGCCGACTCGCAGTAGGCGCAATCAATGCAGTCGTCCGGATTAATGAAATACATCTCCGCATCATCAGTGGAGTGAATGCAGTCCACCGGACAGACTTCAACGCAGGAAGCATCTTTGACCCCGATACAGGGTTCAGTGATAACGAAAGCCATTAGCCCTGTCCCTCCTGGTAAGTTGAGTCAAAAATGGTTTCGGCGAAACCCGGCACCGGCGGGTTCGGTAATCTGGCCGGCGTTCCTAATTCTCGATAGATATTAGTATTTTGTCAAGCGATATTGTATAATATTTTATATCGGTGTATTATATGAGCTAAATCCCCAGGGTTAGAGGCGATTATGGAACTGCGGGAGATTATCAGTTTTTATCATGTTGCGCGTCTGCACAGCGTATCCAAGGCGGCACGCAAGCTGGAGTTGGGCCAGCCTACCGTAACCACCCACCTTCGCAAGCTGGAAGACGAGTTTGGCATTACCCTGTTCGACCGGATTAAGAGGCCGATTCAACTGACCTCCGAAGGCTCCATATTCCTTGAGTTGATAACCCCGATAGTAGAATCGGTGGATACCCTCAAAACCCAGATGGACTACACGGAGCGGCGGGGTTCTCTTCATATAGGTGCCTATCCGGACGTGGTAACCCATCACCTTCCCAAGCCAATCCAGTCTTACCTCGACTTCTACCCCGACGTCCGTTTGCAGTTGACCGCCCGCCCCTACACCACCCTGATACAGTTGGTAAAGTCCGGAGAACTGGACCTGGCCATAACCTCCCCTCCTCCCGCCGACGAGCCCTCCCTGGAGTTTTTCAAGCTGTTTGACTATAAGGTAGCGCTGCTGACGCCGCCGGGACATCAGCTACTGCAAAAGCACCCCATAGACCTGGAGGATATTGCCAACTGGCCGCTGATTTTGTCCAGTCCCGAAAGCCTGACCCGGCGCAACCTGGAGCAGGCCTTCAAGGACAACGGCATCCGGTTTGACGTAGTGCTGGCCGTGGAACACGCCGAGTCGGTGAAACAGTACGTGGAAATCGGGATGGGTGTGGCAGTCGGAAATGACTTTACCCTGCATCCTGAAGACCACAACAAGCTGGGAGTGGTGTCCCTGGAGCACATTTTCCCGTCCAATGTACTGGGTGTTTGCACCCTGAGGGGCAAGTTCCTGGGTCGGGCCGTGCGCAACTTCATGGATACGCTGGTGAAACACCTCAGCGACTTTCACATTCACCTTGAAGAATGGGAGCCGGAAGTTAAGGTGTCGACGGAGGGCAGAAACGGGGGCGTGGTGCAGATCGGCCGTTAGTTAACGTTCCGGTTTATCTACCTGGCTATACGCAGGGGCGGGTTTCAAACCCGCCCCTGCTGTTTCTTACTCACTCTTCCAGGCAACCCTCCCTGGATTGGCGCACTGCTATTCCCTTAACTACGCCAGCCATAAGGTGATACGATGCTCTGTGCCTGCGGTCGTGGCGCTTGCCCGCCCGTATCAACAGAGACTGACTTGATCAGCCCGCACCGGTATCCTCCCCCGCACCTGTTTCGGCCGGCATTACTTCCTTCACCCGCCGCTGCAGTTGAGGCCTGGGCAACATAATGTGGTGGCGGCAGTTCAGGCAAGTCAGGCCAATGTCCGCGCCCAGGCGTGTAACCCGCCAGTAGTAACCGCCGCAGGGATGCTGCTTCTTCAGGCGCACCTGGTCGCCCACCTTCACTTCGATGGCCATCCCTTGCCCTCGGCTTCCAGCGTTTCGTTTATTGCGTCCCGCAGCGCAGCGGTGGCCTGGCGGGCTGCCTGGGCAAAATCCGCGCCGGTGGAGGCGTAGATGATGCCGCGGGAAGAGTTGATCACGGCCCGCCGGCCATCGGCATTTGCCCCGTAGCGGACGGCGTTCTGCAAGTCACCGCCTTGAGAACCCACGCCCGGAATGAGCAGCGGGGCGTCGGGACAGATACCGCGCACCGAGTCCAGTTGTTCGGGGGCAGTGGCGCCCACCACCAGGCCCACGTTGCCCTTGCCGTTCCATTCCAGGGATGTACGGGCCAGGTGTTCGTATACCGGTACTCCTCCACCACCAGAAGTCTTTAGCTCCAAATCTTGCAGGGTTGCCGAACCTGGGTTGGAACCGCGGCACCAGATGAAGATGCCTCGGTCCGGGTCTTCGATGAAGGGTTCCACAGTATCGGCGCCGCCCCATGCGTTAATGGTTACCGAGTCGAAACCCCACACCTGGAACATTGCCCGGGCGTAGGCCTGGCCGGAGGGGCCGATGTCGCCCCGCTTGGCGTCGCCGATTATCAGGGCGCTGGGAGCGGCCTCGCGGATGGCCTGAATTGTCCCTTCAAGCGCCTGTAACCCGGGGATGCCCAGGGCCTCGTAAAAGGACAGATTGGGCTTGTAGGCGGCGGCCAGGTCGGCGGTGGCTTCAATGATGGCGCGGTTGAAGTCCAGCACGTCGTCCATCGGCAGGCGCGAAGGTTCGGGGTCCAGTCCGACGCATACCAGGCTCCGGTTGGTCTCGCAGGCTCGGTCAAACTTTTCCAGGTATGTGGGCATAGCGGGTTCCCTCCAGATTGGCGACCATTATATTCCCTTACCACCGCCGGTTGCACATTCATCCCAATGTCGTTTGCCTCCCACAACGGCGGTTGATACCATATCCGCAGTCCAGCCCACTGTTGAGGATTATTTGAAACTGCATTCCAACCTGGAGGAGGGACACTTTATCGTCCGTCTCAACCGTTTTGCCGCCCTGGTCGAAGTGTCGGGCCGGCAGGAAATGGTGCATGTGGCCAATTCGGGCCGGCTGCGGGAACTGTTTGAGCCGGGACGGCGACTGCTGCTGGCCCCAGCCCCGGGCGAACACCGCAAGACCCGCTATGACGTGGCCCTAGTGGATCTGGGGCATACCCTGGTTTCCGCTGACGCGCGCCTGCCCAACGCCCTGGTGGCCGAGGCCCTGGCGGCGGGAGGCCTGGAACCCTTCACTGACTACCCCGAGGTACGGCGGGAGGTAACCTATGGCGAGAGCCGCCTGGACCTGGCGCTGGAGGGGCCGGCCGGTCGCTGCTACCTGGAAACCAAGTCGGTAACGCTGGTGGAGGACGGCAGTGTGGCTATGTTCCCCGACGCGCCCACCACCCGGGGCGTGAAGCACCTGCACACCCTGATTCAGGCGACGACCGAGGGCCACCGGGCCGGCGCGATTTTCGTGGTGCAGCGCAGCGATGCCGCCTGCCTGATTCCCCACGATGAGTCCGACCCGGAGTTTGGCAAGGCGCTGCGGGATGCAAAGCGCGCAGGCGTGGACGTGCTGGCATACCGGTGCACGGTGACGCCGGAAGAGATCATGCTGGCCGACCCCATCCCGGTCCGGCTGTGAGTGGCGCGATGGGCGACAGCGGCGTCTCCGTCAGGCCACCTTTTCTTGACGATGTGTACTACCGTCTGTACCGAGCCTATGGGCCCCGGGGATGGTGGCCCGGGGAAGGCCCGTTCGACGTAATCATCGGGGCCATCCTGACCCAGGCGGCGTCGTGGAAGAACGTGGAACTGGCCCTGGCCAACCTGAAGGCGGCTGGCTGCTGGTCATTCCGGGCTATTGACGACCGGTCGCAGGAGGAACTGGCGGGGATTGTCCGGCCGTCCGGCTACTTCAACGCCAAGGCCGCCAAGCTGAAGGCCTTCGCCGCCCACGTCCTGGGACTTTACGGCGGCGACCTGGACCGGATGTTCAACCAGGACACGATGGCGCTGCGGCAAGAACTGTTGTCCATACACGGCATCGGGCCGGAAACGGCGGACGACATCCTGGTATACGCGGCCGCCAAGCCGTCCTTCGTAATTGACACCTACACCATCCGCATCCTGGATCGGCTGGGCATCGTGCCGGAGGACGGCCGGCGCAGGTATGCCGATTGGCAGGCTTTTTCCCACCAGAATCTGCCTGCCGACGTACCCCTGTTCAACGAATTCCACGCCCTGCTGGATCACCACGCCGGTCTGGCCTGCCGCAAAACCCCGGTGTGCGATGGATGTTGCCTGCTGTCGGTGTGCGCCACGGGTCAACAATCGATTGATTCGCGAGTGGGCACGAAAAGCCACTAATGGACAACGATGAGATTCATTGATGAATATTGGTGTATATTCGTGGATGAATGAGATAAGTTAGGAGGCCGCTATGCCCACGTTGAATTTGCCCGACGACCTGGAAATGTACTACGAGGACGATGACTACACCGACCCCTGGCGCACTCCCGAGACTGTGGTGCTGCACCACGGCAACGCCAAGAACGGGCGGCTTTGGTACGCCTGGGTGCCCCTGCTGGCCCGCCAGTACCGGGTTATCCGGCTGGACGCCCGCGGCTTTGGCCGCTCCACGGTGCCGCCGGAGGGCTATGGCTGGTCGCTGAGCGGTTTTGCCTCCGACCTGCTGGGCCTGCTGGACCACCTAGAACTGGGCAAGGTACACCTGATCGGCGAAACGGTGGGCGGCACGGTGGCCCTGCAGTTCGCTTACGAACATCCCGAGCGGCTGAACACCGTCACCACCTGCACTTCTCCCTACAAGTTCGTGGGTGCACCCCAGTACCTGGAGAACCACGACCTGATCCGCGACCACGGCATCGAGGAGTGGGTACGGCGGTCGGCCGACCGGCGCATCTCGCCGGATCCGTCCACCGTCGCCCACAACCGGTGGTACGCCGAGCAGATGATGCAGACCACGCCCCGGGTGGTGATGGAAACCCTGGCCTACCTGTCCAGCCAGGACCTGTCTCCGATTCTGCCCGAAATCCATACGCCGGCCCTGGCCCTGGTGGCGGAGCAGAGCGATACCAATACGCCGGACCGGGCGTCCGGCATGGCCGCCCTGATGCCCAACTGCCAGTTGGTGGCTATCCCCCACGCCACGGGGTACGTGCAGCACTCGGAGCCGGAAAAGTGCGTCGCGGCCTGGCGGGAGTTCATTGGTGGATTAGGGTAGGGGTCAAAGCTGCGACTTAGGCTTCGCGGCTTTTCCGACGGTCTGCCAGTTAAGTTGGCAACCACTGTATGTGGTAACCACTGTATGTGGTAATGATAAGGGTCACTTTCTTAAACTAACGTCTATAATTGCCTTGAAGGGAACATGCCCTGCTGTTAGGCTGGAGTGCAAAGTAATTCGTACTTCGCCGTTGAAGACTTAAGTGAGGAGGATTGAGGATGGCCACCCAGCGGATCGCCTACGCCTGCGTCAAGTGCAACAACAACAGCTACACTACGGACGAGTTCCGCGCCACCGGAGGCGGGTTTTCCCGCTTCTTTGACGTACAGAACAAGAAGTTTACGACTGTGTCCTGCTCTCAGTGCGGATACACTGAGATTTACCGCGGCGACACCTCCAAGTGGGGGAACGTCGCTGACTTCTTCCTGGGCGGGTAGGTTAGGGGAGCCGAGGAGCCTGTCGGATCACAAGTGGGGGCCCTTCGACAAGATCAGGGCGAACGGAATAACAACCAGCAACCCAAAGGTCCCGCAGCCAACCTTACTCCGCTGCCTTGTTGGCTACCACGGCAAACAGTGGGTCGCCCGGCGGGCTGGCCTCGGGGTTGGTAAAGCCACCGCGGACGTTATCAAAGTCGCCGGCTTCTTCCAGGTAGGCGGCCACCAGGTCCAGGTGGCCCCGGTCGGTGGAGTACCGCCAGATGCGCACCGCCTTGGTGGGAAACATGCGGTTGGAAAAAGTGACGATGAAGATGCCGCCGGGCCTGAGGATGCGGTTAACCTGCCGGAATACCTCAATGGGATTGGTCAGGTATTGGACCGACACCGTAATGACCACAGCGTCAAAGGTATCGTCTTCGTAGGGCAGCACAGGGTCTTTGTTGATGTCCTGGATGACGTAATCGTCCAGATCCGGATTGTCCTCCATCTCCGGGGCGTTCATTCCCAGGCCGGCAAGCCGCGCTTTGGGGTGGTTGGCAGGCCAGTGGGAACGCCAGCTGCTCATCAGGTCCAGCACTACCGAGTCCGGTGGTATGAGACTGCGGAAGACATTGCCCACGGCGGCAATGGCCCCGTCGTCAATGTGCACCACCATTCGGGGCTGGACGTAAAAGTTGCTGTCGTCGCTTTCGTCCTCGCGCCCGAAGTATTCGGGTGGAAAGGGCGGAAACTTGGGAAAAGGCGAACTCGTGGCGGGCCTCCTTGGCAGGGCCGGAGCAGGGTATCACAAAGCTGTGCCCCAAGGGGGGCATGAACATTACGGTCAACGCGGGGATTGTACCACTTTTGCTTCGGCTTACATGAGCGGGTACAGGGCAAGCTCAAGGCGGTGTAAGCTCGTGGGCATTTCTTAACTTCCGCTCATCCCGAGCTTGACGAAGGGACACCTGCATCCCCGTCCGTTTCCTGCCGGTCCAGCCCGTCCCAATACTCCAGGTACTCTCCGTAGCTGCCAAACTGGGCCATCGTCCTCAGGAATTCTCCAACCGAACCACTGCGACGACGCAGTTCCTTCAGTTGCTCGCCGATGGGGCTGACCGATCCGGCGCCGGTGGCGTAGGAACCATGGAAGGCAAAGTAGGCCTGGTTCAGCTTGCGGATGTTGTAGCCCCGGCCTATGAATAGCCGGCGGCGCTCCTCCATGTATGCCTCGGCGCCCTCTATGTCGCCCTGGGCCAGGAGTTCCTCGGCGCCGAGGCGCGTGGACCGCATTTCTGCCGCAAAATCGAACTCTTCCGGGTTGCCCCTTACCCAGGGGCGAGACACCTGCTCGCCCGTAAGCGCCATGTAGGCCAGGTCTCCCAGTTCTTCTCCGGCAATGGTGGCCGCCGTTTCGTTCAGAGTCAGCATCTCCGGACTCCGGCGAAAGTTGCGTCCCAGGGGGTGAAAGAAGAGCCAGTGATGCACCCATTCGTGGGCCGCCACTTCCAGCCCGTAGCGCATCCCTGCCGTGTCCAGCACCACGCTGGGATAGACCGACAATCCCCCTGTGGGGACCACCACCGCCGACAAGTCCTCCGTATCAAGGGCCACCCGTTCCAGTTCGTACTTGATTGAGTCGTCCAGCCCGGGCTGCAGCAGGAAGGCGTCCTGCCGGTAAATCCGGTCGCGGGGCGACAGAACGAGCACGGTGGGGGGACTGCCAAAGGCGGTATCCACCGGCGGGAAGAGACCCAATTGCGGGTGTTCCAGCCCGTGTTCCCGGGCCACCCGGCCCAGGGTTTCTTCCACAGTATGCTCCACGTGGGGGAGCAGCGTAACCCGCCGCGCCTTGTTTTCCG
Organism: Dehalococcoidia bacterium; assembly: GCA_963664725.1. Classification (GTDB taxonomy): domain Bacteria; phylum Chloroflexota; class Dehalococcoidia; order Lucifugimonadales; family UBA3495; genus Bin22. The sequence goes on from OY761558.1 coordinate 2,644,124, forward strand.
CCAGAGCGTCCAGCATATACGCAGCCCCGGGCATCGGTGGCGTCGTGGAATCGCTGTCGTCCTGTTCCCTGCCGCCCGGTTCCGACCGCTTAAGCTGGCTTTCCATCCGCCGGTGGGCTTGCCCCAGGTCAAAGAACTCTGTGACCATTTCGGCCTTCTCTGCATCGGACATTTCATGCTGGCCGGGCAGCATCAGGCTGAGGGCGTGTGTCCACTTGTGGGACAGGTGGCTCACTTCCCATTGCAAGATGCTGTACCGGTGGGGCGCCATGGCCAGTTCCAGTGGGGTGGGCCGGAATTCCGCCTGCCCCAACGCGGCGGCAAGCAGCGCGAGCGCCACCACCAGCAGGCTGCGGCGCAGGGTCAGCAACCGGCGGCGGGTCCTGGTTTCCTGGGCGGTGGCAGGTTCAGCGTGGGCGGTCATTCGTCATCAGGAATAGTCACCGAAAATACCGTAGAATCGGGGATTCACAGGGCATATGTGGTGCGGTCTCCCTGCGGAAGTTTGTCATAGAATCAGTCCCCGCCAAGATATTTTAACCCAGGTGATTAACACCGTTCTTTAGCAGGTCAGACCTGGAGGGTTTCAATTAGACGTTCCATGAGCGGTATTAAGAGGCGCCAAGCATTTATCCACGAAAAGGGACTAATAATCACTGACAATTGGATGGTGTTGTTATGACATTTGCGAAGATCCTGTTCGTTCGTGGATAGAAAAAACTTTCGTGGATTTACTGTGGGTGGTGGCGGGCGTCAGGGCAATTGCATCAACTTGGAGCAGTTGCGCCGGCATGCCGGACATTGACACTGCCAGGTGCCGGTTGTATCCTTTTGCCCGACAGCCCAAGGGAGGTTTTTACCTTGTCCACCCCTGCCACTTTCCTTACCGAAGAGATGCGCCAGCAAGCTATTGGCGTGGAAAGTCAGCCCGTTACCATCGAGGTGGAGAAGGGGCATATCCAGCGGTTTGCCGAGGCTATCGGCGACCCCAACCCGATTTACACCGACGAGGCCGCCGCCCGCAAGTCCAGCTACGGCGGACTGGTTGCGCCGCCTACTTTCCTGCGGTCGGTGCGGGGCGTGAATCTGGAACTGCCCTTTGAGCTTTCGTTCAGCCGCCGGTTGGACGGGGGCAGCGACTGGGAGTATTTCCAGCCTGTGCGTCCTGGAGACCGGATTACCGCCGTGGCCCGCGTTGGCGAAATGACCGAACGCTCAGGTCGCCTGGGCGCCATGGTTTTTATGACCACCATAACCACCTATACCAACCAGTTTGACGAGGTGGTCGCCACCCAGACCAACACCCTGATAGCATATTGACCAGACCTTTGCCTGCCGACGCCACGCTGGCTGGGCAAGTGCTAACTACATCGGCGCAATAGACGCCCAGTTTCACGAGGTACCCCCATGGCTGATCAAGTTTACTGGGACGACGTGACCGAGGGCATGGAACTGCCTTCCCTGGTCAAGGAACCCACTACCCGTCAGTTGGTGCAATACGCCGGAGCCTCCGGCGATTTCTACGAAATCCACTATGACAAGGATTTCGCCATCGGCAACCAGTTGGATGGCCCCATCCTTCATGGCGCGCTGAAGAGCGCCTTCCTGGGCCAGCTGGTAACCGACTGGATCGGGCCTCAGGGCACGTTGAAGCGTTTGCAGTGCCAGTACCGGGGCATGGACGCCCCGGGCAACGCCATTACCGCCAGGGGCACCGTCACCCGCAAGTACGAGGAGGATGGACAGCGCCTGGTGGACTGCACCATCTGGCTGGAAAATGCCGAGGGCCAGAACACCACGCCCGGCAACGCCACGGTAATCCTGCCCAGCCGGCAGGGGTGACGTCATGGCCTCCCCCACTACACCCTTGCCGCCACCCGGGGAACAGAGCCCTGAGAGCTATATGCAGATGAGCCGCCGGTTCATCGAGCAATCGCGATTGCATTTGGATGAAGGAGACCGACTCCAGGCTTCCGAAAAGGTCTCCGTGGCAGTTGGCACTTCGGTCGAGGCAATTGCCCAACAGCGGGGTTGGCGACATGACAGCCACGCCCTGCGGACATCAATAATATCTCAATTGGGCGGGGAAGTTGGGCAGTCATCCCAGGTGGCGCAAACCCTTTACCGTGGCAGGGCGGCTGCCAATGAAGAGCACCAGAATCAATATGAAAATGTGCTTTCTGAGGAAGATATTCTGATGGACATCGGCATTGCAGAGGGCTTTGTTGCGGAAATTGAGAATTTATCGGCTTACTCTCCCAAACCCTTCACTGTATCAAGGCCCTTGGAAGCTCACCGTATCGCCCAGCTTACGGGACATGAACCGCCTTTGGGCGCCACCGACGCCCTGGGCTTTGCCAACTTTACCGGGGAATTGCGGGACAGTTAGTCCTGCCTCCACCCTGAATTGATAAACAAAACCGAGGTAAGAACACACATGGCAGATATACTCAGAGACAAGGTAGCCATCGTTACCGGCGCTGGCCGGGGCGTGGGGAGGGGCGTAGCCAAGCTAATGGCCCAGGAAGGCGCCCAGGTGGTAGTTGTGGACCCGGGCGTCAACGTGGACGGTACAGGCTCCGACCAGTCCATCGCCGAGCAGGTCGTGTCGGAAATCCGGCAGGAGGGCGGCACCGCCGTCGCCTGCCTGGAGTCGGTGGCCACCATGGAGGGCGGCGAAAAGATAGTCCAGACCGCCATCGACAACTTTGGCAGACTGGACATCGTGGTCACCTGCGCCGGTATTCTCCGCGACCGAATGATTTTCAACATGACCGAGCAGGAGTGGGACGACGTTATCTCCGTCCACTTGAAGGGCACGTTCAGCGTGGTGAAGAGCGCCTGCATTTTGTTCCGGCAGCAGCGCTACGGACGCATAGTCACCTTCAGTTCCCAGTCCGGATTGCAGGGTAATTCGGGCCAGGCCAACTACGGAGCGGCCAAGTCGGGCATTGCCGGATTCACCAAGGTGGTGGCCAGGGACATGGGCCGCTACGGCGTGACCGCCAACTCCATTGCACCCAGGGCAACCACCCGCATGATCGGGGCCATTCCCGACAGCGCGGCGGAAATCCGCGCCCGGGGCGGAGTTCAGACCCTGGACCAGGGCAATGAGCCGGAGACTATGGACCCGGACGACATTGCGCCCTTCGTCTGCTACCTGGCCAGCGATTACGCGTCCAACGTCAACGGGCAGACCTTCCTGGTCTACTCCAGCGAAATCTCGCTGATGTCCCAGCCCAGGCCGGAGCGGTCAATTTACAACGACGGCCACTGGTCCATGGAAGAGATTGCGGCCCAGTCCAGGAACCACCTGACAAGGGGTGTCTACAACCCGGCCCCGCCTCAGGGGTAGAAAATTAGTCCACCCGAGAACACGAAGAACCACGAAGTAGAGATTTGTCCTCTAACAGGCCCGAATATTCGCTAATGAGATTTGGATAGTGAAGTCCTTTTGTACGTATTCGTGCGAATTTATGGACAAATGAGAAAGGGAGCGCATAAATGCCCAATCTTCTAGAAAATAAGGTAGCAATTGTAACCGGCTCTGGCCGTGGCGTTGGCAAGGGTGTGGCTATGCAGATGGCCGCCGAGGGCGCAAGGGTCGTAGTCGTAGACCCGGGTGTCAACCTGGACGGGAGCGGCGCCGATCAGTCTATAGCCGAGCAGGTAGCCGCGGAAATTCGCGAGGCCGGCGGCGAGGCTGTGGCCTGCCAGGAGTCTGTGGCCACCATGGAGGGCGGGGAGCAAATCGTCCAGACCGCCATTGATAGCTACGGCAAACTGGACGTGGTCGTTACCTGCCACGGAATTCTGCGGGACCGCATGATTTTCAACATGAGTGAGCAGGAGTGGGACGATGTAATTGCGGTCCACCTGAAGGGCACCTTCACTGTTATCAAGCACGCATGCATCCTGTTCCGTCAGCAACGGTCGGGGCGGATTGTTACTTTCAGCTCAACGTCGGGCCTGTACGGCAACTCGGGGCAGGCCAACTACGGCGCGGCCAAGGACGGCATCGCCGGATTTACCCGGGTGGTGGCCCGCGACATGGGTCGCTATGGAGTAACCGCCAACTCCATCGCTCCCAGCGCCCAGACCCGCATGATCGGCAGCGTTCCCGACGAGGCGCGTGACCTGAGGGCCTCCCGGGGCATGTCCGGCGGCAACGTGGGCGGCCTGCGGGGCGAACCCGAGGACGTGGCCCCCTTCGTAACCTGGCTGTCGTCCGACGAGGCGGCCCACGTCAACGGCCACGTTTTCTACGTGACCGAGGGCCTGGTGAGCATGCTCAACGAGCCGGAACCGGTGAAGACCATGCACAAGGACGGCCGCTGGACGGTCGAAGAAATTATCCGCGTTTTCCCCGCCACCCTGGGCGTGGAACTGCACAACCCCGCGCCAGTGCCGCCGCCTTCGGTTTAGGGAAGGCCGCTGGTACAATAGGACCGACACGGGTGACCAATTAACCGGAAGATTAGAGGTAAACACCGATGTTTCGCAGTTTTAGCGCTTCCTATGCCGGGCACGTGGTGGACGACAACCTGGGCTTCGAGGGTAAGCCGGCCAACGACCGGAATTATCCCAACGAGAAGCTGGCCGAGGCTTTTGACTGGGCCCTGGACTTCTCCCGCCACCTGGAGAGCCTGGGTTATGACGAGTTCTGGATGGCCGAGCACCACTTCCAGACCGAAGGCTACGAGTGCATCCCCAACCTGCTGATGCTCAGCCTGTACCTGGCGTCCAACACCGAACGGCTCAAGTATGGCTGCGGTTTCAACATCACGCCCATGTGGCACCCCCTGCGGCTGGCCGAGGACTTCGCCATGGCCGACATTTTGACCAGGGGCAGGGTCATCTTCGGTGTGGGTCGCGGCTACCACACCCGTGAAGTTGAGACATTCGCCGCCCCCATGCTGGACGGCGACGCCAACCGCGAACTGTTCGAGGAGCAAATTGAGGTGCTGTCCAAGGCCTTCGGCCAGGACTCCTTCTCTCACCAGGGCAAGCACTACAAGTTTCCTGCCGACGTGCCGTACCGCGGCTACCAGTTGGAAGAGATCAGCCTGGTGCCCAGACCCATAACCCAGCCCGTGGAAATATGGCAGCCTCTGGTCAGCGGCAATCCAAAGGGAGTCGACTTCATGGGCCGGATGGGCATTCGGGCGCTGATTGCCAACACACCCGAACCGGCCCTGAGCGAACGGATGGAAATGTACCAGTCGGCGGCGGCAGCCCACGGCCGTGAACTGGCGCTGGGAGAGGACACAGCCCTGGGGTACCGCTTCTTCATCGGCGACACGAAGGAGAAGGCCATTGAAGAGGCGAGGCCCTACTTCGAGGAGGCAATGAAGTTCGCCGCTCCCCTGAACCTGATGCGCCTGAGCCAGGAACAGATAGACGCCGTGGCCCGCCCCGGCCGAGCTAAGGGAATTGAACTGCCCACCCTGGAAGAGGCAGTGGAAAACAAGGTGTGGTTGTGCGGCCCGCCCGAGCAAATTGCGGAGCACTTGATGAGCGTCGAGGAGAAATATCCCGGCGTGGAACGGGTGAACCTGGGCGCGGTAATGGGTATGCCCCAGGAGGTCTTCAAAGACCAGCTAACCAAGTTCGCCGAGGGGGTTTTCCCGCTGATGCAGGGGCGGTAGGCGCTCCACTTACCCTGAAAAACTTTTATCCCCGGCGGACAAAAAGAGACACTAAGGCCGAGAGTCTTCCCTTGGTGTCTCTTCGTATTCTTCGTGGAGCTGAGTCTCCGGGGCATAGACAGGGTACTTAGGGTGGGTCAGGTAGTTCCAGGTAAGAACACCCCGCAAGCCCTGGAAGAAGAGGTAGGCAAAGACCAGGTTAAGTACAACGGATACCGGATTCAGATTGCCGGGGCCCAGTCCGAAAGCCGCCAGCCCAAACAGCGCCAGTTTGGTTGCCACGTGATAGGCCAACAGCGCCATCGCCCCCGTCCGGCTTCGCCGCACCACTGCCACTGCCAGAAGTGTCAATAAGACCGCTTCCACAAGGACAAACAGGAATTGCCCCCCGCTGGGCTGGATTACTCCTTCAATCCCCGTGTCCCCCACAAAATAGGTGGACATAATGACGATGAAGTTAATTACCGCCGCGGCCAGTCCCGCGCCCCCGCCCCAGCGAATCCGCTTGCGCGCCTGAACCAGGTCGGTCCCGATCAGCCAGGAAGCTGGGCTGGGCGGGGCAGCCAGGGAGTCCGCCTGCTCCTCATCCATGAGGTCCGCGTCCGGCAACGGCTCCCCTTCTTCCCTGTTATTCACCGGTTCCATGCCCTGGATCAGCCCCGCAACCGCTTGTAGGCGGCTATTGCGGCGGTGGCCCCGTCGCCCGCAGCGGCCACCAACTGGGCCACCGAATGCTGCCTCACGTCGCCCACCGCGTAGAGACCTGGCTCGCCGGTCTCCATAGACAGGTTCACGGGAATGTGGCCCGCGTTGTCCGTCTCCACCAGGCCCCGCACCAGTCCAGAATTGGGCTCCAGACCCACGTACACGAACAGGCTGTTCAGGTCGACCTGGCTTTCCGCGTTGGTGTCGGTGTTCAGCAGGCGCACGCCGGTAACCGAGTTCTCGCCCAGCACTTCCGTTACCAGCGTGTTCCAGTGAATCTCTACCTGGGGATTTGACAGCAGCCGTTCCTGGAGGACGTGCTGGGCACGCAATTGGTCACGGCGGTGAAACAGCAGCACCCGCTCGGCGTACTCGGTGAGGGTCAGTGCCTCGTCGGCGGCTGAATCGCCGCCGCCGACCACGCCCACAGTCTGGCCCATGCTCATGGGGCCATCGCACGTGGCGCAGTGGGAAACACCGCGATCACGGAACTCCTCTTCCCCGGGGATACCTGCCGCACGCAGCGTGGACCCGGTGGCGATGATGACGGCTCGGGCGCGGTAGCTGCCCGAAAAGCCGGAGACCAGCTTGAAGTCCCCGTCCCGGGACATTTCGGTGGCCTCGTCCATGATGAACTGCATTCCGGCGTTCATGGCCTGTTCCTGCAGCAGGGGGCCAAGCTCGGCGCCCGATACGCCTTCGGGGAAGCCGGGGAAGTTCTCGATGCGTTCCACGTTGATTATCTGCGCTCCCCCCATCATCTGTTCGATCAGGGCGGTGGAAAGGCCGTAGCGGGCGGCGTACATTCCGGCCGTCATTCCGGCCAGGCCGCCGCCAACTATCAGGACGTCAAAGGTGCCATTACCGGCCAAGGGGATACCTCCGGTGGGAAAGGGTGCAAGCTACTATAGACTTGGCCGGATTTGAGTGTCAACGCAGCATTCGGTGTAAGAATCGGGTATGCGACGCCCGGACTTCTCACCCCACAAATATGTCAAGCGGCAGGAAGGCCGTTACCACGAAGTTGGGCACATCCACTACTTCGCTGACTTTCAGATCCACCGCCACGCTGCAGATGCAATACGCCTGCTCTCGGCTCCAGCCCCGCTCCATCAGCAGGTGGATCATGTTCAGCAACGCCTGTCGCGAAGCCAGGGTGGCATGTTCCGATTCGTTGGACCCGCCGGCGATGCACATGCCGGTGGCCGCCAGGAACCGCCGGGGCGCTGCCATCTCCGGCGCGGTGAAATAGTCGTCCCGCTCAAAATACGGGAAGTTGATGCCCCGGCTGGCCGCCTCGCCCTTCCTGACCTCGAAGCTCACGTGCAGGGTGCAGTCCATTTCGACGGCCGTGCCGCAGCACTCCGAGTCGCCCTGGGCGTAGTGCGCATCTCCGGCAGAGAAGAGCGCGCCTTCAGTGAAGACGGGCAGGTAAAGGCGGGTGCCGCCGGTCAACTGCTTGATGTCGACGTTACCGCCATTCTCGCGGGGCGGGATGGTACGCAGCCCCTCCGTGGCAAAGGGTTCGTGAGACGGAACGGCGCCAGCGGGAGTCGGGCCCACAACCATGCCGCCACGGCGGAGCAGTTCATCCTCCCGCAGCAGCATTTCCTGGCGCAGCGCCCTGGACGGCGCGACGCCGATAGTACCCATGAAGGATGCCTCGGGTACCCGTACGCCGGGAAGTTGCTCCGACTGGGCGAACCCGTCCCGCATATTCCAGTGGACGATGTAAGGCTCCGTGTACAAATCCCGCAGGAACCCGAACCCCGGCAGGATTGTAGTAAATCCCCAGCTAGCCGGTTCGATGTTCAGGATGTTTATCTGGAGCAGGTCGCCTGGCTCCGCGCCATTGACGTACACCGGGCCAGTCAGGGGATGGACCAGGTCCAGGTTAGCGTTCAGCAGGTCGGCGGCCTGGGAAGAGGGAGTGATCTGCATATCGAAGGCGTTGCGCGTCTGCATCACCACCTCTTCCCCGGGGTCGGCGGCCACAGCGGGTGGAATGTCGGGATGCCATCGGTTATGTCCCTTTTGCGGCTCGTCGCCGCATTGCTTGCTGTAATCCAGTTCAATAGTCTTCACGGCCTGCCTCCCGTCATAAAGGATTGGGGTACCGGTATTGTACTCGACACCGATGGGGTTGGTATTGGCGCGCGCTGGATTGGGCAAAAAGCATGAACGGGCAGGGTTCGCCGCTTATTGGGGAATCGCGCCACGTCTTCGGTGCTTTTAGCCACGGTCATGGTCCTTTTGTGGCCCAGCCTATATCCTTTCCATAGCAGGGTATCGCAAGGGCCGCGAGGGTCGATAACGGCCCTTCCAGCTTGCAACCCTTTTCCTTGACAGACCTTTTTGATATACTCCCCCACGGTGTCCGCCTCGATTGAGGGAGGCGGACAAGGTTTGTATGTAATGGAGGCACGATGCCGGCTTTTGCCGTAATTGGCGGACAATGGGGGGACGAAGGAAAAGGCAAGGTAATTGACTACCTCGCCGAACGCGTCTCCGGTGTGGTCCGCTATGCGGGTGGCAACAACGCAGGCCACACCGTAGTCAACGATAAGGGCGAGTTTCAGCTTCACCTGGTCCCTTCCGGCATCTGCTGGCCTGATGTCTACGGAATAATCGGCAATGGTGTGGTGGTGGACCCCGAATCTTTACTGGGAGAAATCAGCGAGTTGGCGGATCGGGGCATGGACACGGACAAGCTTTTCGTCAGCGATCGTGCCCACGTCATAATGCCCTACCACGTCATCCTGGACGCCCTGGAAGAGAATGCCCGTGGCAGCGCAGCCATCGGCACCACCGGACGGGGCATTGGCCCCACCTACATGGACAAGACGGCCCGCATGGGAATCAGGGTCGGCGACCTGCTGGAGCCCGAGTCTCTCCGCCCGCGCCTGGAGCAGACCCTGGCCCTCAAGAACAAGCTCATCACCGCCGTCTACGAGGGGGAAGCCCTGGATGTCGATGAAGTGATGGAGAAGGCCCTGGAGTGGGGCAACCGACTACGTCCCTACGTTCATCCCACGGAACAGATAGTGCAGGACCTGCTCGATGCGGGCAGCAACATCCTGCTGGAAGGCGCCCAGGGAACCCTGCTGGACCTGGACCACGGTTCCTATCCCTATGTCACTTCCTCGTCGCCTTCCATTGGCGGAGCATGCACGGGCCTTGGGCTGAATCCCCAGGCCATCAAGGGAGTACTGGGAGTCTACAAGGCCTACTCCACGCGGGTAGGCGGCGGGCCCATGCCGTCGGAAGTATTTGGAGAGGCTGCCGACGCCTGGCGGGAAATGGCCAATGAATTCGGCGTTACCACGGGCCGCGCCCGTCGCGTCGGCTGGTTCGACGCCATGGCCGGTCGTTACAGCCAGCAGGTTAACGGCCTTACCGGTATGGTGGTAACCCGTCTGGACATTCTGGACGGCTTCTCATCGGTCAAGATATGCGTGGGGTACCGTGCCAACGGTCAGGACGTCAAGCGCTTCCCATCAGATACCCGCCTGCTGGAATTGTGCGAGCCGGTGTACGAGGAAATGGCCGGCTGGGATGAACCCACCGCCGGCGCCACCTCCATTGGTCAACTGCCCGAAAATGCCCGTGCCTACGTCCATCGCATTGAAGAACTGGTGGGCTGCCCGGTGCAGATTATTTCCACCGGCCCGAGCCGGGACGAAACCATTTTGGTGGAGCCGGTAATACCCTGAAGACGGGAACAACGGGCCTGATCGCATGTTTTGCAGCAGGCCCCAAACGGCCACTCAATCCCTTTTCCTGTCCCGGGCAAAGGGGTCGTGAATGAAGGAAAGACCCGCAGCCATGCAGCATCTTTCGAAATTTGGCATCTACCTCAACGCCGCCGAGGGCAAGGTGGTCCGCATAAACTCACCCTATTGGTTTCCTGAAGAGCCGGACTGGGTTTTCCTGACCCCCGAGGTAAATGCCACCCTGCTCTCCATACGGGAATTGGCCCGGGAGCAGGGAGCTTCCGAAGACCCCGATGCCATCACCTGGGGTCGTATTCCCCTGCTGGATTAAGCCTCTCTTTCCTCGCACCCTGCCTCGTGGGTGCTTGTCCCGTTCTCATGTATGGGGTCGCTCGTTCGACCGTCCTGCCGGTTGAATCTGTGCATCCCGATCCGCCATTCATTGCGTCCCGGTTACCTCTGCCCTACAATGGCGCTATAGCCTGCGAACCTACCTGTTTACGGGAGGCCTGCCCTCATGCTTGTTGATTTGATTACCATCACCACCGGCGACGGTATGACCCTGGACGGTATATTCTGCGAACCCGCTGCCGGAGTTACTCCCAAGGGGCCGGTGGACGCAATGCTGCTGATCCACGGGTCTGGCGGCAGTTTCTATCGCGTTGCCACCAAGGCCATGGCCGAAGACCTGCGTAACCAGGGCTATGCGTGCCTGGCCATCAACACCAAGGGACACGACACCGTCTGGTCACCCCAGGGTTCGGGACAATACTACGGGAACGCCCTGGAAATCCTGGACAACAGCCGCTATGACCTGAAGGCCGGCATAGATTACCTGTGGGAGAAGGGCTACCGCAACATCGGCCTGCTGGGCCACAGCATGGGCGCGGTCAAGGTGGGTTACTACGCCGCCACCGAGGACGACGACCGCATCGCGACGGTAATTCCCATATCGCCCGTGCGCCTCTCCTATTCCTATTATATGGAGTCGGAAAACGCCGACGAGTTCAAGAGCATCATCGAACGCGCCGACCAAATGGAGGCAGAGGATCGGGCCCAGGAACTCATGGAAGTACGGTTCCCCATTCCCCAGATGTTCAGCGCCGCGTCTTACCTGGACAAGCATGGGCCGGCCGAACGGTACAACCTGGTTGCCCTGGCGCCCAAAGTCAAGGTCCCTATGCTGGTCATGGGCGGCGAACTGGAAACCCACACCCGCCTGCGCGACTGCCCCCGGGACATGATCACCGCCGCGGTGAACAGCCCCAGAGCCGAGTACGAAATCATCCCCGGCGGAAACCACTCCCTGCTTAACAGCATGGACAAGGCTTCAGCCAGGGTACTGGAGTGGCTGGAGTCCCTGGCTCCGGTATCTGCGGGGGTGTAGCGCAAGCGGGTTTAGGTTGATCCATCCATGAGCACCAATGTTCAGCAATGGATTGCCATTCGGTTCCAACCCTCCTGGTAGATCGAACAGACATTTCAGGTGTCGCAATCACGGCGATTCCCGGCTATTCTGAAGAGAGAATCCTTGCGTTCTGGAATGGAGATTGCCTGAAATGATGAGCGAAGCGCCTGCTAGCCAACCTGTAACCTTCACCCCGGTGGGCTGGGTGGAGAGCGAATTCACCAGCTATGCGTCATCGGACGAGATGAGGAAGCGGCCATCGCGCATAGTGTTGCGCCCCGAAATGGCGCCGGGATTGATGGGGCTGGAGAAAGAGGCGCATATCCTGGTCCTCTTCAACCTCCACCGGGCCACCCAGTACGAACTGCAGCTACACCCGGGCCACAATCCCGAGAACCCAATCCGGGGAGTCTTCGCCACCCGCAGCCAGTACCGTCCCAACGCCATAGCCGCCACAGTGGCGGAGATTGTGTCTGTGGAGGATAATATTGTTAACGTGACGGGCCTGGACGCGCAGGACGGATCCCCTGTCCTGGACATCAAGCCCTATAGTGCAGGATTTGATCAGGCTGGGGAGAGCGGCTAAGCAAGGTATTGCTGCTACGGCGGTCAGGTGCGGTTGATGCGATCGCAATAACAATCCTTTCAGTAGAACCGTCAGAACCCCGTAAATTCCCGTTCCAGATAGTATGGACTTTGGCGACCCGCAAGCATTATCATCCTTGAAAGTGAAGAAGTAAGGATATGGAACATGGGGTAGAGGTAAAGGAGGCCAACGACCTCCTTGACAAGGTTTCACGTTACCTGCCCGGGGACGCGGTAGACCAGATTGAGCGGGCCTTCCTGTACGCCGAAGAGTGCCACGACGGACAGATGCGAAAGTCGGGTGAACCCTACATTATTCACCCGTTGCAGGCCGCTTCCTTTCTTGCCGACCTGAACCTGGACTGCCACACCATCTGCGCCGCACTCCTCCACGACGTTATTGAGGACTGCGGCGTTACCTACGAGGATATCAGCCGGGCATTTGACCCCGAGGTCGCCAAGATGGTGGACGGGGTTACCAAGCTGACCCGCATGGACTACCGCCTGCCCGGTTCCGATGCGGCATCCACGTACCCCGCCGACGACCCGGACCGCCTGTACGCGGAAAGCCTTCGCAAGATGCTGGTGGCCATGGCCGAGGACATCCGGGTGGTGCTCATCAAGCTGGCCGACCGGCTGCACAATATGAAGACGCTGGACGCGCTGCCACCGGCCAAGCGCAAGGCCATTGCCCAGGAAACCCTGGACATCTATTCCCCGCTGGCCCATAGGCTGGGCATCTGGGAGATCAAGTGGCAACTGGACGACCTGGCCTTCCGGCACCTGAACGAGGACCGGTACCGGGAGATTTCCCGAATGCTGGCCGCGCGTCGCGCCGAGCGGGAGGAATACGTAGAGCAGCTTTGCCAGGGACTACGGGAAGCACTGAGTTCCGCCGATTTGCAGGCCGAGGTGTACGGTCGGCCGAAGGGCATCTACAGCATTCACAACAAGATTCAGAAGTACGCTGCCCAGGGCAAGGAACTGCGGGACATCCTGGATCTTTACGCCCTGCGCGTCGTTGTTGACTCGGAAAGCGACTGCTACCGGGCCCTGGGCCTGGTCCATCAGGTGTGGAGTCCCATCCCCGGCCAGTTCGATGACTACGTTGCCACTCCCAAGGAAAACATGTACCAGGCGCTCCATACGACCGTGATCTGCCAGGGAGGGCAGCCCCTGGAGGTGCAGATTAAGACTACCGACATGCACCAGGTTGCCGAGTACGGCGTGGCCGCCCACTGGCGCTATAAGGAGGGCCGGGCCAGGGACCTGAAGTTCGAAGAGAAAATGACGTGGCTGCGCCAGTTGCTTGAATGGCAGCGGGAAGCGGCGGAAACGGAAGACTTCATAGAGTCTGTGAAGCAGGACATTTTCCGCGACCAGGTGTTTGTCTACACTCCCAAGGGCGACATCGTGGAACTGGCCGCAGGTTCAACTCCGGTGGACTTTGCCTACAAGATTCACACGGAACTGGGCCACCACTGCATGGGCGGCAAGGTCAACGGACGCCTGATAAGTCTGGATACGCCCCTGCAAAACGGCGATACCGTCGAGATTATGACCACCAAGTCCAACCGGGGCCCCAGCCCCGATTGGCTTAACCCCAACCTGGGCTACGTCAAGTCGGCCAGCGCCCGTCAGAAGGTGCGCCAGTGGTTTAACCATCAGGCCCGGGGCAGCAACATCGAGCGGGGCCGGGACAAGTTGCGTAAAGAATTGCGCCGCCTGAACCTGGACCTGGAAGAGAAGGAAGTCCTTGGCCTGATGCGGTTCGAGACCATGGACGACTTTCTGGTCAACCTGGGTTCGGGCAACTTCACTGAAGGGCAACTGGCCCACCGGCTTTCCCAGGCCGTTCGCCACGAACCGGCGCTTCCGCAGCCAAAGCACAACATGCCCCTTTCCAGCCCCAGTTCTGGCATATCGGTGCTTGGTGTGGGCGACCTGCTGACTCGCATGGCTAACTGCTGCAACCCCATCCCTGGTGACGAAATCTCCGGATTTGTGACGCGAGCCCGGGGGGTAACGGTCCACAAGCGTGACTGCAAGAGCCTGCTTAACGAGGACGAACCCGAGCGCATTGTTCCAGTCTCATGGGGCGAGGCAATGGAACTGTACCCGGTGCGAGTTTGTATCGATGCTTACGACCGGGTGGGCCTGCTGCGCGACGTAACAGTCCGCGTATCAGAAGAACGGGTCAACATCGCCTCGGTCGTAACCCAGGAACGCACCGACGGCACAGTAATCATGGAGCTGACTTTGCACACCACCGGCCTGGAACAGCTAGGCAAGCTGTTTGCCAAGCTGGAAGGCGTAAAGAGCGTTACCTCGGTAACCCGTGCCAACAGCGCCATGCCCATGAAGGTTTAGCCAGATTTGGCAGAGAGCACAAAAAGGCCCGGTCGTGCGACCGGGCCTTAACACTCCAGGGGTTGGCCCTCGCGATCACTCGCCAGTTTTACCTGACAGGCCGCGGATAATTTCCTCAGCCCCTTCGCAGATGTCCCGTACTACTTCCGCAGCAGGGCGTATGGAGCGCACCTGGCCTGCCCCTTGGCCCATGTACACCGATGCGAGGTCCGGGTCCTGGCTAGCGCGGGCGGTTGCGACGTCGGTCGCCAGTTCTTCCCGATGGGCCATAACCTCCGCGTCCCGACCATCCCATTCCCGCACCAGGCGGTTGCGGTACACCCGCCCCGCTATCCCGACGGGCCAGGGACTGTCGCCCAGCAGGTCATAAAGGCGGGTGAAGGTAGTATCCTGTCCGTCGGACAGGACTATGCGTTCCTTGAATGGTTCGGGCACCTCTACTGCCTCGGGTGTTGCCAGCAAGGCCGTACCCAGGGACGCCCCCTGCGCTCCGGCGGCCAGTACCGACGCCAGGGCCCGGCCGCCGGTGATGCCACCGGCCGCCAGTATGGGGATTTGGGGGTAGCGTTCTACCAAAGCCACCAGCAGGGGAAGCAAGTTCATGCTGCCAGTGTGGCCGCCTGCCTCGTTGCCCTGGGCCAGCAGCACGTCAGCACCCGCATCCACCGCCAGTTCCGCCAGTTCCAACGATTGCACCTGGCAGATGGTTACTGCCCCGGCGTCCCTGGCCCGCCCTATCCAGGGATTCGGATCGGTGAAGGAGAAAACAACAACTGGCACCCGCTCATCCAGGGCAATCTCAAAGTTTCTCGAGTCCGGTTCTATAAGCTGGGTTATGAAGCCGACGCCGAAGGGGCGGTCGGTCTGCGACCGGATGTAGGAAATCTGCTGTCGCATCCAGTCAACTCCCAAGCCATTGCTGCCGCCGAAGGTGCCCAGACCGCCGGCCAGGGATACCGCTGCCGCCAGTTGTCCGCCGCTGTGATTGCTCATGGGCGCCGACATCAGGGGGTAGTTCAGTCCCAACAACTGGGTAAAACGGGTCTGCAACATAGAAATTCACCCTCGGGAACGTAAAGAAGGGGCACCATACAGCTTGATCATTGCCCCTGCCCTTCGTTCCGGCTTCATTTGGAATCCGGCAGGAGCGATTTCCCGTTCGTGACGACGCCCATATGGGCCGCGTCCAGGAACAGTTCCTCTGGTAGAAAGGCCGCCAGTAGGTTTATAATATGGAAACTGTACCACCTTTTCCGCCAGCGGGTGTAGCTCAGTGGTAGAGCTCTAGCCTTCCAAGCTAGCCACGTGGGTTCGATTCCCATCACCCGCTCCAAGACATCCTGATCTTAGATACGGAACCGCCGTCAAGCAACGGCGGTTATCACTTTTCTTATCACTATTGATTAAATTGCAAAAAGGCAACATTGTTCAATCCCCCGCCGGGTCGCAGGTCCTTCAAGGCTGCCGCCCTCCTGAATCTCTTCTCGATATTGCCAGGTGTCCACCCGGCGTACTCTACTTAACCCTTTGAACGTCTGGCCGCCTAGTGCCGAGTGCGGGAACCTATCCCAGCCGGATCCATCGTTGTTTCCGACATGCAAGCCGCAAAAACCCACGGGGCGATATGCTCCATGGTCAGGACCGGCAGTAAGAGACAGTTCTAGGGAACCTCTGAACAATCGAAGGCCGGAGATATTTTCGAGTTATGCGGGCTTGGAGTGAGGCTCTGGGCCCGCGAATTTGTCCCGTCTCGGGTTCTTGTGACCCCGCCAGACCCTTGCCTTCGGGGTGGTCCGGGCCAATAGGGCGCAACACCCCATGGGTCAGCCAGCCATAAAGGTCTGAGCCCGTCTCAGGTTGGACAGTCCCAGTAGCATGGCCACTCGTTCAGTGTTCTTGGCCAGGCCTCGGTAGCGTACTTTGGCATAACCGAATAGCTGCTTCACGTCCAGGAAGGGGTGCTCCACTTTGGCCCGTATCGACGCCTTGTCCTTTTCCGACTGAGCCGCCGGACTGTCCGGTTCAAACTTCCGCCGCTGGCCCGGCTTCATCGCCACCTGCCATTGCACATCTAACTCCAGGTTCTCCGGGCGCTTCTGCACCCCGATGTAGCCCGCATCTCCCCACACCTGCTGCTCCCCACCGTGTAGCAACCGGTGGGCCTCGGTCACGTCGTGTACGTTGGCCCGTGTACGTTGGCCGAAGTAGTGTTGAAGCTGTGCACCACGCCGGTCCTGGCGTTCACCCCGAGGTGCAGCTTCATCCCAAAGTAGTATTGGTTCCCTTTTTTCACCTGCCGCATCTCCGGGTCCCGTTGACCAGTACAGTTCTTGGTGGACGACGGCGCCTCAATGATGGTGGCGTCCACGATAGTTCCCTCCCGAGTTCCCTCCCGCAGTCGCACTCCCTGTTCTTCCAGGTGGTCCTTGATTTCCCCAACCAGTCCCTGACCCAACTGATGTTGCTCCAGCAGGTGGCGAAAGTGGAGGATGGTACCCTCATCGGGTATCGGCTCCGACAGCCGCAGGCCGGCAAACCGTCGCACCGACTCCGCCTCGTACAGGAGGTCTTCCATCGCCGGGTCGCTGAGGTTGAAGCAGAGTTGAACCATCGGCACTCGTAGCATCACCGACAGAGGGTAAGGCCGTCGGGCCCTTCACGGATTGCGGATAGTGAGGCCGGATGCGCTCCTCCAGTCGTTGCCAGGGCATTAGGGGAGTCCATTCGCTCCAGGAAAACCCCTCAACGTGTCCGGTGCTTCGTCCTGGCCTTTGGACTGCCCGGCACCGGCAAGACCCACGCCCTGTGCGCCCTGGGCCACCGCCTGGTGGAGGCTGGCCACTCCGTCCTCTTCGCCCCAGCCTACCGCCTGGTGCAGGAACTCCTGGCCGCCAAGCGAGACCTGGACCTGCCCCGCCAGCTGCGCAAGTTGGACAATTTCGATTTCCTGCTCCTCGACGACCTGGGCTACCTGCCCCAGGGCGCTGATGAGTCCGAAGTGCTCTTCACCCTCATCGCCGAACGCTACGAGCGCAGGTGGCTGGGCGTCGCGTCAAACCTGGTTTTCTCGGAATGGGAACGCATCTTTGCCAACCCCATGTCCACCGCAGCGGCCATAGACCGGGTGGTCCATCACTCCGTCATCCTGGAATTTGACGTCCCCAGCTACCGCACTGATGTGGCCCAGCAACGGGGTCAGGCCGAGGAGGTGAACCGGCAAAACTGATTGACGCCAATTCGGCAATTATGGTTGACGCGGGACACCAAGTCCATGTCCAGGTAGAGACCCAGGAAGGGGCAACTGCCGGCCTCCATGCGGCGGACTACCTGCAACACCAGTGAGGCCATCATCTGGTTGATGGTGGGGTCCTGGTCGGTGAGGTTCAGGGCGCCGCGCAGTCCACGTCGGGCGGCCTGGTGGACACGGCGGTCAGCAGGTCGGACCGTTGCAGCGCGGGCGCCGGGGCCAGGTGGCAGGTCTCGCCCGTAGAGGGCGGTTCCTGCAGAACCACCCGGTCGGCGACTTTGCCGACGAGAACCTGTCCCCAGTTGGTGTCGTTGCCGGCGTCGATGAGCCAACAGCAGGGGTCCCCCGGCAGTCAATCGGCCATGGCCCGCCGGGCGGCGGCGTTGTCGGCGCAGCCGATGACCAGGCCGTCGTGGTACGAGAGGCGGGGGTAGCGGCACTCCTCCTTCCGGAAGGGATAAACCGAGTAGCCGATGGGCGGGTCGTAGACTTTCGCCAGCCGGTCGGGCAGGGCCTGGTTCTTGAACTCTCCCATGTCGCCGGAGTAGAAGTTCTGGGGCAGCAGGTCGCGGGGTTACATCTGGTGGCGGTCCACCAAGACGATGGTGGCGTCGCGGCCCTGGAGGAGGTTATAAGCCCCTCGGCGACGAAGCCGCCCGTGCCACCGCAGCCCACCACGGTAATCCGGGAGGTGTCCAGCACGAAGGTAGTAGGGCATGGTTGCTTTTCCACATTTCGTGTAGGTAGCTTGCAGTCGGGTCCGGCCAGCCGCCGGTCCGCCACAGACACAGCAGTTGCGGGTCGTGTAAGGCGTGTGGCCAGCGAAGCGGGGCGAGATGACCGCAGACGCCTACTAGCAGGGTCAGTCTCATTTCGGAAGCGGCAGGGCGTCCCGTCACGCTGTAAATCCTGAACACTGTCCCCCTCGAACAAAAGGACAAAAGCACGAAGGAGACGGATGAATTATGTTTAATGAAGGGCCTGATACCAGGCGAAGTCCCTGAACAGCGGTGAGGTTTACCGAAGGGAACCTATGCGGTATCAGGTGGGGCAAAAGGGACAAAAAGGAATGAGGGAACTGTGCACTATGTTTATGGAGGAATCTGCTAGAAGGGGGAAACTGGAATCGTGGCAAAACTGACTGAAGCACAGATACTGATTCTATACTGGTTGTGGATGATGCCATGGGCCTCGGCCAAGAATCTGGTCATGGTGACAGGCCTCACCGAACATGCGATCAGTACTTTCCTTAAACGAAACCCTCACTGGGTGGGAAGGTATAAGGTGGGAATGCTGGAAACTGCGGCCTTCCGGTATTTCTTCTTACCGACCGGTCTTAAGGCCATGAGCAAGGCATTCGGGTGGCAAATCCAGTGGTGGCATACGGTGCAGGGATTGAGGTGGCTGCTGGTTCGGTTGCAGGTTCTGGAATGCTGTTACAAGATCATACCTGGAGCATGGGATTCTCAACTGGTGCGGGATGAGTTAATAGAATTTCGGCCAGACCTGCAGTGGGGGATGGTGAGAGTAAACCAGTCCCAGGGGGTTCTTAAGGAATTGCGCTGGTACCAGGACAGTCAGATACCCCTGGTGGCCCGCTATTGGGTCGAGGATTTGCGGGTTGACGTCTATCTTCCGGTCGCCCTTTTCGGCCCGTACCGGCGCCCCAGGGAGGTTAGGGATTGGCAGGAAAGGGTGGGACTCATGCTGGTTGGAGAAGCGGTATGGGAGAAAGAAGATTGCGGTACCCCTCCTTTTCCGTTGGTGGTGGTGGCCAGCGACGAGGCGCTGGGAGTGAAAGCGAGAGTTATTGAGGGATGGCATCGGTTTGCCAACGCCGCCATAGTGGACCTTAAGGGGAACGTGGTTGAGATGATGCATCGGCATGTCCCCGTCTGGAAGGGGTTCGCCACCGACCGCACTAGGCCTAGGGTTCTGGGAGACCCCAAAGACTTGAAGAAGCTGATTACCGAATCGTTGTGGTCGGCGTTACTGACCTGGCAGGGGCGGCAGACTCTTTACTGGGTGCACGACTTCCCGAACACCACTCAGGATCAGGGGTATAGAGGCTGCAAAATAGGGAAATTAGCTCTCGCCAAAGCGGTGGAGTGCCTGGCTGGGCTTAAATTGCTGAAGCGGGAGGAAGACGGTCTTTACCCGGGAGCACAGGGGTTGGTCGCAATTGCTGAAATGGAAGGATGTCACGTGGAACGCGTGAGGCGCAGGTGGAAGAGGCTGTTGGAGAGCGATGAGTATCGCCTTGAACAATCGGTCCACAACCGCGAGGCGGCCGAAGCAGCGGTTTATGGCATCGAACACGGTATTCCCTCCTATAGCGCTCTGCACGCCTTCTTTGATTTCCAGGGGCTGACCCAGGTCAAAGGTGATGTCCTTTACAAGGTACGTCTGCCGGGATTCGGCGCCAGCCTCCAGGGACGAAACCTTATGCCCCAGGAATTGGTCAGACACATGGATGCCGGACGAACCTTGGCGATGTTCTTGGTCGGAGAAGTGGAGCGGCGTGCCGGAGTCCGGGCCAGTCCGGACCAAAAGATGAAGCCATTCTACGAGATGAAGCTAGCGAGGCAAGATATGGCAGGAGTCTTCATCGCAGAGAGTGACATCGCTGCATACAGGCTTTTGGTGGCCAGCCCGGACCTGCCGGTGTGGGTTACCACCTGGGAGCGGATGAAGGAGCAGGGATTCGAAAACTGTTGGAGAACCAGTTCCGTGGCGGACTGTGGTCACTGGGCGGAGCCCATAGTTCCGACAGTTGATGTCTTCGCGGACACACCCTTTCACCCGCTTGGGCTGGCGGCTGATTGCCCACTCTTGTGGCTTTTTAAAGACCTGAAGGTTCCGGAAAAACAGCACAGAATGGCAGCGCCGCAGGACACATTGGATAAAAAGGAAACGTCGCTGCCCTGCGATGGATGATGCATCATTTTTAACAGTTTTTATATTGGAAATCACCCCGAAAACTACAGTTAAAACGTCAATATACCCTCCAGGAAGTTATTGAGGACACGTCAAGGGGGATGTAATAGCAAACAGGCTGATTCGTATCTGAGCCCCGGGCAGGATTTTAACAAGTCCATGGGGATCCAGGATGGCGGCAGCTGGAAGCATAAAGTGCTTCCAATTTCTGGCGGTTGGGCCCGCGATGCCTGTCGTACTGTCGCCGTAGTCGCCACCCTGGCCCAGTCCAGGAAACCATTGCAATATGCTCTCCCGCCATCGGCTGGCAGTCCTCTAGGGCAGCCCGGAGCAGCGTTTCCCGACGTCGCACCCTAATCCAGTGGATTTGGGGTCTTTTCAGCGGGTCGAGTCTGGACGAACTTTCCCTCCTGTTTTGCGGTGGGGACGCCGCCGTCAGGTTAGGGAGTCTTGAGACATGATCCTGGCCCGTTTCTCCCTGCCCGTTGAAAGGATGCAAACTGGGGTCGAACCGGTTCTGGCAAATGTCATTGTGGGTTGTCTGAAGGGGACAGACCGCGAGGAGCTAGGGAACGCTCGTGACCGGAAATCGCCTTTCTGTTCAGTCTCGGAAGAGCAAGTATGCCCCTTGGCCAAGCCGAGATTTACGGTATGCGGCGGTTCAGGTTGGGATGGTGCCGGGGCCACGGTTGCACAGGCCCCGGCCCGTGATTGTGGGTCGATGTTCCCCCTTCCTATTATTCGCCCCCTTCGTCTTCCTCGTCCTCCTCGTCCTCGCCTTTCCGGCAGGCGTCGTACCAACCCTGTAGGTAGGGCAACTGCTGGGGATCTCCTTCGACAATTTGGTCGGCCCACATGGCCAGGCCATCGTGGATGGCGTCAGCAAAGATTTGGCTAGAGCCTGAGATCTGGCTGTGGGTGTCCTTGCCTCCGATACCCTTCCTGTCCATGAGGTCGTCTATCAGGTGCATGACGATGAAATAGGGAAGATCGATGTGGTCCTGGATAGTTTCGTGGCCCAGTTCGACGCCATAGAACCCGTAGGCCCACTCCCAGGCGTGCCTAGCGGCTTCGGACAGAGTGGCGAATCGGGACAAGTCGGGTGGGACAGTCCTTACGGTTTCCCACGCCCGCGAGTGGATTTCATGCTGGTGCTGGTCCTGTTTAGAGTCCGGGGATATTTCCATAGTCTTTCCTCCTGGATGTTTCCAGTTGTTTGGATTGCTGCAGTGGGTATGGGAGGGCGGCCGCCCTGGTTCGTTTCCTTTCAACCGTCCTGCCGGTGTGGATTTCTTTTACAGGAGGTGCGCGCGCCAGATGCCGCCACTTGCAGTGGGTCTTGCTATTCATTCCGTTCCTTCTAGTTTTCATGTTTAGTGCCGGTCATGTGCACCCGCTGCCCAAACTACAGGCAGGCCGTAAAGACAGACTTTGTTCCTTCTCCATACGGGTGCCGGAGTCATTGGGCAGGCAGCATGGTCCCGCCCCTTTGGGGGCAACTCGGCGTCGTTCAAAAATGGAAGGCAAGGGCCGTTGAGCCGGTGCGGTGTCGTGGTGAGTTGCTAGACCTCGAGGGGCTGGCCAACCGTTGTGGGAGAGCCGAAAACATCCGAGGACTTAATAGCCTTGAACCCAGTCGTTTCTGGCGTGGTCTAGTTTTCCTTTGGCATTCCGATTCGTGCCATGATTGACCAGATAGCGGGTTTCAAAGGCCGGCGGGCGCCCGTCTAGGCGCCCATTTGCACCCCTGCCCTTGGCAAGCTTGAATCTGCGACCAACTACCCCGAAGGTGTCTTGGTTCAGGAAATACGGTTTGACGACGCATCATGCTTTGGCGGCGCATCGGTTGCCTCCAAGGTTCAAACGGACTGAGGTTTCCCACAGGGGATGAGAGGAAGACAAATCCTTTGGCGGGACGTAATGGGCCACCATGGCAGTTCAAGACGGGTTTGCCTATCCTTGGGACGTTGGCCGCACAGTCGGTAGCCAGAGGTTCAGAACGTTGGAGTCAGCAAAGCGGAAACTGGATTGTGGCAAATGCGTTATGGCTCATTTTTGGTAGTTCTCGGCCTCTGCGTCCGCAGCGCGGGTCCCGCTCTTCTGGAGGGCCAAGGTCACTTCCGTCTTCCATTTGAAGTAGCTGCTCTGGAGGCAGTTGACCGGAGTGGGCCTAATGCAAATCTGCAGGAGTCCCTGCAATGCAGGAAGCGTTGTTCGTGGATCCTTCCCCCGCCGGTCAACGTATGTCCTTACCGAAATGCTTTGCTTGAGAGCGGGTCTCGTCAGAGAATTTCTGCTGGCGCAACTGCGGCGGCTGTGAGAAACTGGCAATGAAGCCAACAGGGAGGAATCTCCGGTGAAGGTTCTCCAGGTAATCCACGGCTACCCCATGCGGTACAATGCCGGTTCCGAAGTCTACACTCAGGGGCTGGCCCAAGGGTTAGCCAACCGCCACGAGGTCCACGTTTTCACCCGACAGGAAAACTCCTTCCTGCCAGAGTACTTCCTGCAAGATGAACGAGACCCCGAAGATCCCAGGATAGCGCTGCACATCATCAACATGGCCCGGGCCAGGGACGGGTACCGTCATCCGGAAGTAGACCAGGCCTTTGCCGACCTGCTGGACCGGTTGCGACCCGACGTTGTCCATGCGGGCCATCTCAACCACCTCTCCACTTCACTGGTGTTCGCCGCCCAACGTCGCTACATTCCGATAGTGTTCACCCTGCACGATTACTGGCTTATGTGCCCCCGCGGCCAGTTTATCCAGATGATGTCTCGGGATCCTGACACCTGGCCGTTATGCGATGGGCAGAACGACCGGAAGTGCGCTGTTCACTGCTACTCTCGCTACTTTGGTGGCAGGGGTGACGATACTGGCGAAGATGTCCGATACTGGACCGACTGGGTAGGAAGGCGCATGTCCCACGTCCGGCAGGTCTGCGATGCCGTGGACGTCTTCATCGCTCCCGCCAGGTACCTGCTCAGTCGTTTCCGAGACGACTTCGGGCTGGATGAAAAAAAGCTTATCTACCTGGACTACGGCTTCCACCTGGAACGCCTTGCCGGGCGGCAACGGCAACCCGGCGAACCCTTCACCTTCGGCTACATCGGCACCCATATACCCGCCAAGGGCGTGGATCACCTGATCCAGGCTTTTGGGCATGTCCAGGGTGAACCGGCCCTGCGTATCTGGGGGCGGGAGCGGGGAGTGGAAACCGCAGGGTTGAAGGCGCTGGCGGCAAGCCTGCCGGAGGGAACGTCCCAGCGAGCAGAATGGATGGGGGAGTACCGCAATCCCGATATCGTGCCCGAGGTTTTCAACCGGTGCGACGCCATCGTGGTGCCCTCCATTTGGGCTGAGAACTCTCCCTTGGTCATCCACGAAGCTTTACAGGCCGGGGTGCCGGTCATCACCGCAGACTATGGGGGCATGGCCGAATACGTCCATCACGAAGAGAACGGCCTGCTGTTCAGGCACCGTGACGTTGCTTCCTTGTCTGAGCAGATGCAGCGCCTGACCGGCGATCCGGAACTGGCCGTCAGGCTGGGCCGCAGGGGCTACCTGCAATCCGACGATCACAACATCCCGGATATGACAACCCATGCGGCGGCCGTAGAAGCCATCTATAAAGACGTGATTGGCAGGGCGGGCGGGCAATGAATCTTCCGGCGGAATCAATGGAAACAGGACCGGTGGGCCCGGAATCAGTCGCCACGCCGCGCTCCGGTCCCTGGCGCATCACCTTCGATACCAACCCGGACGACTGCAACCTTCACTGCATTATGTGCGAGGACCATTCTCCCTACAGCGGCACCCAGACTGACCGGAGGGCCGCCGGACTGCCCAGGCGGCGCATGGACGTTCAACTCATAAGGCAGGTCCTGGCCGATTCCCGGGGCACCCCTCTGCGGGAGATCATTCCCTCCACCATGGGCGAACCCCTGATATACCGCCACTTCGACCAGATAATCGATCTCTGCGCCGAGTACGGTGTGAAGCTGAACCTGACCACCAACGGCACCTTCCCTCAACGGGGCCCCCGACGCTGGGCCCAGCGTATCGTGCCAGTCGCCTCCGACGTCAAGATTTCCTGGAACGGCGCCACCAGCAAAACCCAGGAGACTGTGATGCTGGGGAGCAACTGGAACAGGGTGGTGGAGAATGTCCGAACTTTCATCCGGGTGCGGGACGAGCACGCCGCTGCCGGCGGGAACCGCTGCCGCGTCACCTTCCAGTTGACCTTCATGGAGGTCAACTACCGGGAACTGCCAGACATAGTAAGGCTGGCATCGCAGCTGGGAGTGGACCGGGTCAAGGGCCACCACCTGTGGGCGCATTTCAGCCAGATTCAACAGCAGTCCATGCGCCGCGACGCCGCCGCCATAGAACGATGGAATCAGGTTGTTGAGGAGACTTACCTGGTCCAACGGCAGCATTTGCTGCGCAACGGGGCGGAGGTTTTGCTTGAGAACATCTTCCCGCTGGATGATGGCGGCAGCGATGATATCGCCCCGGGAGGGCAGTGTCCCTTTCTGGGCCAGGAAGCGTGGGTAGCTTCGGATGGACGCTTCAATCCCTGTTGCGCTCCGGACGCACTGCGCCGCACTCTGGGCGAGTTCGGAAGCGTAAATGACAACGGCCTCTACAACATCTGGGAAGGCGATGCGTACAAACTGTTGCGGGCAAACTATATGGAAAATCGCCTGTGCCAGGGGTGCAACATGCGCCGGCTGGAGGGGCCATGAGCGGCAACTGGCGAAATTACACCATTGCCCCTGACCTGTCTCATCATATCGACCACGGCAGGCCAGCCTATGCCGCCCGGTTTCATGAAGTCCTCAAATTCCACGAACCCGGTCTCGCGCCCGCTTGGGACGTATCGGGCGCTGGCCACATCACCCCCGATGGGTTGCCAGCATACAGCCAACGGTATCTGCGCACCTTCGGGTTCTACGAGGGGCGGGCGGCAGTCCAGGCCAGCGAGGGTTGGTTTCATATCCTGGGCGACGGCAGCCCTCTTTATGGTGATCGGTACGCCTGGTGTGGCAATTTCCAGGAAGGCCGCTGTCCTGTTCGGGACTCCTCGGGGAACTACTTCCACTTGAACCTGGAAGGAAATCCCGTCTACGGCCAGATCTACCGTTACGCGGGAGACTTCCGGGATGGGTTCGCGGTGGTCCAGCGGGACGATGGCCGGCACACCCATGTTAACGCCTATGGATCGCCTCTTCACGGCGAGTGGTTCCTGGACCTGGACGTGTTTCACAAGAACTTTGCCCGGGCCAGGGATGAGCGGGGCTGGCACCACGTAGATACTCAGGGGCGCCAGTTGTACGGTCGCCGGTTCAGGAATGTGGAACCCTTCTACAACGGCCAAGCACGGGTTGAAGAACCGGACGGCGCGCTGTCGGTGATCGACGAATCTGGCCAGGTGGTTATAAGCCTCAGCAGACCGTCCAGGTCTACCCTGCAAGCCTTGTCTGAGGACATGGTGGGACTGTGGAAGACCCACACAATCAGGGCCGCGGTGGAACTGGGTGTGTTTGAAGCCCTGCCCGCCAACTCGTCTGCCTTGGAATGCCAGTGTGGACTGGCGCGGGGCATGGGAAGCAGGCTGCTGAGGGCCCTTGTGGAACTGGACCTGGTCCAGCAGGATTCAAGCGGACAATATTCAGCCACAACCCGGGGATGCCATCTGAAAGCAGACCACCCATATACACTGTCCGACGCCGCCCTGCATTGGGGCGGGGCTGCGGGGGAGGCCTGGGAAGGGATAACCGCTGCGCTTCGGTCGGCGAATTTACCGTGGTCCAGCAAGTTCGGGCAGAACTTTTTCAACTCGCTCAAGCATCGGCCTATTGAACTGGCGGGTTATCACCGGGCCATGGCCTCCTACGCCAGGCACGATTACGCCGAAATCGCCCAGGCCCTGGATTTTGGTGTCCATCGCGCCATCCTGGACGCGGGTGGCGGGACCGGCGAATTGACCTTTTCCCTGCTGCGGTCCTTTCCCAACCTCAGATGTACGGTGATGGACATTGCCGAAGTTGTAGCCCAGATCACCGTCCCCCCAGACCTGACCGATCGCTGCGCCGTGGTAGCCGGCGACTTGTTCCAGTCCTGGACGGTCCAGGCTGAGGCGGTGGTCCTGGCCAGGGTGCTTCACGACTGGCCCGATGAAGCGGCCGGCGCAATTCTGGCAAGAGCGCGAGAGTCCCTGCCAGTGGGCGGTATCCTCTATGTCGTTGAACTCACTCCCGACGACCAGTCGGGGAACGGTGGTTTGTTGGACCTAAACATGCTCGTTATGACCGGAGGGGCGGAACGGACCAGGGAGGAATATAGTTCATTGCTGGCCAGGGCCGGATTCAGGTTGAGGGACGTCACGCCCATGGTGGCAGTGAGTTCGATATTCAGGGCCGAGGCCGTATGACCGCACCCGAAACCGTGGCATCCACCTTGGACCGGTTGCGGTTGCCGCCTCCCAACGCTGATGTCGCCATAGTCCTGCGTCACGCGGAACGGGACGCCCTGCCACCCGGCGAGTCTGGCAGTAACGTGGCCCTTACCGAAAACGGTGTGGCCACGGCGAAGCAGTTGGGCAAGCTCCTGGGCGAACGGAGTCCTGGAAAGATACACTCCAGTCCCCTCCCGCGGTGCGTGAATACCGGCCAGCAAATAGCTGAAGGGGCGGGTTGGAACACCGGGGTCATGCCCGACTGGCGACTGGGATCGCCGGGTCCCTTCGTAGTTGACGAGGGGTTGTGCGAGCCTCTCTTCCTAAGGCTCGGAAGCAGGGAAGTAGTACGGCGGCAGTTGGAGGCAAGCCCGCCCCCCGTTGGAATGAGGCCAGCCGATGACGGAATCCGCATCTTCTTGGAACTGGCGGCCGCGCCCCTGGGGCAGGATGGCAGAACTTACCTGCACGTGACCCACGACTCGGTGCTGGCAGTTATAGTTGGACGCTTGTTCGACCTGGGACTGGAAGACTTCCACTGGCCCGAGTACCTGGACACCTTGCTGCTGTGGAAGGAGTCGGGCACCTTAGCAGTTTCCTGGCGGGGGCTGGAGCAGGCTTCGTACCCATTCAGCAGTGCTGGCAATTGATTCTTCGGCAGTTAATTGGGGCACATACCCCAGGATCCTCCGGGCCTTCTCAGTGCTGTAGTACTCCCGCTGGCCCTCTTCGCCAGGCCGGTACCGCACGTACTCTATGGGAGCTTCCGCACCCGCGGCGAGTCGGCAAATGGACGCCAGTTTCCTGATGGATAACTCCCTCCCGCTTCCCACAAAAATTTTCTGGCCTACAACGTCGGAGACGGGGGCCTCGATGGCCCGCACCCAGGCTTCCACTACATCTTCTATGTAAGTGATGTCCCTGGTCTGGTCGCCGCCTTCCACGACGATGGGCTGGCCCTGAAGGGCGTTCCAGAGCCACTTGAATATGAACACCTCTCGCCGCATGTGCGGTCCGATGACAACTCCGGTGGACAGGACGACCGAAGGAATGCTGTAGGACCGGCGCCACGCCCACACGGCCATTTCAGCGGCCGCCTTGGAGAAGCCGTAGGGGTTGTGGGGCGTAAGGGGATGGTCTTCATCTATTGGCAAATACAGCGGCCGCCCAATTTCGTTGCCCGACCCAGCAAAAATCAGTTTCTGAACCGTTCCGGCCTGGCGGACCGCTTCCAGCAGTTCCACCGTGGCATTGACATTGTTGAGTACCGTGAAGCGGGGCGATTCAAAGGCCATGGGGGTATCCGGCTGGGCCGCCAGATGGGCTACTGCGTAATGTCCCTCAATGTCGCGAGGTTGAATGTCGTTGACGCTCTTCCAAACGTAGCGAAATTGAGGGTCCCCCAGTTGGCGAGCGAGGAGAGGCGCCTGGCTTGGCGGCGCAATGTCCAGGCCGGTGACGCGATAACCGGCCTGCAGCAGCCTTGCAGCCAACGCCGACCCCCCGAAGCCGGCAACGCCCGTGATTAGTACTGATTTCGCTTCCATATTATTGCAAAAGATACAGGCCCAAAGGGCATATTGCAAAGGTACCTACTTGAAGGTAAAGCAGTCCGACACCATTGGAATGAAGGGATAAAGAAAGTCCTTTTAAGAGGCGGAGCGATAAAGAATTCCAGCGATGGAGCAAGGACTTAGCCTGAGGTTGGGATTCTTCGCTCCTCACAGAACTGAAGAATCCTCAGCCCAGTCATCACTCCGAGGGTGTTTGACTACTGGACTAGTACTACAGTCGCAGATTGATTCAGGTAGAATGAGTCCACTTTAGCGAGTGTGTGAGGTGAGGGATTGGCGGGGGAGAGGGTTGATGTGTTGGAAGCGGCCCGGTGGGCTTGGGGCATTGAGGAAGCCCACCGGCGAATTGGGGCCCGTTTTTACCGGTCGGAACCCCGCCGTCGGGCGCTGGATTATCTGAAAGGGCTGATCAGTCCGGTGGAGCGCAAGAACGGGTGGCAGTTGGCGGAGCAAGCTGGCGACGCCACGCCCGACGGGGTGCAGCGGCTGTTGTACAACTACGTGTGGGACGCCGACCTGGTTCGGGACGATCTCCGGGACTACGTGATGGAACACCTGGGCGACGCCAACGGCGTGCTGGTGGTGGACGAGACGGGATTCCTGAAGAAGGGAACCAAGTCGGTGGGGGTGCAACGTCAGTACAGTGGGACGGCGGGTCGAATAGAGAACTGCCAGGTAGGGGTATTCCTGACTTATGCTACCGGCCAGGGGAGGGTCCTGCTGGACCGGGAGTTGTACCTGCCCCAGGTATGGTCGGAGGATTGGGAGCGGTGCCGGGAGGCGGGAGTGCCGGAGGGGGTAAGGTTCCAGACCAAGCCGCAACTGGCCCAGACAATGGTGAAGCGGGCGATAGTAGGGGGAGTTCCCTTCCGGTGGTTTGCCGGAGACACGGTGTACGGCAGCGACCGCCGGTTGCTGCGGTGGCTGGAGCAGCAAGAGATACCCCACGTGCTGGCCATCAAGAGCAACGAGAAGCTGTGGGTGTGGACGGAGGAAGGCCCCAGGCAGGTGCGGGCGGACCGTTTGGCGTCCCAGGTGGAAGAATCGGATTGGGCGCGGTTGAGCGCTGGGGACGGGTCCAAGGGGCTGCGGATTTACGACTGGGCCTGGGTGGCGGTCCGGCCTTTGTGGGAACCAGGCAAGGGGTACTGGCTGCTGGTTCGCCGGAGCATGGCCCAGCCTGAAGAGCTGGCCTATTACGTCTGCTACGGTCCAGGGGAGACCACCCTGGAAGAACTGGTGAAGGTAGCAGGCATCAGGTGGGCCATTGAGGAGTGTTTTGAGGAGGCTAAACGGCTGGTAGGGCTGGACCAGTATGAAGTGCGCAGATGGGAAGGCTGGTACCGGCAAGTTGTCGTTATCCAGGGTCATTAGGACAGTGGTATGTTGTTGTCCAGCGATTCCGTCCCCAGTTTTGAAAAGCGAATATGTCACCAGGTTAGTCTGCGGCCATCTGTATTTGGGCCAGGGCCTCAGCCTTGGCCCGTTCCTTGGCGCTGAGAAGTTTGGTGGGCGGACTTTCGGCCTTGAGGTATTTGCCGACGGTGTTCTTGGCCATGCCCAGTTCCCTGGCGATGGCCCGCAGGGACAGTCCTCGGCTCTTGGCCTGCTGCACCGCCTCCCACCGGGCCTGCTGGGTGGGGGTAGGCTTGCGGTGCAACTGGTGGCGCACCGGTTTTTCTTTTCCGGCCCGACCCTTGCCGGTGGCCTTCCTGGACTTGGCCCGCTTCTCCACCGAGGAGTCCAGGGCGACCAGGAGCTTCCGCTGCTCATCATCCAAATGGCTGCTGGCCAGGCCCCTGGCCGTCTCCGGTTGGTCTGCGCTGGGCAAGCGGCCGGTGCCTTCTCCCCACAGAGACGCGGCGGGCGGTTCCCCTTCCTGGAAATCGACGGTTTCTCCCTGATAGCGGATCAGCAGCTCCCCGTCGGCCCGTTCCAACACCTCCACCTGGAGACCGGCATAGGAGGGCCGCTCTGCCCCAGGCAGCAACTGGAGGACTCGCCACTGGTACTTCACCGTGTTGTCCCGGGCTACTTTACGGGTGTGATGAATGCTGACTGTTTCGGTGAGAGACAGGTCCTCCGGCACCGGCCGGTAGGCCGTCTCCGGCTGCTCCGCCGCCACGGCGAACCGAGCGTTGAACCGGGGCAGGAATTCCTGCAGGAATTCGTTGGCCTCTTCCATGGTGGTAGCGCTAGCCAGGCGCAGCTCGGTGACCAGCCGGTCCTGGAAGGTGCTGACCATCCGCTCGACCCGTCCCTTGGCCTGTGGCGACATGGCGAAGATCTGCTGAATGCCCAACTCCCGCATCACCCGGGCGAATTGGGTGGACTCGTATTGGGCCGGCCCCTGGCGGGCGTTGTACTTGAAGGCCGCGTGGCGGTCACTGTACAGGGCCAGGGGGATTCCCCACTGCCGGACCAGTCCCTCCAGCAACACCAGGTAGCCCCGGGTGTCCTCGGTAGGGTGGAAGACGGCCTGGGCCACCACCCCGGTGGCGTCATCCACCGCCAGCAGCAGGTTGAACTTGTCGGCCCGCTCCCCCAGCCAGGCATGGGGGCTGCCGTCCACCTGGATCAGCATCCCCTCCTGGGGCATGCGCTTCCTTCGGAACCGGTGCTGCTGAGACCGCCGGCTGCGGGGACTCCCGATACCGGCCTTCACCAATATGCGGCGCACCGTCGGACGGCTCAGGTCGATCCCCTCCCGCTCCCGCAGCAACTCGGTGAAGTGGCTGTGGTTGGCGCCTGAATAATGATTGCTGGCCAGCTTCACCACGGCCGCCGCTGCTTGTTCTGGCACGGCGTTGTGGGGCCTCCGTCCCCGGTTGCCGTGGGCCAGAGCCGCGGGACCGTCGTTGCGGTAGGCTGCCAGCAGCCGTTTGGTGTGGCGTTCACTGACTCCCATCATCTCCGCTGCCTGCCTGATCGAAAGGTGCTGTTCCAGCACGGTGTTGAGTACCTGGATTTTTGCCTGTTCTCGCTGTTTCAATGTCACTTCCCTCATGGGTGACATTTTCGCTGAACAGTTGGCTGGTGACCTAATCGTAGAACATCAACAGTGGTATCCACGATCATTAGGACACCCTGAGCGCGAGTGATTTAGACTTGTATCAGGTTATGGCTGCTGGGTCAATCACCTCCCCTGTCGCCCAGGAGCTTCCGGTGAGGCGACAGTTTCTCTCGGTAGCTGGCCCCCTCGATGACGACCTGGAAGCTGGAGTTGGCCAGCCGGTCCAGGGCACTGTTTCCGAGGATGGGGTCGTCGAAGAGGCTGAGCCACTCCTCGACGCTGCGGTTGCTGGTGATCACGAAGCTGGATACCCGATGCCTGCCGATGATCAGCTCGTAGAGGTCGGCGGACTGCTGAGCCGTCAGCCGGTGTAGGCCCAGGTCGTCCAGGATGAGCAGGTCCGGGGAGAGAAAGGACCGTAAGGTCCGGTCGACGGAGTTGTCGACTCTGGCCTGGGCCATGGCCCTGAAGAAGTCGTCGGCATGGCAGAAGCGGACGGTGTGACCGCCCCGGACCGCGGCGTAGCCCAGGGCCTGGGCGAGGAAGGTCTTGCCCACACCGGCGGGCCCCACCAGCAGGACGTGTTCATGCCTGGAGAGGAACTCCAGGGAGAATACGGCGTCCAGGAGTCTCCGGTCCATGGTAATGGCGGCGGACCAGTCGAAGTCCTCCAGTCGGCAGGTCTCCTCGAATCCCGCGTTGCGCAGCCGCAGTTCCAAACGGCGGTCAGCACGGCGGTCGACCTCGTCGGAGAGGATGATCTCCAGGAAAGAAGCGTAATCCAGCTGGTCCCGGCGGGCCAGGGCGATGCGTTCGGGCAGGGTGGCGGCCATAGGCCCCAACTGGAGCCGCTTGAGCAATGGTGTGAGTTCGGTGACGCGGGTCATGACTGACCTCCTGTTTTCAGTTCGGTAGACTCGGTGGATTGGGTTGGCTGATGGCGCTGGCCTTTGGCATGGGCGAAGACGGAGCCCGGGCGGGCGAAGCGGCCCCCTGGCAACGGTTCAGGATGTTCCGGGATTTCCTGCTGTTCCAGGGCCTGGAGCGGGATGCGCTCCACGCGACTCACGTCAATCAGGTCCACCTCCAGGGCTTTGCGGCAGGCGGCGTCCAGGCGCTGGGGAGTGTAGCGTTGGCCCAGGCGGATGAGCTTGTGGCCCTGCCGGATTCGGGACCAGGGCAGGGGCCCGTCAAACAGCCGCTCGGCGAATTCGGCTACCGCAGGTCCCTGCTCCTGTGCGTTGCGCTTGATGCCGTCGGGCGCCCTCAGGGTGTAGGCAGAGAGCTCGGTGGGATAGTCGGCAGTGTCGGTGGATCGGCCGCCCTTGGGCTGGCGGGGGTGGACCTTGACCAGCTGGCCCCGGTGAAAGATGTGCACCAGCTTGGGGCCCAGGCCGACTTCCACCTGCTGCCCGGGCGGGCACAGGGTGGAGGGCACCGAGTAGAGAGCGTATTGGCAGGCTACGTGGTGATCGGCGTGGACCTTGGCGGAGCCCCAGTGGGTGATTTCGTAGGGCTCGCCGTCCCAGGGCGCCAGGGCTGGTCGCTCCTCGTCCAGGAATACCTCCAGCGGCTGGCGGCGGGTGGTCCCGTGAATGCGCATTCCGGCAACGTCGCGGCACCAGCGGGCTGCTTCAGAACGGAGGTGGGTCAGGTCTCGGAACTCGCCGCCCTTGAAGAAGCGTTCCCGGGCGTACTGGACGCCCCGCTCCACCATGGGCTTGTCCTTGGGATGGCGCACCCGGGCGGGATCGGTGATGAAGCCCCGGTGCTGGGAGTATTCCAGGAAGCCCCGGGTCAGGCGGGGATGCAGGGCGTCGGCTCCGGCCACGGCGGCGGGGAAGTTGTCGATGACCAGGTATTTGGGAATGCCGCCGAAGAAGGACCAGGCAGACTCCAGGCCGGCGATCACGTCTTCCAGCTTCTGCCCGTAGGCGGGCCACAGGAAGCTGTGCCGGGAGTAGGTCAGCACCACCAGCAGGGCCCATACCGCCTACCTTTTGCCGGTCTCCTGGTCAAGGATGTAGCCCAGGCGACCGAAGTCCAGTTCGGCTACTTCCCCAGGGGCGCTCTCTCCCATGCGCACCGTGTTGGTTCGGCGTCGCCGCCACTGGCGGCGGTCCACAAAGCGATGCAGCGAGGTATACGGCGCGCGGCAATCCCGCTCCGCCAGCAACTCCTGGATGCGGGTCAGTTGCAAGCGGTCAACGGTAATCCACTGGTAGATCTGGTCCACCCACGGGGCCAGCTTCTCCACCGTGGGCGCTTCCCCCTGCCGTGGACCGGAGCGACCGATGGCAGCCAGGCTGCTGAGTTGCTCCTCACTGGGCCCAGGGCCGTCTCGGGGGATGCCCATCGCCTCGGCCGCCGAGATGTACCTGCCCACCGTATCTTTCGACAGCCCCGTGCCCGAGGCTATGTGGCGTCGGCTCTCCCCAGCCTGCCAGCGCCGGATCACTTCAGATATTTCCACTCTGAATACCTCCTTGTAAGCCATCGCCGCACCTCGTTCTCAAGTGCGGGAATGATCTCCCATCAGGCGCTCAGAGTGTCCTAATGACCCTGGTTTTCTGTCCTAATGATTGTGGTTATTTCGGGGATTTTTGTCCTAATGTTCCTGGTTATTCACAATGATCGATTCCACCATAGTCCGGACTCACCAGCAGGCGGTGTGTGGTAAAGGGGGGGCCAGGGTGAGGCTGTGGGCCGGTCTCGAGGAGGACTGAGCACCAAGATACACATGGTCACCGATGCCCAGGGTCAGCCAGTGCGCTTTGCCCTCACCAGAGGACAGAAAGCCGATGCACCCCAGGCCATACCCCTACTGAGTGGCATACAGACTGAGGGGATCATTGCCGACAAGGGATATGAGAGCAATGGAATTCTGGCCTTCATTCGAGACCTGGGAGCAGCAGCGGTCATTCCGCCCAAGTCCAACCGCAAGGACCCCTGGGACTATGACCGGCAACTGTACCGAACCCGGAATCTGATTGAACGGGCTTTCAACAAACTGAAGCAATGGAAACGATTGGCTACCAGGTAGGACCGAAAAGTCTCTACTTCCTGTCAGCCTGGTATCTGGCTGCCGCAATTACCTGGAGCCCCTAATTGTCGATTAGCCCTAGCGAGTTCTCAGCCAATCCTCACAACTTAGCTCAGGGCCCTTCTCAAGCGCATCACCCAAGTCTGCACCTGTGAAGGGGCATTGGACGTCCCTACAAGGTTCTCCAACTGCATATGGGGCAGGTATCCCGCCTCGTCCTCGGTCCAATCGACCAGTCCCTGGCGCCGCCACTCCTCGATAACGTGGGCCACCAGCAGGTGGGCCTTTAGGGGATCCCTTGCGGTGCTGGTCTTGCAGAACCCCCTCATCACCCATTCGTAAGGGGATTCAAAATCCCTGGTCCAGCCGAAACTGATTGGCTCGCACCCCTGGCATTCACCAATCAGATGGATGTCCACCAGGTAACGGTCAGCGGTGGCAATGAAGTCCGCAGTGGTGGTCTCACGAACGTAGGAACACACGCGCATGGCCGCGTTAATGGCCTCTTCAATCGTCTGCGCACATCTGCGCCTCCCTTCCTCACCGTCGGGCTGATGCCGTGACGTGGGTGTCGTCATGGCGTAATGAATCGTTGTCATAACGGTTCTCCTGGAATCAAGGCTGTTGGGCGGGAATTACTGTCAACACAACGCTGTTCCGGCGAGGTATCTCATAGCGCCACAGTTAAAGGTGCCGTTTCTGGCCGAGTTTCTCGGGTGGACGCTTCGGGTTGGATCCGTGTGGAGCCCGTCGCGCAATTGGCTCGGACAGGGCGTTCACCACTCCTCGACATCCGTGCGGTGCAGATATTAGCGCTTAGGACCAGCAGTGCCAGGTTCCAGTGTACCGGTGCCTCCGGGTCCGGCGGCGGCCCAAAGTACATGCCGGATTCGCCAAGTCGGGTGATTCTGATCCTGGCACGTTACTCTACGGGCGATTCGTCATATATTTGTATCCAATAGCACACTGGAGGAGTTGAAGGCGAATCACGGAACGGCGGACACACTATAGTTCCCGACACCGGTTATGGACCGCAGTCCGTGCCGATTATCAGGAATAGTCCCGCCCAGCTAATTCCTGACGAATAGCGCGGGTCCGCGGAGATTGTCAGACCTCTGTTTGAGACCGAGCTAGGCCAGGTACGGACCGATGGCGTCGGTGTTGCCCAGGAGTGAGTTAGGCGTATCCCCGTATTCCCTATTTACCGAAAAAGTGGGTGTCACGGCGGGTTGAGGGGTTAGGGGGTGTTCCCGTGTCACTGGGATAATGGTTTTGACAATACGAACCCTACCCCAGACAAGGAGCACCCGAAAGGTCCCACCTCTCATTACCTCGAGCATATCCACGCCGCCTTCGAAAGACCATCGCCTGGTCCACAATGCCGAGCCGAGCCTTCCGGCCTCGTTAGCCCTGCGCCTGGCCCAACTGGTTGACCGGCACCTGGACTTGGGCCGCACCTCAGACCGGGCTAATTCTAATGATAAGATCACGACGCCAGTGGCGTCACCCTAGCCAGAGGCGACTGCATCGATGACGCTGACGTGTTGCGCAACGACGGGACAGCCGAAGACATCGGCTGCTTAGTCAAGGTCCCGTCCGACCCGGTTATCTCCCTGTGTAGCCTCCAGCGTGGCCCCGCCCCCCAACTGGACCCAGCGATGCTCCGACGAGCATCGACCTGGAGCCTCCATCCGAAACCTCAAGTACGGCCTGGGGTTGAAACATCTCACGAGGTAAGCCGGATTCTGTACCGGTTGACCTGGCAGCCGATTGTCTCGAAAAGTTCGGTTCTGGTATGGTCTCTTGGTAGCTGCGTCGCCAAGCCAAAGCCCGCCAGCGCTACTACAAGCGCCGCCTTAAACATCTCAGCCGATATGTGTCGTAGTAGTACTAAGCGGGAGACACTTATGCTGGACGCTTAATCGGAACTTTTACACTCCATTGGTACAAGTTCCCGCCGTCCTTGATTGGAGGGCTCCTAGTTTTTACTAGAGACCGGATCACTTTTCGATAGAGAAGATTTTACGGCCACCTGCCGAGAAATTTCATCTATGAGTTCCCTACATCTGGGACAAGTTACCTTAAAGATGTTCATAATTACCGGCTCGTCCTCCGTAAGCTCACCGCAAAGAGAGACATCCGCAGTAATCGGAAAACAAAAGTGAACCTCCATCAATCCTCCTAAAGTGTAGGTTTCGGTTACGGGGAGTGGGGTATAGCGATCATACAAGTGACGTCGCTAATTGCGCCGAACGGCTTTTTGAGAGTGGCGTCTTGGTTAAGTTCCTCCAAGAGCCGCCTGACTTCAGACTGGGTCTCGCACTCCCATACGACCTGCTATTTCCAGCCAAGGAGTTCTAACTTGCTGCCCGTCCGGAAATCTCGATTCACATTCCTCTAAATCTCTGTGGCCCGTTATTCCACGTTGGCCTCAGGCATTCCGGACCTTTTGCTAAGGTGCCAGTGCCGGAAGCATCCCTGAACGAAAAGAGCGATCCAATATTTCGGGAACAGCAGGTCTGGGCATCCTGGCAGGTCAGAGCGTTAAAGACGAAACGGGTAACCCGCCCGATTCCAGGGCCGTTACATAGTCTTCAAGAATCTTGAAAGCGCCGCCCTGCAAATATTGTATTGTCACAACAATATATTCGCGTACCATGTGCGTCAAGCTGGAAAAGTAATAGAGCTTCGGCTTCAATTGCGGTCCAGGGCGATGGACCATTCCAGTGAAATACGTCCGTTACCCACGTCGGACTAGAAGCTCTGCCGGACGGGATAAACTGCGGGGCCGTAAGTGTCATGCCCCACTAACAAACGGAGTACCGTCGGAGGGTGGCTATCCTCCCGTTAGTGGTGTGGTACACTACCCTAACAGCTCCCATGCACGGCAGCACACAGAAATGAGTATGCAAGAAGAATTTACCGTGCCCCAGGCGGCTTCTTATCTCAACGTGAGCGAGGAGACCGTACGTCGAAACATCCGCTCTCAGCGCCTGATAGCGTTGCGGAGGGGAACCCAGTGGTTTATTCCGCACGAAGTCCTTGTCATTTTCGCAAATTGCTATAACCCCAAGACAGGCAAGATAAGGCGGATGCTCTAAACCTTTTGGGGACTCCCGCCAGTTCCCCTCCGGACGCGCAATCTTGGGTTATGCAAATCATCGATATGGCACGATTTTAACAATTCTATGAATGAATACCCTTACATACCCAGCCTCTTGGCGGTTGATTTTTACTGTGGAGCTGGGGGCGCAACTCGCGGCCTGCTTGATGCCGGCGGCTATGCTATCTGTGGCATTGATAAAGACGAGAGCAATCGAGCGACGTACCAGCGCAATAACCGGAACACTGCCCTGGATGGGGACGAACCCAAGTTCCTGGCGCTTGACATGTTCCCTACCCACCCTGATTATCCGCAGGGCCAACAAGGGGAAGTTTGGGAACAGCTGAATGAGTTGATACCGCGTTACCGACGAATGGCCAGGGGAACACCTTTGTTGTTCTCGATCTGCGCGCCGTGTCAGTCTTTCACCAAATTCATTCAACGAAAGATGACTGACGAAAGGACACAAAGCCGGGAGCGTGACCAAAACCTGTTGGCGCAGACCGTGGATTTCGTTCGACATTTCCAACCGGAAATGATCGTTTCCGAGAATGTAGCCACTATAAAAACTGGCCCTTACAAGCAAGTCTGGAGTGACTTCCAGGCGCAGTTGCGAAAGGAAGGATATGCCGTCGGGGAAAAGGAGGTTTGTGCGTCAAGGTTCGGAGTGGCCCAAAATCGGCGCCGCACGGTGTTATTAGCTTTTAAAGACAGAAAGGGTTCCGAATCGGTTTTTGAAGTACCGGTCCCTGACTGCAACCCTGATGCTGCGGGACTATCCGCATTTGCAGCCATCAGCCATTTACCCAGATTGCAGGCGGGAGAAGAGTGCGATAAAATTCCGAACCATGCGTGCCGCAACCTGACTGAAATTAACCGCCTGAGGCTCAGGTCAGTCAAGCCGGGTCAACCTAATTTCGGTTTCTCCGAAAGTCTTTTCGGCGACTTGTCGTTAGGCTGTCACCGCAGGCTTGAAAGAAAAGGTCAACGCGGATTTGGGGATGTTTACACGCGAATTCATCCGGACCGACCCGCCCCCACCATTACGACGCGGTTTCACAGCGTCTCCAATGGGCGGTTCGGCCACTATGACGAAGAGCAGGTCCGTGGGCTGTCTCTCCGTGAAGGCGCCGCCCTCCAGTCCTTCCGCGATGACTACGTTTTTGTCGGTGATAGTACGGAGGCTATCGCAAGGATGATAGGGAACGCGGTACCGCCCAAGCTTTCCTCCTACATGGCCGAATGGCTTCTGGGGCTTTGGCATGAACACGGACAGGTCCCACTGGACTAGATTGAGAAGTTGATGAGTGATTTTCTAACAAAGGAAGACCGCTCCAGGTTGATGTCCAGTGTCAGAAGCCGGGGTACGGCTGCGGAACGGTTTGTTCGCAGGGCGGTTTGGGTTGCCGGCTTCCGCTATCGGCTTAACGTTCGGGAAATGCCCGGAGCTCCGGACTTGGTACTCAGACGTTACGATACCGCGGTGATGGTTCAAGGATGTTTCTGGCACGGGCACAGTTGCCGCAAAGGGCAAAGGCGACCGGCTTCCAACCAAGAGTATTGGAATCGCAAATTGGACGGGAATATGGCCAGGGACATTGCCAACCATACGAAGTTACGAGAGTTGGGCTGGTCCGTATTCGTGATTTGGGAGTGTTCGCTGAATGAAGGGACGACGAGCTTACTTGAACACTTGCAAGTGCTGCGGAGCAAGTCCGCCTCGCGTAACCTCCCATCTTTGTCTGCGAATCCGAATCAGCTGGTCCGCGCTCCCTAGGCTTTCTGCTCCCGAAATTCCTCCGGGATGAAGCGACCGTCCCTAATACCTGGGTCCCAAGTAATTTGGCATACTTTTAGATTGCCGGGTTGAAGAAGTCAATGTTTCGAATGCAATGTCAATCACGTGAGGGATTCAATCTCGAATGTTCAGCTTTCAACCAGGGGGCAAGTATCACAGAGCCGATATCAAGGAACTGGCAGGGCTCAGGCGTAACGCTAAAGGTGGGCCCTGGGATACCGGTATTGTCGAACATGGCGGTGACTTTTGGATCTTCGCCAATGTGGGAACAAGGGGTCGCACTGGCGACGCTTACGACAACCAGTGGGAAGGAGATCTCTTCCATTGGTATCACAAAAAAAGGTCACACGTCGGCTGGGCGAGTGTCAAGAAATTGTTGCTACCTGGAAACGTCATTCACGTCTTTTGGCGTGTGTCCAACAGAGAACCGTTCGAGTATGCAGGTAGAGCCACACCCTTCAAGGTATTTGAAGAAAGGTCCCCGGTAGAAATACTTTGGGCTTTCGCAGATGCTGAAAGTGAGACGCCATTTTTTGTGGGGCCAGACGAAGTTCCTTCGAATGGGTATAACGAAGGAACCGCCCACCAAGTCGTCGTGAACGTGTATGAGAGAGATCGGGCTGCTCGTCAAGCTTGTATCAGCTTTTACGGTCTTTCATGTGTGGTTTGCAGCCTGAGTTTTGAAGAGGACTACGGAACAATCGGTAAAGGATACATTCACGTTCATCACCTAATCCCCCTCTCTTCTATCGGGCAAGGATATCAAGTTGACCCTATAAAAGACCTACGGCCGATTTGCCCCAACTGTCATGCAATGGTGCACCAGAGAGAACCACCATATCCCATCGAGGAAGTTCGTAAGGGCATGAAGCATCAGATAGCGGCAAATGGTTTCGTCATAGATGCCGATTCGAGTAATGTTGCCTGTACTATGTGACAGTATGGGTATGTTGGCCATGGTGAAAGGCACACTGGGTCAGTAACCGTCGAGTTTCCATATGTTGGTCGAAGTCGGGCCCAGGGGAATTATGCCAAGATTTTCACGGTGAACCCACGAATGGACGAAGGTCGGAATGAAGCAGTATTCGAGCAATCTAGTTAAACAAGTAGGTCACGAAAGCTGCAGAAGCTAGATAGCTTCATGGTGGAACAAAGGTATGTGCCCATTCTTAGTGGAGACAAGCGGGATGGAGGGGAGAGTCGGCTGGTCCGTACCCTGGATCCAGCACTCTGGTGAACGAACTACATCCTCACGATGGTGGGCGTACATGGCCTAGCCATCCAACAATGAGAGTTACATATGATCCAAATGGGTGGAAGGGTTCGCTGGCCGGCAGGAAGCCTAGACGGTTATGTAGATCGAATAGAGGGACAGAGGGCCTACGTCGTATTCGACAATGGATCGGAACAGATTTTCAGCCTCAGCGCGGGCGTACTTG
This sequence comes from Dehalococcoidia bacterium, assembly GCA_963664725.1. Lineage (GTDB taxonomy): Bacteria > Chloroflexota > Dehalococcoidia > Lucifugimonadales > UBA3495 > Bin22. The sequence continues at coordinate 2,685,168 of OY761558.1, forward strand.
AAGCAACGCCCTTTAACGTTGGGGATCGGGTCATGCGTAGCGGTGTTGTCGGTGTAGTTATTGAGAAGGTGCCCGACCAAACATACCAGACACTGAAGGTTGCATTCTCGGATGGAACCCTTAGCAACGCCGTGGAGATGACCCTCCGCCCAGCAACTCTTGACGACCCGGTCGAACGTTTCCGCGCTAATCAGTTGGGGACCGCCGAGCAGTTCAATCTACGCTCGGTTGCGTCCGATCTTTGGACACGGCACCTTCACGACTCGCTAGTGTCGCTCTCGCATGCCCGAGTCGATCTTAAGCCTCACCAGGTGTCGGTGGTCCATCGCGTGACTTCCTCTTATCCACATCGGTTCCTCCTTAGTGACGAAGTTGGTCTGGGCAAAACCATTGAAGCAGCTATGGTGATCAAGGAGCTTCGAGCGCGAGGCCTTGCGGGAAGAGTCTTAATTTTGGTGCCCTCCGGCCTCGTCCGTCAGTGGCAGTTCGAGCTGAAGACGAAGTTCAACGAAACTTTCGCCATCTTCGACAACAGCACTCTTCAATATCTCAAATCAAAGGGTGTCAGAAATCCTTGGACGGACCATGATTCCGTGATCACTTCGCATAATTGGGCCTCCTGGAGTCAAGAGCGTCGCGATGAGATAGCTTCCGTCGACTGGGATCTAATCATTGTCGACGAAGCGCATCACGCTCGTCGCCAGAGGACGGGCAGTCGTGTCACGATGACGAACCTATATCGGCTTGTGGCAGAGCTGACCTGTCGGCCTGAATTCGCGCGGCGCGGTGTCCTCTTCTTGACTGCGACTCCACTGCAGCTTCAGCGCCACGAGCTGTTCTCACTGGTCGAGATGCTTAGCCCGGTTCTGTTCGCCTCAGAGGATGATTTCGTTAGCCACTTACAGGAACTAAGCGGGCTGAACATACTAGTGGAAGAGCTAACCGGCGACGGTTCCGTCAGCGAACTGACCGCCCGTGCGACAGCCTTGCTCGGCGGGCAACTGGCCGACATACAGGGGCTGGACGCCGGCGAGTTAATTGACCGTTTGCGAGAGCGGCATCGGCTGAGTGAGGTTCTCATCCGGAACCGTCGCTCCTTGATAGGCGGCTTCCTACCTCGCAAGGCATTCCGTTGGGAGGTTGAGGTTACCGAGGATGAACGGGCGGTACAAGTCGAGATGAGCTCGATCATCGCTGACGGTTATAGGGAGGCCGAGCGCACTCGCCAGGCCTCCGTGGGCTTCCTAATGGTTATGTGGCAGAAGCTGGCAGCGAGTTCATCCCGAGCGTTGCTAAAGTCGCTGGAGGGTCGTCGCGACCGGTTGTTGCAGGGAAGGATCGCCGCCACCCTTTCGGAGGAAGAAGCCGAGGAGGACCTGGCCGCCGATCGTGAGGCATCCGATATCATTAAAGACCTCCCTGCAGCGTCGGTGTACGAGTTATCTCGAATTGACCGAGTACTTGATTTGTTGAAGGTCATAAATTTTGACTCGAAGGCGCGCACGTTGATTGAGAAATTACAGGGGTTGTTCCACGAGGAAGATCCGGACGGCAAGGTTATCGTGTTCACGGAGTTTCGTGAGACTCAGGACATGCTGGTCGAACTCTGTGCGGCACAAGGGTGGTCGGCGCATCGCTTCCATGGGCAGTTGAACTCGCTCCAAAAAGAGGCCGCGATCGACTCATTCAGAGTTGGGACCGGTCCGCAGGTCTTGGTGTCGACCGAAGCCGGCGGAGAGGGCCGGAACTTCCAATTCGCTCACATCCTAGTCAACTATGATCTGCCTTGGAATCCAATGCGCGTCGAGCAGCGGATTGGCCGTGTAGATCGAATCGGCCAGGAGCATCCGGTCACCATTTTCAACTTTCACGTGCAGGGAACCATCGAGGGCCGAATCCTTGACGTTCTTGAGCGGCGAATTCACCTATTTGAGGAGTCGATCGGCGGCCTCGATCCGATTCTCGGCGAAGCCGAAGCCGACATCCGGTCGGCGCTTCGGGCAACTGCGGAAGAGCGTGACTATGAGCTGGAGCGCGTTGCGAAGAGACTGGAAGAGCGAGTACGTCAAGCTCGCGAAGCCGAGACCCAATTGAAGGACTTAATCCTGGACACAAAAAGCTACTCGGCTGAAATTGCTCAGACGGCGCTGCAGGAGAAGGAGTCAGTCAGCCAGATGGACTTCGAACGACTGATTACGGCGCTTTTACGATCGGTCAACACCTGGGTGGACCCTGATCAGGATAAGGTTGAACAGCGGATACAATTCCATCCACCGTTCACGGAGGAACACAAAGAGCTGATTGAGGGACAGGAGAAGCGGCGAGTTTGCTTTGACCCACGTAATTTCGTCGATAGCGAGCATGTGGAATATTTTGGCTTTGGACACCCCATCGTCGATGCGTTGGTGAAGCGGACCACCGACGAGCGCCATGACGGCGCTACCGCCATCAGACAACTTCCGGAGGGCACTGTTGATGGTCTGAGGTCGGGATGGCAGTTCAACTGGCTCGTCAAGGTTGGCGGCCTGAAGCCGCGTGAGTTTCTCCAATCTATTTTTGTGGATGATCAAGGACAGTTTGATGTGGCGATCGGCGCCGCTCTACTAGAGCATTCGCGCCGGTTCGAACGCGAGGAATCCGATCGAGTCCTCGACATTACGACCCTTGATGTTGCATACGATCGCGCTCAGAAAGAGGCGAGTGCGGTCAGAGACGCACTGATGGACAACCTTCACGAGGAGATGCAGAGTCGCTTTGAAGTGGAGCAGGACCGCATCCAACGGCTCTTTGATAATCGGGCCCAGGCGGCTCGGGATAGGATTAAGTCAAGCTCGGATACATTGGAGCGTCTAAAGGCCTCCGACCAACAGTTGCAGAGACAGGCCATACCTCTCTGGGAGGCCAATCTCGAGCGCGCTGTGCGCGAACTGGAATCCCTCGGTGAAGACAGGGCTCGTTCACTGCGCGAGCTTATCGCAGCGCGGATGCCCCAGGCCGACTATCGTCTGCTGGCCGCCGCACGTATTGAAGTTACTCCCCCATTGAGAAACAAGGACGGGTCGACATGAGCCAGCAATCGGCGGACCAGGCGCCCACATACTACGAGGCGCGGGGAGACACATTGCGGGAACGTCTTCTCAACGCTCTGAAAACGGATCTTCAAGGACCCGATGATCCTGAAGAGGTACTAACACAATCACCTGCCTCACGGTATTTATTAGGAATGTTGGCGCCCCGTGGCACCAGGCTTTCACCCTCCGAGGACGAAGGTTTGACGTCTGCTACTGAAGGGGACGAGGAACCGGAGACGGGTCCAAGAGCGGCACAAGAGCTGGTTCCGTCATCCATCGGCTTGTCGTTTATCGTGGAGGCGCATTGCGACACTATAAACGTGCGTGCGAGTTGGGGAGAATATGAAAAGCGCGAGCGATTGGGGGGCTCGGAGGTAGATCCGGAAGAATCTGGGGATATCGACCCTGATGAAGATCCTGATGCGACCGCGACCGTAAAGCACAAGGAATATGAGTGGGTTCGAATACCTTTCGACGTGTCAAAGCAGGTTCCCCTGTCGGAACGCACTGGTCATGTAGATATATCGGACGGTACTTCGGTTGAATGGCTAATTGAGACCCTTGGTGACCTTCGGGTAATATCGGTCTTTCTCGTCAACACTCGCGAAGCTCCCCAAGCCCGTCGACCTTCCGATGAGGACTGGATGTTTCAACCCGAACTTTCCATAACTGGCGAAGGGCAGGTCTTTGTGCCGCGGAGGCTGCCCCGTGCTAACCCGGACACCGATCCGGATATTGCTTCGGCCGACCTTATTTACCGTCGACGACTAGAATTCGCGGTTGGCCACGGAGTCGCCGTGGGATGGGATTCTGCAACGCAGGACGCTAATAGGGCAATCAGGGTCTACACGACGATGATTCCCAGTCGGGAAGTTCGTACCGTACGTGGACCTGCCGGTGTCCCTCCGCTGTCGATGGACCGGTTGGGAGCAGCCGACTCACCGGAACAGATGCGATCTTACCTCGAACCGTTGCTTGAGGCATACGCAGAGTGGATCGACCAAAGGAGAGCGGAAGTTGCCGACATCCCATCTCCCGATGACGTGGTTGCCCTGGATCATATCTCAGCGCAAGAGCAAAGCCTTGAACGGATGCGATCAGGTATGGAGTCCCTCTCCGAACCCCGCGCTTTTGAGGCCTTCCGCTTTGCAAATCGCGCGATGGCGTTGCAGCGTCGCACCACGGTACGGGTGTTAAGTATCCGCCGGGGCGGCAATGCGCCAACCGACGCTGAGATTCCTGCATCATGGCGTCCCTTCCAGGTTGGCTTCATTCTTCAGGCTCTTGCGTCTCTGGTATATCCTTCACATCCCGACCGGGAAGTGGCTGATCTACTTTGGTATCCAACCGGAGGAGGTAAGACCGAAGCATATCTCGGCCTTACCGCGTTTACTTTTGCTCTAAGGCGTCTACAAGGTGAGGATGAGAGATACGATTGGAGTGCGGGAACAACGGTATTGATGCGGTACACCCTCAGGCTGCTTACGATTCAGCAGTTCCAGCGTGCTCTGACGTTAGTGTGTGCCTGCGAGGTCTTGCGGACGGAAGACGTCGAGAAATGGGGTGAAGAACGTTTTACGATCGGTCTGTGGGTCGGACAGTCCGTTACCCCGAACAGGTTTGAGGATTCTGAGAAGGCTCTCGACTGGCTTAAGAAAGAACAGCGCGTCTATGGGGGATCGCCGTATCAGATTCTTTTTTGCCCTTGGTGCGGCGAAAACATCACTCCCTTGTGCTATGTGGCCGACAAAGATCTGCAACGCACACTTATCAAATGCCCTTCCGGCGACTGCCCTTTTGGGTCACGGAATTCAGAGCTTGGGCTGCCGGCTTTAGTAGTCGACCAAGAAATTTATAGCCAACCGCCATCTTTAGTCCTGGCCACTGTGGATAAGTTTGCACGGATGGCTTGGAATGGACGTATTCGAGCATTATTTGGCAGAGTTGACCGTCATTGTCCGCGCCATGGATATATCGTCGAGGGAGATGAACATCCGGCCAGTCACCGTAGCAGTGCCGGATTGCCTGCTGCCGTCGTTCAGAAACTCGCCCTGCCTCTTGCCCCGCCAGACCTCATCATTCAGGACGAGCTGCATTTGATTTCCGGTCCCTTGGGCAGCCTTGTCGGTATCTACGAGCCTGTAATAGACGAATTATCGACCAGAAGGTCTGGAGATGGACAGATTCGCCCAAAGATCGTTGCTTCGACTGCCACCGTTAGACGAGCTCAAAGCCAAATACGAGCGCTTTTTGACCGCGACGCCGATATCTTTCCTGCGCTCGGCATAGATGCGTCCGACTCGTTTTTCGCCGTAGAAGAGAATGAAAAGCCCGGTCGCCTTTATGTTGGCGTATTCGGACCTGGTAAATCAATAAAGACAACTCTGGTAAGGACCTACAGTTCACTGCTCAGTAGAGCGCAGTTCGAATTCGAGAAGATCGTCGCCTCTGACCCAAATAGCGAGGAGGTAGATGTCGCGGATGCGTACATGACGCTCGTTGGTTACTTCAATTCTCTGCGAGAACTCGGAGGCGTACTGCGACTCCTTGACGACGATGTGCCGGCGCGCCTTCGCGTGTTGCAAAGGCGCCGGTTCGGGCCAAATCGACTCCTGTATGAGAAAGACAGGGAATTAACCAGTCGTCGGTCGAGCGTTGAGATTGCGGATACACTGGAGGCGTTGGACCGGACCTTCAAGACTAGGGAAGCAGGATCTTATCCGATCGATGTTCTCCTGGCATCGAACATGATATCTGTCGGAGTTGATATTGATCGTTTAGGATTGATGGTGGTCAGTGCGCAACCAAAGACGAGTGCGGAGTACATCCAGGCGACGAGTCGCGTTGGCCGAACGCATCCCGGTCTTATTATTGAAGTTTACAATTGGATCCGCCCGCGGGACATCTCCCACTATGAACGCTTCGCGCATTACCATGACACCTTTTACCGGCACGTGGAAGCGACGAGTGTGACACCCTTTTCCGAGCGGGCGAGGGATAGAGCGCTTAGCGGCGTATTCACGTCCCTTGTCCGTCAGGATGTCCCGGGAATGGCTCTCCCTGAAGTATCTGCGTCTTCTTTTAACCAATCACTAAGCCGAGTCGAAGATATCGTCGCCTTCCTACGTGAGCGCGCGTATCGAATAACCGGTAGTGATGCCGTCGCGGACGAGACGGAACTGCTACTCAGCAACCTGGCAGAGGAATGGCACGCATGGGCACGAGGAGAAGACGGATTGGTCTACTCGGCTAACGGACGGCCCCGACCTTCCACAAGGGGAAAAAGGGCAACGAGATCTCCGGCAGTTCTATTAAAACCAATGGAACGAGAAACGGCGCTGGGAGCATGGCCCGTGGCCGGGTCTCTTCGCGAAGTAGAGGAGGAAGTTGACATCGTGCTGCTACAGGACCAGGAGGAATAACGTGGCCATACGTGCAGGCAAAATGCGTCCCAGTCAGATCGTTACCCAGTTCGGTCCCGGTGGGTTGATCGACCTGCCGACCTTATCCATGGTGGTGACGGGGATTGAGGACTGGGACACCTCAACCGCTCGGCGAGTGGACGAACCGCGGTTAGCGAATAAGCTGGGAGTCAGTTTCTTCCGGCGCCCTCCCTTTTATGGTCAGCGGACCAATGGAGGACTACCTGCTAGGGTCTTTCCGCGATTCATGGTCTGTCCACGATGCAATCGTCTGGCAGATTACACGGCGTTTAGTTTTCGGGAGCGACGCAATCCGGAGTATGTATGCACCGCACCTCATCGTGGGGGCCGGGACCAAGCGGTTCACCCTGCTCGATTCATGATCGCGTGCAGACGTGGACATCTCGACGATTTTCCCTGGCATCGTTACGTCCATGGGGACGACGGCGATTGCAACGCAGAATTGAGTCTTAATGACACCGGACGTACGGGTGCGGTCACTGACTTGTGGGTTTCCTGTCCGGTTCACAAAAAATCGCGCAACTTGGGCCAGGCGACAGGCGCTACCGCCCGGACACTTCTGCCAAAATGCAGAGGCTACCGCCCTTGGTTTGGGACGACTTCTTTTGAGCATTGCAATGAGGACATACATGTGATCCTCCGTGGCGCCTCTAACTCTTACTTTCCGGTCGTCGAATCCGCCATTTCGGTCCCTCCTTGGTCGGACCCGGTTCAGATCGCAATTGGCGAACACTTCGAAATGCTTGCAGAGGTGAATTCTCTCGAGGATCTGGCGACGGTTTTACGGATAACCAAACCGGCAGGCTTTACGGCATTCTCTACCGAACAAGTGTGGGCCGGCATGCAACGGAGAAAGTCGGATAATATCGCTATAGAAGATTTGCGTCGTGAGGAATGGGAGTCCTTTATCCGAAGTAAGCACCACATCGACCCAAAGGCGCAGTTCCAGGTCCGACCAACGGATGTTCCGGAGGAACTCGAAGCTTTCATCGGCGGCGTTATCCAGGTCCTCAGATTGAGGGAGGTTCGTGCCCTAAGAGGATTCACTCGTATCGACCCAATCCCCGATGTTGGTGATCTCGGTGAGGTCGAGGCGATTAACGCCGGTCTTGCACCCTTGGCCACGAGGCGCCTCAGTTGGCTTCCGGGCATTGACCAAAGGGGCGAGGGGGTCTTCCTGAGATTTTCAGAATCCTCTGTCCGGCAATGGGAGAAGCGTACGTCAGTTTCGGAATTACATGACCGGCATTCGGCGGCACAGCGTGAATGGTACGCCGCACGCAACATGAACCAGCTTCACATCAGGCCAGTTCGTTATCTTCTCTTGCATTCGCTGGCACACATCCTGATTCGACAACTCGGTCTCGAATGTGGCTACTCATCTTCATCCCTCCGGGAGCGTATCTATTGTAGTCAAGGACCGGAGCCCATGGCGGGAATTCTGATATATACGGCAACATCGGACTCGGAAGGTTCGCTAGGTGGACTCGTCGAAATGTCGCGCCCGGACCGTCTCGGCCCCATGTTAAAGAGAGCCCTGGAGGGTTCGAAGCTTTGTGCGAATGATCCGCTTTGCGCCGACCGAGCCGTGAGTTCAACCGGAACCCAATTAAACGGCGCAGCCTGTCATGCGTGCCTGCTCGAATCTGAAAGCTCCTGCGAGGTAGGAAACAACTATCTCGATCGAGCCGTTCTGGCCGGCACGTTACGTTCAACGGATACGGCCCTTGTCGGCGACTGACGTACTTGCTGAGCTCGTGGCAGCGCTACCGCCAAGCTCGGTTGATGCTCTGGTGGAGGGACTCGAGGTGGGCCGTGTAGTCCTGACCACAAGCTCCTTTGGATTTGCCCGCCTAAGAGGGATTAGCGACGATCATGCGGCGAGGATCGCCAGTGCATTTCAGCAGGTTGCTTGTGGATCCTCCGAGAAAATTGGAGACATCGATGAGCGGTCTCTGGCTATTGCTCTTCGTGTCGCAAATCGCCTTAGGTCGGTTGAGCGTCTCACGCGCCCCGAGATCGAGATCGCCTGGACGGGCCCGGCAGCCGCTGGCCCCCTTGTCCGTTCAACCTCCGTAGTTGTTGAGGAAATGCTTGAAGGCGTACGTGATGCTGGCGAGGTACTCCTTGTTGGCTACGCGTTGACCGCGAAGCCTGGGACTGCTATGGAACGCGTGATCGAGCTCCTGGTCGAGACGGCACACCGACGCGCTACTATGACCATAGTGCTGCATAGCGACGAAGATGAGACAACGAACTTAGATAACCTTTTCAGACTTTGGGACGGATTCGTGAAAAAGCCGATAGTTTACACTTGGCGTCCTCCTCCCGGCCATCCCTACACCAAGTTACATGCGAAATGCCTAGTGGTGGATCGCCTTGATGCCCTCGTCACGTCGGCAAATTTCACGTTCCACGGCCTTGAGTCCAACCTGGAACTGGGGCTCAGGGTTCGCGGTCCGCAGGCGGGTGCAATCGCAGAACGATTTGACCACTTAATTGCGTCCAAAGTGCTACAGCCTTGGACCAAGATATAGGCTGCTAATGCATCAGAATGGCAAAATACCGTAGGGACACCTTTCTATACTTTCCATTCTTGTTGGATGAGAGCGGTGCATTTCTGTTGAAATCGATGACAATTCAACCGTGGATATTCTGCAATCTGACGCCCATGCAGCCACCTATGTCTCCGCCATTCACTTTAGGACATTTCGTCGGTGCTCCTCCGGATGGTATCTGAACTCTTCTTTGGTGGCTTACTCGAAACCTGCTAGATAAGAATCCGAATGATGCGATGGTATCAGGCAGTGGTATTATGTGATGGACAGCAAACCCAAGTTTTTGGGAATTATGGCGGAGAGATTTCCGACGGAAGCCCGTTCTCGTTTGATGTCAAGGGGGCCTAGCAATGATGCGGGCCCGGGATCCACGTTAGGCGGATAGTAGGAGAGCCAGGTACCGATAATCGGTTGTATGTCAAGAAATTACCCGTCACGGCAGACCTGGTGTATTGCAGACATAGGCTGCCTGGCTTCGTTAATGGCAGTTTTTGGCATCAATGCGAATGTCCCGAGTTCAAGTGTCCCGTTCCAAACCGTAAGTTTTGGGACCAGAATCTTGACGACGACATGACGCGAGATGCCAGAATCGAATCCAGCCTCGAGAATGGTACAGTGAACCTGCTGAAGCAGTACGATTCAATTGGGGAAAGGTTTCCTGTTGACAGGGGCCCAGTGACCTTTACGTTTGGTGGTTATTCGCAAGCGGCTGTCATGGTCTAACAAGCTGAACTTGTTTTCTATATTCCTGTGAAATCCGAGTTACGAGGAATCTCCCGGATAGATTGACATGACGACGACGAAGGTCACGGCACAATTTACGGCCAGTGCTCGTACCGTTGAGATGCTGGGACGACAGCAGATTGCCGGCATTCCAAACGCCATTAACGAATTGTTCAAGAACGCTTACGACGCTTACGCGGATCGTGCAGTGGCTGAATATTTCGTGCCAGAGCGTCTGTTGGTTCTCAGAGATAACGGCCTGGGAATGACGAGGGAAGACATCGAGCACAAGTGGCTGGTTTTGGGTACCGATAGCAAGGTGGGAAACAGGAAGGCGGACATGCCGAAAATAGCGGGGGAGTTGGGTCTCGAGCGACGTGAGCCTGTGGGGGAAAAAGGAATCGGTCGTCTCGCTATAGGGGTAATCGGACCACAAGTCTTGGTGCTAAGTAGCGCAAAGCGACTTAAGGGATCACCAAAGACTGTTGCCTTATTCGTTAACTGGTCTTTGTTTGAACTACCCGGGGTGTCCTTGAATGACATCGTAGTTCCATTGAGAGAGTTCGAAAGCGGGGTGCTCCCTGACAAGGCTACTGTGGTTGCCATGGTGGACGAAGTGAGGCAGAATCTCCGTCGATTGAAACGTGGAAGGGATCAAACTAAGGTCAAAGAGATTGAACAACAATTAAACAGTTTCAACTTTGACCCCGCCGCAATGCAGGCGAGATTCGGCGCCTCTAACTTGAATGGAGAGGCTGTTGGTACCCAGTTCTACATTCATCCCGTTGACAGTGTGCTTGATGAGACGATAGCCGAAAGAGCACGAACGAGGACGTTAGGAATTCGATCGGCTAGGCAGAAGTTGCGCAATATGCTCGTAGGTTTTACTAATACTATGGTGCGAGAGGATATCCAGCCGCCAATAGATACTGAGTTCTACTTTTATCCGACGTTGGACGTACGAGAACCGTTAATCGGCCGCGAAGAATTTTTCACCCCAAAGGAGTTCGCTTCTGCCGATCATCACATTAGTGGCCGCTTCGATGAGCGCGGGCAGTTCAGAGGAACCATTTCCGTGTATGGTGAGGAAGTAAATAATCATGTCATCTCTTGGACCGAAGGCAAAGGTGAAACGACGGATTGCGGACCGTTTTACCTGAATCTGGCCTATGTCCAAGGGCGGGAAATCGAGACCCGGATGTACTCGGAAGATTGGCGCAATCTGAACAGCAAACTTAACGAGATAGGTGGTCTCTATATTTATAGGAATGGAATTCGGATCCTGCCCTACGGCGACCCAGACGTAGACTTCCTGGGATTTGAAGAACGCCGTTCAAGGCGTGCTGCTAGTGCTTTCTTTTCATACCGACGTATGTTTGGAACGATTGAACTGTCCGATGATCGAAAATACAAACTTCAGGAAAAGGCTGGTCGCGAAGGTTTCATGGAAAACCGCGCGTTCCGTCAATTTAAGGACATTCTTGAACATTTCTTCACGCAGATGGCCGCCGACTTTTTCCATGACGATTCTTCAGAGGGGAACTTCCAGGCGAAGCGGGAAGAGTTGGGACGTCAATCGCGGGCAGCTCGGCAGCGGGACAAAGAGGTCTCTGCCCTTCGGTCTAGATTTATCCGGGAGTTCCGGAGACTTAAGTCCGATCTAGACTCCGGAGGATTGGATGGTCGAGTAGAGGAAATCCTAGAAAATCTCAGGTCAGATTTAGGCAGTGCTGCCGGTTTTCTGGATTCTAAGGACAGACAACGGGCGATAGTGTCGGCGAGCCATATTGCTGTTACCCAGATTGACTTATTACGATCGAAATATAAGACTCCCGAGCCCGATGGATTCGGGCCGGCACAGTCATTGCGGCGGGACTTGAGCGATTATGAACTGACTTTTACCAAAAAGGAGGACCAAGTATTGAGACCTGCCTCCATAAAGATAGAGGAGGTGTTGCGAACATCAGGCAGTGAGTCCGTTTTATCTTTGAGTCAGAAACAGTTTCTTAAGGTCCGCCTCGACTACTTGGCTGAGTCCGAGGAGTCAGCGCTGGCGGCCGAAACCCGAAACGCTTCCGATGAGGTTGACCGTGTCTCTCTTAAAGCGAAGGAGACGCTGTCGATGCAATTGGAGGATTTTAAAAGCGATCTTAATATGGTGATGTCTAAGCTGGAAGACAAGGATTTTGACTTGCTGTCTAACGGCGAATTGGCCGAATTGGCCGTTTCACTGAGCTCCGACATACAATCCCTCAGTGAAGCTAAGAGGCGCATAACCGGAGACATTAAAAAACAGTTCACCGTGGTTAACGTCGATCCAGACGAAACCGGGGTCATTCTAACCCAGAGTGACTTAGTCGGTGCCATAGAAGAGGATATGGATTCCTTGCGACACGATTCCATTAGAGACTTGGAGTATGTACAACTTGGGATGACTGTCGGCATTATAGATCACGAGCTTCAGGCCGTGATACGGTCGCTACGTCATAATTTGGGGAGACTTCGTACTTGGGCAGTTAGAAACGAACAATTGGGCGACGTTTACCAAGGGATACGAGTGAACTTTGATCACTTGGATAGCTATTTGAGATTGCTGACGCCACTGCAACGTCGTTCGCGGAGAACCCTTTCCGAAATAAAGGGTTCAGCAATTTTTAATTTTGTTGAGGAGCTTTTCGCAGATCGGTTGGGAGAGCATCAGATTAGCCTCGAACAAGCTCCCGCGTTCGAAAATGTTTCTTTGGTAAGCTATCCCTCTACCTTCTATCCTGTCTTCATAAATTTGGTTGACAACTCGATTTTTTGGCTACAACGTCGGGAATCCGACCGTCGCATTTGGTTCGACGCCAAGGGAAGTGCTCTGCTAGTGCGCGATAACGGGCCTGGAATTCCGGTCCGTGACCGAGAGGACGTGTTCGAGGCTGGTTTCACGCGTAAACCCGGAGGAATGGGACTTGGACTGTACATCGCCAGGAGCGTGTTAAGACAGGTCAAATATGATATCGATCTACTCGACCCCCCAGACGGAGAGGGGGTTATCTTTAGGATTGCGCCCCTGGAGGAAGGCAATGACCGAAGTCGGTAGCTCCTCCGATTTTGCCAAACAGTCCAAGGAGGTCGCTAAACGGTTTCTTCGAAACGTGCTAGTGCTTGACGACCGTGCCTTTATGCAACTTGCGCCTATTCCCAATAGAAAGCAAGGTACTTTAGTACTTCCGGGTCCAGAGTCGGTGGATGCTGAATTACCTTCCACTGTCCAAGTCCAGGCCGGGAGGGAGTCCTTGAACTCCGATCAACTTGTCAGGGGGTTTGCCAAACTGGGAATTATGTGTGCTCCTTTGGTGCCGGACGTCGAGGGTGCTGTCGGAGAGGACGCCTTCATAGAGGACGTGTCAGAGGCAGCGGAGCGGGCAGACATCTTGGTTCTCGATTGGTGGATGAGTGGCAATAAGAATTGGAGTAAGCGCCAGTTGGCTGAGAAAGCAATTGGGAGGATTCTCGAACTAGACCAATCCGCAGGTGGGAGGTTACGGCTTGTCGCAATATACACCGGAGAATTGCAGACTACTCGTATCCTGCAGAGAGTGAAAAAGCTCGTGGGGCGAAGCTATTCAGGATTTGACCCGTTGCCTGCTGGAGGCGCGAGTGAGACAAATGTGGACTGGATGTCGAAGGGCCCGTTCCGTTTAGTGGTGATTCCGAAGAACTATGGAGCGGAAGTAGGCCATCAGGTCTTGGAAAGCGATTTGGCGGATCGGCTGGTAGAGGAGTATTCGAGACTGACGCACGGATTGTTGCGAAACGTAGCCTTTCGTGGACTATCGGCTTTGAGGGAAAGGGCCCATCAGATGCTCGCTACTTTCGAAGAGGATATTGATCCTGCATTCCTGATCCATCGTGCCTTGCTTCCCAATGCTAATGACGCTGAATCTCATGTCATTGAGATACTAGGTTCGGAGTTACTAGCTATCCTGGAAGAGCAAGGAGCGGCTGCGGAAGCCGATAGCGAAGCCATTGAAGGTTGGTTACAGTTTCATGGCACTGACAGTTTCGAAGAGGTGGACGGTTTGCCCAATTGGGGACAATGCAAGATCGACGCTTGGAGTCGGGTGTTGACTAGGGGGGTGTCGTACGATAGCCGTCCGAAAGACAAAGTTTCGAGGAAAGAAGTTGACGCTCTGATTGACGTCCTCAGGAGTAAAGGCACACATGCTTTGGTACCCAGAAACGCGAGTCACCAAAGTTGCGACTATGATGAGATAGCTAGGCAGGCCAATTTCAGATTCGCCTCTTTGATGAAAATGAGAAATGTATACACCGAAGAGCACCCCCATTTGAGCTTGGGGACAGTCCTATGTCGTAAACGCGACGGAAAATACTTTCTTTGCCTTCAGCCAAAATGCGATTCCGTTCGATTAAAGATCAGCACTCCGTTTCCTCTTCTTTCTCTCTGCGTGGTAAAAGAGCAAGAGAAGTATGACCTAATTCTCAGAGGTGAAGGGAAAGAGAACAATTGGATCTGCCTAGTAGCACGTACGAAGTCCAGGTATCTCGAACTGCCTACATTCACCCCCGAAGCTGCGTCCGGAATGGTTATCGCGATAAAGAAAGCCGGACAGTTTTCTTTCAAGGATGACAAAAAAGTAGAATACCGTTGGGTAGCCGCCATGAAAGATGAGCATGCGCTGAAGGTTGTTAGCGACCTTTCGTCCAATTTAGCTCGCCCGGGCCCGAATGATTCCGAATGGCTACGCCGCAACTTCCCGGAAAAATAGGTGACAATCCAATACACGGGTCTGACTTGCAGCAACAGGGCTTCGTAAAATAGCACGATTATGTAGCCAGTTGGTGCGCATTAATTGCAGGTACCAACCTCTCATTCCCGGGGAGGCTGGTAATGTGAGGTGGCCGGCACAATACAACCTCGGATACTGAATGCAGTGTTCTGGATTCTGCGCCCTGGCGTGTAAATCGCCAGGAACTACCGACTAACTATGACACCCGGGGCTGGCGGCGTCTACTGTGAGGGGGGAGCGTCAGGACATGGTCACCGGTCAGCGGAACCAACTGGAAGCCTAATTGAGTTGCCCTACGTTGCGCCGCCCGCAGTGCTCGTTGACGATACTGGTTTTCGTAGTATTCGGCTCCGGCTTCAGTGTATTCCTGGCCGTATTTCAGCGTGGCATAGATGATCCTTGCCAGCTTATGGGCCGTTGCTGTGATGGCTTTGGGCGCTCCCAACTGGGCTTTCTTCCGACGTAGGAAAGCTCCCAAGGCGCTGTCAGAACGGTGGAGCCCATTGGCGGCGAGGCGCAGGGCTTTGGCGGCCCGGTTCGCCGAGGGTTTGGTGGGGGAACTGATTACCCTTCCTACAGTGATCCGGTTGTTCGGACTCAACCCCAGCCACGATGCGAAATGACCGGCGGTGGGCCATCGGCTCATGTCGAGTCAGATCTCGCCAATCACCTTCAGCGCCGTGTGAGAGTCCACCCCGTCGATCGAGGTAAGGTCGACACCGGTCATCCGCAACAGGTATCCTCGAACATCGAAGTCCGGTTCGTTCTTCTGCTTCTTCTTTCGGCTGGACCTCTCCGCAGCAGGACTGTCCTCGCGACGGTCCTCGAACTGCTCCGAGTGGGCCTCTATCTCCAGATTGTCGATTTACAACGTCATTGACCCAGGAATTTGTTGTTGTCCAGCGATTACGCCCTCCTTCTTGAAAAGCGTATATGTCACCAGGTTAGTCGGCGGCCATCTGGACTTGGGCCAGGGCCACATGTAAAAGGCGGAGGTAAAGTGGACCACGTGGGCGGGTCTGCTGGCTGATTTAGGGCGGCGGAAAATCGTACCGTCCACCGCCTTGCGTAAGGCTGATTATCAGTCTTTGGAAGGTGCGATGGATGTTTGCAGTGGAGCTTTACGCGCGGGTTCGCCGGGCCTGCATGGTGGAAGGGATGAGTGTTCGGGAAGGCTCCCGGGTGTACGGCCTGCACCGGGACACGGTGCGCAAGATGCTGGATTGTGAATAATCAGGGACATTAGGCCACTTAATCAGGAACATCCAGCCACCCCGAAGACCCAAGTTGGCGCCCTTCACTGAAGTGATTGACGCCATCCTGGAAGCTGATCGCCAAGTCCCCAGGAAGCAGCGCCACACGGCCAAGCGGATCTTTGAGCGGCTGCGGGACGAGCACGGGTTCACCGGGGGATACACCACAGTCAAGGACTACGTCAAGGAGCACCGGCGGCGGACTCAGGAGATGTTCGTGCCCTTGTCCCACGCACCGGGCCACGCCCAGTGCGACTTCGGCGAGGCAGTGGCGGTCATCGCCCGAGTGGAGCGGAAGGTGCACTACCTGGTGCTGGACCTGTCCCAAAGCGACGGCTGCTTCATGAAGGCCTATCCGCCGGAGACCACCGAGGCCTTTCTGGACGGTCACGTTTCGGCCTTTGCCTTCCTGGGCAGGATTCCCCAGAGCATTCTGTACGACAACACCAAGCTGGCGGTGGTCCGGATATTACACAAGATACTGGGGGACGGCCGAAGACAACGTACCCGTTCCTTCACCGAGCTCCAGTCCCACTACCTTTTCGAGGACTGGTTCGGTCGTCCTGGCAAGGGCAATGACAAGGGGGAAGGTGGAAGGGATGGTGGGCTACCGGCGCCGCAACTTCCTGGTAACGGTGCCCAGGATGGATAGTTTTGACGCCCTGAATGCCCACCTGGAGCAGCGCTGCCTGGAAAGCATGGACGCCAGGCTGCGGGGCCACGATGAGACCATCGGCCAGCGCATGGAGCGGGGCCTGGAGGCCCTGCTGCCCTCACCGGCGATGGCCTATGATGCCTGCGACAAGCAGGCCAGCCGGG
Source organism: Dehalococcoidia bacterium (assembly GCA_963664725.1). Classification (GTDB taxonomy): domain Bacteria; phylum Chloroflexota; class Dehalococcoidia; order Lucifugimonadales; family UBA3495; genus Bin22. Next base: position 2,701,831 of record OY761558.1, read on the forward strand.
TCAGTTCCCTGTCCCTGGTCCGGTACAAGACCAACGACTATTCGGCGCCAGTGGCTTACAGACACCGGGACGTACTGGTGAGGGGCTACGTAAATGAGGCGGTGATCAGCTGCGGCGCCGAGGTCATTGCCAGGCACCCCCGCTCCTACGAGAAGGACGACTTCGTCTTCGATCCCATCCATTACCTGCCCCTGCTGGAGCGGAAGACGGCGGCCCTGGACCAGGCCGCGCCCCTGCGGGGGCGGGACCTGCCTGAGGAGTACCGGACGCTGCGCCGGTTGCTGGAGTCCAGGATGGGTCGCAGGGGCAAGCGGGAATTCGTGCAGGTGCTGCCGCTCCTGGAAAACTTCTCTCACCAGGAGGTCCACCACGCCGTGCAGGACGCCGTGCAGGACGCTCTGCGGCTGGGAGCCATCAGTTTCGACGCTGTGAAGCACCTGCTGCTGTGCCGCCTGGAAGGCAAGCCGCCCCACCTTGATCTGGACCTCTATCCCTACCTGCCCCGGGTGACGGTGAAGACCACCAGTGCCACGGATTACATGACCCTGCTCTCGGGGAGGGCGGCATGACCAGCAAGCCCACGCTGCTCCTGGAGCATCACCTCAAGGAACTACGGCTGCCTACCTTCCTCAGGGAGTACCGAAAGCTGGCCGCCCAGTGCGCCGCCGAGAATGTGGACCACCCCGACTACCTGCTGCGTCTCTCCGAACTGGAACTCATCGACCGCCACCAGCGCATGGTAGAGCGCCGGATAGTCACCAGAGTCGTGCCGCCCGTTTCCCCGCCGTCAAATCCCTGGACACCTTCGACTTCCTGGCCATCCCCTCGGTGAACAAGGCCCTGGTCATGGAACTGGCCCGGTGTGAATACCTCGAGCACCAGGAGAATGTCATCGCCGTCGGCAACAGCGGCACCGGCAAGACCCACATCGCTCTGGGCCTGGGTCTGGCTGCCTGCCAAAAAGGGAATGTCGGTGGGCTTCACCACCGCCGCTGCCCTGGTCCACGAACTGTTGGAGGCCCGGGACGACCGCCGTCTGCTCAATCTTCAGCGGCAACTGGCCCGCTTCAGGCTGCTCATCATCGACGAGTTGGGCTTCGTCCCTCTGTCCACCACCGGGGCTGAACTCCTCTTCGAGGTCTTCAGCCAGCGCTACGAACGGGGCTCCGTCCTGGTCACCACCAACCTCCCCTTCGACGAGTGGACCGATGTGTTCGGCTCCGAGCGGCTTACCGGAGCCCTGCTGGACCGCCTCACCCACCACGTCCACATCCTGGAGATGAACGGCGACAGCTACCGGCTCAAGGGCAGCCGGCAGGACGCCGGTTCCCAGTCTCCAGACTGCCCAGCAGACGTCTAGCCCCTGCCAGAACGGCTCCTCCTTACCTCCGGTCACTGCCCCGCGGCAGGACATTTCCCATGAGCAATTAGCGTGGACATTTATGCTGGCTAGTTACGCCAGGTGGTACACTTTCCTGCCGCCACAATGGTCCACTATTCCGCCGCCATTGACACAAAGGTATCTGGTTGAAGATTTTGGCAATTCGACATCTTTGGAATGATAGGATGAACAATGTCCCTTTGAGCGGCGGAGCGATGAAGAATTTCTACGACGGAGCACGGAGTTAGCCGAAGGTAGGGGTTCCTAGCTTTTCTCAGAATTGAATAAGCCTCTGCCCATTTATCACTTCAAGCGTATTGAACTACTAGACTAAACTGGGAGGTGCATTTGGCCCCGACCATCGCTGCCATTGGTCGCCATCTAGGGTGGGCACACAGGGGTAATCCGATGCCTTTTGCCTGCAACTACAATGTAGCAGTCAACCTTGCCTCAGTTTGGTTACGCTGTTCGGTGGTCTTTAGACACTGGCTCCGGGTTCAAAGCCGCTCGTATCAGTCAGAAGGAGGGCATCTAACAATTGAGCCCTGTTCGGCCGGTCATAGGAGTGGGGCACTGGAGGATTCTTGAAGGCGCCTGCCCCTGTTCGGTCGTCAACATCAATGTCGGGCACGGCGTAGGGTTCGTCGGCGAGGAATTTCTCCGACAGGCCAGAAGTCCTGACGATTACCAACGGTCCGTCAATCATCTCCAACCAGTCCGGTTCGGATACATCGACGTTAGAAGTGACCACCAGCACAACGTGGCAACCGCCATTGATAACCCCTTCCATCTTCTCCTCCAGGTCCCCGATAAACACGCTCCATTCCCTTGAGTCTTGAATCTGGGCCGCACGTTGTGGACTGTCCGAGTCAAGGAAATCCCCAGTGCCTTGGAGGTTTGGGTTAGCCACTTGGGGATAGACCCTATTGAACCACCTGTCGGTCAGACAGACCGCCTGGCCTGGCCGGATTATAGTGTCCCACCGGCCCAGTTCACTCGGCAGGAGCCTGGCTCCAAACAGCAGACCCGAGTCGGAAATCACCGGCACCCCAACCTCATGGAAGGGCAGCAGGCGGGCCGCGGCCAGCAGGATTCCGGCATCGCCGGGTTTCTGAAAGATGACCTCCAGGCAGGGCGGCAAAGTGGCAGGAGCGGTGCTCCGGTTGCGGCGGTGTCGCTCGTCAGCGATCTCCCAGCGCTGTCGGCGCTGCGCTGCTGTATTGAAAAACTCGGGCAGGTCCCGAAACTCGTTACCATCGGCGTCTATTCGATAAGGCACAATTATCTCTCCTTCCGGTGTTGTAAATTCACACCCAGCTTCACAGGGGTGCGGGTTCACCAGGGCCGGCGGCGCCAACCCAAGGCGCCAATTAGCCGGGGCGATGCCCTTCGTTTAAGTTCATATGTTCAAGTACGGGGTGTGTCTCAGCATTGAGTCGATTAGGGGACTGACCGGGCGCCCGCCCCTGGTGCTTGCACCGCGTGGTTTTTCTGGTCAATGGTTCTCAGAATCGGTTGAAGTGATAATTTAATATGCCGGACAATGCAGCGATGGACTTTCCCCTTGCGCACGGAATGTAGCCAGTGAAATGACCGCAACAATTAGGAAGCTGGGCGGTTTTCGCGGCTCAGGTCTTCCCGGCTATGGTTCCGTTATTCCCTTGCTGAAACATGGGTTCCATGGCCGACGGTCGACCAGACCTTGCCGAAGCTAGGACTCCAGTTTGGCAGCGTAGCGGGCGTCCCTTACAAGGCGTGATGCGGCGCAGGTCGGGGCCGCATTCATGGTGGAGGAAGGCCACCTCTGCCAGCGTCGGCAGACGGTTGGTCTGCTGCTCACGCCGTTGGTCCAGGTTATTCTGGGAGCACAGGGGGTACGATTCCCGCCTGTGCAGATAGGGGCAGCCAGGTTTCCACGGGGTTGCCGGTACAAGAGGCTCCCGGTTCCCGGCACTATAGGGGCTGAATCAGTTGCCCTTGAGGTTGCTATCCGGGTTGCGGCTTAAGTGCAGTTAGTTTAACGGCCTGCCAGAATTCTTGACGTCATTGAAGCGCAGTTCCCGTATATCTTGCGGAATGGAGCTGAAGCTTCTGGGCCACGGGCAAAGCGGGTCGCCTGGTGCAGGCCCTCAAAGTCTAGCTCGTCCCCCTCGTCGCCGACGGTCGTCAGTTGGGCCCGGTGTTCTTCCAAGAACACCTGCTCGAAAATACTCATGGCGTCCCCTGCCGCCGTTTCTTGCCGATACGCCGTGATACCATCAAACAGTCTGCAGGTCCGGGCGGGCAGGCCATCGGGGGTGGATGGTGGCCAACGACCCGGTCCAGTGTTCCTGGCCGTCATCACCATCCCCCTGGTCTTCTTTGCCGCATTCGTGACCTGGAAGGTGATCTACATCCACGGTTCGGACTTCATTCGGCTCTGGGAAGAAACAGAGAAGCAAAGCGGCTCCGTGCTTTCCCTCCTGCCCTGGATGGTTAAATCTACGTCCCGCCTTCGTCATCCTGGGGTTGCTTGTCGGACGCGTGCCGCCGGCTATCAGCGACGCTTCTGAACAGTTCCCTGCTTTCCTCCCAAGTGTCGCAGACCCTATCAGCTCTCCTTCGAGGACTGCAAAGTGCTTGCCGGGGTACTCGGACTCCAGTTGGCCCATATCCTTCGTTTGCTGGGATCCTGGTAAAGACGGAACTCTAACTGTCCGGTCCTCCCGGAGCATTTCACAAAGATGGTGCAGCGCCTGCCGTATCTGTTCTCCTGTCACGCTGCCGAACAATTCAGCTACCTCATCGGCGGTCATGTCGTGAAGGTTCTCGAAGACGGCCCAAAGGGGCAGCCTGGTGTCTTCAATACCCAGGCGCCGCTGACATTGCCGTGGCTGACCTATACGATGGGGCAGTCGTCCCAGGTGCGCAGGGACTTCATCTCCTGATGCGGATTCAATCATTCAATATCTGGCGGTATGGGATTGGTCCCCCGCGGCCGCGCCGGGCACTGATGCTTTCAGCCTTTCGATCATCGGCGAACCGCTTAGTATCTGGAACTGTTGCATGAGGGCTTTGGTCATTATCAGCGGGGGATGTGGGTCTACCTCCGGTAGTACCAAAGGGTCGGGCTTGAAAACAAGTTGCTTCACGATGGCCGGGTTGGTGGGAATTCTCCTCGCGTCGAGCAGGTCATAAACTTCCCGCATGGTGTCCCAAGGCAGAACAGTTCTTCCTGGTACACCGCCGCCCACTTGCCGGGTTAGGCGGCGGCCCACTGTTTTCTGTGTCTCTGGAAGAACCGGGGGTTCCAGGTGTCTTCCGGGACCGTTCAGCTCAACCTCTCAATCTGGTTCAAGAGGGACTCGGTGAGGATCTGCGGGGAAGATGAAATTGAAATCGGCGCCCGGATGCTTCGTCTTGTCATTTACGGGTTTAAACTGAGCCAAAATCACGGATTGGAATTGAGCCACCCAGATAGTGAGGGCATCATAGCCGAAGCTTCGGTGGAGGTGCCTGCAAGAATTGCTGAGAGGTGGCCAAGTGAAGGAGATATACGAGTTGAAGGGGAAGGGCTACTCGGCACGGGAGATTGCCCGGTCCCTGGGTATGGCTCGCAATACGGTATTGCGGTATTTGAATGATCCGGAGGCGATAGTGCCCAAGGCCCGGTCCCTGCGAGGGTCCAAGCTGGACGCCCATGTCGACTACATAGACGGACGGATGGGCGAAGGGCTGGAGAACTGCGTGGTGTTGCTGCGGGAATTACGGGCCCGGGGATACGAAGGCAGTTACACCATCCTGTCGGAGTACGTGCGACCACGGCGACGTTCCAGGCAACCCCAGGCGACGGTGCGCTTCGAGACGGATCCTGGGGAACAGGCCCAGGTTGACTGGGGCAGCTTCAACTACGTGGATGAGAAGGGCCGTAAGCGCCGCCTCTGGGCTTTCGTGATGGTGCTGAGCTGGTCCCGAGCCATCTACGTGGAGTTCGTCCGGCGGGCGGACACGGCCAGCTTCATCCAGTGCCACGTCAACGCCTTCGAGTATTTTGGCGGGGTGCCCCGGCGCTGCCTGTATGACAACGCCAAGGTGGTGACCCTGGGCCGGGATGAGGAGGGCCGCACCGAGTGGAACCGGAGGATGCTGGACTTCGCCCTGAGGCTGGGCTTCGAGTTGAAGCTGTGCCAGCCTTACCGGGCCCAGACCAAGGGGAAAGTCGAAAGCGGCGTGAAGTACGTCCGGGGCAACCTGTGGCCCAGCCTTCGCTTCACCGACGACGTCGATCTCAACCACCAGACCCTGGACTGGTGTGACAGCGTGGCCAACCGGCGCAGGCACGGGACTACCCACCAGGCGCCCACCGAGATGCTCCTCCAGGAGCAGCCTCACCTGGGGAAGCAGCCCGAGCGGGCTGCCCTGGCGCCATACCTTAGGGAGGACCGAACGGTGGCCCGCGACGGCTATGTAAGCTGGGAAGGGTCCCGCTACGGGGTCCACTGGAAGTGGGTGGGCGCCACGGTGCAGGTGGGCCAACGGTCGGGCACCGTGGAGATCTGGTCCGGTGATCAGCGACTGGCCATTCATCCCAGAGCCCAGAGCGCCGGCCAGCGCTTCACCCTTCCTGGCCAGTGGGAGGGCCTGCCCAAAGCCGATGGCCGTCCGGTCAAAGAGGCCCTGGCGGTGCAGGTCCCAGTGGGAGAGGTGGAGCGCCGCTCCCTGGAGGTCTACGACCTGGTGGCCGCGGGAGGTGTGAGATGACGACCATAGCCCTGGAACAAGCCCGCCAGCACCTGGAGACCCTGGGCCTCAAGCAGGCGGTGGAAGCCCTGGACAACACCCTGGACGCCGCCGCCAGTCAGCAGTTGACTTACCCGGAGATGCTCGCCCAGCTGCTGGGGCAGGAAGTGTCCGCCCGAAGGGAGCGCTACCTCTCCACCAAGATCAGGATGGCCCACCTTCCCTTTCTGCGCACCCTTGAGCAGTTCGACTTCGCCTTCCAGCCCTCTATCGATGAAAGGCAAGTCAAGGAGTTGGCCAGCCTGGCCTTCGTCAGTGAAGCCACCAACATCCTGCTGCTGGGACCGCCCGGCGTGGGGAAGACCCATCTGGCCGTGGCCCTGGCCCTTCAAGCCATCGAGCACGGCCAGGGAGCTTACTTCGTCCGTGCCTACGACCTGATGGAGGACCTGAGGAAAGCCCGGGCTGAAAACAACCTGAACCGAAGAATGCGCATCTACCTGGCGCCCAAGGTGCTGGTCGTGGATGAGTTCGGCATCTGGCCCTATGACCGTGAATCCGCCACCGCCTTCTTCACCCTGGTGTCTGCCAGATACGAGCGGGGCTCCATCATCCTCACATCCAACAAGGGCTTCGGCGAATGGGGAGAGCTCCTGGGGGACACCGTCATCGCCTCGGCCGTCCTGGATCGACTGCTCCATCACAGCCACGTCCTGAACATCCGGGGCGAAAGCTACCGGCTCAGGGAAAAACGCCAGGCTGGATTGTTCCCTTCCCTGCAACAACTGCGTCCAGGGCCTGAAGAGGCCGGTGGACAATCCCGAGACTGACATTGTCTATGACCAATGAAGAAGTGGCTCAGTTCTAACCCGTAATTCTTGGCATAGTTCTATCCCGTGATTGACAGTCTCAAGAGGTTCATGGTCTCCACCTCCACGCCCCGTCGGTCAAGCTCCTGGACAATAGTGGCACCTGAACACTGCCTCCATCGGCCGTTAAGCTGCGACCTTGGCAAGTTTCATCGGGTATTTGCTCCGGAATTGATATGCCGTCGCTATCAGGTTTTCAGGGACACCCATCTCCCGGGCTAATTCCCTGATCTCTTCACGGGTGTCGTATATGCCAAGAAGTTCGCCTCGATAGACGGCAACGTACTTGTTGGGGTGTTCGGCTGATAGCCGGCTCCCATTTTCCTGGAGGAAAACGCGGTTGTCGTGGGTTTCCTCTAGGAGTTCCCGCATCTCTTCTATTCTAGCCAGGCTGGCCTCGTCGAACTCCAGCGGAGTCGATGGCATTCCACGCTGATTCCCCAAGTTGAGTTTCATGAGATTCATCTGGCTGTACTTCCTCCTCCTGTCCGGTTAACTTGTCCGCACCCCGAATACCTGGCCACGGCGCTTCTGGCCGGGGTCCAGGATTTGAAGGCGCCGCATGTGGGAGTGGACCTAACCCGGGTGTTTTCGGCGATGATGGAGTCCGGGAAGCGGCGCGGCTGGTCTGCGCCGCTTAGACTGGTGTTGTTGACCGGCGAAGTGGTCCAAAATCCTTCGCGGTAAATTGGCAACAGCACGTTCACCATGGGATCATCCCTTTGTCTTCGCCCGTTCAGCTGAATTTGACGCATCTCGGCCAACAATGCTCTTTAGTTCCGGAACTTCATCCTGACCTTGTCGCAGTAAACCCTTTTGGTATCGGGCGCCAGTTCTGCGAGTTTGGCCAGTGCCTCTTCCCTGGTCGGTATGCCCAGGCCTCCTGCCTGGTTTCCAGTTCGTAGGCATAGTAATCAACTGACTCGGCATCAACGTATTTCAGGTCAGTCTCCGGGTGGGGAAGGGACCCGTCGTGGTTGGGTTGGTTGTCCTGCTGCATTTCTTTCCCTTTGACAGTCGCAGGGCGGCTGTCTTCATCTCTGGCTGTTCGATGGACCTAGGTGTCCTATTACGGATCTTGGGAACACCTGACCACCCCCCGGGATTAGGCAAGCAGCGTTGGGCCGGGGACTATAGTCAAGGAATCCTGCCCGACCGTACCGCCATTAAGGCTGTGGCCCCGGAGTACGCGAGACCCCGCCGGGCGTCCGTGACTCCAAGCACGCTATATTCACTGGGGATCAGCCTCAATCTCAGATGTGGCGAGTGTGGACATCGAAGACGTCAAAAGTCTGAGCAGATAGTTTATCAGAGGGACTGATGACCTGCAGGACCTGTCCTCCCCCTTTATCAATGTAGAATATCACACCCCCGCACCCCCGCACCCCGAATCCCTTTTGCACTGGAGGGGGGCGGTTAGGGCGAAGCCGTCATCCCGGCCTCTACCTCGCCTCAGGTGACCGCCGCCGCATTCGACCTTTTTGCTATCCGTCTTACAAGATGCCCAGCAGGGCGGCCTGCACTTGTAATCTCCAGGAGGTGCATTCTGCAGACTCGAGGCCCCTTGCCCGGCCCCCGAAGGCATGTCTGGTGCAGGTGGGGGCCTTAATCGCTGGCAGGGCATCGGCGGCAAGCAGGGAGCACGGTTTCTGGGATCTTCCGGGGCCCCGGGCAATGTAACTGTTATCTTGTCTTCGTTGTCGAAGGGACCCACATTCTGAAAACACGGCAAGTGTAGAGCGTTTCACAGTGCGGTGAACGCTACATTGAAACACCGAACTTGTGATCCGATGTATAGAAAGTTCTACTACAATAAGGTAAGCTTTATGTCTCAGCTAGTCAAAAACTTGGGTGTGGGGGGTTGAAATTATGGCTGTACGAGTAGGCGTAGTAGGAATCAAAGGGGGCACCGGTCGAACCGAGTTGGCTTTCCAGATGGCGGAGAGAGCTACCAATGCTGGGCACAAAGTCAAACTCTTGGAGTTGCAGCCACTGAATTACTCCCTGCATTATGCGGAAACCAGGAGAAAGATGAATCTTCCTCTTTGGGAGTGTCAAGCAAGGGATATTAGATTGACTCCCGAAAAAGAGGATATTAGCAATATTGACGACATGGATCTGCTTATTTGCGACTTTCCTCAGCACCAAACTGTGGCAGCCGTTCGGTGGATGGACTGGCTCGATCTGCTTCTGGCGCCGATTAACTCATCCGCACCAGATCAGATGGTGTTGACGGAAATGGGACATATGGCCGCCGACAGGAACTGGCCCTTTGTCTTCGTGCCATACATGTTGATGCGCTCGCGCTCGGAACGTCTGAAATTAACGAACATCCTTGAAGGTGAAGGCTTCGAGGCGGCGCCTGTGCAGGTTGGCCACTCGTGGGCAATACCAAATTCGGCTAGGTATGGTCGGGGCGTTTGCGAAGGAAAGCCCAGGTCATCAGCTGCTCAGGATATCGACCAGTTATGGCAATGGTTGGCGAACCGAACCAGATTGGAAACAAATTGACATCCAAGAGTTCATAAATAGGTTAACGCCGGTCCTGTCGCCCTTCTGAATGCGGCATTGACAATTCTACAAGACAGGTTCTCTTTTGAATCTTTGGTAGCTTGCAGAGGGGTGTTCTGCCAGGCAATCCACTCTCATAAACATGCCAGGTAGCGGGCATCGCAGTGACCCGATGACCATCCCCTCAGTTACAGGTTAACAATATTAGCGAAGGCGCCGCCTTCTTCAATTGCCAGAATCTGGCGGCTGTTCGAATTGCAAGGGTGACAGTCTTTCAATGGGGCATGCTGCGTTGATCCCTTCGAACAAAGGATTTAGCATCACCCGCAACTCGACCATTGCCGATTGCGGGTGATTGCAGGACAAGCGGCAACTGTTCCCCTGCCTTGGTAAGGGGCAGCCGTCAGCACTTCTTTCTTCTAAAGTGATCGGCGGCACGAGCGCCGATGTTTCTCCGGTCTCCCGCTTCCCCGGGCGGACCTGGTTTTCGTCTTGTTCCTGGCCTCTAGGGGCCATGTTTAGTGCTATTGCCGGTTGCGTAAATCACTGGAATTACGCATCGTAGTTTCTTGGATAGTTAGATAGAACTACCGCAGTTCGCAATGTATCTTTGGCCCAGGCTAACAGTTGTTGCTAATTGTAACTCTTCGGACGGGCTGCCCCCAAAGTATCACCCTACTGCCAGTTTTCCGCCGTCGCCAGCGGGCGGGTCTCCATCCATACTAGCACCTCGGACTGGCGCCACCGGGATGCGCGCTTTCCTACGCGGACCGGCTTCGGAAAATTGCCGGCTGACACCAACCGGTGCAGGGTCGTTCTGGAAACGCCGAGTAGCGCCGACACCTCCTTTACGTTAAGCAGTCGGTCTTCTTCGTTCATTGGCAACCTCCACGATACTTCTGCATTCTTGCGGGGCAGGGGGAAGCCTGCGCCGAATACAGGGTACGAGAAGCCTGGCGAAACAACCTTTTGCCCTCCGGAACGGCAAGAATCTGCCTGGAACAACCGTCAAGACGGGCAACATTATCGATGGCGGCTTCCCCAGCAAGTGAAGGAGCAGGAAAAAAGCGGCCATTAAAGGCAGTCAGGGCCGTTTTGGCGGGGCCTCAGAGGCTTTCATGGACATCGCCAACGGTCTGGTAACCCAACGCCTACAACTTCCATTGAATAAGGCAGGGGGAAACCCGGTGCCCCAGGCGCGTAGACACCTGGTCTGGTTGTGGGACCAGAACGACTGTCGGGACTTGGAGGAAGTTGGTGAATAAGCGGCTGGATGGGGTATCAGACCCAACGCGTTACGAAACAAGGTGCGGGGCCGAAAGCGCTTCTCCATGGCAAACCCGGCGCCCTTATGAATACCGGCGCTGAACCCGGCCGGTCTGGAACCCGGCAAGGCCCTCCGGTGAAGAAGTGAAGCGGGCTGACAGGCAGGACTCTTCCCTGACTAGCGACTCTCCCCGGTCTCCCGGGGCCCAGCTAACAAAGGGACTGCCAGGTATTCAGCCCAATCGTCCATCAGTTTTCTGCGGCGCTCAAAGTAGTCTGTGCGCCGGTACGCCAGTTCCGCCTCCGAACCCATAACATGGGCCAGCGCGAACTCCGCAATCTCGCGGGGAACATCCGTGCATTCGGCAGCCCAGTCCCGGAAACTGGACCTCAAGCCGTGGGGAGTGGTTCCGATCTGGTGCTCCCGAAGCAGTTTGGAGATGGTGCTGTCCGACATGGCCTTTCCCCGCGCGGAGGGGAAGATCAGCCCGCTGCCATCCCTGAATTCCTGTGCCCGGCGCAGTACGTCCACAGCATTCTCACTGAGTGGAACCTTGTGTTCAAGGCGGTTCTTCATCCTGGACTCTGGTACTATCCACACCCGGTCCTCAAGGTCTACCTCGCTCCATTTCGCCAGCCGGGCCTCGCCGCTTCTGGCCGCAGTATAGGCTAGGTACTCAAAGGCCAGCTTGGTGGTGGGGTGTCCATCGGTGGCGCTAATCCTGCGTATCGCTGGCCCCACTTCCGCGTGAGGCAGGGCCCTGAAGTGTTTGACCCTTTGACTTTGCTTGGACAATGACTTTAGGATTGCCTTTGAGGCCGGATTATCAGACCTGTGGTTCTGCCCGATGACCCACTCCATAATCACGCTGGTATTTTCGCGTACCTGTCGGCCGGTTTCGGGCTTCTCCACCCATATGGGCAACAGGACGGCCAGGACGTCTGACGTGGTGATTTCGGTTACCAATTTGCTGCCCAGGGTGGGAATTGCGTAGGTGTCCATTCTGGCCCGCCACCGTTTGGGTGTTTTTGAACTTTTCCAACCCGGTGAGCGTTCGGCAATGACCGCATCAACGGCCTCGGCAAAGGTGGGAACGTCGGCGGGAGGAGTCCGGGGGTCTTTCCCGTGGGCGACGGCCCGCCGGTTTTCCAGCGCCACTTCCCGTGCGCTTGACAGTGTGACGACCGGGTACGAACCCAGACCAATGTTGAAGGCCTGGCCGTTAATCCGGAGCCTCTGGGACCAGGACTTCGCCATCCGACCCCGCCACCCCGGTTTTACCAACAGCGACAACCCGTGGCCCCCGGGACCGTCCGAGTATCTCCCCGGCTTCTTGACGCTCTTAACAAAAACCGCGGACAACGGCCGCGGCCGTTCTTCGATTCTCTTGCCCCGTTCCATTTTATTCTTATCCCCTGTGTTATCACTTTATTAGTGATTCTATATGGAATCAGGTGAAACATCAAGGACAAAAACTCAGGAGATTTATATTTGCGAGAGGTGTGTACGACGGCCTATGCCACTATCTGAAACATTGTGTTGGAACCCATCACCCGCTCCAGGATACCCTCAATAAAAGTGCGAAACCGCCGACCAGCGACGGCGGTTTTTCATTTTTGATTTAGCTTTTGTTCACATTGCAAAAGGGGCAAAATTCTCCAGACACCGGTCTTACATCATCTGCCCACCGACTGCGCCGTAGCCATAATTGTTCCGCCTTGAGGGGTATGTGTACCCAAGGACGTTTTGTGACATTCTTGCCACGGGACCATCGCTTCGAATCCTCAGTCCGAACAGCACACTGACTATACTTCGCACACAACAGAACAACTTTGCTGCAGCCCCACGCCGATCTCCAACTATGGCAATGCCGTATTGCTGGCGTAATTGCCGCCCATGTACTATATTGGCGTACCACGAATCTCAGACTAACATCTCTTTATTGTTCGGCTTGGCACTGTTTAGGAAGAATGATTCACAAGAGGGAGCAGCGAGACATGTTCCGAGCATACAGACACCCGTGAATAAGGTCGGGTTCCTTGCTCCCCTCACGTCCTGGAACGACGCTCCGCTTGATTTCCTGCGGGTGGCCCCCGACGGAACGAGCGCCGCAGGTGCATACATCCCTGCCCGCGGCCTGGGCCGGACGATGGCCGAATTCAGCCTCGACCGCATCGTTGAGGCACTGCCCGCAATGCAGGAAGCCGCCCAAGACCTCGCTGTAGCCGGAGCCGACGTCGTTGGGCAGTTCGGCATCCCGTTTTCGCTCATCCACGCGGAGCGTGCTCGGGAAACGCAGTCCCGGGTGGCGGACATAGCCGGCATCCCCGTAGTGTTGATGGGTGCTGCGATGCTCGACGCACTCGACCACCTGGGCATCCACCGTATCGCCATTGCCGGCGGCTACTACGCCACGGGCGATTGGACCTCCATGGCACGGCGCGGCTTCGAGTCCAACGGCTTCGACGTCATCTTTCAGGAGAGTTGGATCGAGCAGGGTATCGTAGCATCTGTCGAAGAGTCCGACAGGCTCGCGTGGGAACACGACGCAGAAATCACAAAGGCGCACGTCCTCAGGACAGCAGTGCGCACCAGACACAGCGTTGACGCCATCGCCGTCTGCGGTGGGGGCCTCCGTCTCCTCGGGCACGCTGCGGAGCTTGAAGCGGCGACGGGCCTGCCTGTGGTGGCAGGAGACCTGGCCTTGTTCTGGGCAACCCTCAAGGCGATCGGGGCGAAGCCGCGCAGCACCGGATGGGGGAGGCTGCTCGACGGCCTCTAGCGGCAGACCTCGGCCACCTGGGCGACCTCCGCAGCCTGGCGCAGGTTGAAGAGCACCTGCTCGGGACTGTACCGGGATTTCTTCATGGGATGATCCTTCTATTCCTCAAGTCTGGATCATCCCAAAAAATTCGCACCCAGACTGGACCAGTTTTCGGAGGCAGGTCAATGGGATGCTGGCCGGCGCGGGAACGCCGGCACCTACCCAGCCATTCTGTGCCAGCCCCTTTCGGCCAATTGGCCCGGGGCTGCCCCGGCCTCCGGACTATTCCGGTGTTACCAGGGACTCGGCCTCCTGTCCCGACAGCACGCGGAGGATATTGCCGTAGGCGAAGTGCGCAGCCCGCAGGGCGGTCTCCTGGCTCTGACCGGCCATGTGCGGGGTGATGATTACGTTGTCCAGTTCGAACAGGGGATTGTCGGTAGGCGTTGGCTCCACCTCCAGAACATCCACTGCGGCGCCGGCAATCTTCCCGTCGGTCAAGGCGCGGTAGAGCGCTGCCTCGTCCACCACCGGCCCGCGGCAGAGGTTAATCAGGTAGGCCGTCTCCTTCATCATGCCAAATTCCCGGTCCGACATCATGCCCCGGGTTCGCCTGGTAAGGGGAACGTGGAGGGTGACGATGTCGGAGGTCTCCAGCAATTCGTCAAAGGACACAGGCGACGCCTTGACCTCTCGTTGGACATCCTCCGGAATGTCCTCCACGTCGTAAAAGATGGTCCGGGTATCGAACCCGGTCAGCCGTTTGGCCACCTCCCTGCCTATGCGTCCCAACCCCACGATGCCCACCGTCTTGTCGGTAACTTCGAACAGGTCGGTCTGGTATAGGTCGCTTCGCCACTCCCGCCGCCGGGTGGTGCTGTCCCATTGGGCCATCAGGTTCCGGTTGATACCGATCATCAGGGCAAGGGTCTGTTCCGACACCGAAATGGCGTTGGCGCCACCGTTGTTGGCCACGGGTATGCCCATTTCAAGGATGGCCTCCAGATCCAGTCGGTCGTAGCCTGCACTCAGGGTCTGGATCAGCTTTACCCGGGGGCACTCTTGCAGCACGGTGGTGCTGACGTCGCTGGTGACCAGGGCGTCAGCGTCGCGACAAAGCTCGATTTTTTCCGCATCCGACAGAGCCGGGTCCACTACCGTAACCTCGATTTCGTCCGGAGCCTGCTCGAGCATGGTGGAAGGGCGTCCGCCAACGCCGCTGAAATAGGCGACTTTCCAAGTGGCCATCTGATTTCCTCCTTCATGTGCGGCCCGGAATTCCGGGCCTTTGTCTCGCTGCTATATGTCGCGGCAATTGCTGCAAGGGTACTGCAGCAAGAGTCACGGTATTGCGACAAGCGTATAACAACAACGGTATTGGGGCAAGGATTCGGGTGGCGCAGCAGGGTTGGCCCGGCATGCCCAAGCTCGATCCTTCACTCTCGTTCCCTTCACCGATGTATTTGAAGCTTTACTGGACGGAGAAGTCGGCAAATTCGCCGGTAACATAGCCACGCCCCACAGTGCGCCTCACAGCGGTTGTGGGACGGGCATAGATTCGGTCACCAAAGACTCCGGACAATGATACCCAGTTCCAGGCCGGCTTCTGATTCGGCCTGCTGTATCTGTTAAAATTGGCGTTAAATGGTAATTCCCCCACTTTCTCCGGAGAAGGTGTGGACGAGGGAGCAGAGCATGAAGCTGATTTCATGGAACGTCAACGGCATTCGGGCAGCTCACAAGAAGGGATTCCTTGAGTGGTTTCAGGAAGCGCAGCCCGACGTGTTGTGCCTCCAGGAAACCAAGGCTCACGAGTCCCAGTTGCCCGCCGCCCTCACGCAGGTCGAGGGTTATTCCTGCTGGTTCACCACTCCGGAGCGCAAGGGTTACAGCGGCGTGGGCCTCTACACTCGGGAAGGCCACGAACCCCGCAGCGTCAGCTTCGGCCTGGGCGTTGAGCGGTTCGACAGCGAGGGCCGCACCATCGTCGCCGACTTCGATGACTTCGTCTTCCTGGGCATCTATTTCCCCAATGGCAAGCGGTCCGCCGAGCGTCTCCGCTACAAGATGGAGTTCTACGACGCCTTCCTGGACCACGTGGACAGGCTGCGACAGGAAGGTCGCAATGTGGTTGTGTGCGGCGACGTAAATACCGCCCACAAGGAAATCGATCTCGCCCGGCCCAAGGAAAACGAGAAGATTTCCGGGTTCCTGCCGGAGGAACGGGCCTGGATGGATACCTTCATTGAACACGGCTACATTGACACCTTTCGGCAGTTCAACCAGGAACCGAACAACTACAGTTGGTGGGACCAGATGACCCGCGCCCGGGACCGGAACGTGGGCTGGCGCATCGACTACTTCTTCACCGACAGCGATTTCGCCTCCAACCTGACCAATGGCTTCATAATGCCCGACGTGATGGGGTCCGATCACTGCCCCGTCGGAATCGAAATTTCCTGACCTTCCCTGGCCGAATGGACCCTGCAGGCCACTGCATTCAACCTGCGGACTCTGTGGAAGGGGTGGCGGATCCGGCGGCCGGTCTACCCCCGGGTGCGGGTAAACCGCGCCAAACCTATTGCCTTGCGGGGGTGGGCCCGTTCCGGGGGGAACGCGCTGCCGCAGCCTCCCTGGGCAAATGGCCATTAAGGTAGAAGCTGATGCGGAGCCTTCCGGTCATCGCATCCTCGCCCACCGACGAGCCCACCCCAAAGACATCCGCGATAATGTCCGGGTGCAGGACTTCTACCGGCGTCCCCGACGCCACTATCCTGCCCCCGTCAATCACATGTATGAAGTCACAGTAATCCGCGGCAATGTTCAGGTCGTGAAGGGCGGCTAACGTGGTCAGCCTCAGGTCCCGTACCAGTTCCATGGTCTCCAGCTGATAGCGGATGTCCAGGTGGTTGGTGGGTTCGTCCAGAACGAGGAAATTGGGCTGTTGTGCCAGAGTCCTGGCGATAATGACTCTTTGCTTTTCTCCCCCGGAAAGGGTATTGAAATTCCTGTGGGAAAATCCGGCAAGCCCAACGCGGGCGAGTGCATCCCTTATGATGCCCCGGTCTGCCGGTGTGTCCCGGTCAAACATTCCCTTGTGGGGATTGCGTCCCATGGAAACGATTTCGCCCACCGTGAACTGGAAATCCGAGGGGTACTCCTGCAAGACTACCGCGATCCGGCGGGCGGAGTCCCGACTGTCCATGCGGATGAGGTCCTTCCCGTCGAGGGTGATGGTTCCCGAATCGGGTTTCTGTGCGCGGTAGATGCAGCGCAGAAGAGTGGACTTGCCGCTGCCGTTGGGTCCGATGAGGCCGGTAATGGAACCGGATTCCACCGCCAGTGAAACATCCCTGAGGATTGGCTTTCCATCGATGCTCCAGTTAACATGGTCAGCCTGAAGGCGCATCAGACCTGTCCTCCATAGGCATGGCGACGCCAGCGCAACAGCCACAGGAAGAACGGCGCGCCCACCAGCGCGGTGATTATGCTGACTGGAATTTCCTGGGGCTGAACAATGGTCCGGGCCAGGACGTCCACCCAAATAAGGAAGATGGAACCAGCAAGGGCGCTGGCGGGAAGGACCAGGCGATGGTCAGCTCCTGACACCAGCCGTACGATATGGGGCATCATCAACCCAACGAAGCCGATGGCTCCGGATACCGCCACCATTACGCCGGTGAGCAGGGCAGTCAGAACGAGGAGCTGGCAGCGAAGGGCCTGGGTGTTCACCCCGAGAGTGACCGCCGTTTCTTCTCCCGCTAGAAGCGCGTTCATGGCGCGGTACTTGAGCACCAGGAACGAAATGCCCACCACCAGCGCCGCCGCCGGCAAACCGAGATAGCTCCACTCCGCCCCGGACAGCGTCCCCAGCATCCAGAAGAGCACTCCCCGGACGGCCCTTTCGTCGCCCATGAACAGGATTAAGCTGGTGATGGCCGAAAGGACGTATGCCGTGGCGACGCCGGCAAGTATCAGCCGTGTGGGGGAGACGCGACCCCGGGTCTGGGCCATGACAAAGACGATGGCGAAGGAACCAACCGCACCTACGAAAGCCAGTATGGACAGCGAATAAGGCGCGAGGAAATTGATGCCCAGCATGATGACGAGGACTGCCCCGACTGATGCCCCTGAGGAGGTGCCCAGCAGATAGGGATCGGCCAGGGGGTTCCGTACCGTTGCCTGCATGGTGGCGCCGACAACTGCAAGCCCGGCGCCGACGATTCCGGCGAGGAGCACCCTGGGCAGCCGTATAAGCCAAACGATGTGGTCCTGCCCCGCAGTCCAGTCCCCGGGGGACATGCCTAGGGTATGCGAGGCTATGATGTGCCAGACCGTGACGGGCGAAATATAGACCGGCCCAACCGTGATGGCAAGGGTAATCGAGAGCAAGGCCCCAAGGCCCAGCGCTCCCAGAACCACGCCCAGGCCCATGCGCCGCGTCTCTTCGGGAGACCCAGAAGCATGGGGGTGGGGGGTTACAGAGACTTGAAGATCCCCCTCCTTCCCATTGCTGGCTTGCACGCCAGTTGACTTGGAAACGCGGTCTCTCAGCATTCCCATTTCTTCCGCATCGACATTGAGGGCGTTTCCTATTGACCGACTGCTTCGGCTAGTTCGGCGATGGCCGCGGCGTTCCTGATTCCAGGTACGAGGGAACTGAACTGGAGCACGACGAATCGCTGTTCCTTCACGGCGGTGATGTCTGCCAAGGCAGCATCGCTCAGGAGAAGGTCGATTTTTTCTTGAGAGGTGGACCAGTCGGCCTCGGTGAGGACAATCAGCTCGGGGTCCCGGTCTATGACCTCTTCCCAACTGACAGATTTCCAGCGGCCATCCACGTCATCGAACACGTTAGAGCCGCCTGCGGTCTCGATCATGTTCGTGAACATGGAGCAGCAGACAGCAGTGTAGGGGGAGTCATCCCCAGAGTCGAAAATGAAAACCCGCAACGGATCGCCTGGGCTGTCGGCCCGGGGTGCGGCGGCGGCCACCTCCTCTGACATGGCCTGCACCAGGGCATCGGCCCGGTCGGGTACGCTGAATATGTCGCCGATGGCGCGTATATCGGCGTAAACATCATCGATGGTGTCGGCGGAACCAATGTTGCAGATAGTGCTGGTCAAGTAGGTTCCAATGTCAAGCTCGTTGAGCACATCCTGGGAGCCAGCAGCGTCGTCTCCGAAAGCGCTGAGGAATCCGCCGTAAATGAAGTCGGGATTATGGGCCAGTATGACTTCCCGGGAAGGATATTCCTCGGCCAGCACCGGTATGGACTGGTACGCCGACTGGTACTGGGGCAGAATCTCGTCGTCGATGTAGGCGGTGCCCACCATGTGATCCTGCAGCTCCAGGGCCAGCATGATCTCCGACACATGCTGGTTGAGCGTGATGGCTCGAGTTGGCGGCTCGGAGTAAATGTAGCTTGCCGTGCCGGTCTGTATTTCGCCCTCCTCGTCTTTGAATGCGGCACAACTCTCGACGGTTACTGGGGCATAAGTGGCTTCGGCAGTGGGCAACGGAGTGTCAGTTGGCAGAGCCGGCGTGACCGCCGGCATCGGCGTGTTGACGGACGACGCTGGCGTGCTTACCGGCATCGGCGCGTTGACGGGCGGAGCCTGAATTTCAGCGGGCGCGGGTGTCGACGCCGGTCCACAGGCGACAACTGCCAAAGCGACGGCGAATGATGTTGCGAAGAGGGCTAGTGACTTGGTGAACATTACTGATCTCACAGTGATTATTTAGGTAGTGTTTGCGAATTCGGTAACAACTGGCGGTCCGGCGAAGGGCGAAATGCGCTGGCTGATACGGGCTCGCCATTCAAGAAGTGGCGGTCAACGATCCGGGAGACGGTGTCCTTGTCCAACCCGCAATACCAGGTGCCCTCGGGGTAAACCACCATGACCGGGCCCAGATTGCAGGGATACAGGCATCCGGTGCGAGCCGCCAAAACGTGCCCGGGGCCCCGGTCCAGGCCTTCTTCCTTCAGGCGCATTCGCAGCCAGGCGCCGACCTCGGCTGCACCGGCTGCGGTGCATCGGGGGCCCTGACAGAACAGCACGTGATGGGCGTGCGGCGGGATAACCGACCAGCCGGGGTCGGGCGCCCCGGCATGGCCGCTGCCGGAAGCAATCGTAGTATTGGTATCCAGGGCCAATCTAACGGCCTCCGTGGCGGCGTCGGCCACTTGGGGCCCGTTGTTGAAGAGGCCAGCAAAGAGGACACGCAATGGGGTGGCTGATTGTCGCTGCCACCGGCGAGCAACGAACTGGAGCCATTTCCGAGTTGCGGCTTCGACGGGCATGAACACCGGGAGGAGGACCGCAGTTCCGGCGCCTGCCCTGCGCGAGACCTCCAGGGCCTGGGGCAGGGATGGCCCACCCTGCTCGAGCAGGGCCTCCGTTACCAGCCAGGCAGGATGCTTCAACCGAAGGTCATCAGCCAGGGAGGACAATTCCTCGACGGGCTGCCGGGTGTAGAGACTCCCCCTCCCGATCAGAACTACGGCGACATCCGGTCCATCAGGCTGGGCGTCTTGTTGGCTTATGGCTTGCATTCTATTCAGGGTTTCCTCGGTCAGGGTTTCCTCGGTTTAGCGCTTAATGCGGGTTCTGGAGCAACGGGTGTGGCTGCTGTAAGGGTGACGGACAGTCAGCAGCTCTCCGCACTGAGTCCCTGCTCTGGCCGTGGACGTCTGATTCGGCCTTTTGCCTGTCCTATTTTCCAGACCGTCACGCCACCACGGGCGTCCAGGGCGGCGAGCCCGCTTCCGTCAGGCCGCCAATATAATTCGGCCACCGAGGCCCCAAGATCCTCCGCCCCTACCGGTCCGCCTTTTCCATTTCTCTGCACCGACCACACAACCACGGCGCCATCGCGTCCCCCCGATGCCAGGCGCATCGCGCCGGGCGCAAAGGCCAGCGTCGTGATGGGCTGAACATGAAACTTTAGAACGCCGGGCCGCGTGCCTTCAGGTCCCTTTCTCCGGAAGCTCCAGACCGTCACCGCATCACTGCCTCCGGTGGCCAAAAGGGTGCT
Source organism: Dehalococcoidia bacterium (assembly GCA_963664725.1). Taxonomy (GTDB): domain Bacteria; phylum Chloroflexota; class Dehalococcoidia; order Lucifugimonadales; family UBA3495; genus Bin22. Next base: position 2,722,380 of record OY761558.1, read on the forward strand.
GGTATCATCAAAAGCCAGGGCCGACGGCTTGGCAGGATATCCGAACATCTCGGAGTCCTCTCCCGAGGAGCGACGCCAGAAGTGCACCGAGTTGTCCTGGCTGCCGCAGACGACGATGCCCCCGTCCGGGCTCAGGACCATCGACACCAAAGATCCCTGCCACTCCAGTTTCTGCCGAGTCTCACCGGTGGCCGCGACGAAGAAGGTAACTCGACCGTAACAGGCCGTTGCCAGTTCCCCTGGGCCCGACCAGGCTATGGCGCTGACGGTACTGGGATGATCATCAGACCGCCAGACCTCGGCGCCGTCCACGTCATAGACACAAACCTGCCGGGAGCAGGAAGCCGCCAATCTTTGACCGTCCTGCGACCATGTCACTTTGTCCACCCAACCGCTTCCGACGTCGATGGCCCGGGTTACCTGGCCCTCGGCGGCATTCCAGAGCAAGACTCGTCCGTCCTGGCCGGCCGTAGCAAACACGCTTCCCGCTGGGTGGACCGCTACCGAGAGCACACCGCCGTCATGAACCCCGCGCTGCCCCCAGGCGGCCGCGCCAGACTCACCGTCAAAGGCGTAAACGCCACCCTCGGCATCGCCGACCACCAGGGCTTCGCCGCCCTGGCTCCAACCCCCGGCCATGGCGTAGTCGCCGACCATCGCAGACCAGCCCCGGCTGAGAACTCCCATCGGGCTGCCGGCATCTAAATCAGGCATGCTTCGAACCCCTCCCGCATACTCTGTCCATCGAGGTTTCGGCCAATGAAGACGAGCTGATTGAGGCGGGGATCATCCCCCCATTCGCGATCCGGTTGGCCGTCAAAGAGCATGTGAACGCCCTGGAAGACGAAGCGACGCGACTCTCCCGCAACGCTGATGAAGCCCTTCATCCGGAAGATGTCCACCCCGCGATCCCGGAGCAGTTGGCCAAGCCAGGCGTTGAGCTTTTCGGGATCGGCGTCGCCGTATATCTCGATGGAGATTGATCCTACTTCGTCGTCGTGCTCGTGCTGGGCGACCCAGGTTCGCTCGGCTTCGGCGGGAACCGCCGCTCCCTTGACGCGTTGTATATCTGTCTCTGTCTCTTCGCAGGCAGGCTCGGAGCAAAAGTTGCCCCCCAGTTTGAAAGCCTCTCCATCGGCGTTCCTCAGTTGGATATCGAATTCCTCCGCGAGGTGCTGGGCGTAGAGGCCAACCCTCCCCGGCGTAGCGACCTCAAAGAAGAACGACTTGCGTCCTGGGGAATCGAGCCGGAGGCTCACATGCTTGTCGAAGGGAATCTCTCCCCCCGGCTGAATGATTTCCGCAGGTTCGGCGTACTCCCGGACACACCACTCCGCACCCTCCCGGAGGGCAGGGTCATCCGTGGCCTGGCCAGACACGACAACCAGCGACATCGCCGGATCGGGTCCTTCGGCCAAGTTGAGCTCGTAACGGCCGGCATCGAGCGAATAGACCCCCGTCCATTCGAAGGGATACTCCGGCTCGAGGAAGGTGGGACGACGCTCGAGCACCTCGTTCAGGTTGAAGGCGCCAAGGTCGAGCACGGTTTCTACCGGTACGTTCGCACGCTCGCTGCGCACTACTCGCGCCATCCGGTTCATGCCCCGGAGCCGAGCCTCCAGGCCATCAAGGGCATCGCCGTTGACGAGGTCCGTCTTGTTGAGGACCAGAACGTCCGCGAACGCGATCTGCTCCGTGCTCTCGTCGCTTCTGCCCAACTGCTGCTCAATGTGGGCTGCGTCAACCAGCGTGACGATACCGTCAAGCGCGTATTCAGCGCGAAGCTCCTCGTCCATGAAGAACGTCTGGGCAACCGGACCGGGGTCGGCGAGCCCCGTGGTTTCCACCAGCACATAGTCGAACTTGTCCCGGCGCTTATTGAGATTGTTGAGCACCCGGATCAGGTCTCCGCGCACCGTGCAGCAAATACAACCGTTTGACATCTCGAAGACCTCCTCGTCAGCGTTGATGACGAGGGCCTGGTCGATGCCGACCTCCCCATACTCGTTCTCGATGACAGCAATGCGCTTGCCGTGCTGTTCAGTCAAGATCCGGTTGAGCAGGGTTGTCTTGCCAGAGCCGAGAAAGCCGGTGAGGATAGTAACTGGTACTCTTTGCTCCATGGTCATATCGAATCCTCCTGCAGTGTGTAATGCGATATTGTATCTATATAAGATAGTGTTAGCCGCCGATGTAACTATTTGAATGACATGCCAGTTGGGGATTGCACTCCGGCGCTATCCAGTGGGGGACGCATGCCCGCGCCCCTTTCGCCGGATTGTCTTGCCAGGCTTCACTCACCCCGGGCGAACGGGGCGCAGCCCGGCAATTGGGTTGAACCGGGCGCTCTTACGTGCTCCGTTGGGCCCGGCGACGATCCTCAAGGTACCTGTGCTCACAGCGACGGTACCGTTGTTCGGGCGCTTGCACCCGTCCAGTTCCACGCTGCTCACCCAGGACGCTATTGGGGAAGGTCGTCTTGCCGGAACCGGGTAAGCCGGTGATGATGGTAACGGACGCTTTGTGCTGCGTGTTCATGGTGAATCCCTCATATAATGCTATTGCGATGGCATATCATAAAAGACGGCAATCATCAAACGGAGCCAAACATCTACGGATGGCATAGATGATATGCAGTACCAATAAAAAACATACACTGCCGGCGTTGTCATTGTCAACCAGGAGAATTAACCGGCGTTCCTGAGGTGTGTTGGTGTCAGATCATTTTGAGGGGAAGGCAGGCCAGAGCAATGAAGCAACCGAGCATGGCACGGCTCTTTCTGTATCTCTTGGTGCGTCGGTGCAGACGGTTCAACTTGTCCCCCAAGCCGGGGTACAGTCATATCGCCCGCTCCAGGCTGCCAGCAAGTTTAGACACCTAATCGCCGTCCAGTAACGGCGACTCTCACATTTCGAAGCTCTTTTCCTTCGATACGACTACTCCCTTCACGTTTTCTGTATCGATCGCGTCAGGGTTCTGTTGTTATAAATCTCTACGGCACCAAGCGGCGCCTCTCGAGCGCACCGGACCAAAGCCGTTTCACGCTCCGGTCCCGGCCTTTAGCCAACCTTCCTTTCACCCGCACGCGCCTTATCAGCAGTTTCTTCCAGACTCACGAACACTCTGCTATAAAGCCCAGATTCCGGAACGAAGATGCAAGCCGCCCAGCGCCGCCACTTACCGGCGCGATACCATCGAAATGACCGGAGTGAAGGTGAAGGACGTTGTTCCTTCTAACCGCCTCTTGCCTAACTGGTGGTACGACAATGTTTTCCTCAACGTACTATCCCAAGGCGACAATACCCATGTGCGATAACCTGCAAACAATGCATACAACCTATTGATTTTGCCTGGCATGGCCATTATCATTCTATAGGTTTAGCTGACAGAAAAGAGTGTACGAAGAATGAGACTCGTACAGACCGGTAACAAGTCCATATCCAGGTTGTCTGGAAAAGGTAGCGACTACCAATCGGTCCGGAGAATGCATTTGGCAACCAGGTTAAGAGAAGGAACCGAATCGGCAGCCCGGGCCCAGGCTCATAATACGGCGACTGAATCGGCCCCGGAGCCCGATGAGTGCATGCTGGCGTGCCGTGAGGTCAGCAAGAGCTTTGGCCACGTGGTTGCCCTGTCCGAATTCTCTGTTCAATTGCCCCAGGGTCGTATCCTGGCCTTGCTGGGGCCCAGCGGTTGCGGCAAGACCACGGCGCTACGCCTGATTGCCGGTTTTGACGATCCTGATAACGGCTCCGTAACAATTGCATCACGCACCGTGTACGACAAGAGGACCAACACGCCACCGGAAAAACGCCGGGTCGGTATGGTCTTCCAGGAAGGGGCCCTCTTTCCCCACCTGACTGTGGAGCAGAACATCGCCTTCGGATTGTCAAGGGACGACCAGCGGTCGGACCGGGTGGCCGAAGTCGTGCGGATGACGGGCCTGGAAGGTCTGACTCACCGTATGCCGTACGAGTTGTCCGGCGGCCAGCAGCAGCGGGTTGCCCTGGCTCGGGCGCTGGCCCCTCGTCCGGAATTGCTTCTCCTGGACGAACCCTTTTCCAACCTGGATCCGGCTCTGCGTGAGCAGGTGCGCCGTGACGTGATGAACATTCTGCGCGCCAACGACATCACCGCCATCTTCGTAACCCACGATCAGGAAGAAGCCATGTACGTGGGCGATAGTATCGCCGTAATGAACAGGGGCCGCATCGAGCAACAGGGCACGCCGGAAGAGATTTTTCACCGCCCATGCACGAGGTTTGTCGCCGAATTCATCGGCATGGTGGATTTTGTACCAGGGCGACAGGAACAAGGGCGTATCGAAACTCCCATCGGCGTTACCGAATGGCCCGGCGCGGAGCCACCGGCCGGCGTCCTGGAGGCCATGATTCGGCCTGACTGCGTGGAGTGCATTCCTGCGGAAGATGGCAATGGAGCCATAGTAGAGCGAGAGTTCCGGGGCGCCTTTTACCTGTATTGGATTGCCCTGGACTGTGGCGCCATGGTTCGCTGCCTTCTGCCCCACATAAACGAGTACGGAGTTGGCGACAGGGTTACCGTGAAGGTCCGCTCCGGCCACTCGCTGCGCCCGTTCCTAGACGGGGTTGCACTGGGCGCTTAGCACACACTCAGTTCCCGCCGGTGAGCCCATCCACGCCGACCGCACCTCCCTTAAACACTGTCTGCCCCGTCATATAATCCCCTCTTTTCCAGATTCCACTAAATGTAAGCGGCGGCATAGTCCACGGTGATTCCGCAGGCCGGAATGTTGCGTAGAAATACCATTGTTTCGAGGTCAAGAGAGGCTGTCTCCAGGGTAAATCCGTATGCGGAGAACGATGGAGATGGCGGCAGAGATTGTGTTTGGCTAGGGAGTAATACCTGATTTCCCGGGAGGTCTCTGGGAGGACGCGGCTACATCTGCTTTAGCCCGGATTACCGAGGTTTGGCCGGATTCAACCTAATGGGAAAATGTATGCCGGCGGCAGGGAACTAACCCACACACCGCCGGCAACGAAATTGTGCCTAGCCTTCGTGGATTTGCTGATTCAGGTATAGCTCCAATCCGATTAACTTAATTGTCTCAAGCTGGGTTTCCAGCCAGTCCACATGCTGTTCTTCGGATCGCACCATTTCCTCGAACATGCCCCGAGTAGTGTAGTCTTCCACCTGGGCGCAGTGGGTGATAGCGGTTCTCAGGGCTTCCACGGCGGCCAGTTCCGACTGAAGGTCAAGTTCCAGGTCTTCCGGCACATTCTCGCCAATCATCACCTGGTTCAGGCGCTGCACGTTGGGGACCCCTTCAAGGTAGAGAATGTGCTCAATCAGGTGCTGGGCGTCTTCCATCTCCTCGAGGCTGATGGAGCGGAACTTTTGATGCAGGCGATTGAGGCCCCAGTTCTTGCACATTTCGGATTGCACGAAGTACTGGTTAATGGCGGTTAGTTCGATGGTAAGGATGTTGTTCAGGTGGTCCACAACCCCGTCTTTGGCTTTCAAGGGAATCTCCTTTGTGAAGTGTGTCTTCGGGAAAGTATAGCATAGCCTCGTGGGGCTTCAGGTTGTCGAGGGCCAAAAAAAGGGCACTCCCATTGGGAGTGCCGTACCGAGCTTAAATCCAGTTTCGGAGAGACAGGAACTTTCCGCCTGGAATGATTCTTGACGCTAACTCCTGGCGGAAACAGCCGCCAGGCCTTGTCTGGATTCCTCCCTGACCAGTTCGAGCCTTACCCTGGCCACGAATGAGTCGATGTGCTTAGAGCACCTGCCGCAACATTCTTCCCCGTCCAGGCCAAAAACCTGCTTCATTGAGTCGGGTGAGTCGAAACCTGACTTGGCGGCAGCGACGCCGTCAGAAATCCGGACTGCCTTGCACACGCACAAAAACATAATCTTCCCTGTACAGCGAAAGTAGCTTTTATTGGTGATGACGGGGAGTCTACATTAATTGTTCACTGACGTCAACACATATGCCCAGAAAAGGTATACTTAATCTTTCTGAATTGCTCGCACCTTTCAGCAAGAGTTGCATACAGGTTAGTAGAACATCCAATACCCCGAGGACATCCCCGTGATGACCGACAAGGTTGGCATAAACCGCTGCGCTTCTCCGGCAATCCACTGCTATTAGTTAAGCATAGACATATAATCTGGCACGACATCACATATGGAATAATTGAAGGATCATTTCTTCATTGGCGTCCGGCGACATCGGCTGGTTCTGATTGGATTGCTTTGTTACGCCATAGAAAGACACCCAGGCAGCAGGGGAAGAGGTGTCCACAGACAGAAACGGATTGGGTGGGAGCCTTCTTGAGCTTAGCGTCAACGTCGTTGCCGGACGTGTCAATAATGTAAGACTCGTCGTATTTGCCTGGCCGGAGATCATCGCGGCGCGAAAGTTTCTGTCGGCCAGGCGTAGAAGCGGCAAGCGGAGAATCAAACGGGCCAAAAGGGGGCGACTTGGTTGGGAAGTAAGTGGATATTGATGCCAGATGCGGCGCCTGCAAGCCCCGGAGTGGGCGACGCCTTAAGCCGGTCGTGCGCTGTTGGAGACGACACATGCTGTTGGGTGATCAGCCCACCCTTTTCCCGGTAGCAAGCCGGGCGTAGGGTTCGGGCCCACTGGGAGAAGGGGAAGAGGCCGCACCGGGTATCTGGCGTACCCTGCTACGAGGAACCGAAGCGGAACCGGAAGGACAGCCGTGGGGCAAATAAGGACCCTGTCCTGATCAGCGCTTTATGGGGTCGTTATCAATCGCCAGGGTCTCCTTGAACAATGCCGTGCAGGCCGACCAGGAGAAACTCTCCGCGTACCGCCTCACCTGCTGTCGGTCGCATGCCAGGGCTCGTTTAACCGCTTCCTGCAGGTCATTGTCCAGCGCGCCGGATATACCCTCGGCAATTACGTCCTTGGGCCCCATCACCGGGTAGGCGGCCACCGGGGTCCCTGAGGCCATGCTCTCGGTTATGACATTTCCAAAAGTGTCGGTGCGGCTGGGAAAGACCATAACATCGGCGGAAGCATAATACTGGGCCAGTTCAACGCCCCGCTTCAGGCCCACGAAAGTGATCTTGTCCCCGTATCTTTCTTCCAGTTCCTTGCGCTGCGGGCCGTCTCCCACCACCGTGCAGCGATATCCCGTTAAACTCGACAGCCGACAGAAGTCTTCGATACTCTTTTCCTTGCTTACCCGCCCCACATACACGAGGAACGATTCATCGGGCTGTCGCTGGCCCAGCAGGTCCTCCATGCGGTGACATGGATTGAAAAGGGAAGTATCCACTCCCCTGCTCCAGACCAGCACGTTACGAAAACCGGACTTGTCCAGGTCTTCCTTCACACTGGCGGTGGGTACAAGAGTATATTCGGCGCCGCCGTGGAACCACCGCATGTACGCGGTAACCGGCCCGGGAGGGAGGCCATAGATGTCTTTGACGTACTCGGGAAAACGGGTGTGGTAACCTGAGGTGAAGGGAATCCGGCGGCGGCGGCACCAGAACCGGGCTATGGTTCCCAGCGGCCCCTCGGTGACGATATGGACGTATCCGGGGTTCAGGGCAGAGAGGGTGCGGTAAGCCTTCACGGGAGAAACGGTAAGCCGGATTTCCTGGTATCGGGGCATACTTACCGTTCGGAAGAGGGACGGTTCAACCACGGAGACATCCAGCCCTTCCTCAACCAGCAGGTCGACTACCTTGGTCATGGTAGTAACGACACCGTTTACCTGCGGTAACCACGCGTCGGTCACCAGCGCCAGTCGTGGAGGGTCAGCCACTGGTGCGCCACTTCAAAAGTTCCCAGGTACCATCGTGGTGTTCCACCAGCGCGCTGCAATTTTCGACCCAATCTCCGCAGTTCATGTACCTGGTTTCCCCGATGTTCTTGATTTCCGGCGTGTGTATGTGTCCGCAGATGACGCCGTCATATTGGTTTGCGCGGGCGTGCTCGGTAAGGAGTCCCTCAAACTTGAGGATATAACCGATTGCCGACTTGGTCTGCCGTTTGGCAAACCCTGCGAAGCTCTGGCGCGGAATGTTGAACAACGATAGCACCCGATTGGCGGTGCTGTCCATTGAAAGGAGCAGGTCGTACATGCGGGTGCCCAGGAACATCAGTTTACGTCCCCTGTCGCTGTGCATCAGGTTGTCGAACAGGTCCCCGTGAATCACCAGATAGCGCCGTCCGTCCACACCATAGTATTCGGTTTCGTTGGACAGCTTGATGTTGCCCAGGCTGAACCCGAAGTCCAGCCAGCCCCGGAACATCTCGTCGTGGTTGCCCACAATGTAGTGGACCTTGGTGCCGTTATTGGACTTGGCCAGCACTTTCTGGATTACCGAGGCATGCATTCGGGGCCAATAAACCTCGCGATGCATTCTCCAGCCGTCAACAATGTCTCCCACCAGATAGAGATGATCGCTGTGATGGTTTTCCAGGAAATGGGCCAGGTAGTCTGCCTGGGACCCCTTAAAGCCCAGGTGAGTATCACTGATAAAAACGGCCCGGTAGTCTTGCTTTGCTTCGATCAAACGTTTGTTCCTCATTCTTGAAAGGCAATTGGACCCATGTGCACATATACGACCGCCAGGACAATAACCAATTAATTGGTTATTAAACCTGCGTTAATACTTGGCACTATGTCGATCCCCGCTAAAGGTAACAGAGTACGAATTATAGCAGTGATTTGCACGGCTTCCTAACACATTGCAAAATCAGGTGGAGAATTCTGCAAACAGGTTTCCGGCGCCGGAATTCTTCTGGCGCGCATTAATCGCCGGCCGGCGGGAAGCAGTGGCAAAGCCCGAAATACGGGTGCACTACCGGCAATGAGGCACGGGACGAAGCAAATCGCGGACGACCTTGAAAGTCTTCCAGGGGTCACGGATGGGGCGGGTCAGGTAGATCAGATTCGTCACTCAAACACGGTTTCCAGCTTGGCGGAACTGTCAAAGAAATGCTGCAGGCTCTGGTTCACCCGGAAAAAGACGTCGGCGCGTAACTGGTCGCCGGTGGCGTTGTCCGATATACCCCCTTCGATCATCAGGTCCAGGGTGTTGAGGGTGTGGCTCAGGTCGGCGCCGTTGTTTTCCCTGGTGTTGGTCACCAGGTCCTGCCACTGTTCCACTGTCATTGCCAGGTAAAAGTCGGCGTCAATCAGGTCGTATTCCGTTCCTTCCCTGACGCCCGTGCACTCGAAGGCCTCGAAGGTAATCACGAACACCCTGTCGCCCACCTTAACGCCCATAACCGCGTCGATATTCCCCAGCCGCCGAAAATCATCGTCGTTGTTGACCAGTTCCTGCAATGCCTGGAACCACTCGACCGAGGGAAATTTCAGGGTAGCTGTTCCGTGTTCGCTCATTCCAAGTCTCCTGGACGGTTCGGAAAGGGGATCCGTCTTACTCGACGGCCTGTAGCGTTACTCCTTGAAGTAGGGCTCACCCTTCTCCTTGGCTGCGCTGAAGGGGACCATCCGGTCCATGTGAAAATCCGGGTCCGAGTTGGCCGGCGCATTGGCCAGGGCCTGGTCCACCATCTTGTAATACTTGGGGTCCAACTGCTCCAGTTTGTCCGCCTCGGAACGGATGTATGCTACCCGGGAGATGATGCGGTGCAGGGAGTCGCCGCCGCAAAGCTGGCACTCGGTTGGGTCGGCAGCGCTGAAGGTGCGCAGGTACACGGTGTTGACGCCGCCACAGCCCTCGCACCGGTATTCGTAGATTGGCACAATCAGTCTCCTGCCGGGGCGGTTTCTTCACGGCGCAGGAAGGCCGCCAGGTCCGGCGACAGGTTGTCCTCCGTCTTGTTGACGCCGGCCCACTGCATCCGCCGCAGGTAGTCCTCGATGTACCTCTGCTTGACGTCCTCCACCACTGCCATGCCCTGGGCGATGTTGTCCACGCTGCCGCCGATGATGATGGCCAGGGCTTCCCAAAGTACCGGGTCTTTCAGGTCCCGCACCAGGTCCCGCTCCACGCCCCGCATCAGGTTGCCCAGGCCCTGGCCGAAACCCTCCGGCTGGTTCTCCACCGCGTACTTCACGTGGGCCATGCCATAGGCCATGTGGCGGGCCTTGTCCTCCAGGCATTTGCGGAAGAGGAACTTGTCTGCCCGGTTGCGGGCGTAGGCTTCGCCGCACCGGTACAGCAGCAGGGTGAGGGGCCCCCGTACCAGGTAAAGGAACATCGCAACTTCGGTCCAGCCGGGGCGGGTTTCCATCATACGCCGGTTGAACTGGGCGGCGCTCTCCAGGCCCAGGCTGCCGTCGTTGTGCAGCGCACGATTCCGGAAGACGGTGTAGTGCCTGCCGGAGTCGAAAATTTCCGAGGCCAGGAAGGTCTTGACCTCATGGTAGGCGTAGTTCATCTTGTGGAGCCACTGACCGATCAGGTCGGTCTCGATGGACGCCTGCTGGGCCAGTTCGGTGCAGAGCTGACGCATGGCCAGCTCCACCTCGTAGGGCTGGGGCGTTATTTCATCCCAGGCTATTTCCAGGTGCCCCATCCACCGCCGCTGGATTGCCTCCTCGTAAAGATCCACGGCGTTGTCGGCCCACAGGTCGACCCTGGCGCTGAGGGCATAAAGGTCGGTCCGGGGAACTCCGGAGATGGGAAAGGCGCCCCGTGGCCGGCGGCTCATGTCGGAACTGGACTCGGGAACCTCCCCGTAGCTGCCGATGTTGAGGTCTCGCATGGTAAGGCCGCGCTTCCCAGGCTGGGCGCGGATGCCCCACTCCAGGGTGTCGTTCATCCAGGCCAGCCGATCGGGGTTAGGCGCGACCGGAGTTTCGGGGGATTTGGCCGGGTCGCCTTCTGCCTCGTCCGTTTGGTGGGCCTGTTCCTCGTCGAGCGCCATGTTCATCCTCGAATGAAACCGATGTGAAGTTCAACAGCCTTAGAAAGCAAGACCTCCCGCGAAAATCCGTGGGAGGTCTCGGCGACAGTTGCCAGTACGGTTATGCGGCGGCCTTGTACTGTTCCAGCAATACGGGGCTTACGCGGCCGTTGTGGATGCGGTCATCAAAGCCGGCGGACTTGAGCCTCTGGAAGTATTCCTTGGTCTGCCGCTGCCGGATGGCCATCAGGATCTTCTGCCCCTCGTCCATTTTGTCCTTGCCGCCGCCCAGCAGCATGGCCAGGGCGCTGCTGGTAAGCTGGTTCTGGCCGGCCGGGTTCTCGCCGCCGGCCCCGGTGGCCTGGCGCGACTCGCCTTCGTCCAGGTAGCCATGGATTTCCTCCCGACGCTCGGGAGAGAACTCGTTCATGTAGCGAAGGTGCAGGACGCCGATGGCCACGTGGCGGGCTTCGTCCTGGGCGCAGCGACGGTATATAGCCTTTTCGGCTTCGTTGTAGGCCATCATCTCACCCAATCGGAACAGGGTGAGCACGTTGCCTTCACCGGTGATGTGAAGGCGGGACGAAAATTCGGTGAACTCCCGGGCGTTATCAGTGCTACCGCCCACCACGTCGCTGACGCTGTCGGTCATGCGCATCAGGCCGCCGCCGTTGACCAGGGCCCGCTTGCGGAACACATCCAGATGGCGGGACTCGTCCATTACCTGGGCCAGCAGGGCCAACCGGACTTCCTGGTAGTCCGGGGACATGGTGGAAATGAACCGGCCGGGCACGTCGGAAGCCACGAACTCCACCTGGGTGAAGAAGGTAGCCAACTGGCACTGGGCGGCCTCGATGTCGTCAGGCAGGGGCTGGACGGTTTCCCAGGGAATGTCGGTGGCCGAACTCCATTGGCGTGTGATGAATTCATCATACAATTTGGACAAATTGTGCGCCCAGACTTCGCTCTTGGTGCGGAAGGTATAGGCCCCGAACCTGGCGACGTCGCCCCTGGGGATTGAGCCCTGCACCCGCCCGGTGTCATTGGCGGACTGCTCTTCCACCCCTTCGCCCGCTACGTGCTCCTGCAGCTTGCTCAGCCACGAAAGGTCGAATCCCTGTTCCCTGGCCTGCTCCCAATAGGCTGTCCGGCTGTCCACTGTGGCCATGCAAATCACCTCCGGGCCGACTAGCCTGCCTCAGGGCAGGCGCAATAAGGGAATTTACGTGATATTACCTATTGAGCGCGGGGATTGTCAACTTTATGACGTTCCCCCGACCAGCCAGAAGCGGTTCTCGCAGTATTATTTCCAGTGCCTGGAGTTCTTACGTGTGGTGTGGGTCGGCGGGGGCCACTCGCCGCACCGGCGGCCTGGCAAATAAGATCACCACTGCAGTCAATCCGGCCAGCGCCGCGAACACAGTCAGGGCAATGTCGTAGCTGCCCGTTACGTCAAAGACGATGCCCGCCGCCACCGTCCCTATGGCCTGCTCCAGGCTCGTAAAGGGCTCGGTAACGCCGCGGATGGCCCCCAGGGACCGGCGGCCGTAATAGTCGGCGTAGGCCACCGGCGGCACCGACAACATTCCGCCCACACCGAATCCGAAGGCGGCGGAGTAGGCCAGGGCGTCCAGGGTGGAACTGACGGTCAGGAACAAGAGGGCGGGGATAGCCACTGCCAGGGAAACAGCGACGAGTACGTAGCGCACGGGGAACCGCTCCGCGATCCAGCCCCACAGCAGGCTTCCCGCGCCCATGAAGGCCGCCGACAGGCTCAGGCCCAGCCCGGAAAGCACCACGCCCAAGCCCTCGTCCCGCAGCAGAGCGGCGAGGTGGGTGTTAATCCCCGCCTGCACCAGGAACAAGGTGCCCACCCCGGCGGCCAGGATCCACAGGGCAGGGGTCTTCATTGCTTCCTTCAGCGTCCAGGCCGGTTCTTCCGCCTGGGTAGCCGGCGCATCCGCCGAATCCCCTGCGCTGGGCGCCACAGGTTCCGGCTCGGGGTCGCCGTCGGGACGTAGCCCTATATCTTCGGGCTGCTGCACAATCAGGAAGGTCACCGGCACCAGGGCGATAATCCACACCAGCGCACCCAGCACAATCCACGCCATGGGCCAGCCCTGGCTGGCTATCACCGCCGAGGCAATCAGGGGGAAGGCCACCAGCCCAATGGAATGGGAGGCGAACAGTATGCCATTGGTCCGGCCCCGCATCCGCACAAACCATCGGGACACCACCACCGAGGCCCCGATGGGTATGGGACTGGCAAAAATTACTCGGCTGATTCCGTAGAACAGGTAAAAGAATATAGGTATGGTGGCCCATGCCAGGGAAATGGTGGCCAGTCCCATTATGAAGACGCTGGAAGCCAGCACCAGCCGCGCCCCGTAACGGTCAATCAGCCACCCCACCAGCGGCGAAAGGGCCGACGCGGCCAGCCCGCCCACGCTGGCGGCCCCGGCAATCAGGGTACGGCTCCAGCCCAGTTCCGGGTCTGCTGCCAGCGGGTAGATGAACACGGCCAGGGTCAGGCTGGCCGAGGCGTTGCGTACTACCTGGGTGCTGCTGGCCGACGCCAGAATCACCCACCCATAGAAGAAAGGCAGCCGCTGGGCCAGTCTTTGCAGGGAACTGTTCACGGTGCGGACACCTTGATCGGGCCCGTGGGGGAAACCGTCAGCCTGAGGTTGCGGGTCCTACCTGCAAAAGATGAGGCCAGTAGAGTCAAGGTATGCTCCGAAGGATTCCATGCAGGGGGAATCCGGTGTCTGCGCCAGCCCACGAACTGGCTACGGGTCTGTTGCCAGTGCGGCTGTCGAATACTTTAACATAGGGCCCCACCTGCGTTAAGTGTCAGCCGCCAGGACTGTTGCATGTCAGCGTAGGCAGCGATTCGCAGGTATGTGATTGCGCTGCTGTTGCCATATTCTTGCCTTTTTTGGCCCCTGCCCCTGTGCTATAATCGCAAAGCCTTTGGACGGGGCCATTTTGGCGGCTTGCCGGGGGATAGTGCGGGGCCTTCGAAAAGGTTCTTTTTCCGGTAGCAGACCGGTTGCGGTGGCAGCAACGCCGCCGGTTGAACATGAGGAAGGGGGTATGGCTGCCTCCGGCAACCCCGGGCAGTCCGCTACTATGACTTACACTAAAGGCCCGTTGGTAGATACCGATAACCTGAGAATTTTCAGCGGCAATTCCCACCCCGTTCTGGCGCAGTCGGTCTGCGACTACATGGGCATTCCCCTGAGCCAGGCCGAGGTGTTCAAGTTCGCCAACGACAACACTTTCGTCCGCATAATGGAGAACATCCGCCAGCGCGATGTCTTCATCATCCAGCCCACGGGCGCCCCGGTCAACGACAACCTGATGGAACTGCTCATTATGATTGACGCCTGTAAGCGGGCGTCAGCCGGACGTATTACCGCGGTAATCCCCTACTATGGCTACGGCCGCACCGACAAAAAGGACCAGCCCCGGGTGCCCATTACCGCCCGGCTGGTGGCCGACCTGCTCACCACCGCCGGGGCCGACCGCCTGCTCACCGTTGACCTGCACGCCGGTCAAATCCAGGGCTTCTTCAATATCCCCGTGGACGAACTGACTGCCATGACTATCATGGCCGACTATTTCAAGGTCAAGGAGATTGAGGACCTGGTGGTGGTGGCCGTGGATATCGGCATCTCCAAGCGCGCCCGCGACGTGGCCGAGTACCTGGACTGCCCGCTGGCCATTATCGAAAAGCGCCGTATCGACAACGCAGACCACTCCGAAACCCTGAACGTCATTGGCGACGTCAAGGGCAAGGTGGCCCTGACCTTTGATGACGAGATTCTGACGGGCGGCACCACAGTCAACGCTGGCCACGCCCTGATGGAGGCCGGGGTGACGGAGGTCTACTGCTGCGCCACCCACCCGGTATTTGCCAGCCGCGCTTACGATGCCATAGAAGACAGCGACTTCGAGGAAGTGGTAGTAACCGACACCCTGCCTTTGGACCCCGCCAAGGGATCGGACAAGGTAAAGGTCTTGTCCGTCGCCCCCCTCCTGGGTGAGGCCATCAACCGCATTCACGTGGGCCAGTCGGTGGGCGCCCTTTTCAGCACCCGCAGCTACCCGTAGTTCCCCAACCGCCCGGCGTATTTCGTTATTCGTTACGTTGACTCAAGAACGGGACCTGCTTCAGGTCCTGTTTTTGTTTTGCAGGCCCCAACCTCTCTACCTAATGGCGAAGGCCATCCTGTATACTCCGCACAGGCACAAAAGGAGGTTAGCATCCATGTACGACCTGCTAATCAAGGGCGGCACAGTGATCGACCCTTCCCAGAACATCAACGGACCCAACGATGTGGCGGTGCAGGATGGCAAGATTGCCCTTGTCGCGGCGGACATCCCCGAGTCTGAGGCCGCCCGGGTGGTGGAGGTCAAGGGCAAGCTGGTAACCCCCGGCCTGATCGACCTGCACACCCACATCTACGACGGCGTTAACGGCAACGGCGTCGAGGCCGACCTGGGCGGCGTTCGCGCTGGCGTCACCACCATGGTGGACGCGGGCAGTTCCGGCTGCGATACCTACGGCGGCTTCCCCCGCCACATCATCCCCAATAACGCCACGGAGATAATTCCCTTCCTGCACATCTGCCGCACCGGCCTGGCCACCACACCGGACATTTTCAGCCCCGCCAGCATCGACCTGGACCGCACCATCCAGGTGGTGGAGCAGAACCGGGACACCATCTTTGGCATCAAGGCCCGCATGGTGTCTCCGGCCCTGGAGATTATGGGTATGGAGATGCCGCGTATGGCCAAGCGCGCCGCCGTAGAGGCCGGAGTGAAGCTGATGGTCCACATTGGGGACACCGAGAAGCGCTACGACGAGAAGGTCATCCACCAACTGCTGCCCATCCTGGAGGAGGGCGACATCGTGACCCACCTGTTCACCGCCAACCCCGGCGGGGTTATCGACTCCGAGGGCAAGCTGGTCCCCGAGGCGAAGGAGGCCCAGGAACGGGGCGTGTGGCTGGACACGGCCCACGGCCGCATGAACTTCAGCTTCGACGTGGGACAGCGGGTGCTGGACCAGGGCCTGCTGCCCCACTGCATCAGCACTGACCTGACCCTGCCCGGCCGCCAGTTGACCGTCCACAGCATGACCGAGATGATGACCCGCTTCCTGGCCATGGAGTTTACCCTGCAGCAGGTGGTGGAGATGTCCTCCCTGAACCCGGCCAAGGCCCTGGGTCAGGAAGACCGCATCGGCTCGCTGGCCGTGGGCCACCAGGCCGACATATCAGTGCTGGACATTGCTGAAGGCGACTGGGTGGTCTACGACGTGGTGGGCGGCACCCGCCGCACCGAAAAGGCGGTGGTGCCGGTGCTGACGGTGAAGCGGGGAGAAGTGTACGAGGCCGGTTGGGGCCCAAGGCCGTGGGGGTGGGAGCCGGATAGTGTGTAGGGAGTTGGACCAAGTAGTATACTGAACTTCCCAAAACAGGTTTCAATGTTCGGGAGATTTTGATACAGATTAAGGCTCGGTCAAACAAATGCCCAAAGACACATCACCAAATCACGAGTCCAAATCTGGGTGGGACGGGTTTTACTCCACGGGCCAGGTGTCCAGGCTAGCGGGAGTCCCTCGGTCTACGCTTTACTACTGGAAGAAAAAGGGGATCATCACCCCTTCAATGAGCGTCTACGCAGGCGACAGACTTGTTGAGGAAGGATACTCCCACGCAGATCTGGCAATCATAAAGTTGCTGAGAGGCCTAAAGAACAAGCAACTTACCCGAGAATCCCTGATTGTGGCTCTGAGGCACCTGCTTGCGAGATTTGGCTCGTTTGATAATCGGAGGTGGGAACAAGCGCATCTCTACGTACTGGACAAAGAAGTCTATGCACAAAAGCCAGACGAGTGGGATGCTACCGCCGCTACTCGGGGCGGGCAGGGACTCCTGATTTCACCACCAGAGTTGTTTGAAGAAGAAGCTGGAATACTAATCCCGGCCCGCTTCAGGGACTATGTTGAAATCGACCCCGATATCATGGACGGCCTTCCTGTTGTAGCAAATACCCGTATTCCAACCGCTACGCTTGCCATGATGAACGAACAAGGCGTGTCCTTCCAAGAATTAGCCGAACTGTACCATCCGGTTCCCAAAGAAACCTTGCAGAAGGCTGTAGAGTACGAGCGGAGTCTTGACGCTGTCATTGCTGCCTGAGCTGGACCGGATACTTCTGGATGCCGACGTCAATATTCTGGTCCGGTCGTACCTGGAGGCAGTTGGTTTTGATATTGTACTGTCGACACAGGAGAACGTGAATGTCAGGAGCGATGTAGACCTTCTGCGATGGGCAAGAGAGCGGGGGCGGATACTGGTTTGCCACGATAAACATCGAGACGGCCAGACCAGGATGCGGTTATTCGAGGAAATCTATGTCAATGGCGGGAACATCCTGAGAATCGGCGGTAGGCCAGATCAAAGCCCAATAACTTCCGCGGGAATGATTATGGTCCACCGACAACAATGGCTGGAATTCTTTGAGGAACACCGAGGTGGCATTACAGTAGTGCATCGGACTGGCTGCCGATTCAGCACCCCCGACGATCTACAGCGACAAGTCAGACGCCGAGATTCCGCCGGTCCTCATCCCCTTTCTGGCTTGGATACATCCCTCAGAAATCGGCAGTGATTAGGGACGTTTTACTCCTTGTTCTTTCTGCTCCCCCTGATCTTCCCCTTCACTCTTCTCCCAACCTGCCTGGCCATGGCCACCGGTCTGAATCGCCGCTTCATGTTGTGGGCTATCAGCGGGGCCACTTGTTGGTTGCCCGCTACCAGGGGGGCCACCCATTGGCGCAGTTCCTTCAGGGTAGGGGCCTTTTCTTCCCAGGTGGGCACCAGCGAGTCCATGGCGTGCCACTGCTTTTCTTTAGTCAGCCTGGTCATAACCGTACCGCCGGCTTCCTGGACCGCTATTGCTCCGGCCAACATGTCCCACATGCGGGGCGCGCCGATGATGGCGTACTGGAGGACCCCGCAGGCGGTCATGGCCAGTTCGTAGGCGATGCTGCCGGTAGTGCGCAGTTCCCCGGGATTGCGGCCTACGGGCTTGCCGAATTTGGTGGTCTGCACGAAAAACCCGGGCAAACCGATCAGCCGGTTGCCCACGGGTTTCTCCGAGGCGTAGACCGCTACCGGTTCGCTGGCTGCCCCTTCCGACAGCGTGAATCTGGCGCCGCCGCCGCGACGGCAGTGCAGCACAAACCCGCCCCCGGGCGAAGGCCAGGGGATGTAGAGAGCCCCGGCCACTGGCCGTCCCCGGTGAAGTATGCCAATAGATGAAGCATAGACCGGCAGGCCGTTGAGAAAGTTGGTGGTGCCGTCCAGCGGGTCCAGCACCCAGAGGAAGTCGGGAGCAGGTCCGGTGGGGTCCGTCTCGTCCGAACCCTCTTCGCCCAGGATGCCGTGGGTAGGGAACAGGCGGGTGATTTCCTTTACAAGAAACTCCTGGGTGGCCTTGTCGGCGGAGGTTACCGGGTCAAGCTGGTTCTTGTCCTTGTATTCAATGGAAAGCTGACGGCCGAACTGGTCGGACAAGATTCGTCCGGCGCCCCACGCCATTGCCACGGCAGCGGTCTCAATCTCCTGCAACTGTTCCTGGAAGGTCTGGGCATCTGCAATCATGAGGAAGTCCTCAGCCGTCTGCCGTACCTGGCGAATTGGGTATATGGAGCAACTCTGGACCCCCGACCATCTTCACGCCATTAGTGAAATCAGCGCCCATTGGTGGAATGGCGCGCTAACGGTACATGGGCTTGAAAAAGCTGTGGAGGAAGTTGCGCTGGTGAGCCCAGGAATGGCACCGCTTCACCACCGCCGGCGGGATGGGCTGACCCTGCCGTTGAGTAATGCGCATGGTCTCGTAGCCGTTCAGTTCCGGCGGGGCGTCGGCGGTGAAGATGATCTCGCACCCCTCCGACTCGATGAACATCTTCAGGGACTCGAAACCGGTAACCTTCTTGTTGGGGGTCTGGTAAACGAAGAGTTCGGTGCAGCCGTACAGGTCATCTACGTGATCGTTGCCGGTGCCCCGGCCGCCGCCCTGGCGCAATTGCTGTCGTGTAAACCCGTGTCCGCTCAGATTCATGCTCATAAACGTGCCCCTGCAATCAATTACGAATGAAGTTGAACAAACTTACAGCTTCGTAACCCTCAGTCTTTAGCTTCCTAATTCTAAATTATCCCGCTAGGGATAGATAGCCCAGCCCACCCGGTCGGTATCCGCCCGGTAGAAGTGGCCGTCGGTTGACGTAACGTACAGGGTGGACAGGCCGGGGCCGCCGAAGCACACGTTGGTGGGCCGGTTGCAGGCGATGGGATGGGTTTCCAGCACCCGCCCCGTGGGCGAGAAGATGTAGATCATGGGCCCGGGGCCCCCCAGTTCCCAGCCGGCCGTTGCCACGATGTTGCCGTCGGCATCGAAGCACATGCCGTCAATGCCCCGGTGGACCGCATTGGCGTCCCGGCCGAAGCTGTGCAGCGTCCGGTACGAACCCAGGCTGCCGTCATCGTTGATGGGGTAGGCCCGCAGTTCCCGGTTGATGTCTATACGCTCGCTGTTGCTCTCCACCACGTACAGGGTGTGCTGGTCGGGGGAAACCAGGATGCCGTTGGGCATGGTGGTGTCGAAGGTAACCCGGGTTACCGTGTAGCTGCCGTCGGGCTGGGGGTCGGCCCGCAGTACAGAGCGGTTGTCCAGTTCTTCAACCTCGCTGGGGTCGATGTTGCCGGCGTTCCAGGGGTTGGTGAACCAAATGCGCCCGCGGCGGTCAATGGCCAGGTCGTTGGGCGTGTTTAACTTTTGGCCGTCCACCCGATCCGCCACAGTCACGATGGCATCGTCGTCAAAGCGGACTATGGAGCGGCCGCCGGAGCAGCAGCCGAACAGGTTGCCCTGGGCGTCGAAGGCTAGGCCATTGGTATGGTTGGTGCCGCCCCGGGCCTCGGTGATGGCGCCCGAGTCTGGGTCGTAGCGCATGATGCGGCTGCTGGGAATGTGGGTAAAGAGAATTGCCTCGCCATCCCAGACGGGACCTTCGCTTACGCCGCCGTAGGGCCGGGTGAGCAGTTCGAAATGGTATTGCCAGGGCATGCTGTCATTCCTCCTCAGGGACTTGGTGATAGGGCAGATTATCCACGAATAATCGGGAATGTCCACTGACGGGGCGAGAAACAAATCCCCACAGGCAGCGTTCTGGCCAGTTTAGTAGACCCCGGATGCTGCCAATATCCTATTGCTATTGCCTGTCTGGTGGTCTAAATTAGACGGGCGTTTTGGGAGGCGGGCGGACGGGGATCGGGTTACTCTCGAAGCTGGTGAGACGTAAGGCATGACATCCGTTCTGCGGGAAATCCTGGAAGCCCTGGCCCTGGCCATTGTGGTCTTTATTCTCATACAGGCCAGCGCCCAGAACTTCCGGGTGGAGGGTTCCAGCATGGCCCCTACCCTCGAGGGGCAGCAGTACCTGCTGGTCAATAAGCTCGTGTACTTCACCTTCGACGTGGAACGCTTCTCCCGCACTGTACCTTTCTGGAATGTGAATGAGTCCGACGTCAGACGTCCCTTCCGGCCCCCGCGTCTGGGCGAAATAATCGTTTTCCACTTCCCGGGGGA
The DNA here is from genome assembly GCA_963664725.1 of Dehalococcoidia bacterium. Classification (GTDB taxonomy): domain Bacteria; phylum Chloroflexota; class Dehalococcoidia; order Lucifugimonadales; family UBA3495; genus Bin22. The sequence continues at coordinate 2,742,890 of OY761558.1, forward strand.
ACCCCAGCGCGATTTTGTGAAGCGGGTTATCGGCCAGCCCGGCGATAAGGTGGAAATAGTGGACGGCACGGTGCTGGTTAACGACTCCGTTCACAGGGAACCCTATTTGAACAAACCCTTCACTGAGAACATGTCGCCACGGCGCATGGGCGAGAGTGAGTACTTTGTCATGGGAGATAACCGTTCCCACAGTAACGATTCCCGAAACTGGGGCGCCGTACCCGAGGAAAACGTTGTGGGTAAGGTGTGGCTGATCTACTGGCCCTTCCCCGCATTCGGCATACCCCGTTAAAGACAAGCCTGATGGGCCTCCTTCTTCGTCGATAGGGCAAGGCAGGATGGTGGTGTATCGCTCCCCGCCAGCCGCGCCAGGGCAAAAAATATCCACGAAGGGCCCCGTCCTCCCGCTCGGCGAACGTGCTCAACGGCCGCTTCGTGGATCAGGCATTGCTCGGACCGGCGGCGGGTTCTACTCCGCGCCTTCCCGGGCTGGCCCCACCATGATGTCGTCGCCCTCCACCCGTACCTCAAATGTCCGTAGCGGGTCCACCGCTGGCGGCGTCAGTACCTTGCCGGTCCTGACGTTGAAGATGGCGCCGTGCAGCGGGCACTGGACCTCCGCGCCGTCCAGGTCTCCCTCGGACAGGGACGCATAGGCGTGGCTGCAGATGTCGTCGCATGCGTGGACTTCCCCCTCCACATTGACCAGCAGAATCTGGTCCTCGCCCACGTCCACCACCTTCATATCACCCGGGGACACCTCGCTGACTGCGGCAACCTTTACGAAATCGTCGGGCATGACTCCTCCCTTATCTTGGCTGTTTCATTCCTGGAATTGCGCCCGGGCTTCCTTGCCAGGGCAGGCGTGCCGGCTGCCATTATATATAAGAGTGGGATTGGGGGGAACCGCCGCGAGGGCAGAGGGTTAACCCTGAATAAGTACCGAGCAGCCATGTTGACGACTTGACGGTCGGTGGGCGCTAATAAACAGTCCCTCCTCCTTCGCGTAGGTGGTTACCGTAATTGAATCCAGTCCGCCCGACAGTAGAGATACGGCATAGTGCGGCATCTGATTCTTCGCGCTTTCGTTGTATTAGGTGGAAACTGGCGGTTCGCCCAATTCTTGCCCTTCCCCATTTCTGCTTCCGGCCTCCCTGCAGTGAAAAGGGAGCTATTGAACAAGGTCATTCTATGCGCCAAGCCGTATTTCTGACAGCTTGCTTCTTTGTGTTGGAATGCAGCGTCCATGAGGTTCGTCTCTTACCCTTTCAGAGCGGTACACGGCCGGCCCGCGGGTTTCCGCCAGGTGCTATAATATGATCCGTCATGGCAGAATGACGTACAAATACGGCGTTGCCTGGAACCGGACTAGCTGGGAGATGTCTTATGCGGTTAGCCTTTATTGGCGGGGGAACCATGGCCGAGGCCATACTGGGCGGAGTCCTGGCCGCGGACCTGGCGCAACCCGGCGATGTGGCCATTGGCGAACCCATTCCCCAGCGCCGCGACTATCTCTCAGAACGGTATGGCGTCAACACTTACCAGGATAATGTCAAAACGGCGGAAGGCGCCGACCTGGTGGTCATGGCAATCAAACCTCAGGACCTTCCCCACGTCTTCAGTCAACTGGGCGGCAAGCTGGAAAGCGACCAGGCTGCCCTGTCCATCGTCGCCGGTGCAAAAATGTCCACCCTGGCCCAGGGCCTGGCGCACGATTCCATAATCAGGGTAATGCCCAACACCCCGGCCCAGATTGGTTGCGGTATGACATTGTGGACCTGCTCGGAACCGGTGAGCGACGCCCACCGGGATATGGCCCGGTCCATGCTGGGCACTGTGGGCGAGGAAATCTATGTCAGCGACGAAAAGTACCTGGACATGTCCACTGCTCTCAGCGCCAGCGGCCCGGCCTATGTGTTCATGTTTGTTGAGGCCCTGATCGATGCCGGGGTATATGTCGGCCTCCCCCGGGACATGGCCCGCACCCTGGCCCTGCAGACCGTTTACGGCAGCGTGAGGCTGGTGATGGAAACGGGCAGGCACCCGGGAGAACTTAAGGACATGGTGGTCTCCCCGGGGGGTACCACCGCCGAAGGACTCCAGGCTCTGGAACGGGGCGGCGTACCCGCTGCAGTGGTAGACGCCGTAAACGCTGCTTTCGTCAAGTCCGTCAGGCTGGGCCAGGGATAAGGAGCGGCTTCCCAATGCCCCAACCCGTGGACCTGATTAACCTGCTCTTCAACCTCATTTACCTGTCCATACTGGGACGGATAATCCTTACACTTGTCCTGTCCTTCATGACCAACGACCCGCCACCATTCCTGGTCAGTGTCACCCAGGTATTTATCCAGGTCACAGAGCCTATACTCGCCCCCATACGCCGTGTGCTGCCCACCTTCGGCATGATAGATTTCAGCCCCCTGGTGGCTATTTTGCTCCTGAGTGTCGCTCATAGAATTATCTCTTTTGTGCTGGGTTAGCTGATCCTATTCCCTTTAGCCTATCGGCCAGCGGCAGTTCGTGATTTGCCAGGCAAGTGCATTGGCCTGCATCCCGCCCGAGCGGTGGCCCCGCCCGCTTAGTGGAGCCGACTAACAGAATTGTGCCGGTCGTACTCTGCTCCTCCAGGAAGACTGACAACAGGCTCCCTTTCGTGACCTGGCACTCTTGGGCCAAGAGCTGCGGATGGACTGTGCAGTTGGACTGTAACGAACTGCAAGATTATGTACTTTTATAACTCAAATATACCTTGACGTTTTAGTTATAGTCTGTAATATATGCAATAGGCAAGAAATCTTGTTCTGTAATATGAACAGGGAATGCCACCGTCTTATATCCTGGGGCAATTATAGTGGAAGAGTCTCAACAAGTGCTGTTCGGCGACGCTCATACCCACCTGGACCAGTACGGTCCTGAGGAAATACCGGGCATCCTTGAGCGGGCCGCCGAGGCGGGCATTGGCTTTATCGTGTGCGCCGGTACCACGTTGGAATCCACCCGCGCCTGCATCCGCATGACCGAAGAGCATGCTCCCTTTTATGCCGGTGTGGGCATTCACCCCATGGAAGCCCACCTCCCGGTGGACGAGAGTATCTACGCCGAGTTGGAATCCCTGGCCCGAGAAAATCCCAAGGTGGTCTGCATCAGCGAGGTGGGACTGGACTACATGCCCACGTCGCCGGATCACCAGGTGCAGGACCAGGTCTTCCGCGCCCACATCAGGTTGGCCAAGAGCCTGGAATTGCCCATCATCTTTCATTCCCGCGAATCCCACGCCGACGTTTTCCGCACCCTGAGGGAGGAGGATGCCGGGGCCGTGGGCGGTGTCATGCATTATTTCCAGGGGGATGAACCCACCGCAAGAGAGGCCATTGATTGTGGCTTCTTCATATCGATGGCCCGCCCCCTTACGCGCTTGCCTTACCTGCAGGACGTAGCGCGCGCCATACCACTGGAGAACATGGTTCTGGAAACCGACGCCTATCCCCAGCCATTCAAGAAATATCGCCACAATTGGACCGAGCCCCGCCACGTGCGAGAGGTGGCCCAATGCCTGGCCGATATCAAAGGCATTACCCTGGAAGAGGTTGCCCAAACCACCACCCATAACTTGGCAAACCTGCTGGGTCTAACGCCAACGAAGGAATGGCTGCACCGTGATTGAATGAACGATTTAAGTTCGGACGGACTTGGGGTGGAAACATGACAGATAGGAGCATGTTTGGAATCCGTCCGGGCTGGGTGTCGGACCAGCTCTTTCCTTTTGAGAGTCGCTTTTTTGATTCCAAAAGTGGCCGAATGCACTATGTTGACGAAGGCGAGGGCGATTCCATTGTATTTGTTCATGGCAATCCCTCATGGTCTTTCGAGTTTCGCGGCCTGATTCAGCAATTGCGTGGACGGTTCCGTTGCGTCGCGCCTGACCATATCGGATTCGGACTTTCGGAACGCAGCCAGCTTGCTGAAGATTACTGCCCTCAGGCTCACGCCGAGAATCTTGCTGCCTTGCTTGACCATTTACGGCTTCAAGACATCACACTCTACCTGACGGACTGGGGCGGACCTATTGGGCTGGAGTTTGCCCGACGCTATCCGGACAGGGTGAATCGATTAATCCTTGCTAACACCTGGTGCTGGCCGGTGAACACTGACCGTCATTTCGTGATGTTCAGCCGGATGATGTCCAGCCCCGTCGGCCGTTTCCTTAATCGACGCTGCAATTTTTTCGTGAACCAGGTGATGCCCCGCGCTGTGGGCGACCGCAAGGCGTTGAGCCGCGACGTTATGCGGCACTACCGGCAGGCGCAACCGGACCCGGAGTCCAGGCGTGCCTGCGCTGCTTTTCCAGGGCACATCATCGGAGCTTCAGACTGGCTGCATTCCATATGGAACGAAAGACAATCCTTTGTCAATAAACCCTCCCTGGTCCTTTGGGGTCACAAAGATATTGCCTTTCGACGGAAAGAGTTGAGCACCTGGCAAGCCCAGCTGACCGACTGCCAATGCCATACCTTTGGCCAATACGGCCATTTCCTGGCAGAGGAAGCTCCGGACAGCGTGACCCATTTAATGGCCGAGTTTCTGCGAGGCCAACCCTAAAACCACGCTGGGAGCGGGAGGATGCATGGTTAACGGCCCAACCGTCGGTACATTCCCACAGCTGAAATTCTCCTCCGGGGGTGGGACCGGGGGAGGTACGCTGAATTTCCATCAGCTCTACATTTTCTACGCCGTGGCGTCCCATCGCAGCTTTTCGCGGGCGGCCGAGTCCTTGAGTATTACTCAGCCCGCCGTATCCATTCAGGTCCAGGAACTGGAGAAATTCCTTGGCGCGGCCCTTTTCCACCGGCGCACCAGGGGCCTCCGCATTACCGAGGTGGGGGAGACTGTCTTTGCCTATGCGCAGCAGATTTTCTCCCTGTCCGGCAAGTTGCTCGAAACTCTGGAGGAGATTCATAATCTCCAGACCGGGCGCCTTTCTCTGGGCGCCAGTACCACCCCGGGCGAGTACCTGCTGCCCTTGGCGGTGGGTCGGTTTCGTCAGCTGTATCCCGGCATAAGCGTCGACCTCTACATCGCCAACACCCGCACCATAACCCAGCGCATTTTGAACCAGGAACTGGACCTGGGCATGGTGGGTAGCCACCCCACTGCAGGCCAGGACGAGCTGGGCTTCATCGACTATATGGAGGATGAAATCATCCTGGTGGCGGCGCCCACACATCCCCTGGCCCAGGCGGCCGAAGTCACTGCCCAGCAGGTGGTTGACGCCGGTCTCATCCTGAGAGAACCTGGCTCGGCAACCCGTAATACCGCGGAAGAGTATTTTGGGAAAATGGGCATAACTCCCACCGCAGCGTTGAGCCTGGGCAGCAACCAGGCCCTGAAGCAGGCGGCCATGGCCGGTGGTGGCGTGGCGGTCATTTCCCGCATGGGCGTAACGGCGGAAACCCGCGCCGGCATGCTGGTGACCCTGCCGGTGGTGGGCTGGGATTGCCGCCGTCCCCTTACCCTGGTCCATCCCAAGGACCGGCAGCTATCGCCCAGCAAGCAGGCTTTCCTGGAATACCTTCAGCAGGAGCGACCCAATCCCCTGGCGTGAACACTGACTTTACTGAGCTTGACAGAATTTATTGGTTCGCCATTAACAAACTCGCACTGAACATTCCCTAATGTTCGTGCCTGCTATCGAAGCGACCGGATTACACTATGGAACCACGCATAAGCATTGTTACATTGGGAGTATCAGATCTGGCCCGTTCGGTGGAGTTCTATCGGGACGGCTTGGGCCTTGTGCTTTACGATGAAAACACCGAGTCCATCGCCTTCTTCCAGAACAAGGGCACGTGGCTGGCGCTCTATCCCCGGGAAGCCCTGGCCGCCGACGTGGGCATTCCCACCGAGGGCAGCGGCTTTTCCGGTGTCACCCTGGCCCACAATCTCCGATCCAAAGAAGAGGTGGATGAACTGCTGGATGTGGCCGTGGCGGCTGGCGCCACCCTGGTCAAACCGGCCCAGGACACCTTCTGGGGAGGCTATTCCGGCTACTTCTCCGACCCTGACGGCTACCTGTGGGAAATTGCCTGGAACCCCTTTTTCTGGATTGAGTAGGCTAGAAGCCGTTATCGACGCGCAAAGTCTGAAGAAACTGCATTTATCAGTAATCTAAATCAATATTAGCATTGGTATAATCATTGAAGGAGAGGACGCCATGCTGCCAGACCGCTGCCAGATAGCCTTGAAGGAATGGGCCATAACCGTCCAGTCCCTGTCCCAGGGCGAACAGATTCTGCTGCTGCGTAAGGGCGGTATCCACGAGGATGGCAAGGACTTCCGGGTCGTCCACCCCGAATTCCTGCTCTATCCCACCTACGAACACCAGCGGGAAGACCTGCTGAAGTCCGGCCATCAGCCAGCCCTGCAGCAGCTTCTGTCTGACACCCCCAGAACGGACTCAATCACCTTCACCCACTGGGCCCGGGCCGAGGAAATCATCGAGGTCGAAGAGCAGGAAAGGGTGGACGACCTGTCGTCCTTCCATATCTGGACCGACGAATACGCCCAGTCCCGCCTGCGCTGGAAGCCCATGCTTCCCCTGTCCATCCTCTTGCTGCGGGTGTACCGCATGGAACGGCCGGTAACCGTGCCCTACATCAAGGAATACGGCGGCTGCACCTCATGGGTGGAGATATTGCCCCGCATCGACCTGGGCCAGCTTGAACCGGTGCTCGACGACGCTGAGTTCCAGCGCCAGGTTGACGCCATCAAGGGCAGTTTGGGATTGGCTGTAGCGGCGGGCTAGCCATCCTTCATGGGCCACTCTCCTGAGTCTCACCTGCCAAAGACAAGGAGGTAGGAGCCATGTCCTTCAGAAACACCAAACGGGTGTCCAGATACGCGGGCATAGTCTGGATTTTCCTGGTGGCCATCGTGGTTATCGTGCGGGTGGCCAACCAGCCCCTGGGCAGCGTCCAGCCTGAGGCGGTGGCCTTGGCCTTTATGATGACCCTGCCCTTCACCCTGGGCCTTACCGCTGCGATCATAGGCGGGACGGCCGCTTACGACTTCGTTGTTGGCCGGAGTCGGGCCAGGGCAGCCTCCTCCAGTTAATGGGATGAAAGAAAACGGGTCCTGAGGGGAAAGCGGGGGCTGACTGAATGTGTCGGCCCCCGTTCCCTGTTGGACTTGCCGATGTTGCCTCGAAAGGGAGGTGTCTGACATGCGCGTTCTTATAATCATCCTGGCCATCGTCCAGTTCCTTTTCGCCGGCTTCACGGGAACTGTGGGCAGCTTTGCCGACGGCGGAGAAATCTGGGAGCGGGTGGTGCTGATGGGCATCCACCCCCTGGCCGCCATCGGCCTGCTGGTAATGGCCTTCGTCCCCCGCATCAAACCAGCCGGCCTGCAGATCATCCGCGCCCTCCTGGCCATCAACATCATCGCCGACATAGTCCTGTCCGCCCTCATCTACAGCGGGGCAACCAAAGGCGACTGGTGGCTCCCCCTGCTGTTCGCGGTAATCCCGGTAATAGGGCTGGGGTATAGCTTTGGGAGAAGGGTTAGGGGGTAGAGATATCACTTAATTCTTCTGTTAGGGAAACGGGCCTCACTGCTATGGTGGCAACCACTTGGGGTTCAGAATATAATGCTGTTGTTGAAATCCATTGCTACTGACAGTTGGTCATTGACGGCGGTGCTCTGTGTCAAGTAAACAAGGAGAAATTCAAAACACGGGGGACTTGTCTTCAATGCCGACCTCGACCTTATTCCTAGGTGATTGCAAGACCGAACTGGCAAAAGTTGATTCTGATTCAGTGGACCTCATAGTAACTTCACCTCCATACGCCGACCAACGAGCAAAGACCTACGGTGGGATCCGACCCGATGACTATGTGGAGTGGTTTCTTCCCATTGCTGATGAACTGTACAGGGTCTTGAAACCTTCGGGCACGTTTGTATTGAATATCAAAGAACGGGCGGTTAATGGGGAACGCCATACTTACGTAATTGAGCTAATACTGGAGATGCGAAAACGCGACTGGCTATGGACTGAAGAGTTCGTATGGCATAAGAAAAACTGCTATCCGGGCAAGTGGCCTAACCGCTTCAGAGATTCTTGGGAAAGGTTGCTGCAGTTTAATAAAAGCCGAAAATTCAAGATGAACCAAGAGGCGGTGATGGTGCCGGTAGGTGATTGGTACGAAAACCGAATGCGCAACTTGAGCCAAACTGACCTTACTCGTGATGAATCGAAAGTCGGCAGCGGCTTTGGGAAGAATGTGTCCCATTGGCTAGGTAGAGATAGGGTATATCCAACGAACGTGTTACATCGCGCAACCGAGTGCGGTAACCGCAACCACAGTGCCGCCTTTCCCTATTGGTTGCCTGAGTGGTTCATTGACCTTTTTACTGACCCCGGTGACTTGGTTCTTGACCCCTTCATGGGTTCTGGTACCACAGCCTTCGCTGCATTAGATAAAGGAAGAAACGTTGTAGGGATCGAGATCTATGAGCCCTACTTTGAAAGTCTCCGCAACGAGTTGAGTAAGGACTTTAGATTGGCGATATGACTCTCATAACTGACGAGCAGATTACTGAATATGTAGAGGCTAACATCGGCAATTTCCACAACAAACGATTGGAGTCGCTGAACGAGCTGACACTTGATAAGTTGCTGGCCCGGAAGAATCCCTATCTCTTCAAGAGCAAGAACGTCCACAAGGTTTCCGATTTCATCAAGTTACTACTTGACGCCCATTTAAGTTCTCAAGAAGAAACTCTGTTCGGTGATTTTCTTGAGGGATTGGTAATCCACATTGCCGAGAAAGTTCATGGTGGGCGGAAGTCAGGCATACCTGGAATAGACTTGGAGTTCGCCAAGAATAATGCTAGGTATATTATCTCCATAAAGTCTGGCCCAAACTGGGCAAATAGTTCACAAATTAAGAAGTTGAAGGACAATTTCAATGCAGCTACTCAGGTGCTTAAACAGGGAAATATCGAGCTAAATGTAGTGGCAGTAAATGGCTGTTGTTATGGCCGAGACCCAAACCAGAGCAAACCGGGCTACCTTAAAATATGTGGGCAGGACTTCTGGGAACTGATATCTAACGATGAAAGCCTATATACCCGCATCATCGAACCACTGGGGCACGACGCCAAACAACGCAACGATAACTTTGCGGCTCGATATGGCGCTGTGATAAACCGATTCTCCCTTGCGTTTTCCCTTGATTTTTGCGACAGCAATGGCGACATTGATTGGGATAAATTGGTAGAGTTTGCTTCGGCCAGAGCCCCAAAAACCCCTCTCACCCCGCTAGTTGCGCGCCCCATTCAAAAACGTAGCGTCAATAAGTTGCTTACCGCCTCAAGTATTTGCAACATCATGCGGTACTGGGGTGAGAACACTCTTGCCGATCGGGTTAGGCAACTTAATTTCGAGAGTGCCGGAACTGAAAGCACAATGGTTGATCTGGCAAGTTTCCGGTGCTTCCTATTGCTGTGGAGTGGTTTAGAATCCGCAGGCACTGTTACTTTGGATTCTACTGAGGAAGGTCTTCTCAGGGCGAAGTGGCTATTCGATGACAAACGAAGTGCTGCAATCACGTTTTTGAACATTGACCATGTGAAATTCACTGCCACCGACATTGATGGTCAACCCATTACAATCAAGAATGGCAAAGATTACACCACACGGAGTTCCCTCATGAAGAAGCTCATTGAACGGGAGCTATTTGTTAAGTACGAATCTCTTGCTGCCCCTTAAAGGCCCTACCATGCCCCACCCCCAAACAATCCAAGAAATCTGCGCCACCCTGGAAAAGCAAGGTCTGCCGGACTTGGCCAAGCGAATCGCCTACTTTGCCTCCAACGAGAACTTGGGAGATGGGGACGTGCCGGTCACGACGGAAAGCGCATTGGGATTTTGGGAGTTTTTCAATGCGGTGGAGTCCGACGGTCGTGGGGGCATGACCTGCTCATCTGAAGGCTGGCTCTGCGGGTCTTGGGATTTCCCGGATGACCGTGGGGTTACCCTCTGGTTCGTGGACTCCCAAAAGGTAATGTTCGCTGCCAAAGGTGTAGACGGAGAGTTCCTCATATCAACGGAGGACGAAGTTACCGTCAGTCGAGAAACAGTTACTGGGAAATTGGTAGAGGCAGGTCTATTTTATTGGCGTCCCAAATCCCCCGTCAGCAAGAACTCCTACCCAGGCACCATGTCGCCAGATACTGCAGGAATCGGGACATAGACGAACACGGCAAGGTGAGAGGAAGTGCCTTCTTGCTTCGGGAGGGAGAGGCCTATCTCTCCACAAACTGGCTGGAGTATTTTGGCCCACTAGATCGACATCTCCAGATATTCGGGGTTCATCAAGCATTATTGAACAAAGGACGGACCGTGGCTCGGTCAGCCTATTTCGCGGTACTGAACGTAGGTGCATCCATTGAGATATGCCACCGAGACCTGAATCTGGCAGTCCAATTTATCAATCTGGGAGAGAGCCACGATCCTTCCCACACTGGTATCTTCGGCCTGGTGAATAGTCGCGTTCTTGCGGCGCACGCTTTAGCTGAATCGGTTAGAACAAACGAAATTTATCCAACTGCCTGAGTTGCCCAGGCCCAATCCCCGACAATAAGGAACAAACAACATGAAATACCGCACCCTCCCCCGCACCGAACTGGAACTTTCCGAAGTCGGCTTCGGCGTCTGGACCGTGGCCACCAACTGGTGGGGCAAAATCCCCGAGGAGCAGCGCGCCGAGCTGTTGGAAAACGCCGTTGAACTGGGCGTTAATTTCTTTGATACCGCCGACACCTATGGCGAGGGCTACGGCGAGGAAATCCTGGCCAAGGTATTGGGGTATCGCCGCCACGACCTGGTCATTGCCACCAAGTTCGGCTATGACTTCTACGACAAGGTGACGCCCCGCGTCGGCCACCAGGAGCGGCCCCAGAAGTTCGACCAGGACTTCGTGCGCTTCGCCTGCGAGCAGAGCCTGCGCCGTCTCAACTCCGACTACATCGACATCTACCAGATCCACAACCCCCGCATTGACTCCCTGGAGAAGGACGACCTCTTCGAGATACTGGAACAGCTGAAGTCCGAGGGCAAAATCCGCTACTACGGCGTGGCCCTGGGCCCCGACATTGGCTGGTTCGAAGAGGGCGAGGCCTCCATGAAGGAACGGGACGTCCACAGTCTCCAGATCATCTACAGCATCCTGGAGCAGGACCCGGCCAAGGACTTCTTCCCCATCGCGAAGGACTGCGAGGTAGGGCTGCTGTCCCGTGTTCCCCACGCCTCCGAAGCGCTAACCGGCCGGTACACCGAGGTACCCGAGTTCGACGAAAGCGACCACCGCTCCCACCGGCGCATCGAGTGGCTGCGGGAGGCCCTGCGCAAGGTGGAACAGGTCCAGTTTCTGGCCGGCGAGGAAACGGGCCGTACCCTGGCCCAGGCCGCCATCAAGTTCGCCCTGTACCAGCCCACCATTGCGTCGGTGCTCCCCAATTTCACCAACCTGGACGAACTGCGCGACTACACCGACGCGGTGGACGTCCCCGACATCACCGACAGTGAGCAGGCCCTGCTGGACGACCTCTGGGAGTACAACTTCGACCTGGAAGAGGCGCCGGTCAACCTCACCGAGGTCTAAACTCGTTGAAAAATGGATGGACAGGATAGACAGGATTCTGTGGGTTGCCCCAGGACCTGTTAGCCAGGCAAGACTTTATCGGTTGCTACGTAATTCCTCCTGTCCATCCCGTTAATCCACGTAAATTATGCCCCGAATCATCATTGACACCGACCCCGGCGTTGACGACGCCATCGCCATTCTCATGGCACTGGCCGTGCCGTCAGTAGAAATAGCCGGCGTGACGGTGGTGGGCGGCAATGTCCCCCACGCCCGTGGCCTGCGCAACGCCCTGGCCCTGCTGGATTTCGTGGGACGCTCGGACGTTCCGGTCCACAGGGGCAGCAGCCGTCCCTTGGCAGGCAGATTTGCCAGCGCCCAACACTTCCACGGTTCCAGCGGCCTGACCCGCCGACTCCCTGAACCCGTAACCAAACCGGCGCAGGAAAGGGCGGTGGACTTTCTGGCCCATCAGCTATCCCAACACCCCGGTGAAATTATCCTGGTAGCCATCGGCCCCCTCACCAACCTGGCCCAGCTGGAGCGTCGGCATCCCGGCTCCCTGTCCCGTGCCGCATCGCTGGTCATCATGGGCGGCGCGGTGGACACCCCAGGCAACATCACGCCACACGCCGAGTTCAACTTCCATTGCGATCCCCTGGCCGCCCAGGAAGTGCTGAACGCCGGGGTTCCGCTGACCCTGGTGGACCTGGCCGCCTGCCGCCAGGTGTATATCACGCGGGAAACGGCCCTGGGCGTGAGGGCGACCAACCCCCTGGGCCAACTGGCGATGGAGATAATCCAGAATTGGTTCAAAGCCGACGACCACCGTGAAAGCATGCTCTTCTACGACCAGATCGCCATGGCAGCCGCTTTCAAACCCGAAGTATTAACCACCCGGCAGGTAACCCTGGCCGTAGAGACGGAAGGTACTGAGGCGGGCGCCAGCAAGGTTACCGTCCACCATGGCCCCGTGGCATTGGCAGACAAAGTGGACGTGGAAAAGTTGATGGCGTTGATGGGGGAGTGGCTTGGATTGTCCGGACTGTAGAACCTAGCCAACAGGAAACTACATTGGCAACTGGAGACCAGGTCTTTCCTCTGGGCATTCCACCAGTAGTTAAACTGCCGCCACGTTGACGCTCACCGTTCACCCTTGTACCCTCAACGCAGTAGTCGAGCCCCATTACTTTCAGGAGGCCCTAAATTTGCGCGCCATTGATATTCATGCCCACCAGGAACCTCAGTGCTTTCAGCGGGCCGTAGCCGCCGGTCAGACTTGGCACGGCCTGACTGCCGACTCCGACGAGGCCGACATCGACCCCATGGAGGAGTGGACGCCCGAGCAGCGCATCTCCGACATGGACTCTCTGGGCGTGGACGTTCAGGTCGTGTCCACCAGTTCCGCCTTCTACATGTACGACCGCGACCCTGCTGTCACTCTGGCCATCGCCCGCGACTGCAATGACGAAGTTCACCAGTTGACCATGGACCACCCCGACCGGTTCAAGGGCTTCGCCACCCTGCCAATGCAGGACATCCCCGCCGCCATCGCCGAACTGGATCGGGCAATGAACCAGCTTGGAATGGTGGGCGCCATGATTGACGACAAGGTCAACAACGTTACCTTCGACCACCCACAATTCCTTCCTTTTTGGCAGGCGGTGGAGCAGATGGGCGCGCTGATTTTCGTCCACCAGGGCGACCCCACCGTGGTGGAGGCCCGCTCCGAGGACTGGCACCTGCCCAACACCATCGGCAACCTGACCGACCGGGCCATCACCTTCGCTTCCCTGGTCTTCGGCGGGGTAATGGACAAGTGCCCCGACCTGAAGGTCTGCCTGGCCCACGGCGGCGGCTACACCTGCTTCGGTATTGGGCGCATGAACCGGGGCTGGCAGGTTCGTTCCGACGTCCGCGCCAACATCACCCAGCCACCCAGCGCCTACCTGCGCCGCTTCTATTACGACTGCCTGACCCATTCCGAGCCGGCTCTGCGGATGCTTATAGATACGGTGGGCGTGGACCGTGTGGTGCTGGGCACCGACTGGCCGGCCAATATGCGCATCGACTGGCCCGTCTCCTGGGTTATGGGCCTGCCCAGCCTGACCCAGGGAGAAAAGGAGGCCATTCTGTGGAAGAACCTTGAGACGCTGCTGGGGATTTAAAAGACTCTAATCCGTGCCCGTGCCTCTGGGGGATGAGGTCAGGCCATCGCGTGTTCAGCTGGAACTTTACCCCCACTCCATAGCAAGAATCCGACTCGGTGATTGGCGCGGGGCAAGTTCCGGCGCTCCGAAGAATTGGCGGCGGAAACAAGGGGTAATAAGTACCAAGTGTCGTCGGACCAGGGGTCTGAATGAATGAGATAAACATAGCACTGCTCCGGGGCATTAACGTGGGTGGCAGGAATCGGCTTCCGATGAAAGAACTCGCGGCGATGTTTGTCGACGCAGGATGTATCGATGTTCGGACGTATATCCAGAGCGGGAACGTTCTCTTCCGTAATGGGCCCGCCCCGGTGGAAGAGATTCCTTCCCTAATTAGTGCGGCGATTTCGAATCGTTTCGGCTTCCAGGTTCCCATGATAACCCGCACCGCCCGGGACCTTGCTGAGATAGTGCGGGCCAATCCCTTCGTGAAATCCGACGCGGATACGACTGGGCTGCACGTTGTTTTCCTGGCGGTTCAGCCCGCTGCCGACGAACTTGATTCCCTTGATCCTAGTCGTTCTCCCGGGGACGAGTTTGTGGTGAGCGGCCGCGAAGTCTATCTCCACTGTCCTGAGGGGTTTGCCCGCACCAGGCTCACCAACAGCTACTTCGACTCCAGGCTATCCACGACCACCACCACGCGAAACTGGAGGACGGTGCTGAAACTGCTCGAACTGGCCGAAGCCACAGGATAGGGAACCAGGTTCGAGCAGACCGCTCTGCTGGCTGCGGGAAAATGAAACTCTTCCTCGTTTGTGCTAATATCCATAGGTTGCTTACAGTTCCAGAGGACAGGTTGGCCCCATTGCTTAACCACAGCTTACATGGCGACTAATGCTCCCCGGTCGGAAACCGCCGCAGAAAGACCCCGTCGAAGAAGAATAGCCGGTCTCGACGCCATCTCCACCGCCAAGCTCTACAAGGATTTCCGGTTCATGTGGGCCGGAAATTTCGTAGCTATCGGCGCCCAGTGGCTCCAACTCTTCACCATTGGCTGGCTGGTCCACCACCTTACAGATGGCAACGCCCTGCTCACCGGTACAGTGGTGGGCATCCGCACATTGCCGGTGCTCCTCATTGGCCCCTGGGCCGGTGTCCTGGGCGACCGCGTTGACCGGCGCAAGCTCGTCATGGTTACCCAGTCGATTATGGCCGTAACCGCGACCGGCTTTGCAACCCTGGTGATTCTCACCGACCTGGACGCCGATGAGATAACCGGACCTTTGCTGTGGTGGCATCCCTTCGTATATATGACCATCGCGGGCATTGCCCATACCGTCATTCAGCCAGTGCGGCAGGCGATGGTTGCCAATACCGTACCCCGTGAGGCCATGGCCAGCGCCTTTGCCCTGAACGGCATGGTCTACCCCAGCACCCGCATTATTGCCCCGGCCATTGGCGCCATTCTTGTGGCGTCCCTCGGCTTCAAATGGAACTTCTTGATCGAAGCCGTGCTATATGTGGTCATAGTGCTGCTGCTGATACCCGTCAAATTGCCATACCGTACCGAAGCCCGTGCTGGTGGCCATGGCTCGGCATTCTCCAGTCTCGTCTCCGGCTTGCGGCATGTGAAGAACGATAAGCGGATACTTCAGCTTATCGTCATGTCCCTGATTCCCAACCTGCTATTCCAGCCGGTCATTTTCTTCCTCCCCGTATTTACAGTTGACGTGCTGGGACGGGAGATTGGGGCGGGCGGGGCCCTCGCTGCGGCCGTGGGCCTTGGGGGTGTGTTCGCAGCAGTATTTATCGCAGGTATTGGTTACCTGATACGCAAGGGGCTGGCCGTGTTCCTGGGACTGATAGCCGGTTGCGCCTTCATCCTGTTGTTTTCCCAGTCTCAATGGCTGTGGGTCTCCTTCGCCATGCTGACAGGCCTGGGCTTCAGCCAGTACGTATTCCGGGTGGCCAACGGCACGTTGATTCAAACCGTAGTTCCGGACGCCTTCCGCAGTCGGGTAATGAGCATTTACATGCTGGACCACGGCATAACGCCCTTGGCCACGCTGCTCATCGGCCTGTGCATAGACTTATGGGAGCCTACGTGGGTGTTTACCGTCATGGCCTCGGTGTCCCTGTTCCTGACGGTGGTTCAGGCGGTCTTCTTCAACAGCACCAGGCAGTTGGAGTAAAGCCTTGACGCTAATTTTTGCCGCTTTCCCGTTCCAAATTCCCGCCTCCACGGGAACACAGGCGCTGATATCATTGTCCCCGGGCTCCGTTACTGGCCCGGCTGGCCTGGTGGTATGGCGAAGGTTTGATTTGTGATTGCAAGTTCGATGATTACTGCCGTCCGGCAGAGCACAAACTACAAGTGGTGGGCCTTCGTGGCTGTCGCCATTGGCACCTTTGCGTCGGTGGCTGACCAGGTCAGCGTCAACGTTGCCCTGCACCCCATTGCCGGTCATTTCAACAGCGACATTCCCACCGTCCAGTGGGTGGTCATCAGCTATACCTTGACCATCAGCGCCCTGCTGCTGCCCATGGGCCGCCTGTCAGACATCATCGGCCTGAAGCGGGTCTATATCATCGGCTCCCTGGTATTTGCCGTGTTCGCTATTGCCGCCGGATTGTCCGCCGACCTGGGCCTGCTGATCGGGTCCCGCATTATTCAGGGGGCTGGCGCCGCCATGACCCAGGGGACCGGCATGGCCATCATCGCCGCCGCCTTCCCCGCCAGTGAGCGGGGCAAGGCCATTGGCCTGATGATGGGCGTGGTCAGCAGCGGCGCCATAGTCGGGCCCGCCCTTGGCGGCTTTCTGCTGGACCTGTTCGGCTGGCGGGCCGTCTTCCTGGTGAATATCCCCATGATGTCCCTGGCCATTGGTCTGGGCATGGTCGTGCTGGCAAACGAAGTATCCGGCCGCCAGGCCGGGGAGCCCGGCGCCCGCAGGGCCGGTTTCGACTGGCAGGGCGCGACCCTTTCCACCGGCATGCTCCTGATGCTGCTGTTGAGCGTTACCTACGCCCACCGGTTCGGTTGGACTTCTGCCCCCATAATGGGCGGACTTGGCGGCTTTGTGATATTGCTGGCCGGCTTCATCTGGTGGGAGATCCGAACCCCCCATCCCATGCTGGACCTTCGCTATTTCAAATCGCTTGTCTTCTCCTGCGGGGTGTCTGCCGCTTTCCTGACTTTTATGGGAGGAATTGCGGTTTTCTTCCTGACACCTTTTTACCTTCAGGGTGTGCTGGGCTACAGCCCCACTCAGACCGGCCTGGCCCTGGTGCCCGGGGCGGTCTGTATGCTCTTCCTGGGCCCACTCAGCGGCCGCCTCTCCGACCGCTACGGATGGCGGGCTCTCACGGTTACGGGCCTGGCCTGCATTTCCATCAGTCTGCTCATCCTGTCGCGCCTGACCGCTGAATCCACTCTGGCGGCGGTGCTTCCCGGCCTGATCCTGCAAAGCTGCGGCATGGGGCTGTTCTTCTCCCCCAATGCCAGTTCCGTTCTCAGTTCCGTGGCGCGGGAGAGCTACGGCGTGATTTCGGCTTTCCTGAACCTGATCCGCAACGCGGGCAACGTGGTCAGCATTGCGGTGGCCACCGCCATCGTAACCGCTACTATGGGTTCCATGGGATACGAGCCGAGCCTGGCGGCGGTACAGCCGGGCGCTGCGGAGGGGGTGGGGCACGCCTTTACCGTGGGTCTCCGGTACACATTCATTGGAATGTCTGCCCTGGTGATGCTGGCCATGGGCATTTCCGCCCTGCGGGGTCGGCCAAGGCCCGAATAGCGTTACCCGGGTAAGGGACTTGAACAAGGACCAAAGAAGAACCCGGGATCAAGTACTTCGCAGGGCTTCGTGTTTCCTTGTCGACAGTAGGGATGGAAGCCGCCGATATGCTAATATTGCCCTGAACTTGATACGACTGCCAGGAGATAGACATGGCCGAATACATACCTTCCACCAGGGATTGGGTGCGGGAACAGGTGGAGCTATACGAAAGCACTAACGGCGCCGATGGCACTACCCTGCGTGACACCGGCCTGCCCGTGGTCATAGTCACCAACACGGGGAACAAGACCGGCGCCATCCGAAAGACTCCCTTGATGCGGGTAAAGGACGGCGGTAATTACGTCCTGGTGGGCTCCCAGGGCGGCAGGCCCACGCACCCGGTCTGGGTTTTCAATCTGCGGGCCAACCCCAGCGTCCAGGTCAGGGACGAGGCCGACTTATACGATATGCGGGTGCGTGAAGTCGAGGACGATGCCGAGCGGGCGCGCCTTTGGGCGCTGGCTGTGGAGGCCTACCCGCCCTACGAAGAATACCAGCAGCGCACGACCAGGAAGATTCCCGTCTTCCTGGCGGAACCGGTTTAGGCACTGCAAGGTTCGGAAGTCTGGAAACACAAGGTTCCCAACCTGCAATTGCCCTGCCAACGCCTTTTTGCTAAACTAGCGCCGGAAGCCGGCCTTTTCTGATGGCTGGCCAATAATAGAGAAAAAGGAGTGGCTATGATCTACGAAGTTCGTACCTATGACATGAAGCCTGGTACCGTAGCCGAGTTCGAGGAAAATTTCGGCAGGGCGCTGCCCGGGCGTCTGGAGGTCTCCCCGCTGGCGGCCTTCTTCCATACTGATATTGGTCCCTTGAACCAGGTAATCCACATCTGGCCCTATGACGACGAAGAGCAACGCGAAGAGTGCCGTGGCACCAGCGTCGAGGGCTGGCCGCCCCCCAACGGTGGCAACATCCTGAACATGCACTCCCAGATCTGGAACCCAGCCGACTTCATGACCCCCATGGGCGACCGGGAACTGGGCAGCATCTACGAGATGCGCATTTACACCTACCAGGAAGGTTCCAAGGACGAGGTCTTGAGCCGCTGGTCCAATGCCATCAGCCACCGCGAAGCCTACTCTCCCCTGGCCGCCGGCATGTCCAGCGACCTGGAAGACGGCACCTTCCAGTGGATGCACGTCTGGCCCTACGAAGACCTGGGCGCCCGAGGCCGCGTCCGCGCCGAGGCCGGCGAAAACCCCAACTGGCCGCCGCCGACCCGCGAGTTCCTGGTTAAACAGGAAAACAAGATCGTCATCCCCGCCTCCTTCTCTCCCATGCACTAGGAGGCCGGGCAGCCGTATCGGTTGCCCCTGGGCATCTGTCATGTCACGTAGGGGCGCCCCTTGTGGGCGCCCTCTTTGCATTCAATTATCGGGAAACAGGCGAACATCCAGTAAGGGACACGGAGGCGTTATGCTGGCGGAAGACATCGAAGCAGTCAAACAGGCCAACCAGCGGTTCTACGACGCCTTTGGCGCACTGGACGTTGCGGCTCTGGATGACATCTGCGTGGACTCGGAGAACGCCCTCTGCATCCACCCGGGCTGGCAGCCCCTGATAGGATGGGAGACAATAAGGGAAAGCTGGCGCCGCATCTTCGACAACACCACCCTGATGCACTTCAACATCCGCTATATCAACGTGGTGGTGGAGGGCGACTGCGGCTGGGTTACCTGCATCGAAGGCATAACCAGCGTCCTGCAGGGCCGCGCCGACAACTTCGGCGTCCTGGCCACCAACATCTTCGTCAGAACTTCCCT
Source organism: Dehalococcoidia bacterium (assembly GCA_963664725.1). Taxonomy (GTDB): domain Bacteria; phylum Chloroflexota; class Dehalococcoidia; order Lucifugimonadales; family UBA3495; genus Bin22. The sequence continues at coordinate 2,762,293 of OY761558.1, forward strand.
GGGCTGGAAGATGATTGCCCACCATGCATCGCCGGGGATGTAGGTGGGACGGTGATTCAGAAGTTTTGGGGTTCGAGATAATCAGGAGCCGAATACTGCCCGCCGCAGGGTATCATTGAGGCGGGTCTGCCAGCCCGGCCCGCTGGCCCGGAAATATTCGGTAATGTCGGGGTCTAGCCGTATTGAAATTAGCTCCTTCGTGGGAGCCTTCTGTTTGCCCCGTCTGCGTAGAGACCATTCCACCAACTCCGGTTCCACTTCTATAGCAGGAAGGGCCCGTGCCCAATCCTCCTCGGTCAATTCCGGGGCATCCGGGTCCTGGGCGATACCGACGTTTATGGCAGTCTCTTCGCCGTAATCCGCTGCAATCTCGTCAAAGGTGAGGTTACTGGCTACTAATTGTTCAAATGAGAGCTTTGGAGCGCCGGCCTTGCCATATTGCTTCGACCCTCTCTCCGCTATGATGGCCGCGTATTCGGCGAAAGGTAGTTTGTCCAGGTTATCGTTTTCGTCCATGACGTCTCCTCTCTCGGAGGTTGGCCTTTCGAAGGCTGACGATGCGGCGGTTTTCTCCCCTTATGGTATAGACCAGATGGTGGAGCCGGTCGCCAAGATAGCCGATGGCAATATAGCGAGGTTCACCATGCCGAGGGCTGGCATCAATTACAGCGGTATCCCACTCAAAGTGCTCCGCTTCTGAAAAATCCACGCCGTGCTTTGCATGGTTGGAAAGCCGCTTTCCTTCATCCCACTCGTATTCAATAAGCATATTGTATCTATAATATGACTAATGGACAAGTATGGTGTAAATACGTTTATGGGGCTCACAGGAGGATAGTCACTCGTAGTTGTAGTCCAATTGTTCCTTACAGCCTATACCACCATGGCCCCGAATGTGCCATAATCTTGCCACGCGACCGCAACTATACGTGGCCTTGTTCCAACAATCTACGGTGCAACCCGAGGGAACGACTGTTTGGAGGTGAACCATGGGACTGCTGAATATTGAAGGCGTTACCCACTGGTCTATCCCGGTAAACAACCTGGATGAGGCAGAGGCCTTTTACAGCGAATTCCTGGGACTGGAAGCAAAAGGACGGCTAGGCAACTCACGGATGTCCTGCGTCAACGTGGGCGACCACAACATCCTTCTCTGTGAACTGGACGAACCGACCGAGCAGGCATCCCAGCGGGACCGCAAAGTCCACCATTCCTTCACCGTAACACCGGAAACTTTCGAGGAAGCCTGCCGCCTGTTCAAGGAGCGAAACATTCCCGTGGATGAATTGACTTACCGCGAGCGGGGCTTCTTCACCGGTCGGGAGCTTTACTTCTTCGACCCCAGCGGCAACCGCCTGGAACTCCGCGACCCCACCTGGGAGTCGGGAATGCCCACCCCCGCCTTCGAGGATATCGGCTAACCTCACACTCAGGCAGGGTTGGCTTCCATGTCCTCTTCTCCTTTGGGAGAGACTTCGGGGACGGGGGTCCAACCATCAACACAAGCAAAATCAAAGGAGAATCCGCCATGCCCTATGCGATAAACCACGTCCACATCCGCGCCGCCGACCCCCACGCCAGCGCCGCCTGGTACGAAAAGTATTTCGAGGCAAAGAAAGTATCGGAGCGCGAGGTAATGCCCGGCACCATCACCATTGGCATGGAAGTGGGCGGACCCACCCGTCTGAACGTCTCCTCCAAGCCCGTGGGTTCCTCCGACGAACCCGCGGTTGCCGAATTGAACCGCCTGGGCCTGGAGCATTTCGGCTTTCACGTTGACGACCTGGAAGCGGAACTGGCCAAGTTCGAAGCCGACGGCATCCGTATTGTCCTGCCCCTCACCGAGGTGGTGGGAGGCACCAAGCTGGCCTACATCGAGGGCCCCGACGACGTCCTCATTGAACTGGTGCAGCCGGCCTCCTGATGAACCGATGACTATTTCGGACAAGGCTGCAAAATAGCGTGACTGTAGTGGCAGGCCTTGTGCCTGCCCTCGCCTTCAAAGTCTGAGGGCTTTCGAGGGCTACTTCGTACCTAGAGGAATAGAATGACCTCAATTACCGAGCGCCTGTGGGACTACGACGCTGTGGAACCGGGGCAGGCTGCCCAGCCCACGGCAGTAACCATCACCGCCGAGCAGATAGCGGAGTATGCCAACATTGCCCAGAACCCCGACCCCCGCTACCAGGTGGGCAACGGCAGCGACGAATACGGCGGCGCCCCGGTGCCCATGCCCACCATGGCCGTATCCTACGCCCCCTTGCTGCGGGCCGAAATCGCCGAGAACAACGGATTTGTGGCTCTGGAGCAGTCCAGGACCGCCCGCCGCCAGACGCCCTTCGCCAAGTGCGAGGCGCGTTGGTTCCGTCCCGCCTTCGTTGGCGACACCATCACCGGCGTGGGTCGGGTGCTGGAGAAATACGAACGGCGGGGCAGCAAGTTCGTGACCTTCCGCATCGAGGCCGAGAACCAGCGCGGCGAACCCGTGGGCCAGTACGACTACACCTGCATCTTCCAGTATGCCCACGGCCAGCGGTCGGTGCCCCCCGACGACGTCACCGCCGTACTCCCCCGGTCGGAAGCGCCCGACCTGAAGCCGGCCCCCTCCTCCCTGCTCACCTTTGAGTCGGCCACGGTTGGAGATTCCCTGGCTGAACTCGCCGTCACCGAGAAACAGGAAATTATCAACCGCAAGAGCGAGTTCCGCCTGGCTGGCAAGCCCAGCGAGAGCAACATCCACAATGACGAGGAGTTCGCCCGCCAGAACATCTTCGGCGGCACCGTCAACGCCGGCCCGGCCACCATGTCCTACGTGGATCAGATGCTTCAGTTGTCCTTCCCCCTGAGAGCCTTCTACAACGGGGGCAGCCTGCTGATGCGGGCCATCACCCCCTTCCGCTCCGGCGATACCGTAACCTTCGGCGGCGAAATCACCGGCAAGCGCTCGGATAACGGTCGCGGTCTGGTGGAGTGCCGGATCAGGGGCATCAACCAGCGGGGCGACCTGGTCTGCCTGGCCGACGCGGTGATGGCCTTCGGCGAGTAGCCGCAAGGGCGCACTGCCAGCTATCAGGGGCCTTTTTCCTGGCAGGCGTCTCTTTGAGTGGTAACCAGGCTACACCCGTAGGGGCGCACGGCCGTGCGCCCCTACGTTATGAACTTTGCTGCCACTGCGGTCGAAACCCCGATCCCCTTGCTGTCCCGTTATCTCAAATCTCTTCCCCAACCCACTTGACACTCTGGATGACCCACTGTCAACCTTATAAGAACATCAGTTCTTATACCCATTCATGGGAGGTTGACCGGATGCTCATCAAGCGAGCCCCCGACGTCTACGAAAAAATCGGAATCTTGGGCGGCATGGCCGGCGACGACCTGCTGGCTCCGGCTCAGAACGGCTCCGGCGGCAAGGGCAAGTGGGCCGGCAAGGGGGTAACGGGCCCCTACTCCGCGCCCGACAAGCGTCCTCTGGCCGGGGTATACCGGGCATCCATGCCCAACGGCAAGTTTATCAACCTGATGCGGGTCATGTTCACCGACTTCTGCATGATGGACTGCGCCTACTGTCCCAATAGCATTTACGTCCCACGCAAGCGGTACGCCTTCAAGGTAGAAGAGTTGGCCAGCGCGTTCATGGAACTGCACCGAAGGCACACTGTCGCCGGTCTATTTCTCAGTTCGGGCATCGCTGGCAGCGGCAGCAAGACCACCGAGCGCATGGTGCAAGTGGTCGAAGTCCTGCGCCGCAAGCACAAGTTCCGGGGCTACGTCCATCTGAAGATTATGCCCGGCGCCGAATACCAGTACGTTGAGGCCGCCCACCGGTTGGGCACCCGCCTGTCCGTCAACATCGAGACTCCCACTGCCGAGGCAATGAAGCGTATCAGCCCCCACAAGGACTTTGAGAACGGCATCCTGGCCCCCATGTCCTGGATTAATGACCTGACCCAGGCCAGTGCCGGCGGCGCCGTGGGGCAGGCTACCCAGTTCGTGGTGGGCGCAGCCGATGAGTCCGATGCCGACATTTTCCAGCGTGTTGACCAGCTATATGGCGACTGGAACCTGAAGCGGGTCTACTACGCGGCCTTCCGCCCCGCCGCCGACACTCCCATGGAGGAGCGCCCACCAGTGCCGCCCATCAGGGAGCACCGTCTTTATCAGATGGACTGGCTCAAGCGTATCTACCATTACTCCAACAACGAACTGGACCTGGCCTTCGACCATGGCGGCTTCCTGCCCCTGGACCAGGACCCCAAAACGGCCATCGCCCTGGAAAACCTGGACACTTTTCCAGTGGACCTCAACACCGCCAGCCATGAACTGCTGCTTCGTGTCCCCGGCCTCGGGCCCACCTCGGCCCAGCGTATCGTCGAAAACCGCCAGCACCACAGCATCGACAATTGGCGGGACCTGCAGGCCATGGGTGTAGTGCGCAAGCGGGCCTGGCCCTTCGTGGTCTTCCCGGGCCAGCGCCCACCCTCCGGCAAACAGTTAAGGCTGGACCTGTTCCCCGAGGGGGCAAAGGAGGCGGTACCCTCGGGGCCGTTGCCGACTACCAGTGGAACGAGCGCACCCTGCGGGATGGCCTCGTCGTGTGATGGCTGCGCCCTGCGGGGAACGCCGGGGCATCCGGCGTAGGGATAACACTTCGAGGAACCTGAAAGCGCCTTCAGGAGGCATTTTGCGGGAATAAGCGAAAACAAGCGGTAATTGCGGGAAGGATAGAATTTCTAACCCTCTCGTCCCTCCCCTTTGGCCGCCATCCCTGAAAGTCAGGAAACCAGCGTTAAGGGCGGGAAGGACAAGCTTCCTCCCGCCCTTTCGAGAAACAGTCATCCGCCGAAGGGTTCCGACCCACCCTTCTTCCAGAACTGCCCGGTCCCTCTCAAAACCCGACCATGCGCCGCCCCCAAATTTGACATTACCCCCCAATCTACCTAGACTGGGCTGGTCGAATAATGCACCCAACGGAGTATTTGCCTTGGGAATTTTGTCCCTGGTCCTCGATCGGCTGAACATCGTGTCCGCCTTTCGCGAACTGGCCAGCAGCCGACAACGAGTGGACACCCTCTTGGCCCTGGCCGCTTCCCAGTTGCTGGTCCAGCTAACTTTCCTGCCCGTTACCCTGACCATTCCCACCGTGGCCGACTACTTCAACGCCGACGTTGACGATGCCTCCTGGACGGTCATCATTCGCCTGCTGGCCCTGGGCAGCACCGTCTTCCTCACCGCCCGCCTGGGCGAAAAGTTCAGCCACGTTCGCGTCTTTTTCGCGGGCATCTGCCTGCTCACCTTGTCCAGCCTCCTGGCTGCCACCGCTCAGAACCTTTCCCAGTTGATCCTCTGGTGTGGCGTGGGCGGTATGGGCGGCGCGCTGGTTATCTCCAACTCCAACGCCCTCATCGCGATGGTCTTCGAGCCCAACGAGCGGGGCCGCGCCTTTGCGGTTCCCGTTACCGGCTCGCGAATTGGTACTCTCATCGGCCTGGCCATCTTCGGTCTGTTTCTCGAGTTCCTGGGCTGGCAACTGGTCTACATTACCGCCTTTCTAATGGGTCTGGCGGCCATCTGGCTTACCTACCCCGTCCTGAAGTACAGTACCCTGCAGCCGGTTGAGGAACGTAAAAAGGTCAAGATCAACTACTTCGCCGCCCTGGTACTGATGGCCGTGCTGGGCACCTTCATCCTGTCCGGTTCCCACCTGCACGAGGGCGCCGAGTCCTTCACCACTCCCGACGCCCTCGAATACCACATCCCCATGCACCTGCTCAGCCTGGCCCTGGCCGTGCTGTTCGTAGTGCTGCAGTTGCGCAGCACGGAGCCCTTCCTGGACTTTAGGTACTTCAAGCGCAAGTACTTCTCCATGGCCCTGTACTCCAACACCACCTGCCACCTGTCCATGCTCACCATCTTCACCCTGGTGCCCATAGTGGTGGAGGATGGGCTGGGCTATTCCCCCCTTATAGTTACCCTTGTCCTGCTGCCCCACCAGAGTTTCGGCCTGTGGCTGCCGGCCATCGCCGGCTACATCTATGACCGCCACAACTCCCGGTGGATGGGTCCTTTGTCCCTGTTCTTGATAGGGACCGGCATTGCCCTGCTGGGCCTGTTCGCGGCCCAGGTGCCCATCTGGGGCATCCCGTTGCTGTTGCTTCCGGCCTCGGTGGGGACTGCTATGTTCATTTCCCCGTACAACGCGGTGGTGATGAACACCCTGCCCGACAATCGCAGCTTTGCCGCGGGAATGCTGGAGACCACCAGGCAGATGGGCCATACCGTGGGCAGCACTATCGGCGCCACCATACTGGGCTTGAGCCTGCCGGTAACTATCGAGTTTATGACCGCTGCCGAAGCCCGTACCTACTACCAGGAAGGCTTCCAGGTGGCATCCCTGGCCGTGGTCTGGATAATCATTTCCGGCGGCATCGTGGCCCTCTTCCAGAAGGTTCCCGGCATCCGTCCCGACCCTGAACCCCGTGGCCAGTTATCGCCCCAGCCTGGAGGGGATGATTAGGACTCTGCCTTCCTGGTCGGCAAAAACTTCAGGCCGCTCCCTGCCTTAACCTTAGCCGTTTGTCGCTGAGACACGGAGGCCCGTTATGCCCTCTTCCAAAGTTGACTTTACCCGCAAGGACTCCCTGGCGGTCATCACCCTGAATCGCCCCGAGGCCCGCAATGCCCTTTCGCCAGACATGGTGGCTGAGTTCAGCGAGGCCATTGACCGATGCCGCCGTCCTGAAATTCGTGCCGTAATGATTACCGGTACCGGGGGGGCCTTCTGTGCCGGGGCCGACGTGAAGGACTTCGCGGAAAGCCTGGAGGGCGAGGGCCCAGAGGGATTGTCCCAGCACCTTCGCCAGCTTGCCGGCGACCTGCATCAGGACATAATCATGGGAATACGCCGGCTGGAAAAGCCGGTATTGGCCGCTGTCAACGGCGTGGCCGCCGGGGCCGGCTTCAGCCTGGCCCTGTGCTGCGACCTGAGGGTCGCTTCTGCCGACTCCCGATTCATCATGGCCTACGCCGGTATCGGCTGTACCGCAGACGGCGGGTCCACCTACATGCTGCCCCGCCTGGTGGGCCTGGGCAGAGCCATGGAAATCTACATGGCCAGCCAGCCCATCGGCGCCGAGTACGCCCGGGAACTGGGGCTGGTCAACCAGGTGTGCCCCGCAGAGAATTTCGACCGCCATTCCCTGGAGATGGCAACCCGTCTTGCCCAGGGCCCGACAGTAGCCTACGGCCGGGTAAAGGCTCTCTTTGACAACTCCTGGGCCGCGACCCTGGAAGAGCAACTGGAGGCGGAAACCGACGCCATTAGCAACATAGTCTTTTCCGGGGACTTCCAGGAGGGCATCAAGGCATTCACCCAGAAGCGCCAGCCCTGGTTCCAGGGGAGGTAGTCGGTCAAAACACCTCTTCCATGTACCCGGCAATCTCCTCCAGCGGGAAATTGGATACCGCTATTTCCGGCGCCCACGTTACCTGGTCCGACGACCAGCGCACTGTTCCCGTTCGTTCCGCGCCAATGCCCAGAATGTTGTTGATGACCTGCAGGATGTTGCCATTCATCCGCAGGGTGTTGGGCCGTAAGGGTTCAGCCAATCGGCCGCCGCGAATCAGGTAGGAATCGCCCACCACGGTACCGCTGAAGTCCCCGCTGGTGAACCCGTTTACCGGGTAGGTGTACCAGATGCGGCCGATGTATATGCCGTCGCCCACCCGCTGCAGCAACTCCTCCCGGCTGACTTCATCCCTTCCCTCAATGAACAGGTTGGTGGGAATAGTGGACACCGGGGCGCTGAAATCCCGGCCCCCGCCGTTGCCAGCGCGGAAGCCATTGCGCGGCAGAATGCCCCTTTCCACCAACCCCGGTTCTGCCCCCAGCTTGTCCCAGCCGCGGCGTGCATTCATGGCCTTGCGGTAGTTGTAGTAATCTGACAGCAGGCCCACTAATCGGCCGTCCCGGATCAGGTCGGTGCGCCCGGTGGGCAATCCCTCGTCGGTAATGCCCTTGGAACCGGCGAACCCGGGCATGGACCCGTCGTCATACAGGTACAGGATCTCCGAGGCAATTTGTTGCTCGAACTGGCGCATAAAGGGCGAGGCATCGGCATGGAAGGATTCGAGGTAAAGCCCGGGCATCAGAATCCACTCCAGCAACTCCGCCACCGGTTGCGGCCCCAGGATTACCCGGTAGCTGCCCGTGGGCGCCCGCTCTCCCCCCATGGAGGCTATGGCCCGCTGGGCAGCGTCTGCTCCGGCCCTGGCGTTAAAGTTGTCCAGGTGGGTGCAGACCGACCACCCGCTGCCCTTGGCGTTCATTTCCTCGACCATGGCCGTGGCGAAGGACATTATCAGGGTGGACTCATCCGTCTGGGGTTCGGGCATGCTGGTGGAGGCAAGTGCCATCCGTTCCAGCAGCATCACCACGTCGCCTCCCAGTATGAGGCCCAGGTCTGCAAGCTGGGCGATGTCATCGCCCAGGGCCTGGCCGGCGCGGTACCGCTCCAGGGCCGCCAGCAAGTCTTCAGATGACTGAAAAACATCAAGCCCGTTTCGCAGCACATCCCACCCGTGGGCCAGCAGCTTGGAGTTCCGCAGCCGCACCAGGGTGGGGTCGTGGTACTGGAACAGGGTAGGCTGGTCAAACAGGGGCCTGGGAAGGCAGTCAAACTCCGGGTCCGCCACCGCCCCCCGGCGGGCCTTTTCCAGAGCGCTGGCAACCGCCTCCACCGACAGATCGCTGGACTCGCTGCCCAGGCCGATGCTCGCTCCTCGCCGGTTGCGGAAGGCGGCCCGCACAGATACGCCGTGGGAGTCTACGGACTTGGGTTCTTCTACTCCGTTACAGGGTATGTGGGATGTGAAGTTGAGGCGCAGGGTCAAATTAGTGTTGGCCGAAGCGAACACCTCCGCCTCCACCACATCGGACTGTTCAGCGATGTAAGCCAGTCCGTCACGTACGGCGATTTTCAAATTTACGAGGGGCAGCATTACAGCAGCTTATTCATATCGACAATCTATGGCTTCCGGTAGAGTTCGCCCGTCACCCTGACCAAAGGCGACCTGGGTGTGCAAAACCATGCCCAGACCGTCTGACAGGGATGTGAGTAGGTAGATACGCTGCATCCGGTGTCAACCAGGGCAACCCCGGTCTCAATCCGGATTGCAATGGACCTCCTGAATTGATTTCCGCGCCGGTGGTCACCAGACTTACTTCGTAAAGTAGCAATTCAGAAGGAGATACTGGACCTGTCGATAAGGTATGTTCCTAATCCCCGCTCGCTATCAGCTTCAGAAAGTCGTGGCGGGTAACGATCCCTACCAGCCGTCCCTTGTCTACCACCGGCAGGCGGTGAACCTGGGAGCGCATCATAAGTTGGGCAATGTGCTCCACGCCGTCTTCCGGTCCTATCGTAATCACGCTGCGCCGCATCACGTCTTTCACACGCTTATTGCCAACTTGGTGTGCGGTCTCTTCCAGGTGCCGCGGTGTGGTGGTGGCCCCCAGCAGGGTGTAGACATTCTCCACCAATGGGCGAAACTTGGGACTAAGGCCAAAGTCTGAGTGGGTCAATATTCCCATCAGATTGCCCCCCTCATCAATCACCGGCAATGCGCTGACGTCACGTTCCAGCATCAGCTTCGCCGCATCAGCTACGGATTCGTCCTGTCCAATCGTAATGACTGGAGAAGTCATAAGTTCTTTGGCAAACATTGGGTTTCCTTTTCTCTTAACCTTCAGTACAAGAAAAATGTTTATAGAAAATCTTAACACACTACAGTGTCCGGCCTGTCGCGCACGGTTGTGTCTCAAAGGCGCGAGCAATCTCCTTGTACAACAAATGGCCTGTTTAGGACATACGTCACGGTAAGACTTGCGTGTCTGCCCTGGCTAATAGGCGACAATATCCGGGTAGGAACGCGCCACAGATACTCCATGAATTTGACGGTGCCAGCTTGGCCGGCGTATGCTGTGCGCATGGCGCAGGAAGGGCATTTCAAGGTAATTCGCGAACGCAACGTAATGGTGCCAATGCGTGATGGTACGCTGTTGGCGACCGACGTTTTCCGTCCCGACGCTCCGGGCCGCTTTCCGGTGCTGGTAAACCGCGGCCCCTACGGCAAGGATGATTACGTGGCGGCGCCCGACCACTCCGTTTGGTTCTTCCCCACCCATGGATACGTGGTTCTGAGCCAGGACTGCCGCGCCCGCTTCGAGTCCCAGGGTGACTACTACAACCCCCTGTTCCAGGAAGTCCAGGACGGCTACGACACGGTCGAATGGGCCGCCCGCCAGCCCTGGAGCAATGGCAGGGTGGGAACCACGGGCCAGTCGTACCTGGGCGCCACTCAGTACACCATGGCTACCAATAATCCCCTGCCGCCGCACTTGCAGGCAATGGCGCCCGTCTCCGCATCGTCCGACTTCCACCAGAGCTGGGTGTACCACACCGGCGGGGCCATGGAATGGGGCTGGATGGTCCCCTACGCCATCCACAAGGGTCGCAACACCCTGCAACGACTGGGTAGGGACGACCTGCTGGCACAGATGGACGAATACGTCCTGGAACCGGGCAACTTTGGCCGTCCCTTAAGTGACGAGTGGTTCCGCCACCTGCCCCTGCGGGACTGGATTGAACGATTGAAGGAGACTGCCCCCTACTTCCAGGAGTACTTTGACCAGGAACTGGACGGTCCCTATTGGTGGCAGTTGAACCTGCTGCGCAACCTCGACGGCATAAAGATTCCCATGTTCCACGTCAGTTCGTGGTATGACATTTTCCTCGAGGGAGCTTTGAACGCCTACCGCGCCATCTCCGACCGGGGTGGCAGCGAACTGGCCCGCCGTAACCAGAGACTGCTGGTCGGCCCCTGGGCTCACATCCGCCCCTACACTCGGGCCACCACCGGTGATACTGGGGATATAGACTTCGGTCCCGATGCCGCTATTGAATTGCACGACCATCTGCGCCGCTGGTTCGATTACTGGCTCAAGGATGAGGCGAACGGCGTCATGGAGGACCCGCCGGTCTACATCTTTGTCATGGGCGCCGGAGGAGTCGGCAATGGCAAGTGGCGGTACGAAAACGAGTGGCCCCTGGCACGCACCCATTACACCCGCTACTACCTTCACTCTGAAGGGGCCGCCAACACCCGGGCCGGCGATGGTACCCTGTCTACCTTCTCGCCCCATGACGAAGCAGCGGACAGCTACGTGTATGACCCCAACGATCCGGCGCCCACCCTGCGCGGAAATACCTTGATGATTCCCCATGGCGTTCAGGACCAGCGACCGGTGGAAGACAGGCCTGACGTCCTGGTATATACGTCGGAACCGCTGGAATCGGACCTGGAACTCACCGGTCCCATCGTGTTCAAGTTGTACGCCGCCAGCAGCGCCATGGACACCGACTTCACTGCCAAGCTCGTGGACGTGCGACCTGACGGGTACGCCCACAACCTGCAGGATGGCATCGTACGGGCCCGCTACCGGACATCCGCCCGTCAGCCGACCTATATTACGCCCGGCCGGGTGTACGAATACACCATTGACTTGTGGGCCACCAGCCACGTCCTGAAGGCGGGGCACCGTCTTCGCGTGGAAATTTCCAGCAGCAACTTCCCCCGCTTCGACCGCAATCCCAACACGGGGGCGCCTCTTGGGGTGGACGACCGGTTGGAAACGGCCCGGCAGGCGGTTCATCACAGTGCGCAGTACCCGTCTCACATCGTCCTGCCCGTGATACCACGGTAGGCTGGTCGGGAGAAACAGGCGAGCAACTTCATCGACAATTTCCCCCCTTTCCCTCAGGACGAGGGAAAAGGGGCATTTCCCAACCCGGAGGAAAGGCCAATGACTACAGGAGCCAGCATTTTCACCCAGAAACAGAGAGACCTGCTTACCGCGGCGTACAACCGCATCATACCCCCCCAGGACAAGTTTCCGGGCGCAGGCGACCTGGGTGGCGCTCAATTCGTGGAGCAGGTGGCGTTGAAGAACATACCGCTCCGACGTTCTTTCGGCGAGGGACTGGCCCAGTTGGAGATTGCCGCGTCCCAGCGCGGCAGCGAGGGGTTTGCGGCGCTTTCCCCCGAGACCCAGGACGACACCCTGCGCCAGGTGGAGCAGGGGCATCCGGCCTTCTTCCGGGAGATGGTACGGCAGTGCTACAACTTCTACTATACCAACCCGGAGGTCTTTGACTTGATCGGTTATACAATGCCGGATCCGCAGGACTACCAGCCACTGCCTTTTGACGAGAGCCTGCTGGAGCCGGTAAGGCAGCGGGGCCAAATGTGGCGGCCGGTTTGATCCAGGGAACCAGGTGTTGGGCAGCACGAACTGAAACTTGATGGGAGGAGTTGCACCAATGATTAGAGCAGATTTGGACCGCCAAATAACCCACCTGCAGGTAGAAATAACACTGTTGGCCGACGTTGTTGACAAGGCTATTTATCGTTCAGTGGAAGCCCTGAAAGACCGGGACCTGGCCGAGTCCCAGTCCGTTATTGACGGCGACGACTACATTGACCAGAAGCGGTACGACATAGAGGAAATATGCGTCGACCTGATCGCCACCCAGCAGCCCATGGCTGGCGATCTTCGGGCCATCGTCGCCATGCTGCACATTGCGGTGGAGCTGGAACGAATGGGCGACTACGCCGAGGGCATCGCCAAAATCAGCCTGCTGATGGGCAACGAGCCGCCGCTGAAGCCCCTGATAGACATCCCCCGCATGGCCAACAAGGCCGGGGAAATGCTTCGGGACAGCGTCGACTGCCTGGTGGAACGGGACCTCGCCAAAGCGGAAAAGGTGATGGACGACGACGACGAGGTGGATGACCTGTACGACCAGGTGTACCGCGAACTTCTTCTGTTCATGATCCAGGACCCCCGCAGCATCCAGCGAGCCACCTACCTGCTCTGGGCCGCCCACGACCTGGAACGCATCGCCGACCGTGCCACCAACATCGCCGAGCGGGTAATGTTCCTGGTTACCGGCCGAATCAGGAAGGAAAAGCGCAGCCTGTACTGACCCTGCCTTGTCACCCGGGAATTCACATTGCTTCCAATACTCTGGGGCAGACGCTAAGTCTGCCCCAGTCTCGTTCTCCTGCGGCAAGCAGCCCATTCCCATTGAGGGGCGGCCCTCCCGCGGCCGCTATGCGATCAGCGCCAGTTGCTGGCTCTGGCGGGGCGCATTCAAATCCTTGGCCGGAGTAACGGAGGGCAGCCTGTGCCTGCGGCGCGCTTCGTCCACCACTTCCAGGACCGACTGGGTATACTCCTGGGCCGCGTAGGTGTTGCGGTAGAGGCGCTGGTAGCCCGCCGTCAGGTGGGGGTAGGACTCCCGAAGCATGGGCATGAACCACTCCCTGGATCCGGGCTTCAGGAAGAGCAGGTTGGCCGACAGGAACTGGGCATGGTGCCGCGCCGCCGCCTGGACCGTGGCGTTGATGGCCTCCGTGCTGTCGGAAATGCCGGGCAGCAGGGGCGCCATCATCACCCCCGCGGGGACGCCGCTCTCCACCAGGAACTGCATGGCCTCCAGCCGCGCCAAGGGGTTGGGAGTCCCCGGCTCCGTCCGCTTCCACACCGTTTCGTCCACGCTTCCCACGCTGAAGATTACCTGAACATCGGCGGCATGGTACAACTCCAGCAGGACGTCCACGTCCCGCCGCGCCAGCACTCCCTTGGTGGTAATGGATGCGGGATTACGGAAGTCGGCCAGGACCTGGATTATTTGCCTCGTCAGTCGGTACTGGCCTTCCGCCGGTTCGTAAGGGTCGGAGGCTGTGCCGATGGCTATTGGTTCCCCATTCCAGCGAGGCTTGCGAAGTTCATCCCGCAGCACTTGGGGTGCATTGACCTTGGCGAACACCCGCTGGTCAAACTCATTGCCCGAGTTCATGCCCCAGAATTCGTGGGTGGGGCGGGCGTAGCAGTAACGGCAGGCATGCCGACACCCGCGGTAGGGGTTCAGGGTCCACCGGAAAGGGAACCCGGGAACGTCTATGCGGTTCAGCAGCGACTTGCAGGTTATTTCCTGTACTTCGGCCTGCGGCATGGCTTCACTCCGGCAAATAGTGATATAGAACAAGTGTACTAATAGTACAGATGTTCGCACTACGTGTCAACCGTCATATCCCTTGCCGCGAGGGCTATTTCATACGGAATCAATTCCCGTAGCATTCGCGCAGTTCACGAAGGGGAAATTTGAAAAACGTCCCATTCTGGCCCATTTTGTCCCATTTTGGATGGGTCCGGTTATCCCCATTCCTTCGGCAAGCCACGGATATGCTCTGACCTTCCTCCTCAAGAGGAAGGGACCCCTGGGCGGGACAAAATCATATTCCTGCCCCTTTTGATGCGGACTCTGGCCATTTTCATAGTTCTATTGTGTAGACAGGTAATGCCAGCTGGCAAGTGGAAGCTTACGTCGAGGAACCTGCCGGTGCAGGAACGACGGGCTGCCGAAGAATCTGATATGCCATTGCCCTGCCCTTGCCGAATCCCGAACCAGGCCACCGGCTCACGAGGTTGCAGGTAGGCCTGTACCTCGTTGACACTCACCCACCCCAACCCTAGAATTCAGGCAACCCTCTCCAGGAGCACAATCTTGTCCACCAGGCATGGAATTTCCGTAAATCTTGACCCCGCCTTTACCGCCGGACTGCACCGCGCCAGGCAGGTAATATGCAGTCAGTACGGTTGTTGGGCAGCGGAAATGCACTCGGTGCACCTGCCCCTGACCGGCTACTTCCCCTGCCCCGAAGAAGAGGTCCCGTCCCTGGCCACCGCATTGGAAAAGGTTGCCGGGGACTTTCGGAACGAGTACCCGGATGCCCATGTAATACGTTCAGGAAGTCTTGCAAATACCCCGGATAATGGCAGCATTTGTGTGCCTTTTGCCGGTGTTGACAAGGCCTCCTCAGAACCGCGGGATGTTGAACAGCTTCAGTCCGAGGTCATCGAAGTCGTAAGTCGCTTTAACCTCTCTTTGGGTGGCGAACTTCTCCCGCTAGAATTCGCGCTGCTCCAGTATTCGAGACTTCCGGACCACGTTTTCCAAAGCGCATTCCGTTTCGCCGAAGGCGTTGTGGAAGGACTGCAATTGCCTACCCGCGTTGCCCTGTCAGAACTGGCTCTGTTCCGCTACGAATCCACCGCCGCCGGCGAAGACTGGGACAACGGCGCCTGGGCCGCCGACTTAAGCTGGCAGATCATCAACACTTTTCCGCTGAATGCCGCAATCTAGTACTGGGTGAAACAATTTCGACCACGGCAAAATCCTGTATATCCTGTCCATCCATGTTTGAATCTGATTCCAGGGAGGTTAGACCCATGACCACCACCGCCAAGCCCCTAACCCGACCAACCACCCGCCTGCGCGAACTCTTGGCCGCCGACGGCCTTATCGTGGCCCCCTTTATCCTCAACGCCCTGCACGCCCGCATCGCCGAGTCGGTAGGCTTCAACGCCGTCTATATGACCGGCGCCGGCACTTCCGCCGAAAAAGGATTTCCCGACGTGGGCATGCTGACCATGACCGAAATGGTTACAAATGCCAGATACATCGCCAATGCCGTGGACATCCCCGTCATTTGTGACGCCGACACCGGCTACGGCAACGCCCTTACGACACAGCGCACGGTGCGGGAGTACGAGGCCGCCGGAGTGGCCGGCATTCACATCGAGGACCAGGTGTTTCCCAAGAAGTGCGGCTTCTTCGAGGGCAAGCAGGTGGTGCCCATGGAGGAACACGTCCAGAAGATCCGCGCTGCCCTGGACGCCCGCCGCGACCCGGATTTCGTCATCATCGCACGCTGCGACGCCTACGCCGTCACGGGCTGGGAGGACACGGTCCGTCGCTGCAAGGCGTACCGCGACGCGGGCGCGGACATGGTTTTCGTGGACGGCATCAAGTCGGTGGAGGACCTGGAGATTTACGCCCGGGACCTGCCCGACATGCCCCGGCTCTACAACGGCGACCTGGCAAACACGAAGGACGTGGAAGCGATGGGCTATAAGGTGATGATCTGCGGCAGCACCATCTGGCTCATCTACAAGCAGCTGATGGCCGCCTTTGAGGAACTGAAGGAGAGCGGCCAGGTGGACGCGGCCCGGTTCGGTTCCCGCTGGGACGTCGCCAACCTGCTGGGCCTGGACGAAGTTTACGAACTGGAACGCAAGTACAGCGCCTAATTAACATGGATGGGCAGGATGCACAGGATGTCTGGCGGAAGCCATCAAATTCAATCCTGTATTTCCTGCCCATCCATGTTTGAATATTAGTCCTGCGGTATCAGCGGCATAACCTCTCGCGAAAACTGCTCCATGGCCTCTCGCTGGCCCTCCACGCTGTCCGACGGAAAGCCCAGGATGAAGTTCTGCACGCCCAGATCCTGGTACTGGCGCAGGTCGGCGGCTATCTGCTCCGGCACCCCGTGCATCATCCGTCGGTCCGGCCCAGCCATCCTGTCAAACCCAACGTCGGTGCTGAAGCAGGGCGTCACGGCGTCCTCGGGCCGACCGGCGCGGACGGTCAGCCGGCGCAATTGGGCGATCTTGCCCGCCAGTTCCTCCGGCTCCAGGATGGCCGGGGGCCGCAGGCCGATGGGCATCCACCCGTCGCCCAGTTCGGCGGCCCTGCGCAGGGCGGGCCCGGTATGGCCGCCAATCCAGATGGGTGGGTGAGGCTGCTGCACCGGCTTGGGCAGGAATCCAGCGCCGGAGGTCTGGGCGAAACGGCCGTTGAACTCCGGGTTTTCCTGGGTCCACATCTCTTTGAACAGGCGCAGGTATTCGTTGGTGACCTCGCCCCGGTCGGCAAAGGTGTCCAGGCCAAGCGCCTGGAACTCCTCCTCCATCCAGCCCACGCCGATGCCCAGGGTAACCCGGCCCTCGGACAGGGTGTCCAGGGTGGCGATCATCTTGGCGGTCAGCACGGGGTTGCGGTAGGGGATGATCAGGACGTGGGTGCCCAGCCTCAGCCTGCTCGTGCATCCAGCCAGGAAGTTAAGGGTGGACAGGGGATCGTAGTAAGGCTGGTCGGGGCTGAACACCGGCACCCCGTCGGAGGAGTAAGGGTAAAAGGACTCAACCTGCCGGGGCAGGATGATGTGGTCGCTTACCCAGGCGGAATCAAACCCCAGTTCCTCGGCCCGCTGGGCCAGGGAACGCAAGGCCTGGGGGCTGGCCATGGGCCCCCGGCTGGGCAGTGAGCATCCAAAGGTTACGGGCATGAGGCACCTCGCTTACAGACTCTTTGTATCCGACTTCAACGGTACCAGATCAACATCGAGGGGTATGTCCTTGATGGCGCTAATGCCATCTATTTTAAAGCCCAGCACATTTCCATCCATATCAACCAGTACCATCACCCTCTCGTCCGCAGTAGCACTATAATAGGCATGGGATGTGCCCCAGGAGACGTCAAGGTAATCTCCGGCTTCGTCGTACCAGATGTTTACTTTCTTCTGTTGGTTCATGGGTAAGAATCCCCTGCTTTTATTTGGTCAGTGGCGTAGGCGGTAAGAATGTATGCTTCGCCTTCGAGGTACTTGACCACTACACACACCCACTTGTCTCCAACTGCAGTGTCGGTAAACCACCTGTAGTATAACCTGACCGTTTCCGGTCGTGTGTTGGACCTCCGCATGTCATCGGGACTTTATTCTGTTTCATAGACGGATTCGGGCATCTCTTTCATATAGTCGTGGGGAGGCAAGACTATGTGACTCCAGGCCTCCTCCGTTAAGATAACCGCAAATCCCTGGAAATCCGTCAGTAAAGCCCGCATCTATTCTGGCCCCGCCTACGGCGCCAGCACCGTAAACGGGTACACCGGCAGGTTGCGCAGCAACCAGAAGGCCAGCACGGCCACCAGCAGACCCCAAATCAGCACGGGGTGGATGAACATGGTAGGCAGCCGCTTGCCCCAGGTGGTGAGCAATAGAGCGGACACAAAAGCGTAGCCAATGACCGGCAGCGCCAGCATCGAATAGGGGTTGTAACCGAAGGCTGCGATCAGGTTTCCGTGCAGCAACTGGTGCAGCCCCCGCAGGGTTCCGCACCCGGGGCAGTGGAGTCCGGTCAGGGCATAGAACAGGCAGGGAGGGTATAAGCCCTGCTCCTCGGGATTTCGCGCGTAGACCAGGGCCAGGCAGGGCAGCAGGGCCAGGCCCAGGAAGACGAACCGCCACCGCCATAGAGGCAGCCCCGATATCAGCCCAGGGCTAAGGTAATTTGCGCCCAGCATCTATCTAAATGTCCCACCAGGAGTCGCTAAAGGCGCCAAATATGCCTACAACGCCATAGATGACCCCAATTGCAATACCCAATCCAAGAGAAATCCAGCACCACGTCCTGGCATTGTTGGAAAGCCTCTGCGCCTCGGCATAGTCACCGGAAGCAACTTTGCCGTTGACCTGGGCCGCGAACACAATGGCCACAATTCCGGCGGGCAGGCAGCAGCAGATCGTAACCAAAATTGCCTGCACCAGGTAGTTTGGAATCCTTGGCGCTTCGCCGTACGCGGGCGCCCCCTGGTAGCCCACCCCCGGCACGTACGGCGGTTCGTTGTTAACCTGTGGCACCAGCGCCGCACCGCAATTGTCGCAGAATCGCGCTTCCGGGTCGGCCTCCCGGCCGCAAGTGGTGCAATATACGGGATGCGGGTCGTCAAAGTATGCCAATAGTTTCCCTCCTGAAGATTAGAACGGGCGTCCTTCTGCGGCGGCGTTCAGGTCCCGCTGCACCAGGAACCAGACGGCCGGAGGAAAGATGATCCAAAGTATGAATATGGCAATGCCCGGGTACTTGCAGTTGATGAACTTGTCGTACTGGAAGCTATGATGCCAATAGGCAAAAAGCATGGCTATCGGGATAATGTACAGAATTGTCCAGAGCCATCGCCGCTTGTCTTCGGTACCATTGGCGCGGTACAACTCTCCCAGAGTTACGTAGAACCAGTAAATGCCGTAGATTGTCAGGGTGATGATGTACAGCAGCACCTGCACCCACATATTGCGCCGCTTGATGTGGTCGGTACGGACCGGTGCCCTTGCAGCGCCGGAGCCGCCGGCCGGGGCTGTTGCCATGTGGGGGTTGGCTGCGCCGCAACTCTGGCAGAACCTGGCGGTTGCTTCCATCACCGCGCCGCAACTGGAACAAAATATCGTTGGTGGTCCCGCCGGATTGTTAGCCGAAGCCATCAGTAGCCTCCATCACCAGTGATACTGCGCCGCCCGGTTCAGGTCCATCTGCACCAGGAACCAGACGGCGGGGAAGAACACTATCCAGAGAATGAAAATCAGCGGCCGGGGGTACTTGTCATAAACAAACTGGGAATACTCCCCCGCGTAGTGCCAGAAACTGAAAAAGTCCAACAAGGGAATGCAGAACAGGATTGTCCACTTCCACTGCCCAGCCTCCGGCCCCCGGTTGTTGGCCCGCTGCAACTCTCCCAGGGTAACGTGAAACCAGTAGATACCGTAAATTCCCAGGGTGATGACCAACAGGAAGATTTGCAGGAACATGTTGCGGTGCTTGATGTGGCTGTAGTTGAACAAGGCTATTGTCTCCGGTGAGATTGCGCGGATACGGTCATTGAATCATGCCCCGAACCCTTGGTCCGTCCCGCCTGGTTGCCACCGCTTTAGCCCGAATGGCGCACAGGCATCCGACTTGACGGGACCGCGGCAGGGTAAAGCCCACCGGCGCCTCCAACTCCGCGGGGCAGGGGACTGTCAGCTTCGAGCCTCCCTTACATTAACAGCAACCCGCTGGCACAAACAAGAACAATGCGAGCCGAGGTAGGCACTGCCGTTCAACGGCCAGCTATATGTCCCACACGGACACTCCAGTGCGGACCTGCACCTTTGCTTTCGTTTCAGCGCAACCGTGAGGGACTACTGGTATAATACGCCCGCATCCAAAGTCCCGAAAAAACCCCGCTCCGGCGGGCTTGTACTTTGAATTAAGGAGGTCAAAATATGGATCTCGGATTGACCGACAAGGTTGCCATAGTAACCGGCGGCAGCGAGGGCATCGGCAAGGCCGCCGCCCAGCGCATGGCCGAAGAGGGCGCACGGGTGGTTATCGTCGCCCGTGGCCAGGAGAAGCTGGACCAGGCGGCCCTGGACATCCGCACCGCCACCGAGGGCATGGTCTTGCCCCTGTCAGCCGATGTTTCCCATCCCGACAGCGCCGAGCAGGTGGTTCAGACCGCCCTGGACAACTTCGGGCGTGTGGACATCCTGGTCAACAACGCCGGCGTTTCCCTGGCCAAGCCCTTCGAGAACGTCACCGACGACGAGTGGGAGTATGACTTTGACCTGAAGGTGTGGGGAGCGATCCGCCTTATCCGCCGCTCCATACCCGAAATGCGCAAGGTCGGTGGCGGCCGCATCATCAACGTCACTAACCTGGGAGGCCGCACTCCCGGGCCCTCATCCATGCCCACTTCCATCTCCCGGGCCACCGGCATAGCCATCACCAAGGGCCTGTCCAAGGACCTGGCTGTGGACAACATTCTCGTCAACACCGTCTGCATCGGCATCGTCAAGAGCGGCCAGCACACCCGCCGCTACGACCGTCTCAAGGAAGACAACCCGGACCTGACCCTTGACGAGTTCTACGCCCAGACCGCCGTAGCCCGTGGCGTCCCCCTGGGCCGCATCGCCGAAACCGAAGAGGCCGGCGACGTAATAGCCTTCTTGGCCTCGGAACGTGCCAGCTATTTGACAGGTATTGCAATCAATATTGACGGGGGTACTTCGCCGGTGGTCTAGGCTATCCACTAGGCGGACTCTCCATCAAGATCGCCTTTCCATTGCGGGGCAGACCACTCGTCTGCCCCTTTTGCCGTCCGGTGCCAAATAGCGGATAATATGGGCATAAACCCGCTCTTTGCGACCAAACAGGAGAACCAAGTTTTGACTACCCCCACTTATCTTGATGAGTTCAATCCTCCCCAGCGCATCCTGATGGGCCCGGGCCCCAGTTCCGTTAACCCCCGGGTGCTTCAGGCCATGACCCTGCCCGTCCTGGGCCACCTGGACCCCCAGTTTTTCAAGGTGATGGACGAGGTCTGCGAGATGCTCAGGGAGGTACTTCACACCGAGAATTTCATGACTGTCCCCCTCTCCTCCACCGGCACCGGCGCCATGGAGGCGGCCTGCGCCAATGTCCTGGAACGTGGCGACAAGGTAATCATCTGCCGCAACGGCTTCTTTGGTGACCGGCTGGGCGATATCGCCGAGCGCTGCGGAGCCGAGGTCGTCATCCTGGACTTTGTCTGGGGAGAGCCGGTCGACCTGCAGGTCCTCTCCGACGCCCTGGAACAGCACGGCCCGGTCAAGGCGGTGGGCGTAGTTCACGCCGAGACCTCCACGGGCGTGCTGACTCCCATGCCCGAAATCGTAGATCTGGTCCACCGCCACAACGCACTTATCATCGTGGATGCCGTAACCTCCCTGGGCGGCCACGACGTGCGCATGGATGATTGGGACGTGGACGTATGTTACAGCGCTACCCAGAAGTGCCTGGGCGCTCCTCCGGGCCTGGCTCCCATCAGCTTCGGCCCCCGGGCCATAGACGTAATCAACACCCGTCCCAGCAAGGTCCAGAGTTTCTATTTCAACCTGAAAGATTTGGAAAGCTACTGGAACCAGACCCGCGCCTACCACCACACGTCGCCCATTTCCATGACCTACGCCCTGCGCGAATCGCTGCGGATGATGATGGAAGAAGGCATCGACAATCGCATCCGCCGCCACGCCCGGGTAGCCGGCGCCCTGCGGGCCGGCCTTGAAGCCATGGGAATAGTCCTGATGGCTCCCGAGGGCTACCGCCTCAACCCCCTGACCACCGCCCTGATACCCGAGGGAATCGAGGACACAGCAGTGCGCGGCCGGCTGCTAAACGATTACAACATCGAAATCGGCGGCGGCCTGGGACAGGTCCGCGGCAAAGCCTGGCGCATCGGCCTGATGGGCGAATCGGCCCGGGAAACCAACGTCTTCGCCCTGCTCTCGGCCCTGGAGCAAATCCTGCCCGACCTCGGCTATGAGGTAGCCACCGGCGCCAGCCTCTCCGCCGCCCAGCGGGCCCTGGTTGACTATGACGATGGGGGAGTGCTACCTTAGCCCATAGTCAAATCTATTCTTTCAGTCGAGTTTCGCAGGTGATGAGTGGTTACTCAGGAAAGTGCCGAAAGCCTTGATGCTCGTATCGACTATGAGCGTGAGAGCGTAATTTCCACTGACCTTGATTTGGAGTCGGTATCCTCTGAGGACGAGGACTATACCAGTTCGCCTGCCGACTTCCAAATCACAACCTACCCCGCCGATTATACGCTTGAAACCCTCCATGAAAGATGGTTGGCTGGGGATATTGTCATTCCCGAGTTCCACCGCAATTTTGTTTGGAAGCCCGTTCAATCCAGCCGATTAATTGAATCATTCCTGATTGGACTTCCCGTCCCTCCAGTTTATGTTTTTACCGAAAGGCCATCACAGAAGTTTTTGGTAATAGATGGCCAACAGAGGCTAAAAACCATATTTTATTTCTTTCAGGGCTGTTTCGGAGAGGGGTCGCCAAACGAAAAGAAGGAGTTTCGTCTGACTGGTCTAAACCCGTCAGGACGTTATAACGGAAGGACTTTCGACGAACTTTGGCCGGAGGATCAAATTAGGCTGAGGGACTCCGTTCTCCGTACCTTCATCATTCAGAAAATTGATCCGAGTGACACCACTAGCGCCTATCATATTTTTGAGCGCTTGAACTTGGGCGGTACTCCTCTTTCTAATCAGGAGATTCGTGATTGCCTTTATTACGGGCCTTTCACTGACTCCCTCTCACGATTGAATTTGCTTCCAGAATGGCGAAAAATTTTGGGCAAGGAGGAGCCGGATAGCAGGAAGAGAGATCTGGAGCTTTTGGTACGGTTCATGGCTATGCGCAACGACTCGTCCTATCGGAAGCCGATGAAAGACTTTCTTTCCCGGTTTATGAATAATCAGCAGCACGCATCGGAAAGTGTGCTGGCGCAAGATGAGGATGTATTTCGCGCGACCTGTACGAAGGTGCTGGACACTCTGGGTGAAAAGCCTTTCCACATCCGTGCCGGCTTTAACTCAGCCGTATTTGATGCAGTTATGGTAGCTTTCTCCGAAAATCTTGGCGGCGTCCCACGGGACATCCAAAACAGATATCAGCGGCTTCTCGAGGACGAAGAGTTCTTGACGCGTGCCAGTAATCAAACTACTGACGCCAATGCGGTCTGGCAACGCTTCTCAAAAGCCCGAAGCATCTTGTTCGACTAGGGTTACCCGTGCGAATCACCCGTGTTGACGATACGCTGGAAGCTTGTCAAAGCCACCTGGATTCCGTTAGCCACTTCAATGCAGAGATTAACGCTCTGCTTGCCTGCTCGTCATTAGTAATTACCTATGCAGAGTTCGAGCGGACGGTGATGGACATCCTTCAGGAAAAGTGCGACTTTATAACAGATGAAGCCATCAGACGATTCACATACTCGTTCTTGAGCACGATGAATAGAAGAATTTACACCAGCAACTTGTCAGATGTGTTAAGACGATTTGGAGACACATACAAGAACGAATTTACCGAAAGGATTAAGGAAGCGGCTGAGTATGAAAGGGCAGAGACCGCTTATAATAACATTATAGCTAATCGCAACAATGCTGCTCATTCTACTGGCTGTAACATGACCTTTGAGGAAATAAGGGCAGCCTACATAGAGGGGCACGTTGTTTTAGATTTCTTCCGCGAAGTATTGCTCCCTACTAATCCTAATCGATCTGAATAAGCCTCCCCTTCCGACAATCCTTATCCTCCACAGTACAGCCGGTAATAGTGCCATCGGTTAATTTCAGCCCTTGCTCTATAAGAATCATATGGCCGGGGTTTGGACTAACTAGATGATTGGCGTTGGAGAAGTGAAGAATCAGTCGGATTAGATGTCTTGCTGTACGATAGTCCTACACCCCAATGGCTATTTGCAACCCCACATGCTCAACCTGGCCCTCAACATCACCGGCCTGACCAACGACGATCTGTTCTATTACAAGAACAAGCCCCGCATAGACGACGTGGCCCTCAACTTCAGCCAGCAGGCCAGTGCGCTAGCGGCCCCGACCTGAACCACTACAGCTTAATTATCCACAAATAAGCACTAATGGCTGATAATGACCACTAATGGCGTATTTCCCCCGATAGTATCATTAGCAAAAATTCGTGCCTTTTCGTGAATAAACTATTATCCCTACCCCAGCCCCCCCACAAACTCCCTCAAACTCTCCAGCGCCTTGGTAATGTTCTCCTGCGAGTTGGCGTAGGAGAGACGAACGTAACCCTCGCCATAAACGCCGAATGCGGAACCCGACAGCAGGGCAACCCCGGCCTCGTTCAGCGCCCGCTCTTCAAATTCGGCGCTGCTGAGGCCAGTCTCCTTGATGCTGGGGAAGGCGTAGAAGGCGCCCTCCGGTTCGGGACAGTTGATGCCGGGGATGCTGCGCAGGCCGTCGGTAATCAGGCGGCGGCGCTGGGCGAACTCGGCGGCCATGGCCTGGACATCGTCCTGGGGACCGTCCAGGGCGGCGACTGCGGCCCGCTGGCTGAAGGACGCGGCGCAGGATACGCTGTTTACCGCCAGGCGGGTAATGTGGGGCACCAGTTCCTCGGGCATGATGCCGTAGCCCAGCCTCCAGCCGGTCATGGCATAGCTCTTGGAAAAGCCGTCCAGGATGACCGTCTGCTTGGCCATGTCGGGGAAGGCGGCGATGCTGAAGTGCTCCCCGGTGTAAAGAATGTCCTTATAGATCTCATCGGCCATCACGTACAGGTTGCGGCCCCGGGCCAGGTTGGCGATGGTCTCCAGTTCATCCTTTGTCAGTGCAGAACCGCAGGGGTTCTCCGGGGAGTTGACGATGATCAGCCGGGTGCGGTCGGTAATCTTGCTGGCCAGGTCATCAAGGTCGGGATGGTAGTCCTTCTCCTCCAGCAACTGCATGGGCACCGGGGTGGCGCCGGAGAAGCGGATCATGGACTCGTAGATGGGAAAACCGGGGTTGGGATAGATGACCTCGGCCCCCGGTTCGGCCAGGGCCAGGATGACGTAGAACATGATGGGCTTGGCCCCGGGTGTGACCACCACCTGGCCCGGGATCGTGTCGATACCGCGGACCTCCCTGCTGTTGCGGGCGACGGCCTCGCGCAATTCGGGCAGGCCGGGGGTAGGCCCATAGTGGGTGTAACCCTCCTGCAGGGCGCGAACGCCTGCATCGACAATGTGCTTGGGCGTGTCGAAGTCGGGCTCGCCGATCTCCAGGTGAATGATTTCCCTTCCCTGGGCCTCGAGGGCCCGCGCCTTGGCCAATACTTCAAAGGCGGTCTCGGTGCCCAGGTTATACATTCTCTCTGCCAGGGTCATAAGTCCTCCAGATGTAGTCGCGTGTGCGTTTCAAGTTAGTCCAGGGTTATAAGTCCTTCACGGAAGTCGATTGTCAGTCGCCGGTCGCGAAAAAAGTCGAGGCCCAGTAGTCCGTCAAATGGAGTTCCAGATGGCAAATTATGACATAGAACAGGGAAGTCCAGCCGTTCATTGTTTAGCGCTCTTATTTGAGCAACAGGTATAACTGGCGTCACTTCTCGACTGCTTGCGGTTGTAACTTCCATCAAATCGGCAGGAGACGCCAAATCATATCCCAACTCAGCCATGATAACCACACTTAGCCATGTCATGGTCGCCCCCGTATCGAGCGCAAGGATAGCTGAAGTGATTCCCCTTGGCCCACGCACTTGCACTGTGACCGGTATAAAAGTCCCCCTGGGATTGAAGACAGTGGTCACAATGCAAACACCACATTTGCTGAAGGCTGACCGATGAACATGACAGCGTGGTTCAGGTTGGGTAAATCCATTATCTTCTCGTGAATTTCAGCACGATTCTTGCTATGGAATATCACCCTTCCCTGGATTATTGCCAGAGATCCGGTCATCTCCGGGTCCTCAATCAGCACCCACTCTCCGTCAAACTCGGCCTCGATTTCCGCCCAGGTCATGACCTCGTTCATTACTTTCCACCTCTGAAGCGCCTACTGCTGGGCCTGGTTCTGGGTGCGTACCGGCAGGCCGAAAATGTCGATGAAACCGGCGGCGGCCGAGTGATCGAACTGGTCTTCCCGGTCATAGGTGGCCAGGTTGTAGTTGTACAGGGCCTGGGGCGCGCTGCGGCCCACCACGGTGCAGGTTCCCTTGTGCAGCCTCACCCGAACGTCGCCGGTGACGTAGCGCTGGGTGCTGCTGACATAAGCGTCCATGTCCAGGCGATGGTGCGTGAACCACAGGCCGTTATAGACCATGTCGGCGTACTGCTGGGCAATCTGGGCCTTCAGGCGGGCCTGATCCTTGCTCAGGGTCAGCGTCTCCAGGGCCTTGTGGGCGGCGTGCAGGGTGACCGCGGCGGGGGTCTCATACACTTCCCGGGACTTGATGCCCACCAGGCGGTTTTCCACGTGGTCGACCCTTCCTACCCCGTGCTGCCCCGCCAGCGCGTTCAGATGGCGGATCAGGTCAACCCCGTTCATGCTCTCGCCGTCCAGGGCGTTGGGGATACCTTCGTTGAAGTGGATTTCCACGTAGGCGGGTTCATCGGGGGCGCCGGAAGCGGTCTGGGTCCAGTCGTAAGCGTCTTCCGGAGGCTCCAACCAGGGGTCTTCCAGTTCACCGGCCTCGGCGCTGCGGCCCCACAGGTTTTCGTCCACGGAGAAGCGGCTGCGGCTGGCGTTGATGGGAAGGTTGCGGGCCTGCCCGTACTCAATCTCGTCTTCGCGGCTCATGCCCCAGTCACGGATGGGTGCAATGACCTTCAACTCCGGAGCCAGGGCGGCCACGCCCACGTCGATGCGGACCTGGTCGTTGCCCTTGCCGGTACACCCGTGGGCCACGGCGTAGGCGCCCTCGGCCCGCGCCGCTTCCACCAGGTATCGGGCAATCAGGGGACGGCCAAGGGCAGTGGCCAGGGGATACTGTTCCTCGTAGATGGCCCCGGCCTGCAGCGCGGGGAAAAGGAACTCGTTGACCAGGGTTTCCTTGCCGTCCACGGTAAGAGCCTCGGCCGCGCCGACTTGCATGGCCCTTTGCCGGATGGACTCCAGGTCCACCATGCCCAAATCTATGGTAAGGGTGATTACGTCCGCGCCGTACTGCTCCTTGAGCCAGGGCACGGCCACCGACGTGTCCAGGCCACCGCTGTAAGCCAGGACGATTTTGTCATTTGCCATGGGTGTTGAAATACCTCCGAGTATCTTGCCTGGACGACCATTTTCGTACCTTTACTAGTGGTCGCAAATGCGTCTCTATCAATCAAGTTGCCAAAGTAATTTCAGAGCTTCCAGCACTCTGATCTCGTCGGACGGCGCTAACACTCCCAACCTTCGGTCCATCAATCCCTTCCCCAACGTTGCCAGCTTGTCCAATCTCACAATGGATGGCAAGAGTAGCCCAGTTCCTTGCCACCCAGAGATTTCCACGCCGTGGTCGGTACGTGCCGTCCGACTGGTTATTCTGGCTATGACTATATCGGCATCACCAGTGTCCAGAAGTACGAGGCCGGGACGCCTCCTTGTTTGATCAAGTTCGGCAAAGGGAAAGGAAATCAAGACCACCTCTCCCCTTTGGTAGTTATTTGGGTTCACAGGGTATCGTAGATAGAGTCAGCCTCCCCGTAACCGTTTGCGAACTCGCGGGTTTCCAGGAATGACCAGACGGAGTCTTCCGCATCGTCTTCTTCCGGGACTACTACCAGAACTTCTATGTCCTCATCCAATTGAACATCTACAGTCAGCTGCAGCAGACCGTTGCCCTTGTATTTGGCTGAATAGGTTTTCATGGGAGTTCTCCTCCACATTTTCCTGGGACAGCGGCCTCTCCTTAAATCTTCTCCAAAGCCTGTTCCAGCCTGCCCACACCCTCGTCAATCTCCTCGGGGGATATGTTCAGGGGAGGCATGAAGCGGATGGTGTTGGGACGCGGACCGTTGAGCAGCAGGCCAGCTTCGTTGCAATTGGTCAGAACCTGCCCGGAGATGGCTTCATCGAAGTCCATGGCGGCCAGCAGGCCCTTGCCGCGCACCTCGGTAACAATGGAGAAACGGTCCTTGACATCGTTCAGCCTGCCCAGCAGGTAAGCTTCCATCTGCTTCACGTGCCCGGGAATATCGTTGTCGATCAGGAACTTGGTACCGGCGTAGCCGGCGGCCGTGGTCAGGGCGTTGCCTCCGAAAGTGGAACCGTGGTCCCCCGGCACCAGGGCCTGGCAATGGGCCTTGGACAGGAAGGCGCCAATGGGCACGCCGTAACCCAGTCCCTTGGCCAGGGTCATAACGTCCGGCTCCACCCCGTACTCCTGGTAACCGAACAGGCTGCCCAGCCGTCCCATTCCAGTCTGCACTTCGTCCAGTATCAGCAGAATTCCCTGGCTGTCGCACCATTCCCGCAGCCGCAGCAGGTAGTCGTCATCCGGAATGACCACCCCCGCCTCGCCCTGTACCGGCTCCACCATTACTGCGGCGGTGCGATCGGAAGTGGCATTCATCACGCCTTCCACGTCGTTGTAGTCCACGTGGACAAAGCCCGGCAGCAGCGGAGCGAAGTTCTCCTGGTAGTGGGGCTGCCCGGTGGCGGCGACGGTGGCCTGCGTGCGGCCATGGAAAGAGTTGAAAGCTGTGATGATTTCGTAGGCGCCGTCGCGATTCAGCTTTCCGTAGCGCCGCGCCAGCTTCATTGCCCCCTCAACGGCCTCGGCGCCGCTGTTGCCGAAGAACACCAGGTCCAGGCAACTGTTCTCAATCAGCGTCTCGGCAAGCTGCAACTGCGGCACAGTGTAGAACTGGTTGGATGTCTGCAACAGCGTTCCGGCCTGTTCGGCTATGGCCTGGGTAATGGCCGGATGGCTGTGGCCCAATTGATTGACTGCCCATCCTGCCACAAAGTCCAAGTATTCCTTGCCGTCGGCGTCCCAAACGCGGGTGCCTTCGCCCCGCACGATCACCACGGGCTGGCGGCGCACCGTCTGCGCATAATACTGGTTCTCAATGGCGATCCATTCGCTGCTGCTCTTGCCGGTGGTCATGGCGAGTTACCTCCCAAGGTATTGCGTAGATTTTGCAGGGACCTTTCCAGGTCTCCCAGAGCTTCTCCAAGCTCGTCTATTGTTGCCTCAATCTGGTCCAGTTGCTCCAACTGGTCGGGGGTTATTCCGCCGCCGCCCCCGGACGGATCAGGGGCGCCCCCGTAATCGGCTCCCGTAAGGCGCGCTACGCCCTCCGTCATTGTGTCGGCCATTACCAGGTTGGTGTTATCTGCCAGTATAACCTTTTTCAGTTCCGGAAACTCCAGGAACTCGGACTGCAGGTACAGCGGCTCAACGTACACAATTGTATCAGCAATGGGAACAGTCAGCAGGCGTCCCCGGATGATTTTAGAGCCCGAACCGTCCCACAGGGTGAACAATTGGGAGAAGTCCTGGTCGTTTTCAATGCGGGCTTCCACCTGGCTTGGACCGTCTATCTGCCGGTCGTCGGGCAGATGGTAGCTGCGCAGTTGGCCGTAGTTTGGCGGGTCGTTACGGGCCACCAGCAGACCCACCAGGTTCTTCTTCTCCCCCGCCGGAGAGAAGGGTATCTGCAGAATAAACTCCTCCTTGTCTTCGCCCGGCAGGGGCACCAGCAGGTATGCGGGCGTTACCCGCACGCCGTCCTTGCCCAGCCGGGTCTCCAGGGGAATATCCCACTGTTCAGCCTGGTTGAAAAAGACCTGGGGGTCGGTAACGTGATAGCGCAGGTACATATCGGCCTGGGCCGAAAAGAAAGTAATGGGATAGCGGATGTGGGGTTGCAGGTCCTCCGGCATGGCCTCGAAGGGCTGGAACAGGGCGGGAAGGCCATTCCGGTATATTTTCAGGATGGGGTCTTCCGGGTCAATAACGTACAGGGTCACGCCGCCGTTATAGGCGTCTATGACTGCCTTGACGCTGTTGCGAATGTAGTTGAACCCTGCATCGGCTTCCGTTGAATAGGGGTATCCGTCGGTAACGGTGTAGGCGTCCTGGATCCACCATAGCTTCCCCCCGTCGTCCAGCACGGGATAGGGATCCTGGTCCAGTTTCAGGAAGGGGGCGATGGTCTTTACCCGCTCCCGCACGTGGCGGTGGAACTGGATTCGGCTGCTGTCGGTAACCTGGTCGCTCAGGGCAATGTTCACGTCGCCGAACTTCAGGGCGTAAAGCAGGCGGCGCAGGTAGGAATCCAGGGGAACGCCGCCCTCGCCGTCGTAGTTCCAGGCCTCGGCGCCGGGGTTGACCTCCCGCATCCCGCTGCTGACGATGGCAAACTCGATGGGCGACTCGCCGTAATAGACTTCCGGACGGGAAACAGGCAGCACACCCGTGATGGGAATGTCCTGGATGAAATACTCGGGACGTCCTTCTCCCAGGGTGTAACCTGTGGCCGGTGTCATCGACACCCCGTACCCGTGGGTATACTGGAGGCGTTGGTTGACCCAGTTTTGGGCGTCCTCGGGGAGCCTTTCCTGGTCCAGTTCCCTTGCTCCAATCAACACCTGCTGCAACTGCCCGTCCACCACGTACCGGTCCGAGTCTGTGTTGACGAAATAGTAATAAAGCTCCATGAACTGAAGCTGGTTGTAGGCGGCCAGCAAGGGAGAGGCGTCCCACAGCCGGATGTTCTCAATAGCCCCGCGCTGTTCCTGCAGCGTCCCCGCGGTAAGGGATTCGTTAACCGGATAGGCGATCTTCTCCACGACGTCCAGGCCGTAAGCAGCCCGGGTCGCCGCGATGTTGCGCTGGATGAAAGGCTGCTCCCGGGCAAACTCGTCGGGGTTGACCCGGAACCGCTGGAACAGGGTGGGATAAAGCAGGCCGGCCAGCAGGAACATGATCAGCCACAGGGTGAAGGCGCCGGCCATCAGTCGCAAACCAACGTAGCGAATGCTGACGCCAAACCCCACCGCGCCCAGCAGGGCGATTCCCGCCAGGAACCAGTAGACGGGTATCCGGGCGTTGACGTCGGTATAGGTAGCCCCCGTAACGACTCCGCTTTCGGACAGGGCCAGTTCGTAAACGCTGAGAACATGATGCAAGACCAGGGTCAGCATCAGGCAGATGCCCAGGCCCGCTATCTGTTTCAGCGTGCGGGGGGCCAGCACGAAATTCAGCCCTCGAAGCACGTATATAAACCCATGAAGGCCCACCGTCATCCCCGTTACCGTGATGGTGAGCCAGAAGAACCACCCCTGAACCGCCCGCAATACCTGTAGCGTGACGGCATAAAAGGATATGTCCAGCCCGAACTGGGGGTCGATAGTGCCAAAGGGCAGCAGATTCAACAGCAGGATGACCAGTTCCCAGTTCTCAGCGGCCTCAGCTCCAAAGGCCAGCCCTCCTGCCAGCAGGCAGGTGTAGATGAAGATCCGGAGCAGCATCAGGCACAGCCGCAAGAAGTCGATGGGCAGTGGACGGGATGTGGGCCCCATGGCCAGCGGCAGAGCTATGTAAATGTTGAGCGAGATAAGGGTGGCCGCCAACAGACCCGGGATGATGAACAGGGCGGTACGGATGAGGGTGATGTAAAGGAAGGGCAGGCCATAGCCCAGGTGGTCGTGCCACAGGTACTCGGCATAGATGCCGATGGAGTACCAAACCGCCGCGATCGCCAGCCCCGCGATTATCGCTATTGATGACCAGCGTCGGAAAAAGGCGTAGCCGCCCGCTGAAATCCCGGGCAGAGGCGGGCCCGGTACTGGGTCGGCGTCGTTTGCCAGGTCGTGGCTCACGGATAGCCGCTCAGGGCAATGCCGGGGGGAATTGGGTGGTCAGCGGGTTTCGCGATTGTGAACGGC
Source organism: Dehalococcoidia bacterium (assembly GCA_963664725.1). Taxonomy (GTDB): domain Bacteria; phylum Chloroflexota; class Dehalococcoidia; order Lucifugimonadales; family UBA3495; genus Bin22. Next base: position 2,794,246 of record OY761558.1, read on the forward strand.
TTCATCGGTGTTCCCTGCCCTTAACCCACGATACGGGTGCCGCCCCCTTCGCCTTCCAGGCACTTGAGCAGGACACCAGGTTCCCGGCCGTCCACTATGTCGGCCACGGGGGCGGAATCCAGGGCCCGCACACAGGCTTCCAGCTTGGGAATCATGCCGCCGCGTACGATGTCCGAGTTCAGCAGCAGGCTGGCTCTCCGCCGGTTCAGGCGAGCCATCACCCGCCCGTTGCCGTCCATAACCCCGGGTACATCGGTCAGGAAGATGAGATGCTCTGCGCCCAGGGCGTGGGCCAGTTCACCGGCCACCGTGTCGCCGTTAATGTTCAGGGCCCCGCCGGAGTGCTCGGACCCGTCCCGTTCCTGCATGGCCAGGGGCGCCAGCATGGGAATGTAGCCGCCTTCTACGATGGCGTGAATGGGTTCGGGATTGACCCGGGTTATTTCTCCCACGTACCCCAGATCCGGGTTGGCGACGCGGGCCTCAAGGATTCCGGCATCAATACCGCTCATGCCCATCACCCGGGCGCCCAGGCCGTGCATGATGCTCACCAGTTCCTTGTTGACCAGCCCTGTCAGCACAGCCACTACGATATCCAGGCTCTCCGCGTCGGTAACCCGCAGGCCGTTCACAAACCGGGGAGCGATGCCTTGCCGTTGCATCCACTGGGAGATGACTGGACCGCCGCCGTGGACCACCACAAGGTTGCGCCCCTGTCGCTGCAAAGCCACCAGGTCCTTCAGGCTGGTGTCGTTGCTTCCCAGGGTACTGCCCCCGATCTTCACAACAATGGGTGGATTTGCTTGCCGGTCGGCCACGCCAATCTCCTGGCTGGAATGGAGTCTGTTGTCAGCAAAGTTAAGAATCCCCCCAACTATTGTCGTCTGCAACGCTGGGAGGACTTTGTACTTAGCTTAACGGCAGACTGTTTCTGCCCCTGTTCAATGTACCGGCCGGCGCCATTCCTGGGCTGACCGGATTGGCGTCCTACGTCGTGTAGGCGCTGTTGATGATGACGTACTCCTCGGTCAGGTCGCAGCCCCAGGCCGTGGCCTCGCCCGCTCCCAGGTTAAGCTGCAGCCGGAAGGTGACCTCTGGCCGCTTCATCAGGGCCACCACCGCGTCGCGGTGGAAGGGAATGGGCTTGCCCGCCTCCATGATGCAGACGCCGTTAACGAACAGGTCAACTCTGTTCTCGTCGGTAGTGGCGCCGCTCCGACCCAGTGCTGCCAGCACCCGTCCCCAGTTGGGGTCGGTGCCGTATACGGCGGACTTGACCAGACTGGAGGAAGCGATAGTCTTTGCGGCGACGCGGGCTTCGGCCGTCTCCGCGGCGCCGGACACCTCCACCACTATAAGGTGGGAAGCGCCCTCGCCGTCCCGGGCCAGTTCGCGCGTAAGATAGGTGCAGACCTGTCGCAGGGCGTCCATAAACGCCTCAGCGGCCAGGGTGCCCTCGGTTATCTCGTGGTTGTGAGCGGCCCCGTTGGCCATAATGAGGACCGTATCATTGGTGCTGCTGTCGCCGTCAATCGTCAGCATGTTGTAGGTCTCGTCGGCCACCTGGCTCAGGGCCCGTTGCAGGAAACCCCTCTCCACGGCGGCGTCGGTGGTCAGGAACGACAGCATGGTGGCCATGTTGGGGTGGATCATGCCGGAACCCTTGGCGATGCCTCCCAGGCGGACCAGGTGTTCGTCGATCTCGAAGGAAACTGCCACTTCCTTGGGGCGCGTGTCCGTGGTCATTATGGCCTTGGCCATATCGTTCCCGCCGCTTCCGCGCAGCTCAATCTTCTCCACGCCGTCCCGTATCAGGGCCATGGGAAGCTCGACGCCGATGACTCCCGTGCTGCAGACCAGTACCTCCTCGGGTGTAACTCCGATCTTGGCGGAGGCTAGGCCGGTCATTTCGATGGCGTCAATGTAGCCCTGTTCGCCCACGCAAGTGTTGGCAATGCCGGCGTTGACGATCAGGCCGCGCATGGGGATTCCCTGGGCCAGCCGCGACTTGTCCACAGTGACGCCAGGGGAAACTACTGTGCTGGTGGTGAATACACCGGCCGTGTTGCAAGGGGTCTCGGAAAACAGGACTCCCAGGTCCAGCTTGTCCTCAGCGAAGGTCTTCAGGCCCGCGTAAGTCGCCCCGGCCATAAAACCCTGCGGTGTGGTTATTGTCCCACCGTCAACGAACTCAATTGCACCGGCCATGCCAGGCTCCCCCTAACTGAAGTGCTAGCTTTTAACAGGCGAAAAGTATACCACAGTGACCCCCGGCGGGACAGATAGACGCCAAAGGGAGTATGGTTCCCACTTGGGCGGTTCGGTCCTGCGACTGCGTAGGGGCAGCCCTTGTGGCTGCCCTGCCCCGCTCGCAAATCCGCTCGACTCGGAACACTGGCAAGATCCTGCCGGAACCCCTCCGTTACAGGCGTAACCTATTCCACGCCAGCCTTCCTCAGCCTCAGCGAATTGCTGACCACCGTGACCGAACTGAATGCCATGGCCAGCGCCGCCAGTATGGGATTCAGAAAGCCCTGGTCGCCGAAGAAGAACTGCAGGCTGACCGGCACGCCGCCCACTGCCGCGAACACCGGGTACAAGACCCCCGCCGCCACCGGAATCAGCATTACGTTGTAGAAGAAGGCCCAGAACAGGTTCTGTTTGATTGCCCGCATGGTCTGGCGGCTAAGGCGCAGGGCCGTTATCACGCTGCCGACGTCGTTGCCCATCAGGGTAATGTCCGCCGACTCCATGGCCACGTCGGCGCCGGCGCCCATGGCCAGGCCCACGTCGGCCTGTACCAGTGCCGGGGCGTCGTTGATGCCGTCGCCCACCATGGCCACCACCCGTCCCTCCGCCTGCAGGCGCCTTACCACCTCCACCTTGTCTGCAGGCAGGGTTTCCGCCTCCACCCGAACGATGCCCAGGCTGTCGGCAACGTGGCGGGCCGTCTGCCGGTTATCGCCGGTGAGCATCACCACTTCCAGCCCCATTTCCCTTAGCCGCGCCACCGACTCCCTTGAGTCGGCCTTGGGGGCGTCCGCCAGCCCCATGGCCCCCAGCGCAATTCCCTCTTCCGCCACGACAACCGGGGTCTTGCCCTCCCTCGTTAGCCGGTCCAGCGTCTCCGACAATCCATCCAGCTCAACGCCTTTCTCCGTTAGCAGTGCCGGACTTCCCAAAAGAACAGCGCGCCCGTCCGCCTGTCCGGAAACTCCCTGCCCCGGCAGGGCCCGAAAGTCCTCCACCGTCATTGGTTTAAGCCCCCGCCGGTCCGCCTCCTCAACGATAGCTACTGCCAGGGGGTGTTCCGACCCATACTCAACGCTGGCCGCCAGTAACAGCACCCGTGCTTCCGATTCCCCGTCGCCGGCGGGGGCCACGTCTGTTACCGTTGGCCGCCCCTCCGTCAGGGTGCCCGTCTTGTCCAGTACGACCGTGTCCACCCGATAGGCGGTTTCCAGGGCCTGTGCGCTTCGAATGAGAATTCCCCGTTCCGCTCCCTTGCCGGTCCCCACAATAATCGCGGTGGGAGTGGCCAGCCCCAGCGCGCAGGGACAGGCGATAATCAGGACGGCCACCAGCGTCAGGACAGCGTAGGTCAACGCCGGGGCGGGCCCCAGTACCAGCCAGAACAGGAAAGCCGCCACGGCCACGGCGCTCACCGCCGGCACGAAAACGGAAGCAACCCGGTCGGCCAGCCTCTGTATGGGCGCCCGGCTGCCCTGTGCCTCTTCCACCAGGCGAATTATTTGGGCCAGCGCCGTGTCTCGGCCTACCCTGGTCACCCGGAACTGGAAATACCCGGTGCGGTTCAGCGTCGCCCCATAGACCGCCGCACCTGGCGTTTTCTCGACCGGCATGCTTTCGCCCGTAAGCATGGACTCGTCCACCGTCGAGCTACCCTCAATTAGCTCTCCGTCGGTGGGCACCCGCTCCCCGGGGCGTACTACGACCACTTCGTCCAGCGCCAGTTCCTCCACTGAAACCTCGAGTTCCTGTCCATCACGGATAACCCGCGCCGTGTTGGGCTGCAAGCCAATAAGCCGGCGTATGGCTTCCGATGTCCTGCCCCGGGCCCGTGCCTCCAAAAACCGTCCCAGCAGAATCAGCCCGATGATCAAGGCCGCCGTGTCGAAGTAGACGGCAGACCCGATGCCCCTCGCGGCAAGCCAATCCGGGGCCAGTGCCGCAATAACCGTTATGACCGCGCTGTAACCGTAGGCCACCGACGACCCCAGGGCTACCAGCGTGTGCATATTGGCCGTGCCGTGGCGCAACGACGGAATGCCGGAAGCGTAGAAAGGCCATCCCGCCCACAACTGCACCGGAGTCGCCAATAACCACAAAACCCACGGCCAGACTGCCAGCGAGCCCACCTGCAGGCCATTCATTAAAGGTACCCAGGGAAAGAGATGCATGGAGCCCAGCAGCAGGACAATTCCCACCGTCACGGCGAAGGCGCAGTGGTTGCGGAAGTACCGTATTTCCCCGGTCCGCGCTAGTCGTTCCAGTTCCGCCGCCGAGTCCCGTTCGTCGCCCTCCACGCCATCCAGGCGGTAACCGTTGTCCTCCAGGGCCTCCCGAAAGTCGGGAATGCCCGCTATGCCCGGTACGTAGCTGACCCTGGCCCGCTCGGTGGCCAGGTTGACCGTGGTATCCATTACCCCCGGAACTCCGCGCAGGGCGTGTTCCACGTGCATGACGCAGGCGGCGCAGGTCATTCCGCCAACATTAAGGGTGGCATCGGAAGAGTCGACTTCGTAGCCAGCATCCGTAATTGAGTGGCGCAGCGCTTCCATCGGCACAGGCCCCGGTTCCAGCGACACCGCCGCCTTCTCGGTAGCCAGGTTGACGGTAACTGACAGCACCCCCGGCGTCTCCTTCAGGGCGTGTTCCACGTGCATAACGCAGGCGGCGCAGGTCATGCCCCTGATGGGCAGGGAGATATCCAGGTTCTTACCGCTATCGTCTGTCAACTCAAGCCTCGCTGGAAGTAGCGGCGGGATGGGCCGCGGCCACGGAATGCGCTGCATTCCACCTCAATGCCCCCATTATAAAGTATAGGCCGGACCAAACGTTGCAAACACGGATCAGGGAAACGGCTTTGCCAGCAGGGTAGACCGAAAATCGGGCGAAGGGCTAAGGTAGATGAACAAAAAGAACACCCCCGGAATTTCCGGGGGGTTCACAATTGCGGGGTGCGGGCTGGGCGGGGAAGAAGCTACAGACCCTAGTCGTAGCTGAAGTAGCGCACTCCCGCAAATGGCATCGAGTATTTCCAGGTAGGCATTGAGGGAACGGTGCCCCGAACCTGTACCTCTTCGACTTCGGCGGCTTCCATGATTTCCGCCACCTGCTGGGTTACTGTCTCTTCCAATTCCTGATTGATTGCTTCAACTTCCTGTGGCATTCCGAGAGTTACCATGGTGTCACCTCCTTTTCATCGAACCAACGAAGAAGCTGCGAGTTTGCCAACTGGTCACTGTTTCTATGCGTAGAATTCTACACATTGATATAAACTGTGTCAAGCCCTTTTAATCAAATTGCAATAAAATTAGTACTGCAATAATGATCAATAGTGAAAAGCTTCACTAAGTCAATCCTCCCTGCTGCATAACGGTTGCCAGAGTGTCCATTTGCCGACCCGGTTACAGTCAAACCGGTCATGAAAAATCCCTCGCTGATGCGAGGGATCGGCTGGTACTGGATTCCACTTGCATCGGGCCGCAGGCTAACCGGTAATGCCGGCGCCCGTGTTTCCGGTGGCTTTGGCCTTGACCAGTTCCCGCTGAACGCGCTCCCGTTCGCTCAAGGCCGGCCCGGCTACCCAGGCGTGCGCTACCAGGATGCTCTGGGCTATCCGTTCCAGAATGTTGTCTGTGGCTGCAGTATTGGCTGCGCTGTTTTCATTATTCAATCGCTGTTCCTCCTTCTTTCTTGGTCAAAATGTTGCCTGTCCCTGGCTAAATGACGGTGTCCTCAAATCGGCGGTTGTGAACATCGGCAATAGTCTGGTCCCTGCGCTCCTGCTCCGTCATGGCCGGCCCGGCCAGCCAGTCCAGGGTGGCGCTCACGTTGCGAGAGACTCGGCCAAGCACCCCGTCGTGATTGTGGTCAAAGTGTACTGCGTTCAATTGAACGGCAAAGTGTGCGTGCATTCATTACCTCCTTATTGCTATGTGTAGAATATTAACAGATGAGTCAAAGGATGTCAAGTAGAGTTATGCAATAGACTTAGTATTTATGATACTCTGGCAGTGATAACATTGGCTGTTTAGCGTGTATGTCATTCAGGGTCAGGTCGATGTCCCTGCATTGCTGCCCTGGCATGCCGAACAAAAAACATCCCCGCCAATAAGGCGGGGATGGAGTCCTCTTTGCCAGGGTGTGGGTTAACTAACGATGCTGGTGCTTTCCAGTTCCATTTCCAGGATGTGGGCCTTGGCCACTTCCTGCTCCAGCCTCTGCTGCTCAGTCATGGGGGGGCCGGAAACCCAGGCGTACCCGATCAGGATGCTCTGGGCAATCCGCTCAAGGATGGTGCTGGAACCGGTTTCGGTGGTGTTGTCTTGCTGTGCAATCATTTCTAATACTCCTTAATATTACGCCGTCTCTTGCCTAATAAGACTGAAGCGCGCTGGTATCGTGCTTCAAGTTCTGGACCTCGGCCATCAGGCGCTCCCGCCGCTCCTGTTCGGACATGGCCGGACCGGCCAGCCAGTCCAGGGCCGCCGACACTTCGTGGGCTACGCGGCCGAAAAGTCCGTTGTGGTCCTGTTCTGAGTGCTGTGAACTGTTTGCCTTCATATTTCCCTCCGGTTACCACCAGTTAGTAAATACTGGTTGGCGTGTAATATCTGGATATATAATAAATGGCGGACATTATCTTGTCAAGCAATAAAGGTTACATATTTGTATCTTTTCTGTGAATGGGTCTTAAACCCAGCGACCGGCTCCCCCACCTGCAGTGGAAATGTGAGCCGGACTAACGGTATTAGGGCCAGGGTGCCTGGATCTCCGACAAAAGAGGAAGGGGCGAGCATTGAGCTCGCCCCTTGAATGCAACCGGTTTTCGGTTACGTTTTCGCGCCGGAACAGCGATGGAGGAGAGCTACCAGTCGCCCAGGTCTGCCAGCGCCTCCCGGAAGCGGACTATGGCGCCAATATGCTGCTCCACCCCATCCAGGCCGCCCCGCCGGGCTTCCACCGTAATGCTGACGGCCCCCAGTTCCTGCCAGCCCCGGGCTTCGTCCACCCAGTCCTCTGGCTGCTTGCCGTCGATGCGGATGCGCCCCTCGATGCCCATTGCCGAATCGTCCCTGCCCGAAGCCCGCACGTATTCCCGGAGGGTGGCGATGGCCTGCCGCCCCGCTTCATTGGGGTCGAAGTTGGGAAACCAGCCGTCGGAAATGGTGGCAATGCGGCGCAGCACCGGTTCCGGCGGCAGGGGACTGGCGCTGCTCCCGGCGCCCAGCCAAACGGGTATTGGCCTCTGCACCGGCAGAGGATTCAGCCCCGCGTTATCCACCCGGTGCCACCTCCCGTCGAAGTCCACCACCTCTTTGGTCCACAGTTCCCGCATCAGGGCGATCTGCTCCTCGCTGCGGCGTCCCCGGTCCTTGAAGTTCCGATTCAGGGCCTCGTATTCCACGTGGTTCCAGCCCACCCCGATGCCCAGCCGCAGGCGCCCATTGCTGAGCACGTCCACTGCCGCCGCCTGCTTGGCGACCAGGGCCGTGGCCCGCTGGGGCAGGATAAGTATGCCGGTGGTCAGCCCGATGCGCTGGGTTATGGCGGCCAGGTAACCCATTGTGGTGAAGGACTCGTGGATTACGGCCTGGTGCGTATAGTAGCCACCGGCCACGTGGGCATGATGGTCCGAGCTTGCCCCCAGCACATGATCCGCGATAAACAGGTGGGAATAACCCAGTTCCTCGGCCGCCTGGGCATACTCCCGTATGGCCCCGGGGTCGGCCCCGATTTCCGTTTGGGGGAAAATAGCGCCAACTTGCATGGTGCTCCTTTGACTTTAACCTATCCGAATACCACCGCCTGTGGAAGTCAGTAGTTCTATAGAAACGTAGATTTTCTCTGCCCACCAAACTCAAACGCAAGTCAGTGTTATCGGGCAAAGGCGATCGACAAATCACAATGTCAAAATCCAGGGATCTCCTTGAGGGCTGCTGCAGTCTCATCTCGAAACCTGCACCAGGAAGGAACCTGTTCAAGAAATCCGCCTACCTGCAGGTTTTCCATGAGAATCCTTCTATAGTGTGGAAAGTCTCGTTTTATGCTTGCAAGACGCCGCCCGCTCTGACCGCTGGCAGTTTCCAGAGCGATTTGCAGCATCTGTTTGGGGTCCGACGCCTCTTCGATTCTAGAAGGCAATGGTAGGTGCAGAGGGACCGAAGATCGGGGCTTGCCCACCACTTCTCGAATCGCAGATTCATCAAGGAGTAACCAACTCTCCATGGCTTGCACTGGGACAACTCCCACCCAAGGGCCATCGTATCCCGTTCGGGTTATTGCGGCTTCTATTTCTCGGTATCTCCTGTCAGGTCCGGCGCTACTTGTATTTTGTTGCGAGTCGGCGTCCCGGTGCACCATTACCAAGTCGCATTCGCCCAACCTTTCGAGACCATTTCTGACTCTTTGCTCAGGGTCTCTTCCCCATATCCAAGGCAAAAGAAAAGGATCTGAGAACCCGTACCCAATTATCAGTTGCTGTACGTGGTAGAGTAATCCCCCGTCGGAAGTGCCTTCGCACACCAGCAGGACTCTGATTGTCATAAACTCTCCCAAAAGCTAGAAGGCAAAGCAATTTGAGCTTCCTCGGGAGGCAGTAGGTAAGTTAATAGAGATGTCGGGTCCACATAATCCCGACGATTGTCATAACATCGCCAAGTGTCATTGCATGGGCTACATCTTAAGGTGCGATAAACGGTTCCATCCAAATCTGTCCAGGCTCTTTGCCTCGCGATTACTAGGTCCTTTCTGTCCTGCAACTGCACGAAAAAAGGAGAGTGGGTAGCCACAATTATTTGACGCAGGGGGTTGTCGAACCCTACTGCGTACCACGGATCAGAGGCAATATCCATCAGCAGCTTGTACATCACGGATAGCTTTTCGGGATGAATACCGTTTTCAGGTTCTTCCATGCAGTACAGGCCGGTAGAATTGGCTATCTCGGCTAGTACGACAAGAGCGAGGAACCTCAAAGTCCCATCGGAAATCGAGCTCGCCCGAACTTGCAGGCCCGATTCTTCTTCCAATTGTAGGGATAGCAACTGCCTCACATCGTCCCTTGATAGGCTCAACGACTTTACCGGAACTAATTGCGCCAAGCGACTGGCGACCATACTGCAGACATCTTCATCCGGAGCTTTGGTCTCCTGGTGCAAGAGAGTGGCAGGGATATGAGAGCCATCGGCCCCTAGGCCAGGAACTTGTGTGTATCGATCAGGCCGGCGCATAGCAGCAGGTTCCAGAGCAAGGATGCGCCAGTTCTGCATTTCTCGCCGAGCTGCCAGGATAGTGGGCGTAGCTGCTGAATTTTCGGCACCGATTATAGTCCGGGTAGCTCCTGCGGCTGGAGCGGGTCGGCCTCGGCCGTGGGATCCGCCATCCTGGTGAACTACTATTGTGGTAGGTCCACTTCCATCTTCTCCCTCTGTTGATATGAAGCCGGACCGGCTGTGACGGTTGTTGTAAACCGCGCTGTCCCGGAATTGCGACTTGCTGTGGGGAAATCTCAGATGCTGCGATGCGTTGCCAGAGGTGATTGGACGCAGTTGTTCCCTTTCCAACACTAGGCCTCCAAAGTGGCCGGAAGAAGGCGATGGGGCCTCGTAACGGAACTCTAAGTCGTAACGTAAGAACGACGAGGACGCCTTTGCTTCTCTGCCAAAGTCGTCGGAAACTACCCGATCAACAATCATCTCTACCCCAAAGGTTAATTTCTTGTGCGGGGTTACATCGCGGTTGAAGAACAGGTCGGCAATATCTCCTGTGTCTTCCCCTGCATTCCTGACTCGGAGGGCGGCCTCGTTTATGGTGCATCCGGTTAGTAGAGACAGAAATTGAATGGCATCAAAGATGTTGGACTTTCCTACGCCGTTCGGACCAGCTATGCAGGTATAGGGACCGAAATCTATGGTAAAATCGACCAAATTCTTGAACCCGTTGACTTCCAACCGGGTCAGCATCCTTTAACCTCCAGCCGCTTAACAGGCTCGTAAGGCGGGAATTATTTCTCCCTACCGCCGCCTGTACTCGTCCCCGCAGTCCCCTATGAACTCCAGCAGGTCGCGGCCTTTGACCGTGACCGCCTCGATTGCCGCCACGTCTTCCGCGTCCAGCGACACCTCAAACACCCTTGCGTTGTCCTCCCGGTGGTGGCTCAGCCCCAGGCGGGCTCCGGCGATTACGCCGGCCACCGCGGGCTGGTCCAGGATGTAACGCGAAGCCACGTTGGCTATGCTGACCTGATGCCTGTCGGCCACTGCCCTTAGGCAGGCCAGCAGTTCCTGGAACAGTGCCCAGCCGCCCCATGCGTTGATCATCTGCTTGTATTTGTTGAGGCTGGCCGTGTCCAGCGCCGCGCCGGCGGGTTCAGGTTGCCCCAGGTATCTCTCAGACAGCAGTCCGCCGCAGAATGTCCCGTAAGTCAACAGGTGAATTCCCTGGTCCTGGCAGTATGGCGCCATCTGTCGGGCGGGCCGCAGGTCAACCAGCGAATACTGCACCTGGTTGGAAGTGATCTTGATTCCGTTATCCACGATAGTCTTCAGGTTTTCAGTGTCGAAGTTGGTCAGAGCTACGTGGCGGATTTTGCCGGCGTCGCGCAGGTCGGACAGGTGGCCCAGGGCTTCCAGGTAGCGATCGTCGTCATATTCCCACCAGTGAAATTGGAGCAGGTCCAGGCATTCCACCCCCATTCTGCGCAGCGAGATGTCCACGTTATTCTCGACAACTTCTCGAGACATGGCCCCCGGGCGGGGCACCCACTTGGTGAAGGCCTGGATCCCGGCCAGGGCATCTTGCCCACGCTCATCGGCCAGGCGCCGTCGGAATTCGCCGATAAAGTCCTCGGCAGGACCGTAGTGGTCGGCCAGGTCCCAGGTGGTGAAGCCCGCGTCGTGGTATTCGACCATGCTGGTCAGGGCCGCCGTGGGGTCTATGCGCCCGTGGGCGCCGGAAACCTGCCAAAGGCCGTTGAGCAGGCGGCAGATACTCAGGTCGTCAGTAAAGGCAAAGGCGCCCCCGGTAATGCTCATCTTTGTGAACCTCCCTTGCCTCTGTGTGGCCCTGTTTTGCACCATTATATAACGGGCAAGACCCAGCCGGGGTCACAGTTTTATCCTTCATCTGTTTGGGAAAGGGCAGGAGACAGCATAAAGACAGTATGGGCAGCAGTTTGCGCTTGCTGCTGGAATGGTATCCCTGATTCAAAGGGGAAGGGACTTTCAACCAAGGCCATGGCCCGTTCCCTGCCCCCATATATGGTAAATTACTTCAAGCAAGTCTCTGTTTTCCCGCTAGCCCGGTCTCTGACCGGTTCACCAGCGCAGAAAACCGGCCAAGGAGGAAACCGTCATGTCAACGTCTACCGGCAAAATTCGCCTGGGCATCATTGGGGCCAACATTCACCTGGGGTGGGCGCCCCGCTCTCACCTGCCGGCGGTGGTGGCCAGCCCCGAGTTTGAACTGACCGCCGTCTGCACCACCCGCATGGAAAGCGCCGAGGAATCGGCCAAAGCCTTCGGGGCCAGGATGGCCTTCGACAACTACCAGGACCTGATCGACCACCCCGAAATTGACGCCGTGGCGGTGGTGCTGCGGGTGCCGTCGCACTACGAGCCCACCATGGCCGCCCTCAAGGCCGGCAAGCACGTCTACACCGAGTGGCCCCTGGGCCAGACCACGGCCCAGGCCCAGGAAATGGCAGACCTGGCCCGCGAAAAGGGTGTCCGCAACCTGGTGGGCCTGCAGGCCCGCGAGGCTCCCACCATCAAGTACATGAAGGAACTGGTGGAGCAGGGCTACGTGGGCGACGTGCTGTCCTGCCACCTGAGCCTGGTCCGGGGCGGGTCCCAGGCCCGCCACTCCACCCGCACCTGGCAGCGGGACAACGAACTGGGCGCCCACACCCTTACCATCGCCTGCGGCCACAGCATCGACGCGCTGCGGTTCGTGTCGGGCGACTTCAGCCACGTCTCTTCCGTGGTCTCCACTCAAACGAAGGAGTGGTACGAGACCGACACGGACAAGCATCTGCCGGTAACCTCCCCCGATAATATCCTGATCAGCGGCCGGCTCAAGGAAGGCGGCGTAGCCTCGGCGCACGTGGCCAGCAATCCCTGGGCCGGCAGCGGGCTGCGGATGGAGATTTACGGCAGCAAAGGGACCCTGGTCGGTACATCGGAGGACTCCCCCCAGCTAGGGGAAATGGAACTGAGCGGCGTGCAGGGTCCAGGCGAATTGCAGCCGATGGAAGTGCCCGGTAGCTTCGTGAACGTGCTGGAGAGCATGCCCAGAGGTGAGCCCTACAACGTCGGCCAGATGTACTACCAGTTCGGCCAGGCCATCCGCTCTGGCCAGGACTGCCAGCCCGACTTCTCCGCCGCCGTCAACCTCCACCACCTGGTGGACGCCATCCGCCAGGCTTCGGACGAAGGACGGGAAATAACGGTAGGATAGAGTATCATCCACGAACAGGTACGAATTATCGCCAATGGACTGCGGAACCAACAGTATCGGTTCGGGAGTGGGCGAACTCCCGGCAAGTCTGAACAGTTGCAGCCAACAAGTCATTAGTGAATATTCGTGTCTATTCGTGGAAACAAAGACACCAAATAATGGAGGAATGAACATGGTTTACGACTTCAGGCAATATACATTCAAGCCCGGCGCCATACCCGATTACATGAAGGCGGTGGAGGAACTGTCCATTCCCATCCGCGCCAGGTATGGGGTGAAGCTGGCCGGTTGGTACTACAGCGAAGTGGGCGAGCTGAACCAGGTAGTCCACATCTGGGGTTACCGGGACTATGATCACATGGATGATGCCAGGGCCCAGGTGGCCAGTGACCCGGACTGGACCGGCAAATACCTGCCGGCGGTGCGGGGCCTCATAGTCAAACAGAAGACCTGGTTGATGCTTTCCCCCGACTTCGCCCCCCAGCCTGCATAGCATCTCTACCAACTCTTGTGGGAAACTGGAATAAGCAAAAGAGGCGTCATCCCGGCCACCGCCGGGATGACGTTGCCTTGGGGTTTCCATCAATTCACATTGCATTTGCTGCAAAAGGGACGAGGCGGGGATATGGGAAGGGTCAAAGCAAGGTCAGGTGAGAAACGTGTTTTCCGGCATCGCTGGGCCTTGGCCGCATTGGTCCCAATCCTACTGTTGCTGCTGTCAGCCACAGCCTGCAGTTCCGTTCCCAGCGCGCCCGACCTGCCCGAGATAGAACTGCCCACCATAGCCCGGAACACGACGCCCAGCCCTGTTCCCACCGTTGTTGCGCCCAACGCCACCCCCATACCAAAACCCAGTCCCACACCTTCCATGCTCCCCTACAGTACCTTGGCGGCAGATGCCGTACTGGTTCCAACCCTGCAGATAGCGGAAATCCCCACCGACCTGCCCACCTACTCCCGCGATGACTGGAAGCATTGGGTGGACGTCGACAAGGACTGCCAGGACACCCGGGTCGAGGTGCTCATCGAGGAATCCTTGGTCCCGCCTACTTTTAAGAATGAAGACCGATGCCGCGTCATTTCCGGACTTTGGGAAGGCCCTTATACCGGCCAGAGTTTCACCGAAGCCAGCGACCTGGACATCGACCACCTGGTGCCCCTGAAGAACGCCCACCTGTCCGGCGGCTGGCAGTGGGACGAGGAGCGCAAGGAAGACTACGCCAACAGCATGGCCACCGATTACCACCTGATTGCCGTAGAAAATAATGCCAACCGCTCCAAGGGCGCCAGGGGCCCCGAGGAATGGAAGCCACCGGACCAGTCCTACCACTGCCAGTACGCCCGGGACTGGGTTGCCGTCAAGGCGGCGTGGGATCTGACTGCCACCGCCGCCCAGTGGGAGGCTCTGGAAGCCATGCTGGGAACCTGCCCCTATACCGTGGGGATTGGGGACGGCGGCGGGACCATCGCGCCGGAGACGCCCCCGACCCTGGCGGCCCCGCTGACAAACACGCCGTCGCCAACGGCTGCGCCATCCCCGGAAACCTTTTCCGGTTCTCTGGTCATAACCGAGCTAATGCCCGACCCGTCGGCGGTGCGGGATGCGACGGGAGAGTGGTTCGAGGTACACAACCCGGACGAGGAACAGGTCGTGAATCTGCTGGGCTGGACAATTCGCAAGGACGGCGGAGACGACCACCGCATTTCGCAGGAGTTGGCAGTACCCCCCGGCGGCTACGTGGTCCTGGCCCGAAATGGGGACGAAACGGCCAATGGCGAGATTGGCGCGGACTACGAGTACGGGAGTTTCACCCTGACCAATGACGGGGACGTTATCGAACTGGTTGAGCCCGGGGGACGGGTGGTGGACCGGGTTGAATACAGTGAAGACCTGGTATTCGCCGGGGCGTCAACCACGTTGGGTGCGGATTTTCTGGATGCAGCAGCCAACGACGACCTGGCAAGCTGGTGCCGCGCAACAACCGCCATGCCCAACGGGGATTTTGGCACACCGGGTGGGGAGAACGACGCCTGCCAGTAGCGCTGCCGGATTTCGAAATACAGGCTTGCCCAAGAAGCGCGGTGATGTACGACCAGCCGCCAAGGGGCGGGGGCAGGCGAGCCCAGCTACTCCGCAATCGTTTCGCCCGGCCGACTTTCCTGGCTCTCCAACCTGCTGTCGTTCACTTCGGCCGCGGTCTCTTCTTCTCCCGCCATTTCGTTCCTGGCAATGCTGACACCCTTCAGCCAGCACACCGTTACCGCACCCAGGGCCGCGCCAGCCATGGGGCCCACCCAGTAGGCCCAGTGACCGTGCCACTCCCAGCCCACCAGCGCCGGTGCCAGGGACCGGGCGGGGTTCATTGATGCCCCCGAAATTGGCCCGGCAAAGATTGCCTCCAGTCCCACCGTGCCGCCAATGGCCAGTGCCGCCACCGGGCCTGCCACTTTGGGTTCCACGCTGAGGGACATTATGATGGCCATGAGGATGAAGGTGAGGATGATTTCCAGGAACAGCGATTGCTCCACGCTGCCGGACGGCAGGGTGGCCCCCATGCTGGCAGTGGGCCCCAGCAGGTAATAAAGGGTCAGGCTGGCCAGTATGCCCCCGGCGAGTTGGGCGGGAATGTAGCAAAGGGCCACGGTCCATCGCAGCCGCCTGGTGATGGTGAAGGCCAGGGTCACCGCCGGGTTGATGTGGGCACCCGAAATGGAACCGAAGGTGAAGATCATGGCCGCCACAATCAGCCCGAAGGTGATGCCAATGCCCAGGTGGGTGACCTTTCCCCCGGACAGGGAGTCGATCATGATGGCGCCGGTACCGGCGAATACCATGCCGTAGGTACCCAGCAATTCCGCAGCTATTCGCTTAACCAAAAAAGAATCCTTTTCGAACCACCTATGCTCATGCACCCTGCCGGGACGACGAATTTTGACCCAACCCTCGGCTAAAATGCGCCACTACTATATATATAGGGAAGCGCTGGACTTCGCATCATCGATCTGTTAACTGCTGTTTAAGGTACGGTTAAGCCGTCGTATTCCGGCCCCAGCCGCCGCCGCTCCATTGTGTGCATTTCAAGGTTTCCTTCCCGCTTGAAGGGGCAGGTTAGGATGGCGGTAACGGGAAGATAATGGACTTCCCCCCCACAAATATGTCGCCCTATTCTCTAATTTTGACCTGGCTTTTGGGCCCGCCGTCAGCATGCCTCCCTGGCGTTTATGCACGTACTCGCCCGGCCCGGTTTCGCTGATATCCTCGGCATCCAGGGTCTATGCTGCCTTGGGGACTGCAGCATTGGAAGAAATCCCTTTTCTCCCGCTCCTTCGTATGACGCAGGATACGGTTTAACCAACTATTAACCCGACCTTAAACACGGCTTAATTGCAATCTAATTGCCCCTTGAAAGACTGGGCATAGCCTAGACCTTGGTCAAGAAATCGTCAATCAACCAACCAGACCCGACAGGAGGAAAAATGTCACCCAAGAGACCCCTGTATTCCAGCGCAAAGGGTTGGACCATTCCCCTCATTCTTGGAGCCATCGCAATCTCCATGGTCCTGATTGCCTGCGGCTCCTCGGCACAGCCGGATCAGGCCGGTGGCGCATCCACCGGTTCCACTGCCTCCTCCCAGCAGCCTGCTTCAGGCAGTACCGCCGGCGAGTCCATGGCCATGGCCAAGGAGCCCGTCGACTATGCCAGCCTATCCGGGGACATTGACGTGGACGGTTCCAGCACCGTGTTCCCCATCACCGAGGCGGTGGCCGAGGAGTTCGGGAAGCTGACCGAGGGCAACGTCCGCGTAACCGTGGGCGTCTCCGGCACCGGCGGAGGTTTCAAAAAGTTCTGCAACGGCGAGACCCAGGTTTCCGACGCTTCCCGGCCCATCAAGGCTTCAGAGGTTGCCCTGTGCGAGGAAGCCGGCATCGAGTACATCGAGATTCCCGTGGCCATTGACGGCCTGACCGTCATCGTCAACAAGGACAACACCTGGGCCCAGTGCATGACGGTGGAGGAACTCAACACCATGTGGGCCCCCGAAGCTGAGGACGTGGTAACCAAGTGGGACCAGGTCCGTCCCGGCTGGCCTTCCGACGAGATGGAAATGTACGCTCCCGGCGTGGACTCGGGCACCTTCGACTACTTCACCGAGACCATCGGTGGCGAGTCGGGTGCTTCACGGGGCGACTTTACCGCCAGCGAAGACGACAACCTGATCATCCAGGGTGTCTCCGGCGGCAAGAACGGAGTCGGCTACCTGGGCTATTCCTACTACGTGGAGAATGCTGAGAAGCTGAACGCGGTGGAGATTGACGGCGGCAGCGGCTGCATCGCCCCCACCGATGTAGCGATCAACAACGGCACCTACGCGCCCCTGTCCCGCCCGCTGTTCATCTATGTGCGGAAGGACGCGGCGACCACGCCGCACATTGCGGAGTTCATCCGGTACTACCTGGGCAGTGAAGGCCAGGCCCTGGCTGCCGAAGTAGGTTACATACCCTATCCGCAGGCGGTGTATGACCTGGCGCTGGCCAAGTTCGAGAACGGCACCGCGGGCACCGCCTTCGGAGGCGAGAACCCCATGCACGGCTCCGTGGAGGACATCCTGGCTAACTCTCAGCAGCCTGGCTCTGGCGGTTCCAGCGGCGAGTCCATGGCCATGGCCAGGGAGCCCGTCGATTATGCCAGCCTATCCGGGGACATTGACGTGGACGGTTCCAGCACCGTATTCCCCATCACCGAGGCGGTGGCCGAGGAGTTCGGGAAGCTGACCGAGGGCAACGTCCGCGTAACCGTGGGCGTCTCCGGCACCGGCGGAGGTTTCAAAAAGTTCTGCAACGGCGAGACCCAGGTTTCCGACGCTTCCCGGCCCATCAAGGCTTCAGAGGTTGCCCTGTGCGAGGAAGCCGGCATCGAGTACATCGAGATTCCCGTGGCCATTGACGGCCTGACCGTCATCGTCAACAAGGACAACACCTGGGCCCAGTGCATGACGGTGGAGGAACTCAACACCATGTGGGCCCCCGAAGCTGAGGACGTGGTAACCAAGTGGGACCAGGTCCGTTCCGGCTGGCCTTCCGACGAGATGGAAATGTACGCCCCGGGCGTGGACTCGGGCACCTTCGACTACTTCACCGAGACCATCGGTGGCGAGTCGGGTGCTTCACGGGGCGACTTTACCGCCAGCGAAGACGACAACCTGATCATCCAGGGTGTCTCCGGCGGCAAGAACGGAGTCGGCTACCTGGGCTATTCCTACTACGTGGAGAATGCTGAGAAGCTGAACGCGGTGGAGATTGACGGCGGCAGCGGCTGCATCGCCCCCACCGATGTAGCGATCAACAACGGCACCTACGCGCCCCTGTCCCGGCCGCTGTTCATCTACGTGCGGAAGGACGCGGCGACCACGCCGCACATTGCGGAGTTCATCCGGTACTACCTGGGCAGTGAAGGCCAGGCCCTGGCCGCCGAAGTAGGTTACATACCCTACCCCCAGCCGGTCTATGACCTGGCGCTGGCCAAGTTTGAGAACGGCACCGCGGGCACCGCCTTCGGAGGCGAGAACCCCATGCACGGCCCCGTGGAGGACATCCTGGCTAACTCCCAGTAAGCCGGAACCACCAGCAACGACGGCCCGGCTCTCAGCTAATCCCCTAAGGCCGGCCGTCACCAAACCAGTGGGGAACGGAGGCGGTAATTGGTACCGCCTCCGTTCTTTCTCTTTTTTAGTCTCCTCTTGTCTCTTCGCGGGCAAAATGATAAGGCCCCGGATATTTCCGGGGCCCTTCTTTGATCTGCCGTTGGGTCAGGGTATAAGTCTTAAAGCTGCCCGCCGCCGAAGATGGCGTGCTGCTTGTGGTACACCTGCAATCGCTGGCGTGGGCATTCCAGCACGTAGATGCGGCCCTCGTCGTCCACTTCGACGGAGATGGGGCCGTGGAACAGCTTTTCCCGCTCGTGCAGGTTGTGGGCCATTTCCCTGGCCTTCACAATGGTGGCGTCCAGCATAACCCGCTGCCGCCCCCAGGTGGACAGGGTGGCCTCGCCCAGCAGCTTGGTCATGAAGTTGCCGTTGGCGTCGAAAATCTGCAGGCGGTCATTCTTGAAGTCCGCCACGTAGATGATGCCTTCCTTGTCCACCGCCACCTTGGTGGGGCGGTTTAGCTGGCCGTCGCCATCGCCGCTGGATCCGAACTTCATCAGGAACTTCCCGTCGGCGGTGAATTTCTGGATGCGATCATTGCGCCAGTCTGCTATCCAGACGTTGCCGTCATGGTCGATCTCGATGCCCCAGGGATAGCTGAACTGGCCGTCGCCGTTGCCCTCGCTGCCCCACTGGAACTTGAACTGGCCGCCGCCGGTATAGACCTGAACCCGGTGGTTGTAGCTGTCTACCAGGTAAACGTCGTCATTGGCGCCGCAAGCCAGACCGGAGGGTTTGTTGAACTCGCCTTCCCCGGTGCCCTGCTTGCCCCAGGTGCCGGTGCACTCTCCGTCCTTGTCGAAGACGGTGATGCGCTGCAGCCACTCATCGGACACGTAGGTGTTGCCCTTGCTGTCCACCGTCAGGGCGGTGGGCCACATGAAGGTCCCCGCCGGGGCGTTCTCGTCAGCCTCTTCCGGGGGAATCTTCTGCCCGAATTCCTGCACCAGTTCCTCGTCCACTGTGAAGACCGTCACCCGCTTGCAGGGGAAGAAAGCCGGAGTCTCGGAGCCACGGCTGATGACTGACAACTGGTTTTTTCCGCTTACTACGATATCCACCGGATAGAAAAAGCCGGAACCGCTCCGGTTTTCCTGTCGCCCGATGGTATGGCTGTACTCGAAAGTGATGGGAGCAA
The DNA here is from genome assembly GCA_963664725.1 of Dehalococcoidia bacterium. Lineage (GTDB taxonomy): Bacteria > Chloroflexota > Dehalococcoidia > Lucifugimonadales > UBA3495 > Bin22. Next base: position 2,813,792 of record OY761558.1, read on the forward strand.
TCTCAGTAGTTACCATCTCTCCTCACTGTATGTCTCATTTACAAATAAAGGCTGGCAGCCTTCCGCCGCCAGCCTTTGTCACTAATGCCTGACACTTACTTGATAAAGTCGAACTTCTCGTAGTTGCCGTTGAGAATGGGCTGGGCGTCCATGCCCATCCAGTCCTCCAGCAGGGTGGCATAGGTGCTGCGGAAGTCGTTGTTCCACTGCAGGTCACCCTCGTCCAGCTTGTCGGGTTCCAGGGACGGGTACTCGCCGTAGAGGCCGCCCTTAACCGCGTCGCCGATGACAAAGGCCACGCCGCCGGAACCGTGGTCGGTACCGGACCCGTTTTCCTTGACCCTTCGGCCGAACTCGGTAAAGACCATCATTACCACTTCTTCGTTGGCATTGTGTTCTTTGAGGTCCTGGTAAAAGTCGCCGATGGCCGTGGTTACATCGCCCCACAGCCTGGGCAGGTTGATGTGCTGGTTGGCGTGGGTGTCGAAGGTGCCGGGGTTGACGCCTGTGTACAGCACGCGGGTGCCGAAGTCGGCCAGGTGTACCTGGGCAATGTTCTTCAGCCACTGGGCGAAGGGGCTTCCGCCGTACTCAATGCTGGAAGAGTACATTTCCGGAGCGGTCTTCAGGATGTCGGCGCCGCGCAGGGCGTCCAGGCCGGTCTGGGACAGGTAGTCGTTGACCGGGCCGGAGCCGATCATCGGGGAATACATCCGGCCGAAGATGTCCAGGGCGTCCATGCGGGCTTCCTCGCCGTCGATGCCGGTGAGCACGCCGTAACTGGCCAGGTCGCCCACGGAGGCGACGGACACGCCGGGGGCAGCCAGGGCCCGGGGCAGGCCGCGGCCGAAGTTAACTGCGGTCAGGATGTTTTCCTTGTTGGGGTCGAGGTCGCGGATGGCCTTGCCCAGCCAGCCGTCGGTGACCATCTTGTCGGGCTCGGCAGTATGCCAGATGTCCAGGGAGCGGAAGTGGGACCGGATGGGGTTGGGATAGCCGATCCCCTGGATTACGGCGACCTTGCCCTCGTCATAAAGCTCTTTCACCGAACTCATGCCGGGGTTGAAGCCCACGTAGTCGTCCACCGCCAGTACGTCTTCGGACGAGAGCCGCAGCACGTCGCGGTAGTCCTGATAGTGGGGGTCGCCATAGGGTACAAAGGTGTTCAGCGCGTCGTAGGCGCCGGTCATTTGAAGTATTACCAGGACCGGATCTTTCTTGGTGGAGGTCATCTCATTCTCCTTGCTGGTTTCTATTGGGGTCCCCGTGCCTTGGGTCGAAGCCAACCGAAAGTTCCGGTTAGGCGTATAGATATTCCTTGGTGGCCACAATCATTTGCAGCATCTGCCCCACGTGGTGGGCAAACTCCCGGTTGCTGGTCGACAGTTCGCCAGCCTTTTCAGCGTGATTGATCAGCATCTGGCGGGTCTCCTGCTCCAGCTCGTAGCAGCCCAGGAACTTCAGGCAGCCATCCACCAGGCCTGATGGTGTAACGGTGGGGCTCTCGGCCTGAATCTTTCGGACTATGTCCTGGATGCCCGGCTGGGTCAGGTCGCCCACGTAGTCGGCGATGAAGTTGATGCGGCGCACCAGCGTGCCGCCGTCAATCCATTCCTTGCCGGTGTGCCAGCCTTCCACGCTGGGGGGATTCAGGATTTCCTGGCCCATGTGCTTCATCTCATCGAAGATGATCTCGAAGCCGGGCCTGGGAGTCGTCCAGTCACCCACCAGTCGCAGCGTGCCAACTATCGATTCTATTGGACCCTTGATTCGCTGGAAGCGGGCGTTCCTGAAGGCGTCGGAGTTGAACAGCACCCGCAGCATGGACTTGATGTCGTAGCCGGAGCGGTAGTACTCGTCCTCCAGCATCTTGATGGTGTCCGGGTCCCGCGGGGGAGTATCCATCCAGGATGGTACCCCTGCCTCATCGGCCACGAAGAAGCTGTACATATGGCGGGAAATGAAGCGGGCGGTGGCCCGCTGCCTGACGATGATGTCAATGACGTCTTCGCCGTCGAAGTTGCCCGTCTCGCCCAGGAAGGTCTTCGTGCCCTCGTCGTGGTCGGCGGGGTTAAAAACGAACTGGGAAGGATAGCGACCGTAGGGCTGGCCGGGGATGTTGTTGGCGATGGTCCAGCCGGTGAACGCCCGTGCGCATTCCTTTACGTCGTCCTCGGTGTAGTTGAACTCGCCGTCCATGCCTACACCCATTGAGAACAGTTCCAGCAATTCGCGGCCGTAGTTCTCGTTAATGTTGTCCTTGTGGCTAAGGCAGTTGTCCAGGAAGTAAATCATGGCCGGGTCCTTCGAAATCTCGACCAACAGGTCCCGGAAGTTGCCCATGCCATTATCGCGGAGCATATCCAGTTCCGCCTTGGAAGTGACATAGCTCTGCGTCTTGCTGTCGGCCGTGCAAAGGATTCCGTGCCAGAACAGCACCATCTTCTCTTCCAGTTGGTTCTTGGAATTGATCATGCGCCAGGCGATATATTCCGGCACGGCGCGTACGAAATGGTTCCATTCCAGGAAGCTGCGCTCGGCCAGATCCAGGTCCATCCCACTGGATTCGTCGGTGGGGTTAAGCAGGTCCTCCACCGTCGCCTCGTATCCTCTGGCTGCCCGCTCGACGATTTCGTCGTACTGGGCCCCGAACCCGGCTCGCCGCATAAGGTGAGCCATCAAGGCAATATCGTTATCGGCCATCCGTACTCCTCCTCAACAAAAGTTTGAGGCAAACATAGCTGGGCAAATAATAGCATTATCGTTGCTTGCAATCAAGTTTGGCGGATAGAATCGGGAAACAGTTTTGGCCCACTAACGAATAAGAGCGCTTTTCGTCCACACATCGTCGCCAATTTTCACCAGCATCTTTCCTCCCTCTCCCATTCGTCCCTCCCGCGTCTATTCATGGATCGGTTGTGCTAGAATCTCCCAAAAGCGCCCCGGAAGGAGAATGCAATGACCGCTCTTACCGACAATATGAACTTCGGAATCTTCCTCGCGCCCTTCCACCGGGTGGGCGAAAACCCCACTCTGGCCCTGGAACGGGATCTGGAACTGCTGGAGTGGCTGGACGCTCTGGGCTACGACGAGGCCTGGATTGGCGAACACCATAGCGGCGGCTGGGAGACCATCGCATCTCCCGAAGTATTCATTGCCACCGCCGCCGGTCGCACCAATCGCCTGCGCCTTGGCACCGGCGTGGTCAGCCTTCCTTACCATAACCCATACATGGTGGCCAACCGCATGGTGCTCCTGGACCACCTGACCCGCGGCCGCGTCATGCTCGGCGTGGGACCCGGTTCCCTGGCCTCCGACGCCTACATGTTCTGCATCGACCCAGAGCGCCAGCGCGAGATGATGGACGAGTCCCTCGGCGTCATCCTCAAGCTCTTCGAGGGCAAGGAACCCGTCACTTGCGAGACCGACTGGTTTAAGCTGCGTGAAGCCTCCCTCCAGCTTCGCCCCTTCCAGAAGCCCAGCCTGCCGGTGGCCGTCGCCTCGGTCCAGTCCCCCGCCGGGGTCTTCGTTGCCGGCAAATACGGGGCCGGTGTCCTCTCCCTCAGCGTCCCCCGCTCCATGATCCGGCAGACTACCCTCAAGGATCAGTGGAACATCGCCGAGGAAACGGCCAGCGAACATGGCAAGGAAGTCCACCGCAGCGAATGGCGCCTCTCGGTGCCCGTACACCTGGCTGAGACCCGGGAGGAAGCCTTCGAGCAGGTGCGGGTGGGCGCCGGGCGGGTGGTTACCGAATACACCGGCAACACCAACGGCCACCCCATCCCCGATGTGCCGCAGAACGAAATCGTGGACCACATGGTGGACGCCGGACAGTGGATTGTGGGGACTCCCGACGACGCCATCGCCAGCATCGAGCGATTCCAGGAAGCCAGCGGCGGCTTCGGCGGCCTGCTGGTACGCGCCGAGGACTGGACCACCCGGGAGAACCTGTTCCACAGCTACGAACTGTTTGCCCGCTACGTGATGCCCCGCTTCCAGGGCAGCCTGGCAGGCATCGAGGAATCCAACACCCGCTTTTCTGCCATGCGCGAATCCCTGCAGGGCAACCGCCGCGCCGGCCTCCAAAGGGCCACTGACACATACCTGGCAAGGGCGCGCTAGGCACGTAACCGCAGCATTGGAAAGGAATAAACCGCTGGACAACAGTGGAAACTTGTCAATCCGGGCCGCCACGCTCTTTCCAGGCTGGAATCGGCCCGACAACCGCAAACCTTAAATGAAAAAATTCTGGGCCGGGACTTACCCGGCCCAGTTTTTTTGCTCTTCGGCCATTCACCGCCTGGACAGACTCTAGTGAATCCAGAGGCGTAGAATACTTGCGTGGCCGGTGTCAGGCTGCAAGTCCCAAGCCTGCGGAAGATAATTCGAGAGGCTTGGACCTTCTGCATGCGCCTCCCTGTCCTTTACCTTCTGGAACGGGTGATGGCCCCCGGTCGCCCTACGCCCCCGGTCGATTCAACACCGTCGGGTCAACCTTCCGCCGCACAAACTTCCCAGTGCCGTGTCCCGTCCGCAGACGGCCATCCTCCACTGCCACCATGCCGCGCAGGATGGTCATAACCGGCCACCCCGCCGCCTCAAATCCCTCCCAGATGCTGTAATCCGAGATGTGGAAATCGTCCATGGTCAGCGGTCGCTTGATATTGGGGTCTATCAGCACAATGTCCGCGTCGCTGCCCGGGGCGATGACGCCCTTGCGCGGGTACAGCCCCATTATCTTTGCGGCGTTGGCCGACGTCACGTCCACGAACCGCTGCAGCGACATCCCCTGCCTCGACACGCCTTCGCTGAAGGTCACCCCCATGCGGGTCTCGGCCCCGTTATGCCCGCCGGTTACGTCGGTAACCAGCCGTCCGGAAATCTTCACGTCCCACGACGTGCAATACTCGTCGGTGGCCATGGTGCTCAGGCCGCCGTCAATAATGCCCCGCCACAGCGACTTGCGGTCCTCTTCCGACTTCAGGGACGGATAGGTGTGGTATTTCATGCCGTTCTCTTCCCGGTAGTTGTCGGCATTGAAGCAGCAGTAGTTATGCAGGGTTTCCCCGTACACGGGCCGCCCGTTGGCCCGGGCCTCTTGCACCGCGGTCAGTCCCTCCCTGGCGCTCACGTGGACGAAATAGACCGGCGCCCCCGTCCACTCCGCCACCCGCAGCACCCGCCGGAAGGATACATCCTCCGACTCGTTGCTGTGGACCAGGTGCATGTTCCACCACTCCGTTTGCTCCTGCTCCGTCAGTTTCTGGTACATGTGCTGCACCATGTCGTCGTCCTCGGCATGGACCATCAGCATGGCGCCGTGCCGCTGCACCTGTTCCATCAGGTCGTGCAGGTGGCCCATCCGCACCATTCGCGGTTCCCCCGCCATGCTTGGCGGACGTATGTTGGTGGTGAAAATCTTGACGCTGGAGAACCCGTCCTGAACGTGCTCGTTAAGCTGCCCCAGCACGTTGTCCGAAATATCGCCCAGCAGCATCAGGTGGTGGGCATAGTCGGCGTAGGAATTGCCCTGCCAGACAGTGGTCCGTTCGTTTATGGCCTGGCTGATGTCAATGCCCGGATACTGAATGGCGAAGTCCAGGATAGTGGTGGTGCCTCCGAACAAGGCCGCCCGGCTCACCTCATCTGGAGCCGCTGTCTTCAGGTCGCCCTGCCCCATGATGGGAGCATAGACGTGGGCGTGGGGCTCAATGCCCCCGGGAACCACGATCTTGCCCGAAGCGTCGACGACGCGGGCCGTCTCTTCCGTCAGGGTATGGTTGGCGGCCACCGCGACGATCTTCTCCCCCTGTATCGCCACGTCCCAGTCGCCCACACCCCAGGGCGTAACCACTTGGCCATTGCGGATAATCAAGTCAAACATGCTCCCCCTCCTTGCTCCCGCTTGTGCGCTTGTACTGCCGACTCAGGAAACCACTGTTTTCAATATCATAAACCACCCCGCAAGGCCCCGGCCTGCCGTGGTAAGGCACTTCCCCGGGCAATGCGTAGGGGCTGGTTTCAAACCAGCCCACACTTTCTGTCAGACGCCCTTGCCCAGCCAATACCATCCCCGATGAAGTGCGGCCGCTCCTAATCCCCCGCAGTTCCCGCTCGCCCCGGCTGTGGTGTGCTCCGAAATTCATCGGGCAGCGATTCCTCCCAGTCCGGCAGTTGGTGTTGGCCCGTGTTGGGTAGCAACGCGATGGAAACCACTCCCACGGCGCTCAGTACCAGGGAAGCGGCAATGGTGGCCGTAAAGTCCCCGGAAGCTATGATCGATGGATAAGTCCACCCTTCCGTGAAGTCCCGCAGCATCCCGCCGATGGCCGCGCCGGAAGCCATGCCCACCCCGGCTCCCATCATCTGGTACCCGTAGGTGGTGCCGATGGGGGCATTGCCGTAGTATTGCCGGTTGATAATGGGGAAGGCAGTCATCTCCCCGCCAAATCCAATGCCGAACAGCACCGCAAACAGGTAGAACATCCACACGCTGTCGGCAAAGAACAGCAATGCCACCGGGGCCACCTGCAGGAAGAAACAGACGCCCATTACTCCCTTGCTGCCCAGGTGGTCCGCCAGCACCGGCACCGCGAACCTCGTCAGGGTGCTGGAAACCGACAGGGTCAGGAAGACTCCCGCCGCCAAGGGCGCTGACACCCCGGCCTCCTCTGCCATGGCGACGATAAACACCATAACGATGGCGTGGCCGGCGCAGCCCCAGTAGTGGATGCCGATCAGGTTCCAGAAGGCGAAGGTGCGCAGCACCTGCTTCACGAACACCTTGGCCCGCATTTTGGCCGCCGGCCCGGTCTGCATGCGCCGTATCGGTTCCGACTCTGAAGCTCCCAGGGGTCGCAGGCCAATGGAGGCTGGCTCGGTGTAGAAAAGGCGGATCAGGAGCAGCATCAGCACGCCGCCGATTATGCCCGGCACCCAGAAGGCGGCCCGAAGTCCCGCCTCTCCGCCGCCAAAAAGCTCGATGATCAGGACTATGACCGGCACTGCCACCAGGGGTCCCAGCCCCTGCGAGGCTTGCAGTATGCCCATGCCGACGCCAAGGTGTCGGTGGAACCACTGGGTGATGGAGGCGGTAAGGGGCACCTGGAAGATACCCATGGCCGCGCTGAGGACGATTCCAAAATAAAGGTAAAAAAGCCAGATGTTGGTTACCGTGCTGGTCAGCACCATCCCCACTACGAACAGGGCCGCTCCCACCAGCATGGCGATCCGCACCCCGAACCGGTCGCCCAGCCAGCCTGCGGGCGGCCCGAACATGCCCGAAACCACCCACTGCAGGGCGAACGCGCCACCCACCATGCCGTAGCTCCACCCGAAGGTTTCCACCAGGCGGGGGATGAGGATGCTGGAAGAGGTGCGGAAGCTGGATGAACTGAGCCGCATCAGCGCGCCCACTAGCACAATCACCCAGGCATAGTGAATCCGGTGGTCCCCGATAGCCAGTTGAGACGGCCTCAAGTTAATGTTGGGCAAGAGATACCTGTAATAATAAGTTGCTCAAAGTATTCCCAATACTGATTCCAAACCCCCAATCTGTCAAGGTTGATATGCACACCAGACCAATCCCATCGCATTCTATTTACTGACACTCCCCCTCTTGCCATCCCGCATAACACCCCTCCACCATAAGAACACTGACAACACGGGAAAAGGTCGAGGCATACCCTGCCCCATCGTAGGGGCGGCCCTTGTGCCTGCCCTGGCCCCGGCTATCAAACGTAGGGGCGGCCCTTGTGGCCGCCCTGCCCTGGGAGGTCAACGCAACCGGAAACACAACCCCCCGTCGCCCTCAGGGATAGGCCCAGGGGGCAAAAACGGGACAAAATGGCACAAAACGGCACACTTTTCAAAAAATCCCACCTTCGTGCCCCTTCGTGAACACCCGTCGTAGGGGCGGCCCTTGTGGCCGCCCTGCACCAGGAGGTCAACGCAACCGGATACCCAACTCCCCCTCACCCTCGGGGAGAGGCCCCAGGGACAAAGGCAAAAACGAAACAAAATGACACAAAACGGCACACATTTCAAAAAATCCCACCTTCGTGCCCCTTCGTGTCCCTTCGTGGATAAACAACAAAAGGAGACAACCAACCATGCGAACCCTCAGCGAAATCAGAAGAGAAATCCGCGCCCTCCAGCGCAAATACCACCGGCAACTCACCATCTACCGCATGCGCCGCGTCACCGAGCAGGTCTACAACGACTACGCCCGCGCCGTCGGAGACCGGCAGGACCCGCCCAAACCATTGGAAGTAATCCGCAAGATCGCCGGCAAAGGATTCCGCCTCACCACCTGGATGCACCTGCACAACTACCTGGACAAGGTGCGGGAAGCGGGAGACATCCCCGAACCCCGGCGCATGCTGCTGGCCCTGCTCCCCTGGGCCTGGGAGACCAAGTACGACCACCTGCTAATGCGGGAACTGCCCGCCCCAAAGCCCAAACCTGACCTGTCCCTCCTCTGGGCCCGCTGGTTTGCCATGGCATAAGGCCCGAACGCTGGCAAAACCCCCACCGTAGGGGCAGACCTGGGTGTCTGTCCTGGCCTTTACAGGTCAACGTAGGGGCGGCCCTTGTGGCCGCCCTGCCGGGGAGGCCAACCGTAGGCGCACACCTATGTGTCTGCCCTGGCCTCGACAGACCCTTCGCAGGGGCGGCCCTTGTGGCCGCCCTGCCCCGGCAGGTCAATGTCGCCGGATACATACCTCACCCTTCACCCTCCGGTACAGGGCCCCGAGGGTAGAGGCAAAACCGGAACAAAATGAGACAAAATGAGACAAAATGGGCCAAAATGGGCCAAAAAATAAAAAAAGCCCATTCGTGAATATTCGTGCCCATTCGTGGATAAATCCCTTCCCCTCCCGTTGCACAGGGGTGAGGGCAAAACCGGATCAAAATGAGACAAAATGGCACAAAATGGGATGAAAACTAAAAAATACCCACCTTCGTGCACCTTCGTGCCCTTCGTGGAAAAAATGAAAAACCCACGTCTGCTATACTCGACCTTGACCCCGGCACAACCCTGACGGCGCGGTGACCCATTGCGAATCCTCCATTTCTCCGACCTCCACATCGGCGTGGAAAACTACGGGCGCATAGACCCCGCCACCGGCCTGTCCACCCGCCTGGCCGACTTCCTTGCGGCATTGGACGAGGTTGTGGACTATGCCGTCACCCAGCAAGTTGACCTCGTCCTCCTGGCGGGAGACGCCTACAAGGGCCGCGACCCGTCCCAGACTCACCAGCGCGAGTTCGCCAGCCGCCTGTACCGCATTTCGTCGGCAGGCATCCCCGTCTTTCTCCTGATCGGCAACCACGACCTGCCCAACGCCAGCAGTAGGGCCAACGCGGTAGAGATCTTTCCTACCCTACAGGTGCCCAACGTCCACATCGGCGACAACCTGCAGACCTACCGAATTGAAACTCCGGCTGGCCCCTTGCAGATTGTGGCTGTGCCTTGGCCCCGCCGTGGCCGCCTCATCACCCGGGAGGAGTCCCGTGGCCTCACCATCGACCAGGTTCGCGCCGAAATTGAGAGCCGGATGACCGAAGCCATCGCCCTGCGAGTCAGCGAGCTGGACCCGCAGATACCCGCCATCCTCACGGGCCACGTCACCATCAACGGTTCCACCGTGGGCACCGAGCGCTCCATGATGCTGGGCAACGACCACGTCCTCCTGGCCAGCGCCCTCCACCGTCCCGAACTGGAATACGTGGCCCTGGGGCACATCCACAAGCACCAGGTGCTCCGGCGGGAATCCCCCATCATGGCCTACTCCGGCAGCGTGCAGCGGGTGGATTTCTCCGAGGAGGCCGACGAAAAGGGTTTCTGTGTGGTTGACCTCGACCCTTCGGCTCCCCAGGGAAAGCGTCTGACTGACTTCCAGTTCCATACGGTCAACGCCCGCCGCTTCGTCACCGTCGACGTGACCATCGCGCCGGGCGAACCTGACCCAACCGCCGCCGTTCTGCGGGCCATTGCCCGGCGCGACGTGGCCGACGCGGTGGTGCGCGTCCGCATAAAGCTGTCCGCCGAAGCTGACTCGCTGCTGAGAGAAGGCAATATTCGGGAAGCCCTGGCCTCTGCCCACTACATCGCCGCCATCAGTCGCGAGGTAGAGGGCGCCCGCCGCACCCGTCTGGCCAGCGGCGAATCGGAGGGACTGCAACCCCTGCAGGCCCTGCGCCTCTACCTGGAGGGTCGGGATACTTCCCCCCAGCGGAGGGACAAGGTTCTCCAATTTGCAGAAACGTTGATTGCCGAGGTGGAGTCGGGAGAACCTCCCCAGCCTGAGTTGTTGTGATTGCCCATGGTGTGGATCCATCAGTACTAATGGAAAGTCGGCAGGCTGGTACAATTGCCCTATCCGCAGGACTCGGTAGTATGCCAGCGAGTTCGGTTTCGCCTTGACACCTACATATCGTGCCCTTAAACTCCCCTTTGCAATCCACCCGCTTTTGGGGGGTTAGCAGCCGGTTTCCCCGGCAATTTTCACTCCACCCACGGTGGGCCGCTGGGATCCTGTGTTGACCGAGACGGCCAAAATCGAATGGTATTGCCTTTAATAGCAGCGAATAAAGCTGCGCCAGTTAGTGGCGTAGCTTTCTTTTTGTCCCCCAACCATCCTCTACTCTCCAATAAAGTTGGAAGAGGGCAAAGCATGAACAACACCCTTACCTCCGTGTCCGGTCTGGAAGTTGGGCACTACACCGACCTCGACAACGCCACCGGCTGCACGGTTATCCTCTGCCGCGCCGGTGCCTCAGGAGGCGTGGACGTGCGCGGTGGCTCCCCGGGCACCCGTGAGACGGACCTGCTCCAGCCCATGCGGCGGGTGGACCGCGTCCACGCCGTCGCGCTCAGCGGTGGCAGCGCCTACGGCCTCGACGCCGCATCCGGGGTAATGCGGTACCTGGAGGGCGAGGACATCGGAGTCCGGGTGGGCGCCGCGCTTGTGCCCATCGTCTCATCGGCGATCCTGTTTGACCTGGGCTTGGTAACCAACAAGGTTCGCCCCGGTCCCGAAGATGGCTACGCCGCCGCCCAGTCCGCCAATTCAGACCCAGTGTCCGAAGGAACGGTCGGGGCCGGAACTGGCGCCACCGTCGGCAAGATCCTGGGACCGGAGCGGGCGGTGAAAGGGGGCATTGGCAGCGCCACCCTGACGCTGCCCGACGGTAATCGGGTGGCTGCCCTGGTGGCGGTTAACGCTGTGGGCGACGTGGTGGACCACCGCACGGGCCAACTGGTGGCTGGTCCCAGGCGCATTGACCGACCTGGTATGGAGTCGTCGGTGCGGACTTTGTTGCAAGGGGAGGGGGAAACAACCGACGCGGCCCCGCCCCTGAGCAACACTACCATCGGTGTCGTGGCAACCGACGCTACACTTACCAAGGAGGAGGCCAACTGGCTGGCCCGAATCAGCCACGACGGTCTGGCCCTGGCCATCAGGCCCTGCCACACTACTCGCGACGGCGACACCATGTTTGCCATGGCAACCAATCATCGACACCCGCCCGGCGACCTCACCACCTTGGGGGCTGCAGCGGTTGAAGTAACTGCCCAGGCGGTCATCAGGGCCATCGAGACTGCTACAGGTCTGGGAGGAATACCGGCGATAGGCGAACTGGAACATGACGCTTGATACCGACAAAAGGCGTATCGGATTCATTGGCGCCGGTACCTTGGGTTCCGGTCTGGCCCTTGCCATGCACCGCAAGGGGTATAACGTGCGGGCCGTATCCAGCCGCACCCGCCAATCCGCAGAGAACCTGGGCGCCTTGATAGAAGGGTGCGATGCCCTGGCGTCATCCCAGGCCGTTGCAGATGCCGCCGACCTGGTGTTCGTCACCACCCCGGACTCGGCCATCACCTCGGTGGCGGCATCGGTGCAGTGGCGGATGGGCCAGGAAGTGGCGCACTGCTGCGGCGCGTCAGGCAGGGAGATCCTTCAACCTGCCGCCGATCAGGGCGCAGTGACGGGGGCATTCCATCCCTTCCAGACATTTGCCGGCATTGCCAGTTCAGACCAGGCAGTGGAGAGACTAACCGGCGTCACATTTGCAGTCTCCGCGGAGGGCAGGCTGTCGGACTTTCTCCCTGCGTTGGCCAACAACTTGGGGGGAAGGGCCGTAACTGTTGAGGAAGACAAACGGGCTCTATATCACGCCGCGGCCATCCTGAGTTGCGGCTATGTGGTGACCTTGCTACAGACTGCGCTGGGCACCCTGGAGGATTCCGGCTTTTCCCAGGAAGAGGCCCTGGGCGCGGTAGTGTCCCTGTCCCGGGCCACCCTGGACAACGTGGCATCGCTGGGTCTGTCTGCCAGCGTTACCGGCCCACTTGTGCGCGGAGACGCTGGAACTGTTCGGAAGCACCTCGAGGCGTTGGAACGCAGCAACCCGCAGGTTGCGGCGCTGTATGGGATCTTGACTGAAATTGCCCTTCCCGCTGCCCTGCAACGGGGACTGAGACCGGAGGGAGAAGCGGCCATACGGCAGGCCATGGCGGAAGCTGGTTCTCATTATCCACTGGTAAAGAGGTAGGAGGAATGGCCAAGACGACCGTAAGGCAGCTTGCCGAGATGAAGGAACGTGGGGAGCGAATCCCCATGATTACCGCCTATGACTACACTACGGCTGCTCTGGCCGACGCCGCAGGCATCCCCGTGGTTCTGGTGGGCGATAGCTTGGGCATGGTGGTGCTGGGCTACGAGTCCACCATACCTGTCACGATGGAAGACATCATTCACCATACGAGGATGGTAGTTCGGGGAAACAAGAACTCCCTGATAGTCGCCGACCTGCCCTTTATGACCTACCAGGTGGAACCGGCCCAGGCCCTGCGCAATGCGGCAAGGTTGTTGCAGGAAGGTGGAGCCCACACAGTCAAGCTGGAAGGGGGAATGAACATCGCCCCCACCATCCGGCGCATAGTGGACTGCGACATACCGGTCATGGCCCATATAGGCGTTACCCCTCAGTCGGTCAACGCCTTCGGTGGCTATCGGGTGCGGGGACGGTCCGTCGAACAGGCGCGGCAGATTGTGCGGGACGCGCTGGCCGTGGAGGCCGCCGGGGCCTATGCGGTGGTACTGGAGTTGGTGCCCGCGCCCCTGGCCCGGTTCATAACCGACCGTTTGACCATACCCACAATTGGAATTGGCGCTGGGCCCGGCTGTGACGGCCAGGTGCAGGTGCTTCACGATATGCTGGGCCTCTTCACGGACTTCGTTCCCCGCCACGCCAGGCGATACGCTAACCTGGCCCAGGCAATCAGGGAAGCGTTTAGCCAATACGTGGATGACGTTCTAGACGGTTCGTTCCCCACGGCCGCCGAGAGCTTTACCCTTGACGAGAGCATCCTGGACGAACTGGAAGATCTCTAGCGGCTTGCTGGGCCTGTTTCGCCAACCTAAAAGGGAAACGCCGTGCAATTCAGCGCGGCGTTTCTGCTGTTGCTCTTTGAGGTGGGTCGTGCGAAAGATCTAAGAACGGGGCCGGCGGCTCTCCAACTGGTCGATGATAGCCTGGACTTCGGTCAGGCCCGTTTCGGTGGTAGCTGGGTCTTTGATCGTAACTCTGTAGCCGGATAGGTCGGCCACGCCGGTGGGGTCAAGCTGCATATCGGCGCCGATGTTCCCATCTCCACTGGTCAACGGCAGGTTCTGTTTAATGAGGGCTATTCTCATCTGGGAAGAGAATAGGCCAGGGCCGTGGGGTTGGGTGGTATAGAACTGGCTGGACTCCACCGTACCCTCTTCCTGGTCGAACCTGATGACTGTTGCCGGAGCATCGGGGTAGTAAACGGTAAGCTCAGCGTTGTCAATCAACTCGGACTGGCTGTAATCCTCCACGATTATGGAGCGGCTAATAGCATGACCTGAGGGGTCATACAGGGCAAAAAATAGGATTATGTTCTGGGTGCTGGTATCCACCTGGAAGGTGTAGAAGGTTCGCACCTGGCCGGACTGCAACAATAGGTCTACGAAGCCTTGTGCCAATACTTCCCCAAATCGCACCTCGGGGGGCATGAATGGCTCGGGCATGGCCGAACCCTCTTGGGGAGCGGGGTCAGGCGGTGCCAGTGTAGGCTGAGGTTGAGGAACAGCCGCAGGACTCTGCTGAACGGGAGCCTGGGGAACCGGTGTGGGCATAACCGTATCCTGGCTGGCCGAGTCACTGCCCAGAAGCAGGAAAATGACGACTCCACCAACAATCAACACGGCCAGTAAGACCAAAATCAAAACAACAGGTGAACCGGAGCCGCCTCGATACTCCGGCATTCTCGAGACTCTCAATTTTGCCTCCAAATTATAGGAACGTCGACGGCTCAGCTGGAAATATGGAACTGCCGAGCAAAACATTTACTCAAAAGCTAAAGGTTGGGGAGCACATCGGACAGCTTGGAAATGTCCTCCCAGCGCCGGCCGCGTCCCTCCCGCCGGTCGCGGGAGGTGTTCATCATGTTGGCGGCTTCGCGGTAGAACCACTCAATGCGGTCCATGGCCTTGCCTTCGCCTATGTTAGCCACAATGGCGGTGACACTGATTGTGTCTGAAGTCCGCCCAGGATAGGTTCCCTTGCGGCGACCAGCGCCGGGAACCAGTTCGGCGAAGGTGTTATCCATCATCTCGACGATTTCTTCCGTCGCCTCGTAGGCAGGCCCGCTGAATAGTCCCAGGACATGCTGGGCGTCATAAAGCACCTTGCCGTCTTCATAGTATTCGCAGTCCAGGGAAAGCTCGGCCAGGGCCTGGGTCACAACCGTCTGGGCCCTTTCTATCTGGGCCTTGGAGACGGAGAAGTGCTGCTGAGTCCGGTCATTGTTCCGGAGTTTACCAAACAGCCCTCCGGACCTGGGCTTCCTGCCCATGGGCACTGCCGCGTGGCTAACGCCGATGACGGTGGGGCCCTTCAAAATTCGTATGACGTCGTTTGCGTCCAGCACCTCGCCGATAAACCGGCGATCGGTTTCCTCTCCAACGCAGAGGATATCCATGAAGGAGTCGGCAATTTTTCGGTTAATGGTGGCAAAGTTCACGCCCATAGCGTCCTGCTTGCGGGCAAACTTCTGGTTGTCCACCAGGAACACCGCGTCGGCCTTGGAGTTTTCCAGTACCTTTTTGAGGCAGGTAGCAGTGTTAATTACACTGTCGGGCTCGTCGTACTGGTTCTCAAAAGGCAACACCAACATGGCATATACTGGTTTCTTGAATTCCTCTTTGAGAACGTCAACGATAACACCCACTGAACCCGAGCCGGTGCCTCCAGCGGTGGTGGCAATCACCATAATGGCATCAGCAGAATATACGTCTCCGTGGTCCCGAATCGTGGAGACGATCTTGCGAGAATCCCGTCGCGCCTGCTCAGCGCCGTCGGCGTTAACCTTTCCGGCTCCCCTGCCCCGGAACTCATCGGTTGTGCCCAGCAGGATTGTATGGTCATCCGTCTGGGGAATATGTTCGAGACCGTATAGGTCCCCGGCGCCCAAATTCACTGCGAATACGCCCTTGGCGAGTGAGTCGGATTCGGTACCGGTGAATATTCGCACCCTCCGGTTGTTCCACACCCACTGCCCCAGGGCTACGAATTCATCAGCGATATTGGAACCGCCTTGACCCGTCCCAACGACAACTAGCTTCATGGCAAACTCCTACTCCTCAAGAGACAGTTAAAAAGCTGCGCGGCCATTGACTCGCCACCCGACCAACCTGATCGGCCGAACTTGCCCGTTATCCCTCAGGTAATGCTACCCGACATAATATCCTTTACATTAACACAACCGATTGTAACACGCGTTACAGATTGCGTCCAATTATGCGGCAAGTAGAAAACCGGCCGGCCCGCCTCCAATCCTTTTAACATAATATACCTTATAAGTCGACATATGTGCTTGTATTTTCTGACCGATTATCGACAAAAACAGCGAGACTTTGGTCAACTCTTCCTCCTTGTTCCTGGCGGCCCAACGCAAGATTCAATACATGTGCCAAAGTGGCGGCGACGAGTTATGTGTTCCTACATTAGCCGTTCGCTCCATTCGTTGACACTAACTTTGGGATGGCATATATTTGCTTAAATTTTGGGAAAGTATGGCAGTGGGAGAATCCCACCTAAAGCCCAGGCTGATCGTGCCTGCCCCAAACGATCCCGGATTGTTGGACGTGATTCGGCGGTTAACAAGAAGGTTGGGCAACGGATCTGGAGGGGCAATGCACTCCCAGGTGTGGCCTCGCCGCTACAAGAGAGAGCGGATTCTTAACGAGGTGTAGGTATGCAACGGTTCATCATCATCAGGTGCCTCTACGCCCTTCTGGTGCTGTTCATTGTCAGCGTCATCGTTTTCGTCTTGGCTCGCATCAGCGGCAATCCTGTTGATGTCTTCCTGCCGGCAGACGCCGGCCCCGCCCAGGAACAAGCCCTGGAGCGTACGCTGGGTCTTGACCAGCCTTTGCCGATCCAGTATCTGAAGTTTGTGGGAAATGCTCTGCGGGGTGACTTCGGACAGTCTATCAACTGGGCTGACCAGAGCGCCATTGGTCTGGTAGGTCAGCGCTTCCCGGCAACCCTGCAATTGGCCGCCATCGCCATGGGTGTCAGCATCCTTATTGCGGTGCCGGTCGGGGTGCTGTCGGCGGTGAAAAAAGACACCATCTTCGACTATATAGGAAAATTGATTGCCCTGGCGGGGCAGTCGCTGCCGCCTTTCTGGCTGGGCATTGTTCTGATTTTTATTTTTGCGGTCCAATTAGACCTGTTCCCCACGTCGGGCCGGGGAGGAGGCAAAAACCTGATTCTGCCGGCTATTACTTTGGGCTGGTTCCAGGTGGCGGCCATGATGCGCCTGGTGCGTTCCGCCATGCTGGAGGTACTGGACTCGGAATACATCAAGCTGGCCCGAATCAAGGGTATTCTGGAGTGGAAGGTAGTCTGGAAGCACGCCCTCAAGAACGCGGCCATTCCTCCCCTGACCTTCTTTGGGATCGTGGCGGGACAGTTGATGACCGGGGCAGTAATTACGGAGAGCGTCTTCACTTGGCCCGGCACTGGCCTGCTGGCCATTCAGGCCATTAACGCTCGGGACTACCCGGTAGTTCAGGCAGTTGTAATCACCTTTGCCGGCATTTACATCCTTTCCAACTTGATAGTGGATATTCTCTATGCTTATCTGGATCCCAGAATTCGGTACTAGTCTAGTTTGATAGACTAGCAGCCTGCCAGCTTAATTCCTGGAATACAGGACAAGGGACCTCGTTCCCGCCAACTGATCAGGAGTGGACTTCGATGCAAATAACTGCACCTGCGCGAAAACGTACCTGGTACTCGCCCAGTAGTATAGCCAGTTTCTTCCAGGAAGCCCGGCGGTTCCCCCTTATTCCCATGGCGGTGATACTGGTAGTCCTGGTTATTCCTGCCTTTTTTGCTTCCTACGTGGCCCCTCATCACCCGACGAGAGGCCAGTTTGCTGAACGATTGACCCCTCCGTCATGGCAGGAAGGCGGGTCCGCCAGGTACCTCCTTGGTACTGACAAGCAGGGCCGTGACATTTTGAGCCGTATTGTTCACGGCGCCAAGTACGTACTGGCCGTTTCGCTGACAGTCATTGCAATCAGCGGCGTAATCGGAGTTTCCCTGGGGCTGATCGCCGGCTACTTCGGGGGTCGCTCCGACATGCTTATCATGCGGGGGGTGGACATAGCCCTCTCCATACCGGCCATCCTGTTAGCCCTGGCCATCGTGGCGGCGCGGGGGCCCAGTTTCGGCGTGGTGATTTTCGTCATCTGCGTCATTCTCTGGTCTCGTTACGCCAGGCAGGTGAGGGGAGAGGTGCTGGCCATAAAGAACCAGGATTTCATCTCCCGGGCCAAAGTGGCGGGGTCTTCGGACTTCCGCATAATAGTGCGGCACGTCTTTCCCAACGTAGTCAACTCTATAATTGTGCTGGCGACGCTTCAGGTTGGTTTCGTGATTCTGCTGGAGGCCAGCCTTAGTTTCCTTGGTGCAGGAATCCCCCGACCCACGCCGGCATGGGGCCTGATGGTAGCTCAGGGACGGGAGCTGGTGGTGACCGCCTGGTGGGTATCTTTCTTCCCCGGCGTTGCAATTTCCCTGGTGGTGCTGTCCCTGAACCTGATGGGCGACTGGCTTCGTGACCGCTTGGACCCCAAGCAGCGCAATTTGTAGCCGTCCCACTCCTTGATCCAGATTAAAGACCCCCAGAACCGAAATTCTGGGGGTCTTTCTTTGTGCTCTCATTCTTGTGGGAGTTGGACAAGCCTATGGAACCCATTTGCTGACTGTACCCGGTGCTTTTCAGAGGGGCTCTCCGGGCCCGAGGTAGTTCTTATCGTAGTTCGTCGGCCCAAAGCTGGTAGGCCGCCGCAAGAACCCCTGGCCACAGACCTAGGGCCACCACTATTATCCCCCAGCTTACTTCGACACTGCTTCTGAAGTAAGTGCGAGAGTCTGCTTGGGGAATATAGCCGGGATTGGCCCAGTTGACTGTAGCGATGGCCGCTGACAGCAATAGCAGGCATAATATGCCCAAAAGCATAAAGCCGCTGGACTTGGGCGGCCTTACCAGCCGCCACAGAATGAGTAGGCCGGCCAGACATGCCATAAACAGGACTACGGCCCCGTCGCCGAATATTGGGACCATGCCTGGGGCGTCCAATCCCATTACCCAGAATACCCCTTCCTCAGCGGCGCCGGCCCCATAGCTGGCCTCGTAGGTGGGCACACGGGCCCAGGGGGCCAGGGCGCCAATTATTGCTAAGGCCACGCTGCCAGCGCACACGAACATGGATATGGGAAGGGCTGCAAGACGTGGAGCCGGAGCATCCATTGACGCGCGCAATTTAGTTATCCTCACAAGAAAGTGTGCCTTAAAAGAGAAAGTGCCAGTGGATGCACAAATAGACGCGGAGCAAACAGGTGGGACTCCGCGTCTCTATAACCTGACCCCTGGTTGATTCAGCGCAAAGCTGGCATCACTTCTGCTACAAATAGGCCGATGGAGCGCATTACCTGCTCGTGAGACAGGTCGCCCCAGGCGAAGATTGAGTTGAAGTAGTTAATGCTGCTTTCCTCAATGGTCCGTCCTACCTGCTCCCTCACCGTGGCAGGCGAACCAACGAGCATCACTTCCTTCTCAACCCACTCGTCGAAGTTAATGGAGGCCGGCAAGGGTACGTCGTGCTTGTCCCACAGGAAGTTAATGTTGTAGAACCAGGTATCGAAAGCGGCGCGACATTCTTTTAGAGCCTCGGCGTCGGTGGGGGCAATGTAAAGATGGCGGGTGAGGCCCAGCTTGGGTTCGGGCACGTGAGCGTTCAGGCGTCCCTCCTCGCCCAGGTGTTCCTGCCAGACTTGCCGGTAAAGGTCGAAGTGTTCCTTCACGCCGTTTGCGGGGTCGAAAACGGTGCTCGTGTTAAAACCATGCTGCGCGATCCAGGGCACCGTCTCCTTGTTGTTCGTTGCATACCACAACGGCGGGTAGGGAATCTGCTGGGGCTCCGACCAGACCTGGATATCCTCGTACTGGTAGTGCTTGCCAGCGTAGTTCAGGGTCTTCTGGGTCATCCCCATTATCAGGATGTCCAAGGCTTCCTGGAACATGTCCCTGCCTTCGTCAAAGTTCACGTCGTAGTGGGCCGCTTCCATGGGGACGATGCCCCGGCCCACGCCCAGGTCCAGTCGCCCATTGCTCAGGTTGTCCAGCATGCAGACTTCGTGCAGCAAGCGCAGGGGACTGTAGAATGGCAGGAGATAGACTAGCGGCCCCAGGCGGATGTTCCGGGTGCGCTGGGCTGCAGCAGCCAAAAACACACCGGGAGAAGGCGCCAGGCTCAGGGGAGTGACGTGGTGCTCCGCCAGGTGATAGCAGTAGAAGCCGTTCTTGTCGGCGTACTCTAACAGCTTTAGCCGTTCCTCGTAAATCTTGTGATGTGGCTGCTTCTCCCATTCAATCCAGTCAAATAGACCAAACTCCAGGGAGCGTCCGTTGGCCGGCGAGGGTTGCTGTGTGCTCATAATCAGGTCTCACTACTTAGTTGGTCAGGATGGGGAAAAGGGTGTGGCTTTGATAAAGACTGGCAGGTCGCCATTACAGCGACCTGCCAACGTTAAGCCAATGGGACTGGGGACTTGGCTCTAGCCCTTGTAGGCAGCCTTGACAGCGTGCATGTGACCATTGCGCGGCACGGTGCTGCCGGGATAGATCCAGCTTTCCACCACTGCCGGGTCGCCCACTACAGTGTGTGGGAACCAGAACAGGGGCATGGTGAAGTAATTGTCGAAGGCCCAGTTACCCCACTCGCGAGCTATGCGGTCCCGCTCGTCGAAATCAGTGGCAGTACGCCATTCAGTAGCTACCCGGTTAACCCAGTTATCCTGGTAGTGGCTGCTGGCTCCGAAGGTGCTGGTAAAGCCAGAGAGGTTGCCGTATTCCAGCGGGAAGTAAATGATGATGTTGGGCCAGACCCGGTTCTGCATCTCGCGGCCCCGGTAGCGTTCCCGTACCTGGGATGCGCTCAGGTCCTCAATATCAACTTCGATACCTACGTTCTGCCAGTAAGTAGCAATGGCTTCCATCGCCTGGGGCAGTTCCGCCTCACCCGGGGAGACGTAAGACTGTACCGTGACCTTGACCGGGTTGTCGGGACCGTAGCCGGCCTCGGCCAACAACTGCATGGCCTCGTCCGGATTGTACTTGTACTCGGTCTCGTAGCGGTCCGGCCAGGTGTCGTCCCAACCGTAATGGCTGGGGTGGAAGTAACCGACGTACATCAGCTCACCGATGCCCTTGTAAAGCACATCCAGGAGCTCTTCCCGGTTGATGGCCTTGTTCATGGCACGGCGTACCTTCCAGCCGTTGTTCTGGAACTGGGGAGAATTGCGGTCCATTACCGGCTCCTGACCAGCCCAGGGAGTCTCGGCCCAGGGCACACTGGGGTCATAAGCTGCAACGTCCCGTTCGTCGTCGCTGAGGTACATTCCGCCGAAGAAGACGAAGAAGTTGTTGGCGGTAAACTGGGACCGGAACAGCTTCATGCCATTTTCTGCAGCGTCCTTCTGCAAGTCCAGTGGCAGGTCGGACAGGTGGGCTTCGCCGGCCAGGAGGGCGGCGTAGCGGCTGGCGTCCTCAGTCACCCAGTAAAGCCTGATTTCCTGGAAATCGGGGTCATCGGGAAGGACTCCGTCCGGCAGGTCAACATTCTTGGTCCAGTGCTCGCCGGGAGTCTTCTCCATGATGAAAGCCAGGGCTGGCTCGCGCCCCATGTATTGGTATGAACCGGTACCCTGGAGTCCGTGTTCGTCAAGGTTCGCTTCCCTGGCCTCTAGGGTTGCCGTGCAAGAGGCGGGAGCCGTCTCGCCGCAGAAATAAACTTCACCGTCGCCGCCGGCCGACTCCCAGAATTTTTTGCTCCAGGGGCCCATTTCCGATGAGGCATTGCTCATCACGAACTCGGCGTCGAAAGTGGTGATCGGGTTTCCATCTCGACCATGGAAAGTCATCTTGAAGGTGTAATCGTCGATCTTGGTGTAGTACTTATCGGGACCGGCCAGAGGAGTGCCGTCGTCATTCCGGCCGCCGACGAAGTAGCGCCAAGTACCCAGGCGGGTATCCGGCCTGGTCAGCATCTCGGCAGTGTGCACAAAGTCGTCAGCAGTCAACTCACCCCAGTCGTTGTGGAACTGGATACCTTCCCTTAACCAGAAGGTCCACTCAGACAGGTCGTCACTGGCTTCCCACTTGTAAGCCAGTTCAGGCACGTATTCGCTGGTGGTGGGATGAATGCCGATGGCGTAATCCAACGTAGGGTCATACTGCACGTAGGCCTGACGGCTGCCCTTCCATGGGCGGTTGGTCTCGTTATTGGCGGAAGTGATGGCGAACTCCAGGCGGTTTACCTGCCTGGCATCAACCATAGGCGCATCGGAGGCAGCCGGCACTGCGGTGGGAGCGGGCTCTTCCTGGGTCATGGAGTCGGTGCCCGCAGTGGAGCCTCCCTCACCTCCGGCCATACCCGTACTGGGCTGGCGCTGGGCGGCAGGAGGAGGTCCGGCCGGTTGCGTCATTTGTTCTGAGGCAGCCTGCTCTGCGGCGGTTTCCGTTGTGGCGCCGGTTTCAGCGGGACTTTCTTCGGCTGCGCCGCAAGCAATCATTAATACTAGCAGTAGGCTAAGTGAGCCATAAAGCCATGCCTTGGGTCTGGTTAACCAATGAAAAGCCATTGTTTTCTCCATTGCCTCCTTTAAGGTAAACGTTGGATAGTATCGTGTGACTCCAGGCAGACCAAAGATTGCCCACACCATTTCCGCCCGATGGATATCAGGCCAATCCAAGTCTGACAATTGGACGAAATATAAGGGAGCTTTAATCAAAAGTCAACAATATTCTTACGCCAATGCCATGCTCTTTTGCAGGCTTCAGAGGTTCCTGACTTATTCGGTTGCCTTGCCTTCAATCCGCGACGAAAGCCGACCCCAATTCCTCCTGATACTGGTCACGGGAGCGGCCCGAAATCCGGGGGCATAACTCTCCGCCGCGATGCAGACTCGTATGACGAGGCAATGTTCAGGAGAATGTCCTCCTTGCCCGGTTCGGTTCTGAACACCAGGGAAAAGGGCAACCCTGGCGCGTCCAGGGCCGTGGGCACGTCTGATGGCGCCGATATGTACCTGGTACCATCTTCCGACAACTGGAATACTGGGTCGTAGGCCGTCTGCACGTAACCGGCGGGTATCAACACCTCCGTAAGTCCGGCATTGGGGCCGTTGGTGGATTCCTGCCGGATGTTGCTGCCGCCGGCGCTCTGATTGGCTCCGCCGATGATTGCCGGAGGATAGGGCGTGTGAAGCCGTACCAGGGCGTCCAGCTTGTTCTCCAGGATAACCATCATGTCGACCCGCCGGAGAAACTCCCGTAGCATGATGCGTTCATCCACCCCCTGTCGGCCGCCTAGGGGATTGCGCAGGTCGGTAACCTCCTCCCAGTTTTTGAAAGCAGCCCTCTGGTCGTCGCCCCAAAACTTGGATCGCGCGTTCAGGGTGGGCCAGTCTACCAGTGTCTCGGAGTAACCCAGGGCCCTCCAGTCGGCGGCGCGCCTGGTCAGGTACTGCTTAATATGAAAGCGGAATGACATGGCGAGAATCTGGTCTTGTATGGTAGCCAGGTCCAGATTTTCGGGTGGTTCAATCAGCCCGTCGGCCAGTTCAACGAAGTAGTCCACCGGCTGCATTTCCCCGGCACCGAAAAAGACGCCCGGCGCAAATTCAGTGGGGACTATGACCTCTGCAAACTCTTTAAAGACAGGCTGCCCGTCGGGGCCAAGCCGGTAAAGGATATCAGGCATAAACACGGGCAAGAGGGCTGCGATAGCCCGTCGGAAGTCCACTTTCATGGGTTCTATTTCCGAGTCGCGAGGGAAGTTACGGTCGCCCGACTCCAGCAGTGTGGCGCCCAGGTGGTCCCTGAGGATTTGCTTAATCTCTCGGTTGGCGGCGTCCACGATGGGCTTTTCGGTTAGGGATCCAACGGGGTAGGCCATGGATTCGCGGATCACGCCTAATCTTATGCCCCGGAGGGAGCCTGCTTCGCCGGAACCCCGGGCATGGATTTGGTAGGAGGGCAGGACAGAGGAGCGGGGCACCGTGGTAAAGGGGTCTCGTGGATCATAGTAGCCTTCATAAGGGTCTTTGAGGGCGTCCAGTACCTTTGAGCAGTCCTGGATTGTGCGGCAATGGATTCCACTGCGGTCACAGTAAATGTCGGCTCCGATGGCTCCCCCGTCAAAGCCAAGCATGGCCTTGTGAGGCAGGATAAGGGCCACCGAGTTGTGATTCGCGGGCCCGCGGGTTGACGCGCGGGTTTCCTCGCCCAAACTGGCCATTACCATGTTTGTGCTGACCGATAGGGCTGATCCCGAACTGGAACCCAAAGAAGCGGATCGGGACGTGTCGTAAGGGTTAGAGGGATTTCCGCCCCAACTGCTGCGCTGGTAGCCCAGCACCGACGGCAGCACCTTGTCCGGCTCGTGGCGGCCGCCCGGGTCGCCGGCCCGTCCGTTGTATTCGGTATTGACCGCCTTGGCAAATATGATCGCTCCGTTGTTTCGCAACTGTTCAACCAGCACATGGTCGCGGGCGGGAAAGTCGATGTCATAGGCCGCGTCTCCCCCGCCGGTAGACCGCATGTCCTTGGTGTCAAAAGGGTCCTTGAATGAGAAAGTGACGCCGTACATGGGCATGGCATCCAGATCCGGGTAGGTTCCGTACTGGGTGTCCAGTTCTGCCGCCCGCTCCAGGGCGTCGGGGAACTGGCGGAAGTGCTCGCACACTGGCGGCGCCCCCGGCGGCAGCGGTCCTTGGCTGGGGTGTCGGTCGAAATCGCCTTTGCAGGTAACGGACCGTTCCCCCCGGATGTTGAGGGTGGCCAGGGCGTTTACCTGTCCTGCCTTCCTTTTAGCGACAATCATTCCGTACTGCTGATGCACCGTGGGATCGGATGCGGTGGGCTCCATACGGCCGAATTCCAAGGGCTTGCCCTGGTACCGGTCCAGGTCAGGGAATATCTCAGATGCCGGCACGGTTTCGGTAGGGAACTTGATTGAGTCACCACCTCTTATAGCTCCGACCGCCTCTGCGATTGAAGCCCCGTTCTCTGTGACCAGAACGCTGGGAACGCCGTTATAGGCCCGCACCCGGTCAATGTAGCCCTGCACAATCTCCGCGCAGGTAGTCTGGCCTGCCTGGATGGCGGCATGGAGATCGGCGATGGTTGCCTCTTCGAGATTGAACCGATTCTCAGTCATTGCATTCCTTTCCTTGTTTTCGTGACTTACATTGTTGCCGATGTACTCAGGGTAGATTTTTCACACATGAAGCTCGGTCGGACTGAATTGGGGCAGCCAACAGGGCTGCCCCATAATGCACAACTCTCCAATGTCGTTGGGTTGCCCACTCGAATCCCCTCAGGGGGTTCTAATGGCCAGAGTTTGGTTCAGCCGGCGCTGGTCGGACCGCTCTTTACTCCACCACCACCTGCTCGTCCAGAAGGACGCCCCCGTCCTTGTAGGCATTGGTAATGGGGTCCTGAAGCAAGGCTGCCTGCACAGCTTCTACGGGCATGTCGCGGGGATTCCCTGGCACAATGAGGCGGCGGGAGGCGTTTCGATGTACAACCCTTCCCTCGGCGGCGCTGCCCTGGGCCATATCTCGTCCGCCCGTCATATTCAGTCCAATCTCCACCTGCAGGTCCCTGACATCGTGCTCACTGCCAAGAGGAAGAAGACTGCCCAAGGTAGTGGCTGTCGATGCTGCCCACGCCGCCTGGGCTGTGGGGAAGGGTGGGGGAACCAGGCCGGGGGAACTGTGGCCGGCTAGAACCGTCCACCGACTGGTGTGGGTCAGGTTGTCTGTAATAATGTATATCTTGGCTTCCCCCTCGTGCTCCATCTTGCCTTCCCCATCATATTCCTTGGTGTCCAGCAGGTAACTGGCATGGACAGTGCCGGACCGTATCACGGGCAGAGCCCCTCCTAGGGAAGGCAGGCTGCCTGATTCCGAGGGGAGGACGGTAACTTCGCCGGAGCGCCACTGCACCTCGTCTTCAATGACCATTGAACCCTTGGTAAGGGCCTGGCCCACTGGACAATAGCGAGACGCCCGTTGCAGGCGCACTCGTTCTGCTTCAGAAATATTGCCCTTCAGGGTAACTTTCTCCCTCACGCCGAAGCCGATTCCGCCGGCTCGTTCGACAGGTTCAACTTCAAAGTCAACCTCGATGTCTTCCAGGGCTATGCCGCCACGGTAGGCCACGCCTACCACTGTAACTACGGTTCAAGCGGCCCACCCAGCTACCGAGAGGTACTGGGCAGGTGGACCGGCCAGATCGGCGTTAAGGCTGGGAATGCCGGTAACGAAGGGCCAGGGGCCGCGCGTGTGATCGCCGGATCCGATCAAGGTCAACACTGTATCATTGCCCACGGGCCTTGCGACAATGGACCTGCGAGTTTCCAGGCTTACCGGGGGCGCATGGTTCTGGGTCATATGTCCTCCTTGCCTTTGAGGTGTCTGAGAGGCTTTGCAGGGATGAGCAAAAAACGCATTGTGTAACGATTAACGGCACTATAGGCGACAGTCTGGCGTCGGTCAACCGGACATTGCCGCTGAATTAATGCGTAAATGTTTAGTGAAAAATATAAGTAAACAAGAAAATAGTACGTAGATAATTGAGTTTCCTTACAAGTTATGGGCTAAAGACGGTATAAATACGTAAAGCATTATTATGTTGCGCAATTAACATTGGGAATTAGTATTGACATAGTGTAGGTGCAGGAATATACTCACGCAGATTTCCGGGTATCCTCAGGTAGGGGTGGGGATATAGCGAATCTGGACCCCATATTTAAACATCTGGGAGGTAACTCTAAATGGCATATTGGTTTACCAAATCCCGGGCGCTGCTGATTAGTTCTTTAATTCTTACTCTCGCCTTTGTTGTGGCCTGTGGCACAGCGGCACCTGAAATAGTGGAAAGAGAAGTTGTCAGGGAAGTCCAAGTGGAAGTTCCCAAGGAAGTAGAAGTTGTTAGGGAAGTCGAAGTACCCGTGGAGGTGGAGAAGGAAGTCGTCCGCGAGGTTGAAGTTGTTAGGGAAGTAGAGGTGCTCAAGGAAGTACCTAAGGAGACCGTCGTAGAAAGGACGGTAATCGCAACCCCTACCCCAATACCTGTCAGTGCCGGTCCGGTGGAAGCCAAGGTGGACCGGGTCATTTACGCCCTGGGCGAAGTGCAGGAAACCAACCGTCACTGGACTGTGGGCCGTCCCTCCTACTACCAGTTTGACCCCTACTCGGAAACCCTGATAGGGATTGACTCGGTAACCAACGCACGCATCCCTCGCCTGGCCAAGAACTGGGAATCAAGCGCGGACGGCAGGGAATGGACCCTGTACCTCGAGGAAGGTGTGCCCTTCCATTTTGATTGGGGAGAGTTCACCTCTGCCGACGTGATAGCTTCCTTTGATCGTATTCTTAGCGAGGAATCACAAGTATCTGCGGCGTCCTTCTTCGACGGCGCTACTTATGAGGCCGTTGACGACTATACGGTAAAAGTGACGTTCCCCTCCCTGGCGCTTGATACGCCCGCCATTCTCTCGCGTGGATTTGGCGGCGGCGAAATCATGATGCTGAGCAAGCGCCAGTTTGACGAAGTGGGCGTCGAGGGATTCGACGAAAAGCCTGCTGGCACCGGTTCCTATATGTATGGTGGCAGGACAGTCGGACAGAGCATTTGGTTCGAGAAGGCCCCTCAGCCCCACTGGCGGGGTGAGAACCCGGACTTCCAGGAAGTGGAACTGCGCTGGGTTCGTGAAGACCTTACCCGCCTGGCCGCTCTGCTGACCGGCGAGATTCATATCGCCGCCCTGTCCCGGGAATTGCAGTTGGAGGCTGCTCGGAACGGCATGGTAAATGCCGAGGCGGGCGCTCCCACTCACTACCTGACCATGTTCCTTGGCGGACAATACTACGGAGCCTACCAGGAAGACTATGACCCCAGCGTGCCCTGGACCAGCCCCGAGCACGGCAAGATTATCCGCCAGGCCATGAACAAGGCCATTGATCGGGATGAGATGCTCCAGCACGTTCTTAAGGGTCAGGGCAGCCTGATGCTCCTCACCCAGTTCCACCCCGTCCTCGGTGTATGGAACGAAGACTGGGAGAATGACTGGGAAGAGCTTTATGGCTTCGATACCGAGGCTGCTCGGGAGTTGATGGCCCAGGCCGGATACACCCCCGACAATCCCATGCCCTTTACTTCTTATAACTATTTCTCCTCAGATGAGCCGGAAACTGCGGTAATGCTCGAAGCGCTGATCAACTACTGGCAGCCCATCGGCATAGACGTCACACTTCTCGATAGCGAGTGGGGCACCGTGCGCAGTAACTACCGTGAGCGCACCGACTTCATCAAGAAGGGCGGTTGGGGCAACGTAATCACCATGCGGTCCCTGACCAACCGCCTCCGCAGTTGGTCTTCTGCCCAGGGTGTGGGAGGATCCGGATACTACTCCGACGTGATCGAGCAGAACTATGCGGAGTTCCAGGCCATGGCTACCGTGGACGATGACCGGATTCACGAACTTCTGCTGGAAATGGGTAACGACAAGTACTACAACTTCGCCGACATACCTTTCTTCTGGTTCACCCTGCAAGTAACATTCAATCCCGACGTCGTGGAAAGCTGGACCTTCCCCGGTACCGCTGGTTCCAAGACCAGCCACTGGGACCTGTTGAAGGCAGCCCAGTAATACGCGGCCGGTTTTACTCGCCCTGTTAACCAGGGCCGGATCAAGGCATTTGTGGCCCCCCGGACCTTTCCGGGGGGCCGTATTCTGTCACTTGTGGTATTATCCACGGACAAACGGAAATGGTACGGCGGGTAAGGCTTTGGCACCATCCACAGGAAGTTTATTCGTGCTTCACGGTGTATCGATGATTTAGGAGGAATTATGGCAACGCAAACCCAGGAAATCCGTAACATGCGGCTGATCTCCCACCATGACCTGAACGGTTTTGGCAACATCGGCGAGGGTGTCCACCTGCAACAGACCCAAGACGGCCGCCGAGTCCTCTACATGGCTCACGAGAGCGCACCCAAGGACATTACCAGCGTCGACGTAACCGACATCGCCAACCCCCGGCTGCTGGCCCAGACGGAACTGGCTTACGGCCACCTTCGCTCCAACTCCCTGTCCATAGTCGACGACACCATGCTGGTAGCCTACCAGTCCCAGCAGCCCGGCCAGCCCGGCACCGGAATGGGCGTTTACGACATCAGCAACCCGGAGGAACCCCGCCAGATCGGCTTCATGGACCTGGGCGGGGAATATTCCCGCGGCTGCCACTGCCTCTGGTGGGTGGACGGCGACTACGCCCATCTCTCCACCGGCGCCGCAGATTTCCAGCCTCGTAATCAGAAGGATGATCAGTTCTACATGATTGTGGACGTTAAAGACCCCACCAGCCCTCAGGAAGTGGGACGCTGGTGGTTCCCCGGCACCCGTGAGGGCGACGCCGACCCCATGCCCGCCCGCCACCCCCAGTTCGACGCCGGTCACCGTCTCCACAACGGCAACGTGTACCCTGAGAGGCCCGACCGAGCCTACTGTGCCTACATGGACTCCGGGGTGATTATCCTGGACATCGAGGACAAGGCCAACCCGAAGATGGTCAGCCACATCAACTATGCGCCTCCCTTCCCCGGCTTCACTCACACCGTACTTCCCCTGTTCAATCGGGACCTGATGCTGGTGACCCAGGAAGCGGTGCGCCTGAACGGCGAAGACTACCCCAAGCTGATGTGGATGATGGACATTCGGGACGAGACCAACCCCATCATCATCGGCACCTTGCCCATGCCGGACACCGACGACTTTTTCAACCGACCCGGCCGCTTCGGCGCCCACAACGTCTACGAGAATCAGCCAGGGCCTACCTGTTTTTATTCCGACAACCTGATCTTTGCAACACTGTTCAACGCCGGTGTGCGGGTGTACGACACTAGTGATCCCTTCCACCCGGAAGAGGTGGCCTACTTCGTGCCCGAAATTCCGGAAGGAGCGCCGTCAAACGGCATCAACGACGTGTATGTAGACGAAAACGGCATCATGTACGTGGTCGACCGCTTGAAGGGGGGACTCTACATCCTAGAACTCACAGTCTAGCCTCTAATTCCCACATCCGTTGTCTGACGCAGCGGCACACCGGGCTGATTGGCAGGACCTATTGCCCCGAACGGGTGCCTCGAGAGCGCCCGCTCGGGGCTAAATGGTTAATGGAGGTGGGTTAGCGGCGTTCCCTAAGCATAAGGAGAGCGAGAGGGACCGAGGAGGCTAGTATCAGCAGCAGCGCCGGCGCGGCCGCCTGGGCAAAGAAGGCCTCCGAGGCCGCGCTCCAGATGGAGGTGGCCAGCGTGGGGAATCCGGTTGGCCTAAGGATTAGCGTGGCCGGCAGTTCTTTCATGGTTAGCAGGAACACAATTGCCGCTCCCGACAATAGCCCCGGCCTTACCAATGGTAGAGTAATGGAAGCAAAGACCTGAGGCGGAGTCCGCCCCAAGCTTCGAGCGGCATCCTCCACTTTGGGATTGACTTGTAGCACCGATGTGCGGATTGACCCTACGGCGGCTGGTAGGAACAATACCAGGTAGGCGAAGATCAGGAGGGACAGGTCCTGATACAGGAAGCGGGCGAAGTTGGCTCCGAAAAATACCAAACCCAGCGCCACCGCAATCCCTGGGAGCGCGAACCCCACGTAGGTTATCCGCTCCAGCAGGGAACTTAGCGGCCCGGGATGGCGTACTGCAAGCGCGGCAATGGGAAAGGCCGCCACCAGTGCTACAACTGCGGCAAGGGCAGAAACCAGCAGGGAGTTGCCGGTTGCTTTCCACAGCAGCAGTAGCGGTTCACCCGCCGCTACCCCCCGTATTACCCAGTAGACCAGTACTCCTATGGGAAGCGCCATGGAAAAGAGAGTCACCAGGCAACAGAATCCGACTGCGGGCCACTTCCACTTTCCCAGCGATACCCGTTGTGCAGGCCGCATCACGCCCTGGTCTACCCGGTAGTAGCGTGACTTGCCCCTCGAGACATACTCCAACAGCAGAAAAGCAATGGCCAGCGCCACCAGGGAAAGAGAGAATGCCGCCCCCAGGGTCCGGCTGATGGCCGATTCGTACTGGACAAAAATGGCGTATGTGAAGGTCTCATACCTCAGCAGTGATACGGCGCCAAAATCGCTTAGTGTGTAAAGTGCCACCAGCAGGCCACCGGCGGCGATGGCCGGACGCAGCAGTGGAGCAGAAACCCTCAGAAACGTGGTCCGCCAACGGTATCCCAGCCCTCTTGACACCTCTTCCAGCCCCGGGTCCAGCCTCTGCAGGGATGCGCGAATGGTCAACAGCATGTAGGGATAGCTGAGCAAGGTAAGAGTAAGCGCGGCACCGAAAAAGCCGTTAATATCCGGCAGCCTTTCCAGACCTATCAGGTCTTCTAGCCATCCCTGCAACATACCCCGCGGACCCAGGGCAACCACATAGGCAAAGGCGGCCACGTAGCTGGGTATCACCAAGGGCAGTGTGACTATCACGCCCCACGCTCGCGCCAGGGGCAAGTCGGACCGCACGGTCAGCCAAGCCAGGGGCAGGGCGATAGTGACGGAAGCCATGGTGACCGCGCCCACCAGCAAGAGCGTGCGGAGTAATAACTCCAACACCCGCCAGCGCAGCAGTACGTCCCAAAACTCCTGCCCTGCTCCCAGGGAACGGATCACGAGGTAGGCCGGCGAGAGCAGCAAGAGTAGGCTTATCACCACTGCCGGGACCCACAGGATCGGCGAGGGACCACTTATGAATCCGACCCGGCGCAAGGCCGGGCCGATAAATTTCAACCTGGTTACTGCCAAGGGAGCGGTACTTCCTGACTTATTCAGAGAATTAACCCATTATGGCAGAACACCCGCGTCCTGCAACAAGGCTTGGGTACCAGCCAGGTCCGTGAGATCACCGGCAGTAAGGTCGGGCTTGAATATATCATCCAGTGCTACCAGGACGTGTTGCGTCCTGACACCTTCCACCAGCGGATATTCGAAGGTCTGGGCCGCAAAATATTGCTGGGCTACGGGCGAAAGCATGAATTGCAGGAATCGCTCGGCATTCTCCTCGTTTCCTGAGGAAGAAAGTATACCTGCGCCGGCAACCATTACGATGGACCCCGGTCCACCGGCCCTGGGGTGGTAGTTGCGGGCTGGAAAGTCCTCTCCCTCCTCGGCCAGAAAACGGAAAAGGTAATAGTGGTTAACGAACCCCACGTCTATCTCGCCCGAAGCCGCCGCGGCTACTTGGGGAGTATTTCTTGGGTACACTTTCGGCTCGTTGGCTTGGATACCCTCCAGCCATTCCTTGGTACGTTCTTCTCCCCACGCAGAACGCATGGCCGTAACCATGGTCTGGAATGAGGCGTTGGTGGGTGCCCATCCGATCCGGTCTTTCCATACGGGGTCGGTAAAGCCGAACATGTCGTCCGGTAGGTCAGCCTCAGCGAGCTTCTCCGAATTGTAGACCACCGTGCGTGCGCGGCCGGAAATGCCTACCCACTTGCTGTTCGGCGATCGGGACCACTCAGGTACTTGCTCCATAATTTCGGAGGGCAGATTTACCAGCATGCTTTCCACGGCGCCTAATCCGCCCGGGTCCTGTGCGAAGAAGAGGTCAGCCGGTGAATTGCTTCCTTCTTCCAAAAGGGTAGCCGCCAGCTGGCCCGTGTTGGCGTACCTTACCTCTACTTCAATGCCGGTGGCCTCAGCGAACTGCTGAATTATGCTGTCGACCAGGGTTTCGCTGCGCCCGGAGTAGACCACCAGCTTGCCGGGGTCTGCCTCTCGCTCAACGACCACCTCCCTGGGAACTTCTCGCACCACCTCAATCTCTACAACGTCCCTTACGGGAACTTCTCGCACGACTTCTCTTTCGACTACAACTTCAACCGGGACCTCAACCGGGACCTCCTTCACAACCTCCCGGGTGCATGCTGCCAACAGAAGGCCTACACAAGAGATTATAAAAACAGTCGCCCAAAAGTAACGTCCAGTAAGAATGGATCGACTCATATGCCCTCTCCAAATTGCTTATGTAGCCCCTGGATCTCCTCACCCGATTCATGAGTTATGCATTTGTTAAAGGAATGGGGCGCACCCGCTTTCACTTCCCGGGGAGGAGGAGGAAAATGAAGAGTGGGCGCGCCTCGAGAATGTCAAACTGTAAATGTATACTGATTTATTAAATTAGTAGTAACATTTCACTTTGGCCAAAATATAGCATCTACAATGTATAATGTCAACATTGATAGCGAAAGCTTGTCTATATTAATGTTATATTACTGTGCTGAGTATAATATCTTTTGGGCATATACCTGAGGGGCATTGTTTGTTCTTTGAATCCTTTGCTTTGCGGACTACATAGGCCAATGCATCTGAGTGAGTGCAACAGTGAATATGAGCACTAAAGCAAGTTAGGAAAGCGCATCCTGCAGGATGGAGTTCGGCTGACCGGGAGATCGGGGCTAGAACCGACCATGCAGGTACGGCGCGTGCGCTCCTGGATGGGGCGATGTTGGCAACTCAGGTCATCCGTGGGAAGGAGGGCGACCTTTACCGCCGAAATGTCCTCCTGCCTTACCAATATTCCGCGCCCGTTGTATAATTCCTTCGTTCCCAGTATCAATAGAGGCAAATAGCGGTATTGCCTGCGGTGATTGCGTGGGCCCGCTCCGTTCCTAAGAGGTACGCCGATGCCAAGGTCACGAAGGGCCGCGCCCCGGGTAAGCGCGGATGCTGACATAGAAGAGGACGGCCTGGAGAGGTTCTCCGCGGTGACGGAGAACTACCTGCTCTGCCTGTACCGGCTGTGGGAGGATGCGGTTACGCCCACCGTAACCCAGCTTACGGACGCCATCAAGCAGTTGCCTCCCACCGAGGGCCTGGGATCTTCAGTGCCGTCGGTGGCCGGGATGACCCGCAGGATGCAGAAGCAGGGCCTGGTGGATATAGGTTCCGACAAGCGAATCCGGATGACCAAGAAGGGCTTTGAGGGCGGTGAGGACATCGCTCGTCGCCACAGGCTGGCTGAGTGGCTGGTGGTAAGACTGCTGGAGATGGACCTGGAGTGCGCATACATTGAGGCACACAGATTGGAGCACGGCATTTCCGGCGAACTTGAGGCCAGACTCCGGGAACGACTGGGGCATCCTGAGAAGTCGCCCTTTGGCCGTCCCATCCCGGGGGCGGGAGCGCCGCCCCTGCCTCCCAACTGCATCACCCTGGATACAGCGGCCAAGGACACCGAGTACCTGGTGGAACGCATCCCCGAAGAGGACCGCAACCTGCTGAAGTTCCTGGACGAGGCGCAGATTGTGCCGGAAAGCCGGGTCAGCGTGGCTGAGGCAACCCCTTACCTGGGAGTGATGACGGTGTCCACTCCCAAGGCCCAGGTATCCATGGGGTTCACCGTGGCCCAGCAGATTCTGGTACGGCCCGCGGCGGATGAAGGGGAACCGAACGACCGTTAGTCACCAAGCGACCGACTGTAAACGCCCGGCTCTATCCAGGAGTTCGGGCCATTTACTGCCATGTTTCGGGTACCTGTCATGGTCGCCAAGAGCAGTTTCCCTGCGGCATGGGCCTCAGGAAGACCGGCCGAACAGATTCCTCAGGAAGTGCAAGAAGCCTCCCTCGGGGGGAAGCCCCAACAGGCTTCGCAGCGCCTCCCGCTCCTGCCCGGGCTTGGGAACAATGTTCTGCTTGTCGCGGTCGAAGTAGGGCACCGCAATCGCCGAAGGCACAGTCTGCCAGAGGTTCCAGTCAACTTCGACGGTGGCGACCTCCGGGTTTACCGTGAAGTAAGTGATTCCAGCCTGGCGGTTGATGTATAGGCCGGTGAACCCTTCTCCGTCCTTTTCCTTCAAAATACGGCTGGCGTGGGCCGCGCTGGTCCGCATGTGGCCCGTGTCAACGCCCAGGTCTTCAAGGATGCGCAGGTAGTCAGTTGTCGCTGCCATGACTCCTCTCCAATGTAGCGCAGATTAGCCGGTTTGCCGATGGGATTAAGAGACTAACTGAGAATTACTAATCCGGCTTGCAATTGCGCTTTCAGGAGTCGTCAGCCTATCGTTCACCCTTTTCTCAAAATTAAACCCACAAATTGGGAGAGGAATTATTTGGAAGCTCCCTGGCTCCCTCCCAGCAAGGTTTCCCGCACCTGTGACCAACCTTCGGCCATGCTGCGGTCGGGGAAAGGGGCCAGGTCCTGGTCGTGGATTACCTTTACGACCACGAATACGGGGCCCGTTTCCCGCATCACTTCCTCCAGACCGATGAAGAGTTCCTCGGGGTTGTCGAACTGGAAGGTGCGGGTGTACCCCGCGCCCTGCGCCATGGAGGCGAAGTTGACATTGTCCAGCCCATCTAAGGGGACGCCCTGGGTGGAGACGTGGGTGGCATCGTCGAATACGAAGTGAACGAGGTTCTCGGGTCGGGACTCCCCGATGGTGGCAAGGGAGCCAAGGTCGGTGCGGAGGGTGGCGTCGCAGTCCAGCACCAGTACCTTGCGCTCGGGTTGGGCCAGGGAAAGGCCCAGGCCCACGCCGGGGGCGCGATCCATGCAGTCGGTCAGGTCAATATCCAAGTCCCGCCGTTCCGAAACCTGGTTCCAGTCGCGCAGGGCCGATGAAGTTGATACCACCAGGGCTTCCTGGCGGTGAAAGCTAATCGCCCTTGCGGCTTCCGTCGAGGGAATCACCGGTTATCTCCTCCAGTTCCGTTTGTGGCAGTTCCGTTTCCCGCTGGGCCTCTTGCTGTGAAGCCTGGCGGGCGGCCAGCCGGCGGGTGGTGGCCATCAGGTACAGGCCGCCTAGAATGAGGGCACTGCCGGCCACTACGCCCAGCCCCAGCAGCAACAGGTTGTCGTCGCGGAGCAGGCCCTGGTACAGCACCCAGAAACCCAGGGCAAAGATGCCAAGGCTGACCAGGCGACCCAGCAGGCTTCTGCCCAAGTCTTTAAACAATGAGAGTAGTTGTCCTCAAATCGTGCATACAGGGAATTGTCTCCAGTGCTGAACCCTCACACAGGGCCTTTTCCATGGAGGGTTGAAGGGATGGGGCCTAGCACAAATATACAGAGAAAGAGAGGCGGCCAGCAAGAGGCCGCCTCATTAATTACCTGCCAGGGACGCAGAGTCCCCCGAACCTAGTCGGATCCAACGCCCAAGGCCGCCGGTACCTCGTCGAAGGCCATTTTGACGGTGCGCTGTGCGCGGGGGCGGAACTGGACCGGAGTGTTTTCGACCTGTGGCTCGATGGCCAGGTGGACGAAGACAGGCCCGATGGCCGCCAGGACTTCGTCAATACCGGTGGTGAAGTCTTCCAGGTTGTCGTAGGAAAAGACGGCGGCGTAACCTGCCGCCTTGGCCATACCTTCCCAGTCCTGTACGTCGGAGCCCGGTATGGGCTGCCCGCCGGTGACGGCGTAAACCTTGTTATTGAACAGGAAGTGGTAGAAGTTGGTGGGAGCCTTGTTGGCGGAGGTTATCATGGCGCCCAGGTTCATGAGGAGGCTGCCGTCGCCGTCCAGCACCATGACCTTGCGGTCGGGCTGGGCGAGGGCGATGCCCAATCCCAGGTTGGAGGCTTTGCCCATGGCGCCGGAGAGGGGCAGGTCCAGGCTCTGGTTAGTGCTGACGCTGGGCAGGCCGAAGCCCACGTTGTTGGCGTTCATGGTGGGGACGATGACCGAATCGTCCCGCTTGCTGTCGATGAGCCTTACGGCATCGGTGTTGTTAATCATATTCTCTATCTCCTCGATGGCGGGCTAGACGCCGAATTCGGTGCCGACCAGTACGCCGACGGGCTTCTGGGTGCGTTCGGCTTCTTCGCAGGCGATGCTGATGCGGTCGGCGTCGTCATCGGTCTCGATAAGGTAGCAGTTGATGCCCCAAGTGTGCAGGATGGGCTCGATAAAGCGGGCCGCAGAATCCGGCGTGGGCCCCCGGCGGGTCCAGCCCCGGTAACCGATGAGCATGACCAGGGGCTGGTTGATGTCCAGGCCCAGTCCGCGGATGGAGTCGCCGGACTCGAAGATGCCGGTGTTCTGGATCAATACTACGGGCTTCTTGCCGCCGACCCAGAGACCAGCGGCGATGGCCATGGTCTCGCCCTCGCGGCAGACGGGAACCAGGTCCAGGGACTCTTCCTCGGTAAGCAACTGGTACATGAAGTTGGTCTCGCTGTCGGGCAGCCAGACCACGTGAGTAATGTTGTTCTTCTTCAGCTCGGCAATAATTGCCGGTGGGTGCAGGACTGACTCGTAGGTTGTCATTGTGTCTCCTTAGGGAACCGAATAGGGTTGCAGTCGGCCCCATTTTATACACGGCCCGCATAGGCAGTCAACAATACCCGCATAGGGGACGTGAGCCGCGAGGTCTTGTTAGTGAATTACCACGATGCAACAAGGAGCAATCGAGAAGAATTTTGTTTTTCGTGCCATTTTGGCCCATTTTTTCCTCAACCCCGGCCTTTCTGCCAGGAGGAGAGGGGGGTTGTATTCGGTTGTGTTGACCGCCTGGGGTGGCCAGGGCAGACACACAGGTCTGCCCCTACCGTTGGCCTCCCCGGGCAAGGCGGCCACAAGGGCCGCCCCTACGAAGGACCTGTGGAGGCCAGGGCAGACACGCAGGTCCGCCCCTACGGTTGAACCCCCAGCAAGGCGGCCACAAGGGCCGCCCCTACGTTGACCTGTAAAGGCCAGGGCAGACACCCAGGCCTGCCCCTACGGTGGGCACGGGTGCTTATGACATGGCGAACCAGCGGGCCCAGAGGAGGGACAGGTCGGGTTTGGGCTTGGGCGGTGGCAGTTCGCGCATGAGCAGGCGGTCGTATTTGCTCTCCCACGCCCAGGGGAGCAGGGCCAGCAGCATGCGCCGGGGTTCGGGGATGTCTCCCTTCTCCCGCACCTTGTCCAGGTAGTTGTGCAGGTGCATCCAGGTGGTGAGGCGGAATCCTTTGTCGGCAATCTTGCGGATTACCTCCAGGGGTTTGGGCGGTTCCTGCTGGTCGCCTACGGCGCGGGCGTAGTCGTTGTAGACCTGTTCGGTTACGCGGCGCATGCGGTAGATGGTCAGTTGCCGGTGATATTTGCGCTGGAGGGCGCAGATTTCTTTTCTGATTTCGCTTAGGGTTCTCATGGTTTTCTCCTTTTGTTTTTTATCCACGAAGGGGCACGAAGGTGGGATTTTTTTGGAATGTGTGCCATTTTGTGCCATTTTTGCCTTTGCCCGGGCCTGCTTCCGGAGGGTGAAGGGTGAGTATCCGGCAGGGTTAACCTCCTGGGGCAGGGCGGCCCTTGTGGCCGCCCCTACGACGGGCCGGGCGGGTCGATGTTTTTGCCCCCCGGCCTGGTACCAGAGGGTGAGGGGGCATTGTCCCCTGGGCAGGGCAGACACATAGGTCTGGCCCTAAGATTGCGGCGGCGGGCCAAGGCGGCCACAAGGGTCGCCCCTACGACGGGTGTTGACGGAGGGGCACGAAGGTGGGGTATTTTTGAGGAGTGTCCCGTTTTGTGCCATTTTGTCCCACTCTTGCTGTCATTCCTTCTGAGTGGAGCGAAGAAACTAAATTCTAAAGGTCGAAAAGGTTGTTGGCGGCCAGGATTTTAGATCCTTCACTCCGTTCAGGATGACAGTCTTTCCGTTCAGGATGACGGTCTTTGTCCCTCAGGATGACGGTCTTTCGACAAGTGGTCCTTCCCGTGTACATTCCAGCATGGCTTTGGTTTAGTCCTGCTGCTCGTAGTCAAGAGAGTCCAACAGTTCGTCGAGGGCTGAGTTGAGTTGATGGATCTGGGAGAAGGAAGTGGCAAAGGACAATGCGCAACGGGCGGCACGCAGCCGAATAGCCGGGTCTGCGTCATCCATGGCGTTGTTGATGACGGAGGCAGCACGAAGCATCATACCCTGCATTTCCTGGCGGGCCAGTTCTGCGGCCTCTTGGCGGACACGAACAATCTCACTGCGGAAGGCGGGATCGTTCATCCAGCGGGTCAGGGTACTCCGGCCAACTCCGGCAGCCTGGGCAGCGTGAGTGAGAGAGGTAGAGAGGGCTACAACGGGCAAAGCCGACTGCTGGCGAGGGGACAAGGCGTCAACCCGGTATGAACTGCCGGGCCGGTCTGAAGTCGAGGAAACGGCGGGCAGGTTGGAAGCGGCGTTAGTTCTGTGATTAGCCGATTTTGTTTTTGACACGGGATAGATTCTCCTTAACAAGGGAAATGGATCCGGGCCCGCCTGTTGGGACTGGAGCCTGCAATTAATACGGTAGAGAAGTGCTTTCCAGAGAGGCAAGTGGGAAGTGTCAGGGGAGGTTTGGCAGGACAATCGCGTTTTAGATTCAGACCATAGGTGGCAGACTTCCGCCAAGCAAAAGTCATGTCGCCCTGAGCTTGCCGAAGGGCCTAGAATTCTGCATGTCAGCCCGGTTGCGGGTTCCCTGGTCGGCCTGTGGGATGGAGTTTAGATTCTTCACTCCGTTCAGAATGACAATCCAGACATAATGCGATTGCCCTGGGGAAGGGGGCACTCTCGCTGGTACAACAGGGGTAAAAGATTACACTTGGATCGGGGACAACAGGCGTGTGTGGTCCTGAGGCTATCCCAGAGTCCCTTCGTGGCGCCACCGGTCAATTTGAGAAGCATCGAACCCCAGTTCCGCCAGCACCTCATCGGTGTGCTGGCCCAGGGCCGGGGGCGCCGTTGGTTCCAGGGGAGTTTGGCTGAAGCTGGCCAGCGGACCCATCATTCGGAGGGGGCCCAGATCGCGGTGTTCCAGTTCCGATACCAGGCCGTTAGCCTGAACCTGGGGGTCTTCATAGACCTCTTCGATAAACCGGACGGGGCCGGCGGGGATGCCGCTTTCGTCCAGCAGGGACAGCCATTCGGCGGCGGTGCGCTGCAAAAAGATCTCCTCCGCCTGGCGCATCAGCTTCTCTCCAAAGGCCGCCGCCGCCTCGCTGCGGGGGTTGTAATCGGGGTCGAAACGGATGTCGGTCAGGCCAAGCACACCCAGCAGTCGCTTACGCAGGGGGTCGCTGAGGCATCCCAGGGAAATCACGCCATCGGCGGTCTGGTAGCTGCGGTAATAGATGTTGCCGGGAGTAACGGGATGTTCGGCCTCGTAGATTTTCAGCAGTTCGGGGTAGGGCACGCCGGCCTCCCGCAGGGCGGCGAGGGACTCCAGGGTGGCGGCGTTGCTCTCGCGGTCCAGGGACTCGATCTCCACGAAACGCATGCCCAGCATGGCCAGGGCCAGTCCCAGCAGGGTGGTCTCGACCTTCTGGCCCCGTCCGGTGCGCTCGCGGTGGAACAGGGCGGCGCAAACGCACCAGGCCAGGCAGATTCCGGCGGAAGTGTCCACGAAGGGCGAGGAGACGACGTGGACGGGGGCGCCGTTGCTGACCTTACTTTCGGCGGTCATGATGCCGGTCATGGCCTGGAGGATCATGTCGTAGCCAGGGCGCCAGGAGTCGGGGCCCTGACGACCGAAGGCAGTGTTTTCGCAGTAGATGAGGCGGGGGTTGATGGCGGACAGGGAGTCGTAGTCCACGCCCAGCCTGGCGGCCACGTCGGGGCGGTAGTTGACGATGGCGACGTCCATCTGCGGGATGAGGCGGGCCAGGACCTCGGCAGCGGCCGGGGTGGTCAGGTTGAGAGTAATG
The DNA here is from genome assembly GCA_963664725.1 of Dehalococcoidia bacterium. Taxonomy (GTDB): domain Bacteria; phylum Chloroflexota; class Dehalococcoidia; order Lucifugimonadales; family UBA3495; genus Bin22. The sequence goes on from OY761558.1 coordinate 2,854,137, forward strand.
CTGCGCTTGCCCCGGTTGTAGGCGATGAAAACCCGGCTTTCGGTGGGAGAGACGGGCTGGGTGCCGCGCCAGGGGTCGCCCCAGGGCGGTTCCACCTTGATGACCTCGGCGCCCATGTCAGACAGGAGCATGCCGGCAAAGGGACCGGCGATGATTTCGGTGAACTCGACGACTTTTACGCCATCCAGCGGCCCAGGCATGGGAAACCTCCCGAGGATGAAGGTTGGCGTATTGTACTCTGTTGGGCAACTGCCTGTCTTTTGCGAGTTACAGGCGGGTGAATGGGTTTAATGGAATTGGGCGGGCAATTAGAATGGTGTGGCTGTAATCAAGCCAGCGAATTTAGAGTAAGGATGAGCGATGAGCAAGTTTATAGTCATCTATCATGCGCGGGCGCCTTATATGCAGATGATGCAGGAAAAAGCGGCCAGCCAGGAGGACATGCAGGCGGAGATGCAGGCGTGGATGGACTGGGCCGGACGGTGCGGGGAAGGTCTGCCTGAAATGGGTGGTCCGATGGTTGGGAATCTGAAATTGACCAATGAAGGGGCGGCCCCCAGCGACAAGAACGTGGTGGGCTACTCGATTCTTGAGGCCGCGGATATGGCGGCAGCACAGGCCATGCTGGAAGGCCACCCGCACTTGGGACTGGACCCCAGTTGTGAGATTGAAGTCCACGAGGTTATGCAGATGCCGGGGCAGGGGTGATCAGCTTGCGGGGAAGGTGTTTGACCTTGTAGCCGTATTGCCTTTGTGGTATTCTACTTGGCTAGAGTCGGGGCGTAGCGCAGCCCGGTAGCGCACCTGCATGGGGTGCAGGGGGTCGCCGGTTCAAATCCGGCCGCCCCGACCAGTTAAACCGAATGTCCAATGAAATGACCTGCCGGTTGGGCAGGTCTTTTCTTTTGGTTCCGTTTATTCGAACATGGATTTACAGGATGGGATGGCTTCCCGCCGCCTGTGTCGCCTGTACATCTGCTCCCTAAGCCTCTGATTGAAGCACTATCCTGCCCAGGGGCGGGCTTTCGCGCAGCTTGGCCAGGGCCTGTTCCACTTGTTGCAGGGGGTAGGTTTCGGATACAACGGGTTGGAGACGGCCCTGCTCGACCAGGTTGACCACTTCTACCACGTCCTGAAGGTTGGAGGCGCGGGTGCCCAGGATGCTCCACTGGCCGTAGATCAGGTCGGCCGTGTCCACCGCCAGGGGGATGCCGTAGTTGTAGCCCAGGATAACCAGGCGGCCGCCCAGCTTCAGGGATGCCAGGCTGTCGGGCAGGACGGCGGCCACGGCCTCGCCGCCCACGCCTTCCACCACCACGTCGGCGCCCAGGCCGTTGGTCAATTCCTTTACCCGCTCGGGCAGACTTTCCGTCCTGCTGTTTACGATTACGTCGGGGTTGAACTGCTCGGCGCCCTGGAGCTTGTCGGGGACCACGTCGGCGGCGATGACCCGGGCGCCCATCAGGCTGGCCATCTGCATGGCGTGGATGCCCAGGCCGCCGATGCCGATGATGACGACGGTTTCGCCGGGCTGGATGCGGGCACGGTGGGTAAGGGCGTGGTAGACGCTGGCCATGGCGTCGGGGATGATGGCCGCTTCCTCCCAGGGGACTTCAGGGGAGATTTTGACGGCGTTGCGGCCGGATACGCGCATGTACTCGCTGAAGCCGCCGTTAATCTCGAAGCCGGTGCGGGGGGCGGTGACGCAGTAGTTCTCGAACCCCTTGCGGCAGTAGTCGCAGAAACCGCAGCCCTCGGTGGGGTAGACGGTAACGTGGTCGCCCCGTTGCAGTCCCGGGACCTCGGAGCCTACCTCCACCACCTCGCCGGCCGCTTCGTGGCCCGGAATGTGGGGCAGGGACACCGTGGGCACGAGGCCGCCGGAGATTTTCAGGTCGGTGGCGCACAGACCGTTGGCCACGACGTGGATTAGCACGTCGCGGGGACCAAACTGGGGTTCGGGGACGTCCTGCCAGTTCAGGGGAGCGTTGTATTGCTCCAGTACCATTGCTTTCATTTGGTGGGTTCCTTTGGGTGTCCTGCTGTTGAAACGTCGGTGGGAGTTTGCCAATAGTTGGGGCTTGAGCGGCAATTAAGCGAGATCTGTCTTACAAAGTCACGCGACCTTGTCTTCAACAACTAGCTTTCGGCCCAGCAATTCCAGGGCGCGGGTTATCTGACTCCACGGGGAATGTCGGTCCGGGATAAGCAGTTTAGCAACAGTGGCATCGCTGATACCAAGCTGTTGTGCCAGGAATTGTTTCGTAACTCCCTGCTGCCTCATAGCCGTATATATGGACAGTTTAGCCGCTGCCATCGGAGGTACGGCGACTAATTCCTGGCCTTCAAGAAGGGGGCTGGGGACGGGAAAGTCCTTGTTGCGTTCCACATAATCGGCAAGCATGATGGTCAGCACGTCCTCGGCCATTTCCAGTGCTTCTGCCCTGCCATGACCGAAGGTCAATGCCCCGGGCACATCGGGGAATGAGACATTGAACACCCCCTCGAATCCCGCTTCTTCCTCGGGTTCCAGCAGACAAGGATAAGCGTATCGCATTTCTTAGAACTCCCGCTGCCTGATGTTCAAGTCCCGCAGCATTTTCAGCAGTGTTCCCCGTGGTAATTCGCCATGCTGAACCGTAGTGGAATGCGCCCCCACGGTCAACTTACCATGACTTCCCTTGCCTCGGACAGGCTCGAAATAGCAGTCCAACCCATTTCTTCGTGCATAGCGGCGCGCTCTTCGCAGGAATTGCTCTCGGTTCATTCGGGCACTGTAGCCCGGTCAGCTACGCTCGGCAAAGCGCTTCCTAATCCTCCAGCGTCGTTATATCCCCTGGGTCCAGGCCCAGTTCGTTGGCTTTTAGGAGGCGGCGCATGATTTTGCCGGAGCGGGTCTTGGGCAGGGCCGGAGTGAACTCGATTTCGGAGGGGACGGCGATGGGGCCCAGGACGGTCCGGACGTGGTTGCGCAGGGTGTCGATCATCAGGTCGGATGGGTCGTTGCCCACGCGCAGGGTCACGAAGCCCTTGATTACCTCGCCGCGCAGTTCGTCGGGCTTGCCGATTACCGCCGCTTCCGCCACCGACGGGTGGGACACCAGGGCGCTTTCCACTTCGGCGGAGCCGATGCGGTGGCCGGCCACGTTGAGCACGTCGTCGGCGCGGCCCACTACCATGTAGTAGCCGTCGGCGTCGCGCAGGGCAACGTCGCCGGAAGAATAGACGCCAGGAATCTGGTTCCAGGTGTCGTTGTAGCGTTCCGGGTCGCCCCAAACGGTGCGGGAGAAGTGGGGGAAGGGGCGCCGGATGACCAGGAAGCCACCCTTGTCCGGTTCCTCGATGGGCTGGCCCTCACGGTCAACGATGTCCATCAGGGCCCCGGGCAGGGGTTTGCCGACGCGGCCGGGGCGGGTCTCCATGGTGGCCATGGTGCCCAGGCAGGGGCCGCCCGTTTCGGTCTGCCACCAGTTGTCCACGATGTGGGCCCACTCGCCGCTGCCGCAGATGTGTTCGTTGGCCCAGCGCAGGGCTTCAGGGTTCAGGGGTTCGCCGGCGCAGGTAAGGAAGCGCAGAGAGCGCAGGTTGTACTGCTTGGCCGGTTCCTCGCCGTAGCGCATCAGCATCCGCACGGCGGTGGGAGCGGTGAAGATGACGTTGACCCCGTACTTCTCGATGATTTCGTAGAAGATGGCGTTGTGGGGGTAGTCGGGCGCGCCCTCTCGGAACACGGTGGTGGCCCCGGCCACAAGGGGGGCGTAGACGATGTAGCTGTGGCCCACCACCCAGCCGATGTCGGACATGCACCAGAAAACGTCGTTGTCCTTGACGTCCCAGAAGTTCTTGAAGTGGTAGTGGGTGCCCACCATGTAGCCGCCGTGGACGTGGACGACGCCCTTGGGCTTGCCGGTGGTGCCGCTGGTGTACAGGATGTAAAGGGGGTCCTCGGCGTCCATCACCTCGGCTTCGCAATTGATGGACTGGCCGGCCAGCAGGTCTTCGAAGTCCACCTGCCCGGCCTTCAGGTCTTCGCGGGCCATTTCGCGTCGCCAGACGATGACGGAAGTAAGGGAGTCGCAGCCTTCCGTGGCCTCGTTGGCGATGCTGATAAGGTCCACCTTGTTGCCGCGGCGGTAGCCCACATCGCCGGTAATGAGCGCCTTGGCCGAAGCGTCCTGGATGCGGTCGCGCAGGGAGCCGACGCTGAAACCGGCGTAGACCACGCTGTGGATGGCGCCGATACGGGCGCAGGCCAGCATGGTAATGGCGCCCTCGGGGGTCAGGGGCATGTAAATGACCACGCGGTCGCCCTTGCCGATGCCCAGGGACTTGAGGCCGTTGGCGCAGCGGTTGACCTGCTGGGCCAGGCGGGCGTAGGTGTAAACCTGCTCTGTGCCGTCTTCGCCCAGCCAGATAAGGGCCGCCTTGTTGCGCCTTTCGGTGGTCAGGTGGACGTCCAGGGCGTTGTAACAGATGTTGGTCTGCCCGCCAACAAACCACCGGAAGTTGGGGTATTCCCACTGGAACACTTCGTCCCAGCGTCGGAACCAGTGCAGGCCCTCGGCGGCCTCGGCCCAGAACCCTTCGGGGTCCTCAATGGAGCGGGCGTAGATGCCCTCGTAGTCCTGAAGGGTGGCCTGGGCGGAAACGTGGGGCGGGGCGGGAATCTGGCCGGATTCGCGAAGAAGGTTGTCGATCTGGCCTTGCTGAACCATGGTGATGCTCCTTTGGGGGTATTGCTGGTGGATATGCGCTCGTGTTAAACAGGGCAGACACATCGGTCTGCTCCTACGGTTGGCTGCATCTCCCCTTGAAACGTTGCTAAATCTGGAATGGGGTCGCCTACATTCTAACCTTGCCTTGGTGGCGGGACAATGTCTGGATGACATAAGGGGGTGATATGTGGCATTCTATGTGACGAATTGCTTGATATCCCAGACGAAAGTTTGTCCATTAATGAGTGCATGACGACGGGGGCTTAATCTTGCCATTAGATGACCTTGTCAAAGTTATTGAGACCCTCCAAGAACGTATTCGCAACCATAGTGAATCGTTGCGCCAGAACGAGACCCGAACCCGTATGGCGTTGATTGACCCATTGCTGACGGCGCTGGGTTGGGATGTTTCGGACCCGGGAAGGGTTACAGGAGAGTACTCAGTTGGCGGTGGTAGGGCTGACTACGCTCTCCTGGGCACAGGCAACATCCCTGCTGCCACCGTGGAAGCCAAAAAGCTGAATGAATCATTGGAACCCCACCGATTGCAAATGCTCAACTATTCCAACGCGGCGGGCATCCGATTTGCTGGCTTGACAGATGGCAACAGGTGGGAATTATATGAAATTTTCAAGCAAGGAACTCTTGATGAACGCCGCATCTTGGAAGCAGTTATTTCAAGCGAGTCGTCAGCTCACCTTGCTCTACGGTTCTTGTCGCTTTGGCGGTCGAACTTGGAGACGGGGCGGCCGGTAACGGCCAACAAGCCGACTCTTCAGGAAACGCCAGTGACATTTGCAGGCGATCAGACCCTGCATCAAGGCGCCATCAAGCCTCCGACCGATGAAGAGACTCCAGGCGGTGCAGATTGGAATTCCCTTGTGAATCTTCCCCAGGACATAAGCTGGAGAAGTAAGCCATCAGTAATCCGTTTCCCTGGAGGTCAAGAAAGGACAATTCAGTGGAAACAATGGAAACGTGTCTTGGTTGAGGTAGCGGAATGGTTAATAAGGGAAGGTGCCCTCAATGCAGATAAATGCCCTGTCGGACAGGTCCCAGAACGTTATATCATCCATACCGAAGCTGCACATTTCAACGGTCACCCTTTCTTCAATCCGGCCGTACTTTCTAATGGCCTTCACCTTGCATCAGCAGCTAATGCCAAGAGGGCGGTCAGTGACTGTATATTTCTCTTGAAAACTTGCCAGAGGGACCCGTCGGCAGTCTTTCTGAAACTAGGCTAATCAGTGGATTGGAGTGCCATGCGCGACACAGCAACTGTAATTCACCGCAACAAGCAGGGTTCGCCGGACTACGTTATTGTTCTGACCTTCGACTTCAAACAAGAGTCGGGGCAGTGGGTCGGCCTCTGCCTTGAATTAGGCACATCTACCTTCGCGGACACATTGGACCAAACTCGGGTGGAACTTCAGGACGCAGTTGAACTGCAATTAAATGAGGTGGAACGGCTGGGGTATATCCAGGACTACCTGGCCGAGAACCACGTTCGTATTGTGCCAGTCGATGCAGTCAACACCTCCGGATTCGCAGTCGCGGGCGACCTTCGGTAGGCGCATTGAACATCTCTGGCCGAGAATTGATGCGTCTCCTGGAATTAGAGGGATGGACTCAGGGTGGCCGCCGTAACCATGGCATTTTCTACTCCCGCGCCTTTTCCGGTGAACGATTTCCACGCTCAACGGTAATTCCCGACAAATCGGATCCCCTGCCACCGACCACATTAGGTGCCATCCTGAGCGTAAAGCAAACCGGCTTGGGACGAACGGGACTGCAACAGTTGGTTGATAAGTACCGTTAGGTTCCTCTTGGTATCCTTTCCTTCGTCGTCTATTTCGCCAACCCATGTTATATAATGGGCCAAGCCTGTTCCAGGAGGGCCACCCCACCGCATGAAAGTCTACTACTTCAGCGAATTTCCCTACCACGAATACCCCGACGAGGAGGGGGATAAGTACCCCTCACTGCGCCTTACTTTTCCGAACACCTACTTTGAGCCTGAGACCGCGACCGACCTGTTCAAGCGCTATTTTGACGAGTGCATGTACGTGGATGAGATGGGGTTTGACGGCATTATGGTGAACGAGCACCACAACACGCCGTCGTGCATGAACGCCTCGTGCAACCTGGCGGCGGCCGTGCTGGCCCGCACCACCCAACAGGCCAAAATCCTGATGCTGGGCAATATCCTGCCCATCCACGACAACCCCGTCCGCCTGGCCGAGGAAATTGCCATGATTGACGTTATTTCCGGCGGCCGGGTCATTTCCGGCATGGTGCGGGGTACCGGCGTGGAGACCCTGGCCACCAACGGCAATCCTATGTATAACCGGGAACGGTTCGAGGAGTGCCACGACCTGGTCATCAAGACCTGGACCACGCCCGGACCCTTCCGCTGGGAAGGCAACCACTACAATTTCCGGGTGGTCAACCCCTGGATGGTCCCGGTGCAGAAGCCGCACCCGCCGGTGTGGGTGCCAGGCACGGCCAGCCCTGAGACGGCCCAATGGGCGGCGTCCCATGGCTATACCTACGTGGCCTTCCTGACCCCCCTGGATGTTACCGAGGACCTGTTCCAGATTTACCGGACCACCGCTGCCGAGGAAGGTTACGAGCCCACGCCCAACAACTTTGGCTACCTGCTGTGCTGTTACGTTGCCGACACCCAGGAGGAGGCCGACGAGCAGGCCCGCCATTTCATCTGGCGCATGGGCACCACGACCCGCGGCCCCCGGGAGTACATGAATCCGGTGGGGTACCGCTCCCAGCAGGGCGAGCAGGTGGCGGCGCGGCGGGCCGTACGCCCGCTCATCCAGCAGAGCTACGAGGAGCTGAACGAGAACTACCACATCGTGGCCGGCACTCCCGACACGGTGCTGGAGAAGATCCGCTACCTCCACGATCGCCTGGGCATGGAGCACCTGATCTTCTACGGCCAGGAGTCAAAGATGTCCCACGACGCCACGATGAAGAACATCGGCCTGTTCGGCAGGGAAGTGCTGCCGGAGATACAGAGGTGGTAGGGGACTGAAGGAGTTGTCAAGAAACGGGCCCGGGTACTTAGCCCGGGCCCGTTTATTTTCAGATGGTGGCGTTGCGGTCAGGTTGCGCCGGTCATACCTACGGCGCCAAGTGGGCGTAGACGCTGTTGTTGGGTCCGGCAGAGTAGACTATACCGTCAAGGACGGTGTAACCCCGAATGTCGGAGAAGCCGCCCTTCTCAAAGCTCCAGGCGGGAATTCCGGTCGCTGCGTCGGCGGCGACAAGCTGGCCGTTGCTTAACTCGCCGTACAGTGTGCCGTACGCCGCGGTCAGGGCGTTGATTGTGAAATCACCCGTGGTCTCCGACCACAACTCGTCGCCGGTAGCGGCATCCAGGGCAAAGATTTGCCCCATATCTTCCGAAGCTCCAAACAGCACGCCATCGGCAACTACCGGGGCCGTGGACAGCATGGACGTTTCGTAGCTCCAAAGCTCCTGGCCGGTACTGGCGTCAAGGGCGTACACCTTGTCGCTGGGGGCCAGGTAATAGACGCCGTCCACTACCAGGGCTGGGAAGTCCCGTGCCGGGAACTCTTCGGTGTTGAAGCTCCAAATGACATCCCCCGTGGCTTCGTTCAAGGCATAGGCCTGGTTTATCACGGTCAGGTACACCACTCCGTTAATGACGGTGGGGGCTGACTCTACATAGCCGCCAACCTCCGCCTGCCAGGCCACCTCGCCGGTGGCGGCGTTCAGGGCGTAGAACTTCCCGTATTCCGCTCCCTGGGCGTAGACCTTTTCACCTATGTGAGTTGGAGTATGGTTGGCGCCGATGGGGAAGGGATGTTCTGCAATCCAGGCCACCTCGCCGGTGGACGCGTCGACGGCGTGGACCCTGCGGTTGCCATCGGCGGGGGCGCCGAAATAGACCTTACCACCACCAACGGTTGGCGAATACTGGACCCACTCACCGGTGTCGTACTTCCACATCTGCTGGCCGGTGCCGGCGTGCACGGCGTAGATGTGGTTGTCGTTGGAGCCGAAGTACACTATTCCGTCAACGATGGTGGGAGTGGAGCGGATAACGCCGCCGGTAGCAAAGCTTCCCAGCAGCTCTCCGGAATCTGCGTTGAGCGCGTACATGCTGTGGTCGTCAGAGCCGGCGTACACCACGCCGTCAGCCACGGCCGGAGCGATGAGCACCGGACCGCCGGTGGTGAAGGACCAGATTTGGGACGGGCTCGGCGTCAATTGTCCGGGGCCGTCTACTCCGGTATCGCCAGGCGGGCCCCCGGGCGGTTGGGTGGCCAACTCGGGGACGCATCCCACCAGGCCGAGGCCGAAGGACAGCAGGAGCATGGCGTCTTCGGGCGTTGGCTCGCCCGTCGAAGCGGCGGCCAGTTCCGACGGACTGAAATTGGTCAGCAGGGTGCGTACACAACCCTCCTGTTCCTCGGTGAGACCGCCGGACTGGGCAGCCATGTCGGCGATGAACAACTCGCGGGCCGTGTCGTCGGAGATGCAGTCGAGAAGGGCAACCGATTCCTGGTCCGCGCCCTGCAGTGAGAAGGGACGTTCCCGCATCTGGTCCAGGCGCTCCTCGCCCGTTTCGCCCAGAATGCAGGACTGTTCTGCTTCTGACAGCGAGTCGTAAACGTCGCCCCAGGTGGCGCCCGGCCCAACCTGGAGCATCGCACTTTGCGCCGGATCCGGCGATGTGGCGTCGGTGACCTGGCCCGCGTTGCTTGGGGATGCGGGCTCAACCGCCGGTGTTGCAAGGGGCCTGCGGGTGGGAGAAGGAACGACGACCAGGGGAGTTGATGCAGGCGCCAGGGTTGGTTCGGGTGCAGGTTGCGGCGGCGCGCTTTCGACGGCGGGCGCTATGGTTGGCGCCGGTGCCTGCGTTGCCTCGGTCACGGGCGGGGCGGTGGTGTTGCCAGCGCTGGCAGATGCATCCGGGGGTGCCGCTGGCGGTTCAGGCTCTGAACCGCATGCTGCCAGCATTGCAATAGCCAGTAAACCAGCCAGCGTTAAACAGAAGACACGGAAAAAGTTAACGGGATAAAGGGTCAAAAGGGCCATCGTCGTCCCCACCTCCTGCAAGTTTGCACCTGCCCTCCGTTTCACATTATCACAACCTGTTCCCCCTTACTACGCTTGGGCGGTCTGGTTTGGTGTCGTTTGACTTAATTGACAGCTAAAGGGGGCGGGTTTAGGCTTTGTTTCCGAGCTACATGCGTGGTGGGTCGTGCATCCCCGCGGCATTTCTACCACGTGGCTGCAATTGCTGAACGGGGACGAGAAACGAAGAAGGACGGGCTGAAGTTTCATGACCACCACTTCCAACAAGAAAATTGCCGTGGTTGGTACCGGCGGTACCGGCAGCGTTATTGGCGGCATGCTGACCGTGGCGGGCCACGACGTTGTGATGATCGACCAATGGGGCGCGCACGTTGACGCAATGAAGGCCAACGGGCTGCACATGTCCATCGCCGGTGAGGAGTTCAACTCGCCGGTGCGCGCCCTCCACCTTTACGAGGTCTGCAACCTGGAGGACAGCTTTGATATCGTCTTCCTGGCCTGCAAATCCTACGACACTCTCTGGCTCACCCAGCTGATCCTTCCCTACCTGAAGGACGACGGGGTGCTGGTTTCCACCCAGAACAGCCTCAACGACGAATGGATCGCCCCCGTAGTCGGCCCCACTCGCGACATCGGCTGCGTCCTCACCATGTCCTCGGAGGTTTTCGAGCCAGGCCATTTGAAGCGCAACACGGCCATGGACCGCACCACCTTTGTCCTGGGCGAACTGCACGGCCGCATCACCCCGCGACTCCAGGAATTGCAGGGCATCCTGAGCGCGGCGGGAAAAACGGAGTTGACCACCAACCTGTGGGGGACTCGCTGGTCCAAGCTGGTGTTCAACAGCATCGTGGCCCCCGTTTGCGCCCTGGCCGGTGTGGGTCCCGCCCACCTGACCGAGGCGCCGGAGCGGATTCGTGTGTGCCTGGAACTGGGTCGCGAGACTCTGCTGGTGGGTCGCGCCCAGGGCTACAGCATGGAATCGGTGTTCGGCCTGTCCATGGAGGAGGCAGCGGAGTCGCCCGAGGCGCTGGTGGACAACCTGGTGAAGGCGTCCCAGGCTGAGGGCAGTGAGGCCCGTTCCTTCTTCCACCAGGACATTCTCAAGGGCCGGAAGACCGAGGTTGACTACATCAACGGCCTGGTGGCCAGGAAAGGACGGGAGAGCGGCGTTCCCACGCCCATGAACGATGCGGCGGTAACCATGGTGAAACGCCTGGAAAGGGGCGAGATGGGGCCTGACCCGGTGAATATTGCGAAGATGGAGAGAGTAGCGCAGGGAGTGGAGTAGGCGTGATCGGGTACGACGGAGTCGGCCTTGTCCAGACAGCCGTCCTGTAGTCCACGGTAACAGTTTGTGAGTTGAAGGTAATGGAGCAGCCGTAATCGACACAATGATGATTTAGCGCTTTTAGACTACTGCCTGCCATTTCAAATTGGCTTCCAAGGCTTGTTTATCTCACAGGGCCATCCCGGCTATCAGCCGGGATGGCCCTGTGAATTTCTTTTCATAATACTTTACATTGTGTATCACGATGATATAATTAAGGTGTATTAAAGAGTGGTTGGATATAAAGGTGATAAATAATACATGTCAAGGGTTAAACCAACGGAGGGGGCAATACCAATGGAATGGGCAATAACCAGAGACGACCGGTCGAATCCCGAAAAGAGTGGAGTGGCGCGGTTTATCGGACGGATGGAACGCAGCCTGCGGAACGGTGGCACCCCCATTGAGGGCTTCCAGTTCCTCAATTCGCCGCTGGAGATGCTGCGGTTCAGCCGGGAAATTGAAGAGGAAATCCTGGCTAAACCGGAGGGGGCCGACCTGTACGTGGGGTTCCAGAACTCGGATAAGCTGTCAGGCGAACGGCACCGGTACCACAAGATTTTGGAAGCGGGTGTGCGAATGGCTGGTTTCGGAGTGGGCGAGGCGCCCGACTTCCTGGCGGGTACCCAGGCCGAATGGGTTTCCCTGCCGATGGACCGCCACCTGCTAGTGAACCAGTGGTTCCTGGTTTCTGCGACACCCGTGCCCATCGCTTTTGTTGGCTGGGACACTTCTCCGGAGGACCGGTTCGGCGTGGGGGGCCTGACGCAGCAGGGAAAGAGCTTTGAGGGGTTCGTCACCTCAGACCCGCGCGTAATCACTGCCCTGATTGAGTACCTGGATCACGTGCGCGAAGGGGCTAACAGGCCCGACGATGAAGTCGCCGACCCGGTGTGCGAACTTCCTCCCGAGTTGAAGCTGGAGACCGAGGACGACTCGGTGCCGGTGATGATGGGACGCGACCACTCTGCGCTAAGGCTGGATGCCCCCGTCCGGCGCATCCTGGCGGTCACCGACCTGCACGGGTCTGCGGAGTTTAACCGGCTTAGGGGGTGGGCCACCGAACTGGCCATCGCCAACGCCAGCCAGGTGGTGCTGTTCGAGATGTCCGCCGCATCCTACCTGGTCAATCCCTACCCCGAGGAACACCGGCGGCAGTGGCAGCGCATCCTAAACTGGCGGGAGTTGCTGCCCCTGGGACGGGCGCCCCTGGCCCGCCAGTTGGCCCGTATCCAGGCCCGGGGGATTGATGCCCACGCCATCCTCCCCACAACCCACGGGTTCAAGCACCTGGCCATGTGGGCGGAATGGCAAGACATCGATCTGATACTGCTTCCCATTTCCCTGGTCAGGCCCGGTCTGCTGGCCAGGCTGCGGGGTTACAGCCTGGAAACCCTGATGGAGCACACGGACCGGCGCGTCATGGTGGTGTCTGCCAACGGAACAATGTGCCCCGCCAATTTCGGTGAAGACCTGTCCGAGATTGACCCGGAGAATTCCAGGGAAGGGGGCATGGCGGCCTAGCCTTCGGCAGCAAGCCACTCCAACATGGGGGACAAACCGGCACGTGCCCTCGGTGCCGGGGCGTCCCCCACCTTGCCATCGCCCGGCCTGGAGGCTGGGCGTTTCATTTTTTGCAGTTATAAGGGCCAGAGTGTCGTTGGTGTTCGTTAACGGGGCCCTTCAACCCCGTTCAGTACTAGCTACTCCGAAGCAAGCAATACTTTTTCCATTGATCTTGTAATCTCTCCCTGGACGTAGGAGCGAGGCTACTCGCGGCGACCGGGATGAATGGGGGTGCGATCGTCCTGTCGCTACCGAAGCTTCTGAACCAATCTAAATCACCCCTGTGATACAATTTCCCCGCCTATGTCTTCCGATAGCCACACGGCAACCACGTCTTCCGACCGGCTGGCCACCCTGGCCCCGGGGCAATCCCTTCCGCCCGACGCGGTGCTGCGGGCGCTGGCACGGGTGGGGCCGGACGCGCCGGATTCTGCTGTCAATGGCGGCGGCACGATTTACCTGGCGCCCCATGACCTGCTGAAATGGCCGGGATCGAGGGACTCCGTGCTGCGGGAGTGGTACCGGTTCCTCGCCCCGGCTATTGAGGGACCCGGCGGCGAGGCCCTGCTAAAGTCGGATACCGGGCTGGCGGCGTTTCGGGCAGGCGAACGGGGGCTGGCTGTGATACCGCCCTTTCCGGTCGGGGAGTCCGTGCAGACCGGGGAGTGGGACGAGGGTCCCCTGCGGAACCTGCTGACCACCGACTATACCGTGGGGGTCGTGCTGCTGCGCCTTGGTCGGTACCTGGTAGCGGTGTTCAAGGGCACGGAACCCGTGGTAACCAAGACGGACACGCGCTACGTGAAGGGCAAGCACCACGCCGGCGGCACTTCCCAGCTTCGGTTCAAGCGAATCCGCGAAGGGCAGATGCGCAAGCTGTTCGACGAGGCCTGCGGAGTCGTGGGCAGTAGATTTGCGCCCCACGAACGGGAGTTGGACTACATACTGCTGGGGGGAGAGCGGCTGACCCTGAGCGGCTTCCTGAAGGTGTGTCCTTATCTGCAGCGCCGCCAGGACATAATCCTGGATCGCCGCCTGAACATCCGCGACCCCAAGCACGACACCCTGGAAACGGTGGCGGGCCTGCTGCGGCAGAGCCGGGTGTGGGGGATTGTTCCCTAGACATAGAAATTCAAACATGGATGGACAGGATATACAGGATGATGTTTCTATCTCAATGCCATCCTGTACATCCTGTCTATCCAAGTAAAGTTAACCTGGTGAGAGTTGATTAGGAATTCGGAAACTGTGAGTGTTAATGCCCTGGGCCTGCTGGAGTTTGACCAGATACGGCAGCGGCTGGCTGGCTATACCCGCACCGTGCTGGGGCAGGACCGGGCGCTGGAATTGACGCCGGTGGGCGATGCCCGGGAGATCGGCATGCGGCTGCAGGAAACGGACGAGGCCCGCCTGTTCCTGGACAATGGCGGCGCGCTGGAGTTCGGCCCCGGCGCTGATCTGCGGGAGTACGTGCAGCGTGCCATGCTGGGCGGATCACTGCGGAGCGAGGAACTTCACCAGGTCCAGCAACTGGCCGCGGCCGCCGGCTTCAACCGCAAGGCCCTGGCCCACCGCGACGATCTGCCCCTCCTGGCCGGCATGGCCGGCAACATTCCTGACCTGGGCGGTCTGGAGGATGCCATCCGCCGGGCCATCAGCCCCACCGGCGAAATCCTGGACGACGCCAGCGCGGAACTTCGCCAACTGCGGCGCGAGTCCCGCTCTGCCTACCAGCAGCTTAACGACGTTATGCAGCGCAGCCTGCGCCGCTACCAGCAACGCGCCGTCGTGCAGGAACCCATCATCACCCAGCGCAACGGCCGCCTGGTCCTGCTCATCAAAGCCGAGAACAAGTCACAGATACCGGGCATTGTCCACGACGTTTCAGACAGCGGGGCCACGGTCTTCATCGAACCCCTGCCCGCCATCGAGACTGGCAACCGCTGGCGGGAAACCCGCCTGGCCGAGGAACGGGAGGAGGAACGGGTGCTGCGGGCGCTGGCCGCCCGGGTGGGCGACGAGGGCGACGATCTGGAATTGGCCCTGGACCTGCTGGCCCGCCTGGACCTGGCCCTGGCCAAGGGCCGCTATTCCGCCGACCGCCGCGCCGTGGCCCCCGTGATTGATTCTTCAAACCCCCACCTGCGCATCACCGGCGCACGGCATCCCCTGCTGACCGATCGGGTCGTGCCCACCAGCGTGCAGCTGGGCGGCGACAACGGGGTCATGGTCATCACCGGCCCCAACGCCGGGGGCAAAACTGTGGCGCTGAAGACCGTGGGCCTGCTGTCCCTGATGGCCCACGCCGGTCTGCACGTCCCTGCCGAGGCTGCCGAATTCCCCCTGCTGGACGGCATATACGCCGACATTGGCGACCAGCAGAGCATCGAGCAGTCCCTTTCCACCTTCAGTTCCCACATTCAGAACCTGCGGGCTATTTTGGACCAGGTGACGGCCAGTTCCCTGGTGCTCATCGACGAACTGGGCACCAGCACCGACCCGGAAGAGGGGGCGGCCCTGGCGCAGGCCATTTTGGGCCACCTGCGTGAACGGGGCGTAATGACTATCGCCACTACCCACCACCGGGGCGTGGCCCGATACGTCCAGGAACAGCCGGGGATGGTCAACGCCAGCGTTGACCTGGAGCCGGGCACGCTGGAACCCACCTACCGTATAACCCTGGGGCTGCCGGGTCGCAGCTACGCATTGACGATTGCTGACCGCATGGGGCTGGCGCCGGAGATACTGGAGGACGCCCGTTCCTTTATTGCGCCGTCCCAGCTGGAAACCGATGACCTGGTCAGGGAATTGCAGGAGGAACGGGCGGTGGTGGCCCAACTGCGCCAGGAGTCGGAGCAACTGCTGGCCCAGGCCAGGGCTGAACGGGCGGAGACCGAGGCCCGACTAGCCACGGTGGAGTCGGCGCGGCTGGAACTGGTGGAGGAAGCGCGGCAGGACCTGCAGAGGCGCATTGGCGGGTTGGTGGCCCAGCTTAACCAGGCTGAGCGTGCGGCGGAACACGCGGAGGCGGAACAGGCAGCCCGCCGGTTGTTGCGCCCGACCGCTAACGCTTCGACCCCCAACGCTCCGGCGCGCAATAACACGACCGGGGGACAAACATCTGAACGGTTCCGTGCCTACCAGGAAGACCTGGCCCAGTTGCAGAAGGAACTTACTTCGCCCCAGTGGGAGCCCATCGAGGTGGAACGCACCCCCTGGCAGGAGGAGTTGCGCAGCGGAGACCGGGTCTACATTCGCGGCATTCCCCGGCCGGTGGAAGTTATCTCGCCCCAGGACGCTGACGAGCACATTGAAGTGCTGCTGGGAACCATGCGCGCCCGGATTCCCGTGTACCAGTTGGAGCGCCCCGCCGATGCGGGATTGGAAGCCGGTGGCCCTGAAGGTGCGTCAAGCACGGCACCAGCGGCAGGGAACGGGAGCGGGGCGTCTCCCACCGGCATAGACCCCAACACCCCCGGGGTGCGGTTCCGGCACAACCGGGACGCTGGCGTCTATTACCGCCGTCCTTCGCCCCGTCAGGTCAAGACCGACCTGGACCTGCGCGGCCACCGGGTTGACGAGGCCCTGGACAAGGTCGAAACCCTGTTGAACGAGGCAGCCCTGAGCGGCGTCCCCGAAATCCGCATTATCCACGGCCGGGGCACGGGCGCCCTGCGCAGCGCCGTGCGCGACTACCTGCGGGGCCACCCCCTGACCGCATCGTCCGGTCCGGACGCAGAAAGCGCCAACGACGGGGTAACGGTGGTGGAGCTTAAATAGAGGTGCCCAATTGACTCAAGAACCGCAACTGACACCAATGGAACGCAAGGCCCGGGCCCTGGTGCGGCTGGAAGAGGGCCGACGGGCGCTGCGCCAGGCGCTGGAGGGCATTGACGCCGAGGATGCTTTCCTGGGCTCCCGCTGGTCGGTGTGGGAGGTGCTGCAGCACCTGGACGCCGAGAACTTCGTCGATGCTTTGGAGAAGATTTCCATAGGTGAAATGGAAATGCTGCCGCCCTTCTCCAGCAGGGAGGAGCGCCTGCGCCAGGACATTGAGCACCTGGACGCCACCTACGACCGGCTCAAGTCCCTGATTGAAGGGCTGACCGAGGAGCAGCTTGCCCAGCCCGTAACGCCCCCCAATCCCCACAACTCCTTCCCCGGGTTGACGATGCTGGAATTGGTGGAGCGTTCCTCCGGCCATGCCGGTACCCACGCCCGCCAGGTGGAGTTGACCCGCAAGTACGTGGCCGAGTTCAATGCCCGGGAAAAGACGGTAACGGTGCTGACCCTGGGCAACGGCGACATGGATGCGGTTCCCCTGCGGGTGAAGGAACTGATTGCCTTTGCCGACTACACCGCCGGGGATGCTGCCGCCCTGGACCTGGCGCATCCCTGGATTCGGGGACTCGAAGCCGTCATCCGCCCCGACAACCTGGAAGAGGTCGTGTCGCGCATGGGGCGTGAGGCCCGCGCCGGCTTGTGGGCGGTCATCTGCGTCACCGGTGACAATCCCGAAGATGAGCGCCCCGACCTGATGGCCCTGGCCCGACAGCACTGCGACAAGGTGGTGGTGGTTTAGGTAACGTGGCCGGTGGGAACGATTTCACCGCCATCATGCCGACTCCCAGTGAAGGGGGAAGGGACTTTTAAGATAGTTTTGCGGGGGAGAACACTCCCTACCCGATAAACAGGGTGTAGGTCAGGCCCGTGGGCTGGGTTACTTCCTGGGGGTCCAGGATGCGTCGTTTCGTGTCCAGGGCGCGGCGGGCCACCTCCCGGTTGATGGGCGGCACCTGCTCCAGGGCGTCGATTTCGTCCAGCGAGAAGTAGGCGGCCATGTCCACCTCGTGGGCGTCCGGGGTGGGTTCGCCGGAGACGGGGCGCAGGGCCATGATGACGTAGGTGCTGTTGCCGTTGTCCTCGTCGTAGCGGTTCCGGATGCCCAGCACACCCACCACCTCGGCGGTAACGCCGGCCTCTTCCTCCACCTCGCGCACCACTGCCTGCTCCATGGTCTCGTCCTGCTCCACGAAGCCGCCGGGTATCTGCCAGTTGCCCCGGCCCCGGCGGGAGGCGCGCCGCACCATCAGCAGCTTTCCGTCCTTGATGACTGCCCCTCCCACGCCCAGGTTGTAGTTGGTGTTGTAACGTTCCGGTGGCGGCATGGCTCTTGTCCCCCAAATTCAGTTTGTCAGGTAATGTCTTCCCGCGCTCAATCGGGCCTGGTGGAATACGGCAGGGAAGCCCGATCAGTCAATAATTTCCAAATTCCCGAAGGTAACCGTACCCGCTATCGTTAACTCGCCTCCGGGCGGTTCCGGGGTTGGCCGGTTGCGATTGTCCTGCACGTGGCCGAAATGGGTACTGACCGGGTCAACATTGACCCGCCAGCCCTGGGGAACCCGCAAGTGCAAGCCCCCAAAGGTCAGATTGACATCCAGCCGGGCCCCCTCATCCGACAAGGTAGCATCCCTCTGGTCCAGAGCCACGTAG
This sequence comes from Dehalococcoidia bacterium, assembly GCA_963664725.1. GTDB lineage: Bacteria > Chloroflexota > Dehalococcoidia > Lucifugimonadales > UBA3495 > Bin22. The sequence goes on from OY761558.1 coordinate 2,872,326, forward strand.
CCGAAGTTGGTTTCCGCCTCGCCACCCCGGATTTCCTGTGCGGCTTACTGCTCCTAAACGCTGTTGAATACGGCCTGTCACGATTCGTCGGAACCGGAGCGGGGCACGGTTTTGCCCTCAATGATAAGCCCGGAGGAGCGGTGGTGTCCTTCCCGCCGCCGCCGCCGTCGCCCAAGCAAGATAGCCAGGCCTACAATGACTATGAACACGGGCCAGATCACGGCAAAGTCCCACTGCCACAGGTTCAGGGCGGAAAGCTGGAAGCCAATGCCCAGCAGCAGTAGGATGATGGGCCAGAGCCGGAACCGGAATCCTCCCGACACCAGTTCCCACAAGCCCCAGAGGATGAGCAGCATGGGCCACCAGGTAAATATGAACCCCCACAGCCAGTCGAGGGTGATGGTACCGGTGTTGCTGAGAAGCAGAACCGCACCGAGTACGACCAGGATTCCGCCGATGATGTAGCGCATGTTGCCTCGGTATGATTCCTTAATGTTTGCCCTTAATCTTTCGGTCAAACTGACCTTTCCAGAGTTCGGCAGCCAGGAAGAATTGCAGAGTGGCAGGCCACATCATACTGAACTTGCCGAAGGATCCGAAGCCCGTCCCGCCAAGGTTGGCAGGCGCCTTTAACGGGGCTCACGGTGGGGAGTTCAGATTCTTCGGCTTTGCACAGAATGACAGGTCTTTGTCGAGACGGCATTGTGGCTGCTGTGACTGCCGGACCTGCCCCTACCTCCCGGCCGGTACCGGCAACCCTGCCACGTTCACCGGCACGCTGCCGAAGGTGTGGCGGGTGGTATAGAAAAGGGTCTTCCAGTCGTCGCCGCCGAAAGCCATGTTGGTGGTGCCGGGGGCGCCATGGACGATGATGCCCAGGTGGTTGCCAGAAGGGTCCATGACCCAGATGCCGCCTGAACCGCCGCAGTAGACGTTGCCCTGGGTGTCCACCTTCATGCCGTCGGGGTTGCCCTCGCGCTCGCCGCCCAGGTCGCAGAAAACCCGGTCGGTGGCGATGAGTGGCATGCCGTTGGGTTCCAGGTCGAAGGCCCGGATGTGACGACGGCGGGTGTCGTTGATGTAGAGAATGCTCTCGTCGGGAGACAGGGCCAGGCCGTTGGGGCGGCTGAAGTCCCAGACTATGAGGGTGATGGTTCCCAGGTCGGGGGAGACGTGATAGACGCCGTTCCAGTCCAGGTCCAGCCCCGGGGTGGGAAAGCCGGGGTCGGTGAAATAGATGTCGCCCCTGGAGCTGACGATAACGTCGTTGGGCCGGTTGAGGCGGCGGCCCCGGTAGTTGCTGGCGACGACGGTGATGCTGCCGTCGGGTTCCTGGCGGGTAACCCGGCGGGTGTCGTGCTCGCAGGCCAGCAGGCGGCCGCTGGGGTCGCGGGTGAGGCCGTTGGCACGGTTGGTTGGTTCCATGAAGAGACTGACGCCGTCGGCGGCAGTCCACTTCATGCGGCGGCTGTTGTGGATGTCGCTGAAGAGCAGGTAGCCGCCTTCGTGCCACCACAGGGGGCCCTCTGCGGGACCCATGGCGCCGCCGTAGCCATCGCCCAGTTCGGTGATGGGCGCATCGGGGGAGACGATGCTTGCGAGATTGGGGGATAGAACTTCTATGGGCATGGTGTTTTCTCCTTTACGAAGTTAACGAATGAGCAAGGCAATGGCGCTAATGTCTTAGTCCACTGCCCGCAGTAAGAATTGTCCCCTCGAATGAAGCCGTGGAACCTGGACCCGTTATTGCACACACCGGTCTGTGGCCCCAAAGGTGTTCTCACGGGAGGAGTTTAGATCCTTCGGCAAGCTCAGGATGACATTGGTTTGTGGCAAGGATACTTGCGCTCCTTGAGGATTCGGTTAACGGTCCGTTGGCACGGGAATGCCGGCCACCTTTATCTGGACGCTGCCCAGGGTGCCGCGGGAGGTGAAGAAGAGGGTCTTCCAGTCCTCGCCGCCCATGCAGAGGTTGGTGGTGGCCTCCTGGCCGTGGACCACGGTGCCCAGGTGCTTGCCGGTGGAGTCGAGAATCCACAGGCCGCCGGAACCGCCGCAGTAGACGTTGCCCTCCACGTCCACCTTCATGCCGTCGGGAACGCCGGGGCGGTCGCCTCGCAGGTCGGCAAAGACCCGGTCGGAGGACAGGGCGATGCCGCCGGTGGGCATCACGTCGAAGGCGCGGATGTGGCCACGGCGGGTGTCGTTGACATAGAGAATGCTCTCGTCAGGGGAGAAAGCCAGGCCGTTGGGCAGGGTGAAGTCGGCCACCAGCAAAGTCATGGTTCCCAGATCAGGGGAGACTCGGTACACTCCGGAGACGGTCTGCTCCCACTGGTTGGCCACCCGGGGAAAGGTCCACGGGTCGGTGAAGTAGATGCTGCCGTCGGACTTGACGATGACGTCGTTGGGGCGGTTAAGCTGGCGGCCCTGGAAGCTGTTGGCGATGACGGTGGTGCGCTCACCGTCCCGGCTGAGGCGGGCCACCCGGCGGCCGTCGTGCTCGGCGGAGAGCAGGCGGCCCTGGAGGTCGCGGGTAAGACCGTTGGCCCGGTTGGTGCCTTCGGTGAAGACGGTCACACCCTCGCCTTCAGCCCACTTCATGCGGCGGTCGTTGTGGATATCGCTGAACAGCAGGTAGTTGCCTTCGTGCCACCACAGGGGCCCCTCGGCCGGACCGTTGGCGCCGCCGTAGCCGCTGCCCAGTTCCCGAATCTCCGCGTCCAGGTCAATTATGTGCTCCAGTTCGGGGGCCATTTGTTCTATAGGCATGTTCTTGTCCTCCGGTTGTTCAAAGTGGGGTTTACAGGTGGTCTACCTGACGGGGGCATGCCCCCGGCTCCCCGGCATTATACGAGATAGCCGGGCCAGATTCATTCAAATAACCTTAAAGGCGGAAAACCGGCGGAAGAGGACGTTACTGGAGGGGGGAAAACGCTTAATGCCGAAGCGCCGGCGATTTCTTGTCACCAGCGATGAACGCTGCTTCATAGCCTCCACATTGACACTCCAGGTAGGGTCTAGCATACTGAAAGCGGAGAAATCGGGTTGACATTCCCGATAGAAATTCACTTTCCGGGGTTTTGGAGCCCCGGAATTCAGCAAGCTAGGAGACCGAATGTACAAGGAAATCCTGGTGCCTTTGGATGGTTCGGAAGTGTCGGCCAGCGCCATTCCCACTGCCCGCCAGTTGGCGGGAGCGCTGGGCGCGCAAATCCACCTGCTGCAGGTTACATCCCAGTCTGAGGAGTTTTCGGTGATGCGCGGGGCCGAATTCGGCACCATGGGGTCGGACTATTCCCAGCAAGTACTGGACGAAGTGCTGACTGCCCAGCGGGACCGGATAGGGCGGTACCTGAACGAGGTGGGTGACGAACTGCAGTCCGCGGGCATCACTGTGGTCAAGGCCGTGGAGGACGGGCAGCCCGCCGACAAGATCGTGGACTACGCCGAGGCTGCCGGAATCGACCTGATCCTAATGAGCACCCACGGCCGGGGCGGCGTCCGCCGCTTTCTGGTGGGCAGCGTTACCGACAGGGTAATCCGCTCGACCGACCTGCCGGTGCTGGTGGTCCACCCGGAGTAGAGGCTGACGGTCTCCCCTCCAAGAATTCAAGGAGAGATCATGCTGTCCTGAGCTTGCCGGATGGCCGGAATCCCACACCTGCCATGATTCGGGCGGGGAAATGGGGTCAGGATGGGGAAACTTCGGCAAGCTCGAATGAGTGTTGCAGGCGCTGTAACAACAGCACAAAAACCGGCAATGCAGTCCTATACTACCCCGGGTACCTCCTCCATACCCTGCGTGTAATCGGCTTTCCCCGGAGACACCATTTTTCAGGCAACCAACTCCCTGCGCCACCGACTGGCCCATTCGCTGCCCTTTTACTACGGATGGGTCATTTTCTCCGTTGGCGCCCTGGCCAGCTATTCCTCGCGCCCCCTGATGGCGGTGGCCACCCTGTCCGTTTTCGCGGTGCCCATGACCCGGGAGTTTGGCTGGTCCTACGGCCTTTTCTCGGGAGTAGTCAGTTTGGGCGGGTTGTGCGCCATCGGCGTATCGCCCTTCGTGGGACGGCTGATAGACCGCTATGGATCGGGGGCCATCCTGGCCGTTACGTCGGCCATAGTGGGAAGCTGCGCTTTTGGTCTGTCGTTAGTCGGCCAGGCGTGGGCCTTTTATGCGCTGTACGTGCCGGGCCGCATGGCCTTTGCCAGCCCCCTTGAACTGGGCACCACCACGGCCATCAACAACTGGTTCATCCGCCGCCGCGCCCATGCCCTGTTCCTGCTAACCGTATCGCAAAGCACTGGGCTGGCGGCCATGCCTTTAGTGGCCGACTTCCTGATTGGCGGATGGGGCTGGAGAAGCGCCTGGGCGTGGCTGGGAATTTTCACGCTGGTCGTGGGGATTCTGCCGGCCCTGCTGCTGGTGTCCCGTCGGCCCGAGGACATGGGGCTGACCGCCGACCCCCGGCGGGGCGAGTCCCGCCTGGCGCAGGAACAGGCAAAGACTACCACTACCCCGCCGGTAGGGAGCAGTGGCGCTGCTGGCGGCGGAGATGCCGAGGACGCCAATACCCAACGATCAGTCCGGCCTTCAGGTGATCTGCAGGAAAACAACTACACGGTGTCCCGCGCCCTGCGCACCCGGGCTTTCTACGTCATGGCTATCTTTTCTGGCGCGGGATTCATGGTGCAGGCGGGGGTCAGCCTCCACCAGGTGTCCCATTTCATCAACCAGGGTCTGGACCCGTCGCTGGCCGCGCTGACCGCCGGGTCGTTTGCATTCTGCCAGATGCTGGGCGGTTTCGTCTGGGCCAGCCTGTCCTCCAGGCGGGTGCCCATCCGGATACTGCTGGCGGCTGCCGCCTTCTGTGTTTCCGGTGGCGCCCTGTGGGTGCAGGCCAGTACGACCCTGGCCTGGGGGCTGCCGGCGGCGTCCGTCCTGGGCGCTGGCGTGGGCGGGCTGCACCTGTTGCTGCGGCTGGCCTGGGCAGAGTATTACGGGCGGGAACACCTGGGGAGCATAACCGGTATTACCCTGCCGGTGCAGGTGGGCGGACAGGCCCTGGGGCCGATAATTGCCGGATTCCTTTACGACTTCACCGGCAGTTACCTGTGGCCCTTCCGCATTTTCTCCACCGCCGTCTTTATTGCGGGCATACTCGTCCTGACCGCCACACCGCCGAAGGAACGGAGTTGAGCCGGGGACAGGAGCATCACCGTCCTGACTGATCTAAAACAGGGACTTGGACTGGCCGCCGTCCACGTTGATGCAGGCGCCGGTGATCAGGTCGGCGCAGTCGGAGGCCAGGAAGGCCACCGTTTCAGCGATGGGCTGGGGCCAGCCAAATCGGCCCATGGGCAGGTTGCGGTCTATGAACTCGGCCACCACCTCCGGGGACTGGGTGTTCTGGAAGCGCTCCCAGGTGCTGCCGGGGAAGTCGATGGAACCGGGGGCGACGCAGTTGACCAGCACCCCGTGGGGCGCCATCTGCAGGGCCAGGTGCTTGGAGAAGGCGATCAGCCCTGCCTTGCCGGTCATGTAGTCGATGGACCCGCCGTGTTCCCGCCCGTAGATGGACGATATGCTGATGATGCGGCCCCAGCCCTGGGCCTTCATGTGGGGCAGGACCAGGGTGGTCAACTGGACCGCGCTGAACAGGTTCACCTCCAGTCCCTCCCGAAACTGCTCCATGCTGGTCTCCTCCAGCAGCACCGAACCGCGGCGGCCTCCCACGTTGTTGACCAGGATGTCGGGGTTGCCCAGTTCCGCCACCGTTTCGTCGTAGAAGCGCTGGGCGTCGGCTTCCACGGTAACGTCGGCCGGCGTTCCCCTGACCTTGTAACCCTGGGCCGAGAGTTCCTCCACCGCAGTATTCAGCTGTCCCTCGTCCCGGGCGCAGATGGAGATGGAGCAGCCCTCCCGGCCCAGCGCTTCGGAAATGCGGCGGCCCAGGCCCCGGCTGCCCCCGGTAATCATGGCGATTCTTCCTTGCAAGCCCAGATCCATGGATTTCCTCCTATGCAGCCGGCGGTCGACGTTTACCAGATGGGCGGAGCCGGCCGGGTTTTGTGGCGATTATAAGGGTTGGCCTTTGGTATGCCTACGCTCCGCCGCCAACCGGGCGCCGCGCCCCAGCCGTGCCCCTTCTGCCAACCCCGGGATTTCGGGAAGCGTGGCGTGCCCGTGCTATAATTAGCCACACTTTCAATTGACCCGATTCTGGTCATTCCACGCCCTTGCGGGCAGCATGGGCCGTGGCCATGGGCCAAAACCGGAGAGGAACCGGAGACAGGGAATGATTAAGCGTTTTTCAGTCTTGTACGTCGGCCAGATAGACCTGGACAACGTGGGGGCCGACGGTACCCCGGCCAATGACCGGCTGTATCCCAACGAAAAGCTTGTCCAGGCCTACGACCACGCCGTGGCCCTGGCGAAGCATCTGGACGAACTGGGCTTCCACTGCATGTGGACGGCGGAGCACCACTTCCAGCGGGAGGGCTACGAGTGCCTGCCCAACATGACCCTGCTGGGCGTGCACCTGGCCGGCCTTACCAAGCAGCTAAAGTTCGGCGCCGCCTTCAACATCGTACCCATGTGGCACCCCCTGCGCCTGGCTGAGGACTACGCCATGGCCGATATTCTTACCGGTGGACGTCTGATTTTCGGCGTTGGTCGCGGCTACCATTCCCGCGAGGTGGAGACCTTCGGCGCTCCCGTAATTGACAACGACGCCAACCGGGAACTCTTTGAAGAGCAGATGGAAATCATCCTGAAGGCGTTTAACGAGGACTCCTTCAGCCACAAGGGCAAGTATTACACCATTCCGCCGGATATTCCCTACCGGGGCTACCAGGTGGAGGACGTTACGCTGGTTCCCCGACCACTGAACCGGCCCGTGGAAATCTGGCAGCCCATCGCCAGCGGCCGCACCCTGGAGTGGATCGCCCAGCGGGGCATCAAGGCCATGGTGGCCCTGACCGGCGAAGTGCTGGTGGACCGGATGTTCAGCTCCTACCACCAGGCCGCCACCGGCGCGGGTCGGGACATCGCCCTGGGCCAGGACATGTGCCTGGGCTTCGGCTTCTGCCTGGACGACACCCAGCAGAAGGCCATCGAACGGGTGCGTCCCTATCACGACGAGCGGTACAAGTGGTTCGCCCCCTTCGGCTTCGTACGGTACACCGACTCCCAGGGCCGGCCGTGGGGCACCCCCGGCGCGCCTACCGGCGTCCCCAGGATCGAGGACGGGGTGCAGCAGAAGGCCTGGTACTGCGGGTCCGCCGACGGCTTCATACCATTCCTGCAAGAAATGGAAGAAAAGTACCCCGGCCTGGAGGACGTCATGCTCCAGTGGCCGGAGGGCATGCCCTGGCTGGAGTTCAAGGACCAGCTTTCCCAGTTTGCCGCCGAGGTGATGCCCGCCTTCACCGGCAGGGAGGCCGCTTCCGTGTCCGGCGACGACAACTGACAAGTAACTGAGGTGGAAAGATTTTAGAGCAATGGAGTGGACGCATTGCTTTGATTAACCGGCTTGTCCATGATTGCCGTTCCTCTCTGATTTAACACTTTCGACATCCCCAGAGGTACTGATCCATGGCAACAATGGAACGGGAACCGGACCGCAACCTGGATTACATGGCTGGCCGGCTGGACGGTGTCCTTGAAGCTCTCCTGGACGTGAAGGAGACCCTGGTTCTGCTCGCTCACCGCACCGACCAAACTACGAGCGCATCGACCAAACCAACGAACGCGTCGACCGGACCTACGAGCGAATTGATAAGCTGATCCTGGCCTTGTTTGGGGTAGGCGGCGCGCTGCTCGTTGCGGTGACCGGAGGAATGATCGCGCTTGGCTGGGCGATCCTTCAGGTAAGATAGCCTTCAATCGACAATTCCCGGTATCCGCAGGGCCTACCGGATCGGCAGGGAGCATCGCAGCAATTCCGGAGCAGGCGGAATTAACCAAGCTGTTTCGCCCACACGGGGAATATTTCACGCTGGTCCTACTCGGTGGGGGAGTCTCTAATCCCGTTCAATTGCTATCCATTGCCCCTTGAACGAACCGCTTTCCTGCCAGTCCGGTCAATCCTTTTAGCAAAGAGGCGCACCACCGAATGTGGCAGGCTACTGAAGATGTGCTGGCGCCCATCGCCATTGGCGCCGGAATTCTGGGCACCGGCGGCGGCGGCAACCCCTACATCGGGCAGTTGCGGGCGCGCCAGGCATTGAAGCGCTGGGGTCCCGTTACCGTGCTGGCCCCGGAGGAAGTGCCGGAGGACGCCCGGGTGGTCTGCGTCGGCGGCATCGGGGCGCCCACCGTGGGCATTGAAAAGGTGCGCGACCTGCAGTCCTACCACGCCCTGCGGGCCATCGAAGAGTTCACCGGCGAAAGGGCCACCGCGCTTATCTCCAACGAAATCGGCGGCAGCAACTCGGTGGAAGTGATGATCGCCGCCGCCAAGGCCGGGCTCCCCATAGTTGACGCCGACGGCATGGGCCGTGCATTCCCTGAGTTCCAGATGAAGACCTTCTTCGTTTACGGCGTGCCCTGCTGCCCCATGGCCATCGCTGACGAAAAGGGCAACTCCATCATCATCCGCGAGACCATCACCCCCGCCTGGGCCGAAAGGCTGGCCCGGGCCGCCACCATCCAGATGGGGTGCGTGGCCTGCTACGCCGTGGCCCCCATGTCCGCCGAGCAGGTGCGGACCACCGCCGTCCCCAACACGCTGACCCTGGCCCGAGACCTGGGCCTGGCCGTGCAGCAAGCCCACGACACCGGCGGCGACCCGCTGGCGGCCATTCTGGAGACCTGCCCGGGCCGGACGCTGTTCTCCGGCAAGGTGGTGGACCTGGACCGGCGCACGACGGGCGGCTTCGCCCGGGGTACCCTGGCCATTGACGGTTTGGACTACTTCGCCGGCCAGAAGATGGTCATCGACTTTCAGAACGAGAACCTTATCGCCCGGGTGGACGGGGAGATTGTCTGCACCGTCCCCGACCTTATCTGCGCCGTGGCCACCGACGGCGGCGAACCGGTTACCACCGAACTGATGCGCTACGGCCTGCGCGTAACCATTCTGGGTTTCCCCGCTCCCGCCCTGTGGACCACGCCCCAGGGTCTTGCCGAAGCCGGTCCGCATCACTTCGGCTACGACACTGAGTACATCCCTTTGCGGGTTGAAGGCGCCTAGCATGTACATCGGCGTGGACGTGGGTGGCACCAACACCGACGCTGTCCTGATGGACGAAAGCCGACTGGCCGCTGCCGCCAAGGTGCCCACCACGCCCGACGTTACCACCGGCATTGTCGGAGCGGTTACCGAACTGCTGCGACAACACGCCGACGGCCAAATCGACGCGGTGATGGTCGGCACCACCCACTTCACTAATGCCCTGCTGGAGCGTCGGGACCTGGCTCCCACCGCCGTGCTGCGGTTGTGCCTGCCGGCCACCCAACTGCTGCCGCCCCTGGTGGACTGGCCGGACGAACTCAGGGAAGCCGTCGGTGGCCACACATACATGGTCGGCGGCGGCAACGAGTTCGACGGCCGGGAAATTTCCTCCCTGGACCAGGACTGCATCCGTGACGCGGTTCGTGCCATGCGCCGCCAGAGCATCCGGGCCGTGGCCGTGTGCGGCGTCTTCTCGCCCGTTGACCCTCGCCACGAAAACGAAGCGGCGGCTCTCATCCAGGAAGAAGCCCCGGACCTGAGGGTTTGCCTTTCCCACGAAAACGGACGCATGGGCCTGCTGGAGAGGGAGAACGCCGCCGCGCTCAACGCCTGCCTGGGCGACGTGGCCCACCGCACCGTGCAGGGAATCGCCGGAGCCCTGCAGCAACTGGGCATCAACGCCCCGCTCTTCATGAGCCAGAACGACGGCACCCTGATGGACACCGACTTTGCCGCCCGTTTTCCGGTGCTGACCATCTCATCGGGGCCCACCAACAGCATGCGGGGCGCCGCCTGGCTTTCGGGCATTACCGACGGCATCGTGGTGGACGTGGGCGGCACTTCAACCGACGTGGGCGCGCTGGTAAAGGGCTTTCCCCGGGAGTCGGCGGTGGCCGTGCACCTGGCCGGCGTCCGCACCAATTTCCGCATCCCCGACATGGTATCCATTGCCCTGGGCGGCGGCACCGTAGTGACGCCTGAACCCTGGCGCATAGGCCCGGAAAGCGTGGGCTACCGCCTTACTGAGGAGGGCCTGGTATTCGGAGGTGGTACGGTCACCACCACCGATACGGCGGTAGCCGATGGGCGAACCGACTTAGGCGATCGGCAGCTTGCCGCCATACTGAACCGCGCGCTGGTTGAACGCACTATGAACGAAGTCCAGGCCCGGGTGGAGACCGCTGTGGACCGGGTTAAGCTGAGCGGTGAAGACGTGCCGGTGGTGCTGGTAGGCGGCGGCAGCATCCTGTTGGGTGATGCCCTGGCCGGCGCTTCAGAAGTATTGCGGCCGGAACACGCCGGCGTGGCCAACGCCATCGGGGCCGCAATTGCCCAGGTGGGGGGCCAGATGGAGCGGGTCTATTCCCTGGAGACGGGCGGCCGCGCCGAAGCCATCGCCGACTGCTCCGCCGGGGCAGTGCAAAGGGCCGTGGCCGCCGGCGCCGATCCAGCGTCCGTTGAAATAGTGGACGTGGAAGAAGTCCCGCTCACCTACGTTCCCAGCAACGCCACCCTGGTGCGGGTACGCGCCGTGGGCAACCTGGCGCTCTCTTCCAGGGGGGCGTAGTTTATCCACGAATGCCCACAAATATTCACTAATGTATGTTGGCCCTGGCGGGCCAGGCAATCAGATAGCGTCAAGGACGCCAAACCAACCTTCCCAGCAGCGTTCATTTCATTAGTGATCATTCGTGCCAATTCGTGAATAGGTCCCGCTAAGTGCTGGCGGTGCGCTGGTGCTGGCCGATGTAACCGACGACCACCTTCTGTAGCTGCTTATCCCAGTCGAAGGCGATGCGGATGGTGCGGCGCGGGTCGAAGCTGTTGCCCTTCCCGATGTGTTCCCCCAGCCAGATAACCCGCCCGTTGACTCGGGTCGTGTAGGACTCGCGGAACTGGGTCATGGTGGTATCGTGCTGACTGGTCTTGTACCACATGCCGCAGGCTTCGCGGCACGCTTCGTCAATGTTGGGAATGGGATGGTCGCCCAGGTGAGACGTGAAGTAGTCGGTGGCCAGCCAGCGCAGGGCGTTCCACACCTGGTCGGGCCATTTGAAGGCGCTTTCCTCGGCCTCCGATTCGGCGTTTAGCTGGAACAGGAGCTGCCCCGGGTACCGCTCCTTTGCCAGTTCCACCGCCTCGGCGACGCTTTCCAGGTCGGGGATGTCCTCCGGCTCCTCGGGGTTGTCGCGGTAAGCCACCGCCCAGCGCAGGCTGTCCTGGTGGGTGCGGCTCTCGTATAACTGCTGCTCCAAGTCCTTTACCTGCGCCATCAGGCCTCTGTTCTGGTGTTCCAGGTCCTCGTAGTCTTCCTCCAGGTCATCGACGTAAGACCGCAGGTCCCGTATGAACTCAATCTCACACGAGGGTATAGTGAAACAATCCTGGAATGATTCCTCAAACAAGCCGGAAGCTAGGGCCGTAGTGTCGCCGCCTGCCGGTTCCGTCCGCTCTTCTGCCCCTGATTCGCCCGATGCTGTATTCAATGCAGCCGTCAAGACTGGTGAAGGTGAGGTGTCTGTGGCCCGAGACAGGTCGCGCATCAGACTTTTTTTCTGGTCCGCTACCGAACCAGTGCTTGCTTCGTTACTACACACAGGCTCCGCGTCATCTTCGGTTTCCTGGCCGGCATCGGCGCTCGGGCCCTCGTGTTCGTGGAACATTTGACCCAGCGTCTCGACGGCCTGCATTACCCGGGGTATCAGGTCGTTCCGTTGCCTGGCCCGTTCAAGTTCTTCGGCGGCGGCAGTCGCCCGCTCGTGCAGGGGAGCGTAGCTGGTCAGCATCTCCTCCAGTTGCCCAGCCTGGTCACGGACCTGCTGGTAGGAGAAACTGTCGTCAATGTTATCCACCGACCAGGCGGCCACATTGCACTGGAAGAACTGCAGCAATTCAGCGCGTTCCCGCCGGATTTCCTCCAGGTAATCGCCCACTGACGCGGCTATATTCCGATCCCTTTCCTTGCTCTCCACAAGTGCGGACAGGGAAGAAACAAAGCCGGGAACGGCATGCTCCCATTCCGGAGCGGTGGGGGAAAGATCGGCCAGCGCAGTCAGCAGTTCCTCCATTAGTAGTCCTACGTCCTCCACTTCCCCAGCCGCGGAGGGCCCATCCGCGTCGCGCAACACTACCTTGCCGGCCAGCAGTTGAACCATCAGGGTAACCTCATCCTTGTTGTTGTCGGGTAAATTGTCCACACAGGTGTCCAAGGCTCCCGCCACCGGGGAACGCCGAAAGGCGATTTCCAGGGTCCCCGGCAGGGAATATGCCTCACCGGATAGGATGCCCTGTTGCTCCAGTTGCTCGCGAACCGCCAGCCTCAAGTCGGGCATGGACTCGTACCAGGCGCGCAGGGTTGGCGCCGCCAGGTCCTGGGACAGCTTCACCCGGTCGCAAATCGTTTTCAGAATCCGGTGCAGCGGTGCCGTGCTGGCGCTGCGGAATCCCTGGGCGCGAACGTGCCGGTCCAGAGCCCGGTCCAGGTCTGCCCTGACGGAAGCGGGCAGCCTGCCCCGGGATTCAAGCGACCGACTAACCACCGATTCCAGGAAGGCGTCATTCATCGCTCCGAAGAGCACGACTAAAGGAGGTTTTGTGTCGGTTGGTATAGTGAAAATATCGGTTGTTTCCGGCATCAAAGGTACCTGCTTGTCAGTTAGAATGCTGGTCACAATTTATTCTAAGCACAATTCTTTTCGATAGTATTTCCTCTCAGATTTCTGGTGGAGCAGCTTTCTCATCCCCACGAACTGCGTCCGGCGGGCGCCTGCCAAATCCCACTTTGCGCCAACTGTTGTGTGTCCAGCCGGGCGGTCGCGTTCAGGATGTGGCGCAGGCCGCAAGGCGCCACGCCTAGTCTTCCTCCATATCGGGCATCAGCACGAACTCGGGATATGACTCCATTCGCAGCTCCCCGGTATCCTGCCCCAGACGTTCCACGTCATAGGAGACCCGTGCCCCGATGGTCAGGTCCATTAGCTTCCAGATGCCCCAGGAGGCAGCGAACACCAACGCGCCGATGGACACGATCCCCAAGGCCTGGATGTGGATGGGCGCGCCGCCGGTGATGCTCACGGCCAGGGTGCCCCAGATACCGGCGAACAGGTGAGCCGGCACTGCCCCCACCACGTCGTCCAGCTTCAACTTTTCCAGAAGCTTCAATCCCAGCACAACGACCAGGCCGCCGACGGCCCCGATGATAACCGCCCAGTAGTGCTCGGTAATATCCGGGCGAGCGGTGATCGAAACCAGGCCGGCAATGGCGCCGTTCAGGATAGCGAACAGGTCAATACGGCCCAGCAGGGGTCGCGATACCGCCAAAGCCACCAGGACTCCGGCCGCGGCCGCCAGGTTGGTATTGACGATGACGATGCTCATGGCCACGGCGTCCTTGACGCTGGCCAGGCCCAGTTGCGACCCACCGTTGAACCCGACCCAGCCAAACCAGAGGATGAATACCCCCAGCGTAACCAGCAGGATGTTGGATGGGGGTGTGGACCGCACCGTGCCGTCGGCGCGGAATTTGCCGAGCCGGGGACCCACCACCAGTATGCCCGCCAGGGCCGCCCACCCGCCGGTGCTGTGGACGATGGTGGAGCCGGCAAAGTCGGAGAATCCCAGTTGGCTCAACCACCCGCCGCCCCAGGTCCAGGCCCCCACCACAGGGTAAATGATGGCGGTCAATACCAGGACGAACAGGAAAAAGGACCACATTTTCACGCGTTCGGCCAGCGCACCGGAAACGATGGAGGCCGCCGTGGCGACGAAGACCATCTGGAAGAACCAGTCGGACATGGCCGAGTATCCGGGGCCATTGGCCAGCACATTCGCGGCCGCTCCGTCGTCTCCACCCATCAATGCCAACTCGTCACCGGAGGGCCCGTACATGAACCCGGGTATTCCGATGACCTGCATCACGTCGTTGTACATCAGGTTGTAGCCGATGAAAAAGTAGGCCAGGGCGGCGATGGAGTACAGGCCAACGTTCTTGAGGCAGATCATTGCGGCGTTCTTGGTGCGCACCGACCCCGATTCCAGCATGGTAAAACCGGCGCACATCCACATCACCAGCGCGCCCCAGATCAGGAAGGCAAAGGTGTTGAAAACGAAGGCCGACTCTTCGTCCACCCCGGCGGCGTAGGCCACCGCGGGTCTTGCCAGGAGCAGGGCAACGGTAGCGATGCCGGTGCCGGCGGCAATGACGGCGAAACGCGGACGGGGCAGGGAGTTGATCAATCTGAACATGGTTCTCTCCTTTACGGGCGTCGCGTAGGACGAGGCCATATCTAATTGACGCAAGAGACCGGAGGCCGGGCGAATTCTGATTTCAGGTCTCGGCATTGCCGGTAAGAACAGTAACCCGCAATAGGCTTGGAGGACAAAAAGGACCTGAAGGGGATATGCGGGCGCCGTGCCTTCATGACAACGCGGCCTTCTCGTAGAACTCCGACTCCAGTCGCTTGCGAAGACGCTTTGATTATATTGCCTGCCGAGGCAGTTAACCATAACCCGGGCGTCGGCCCAGCAAATCCGGGGCCTTATAAAAGCCAAGGCAAGAGTGTTAAGATAGGGCATCACCACAGCAGAAGAGAGGTTTACCGGCCCATGTTCAGTTACATCGACCACCTGGAGTGTACCCAATGCGGCAATACGTATCCCCACGACCAGGTCAGCAAGATCAGCGAGTGCTGCGGCAAGGTGCTGTTCGCCCGCTACGACCTGCCCCGCCTGCGCCGGGAAGTGAGCAGGGATGTTTTCGCCAGCCGGGACTCCAACATGTGGCGGTTCTCCGAGTTGATGCCGGTTACCCAGCATGACAACGTGGTAACCCTGGGCGAGGGCGCCACTCCCCTGATGCTGGCCGCCAATCTGCAGAGAAAGCTGGGCCTGAAGAGCCTGTACATCAAGGAAGAGGGCCTGAACCCCACCGGAACCTTCAAGGCGCGGGGCATCTCCGCCGCAGTGTCCAAGGCTGTGGAACTGGGCATTACCGGTTTTACCATGCCTTCGGCCGGCAACGCTGCCGGCGCCGCCGCGGCCTACGGGGCCCGGGCAGCCCGCCCGACCAAAGTTTTCATGCCCCAGGACGCGCCCCCGGCCAACAAGAAGGAATCGGTTATGGCCGGCTCCGAGCTTAACCTGGTTGACGGCCTGATCAGCGACGCCGGTCGCATCGCCGTGGCCGTGGCCGAGGAACAGGACCTGTTCGACCTTTCCACCCTGAAGGAACCCTACCGGGCCGAGGGCAAGAAGACTATGGGCCTGGAAATTGCTATGCAGCTTGGCTGGAAGATGCCAGACGCCATCATTTACCCCACCGGAGGCGGCACCGGCATCATCGGCATGTACAAGGGCTTTCAGGAACTGCTGGAACTGGGCTGGATTGAAGGCACGCCCCCCAAGTTTATCGCCGTGCAGCCCACCGGCTGCCAGCCCATAGTCAAGGCCTTCAACGAGGGCGCCGATACGGCCCAGATGTGGGAGAACGCCGCCACCCTGGCCGACGGGTTGCGCGTCCCCGGCCCCTTCGCCGACTACTTGATCCTGAAGGCCATCCGGGAAACGGGCGGCACCGCCCTGGCCATCGAGGACGACGACATGGTGGCCGCCATGTACGAAATCGCCACCGAGGAGGGCATCATCGCCTGTCCCGAGGGCGCGGCCACCCTGGTGGGCCTGAAGAAACTGCTGGAACAGGGCTTCCTGGGCGCCGACGAGAACATAGTGCTGCTCAACACCGGATCCGGCTACAAGTACCTGGACTTGATCCGGGACAGCAACCAGTAGGAAGGTAACCTGTTCGGTGATAGTACCGAGCCATTCGGCCGACTGTAAGCCGGTATTATGAAGGCAATGGGGTTAAAGGGGGTCTCTCTCCGGCCCCGTACCCCGAGGGAACCGGCAAGAATCCAGAGGTCACCGATGACCACGAAACCTGTCCATAAATACACGATTATTACCGACATTGACTACAAAGCCCTGGAGTTCAATCCCGATGCTCCAGAGCCACTTCCTGACGGCATGTTTCAGTTTCCTATATTTGAAGAAATTTACTCTGTCCTCGGAACCCATCTGGATACCCTGGGTGAGCCGCAAACCATTTTTCGCAGCAGCAACACCTTCATCTGCTATGACCCTGACAACCTGAACGTGCGGGTCGGTCCCGACTACTACGTGGCCTTTAACGTAGAGGCCCAGGCGATAATGAGACGGTTGCTTTACCTGCCCTGGGAGGCTGGCAAGCCACCGGACTTCGTGCTTGAGGTTGGGTCGGAGAGCACCGGCACACAGGACACGGGGAATAAACGTGACATATACGCCCGTATAGGAATAGGGGAGTATTGGCGGTTCGACAGCACCGGCGGGGAAATTTACGGTGAGCCAATGGTGGGGGAGGAACTTGTGGCTGGCGAATACCGGCGCATGGGGATGACCACGGAGCCGGACGGGGTCTTGAAGGGGTATAGTTCAGCCTTAAGGTTGTGGCTCTGCTGGCAGGATGGGATGTTGAAGTTCTACGACGAGCGGACCGGCGAATACCTGAAAAACATGTCGGAGGAACAGGCTGCCCGGCAACAGGCTGAAGCCAGGATTCGCCAATTGGAGTATGAATTGCGCCGTCAGCGGGGTAACTCTTGAAGCTTGTTGAAGCTGGAAGTGGGAGGAATTAAGGGAGGCATGGTCATGGAAGTAATCCTTTGCTCTCCGCGGGGCTTTTGCGCAGGGGTGGTGCGGGCAATCCAGGTGGTCGAGGAATGCCTGGAACGGTTCGGCCCGCCGGTCTACGTCAAGCACCAGATAGTTCACAACCCCTACGTGGTTGGAGAACTGGAGGCAAAGGGTGCGGTTACCGTGGAAACGGTGGCGGAAATCCCCGAAGGCGCCAGGGTGGTTTTTTCCGCCCACGGATCTCCGCCGGAGGACTTTGAGCAGGCCCAGGAGCGGAGTCTCCAGGTGATCGACGCCGTCTGCCCCCTGGTAACCCGCGTCCACAACGAAGCCAAGAAATACAACCGCGAGGGCCGCAAGATTATCCTGGTGGGCCACGAAGGACACCAGGAGGTCAAGGGCACCATGGGCCAGGCGCCCATGGAACTGGTGGACGAAAAATCCGAGAACGGCGTCCCTGACTGGGATGCTGACACCCCGGTAGCGGTGCTGACCCAGACCACGCTCTCCACCGGTGACACGGCTGCGGCCATTGATCATATTCGAGAACGTTTCCCTCAGGCCGAGATTCGCAACGACATCTGTTACGCCACCACCAACCGACAGGCGGCGGTTAGCAGGATGGCCGCCATGGTTGACATGGCTTTGGTTATTGGGTCCCAGACCAGTTCCAACTGCAACCGCCTGCTGGAACTTGCCCAGTCCCTGAACATTCCTGCCTACCTGATCAACGGGCCTGAGGAACTCAAGCCCGAATGGGTGGAGGGCGTGGACAAAGTGGGGATAGCTTCCGGCGCATCGACTCCCGAGGCGCTGGTTGAGGCGATAATCGCGGCCCTCAACCCCGAAAAAGTCACCCCCCTGGAGGTGGTGGAGGAAGACATAAGCTTCACCATGCCCCGGGAGTTGCGGTAGGGCAGTACCCGCCCGAACCTGAAGAGCTATGAACCCCGTGCAGTTCCTACGTGGATAATTTACCGCTTGACCAGGAACGGGGCGCGCCCGTTTCCATTGCCCGCCGAGTTTTCTCCCTGCCAACCATAATTTCCCTGGCCCTGGCGGCTGCTTTCCTGTTTTTCCTGACCACCCGGCTGGATATTGACCTGAACGCCATTGGGCGACAGTTGCGGTCAGCCAACATTCTGTACTTGGTGCTTGCCGTGGCGGTGCACTACACCACCTTCCTGTTCCGAGGCCTGCGCTGGCGGCTTCTATTGAACAACGCTCGTGCCGAAGAAGAGGAGCCAGCGGGGGTCTTCCAGTGCAGCCAGTTGGTGCTGCTGGGGTGGTTCGCCAACTCGGTGGCCTGGCTGCGCCTGGGCGACGCCTACCGCGCCTACCTCTACCACGAGGACCGCCGCGCCCCCTTCGTCCGCACTGTAGGCACCATCCTGACGGAAAGACTGCTGGACATCACGACCATCGTCGTATTGCTGGCGTTGTCCCTGCCCTTCCTGATCAGCGCAGGACAGGGCGGCGCCTGGGCCGTTGCCGCCACTGCCGCCGCGCTGCTGGCAGTCCTGGGGCTGGCCTTGCTCTTCATCGCCGCCACCAGGGGCAGGGGCGAGAACCTGCTTCAATGGCTGATTGCATGGCTCCCCACCCGCATGTCGGACTGGGTTCTGGAACGTTACCGCCAGTTCCGGGACGGGGCGTTGTTGAGCTTCAAGAGGGTTCCCCTGGCAGCGGCGTGGGGGCTGCTGGGCTGGCTGGCCGAGGTGGCCCGCTTCTTCCTGGTGGCCCAGGCCCTGGATCTACACCTGTCGCCGGCGCTGATCGTTTTCGCCACCGTGGCCAACTCTCTGTTGACCCTGGTGCCTACGCCAGGGGGAGTGGGCGCGGTGGAAGCGGGCCTGGCCGGACTGCTTAAGCAGCTTTCCACCCTGGCGACGCCGGCGGTGGCGGCCCTGGTGCTGGTGGACCGCTCCATCAGCTACCTGAGTGTCATAGCCGTTGGCGCGGCCCTGTTCCTAATCCGGTGGGCGGTCAGGCGGAAGGGACGGTCATATCCGAGCAATTCAACTGCCCCTTCCGACGAAGGAGTGTGACGCCACATGCTGTACACCGCCAGCTATTACGACCCACAGGACTGGGCAGGCCAGCCCTATCGCGTGTCCCGCGCCCACCCCCGCGGTCGGAAAACCCAATGGGAGACCCTGTCCTTCCTATACCCGCCGCTGGAATTGCTGCGCGCCTACCGGGATGGACAACTGGACTTTGAAGCCCTGAGCAGGGAGTACCGTCGTAACCTGGATGAAAAGCTGCTGGTGGACTACCGTCTGAGAAAATGGCTGGAGGAACTGCCCACCCTGGGCGATGTTACCCTGCTTTGCTTCGAGCGGGGCGACGACCCCTGCCACCGCAGGGTGGCGGCCCAGTGGCTGCGAGAGCACGTTGCTGGCGTGGAACTGGGGGAGCTTAAGTAGGGCCCCCCGTGTCGGGAGGCGCCTGCCCCACACCCCTGAGCATTACGGTGAACACCCGCCCGCCGCCGCCATCAGGGAAGATTTGCCGTCTTACCTGTCAGATTGCCGTGTCGTATTGCCATTTACTGTCACTTAACCAATTCCCCCATTTGAGAATGTCTTGTATAATCTCCAAGGACAGGTCTGATTACGGTTTACCTTTTGCCAAGCCTCTTAATCTGTAGCAGGTGGCGGGGTTGAAATGCCTGAGAAGTATCAGGACGAAATTGAAGAGATTCTGAAGGGCATTGAAGAGCAGGAGCCGCCCAGGCCCGCGCGCCGGCCTCAGCCCATCATTGACGACATGCCCTCAGTGTCCAGTGAGGAAGCCCCTCTTAACCGCGACCAGCCCCGGGGGTTCAAGGGGTCCAATTCCCTATGGAAGCACGTGACCCCGGGCCGGCTGGCTCTGGCCGGGTTCGTATTCCTGGTGCTGGGCCTGGCCCTGAATTCGGTGGGCTTCGGCTTGCTGGTGTGGCTGGGGCTGCTGAGCCTGGCCGGCGCCTACCTGCTGTTTTTCGTCCGTCCTAGACCGATCAACAAGGACAAGCTGTGGCGGGGACGTTCGGTCGAAACCCAAGGGCCATCCCACTGGCAGCGGTTCAAGCGCTGGATGAGTGAGTAAGCGGGACGATTACGGGTGAATTATTTTGGACTCCCCCGGCGCGAAGCTGGGGGAGTCTTCTTCCTCCCCCGCGCTCCACACCCCGAAGGTGTCCGGTTCGGCATGTTCAAACAGGGCCTGGCGAAGGGCGGCCAAGTCCCTGCCCTGCTCCCAGCGCAACAAATGCGTCGAGCACCTACAGTCTGACGACCCAAAGCCCCGGGCAACAACTTGCCCGCCCCTGCCTGTAATCGCATTCGCCCAGCGGCACTCCCAGCGTTCTTCGTCCAGGACCCACCACGCTTCCACCACCGGCGCCACGGCTGCCAGATGGTCAATGTGCCAGTGGCGTTTCTTGTCCCGTCGCAGGTGGCGGCGGATGCGAGGTTCCAGGCCGTTCAGGGCGCTGCCGCAGTAAAGGTAAAGGCCGGCGGGAAACTCAAAAGTTCCCAGCCGGCCAATTGTCAGTCGTTTATCCTCAGCCAGGTCAATGACCAGGATGTAGCTGCCCTTATTTGCCGCCACGGCCCAAAATTCCTGGCCCGATTCTCTACCCGGAAACTGCCTGCTTGAACTCCTCGATAGCCTTGATATGGGCATCGGGATTGGGCAAACCCGCCCGCATGGTGTTGATGGACAGGTGGGTGGCACCGCACTCGGCCCAGGCCTCGGCAGTGCGGTTCCAGGCGTCTGGCCCGTCTGCATAGTTCAGTCGACCCTCAATGCCGATGCTGGCCGGGTCCCGTCCGGCCTTGGCGGCAACCTCCCTCATCTGGCCGATGCGCTCCTGGCCGGCGCTGTCGGGCTGGAACTGGGGGAACCAGCCATCGCCCAGCCGTCCCAGGCGGTCCACCACCTGGTCGGCGCCGCCGCCGAACCACACGGGAATGGGCCGCTGCACCGGCGGGGGGTTGATGCCGGCGTGGGTCACCTTGTGGTAGCGCCCCTCAAAGTTGACGATATCCTGGGTCCACAGGGCCCGCATCAACTCAATCTGCTCCTCGCAGCGTCGCCCCCGATTGCTGAAGCTCTCCCCCAGGGCCTCGTACTCCACGTCGTTCCAGCCGACGCCAATACCCAGGCGCAGTCGCCCGCCGGTCAGCACGTCCACCGCGGCAGCCTGCTTGGCCACCAGGGCCGCCTGTCGCTGGGGCAGGATGAGGATGCCGGTGGTCATCTGCAGCTTTTCGGTAATGGCCGCCAGGTAGCCGAACAGGACAAAGGGCTCGTGGAAAGTGTCCACGTGACTGTAGGGCCGATTCCACTCCTCCCGCTTGCTGGCATCCGCGCCCAGGACGTGGTCAAACACCAGCAGGTGCTCATATCCCAGAGCCTCGGCGGCCTGGGCGTAATCCCGCACCGCCCCTGGGTCGGAACCAATTTCAGTCTGGGGAAAAACAACGCCTAACTGCATGGGGCGCCTCCTTGATGTTCAATAGAATTACTCGTTGCAATGGGGTGAAATTGCTTTCGGCATCTCAAGTGTTCAACATTAGACTAGCTGATTCTCTTTTCTTCCTTGTCCCTGTCCTCCCAAACGCGACCGGTCGCCAGATTTTCGTCGGGTATACCAGCAGTCAGTGAGATAGAAGGGGCTTCACTATATTCCACCGGGCCGACCGCAAACGTAGCTCCTTCTGATGTCTGCATGTTCATCTTGAATGCTTGGTCGGCTGTCCTCCCTGGCCCGGAATAAGCGGCCACCGCCTCCCGGACTATTTGGGACATAGACATGCCGGTTTTAATACACATGGTTTCCAGCCGCGAAAAGTCCTCTACAGATAGCCTGACAGATACTACCACGGTATCCCCGGCCTTCTTGCTTTGGGCAAGTTGGGTTACGTTCTCACCTAACGCGTATTCTCCTTTTTCAATAGTCATTCTTATTCCTCATTGAATCGGCGCCGGTGGTGTGCGTTAGCCTCAAAAGCGGTTACTGGACGCCAGATTCCCGTCTTGCCGGTGGGCTCTATAGGAACGCAAAGAAGGCGACCATTAACACATGGGCCGAGCATGATCAAGGGCGCTCGGCCGGTAGGAGAGGAATTAAGGAAAAACCTGGGACTTCCTGCAAATACCTGCAGGATTTCCGACAGGGCAACCTCATGCTTGGCGTAGGTACCCCGTTCCAACAGATGTTCCCACAAAGCATCATCCAGTTCAAGTTCATCGACTGTGCCGTGGGTGGCAAGGAGATCCTGTTAGTTCGGTAGGGTCAAGAATTGACGCCTTTTGCAATGGGTCGTACACTTTGTAAACAAAGTATACACATTCAGGGAGGCGACATCAATGTCCCTGGAAACCGTCTCGATTGAATTCCTCATGCTCAGCGACCATGCCGAAGTCGTAAACGGCAAACTTTACATGATGGGTGGAGGATATGACCGCAGGTATATCAGCGACATAAAGGCTCCGGTGACTCTCAGGACGGTTGTGAGTGTCCTGGTGCCCTGGAACCTGACTAACCAGACCCACTCCGTCAAACTGCGCCTTGAGACTGAGGATGGCACAATGCTGGGACAGGAAGTACAGGGCAACTTGACGGTGGGGCGCAGCGTACAAGCCATTTCAGGCCAGTTGTTCCGGGTGATGGCCGTCATAAACTTTACCCTGACATTGCCGCAACTGGGCGGCTACCGTGTCACTGCAATACTGGACAACGGAGAAAGCAAGGCCACTACCTTTTACGCGGTAAGCGCGGAAACCCCGTCCAGGCAAGGGTCTTAGGAGTGATGGAAAATGGCTGGGGATGGAGGGGTCGAACCTCCGCTTCCTGATCCAGAGTCAGGCGTCCTACCACTGGACTAATCCCCAGCGAGAAGGGGAGGCCACCCGTTCCTGGCGGCCGGTCGGTGGGACTGGCCGGGCGGGTCGCCTTGAGGGTACGTTCCATACTATAAACCGGCAAGCTGACTGTCAAGTGAGCCTGTTTCGGGCAGGCAGTTCCCTTGCGCCACAGGCGGATGCGCCTTGCGCAACTGGACAACGCGGCCCTACCATACATCGTATGAGCCAGGATATGGATGTAGCCCAGTTTGGGTGGCCTCCCGGTGCGAGGCTGGGAGATGGGCCAAAATGAGACAAAATGGGCCGGAAATAAAAATTGTTCTCCTTCTGTCAGCTACGTCAGTTGAGCGAACCTTCCTTGATAAGTCACCGCTCGTCCTTCGCGGTTCGCGGACGGACTGAAGCCAGCGAGAAAAGTGATGGAGGCCATTCATGGCAGCTTTTGAGGAATACAAGGACCGCTTCCAATATGCCAGGCTGGAACGGGAAGATGGCATCCTCCAGATGACCCTGCACAGTGACGGTGGCACCCTCCAGTGGGGCGCCGGTCCCCACACTGAACTGGTCGAGGTCTTTCACGCCGTGGGCACGGATCCGGAAACCAAGGTGGTTATCATGACCGGCGTGGGCGACGGATTTACCGGTCCCGCCGGCTCCAGCGACACCGTGCCCCGCCGCACTCCCGCCCAGTGGGACCCCACTTATTGGGAGGGCAAGCACCTGCTGGGCAACCTGCTGAATATCGAGGTGCCGGTCATCGCCGCTGTCAACGGGCCGGCCCTGCGCCACTCGGAACTGCCCCTGCTCAGCGACATTGTCCTGGCCGCGCCCCACACCACCTTCCAGGACTCGGGCCACTTTATGAGCGGACTGACCCCCGGGGACGGGATGCACATCATTTATCCCTTGCTGTTGGGCATCAACCGTGGCCGCTATTTCCTCCTGACGGGCCAGAGGCTGGACGCCGACCGCGCCCTGGAACTGGGGCTGGTGTCGGAGGTGCTGTCCACAGAAGACCTGCTGCCCCGGGCCTGGGAACTGGCCCGCCAGTTGGCGCAGCAGCCTCGCCTGGTGCTGCGCTATACGCGGGCGTTGCTGACTCACAAGCTGAAGCAGGAACTCCACGACCTGCTGGGCTACGGCCTGGCTCTTGAGGGATTGGGTTCAGCCCAGGACTATTTGGACCGGGGGCAGGGCAGGTAGGGCCGGTTCACGTTGGGGGCCGCCGGGTGATTCTTCCTTGAAAAAGACTCGGTATCCTAGGTAGGTTCAGTTGACTGGGCAACGTAAGCGATGATAGAATCCGTAAACAGTATTCACGATTCCGATAATGTTCCTGAATAAAGGAGGAAATGGGAGGCTTATGAAGAGGACACTGCTATTGTTTGTTGCTTTAAGCGCACTGGTCCTGGTACTGGCCGGATGTACCCAGGACACCTCGGCCCTGGAGTCCGAGAACGCCAGCCTGCAGTCCCAGGTGGCGAACCTGGAGGGCCAGGTGGCAGCTATGGAAGCCGAGATTGCCGAAATGGAAAGCATGACCATGATGGAGGGCAGCCGGCTGGATGCTGTCCGCGAACGGGGCCACGTGATCTGCGCCAGCCGCGACGATGTGCCTGGCTACGGCGGACTTGACGCTGCTGGTAATAACGTCGGGTTTGACATTGACCTGTGCCGCGCCCTTGCCGCTGCTGTCATTGGAGACCCCAACGCCATCGAAATCCGGCTGATCAGCGCCGCCGAGCGCGGCCCCACGATCCAGTCCGGCGAAGTGGATATGCTCGTCCGCACCGTTACCTGGACTTCTTCCCGCGACGCTGGCTGGGGCAACTATGCCCAGACAATGTTCTACGATGGTCAGGGCTTTATGGTCCGCGAGGACTCTGGCGTTACCGATGCGCTGGAACTGGAAGGCGCTACCGTTTGCGTAACCCTGGGTACCACGACCGAACTGAACCTGCAGGACTTCAGCGACCAGAACGAGCTTGGCATTACCGTGGCCACCTTTGAGGATACCGACGCGGTGGTTGCTGCTTACGACGCGGGCCAGTGCGACTCCTTCACCAACGACAACTCCCAGTTGGCCGCCCTGCGGACCGCTCTCAGCAACCCCGCAGACCACATCATTCTGCCCAACACTATCTCCGAAGAGCCTCTCGGCCCCGTGGTCCCCCACGGCGACGACCAGTGGTTTGACATCGTAAAGAGCGTCATGGGCATCCTTATCTACGGTGAGGCCTACGGGATAAGCCAGGACGACGTACCCAGCGCAGCTACGGACAACACCAAGGTTGACCGACTGCTGGGACTGAGCGGCGCCTTTGGTCAGGAAGAACTGGGACTTAGCGACACCGTAGCCCAGGACGTGCTTAACGCCGTCGGCAACTATGGCGAGATTTACGACCGCAACCTGGGCCCCGACGGCATCAACCTGCCGCGCGAGGGTGGCCGCAACGCCCTGTGGTCCAACGCCCCCTGCACCGACTGCCCCAAGGGCGGGCAGATTTACGCCGCTCCGATGCGCTAGATTTTCTTCTGCGGCTCATACTTCACGGGGTGGGCACTTCGCCCACCCCGTGTTTTGTTCCCCGTCAGGCAAACTCTTGCAAAACCGACATTCCGTTGAAAGCCGGAATCCAGATAGTGGTGCAGCAAGTGCTGCGATAGGCCCAATGCTGTCGGGAAGAACTTAACTGCCGAGTTACACTCCCCCGCTTACGGGAATGCCATGCCGGCTCACCCCCTGATATGGTCTCCCTGGGCGAATCTGAGGGAAGGTGGGCAAACTCCCTGAAAATGCGCTACAATCTACCTGTTCGCCGTCAAACCCCTCTCGCCCCCGGTTAGCGATGTAACCTGTCAACATGGTCAGTTCGTCTCGAATACTAACCTACCAGGGTATACCGGTCTGGCGGCACGTCCAGGTCATCCAGTGGGCCGCCCAGATATTATCGGGCATTGTGGTAGTTGCCCTGGTGGTCTGGTTCTTCACCAACATGGCCAGCGCCATCCAGGCACGGGAAATCCCCACCGGCTTCAGCTTCCTCTCCCGCGAATACCAGACTCCCATCGGCGAACACTTCCTGCCTTACGAATCCTCAGACACTTTCCTGTATGCCCTGTTTGTTGGCATTACCAACACCGCCATCGTCGCTGTAGCCGGCGTCTTCCTGGCTACTGCCCTCGGTATCTTTATCGGCGTCTCCCGCCTCTCTACCAACTGGATTGTGGCCAAGCTGGCCATGGTATACATCGAGTTCTTCCGAAACGTACCTCTACTGGTTCAACTGTTCTTCTGGTTCTACATCATCCTGGAACTTCCCGGGGTACGGGAAAGCATCGTGATTGCCGATGCCTTCTTTCTGAGCAATCGGGGCTTCTCCATGCCCTGGCCCAAGCCCACCGACTACTCCATCGCCCTGATCTGGCTGGTACTGGCGGTGGTGGCCATCGTGGCGGGGGCGCTGGTCTACCGCTGGCGCAATCGCATGGAGGAACGGACAGGCGAGTCCAGTTACCCCCTGATATACGGTTCCGTTGTGGCGGTCGCTATCGGCGCAGCCGCCTGGCTGGTATTAAGTTTCGCCTCCGGGAATTCGCCCTTCTTCTTGTCAATTCCCGAACCCCAGGGCCGGTTCGGCAACATTGTCGGTGGATTCACTGCCCGGGCCGGGCTGCTGGTGCTGCTCATCGGGCTGGTGATGTACACAGCCAGCTTCATCGCCGAGATCGTTCGCGCCGGAATCCAGTCGGTGGGACGGGGCCAGACCGAGGCGGCCCGCGCCCTGGGCCTGTCTCCCATGAACACCCTGCGCAGCATTACGTTCCCCCAGGCCCTGCGGGTTATAATCCCGCCACTGATCAGCCAGTTCCTTAATCTGACCAAGAACAGCAGCCTGGGCGGCGCCGTGGCCTACAGTGACTTGACCAACATTGCCGTCACCATGACCCAGACCGCCCCTGCTGTGTCCATTTTCATGCTGATCATGGCGTCGTACCTGGCCATGAGCCTCACGTGGTCTGTGATTGGCAACCTATACAATCGTCAAATCCGGTTCGTGGGGGGGTAGAAGATGGCTGCTCAACCCGCCGGCACACCGGAACCCTTGCTCCCGCCCCGCACCGAGGTGGGCTTCATCGGTTGGTTGCACGCCAACCTTTTCAGCAGTTGGTTCAATTCCATTCTGACGCTGGCATCA
This sequence comes from Dehalococcoidia bacterium, assembly GCA_963664725.1. GTDB lineage: Bacteria > Chloroflexota > Dehalococcoidia > Lucifugimonadales > UBA3495 > Bin22. The sequence continues at coordinate 2,899,234 of OY761558.1, forward strand.
GGCGCGATCCTGGTCCTGGTCCTATGGTTCGGCATCCAGTGGGTTTTCCTGATTGCCGAATGGTCGGTAATCTCAGAACTGGGTGGCCGCTTCCTGCTGGGCCGCTACAACACCGAGGCTGCCTGCGACGGCCAGAATTGCTTCTGGCGACCCCAGGCGGCGCTGATAATGGTAAGTGTATTGATGGGCGCGGCCTGGGGACTGCAGAGCAACCGGGTGGCCCGGACTTTGGCCTGGCTTGTGGCCGGTGTGGCAGCGGCCTTCGCCTTCCTGCCCTACGACTTTCAAACCATGGGACTGGATGTCCGCGTCCTTCTCTTGCTTAACCTGCCGGCCGTCCCCCTGGGTTGGGCGCTGGCCCGTTACACACCCATGGGCACCGGCGCGCGCATTACCATGCTGGGCGTGGCTATCTTCTTCCTGACCCTGGTGCTGCTGCGGGGCCTGCCCGGAATACCCTTCCTGCAGCCCGTTTCCGTGGTCTACTGGGGTGGACTGTCTCTGAACCTCATCCTGGCAGTGGGCGGCATTACCCTTAGCCTTCCCATTGGCGTGTCCCTTGCCCTGGGCCGGCGAAGCAACCTGCCGATAGTCAAGGTCCTGTGTGTATTCTTCATCGAGGTGTTCCGAGGGGTTCCCCTCATTACCCTCCTTTTCATGTCCCAGACCCTGGTGCCCCTGGCCTTCCCCGAGGATATGCCGCAGAACTCGCTGTTCCGCGCTGCCGTGGTCATCACCTTGTTCAGTTCGGCCTACATGGCCGAGAACATTCGCGGCGGTCTCCAGGCACTGCATCCCGGCCAGGCGGAGGCGGCCCGGGCCCTGGGCTTGCCCGGCTGGCAGACCACGCTGCTTATCTCCCTGCCCCAGGCAATTCGCAACGTGATACCGGCCATCGTGGGGCAATTCATCGGCCTGTTCAAAGACACCAGCCTGGTCTATATCATCGGCATGCTGGACGTGGTGGCCATTGGCCGGTCTTTCATCCAGAGCAACCCCGAATTCCTGCCCAACGCCCGCGAACTGTTTGTGTTCCTGGCCATTGTGTTCTGGATTTTCACCTACGGAATGTCCTACGTCAGCGGTAAGGTGGAGGAACACCTGGGGGTGGGTCAGCGTTAGGGCAATGTAACCAGGGCCCGAGGTCGCTCGAGCCTGGTTGTCTTGAACCACGCAGCTTCTTCTTTCGGAAAACCGAATAGTTGGACCACAGAGAAAGTCCGGCGTTACTCCGGGTTATTAATTGGGAGGCACCCATGGCGGTTGAGGAAATGAACCCCCAGCAGGAAGTTGAAGACATAATCATCTGCCGCGACGTTCACAAGTGGTACGGCAACTTCCACGCCCTCAAGGGGGTGTCCACCACGGTCAGGCCCGGCGAGGTTGTGGTGATCCTGGGGCCCTCGGGTTCCGGCAAGTCCACCTTCATCCGCACTATCAACCGCCTGGAGCAGCACCAGCGGGGTGACATCATCGTTGACGGTATCGAGCTTAGCGGCGACATTCGCAACATCGATGCCATCCGCCGGGAGGTTGGGATGGTCTTCCAGTCCTTCAACCTCTTCCCTCACCTGAGTGTCATACAGAACATAACCCTCGCCCCAACCAAGGTCCGCCATTGGAGCAAGTCCCAGGCCGAAGAGGTGGCGATGGAACTGCTGACCCGGGTGGGCATCCCCGAGCAGGCCGCCAAGTTTCCGGCCGAGCTTTCGGGCGGCCAGCAGCAGCGGGTGGCCATCGCCCGCGCCCTCGCAATGCAGCCCAAGATTATGCTCTTCGACGAACCCACGTCGGCCCTGGACCCGGAGATGGTCAGAGAGGTGCTGGACGTGATGCGCGAACTGGCCAGCACAGGCATGACCATGTTGACGGTAAGCCACGAAATCGGCTTCGCCCGAGAGGTGGCGGACCGCGTCATAATGATGGACGAGGGCAATATCGTCGAGGAAGCACCCCCCGAAGAGTTCTTTACCAACCCCCGAAACGAGCGGGCCCAGCTTTTCTTGTCGCAGATACTTTAGCTTTCACGGGCAGCAACAGGGGATTCTCTCCCCATTTCGGGGTATAGTGTCCCCATGCGACCGCTTCTAAAGGTACTCATTCCTTATCTGCTGATCGGCCTGGGCATTGGGGCCATCTGGTTCGTTGCGACTGAGTGCCTGCCGTCGGCGTCCTCCAGCCCCCAGGGTGGACCTTCGCCGGTTGCCACCGCAATTGAGCGAAGGATGCCCTCTCCCTCACCTGTCCGCTCCATGACTGCGGCGCCGGAGTCGAGCGTCGTGCCATCGGCCACTCCCCCTGCCGCAACTGCCAGGCCAACACCGGGTCTGACTCTACCCCCGGGATACGCCGACCTGCAAAATGCCTCCCACCTGGAAGGCGCTGATTCGGAAGCGGCGGCAGCCATTCGGGCTTTGCCATGGATTCGGGACGGGATTCGCCCCGGGGATCAGGAAGCCGCCCAGTCATTGGTACACTTCGCCACCCAGTACCCCGACCTGCTCTGGGCCCTGCTGGAAAGGGAGTGGCTGCACGCCGACGAGCCGGGAGATTTGGCGAGGATTCTGAATACGCTGGACAACATCCTTTACCTTGATCCCGACGCGGCCCGGCGTATCGTTGACATGTCCTTTCTGGATACCCTGGAACCCCACGACCTGCTGGCAATGGAGTCTCTTGCCCGCCTGGTGTACAGCGATATCGGCGCCTTCCGCCGCATTATGGCCCACCCCCGTGTAGGGGATGGCATAAGCGACGAAGATGCCCAGATTGTGGCGCTTCTGGCGGGCATCAACCGCACCAACGCCGCGCTTGTGGAAGAGGTGCTGGACGCGTCGAAAGTTTCGGTGGAAAAGCGGCGCGTGAGGCTTCCCCTGGCCGGAGAAATCACCTTGTCCATCATACGCACCCGGCCGGGTACGCCCCGCACGATGGACCTGCTGGAGCATGCGGTGCGGTCCGCCGAGGACTTGATGGGCAAGCCATTCCCCGTCCGGTACGTGGCGCTCTTGTTCGAGGAGGCAGTGGCCGGCTCATACACCGGCACCAACTTTGGGACCCACTCCGCTATCCTTCCCGAATTCGACGCGGTGGGAGAGAGTGGTCAACCCCAACTGGCTGGCAGCATCATCGCCCACGAGGTGGCCCACTACTATTGGAAGGGCGGCGAAACCTGGCTGGACGAAGGGGCGGCCGAGTTCATGGGCGCCTTTGCTGAACAGGTCAGGACGGGCGCTCTCCTGGAGCCGGACAACTATCCCTGCGGATCGGCCAGCGGCATCAGGGAACTGAAAGCCGGAGATTACACCCGCAATTCCACCGGCTATGTCTGCAACTACGCGTTGGGCGAGAGGCTGTTCCTCGACCTTTACCGCACCCTGGGCAAAGATGCTTTCCGGCGGGGCTTCCGGCGGCTTTATGATCTTGTGTCGGAACCGGAAGCAAACTCCGGCACCACGGCCGGCATCGGTGAGGTCAGGCGGGCCTTTGCCGGTGAAGTTGGCCCTGACAGTGGGGAATCGGCCACGGATGTGATCGAACGTTGGTACTCTGGTTACGGTTCCGAGAGAACCTATGGGCCTGACAATCGCCCGGTGGTGGCGGAACTGCCCGAAGTTGCCGGATGGGTCAACCGCGCCTACGTGTCCCTGGAGGAGGCGGGCAGACCAGTCAAGACCCTTGCCGCCGCTGATGGGGGCGACTGGGCCTGGCTGACCCTGGAGTATTCCCACGACTACGCCGGCGCCCCCACGGAACTGACCTTTGAGGTGGTGGAGTACTACGAAGACGGCTTTCCCTACCGCCGCAGCGCCTTGACCATCGAGGCCGATCGCAAGTATTCAGGCGGTGTCCAGTGGATATCCATCGGGCCCGGTCCGGGCCAGGACTGGGCTCCTGGACGCCACTGGGTCTACGTGCACCATGAAGGACGCAAGGTGGCGCAGGTAGAGTTCGAGGTAACGCCGTGACGCCCGGTCGGATGGAATAGCCAATTGAGGCTAGTGACCGAACGACTGGTCCTGAGGGAGTTCGTTGAGGCGGACTGGCCCGCAGTGCTGGCCTATCAGCGAGACCCCCTCTACCTCCGCTACTACCCCTGGATCGACCGGACCTCGGCCGACGCCCGTGCCTTCGTGGACATGTTTCTTGAGTGGCAGCGCGAAGAACCCCGCCGCCGGTTCCAGTTGGCCATCACCCAGAAAGAGGATGGAGGGCTCATTGGCAACTGCGGTCTGCGCCGGAAGCCTGACAATGACTGGGAAGCCGACATCGGCTACGAGCTTGACCCGCGGTACTGGGGTCAGGGATATGCCACCGAGGCAGCTTGTGCCATGGTGAGTTTCGGATTTCGGGAACTGGGGCTGGACCGGATTTCATCCTGGTGCCTCGCTGACAACGCAGCCTCGGCCCGGGTGCTGGAGCGTCTGGGTTTTCGCCAGGAGGGCAGGCTGCGCCGCAACGAACACTTCAAGGGCTGCTGGTGGGATAGGCTGCTTTACGCTTTGTTGCGGGATGAATGGGAAACGCCGGTGCGGGACCGGCGTCCTTAATTGCCAGACTCGCGACTGTCCCACCGCCTGTCCTACTCGTACCACCCCGAAGCGAACACAACCCCGTCGTATCGCTGCAGCCATGTGTGCTTCTGCGATGGCGCCCCCGTAGTTGGATTGAGGAAATAGTAACTTACCCATTGCCCCTGTTCGTCGGTTTGGGCAAATTGGGGACCGTAAGCGAAGCCGTTAACGTCAACTCCGGTCGGGCCGTCCACCGGTTGACCTATTAGGTCCAGCCGGGTGGGATGGGCAATGCGGATGTTATTCTCGTCGAACATGAACACGTACCACTGACCATCCACGCTTTCCGGGGAACTGAAGTGCTGGGCGGCGGCCTCCCGCCCGTGGGCCTTGTAGTACCGGATGGCCCGTTCCACCAGGGCGACGGTGTAGTCGGCCGGATCGGATTTGCTGGCGGCTAGCGGCGAAGCGGGCAAAACCTGGTACCAGCCCGAACCAAAGAGCAGGCCATCACGCTCGACCACCCAGGCATGCTTGAATTCCTGGTTGCCGGTGGTGGGGTTCTGGAAAACGTAGTCCACCCATAAACCCTCTTCCGTGGCGTCCAGCATCACGTTGCCAAACCGGTAACCGTGCGAGTCCAGGCCCAGGCTGCCGCGCAGGTCTCGCCCCAGCAAGTCCGGGTTGATGTGGGAAATTAACCGGGCTTCCTCATCGAATATGAAAATATAGTAGTCTCCCAGGGCGTTCGATGGATCGTTGTAATAATCTACGGTAGCTTCCCTGCCCTCTTCATCGTAACGGTCCAGCGCGTCCTGCACGAAGTCCACGGTGAACTCGTACCGGTCCGCCAGGCGCAGTTCCCCGTCTTGGCCCGATTCGGGTGAAACACTGGCCAGTACCAGGGCCACTACGGACAATGCAACTGCAACAGCGGAAATGGACAGGGCGACTATGGATAATACCTGCGCCAAACCACCTGACTGTCTTTGAATGCTCATGGGCTTGTCTCCAGAGTATGAGTGCCTGTTCCGTTCATGTCGATTGCCGCTGTCGCCGCAGTCAGGGAAGCAATCGGCGCTTGATCGAAAGAAAGCGCCCGGTTCGGACTAAAACAGGGCTATGGGGTTTACCGGCGAGCCTGTGCCGCCAACCACTCGCAGCGGGTTGACCGTCAGCATGAACTCATAGCGGTCTTCCTCCGCGCAGGCTTCGGCCAGGGGTTCCAGAAGGGCGTTGTCCAGCAGGCCGATACCGTAGGCAAAGATGGCCCCATGCACGCTCCAGGGGAGGTCGTAGCCGTTGGGCATGAAGTCCATCATGTCCCACACCAGCAGGCAGCAGTCCGATTCCCGCAGGAACTTGAGGCAGGAGGCGTGCAGTCCCGCTCTGCCGGCGGGGTCGCCGCCCCAAATGGGGTTGACCTCGTCCCACTTTCCCCGCCCGCCGTACACTACCAGCGCGTCACCGGGCTCCAGGGTGATACCCTCGGCCCTGGCCACGTCTTCCAGTTCCCAGCCGTGGATGGGTTTATCCCACGTCACGAAGGGTTCGCCGCGAAACCTGGGAACGTCAAGCAGCACTCCGCGGGTAATAATCCCTTCCTTCCAGTGCTCTACGGAACCCCAGGTGGCCCCATCGTAGGTGATGACGTCCTCCGGCCGGCGTCCATTCCACATGCCGTTTTCGTCCCACACATGGCACAGGGCATCCAGGTGGGTGTTTGCCTGCCCGTGGTATGAGACGCCATAGTAGTCAACCGCCGACCCGCCACCTGGCTCCCGGGGGTTGCGGCGCATGAAATGCTGGGCGGGATTAGGGTTGTTGGGCGCTGGCGTCTTGGGATAGACGCGGCTCAAAGATACTGCTCGGCCCGTCTGCACCAGCCGGGCGGCGGCCACCCGCTTTTCCTGGGTGACCATGTTCATGGCGCCCATCTGGTCGTCGTCGCCCCACCTACCCCAGTTGCGGTCCTCCTTCAGGTAAGCCAGCACCTCGTCCTTGCTGGGAATGTGGCGTTCCATAACATTCTCCTTCGTGGTGCTTATTATCTGCCATCTATTCTAGCATCGCCTGATTGGGTACACTGTTTCCTCTCAACAGTGGTCGCCAAAAGGACGCATTGTGAACTGACCATAGACCGCCAAGGTTGTTGGTGCTACCATTTCCTCTGTTAAATTGGAAGCCGATTCCGGCTGTTCCTTTCCAAGAACCGCAAGTAATCCAAGGAGCGTAACGACAATGAAACTGGTCCTCTACAATGACTACCAACTGGGCGTGATTCAAAACGGCAACGTGGTGGACGCGATGGCCGCACTGGGAGGCATGACCTTCCGACGCCCTCACGACCTGATTGACGAGGTCATCACTAACTGGGGCGCTATGCGTCCGAAGATCGAGTCCGCTATCGCAGGTCAAAGCGGCGTGGCCCTGGACAGCGTGCGGCTGCGGGCGCCGGTGCCCAAACCCACCAAGCTCATCTGCGCCGCCGTTAACTATCTGGAATACGGCCAGCGCCAGGCGGCCAGGCTGGACGCTTTCCTCAAGTCTCCCACGGGGATCATTGGCAACGGCGACACCTGTGTCCTGCCCCCGGCCCCGGCCTCCATCTTCCACCACGAGCCGGAACTGGCCTTCGTCATCGGCAAGACGGCCACCAACGTCAGCCAGGAGGAGGCGCTGGACTACGTCTTCGGTTATACCAACTTCCTGGACATGTCGGCCCGGGGCATTCCGGGGGCGCTGGGCAACAGCTTCTTCCTGGGCAAATGCTGGGACACCTTCGCGCCCATGGGCCCTGCCCTGGTGACTGCGGACGAAATCCCCGACCCGCAGAACATGCAGGTACGCCTGTGGAACAACGACGAGCCCCGGCACAACTTCCCCACCAGCGACATGGCCCACCCCATCCGAGAGCTTATTTCCGAGTTTTCCAAGGTAACCACTCTTGAACCCGGGGACGTGGTGGCCACTGGGGTTAACCACCAGGAAATCGGTCCGGTGCAGGACGGCGACACCATCCGCATGGAAATTGCGGAACTGGGGCCGTCACTGGTAATTCACATCAGCGACGCCGAGGGCCGGGAGTGGCCTCGGGGCATCGATCGGGAGTTTGGCGCCATGGTAATCGCCGGCGCCCCGGCAAACCCTTAGTATCGGCCACCCTCCATCGGATGACTATGGATGGACAGGGCAAGCGAGACAGGTGCAAAATGTCCCGCAAACCCTGTCCATTTTTCATGGAGTGCCGAAATGGCAAAGGAAACGTTGTCCCGGGATGAAGTCCTGAGCCAACTGCGGAAGCACAAGCCGGAGTTGGAGAAACGGTTTGGGGTGGCAAATATGTTGCTCTATGGATCCGTAGCCCGCGACGAGGCCACGGCGGATAGCGACATCAACTTGTTGGTCAGCTTCTACGGTCCCACCACGTCAGAGCGGTTTTTCGGGGTACAGTTCTATGTCGAAGATTTGCTGGAACATCCGGTTGACTTGGTGACGGAGCGGGCACAGCGCAAAGCAGGTCGCCCTTATATCGGAGCTGGGGCGGTGTATGTCTAGTGAAGGTCGAGAGCAGCGAAGTTGGTCGGACTCAGTGCACGATATGATTGACTTCTGTAACCGGGTTCTGAATCATACCGCCGGCCTTGATCTGCAATTGGTTGTCTCTACCCAGGTTGTTTACGATGCCACATTGCGGAATTTGACCCTGATTGGACAAGCAGCCACTCACGTTCCCGACCATGTTCGAGGGGCTCACCCGGAAATACCCTGGCGGAAAATAGTCGGAGCGCGTAACCACATGATGCACCGATATTTTGTCATAGACGACGAACTCGTCTGGGAGATGGTAACTGTTGATGTACCAGCTCTCCTACCCCAGCTCCATGCCCTGCTCGAAATCGACGGAGGGCAGAGTTAAGGTTCCTTCTGATCACCATTGATCACCCTTGCGCCAAATCCGCTATACTACCCCCTATGTACGAATCCCTAACCAACTTCCTGAAAACCTTCAGCGCCGAATCCCCCTTCCTTTGGGCATTGCTAGTCATGGTGATCATTGCCGTGGCGGGCCTGGCGCTTTACGGGATCTGGGAGATTGTGCTAAAGGGCCTGGGGATGGTGTTTGGCGGCGGTAACGGTGGCCACGGCCATGGTTCAGGATCCGGGGGCCATTAGGTACCACAATGCTGTTCCCCAACGCCGACGTAATAGTTAATCCCGTCTTGCTGGTTCTGCTGGGTGTTATCGTGGGAACCTTGGGCGGGTTTTTTGGCGTGGGCGGCGGCTTCCTGATTACCGGCGGCCTGATCGTCTTCGGCGTCCCTGAAATCTACGCCATTGGCACTGGCCTTACTCTCATCATGGGTTCGTCGATCATCAACATGCTCAAGCATCGAGGCCTGGGCAACGTGGACTTCAAGCTGGGCATCCCTATGGTGCTGGGGGCCATGCCCGCCGTCTTCATAGCCGAGTCCCTGAACAGCGCCCTGGAGGAAGCAGGGCAAGTGGGCAACGTTATCCCCTACATCTACGTGGCAGTGCTACTGCTCCTGGGCACCTTCCTGGTCTACGACTTTTTCAAGACCCGCAGGTGCTCCGCGCAGGGCGGTAACCAGGGTGAAGCAGTGTCCACGGCAGGCCTGACCCAGCGGGTTCAGTCACTGCGTATCCCGCCCCACAGCGTCAAGCTGCCGGGGTTGCCCGCCCGTTCCACTTACATTGCCCTGAAAGTCTCCGGAATCGAGCAAATTTCCATCTTTGTACCCATCCTGGTGGGCTTCGGCATCGGCTTTTTTGCAGGCCTGCTGGGGGCTGGCGGCGGCTTCATTCTGATGCCGGTGCTGGTGTTCGTGATGGGCATTCCCACCACGGTAGCCATCGGCACCGACCTGTTCCAGGTCATCATAACCGGCTCCTGGGGCACCCTGCTTTACGCATTGGGCAACAACGTGGACCCCCTGATGGCCCTGATCATCCTGGCCGCGGCGTCGGTGGGGTCCCAGATTGGGGCTACTGCTACCCGCTTTGTGGATCCGGGCCGAATTCGCATCCTTTACGGCATCACCGTGCTCAGCGGCGCCCTGGCCATCGGCATGGGCCAACTGGGCAAGGCCATCGGGGGACTTGCCTTCCTGGGCCGTATCGACGACTGGGTGCTGCTGGGAGTGCCAGGGTTCATGTGCATCGTGATAACGGTATTAATGATCCTGGAAGCCGTCCGGCGTCGACAGCCGGCCAGCGAGGCATCATGACCGCACCCGCCTTCACTTTCCAGGTCCAACATCGGGACGGCAGCGCGCGGTCGGGTCAGTTCGCGACGCCCCACGGTTCCGTAGAAACGCCCATTTTCATGCCCGTGGCTACCCAGGCCACGATCAAGACTCTGACGCCCCACGAGGTAATGGACCTGGGGGCGCAGATTGTCCTGGGCAATGCTTACCACCTGTACCTGCGCCCCGGGGTGGAAACAGTCAATCGGCTGGGCGGCCTACACCAATTTATGCGGTGGCCCCGTCCGATTCTCACCGACAGTGGCGGCTTCCAGGCCTTCAGCATGGGCGCCTTCCGGCGGGTGGACGACGACCACATCCGCTTCCGATCCCACATCGACGGCAGCGAGCATATCTTCACCCCGGAACTGGCCATATCCAACCAGCAGGGCCTGGGCGCCGACATCATTATGTGCCTGGACCAGTGCATTGAGTACGGCGCGGAGCGGCCCGAAGTAGAAAAGGCCATGGACCGCACTCACCGCTGGGCCAGGCTCTGTTACGACGCCCACTACAACGAGCCTGAACCCACCTATGCCGACAACGCCCGACGGCAGGCCCTGTTCGGCATCGTGCAGGGCGGCACCTTCCCAGACCTGCGCCAGCGGTCGGCAGAGTTCATCGTTTCCATCCCTTTCCCCGGGTACGCCATTGGCGGACTGGCGGTGGGGGAGTCCAAGGCCCAGATGTACGAGACCACCCAGCAGGTAACGGAGCTTCTCCCGGGCGATAAACCCCGCTACCTGATGGGTGTGGGGTCGCCGGAAGACCTGGTGGAGGGGGTTTCCCAGGGCGTGGACATGTTTGACTGCGTGCTGCCCACCCGGGTGGCCCGCAACGGGGCCCTGTTCACTCGTACCGGACGGGTCAACATCGCCAACCGCCGCTTCGCCGAGCAGGACGCGCCCCTGGAAGAGGACTGTAGCTGCTACGCCTGTGAAAATTTCACCGCCGCTTACCTGTGGCACCTGTTCAAGGCCAAGGAGGTGCTGGGCCTGCGCCTGGCCAGCGTCCACAATCTGCACTTCATCCTGCGGTTGATGGAGGGCATGCGCCAGTCCATACTGGAAGACCGTTTTGACTCATTTCGCCGTGACTTTCACGATACCTACCGCCCCACCGACGAAGCCACCCGCCAGCGCCAGAAGGAAAAGTGGCTTGCCGCCCGGGGTGGAGTTTAGTCGAACTCACACAAAGGAAGTCAGCCACACAACCAGCACCGTCACACCTGCGAAGGCCGGTATCCAGGGGCCCACGTCCCGCGGCAGGTGGCCAGAAATCAACTGACCTGAAATCCGGCCCATTGCCGAATTAGCGAACTGGGCAAGACGACCACAATTACGAGGAAGTGAACATGATCCGCAGCTACCGGGGCATGACCCCAAAGATTCACCCCACCGCCTGGGTCAGCGAGGCCGCCTATGTGGTGGGCGACGTGGAAATCGGCGCCTACTCCAGCGTCTGGCCCGGCACCGTAATCCGCGCCGACACCATCAAGATCACCATTGGCGAGCACGTAAACATCCAGGACAACTGCGTCCTTCACGCCGACAGCGACGCCACCTACGAGGACTATGTTACGCTAGGCCACGGTGTCATCAGCCACGCCAAGCACATCAAGACCCACTGCCTGATCGGCAACGGCGCCACCCTGAATGACGGCGTAATCCTGGGCGAAAACTCGGTCATCGCCAGCGGTTCGGTGGTGCTGGAACGGCAGGAGTTCGGCCCCAACTCCTTCGTTCTGGGCGTGCCTGCTTCGGCGCGTGAGGCCCCCACCAACGATCGCCACCAGGCCATGATTCGCCGCACCGCCGAAAGCTACGCCCGCAAGGCCCAACTCTTTAAGGAAGAGGGTCTGGGCGGCGTGGAGGTAGAGGGGGAGGAAGTATAACTCGGCCCATGCAATCCCCCTGCATTCGCGCGACCCAAACCGTATTCCGGCACGGTTGCCCCTAATTCCAACGTAAGGACGGCCCTTTCTGAAAATACTACTTACCAACGACGATGGCATCCACGCCCCCGGACTGTGGGCGGCGGCCCAGGCCCTGTCCCAGGTGGGCGAGGTCTGCGTGGTGGCCCCCGACCGGGAGCAGAGCGGTGTGGGAGCTTCCCTGACCCTGCATGCCCCGGTGGTGGCCCGGTCCCTGGAGATCCCCGCCCTGGAACGGTTGAGCGCCGCCGCCAACGAGGAAGCCGCATCCCCCGACGAACCCCAGGCGGAAGTACGCCACAGGGTTACCGCATTTTCTGTGGAAGGGACACCCGGGGACAGTTGCATCCTGGCCCTGGAAAAGCTGGTGGGGCCGGTGGACCTGGTGGTCTCCGGCATCAACAGGGGCTCCAACCTGGGCTGGGACGTCATGGTCTCCGGCACCGTGGGCGCGGCCTTTCAGGGCTACTTTCGCGGCTACCCCACCATTGCCATATCCGTAGGGTCGGTGCAGAACCCCCGCTTCGACGGCGCCGCTTCCCTGCTCCGTCTTATGGCCCAAAAGCTGGACCATGAGGCGACCCATGATGGTCGCCGCGACGCCTTTCTGCTCAACGTCAACGTGCCCAGCCTGGCCCCCGACCAGATTGCCGGGCTGGAGATTACCCGCCCGGGGGGCCGCTCATACGGCGAGTCAGTACGGGAGGAGGGCACGGGCCACCAGAAGCGGTACTGGATCGCCCGCAACCGCCCGGTAATGGCCGACAACGGCGAGGGCACCGACATGAACGCCACCAAGAACAATCGCATCTCCATAACCCCCCTGCACCTCAACCTGTCCCACCAGGAAATGTTGCCGAGGGTGGAGTCGCTGCTGGCCGGAGTGCCGGAGGCGTTGCTGGGGAAGGTTGGGTGATAGAATGGTACAGGTCAACTACGACGCTAAGTCAGATGTCCTTTCCATCATCTTGGCCCCCAAGAAGGTGAAAGAGTCGGCGGAAATTCTTCCCGACGTCATTGCCGACTTTGATGATAATGGGCGAGTGGTGGCCTTTGAGATTCTAGTCGCCAGCAAGGTGATTGACCCGGGGACGTTTCAAAGAAGAAATTAGCCGAAGACCTGTTGATGCAGGCCATCCCGGTGAATGGATTAATTGACCGGGATGGCCTGCATTGCTTTCTAATGGAAGCTCAATAGACTGACGGAATCTTGGGCTTCTCTGACTATGTAGGTTATCGCTTGCATTACAATTGGATTGCTGGCAAGGACTGTCCCATTTGCAGTAACCATACCAGAATCTGACAGTAAGTTGCCTGCTCCACCGCGCCGGTCCAAAGACACTCCAGAGAAGAATTTGGCTAAACCTGATTCTTCAAGGCCCTTGTTGCGCCACTCAAATAGGCACCCCGCCATAACTCTGATTACGGTAGAGTTAAATGCGAAAGTGGTTGGACGTAGTCGGGGAATTTCTTCGTTATCTAGGTCACCACTTAGTAGTTCATTGAATTCTGGCCTAGCCGAAGGCATGAATTCGTCGGCCCATACCAAGCACCTGTCGAACAAAGCATCGAGGTCATTCATGAGATCCTCGTTGCGATCCTTGCTAACTCGGCTCTTGTAGCCAAATTCAAGAGTCTTTAGAGTTTTCGCAAGCTGATTGATTGAAACTAGACATTGACTGCTTCTTTGAACAGTTGTCCGTTCCTTTTCAACGCGGCCCGAAAAGAGGTCGCTGTTTTCAGCTACCCAAACTGCGGCTAGATTAAACGCGTCCCTTTTGTCAAACAGGGTCACAGTGTTGGCTTCAATGGGCTTAGTCTTTGAGGCGTCCGCAAACATTTGACGCAACGCTTTTGTATCTTGTTCTGCGTAGAGAACGATAGGTACAGACGAATTTCGTAGAGATGCTAATTGGGTTGAATCTCCGTGCTCGGATTCCAGCTCGGTCAACACATCCAGTATGGCTCTTCGGCGATGCTGTCCATCAAAAATTCTGAGAGTGTTAAGTCGATTCGTGCGTATTCTGAGCTCTCCAAAATTACCGACATCCTCCCCACTTTCGTTTCTCCCGGGTATGAACTCTACGGCATCCGGAGCGACTCCAAGTAACATAGAGCCCAACAACCAGTCGGGTCTGTCAGCAAGATATGTCTGAATGCTTTTGGCGTGGCTAGGGGTCAGGCGGCGATTTGCTTCTTTGACAATGTCCTCATCGACACGTTGTGGAAGCAAACCGTCTAGAGTTGGCAAGTCCAGGACAAAAGAGTACACATCCCTTGGACCCTGCTTAAAACGGTGAGCGGGAGTTCGCAAACTGTATTGACTGTCAATGCTCGGAACGGTTAGTGTCATCTTAACCTCAACTAAGTATTAAGTAGTGACAAAATAACATGTTAAATAACATACTGTCAAATATGTTATTTAACTGTTGTGTTGGTGGGGTGCCTGCGGGATGCCACCTGTTCAACGCCTACTAGCTAAAGAGGCACCCCCCGCTACCCCCACCCCGCTCTCTATGGCATAATGGCCCCACCTTTGCACACCCCTACTAAAGGGAGGCTTTCCGCTTATGGTTGACCTTAAGCATGGCGCGGCTATCGTGGGTATTCACGAACACGTCACCCGCTACGCGCCGGACAAGAGCGAGCTGCAGATTCAGGGGGAGAGCGTCATCAAGGCCCTGGCCGACGCCGGGCTGTCCAAGCAGGACGTGGACGGCCTCTTCACCGCCTCCAGCAGCATCCGCAACAGCGGCATGAACCTGGCCGACTACCTGAACATGTACCCCAAGTACGTGGACAACACAACCGTGGGCGGCGGTTCCTTCGAGTTCCACCTGTCCCACGCCCTCACCGCCATCGCGGCGGGCCGCATCAACGTGGCCGTCATCACCTACAGCAGCCTGGCCCGTTCCGGCGGCGTCTCCGTGGGCACCGGCGGCGTGGGACGCTACGGCCACCCCCGTCTCGACCCGTCCCCCGACAGTTTCGAGGAACTGTACGGTCTCACCACCGTGGGCCTGTACGCCATGATCGCCCAGCGGCACATGCACCTCTACGGCACCACCTCCGAGCAGCTTGCCGAGGTGGCCGTGGCCATGCGCAAGCACGCCTCCATGAATCCCGAGGCCCTGTTCCGCGACCCCGTCACGGTGGAGGACATTGTCAACTCCCGGGTGATTTCCTCGCCCCTGCACCTGCCCGACTGCTGCGTCATTACCGACGGCGGCGGCGCGGTGGTGGTGGCGTCTCCCGAGGTGGCCCGCAACTGCCGCCACACTCCCGTCTGGGTGCTGGGCGTGGGCGAGGCCATTGCCCACCAGGGGGCCGGCAAGCGGGACCTGATGTACATCGCCGCCAAGCAGAGCCACGAGCCCGCCTTCGCCATGGCCGGTGTGACCCAGAAGGACATCGACATGGCTATGATCTACGACTCCTTTACCATCACAGTGGTGGAGACGCTGGAGGACCTGGGCTTTTGCGAAAAGGGCGAGGGAGGCCAGTTCGTATCCGGCGGCCGCCTGCAGGTGGACTCGGATAGGACGGACAAGTTCCCCATCAACACCGATGGCGGCGGACTGTCATCCAACCATCCGGGCATGCGGGGCATCTTCCTGCTGCTGGAAGCCACACGCCAGCTTCGCCACCAGTTCGAGGGCACCCCGCGGCAGGTGGCCAACTGCCAGCTTGCCCTGTGCCACGGCACCGGCGGTTCCCTGGGCGCGCGACACAGCGGCGGCACCGCCATATTGGGGAGGGACTAGCCATGACAACCAGACAAGAATGGAACAAGCCCCTGCCCACCGTGGTCGGGGAGACCAGGCCCTACTGGGAATCGTGCCGACGAGGCGAGTTGCTGATCCAGAAGTGCGAAAAATGCGGGGAGTACCAGTTCTATCCCCGGGGCATCTGCGCCAACTGCTGGTCTGACGACGGCATCCGGTGGGTGCAGGCCAGCGGCAAGGGGACGGTGTGGACGTACACCGTGACCTACCAGAACCGCACCCCGGGCTTTGCCGAGGACGTCCCCTACGTGCTGGCGGTGGTGGAACTGGAAGAGGGGGTCAAGATGTTCACCAACATCGTGGACTGCAACCCCCGCGAGGTAACCATCGGCATGCCCGTGGAAGTAACGTTTGTAAGGGCCACCGACCAGATAACGGTGCCCTACTTCAAGCCCACCAGCCAGTAAAGCCCCGCACATTGGCCAGGAAAGAACCCTCCTGCCGGACCAAACTCGGCGGGAGGGCTTGTTTTGTTATCCACGAATAAGCACGAATGCTCACGAATTGACTATTGATATGGATTCCCCATTAGTGAAGATTCGCGTCTATTAGTGGATAGACTACCCGCGGTTCCTTATTTCATCGCACAGGTCCTGGTCCACTTGCGCCTCTTCGAGGCGGTCGCTGAAGAGGTAGGCCAAGGAGCGGCGGCCGTAGAAGTTGTCGTCGTCCGGGTCAATGTCGATCGCCCGGGTCAGGTCCTCAATGGCCTCGTCGTACATACCCATTTCATAGAGTGAGCAGCCCCGGTTGAACCAGGCGTCGGCCAGGGTGTCGTCCAGTTCCAGGGCCCGGGTGTAGTCGGCGATTGCCTGTTCGTAGGCGCCGTTGCGGCTATATTGGTTGCCCCGCCGGTTATAGCCCTCGGCGTCGGTGGGTTCTTCCGGCGGGGTTAGGTTTGGTCTCATGCTAAAGGCGTCACCTGGATCCTTTCTGGAATCTGGTCTACGGCGACTGGTGAGTGGACATCAGGACTAAATGACTGACCTTACCAGCCCCCCGTCCACCAAGATAGTGGTGCCAGTGATGTAGCTGGACTTGCCTGAAGCCAGGAAGGCGGCCAGATAGGCCAGTTCCTTGGGTTCGCCGATGCGCCCTACCGCGGTTTCCTTGGCGCGCTCGGCCAGGCCATCCTCCACCGAGATTCCCAATTCCTGGGCCCGGTTGGTTACGTTAGAGAGCATCCGTTCGCTGAGGATGGAACCCGGGGCTATGTTGTTGACCAGGATGCCGTCGCGGCCCACCTCGTCGGCCAGGCTCTTCATGTAGGCCACCACGCCCATGCGGGTGGCGCCGGACAGGGCCAGGTTGGGTATGGGCTGGTACACGGTGCTGGCCAGGATGTTGACGATGCGTCCGCCGCCCTGGGCCTTCAGGTGGGGTATGGCCTCTCGGGACATTCGGGAGAAGAAGTAGAGGGACCGCTGCACGGCCGTCTCCCACTGCTCCTCGGTGGCTGTCTCGGAACGGGCCAGGGGCGGCCCGCCGGAGTTGTTGATCATGATGTCAAGCTGGCCGTAGTGGCTGACGGTCTGGGCCACCAGGTCCTTGATGTTGTCGTAGTTTTCCAGGTCGGCGGCTATGGGAAGCACCTCGGCGCCGGTGGTGTCCCGTATCTCCGCGGCCGCCTGCTCCAGATTAGCTGCGGTGCGGCTGCAGATGGCCAGCCGCGCGCCTTCTTCAGCCAGCACGTCGGCGCATGCCCGGCCCAGGCCCGCGCTGCCGCCGCCGACGATGGCTACCTTGCCCTTAAGTTCCAGGTCCATTCAGGATTCCCCCTTAATGCTCCGGCCGTCATAATGGGCCGGGCAGATATGTCACACTGGCCCCCGATTATAGCAGACAGGTTGAGGGCTTGTGGGCAGCGACAGATGCCGTGCCCTGTCCGGCGCCTGTCTGCCGTCAACCGTACTCGACACTTCTCCGCAGCGGTTGTGGCGTCAACTCCGGGGGCTCGGCGCAGGTTGTCGGGCCCCTTTGGCAGCTCAAGCGTCCCCGGCTGCACCCTACGCGCTGGTGAAAATCTCGTTGGCTATGTCCATGGCCTCCCGGGCGAAGGGTATGCCGGCATAAAGGGTCATGTGGCCGAATACCTCTATAACCTGGTCTTTGGTCAGGCCGATGTTCAGGGCGCCGCGAATGTGGCCCCGCAGAGGGCCGTGGCGACCCAGGGTTGCCAGGCAGGTCATGGTGCAGATGCAGCGGCTGGTAACGTCCAGGCCCGGACGGGTCCAGGTGGCGCCCCAGTAGTATTCTCCGGTGGTGCGCCCAAGTTCACTTTCGGCTTCAGTAGGAGGCGCAGGTCTTGAGGTGGCGCCGCCTCCCATGTAGTTGCGGCGGTACTCGTCGCCCCGCTGGAACAGGCTTTCCGGGTCCTCGTTGGTGTCATGGATACGGGTCGGCGTGAAGTCTATGCCGCGCTCTTGAAAAACCTGCCCGCACAAGGCCAGCGCTTGTATGCCGGCGGGCGCCCCGCTGTACCAGGTGTCGTGGATGATCAACTCCACGACCTGCTCCGGCGTCAGGCCAATGTTCAGGGCGTTGCCCAGGTGCCGCTTCAACTGGACTTCCCGGTTGGTGACGATGAGGCAGGACAGCGTGATCATCTCCCGCTGGACCGGCGACAGCGCAGGACGCCGCCAGATGGTTCCGAACAGCGCCTCGCCCAGTATTCTTTCCAGGTCCGGTGCAATCTCCCATGCTCCCGGGGCCGACCCGCCGGTGATTTCGCCGCCACCGAACATTCGCCGAGTTTCCCTGCCGCGTTCGTAACGGTCATCCAGTTCAGTCATAGCTTACCTCCATACCTGGCAAAGCCAAAGCTCGAATGCTGACAGTCTAAGGCGGCACTTCCCAAGACGCAACGCTCGGGCAGGCTGGCAACGGCGTCCTTCAACTGACTGGACATGCGGGGCGGTGTGAATGATCCCTGACCTGAGCACCTTCGGGATGTGCCGAGGGCCATTTCCAGGTAACGCAACCCAAGGGAAATGTTGCCACCGGTGACAAGAAAACGGTTTGAAGGTGTCTCTTATCGCCCTTCGGGTAAGATTCCAAGGCGGAAAAATCAATATTATCCAGCCATTCTCGGTCAAAGCCACTTATTTTGTATTTGGAAACTGGTGGCTGATGGTTGGGAATGGCGGCTCAATGGCGGAATCGCTTTCATTAGACCAGCTTGGGATATGGCACGAATAAACGGGGGTATGGCGGGCTTTTCGAGGGTTTGGAGCCTGCCTGTCCTTATCGTAAGGAAGGGATTGCCAGGTGGGCAAGGGGCAAGTGTCAGCAGGATGGAGAGGGAAGACGGGATCGTGAAACGGTATGGAGCATAATCCGATTGTCCCTTCCACAGCGCCAGGGTTCAATTTCCATTTACTTAGTGTCGGTGATATTATTAGAGGGTTACGCTCAAAACCGTGTACACAGGGCAGTAAGTGCATCAGCAATCATTGGGCAATCCTTGTTGTTGCCCACCAGCCAAGGAGATGGGAAAAATGACCACGGAGTCTATTAGCCTGGAATTGGAACCTCGCACCGTTCTGGGCAAAAAGGTGAAGCAACTGCGCCGCACCGGAACCATACCGGTGCATCTGTACGGGCCGGGAGTGGAATCGCGCCCGCTACAGTGCGAAAACCGGCAGTTGCTGAGGGTGCTTGCCCAGGCCGGCAGCACCAACCCCGTTACCCTGTCCGTCAAGGGTGAATCGGGCGAACGCCTGGCCTTTGCCCGCGAGATACAGTGGAGCCCCATTCGCAGCCAGCTTATCCACGTGGACTTCCTCGCCGTATCCGCCACCGAGAGGATTACGGCCCAGGTCCCCATAAACCTGGTGGGAGAGTCCCCGGCGGCCAGGGAGACCGGCGGGTCCGTTGCCCAGGCCCTTTACGCGCTGGAAGTGGAAGCCCTTCCTTTGGAAATTCCCAACGAGATCGTTATTGATCTCTCCGTACTGGTGGACACCAATTCGGTTATTCGCGCTGGCGAATTGCCTCTGGATTCCAATGCGACTATGCTGACCGACCCGGAGGCTATGGTTGTCCGAGTTGACGCCGGTCGCCTGGCCATTGGTCGGCAAGAGGACGCCGGCGAATCTGCTGATGCTGAAGCCCCTGCCCCTGTCGAAGCGGAAGGCGACGAAGCGGAAACCGAAGAGTAGCTTAGAATCCCCCAGACAGAGTGACCGCCGTTGGGCGGGTGTATTCCGGAAAAGTCGGAGACCCTGGGGCCCCAATTTTAGCGGAGGCAGCGAAATGTATCTGGTATATGTCGGTGAATCCGGGAATACTGGCAACAGCCTGAGCGATTCCAACCAACGGCACCAGGTCTTTTCCGGACTTATAATCCACGAAAACCAGTACGTTGCCATCAACGGCGAGTTCAATGCCCTCTGCCGCCGTCACTTCGGTGAACCACTGGGAAATGGGGACGCGCCTGCCCATCTGCGGCCTGCCGACATTTACCAGGGGCGCGGCCATTTCCGGTCCTGGTCTCCGGACAGGCGCGCGGAACTCATCCAGGACTGTCTTAACATCATGATCCGCCGCGAGGCCCCAGTTATCATCACCTTTGTAGACAAGGTCCAGCTGGCCCAGGCCCGGGACAATGGCAACGAGGTCGTCAGCGATTGGGCCTCTCCCCCCGAGGCCATTACCAGCAAGTTCCTCTTTGCTCTCAACATGTACATGGATGAAGTTGCCGTAGCCGACGTTCCCCCCGATCACATTATGGAGGCCACCGGCCCAATCCAGGACTTCGCCCTGGTGGTGGCCCAGTCCGGCAAGTCTGTTCAGCCCGAGTACATGTCCCGGTTCCTCCATGCTGAGGTGGAGATACCCACCCCCATTGTTCTGGAGGATCTTTGCTACACCTCGCCGGGTGAATCCGTCTGTACGCAGTTGTCTAACATTTGCGCCTATTTCACGCGCCGCTGGCTCCAGGACCCCAGTGGTTCCCACGGCTACTTCGACGCCCTCCGCGACGGCCGCGTTATCCAGGTCGTCTACCCCGTCCAGTTCTGATAAAGTCCGCGATGGCGGGGCAGGTCTGAAAAGGATGCACCGCGCCGCTAATCCCGGGCTTATCGGTGAACACTCTCAATGAGCAAGGCCAGGACCAAGGTGAGGAAACTGTCGACCCCTAATCGAACCGGGCCAGCTTTCTAAGCCACGCGCTCAGTAAGTCCACCCCCAGCACCAGCGCCAGGTACCAGAGGATGATCAGCGTTACCTGGTCGTAGTGGAAGAAGCTGAGGCTGAGGCGGAACTCCTGTCCCAGTCCCCCGGCGCTGACAAACCCCACCACCACCGTGGTACGGATTACGACCTCCCACCGGTAAAGCAGGTAAGTGATGAAGTGGGGCAAGGTCTGGGGCAGCGCCGCGTAGAGGAATACCTGGAACATCCCCGCGCCGGAGGAGCGGAGGGCCCGCGCTGGCGCCGGGTCCATGTCTTCCACCACCTCAGCGGCGAGACGGCCCACAATTCCCAGGTTGTGGATGCCCAGGGCTATGGCCCCCGGGAGAATCCCCGGAGACAGGAAGAAGACAATCAGCAGGGCCCACACCAGTTCCGGTACTGCCCTCGTAAAGGCGTAGAAGATGCGAAGAACGAAATACAGGGCAGCGCCCACCCGGGAGGGCTTGCCTCCCAAATCGCCGTTGCTGATGTTGCGGGCCGCCAACATGAAAGTAAGGAAGGCACCCGCCCCGGCGATTCCTATGGCCAGCACGCTCATCGCCAGGGTTTCGTAGGCCAGCTTTCCAGTGGCCCACCACTGTTCCGACTGCAGAAAGGCGGGCGTCTCTTCCATGCCAATGCCCGCCATTCGGGACAGGAAGCTGCCGGCATTGTCCCAGGTCCGGCTCCTGAACAGGTCGGTGAAGCCGCTGTCGCCCTCAATGAATATGGATGCCCAGGCCACGACGAGCAGACCGGCGAAGATGTAGAGAGACACCCGGGCAAAGGTGAGTGCCCGTTTTGCGCTATTTAAAGACTGTACTGACCGGTCGGGTTCAGTCATGACGTCAACAGGCTGTGCCTCACCCGCCCGCTCCAGTAGTCCACCAGGGCGACTATGGCCAGCAGCATGAATAGCAGGGTCCACACCTGCCCGAATAGCAGGTCTCCCAGGGATATCTGGATCTCGTAGCCAATACCCCGTATTCCCACGAAGCTCAGGATGGCCGCCGAACGTATGGAACACTCGAAGCGGTAGAAGGTATAGCTGACCAGGTCAGGCAGGCACATGGGCAAACGCCCATAAAGGAGGGTTTGCACATTGGAGGCGCCGGAAGACCGAAGCGAATCCAGAGGTTCACCTTGCACGTCCTCCAGGAACTCGGCGTAAATGCGGCCCAGTATTCCCCCGTAGGGCAAGCCCAGGGCGATGATGGCCGCCAGCGGAGACAGGCCAATAGCCGCCACCAGCAGCACGGCCCAGACCAGTTCGTGGATGGACCGCAATGCTCCCAGAACGAAGCGCGCCCCGATCTTTGCGGGCATTTGGAATCGGGAACCGGGTGTTGCCAGCCCGCCCGAGGCCAGGATCCCCAGGGGTAACCCGATGAGGACGGCCACGGTCATGCTGGTGAGGGCGATTGTCATTGTCTGCCAGGCAGCGCGCAAGCACACCAGCAGGAACGAGGGGGAAAGGTCCGGCATGAAGCCGGCAATAAGCAGGGTCAGCGCGGACTGCCAGCCATTGGTATGCAGGAGGGGGCCGCCCCAATCTATGTTGGTGACGCTCCAGGCCACCGCCAATAGCAACAGGAGAGTGAGAAAGTGGGGACTCTCAAGGAACAGGCGGGCCGGTCTCATGGAACCAGGTCCGTACTAATGCCAGGGAGGATCGGAGTCTGGGTGACTGAGGCTATACAGGTCGGATTGGATGGCCGGAGTGAGTTCCGCGGCCGGTATGTCGAATTGCACCTGCCCGTCCCGTAGCCCAATGGCCCGGCTGAAGAACTGCTGCACCAGGTTGGGGGTATGCATGCTGGCCACCAGCGCGCGTCCCGAACCTTCCGTAAGGGAAGTGAGTAACTGAAGAATCTCCAGGGCCCGCCCCGGGTCCACGGAAGAGACTGGCTCGTCGGCCAGCACCAGTCGAGGGGCTTGCACCATGGTACGGGCAATTGCCACGCGCTGCTGCTCTCCGCCGGACAGGTGAGAAGTTCTCTCCCGTATCTTGTCTTCAATACCCATCTGCTCCAGGGCCATAACTGCCATATTGTAGTCCTGGGGCCACACCATGGACAGGAAAGACCTGAGCATGCCCCACTGTCCGAACCGGCCAGCCAGCACGTTGTGGACCACGGGCAACTGGGGCACCAGGTCCAACTGCTGGTGAATGATTCCCACCATGGAGGACAGTTCCCGCCTCGACAGATTTTGCGCCAGCGCCTTGCCCGCCACGTTTAGTGACCCTGAGTCGGGCTGCAGTACGCCGGAAAGAAGGCTGAGCAGGGTAGTTTTGCCACCTCCGCTGGGGCCCACCAGCGCCACCCGTTCACCCGGGTAAATCGTCAGGCTCACGGAGGACAGGGCCGTCACCCTGGGATAACTTTTGGTAACTTGATCCAACACCGCCAAAGGGGTGGGTTCAAGCAGGCCTGCCGCGCTTCCATGGCCATTTCGCAACAAGTCGTCCAATCCGTCCCTCAAAGGCTTTACCGGACCAGGTCAAGGTCGCGGGCAACTTTCTCAACGGCGGCATAATTCGCGTTGTTGGTTTCGATGAACCCTTCGGTGCTGAATAACTCCAGGATGTCGCCGTGTTCCTGGGGGTTGAGCGAGAGCAGCGCGTTCCGCACCTTTTCCGTGAAACCTTCGCCGTAGATTTCGTCCAGGTCGCCCTGTGCCGTCCAGTTGTAATTGAAGTAAGGTGGCGTCGTGTAGAATTCCTTGACCAGGTCCGGGTTAGCGGTTTCCTGTTGCATGGCCCTTTCCCAAACCGTTTCACTCAATGCGCCAATGTCGTATGCGTCCGACTGAACCAGGACCCAGGTGTTGTCGTGGGAGCCGGAATAGCTGGGAGGAATCCGAAAAGCCTCATCCGGGTTGATTCCCGCTTCCGTGAGGAAATGGCGGGGCATCAGGTGGCCGGATGTGGAACTTTCGCTGCCAAAAGTGATGGAGAGATCGGAAGCCTGTTCCTTCAAGTCCTCCAGCGAGGAAATGCCCAGGTCGGCCCGCGCAATAAGCTTCGAGTGAAACTTGCCATCATTTTGCCTTTGGGCAATGGCTGTCGCTCCGGGGTTCTGCAGCCTTGCCTGCACCCCGGTCAGCGCCCCGAAGAATGCCAGATGAAGGTCTCCCTGGCCGAAGGAAGTGACGACCGCGGCGTAGTTGGCGCTCGTAACGTATTCTACATCAACGCCCAGCGTCGTTGCCAGGTAGTCGGAGAATATCTGGTACCGTCTGGTCAGCCTGGCAACATCCTGGTCGGGGATCCCGCCAACCTTGAGCACTGGTACAGGCTCCTCCTCGGCGCAAGCCAACGACACCGCCAGCAGGCAACAGACCATCAGTACCAGGATTACACGAACTCTGGATTTACTAGTCATGTGAAACATGACCTTCCTTCGGCCCCCTTATCGGCAGTACATGGGTATATAAGGCTTCGTTTGGCGGTGATATGCCATGGGCTTGAGGGATTGGAGGAGTCCGATAAGCCAGCGCTACCGAGCAAATGGGGGACAAGAGGGTCGCCCTGCCGTGAATCCGCCGAGCTGTCCGGGCCTTGACAGACCGCATTTGGTTGAAGCTGTTAACAGTAATTCAATTCGCGTTCACCCTTTGAGGCGTAAATAGGAGTTTAAACTGGAGCTTATACCATGTCAATAACAAACCCAGTGATTCTACCCAATACGGCAGAGTTTCGCAAGTTGCCTGTAATGGTGTAACTGTTCAAGGTTGAGTGTATTCCCCCCGATTCCGGAGAGCTACCCTCCGGTCAGATCCAATGTTCTATGGTCAATTGAATGCAGGAAGTTTCAGCTTTCCCCCAATCCCTGGCCGCGCTATAATCTGTTGGCTATGTCAACTCAACCTCCCGACATCCTGTCCGGCTTAAACGATGCGCAGTACGAGGCGGTGATCACCACCGAAGGGCCGCTGCTCATAGTGGCGGGTCCAGGCAGCGGGAAGACCCGCGTGGTAACCCACCGCATTGCCTGCCTGGTCAAAAACAATAACGTAAGTCCCTATCGCATTGCCGCGGTTACCTTCACTAACAGGGCAGCCAGGGAAATGCGCGACCGAATCCAGGGCCTGGAAGTTCCGGACGCTGATTCCATCTTTGCCGGTACCTTCCATGCCTTCTGCGCCCGGATGCTTCGCCGCTATGGTGAAGGGGTGGGACTGGACTCCAATTACACCATCTACGATGCCGACGACCAGCTGGGCCTCATCAAGCAGGCTATGCAACTGGCCGAAGTGGACGAGAAACGTAACCCGCCGCGGGCGGTCCAGGGGACTATTTCCCGGGCCAAGAGCATGCTGATGGATTCGGTGGGGCTGGCAGGGCGTGCCCAGAACGAGGACGACTATCACGTTGAGTTGGCCGCCCGTGTCTACCATCACTACGAGGAACTTCTTGGCCGCAGCAACGCGGTGGACTTCGACGACCTGCTGATGCGGGCAGTCCAGCTATTGCAGGAAAACCGCGACGTGCGGGAGGACTTTCACCGTCGTTACCATTACTTGATGGTGGATGAATTTCAGGACACAAACGTGGCCCAATACCGGCTGGCAAAACTACTGACCGGTCCTGACCAGAATATCTGCGTGGTGGGCGACCCCGACCAGTCCATTTATTCGTGGCGAAACGCTGACATCAGAAACATACTGAGTTTCCAGGAGGACTACCCTGACGCCAGGGTAATTTCGCTGGAGCAGAACTACCGCTCCAGCCAGAAGATTCTTGAAACCGCCAGCGCGCTCATTGCCAACAACGGTATGCGGGTGCCCAAAGAACTGAAGACCGATAACGCCGCGGGAACCGACGTGGTCGTGCACGAGGCTTACACCCAGGACGAAGAGGCCGACTTTGTGGGCCGGCAGGTGCTGGAGTTGGCGCGCAGGGAAAATGTGAAGCCGGGCAGCTGTGCCGTGATGTACCGCATCAATGCCCAGTCCAGGGCCCTGGAAGAGGCCTGCCTGCGGTTGGGCATTCAATACCGAATTATCGGGGGAGTCCAGTTCTACCGCCGCCGGGAAATCCGGGATGTTATGGCTTACCTGTGCGCGTTGCATAACCCGCAGGACGACGTGAACCTGGCGCGGGCTATCAACACTCCACCCCGGGGCATCGGGGACAAGACCATCCAGGATTTGACCCGCTGGGCCTTGAGCCAGCGTCTTTCCGTATTTGAGGGGATCAGGCAGATTGCCCAGGCGCGGGCCGGGGGACTTCCCTGCCCGGCGCCGCTGGCCAGCCGAGCCTACACCGCCGTGGCACGGTTTGGCGATCTGATGATCCGGATGGAGGAACTGAAGGACAAGCTGCCCATATCCGACCTGATAGAACTGCTTATGAAAGAAGCCGGCCTGGAGGTCCACATCCGCAAGACCGATACCAACCCCGAAGAGCGGATGGAGAATATCGAGGAGTTCGTTTCGCTGGCCGCCCAGTACGAGTCGGAAGCGCCGGAGAATGATCTGTCCGCCTTCCTTGAACGCGCCTCGCTGGTTTCTGACGTGGACAACTACGAGGAGTCGGAGGATACCCTGACCCTCATTACGCTGCACCAGGCGAAGGGGCTGGAGTTTCCGGTGGTGTTCATAGTTGGGCTGGAGGAGGGCCTGCTGCCCCACAGCCGATCCATGGACAGCAACGCAGACCTGGAGGAAGAGCGGCGGCTTTGCTACGTAGGAATCACCCGGGCCAAGGAACGGCTGTACCTCTTGCGGGCCTTCCAGCGAAGCATGTGGGGACGGAGTTCCCCCACCCTGCCGTCGCGGTTCCTGGATGAAATCCCGGAGAACCTGCTATCCTACGCGGGTTCTCCGACGAGGACGCCTGCCGCCAGCGTTGCCGCTCGCCCCAGTTACGACCGCAGCCTTACAACCTGGGACAGAGACGTCGTGGCGGAAGAAGCCAAGGGTCCGGAATACGTTCCTGGGGTGGGTGATACCGTCAAGCATGCCAGCTTTGGCCAGGGCGAGGTGGTGAAGTGCGAACAGTGGGGCAACGATTACGAGGTTTCCGTTTGCTTCGCCGGAGGGGAACTTCGTCGCCTGCTCCTCAGTTTCGCGGGGTTGGAGAAAGTCTAGGCCAGCGGATCCGGGAACAGGCTGGCGTTTTAACTTGTTCACGGCAGAGCCCTTGGCTGCTCCTGACGATCACTCGCCGCAAGCTCCGTAAAGACCCGGCGCCACTCGTCGGCGTCTCCCCGCCCCAAATCTCCCCGGTAGGCAATCATTCCCTGGGAGTCGAAGGCTATTTTGGTGGAATGAAGGGTGACATTAAAGTCGGCCAGCATTCGGAATGAACTGGTCGCCACAGGCCAGGGATATCCCCGCTTTTCAGAGGTCTCAGCCAGAGTTTCAATGTCCTCTTCTAGGCCAAAGTGGGCGCCGACGGCATAAAAGGCTACGTTTTCCGCAAACTCGGGGTAGACTTCCTTCAGCTGTCGCAACTCGACAGTGCAGGTGGGTCAAGTTGTGGTCCAGAAATAGAGGAAGGCAGGTTTTTCCGCCTCAATCAGGTCAGTCAAGGTAACCAGTGATCCGTCTTCCAGTTCGATCTCGAAATAAGGGGCGTAGCTTCCTACCTGGGTGCCCGGGCCGGCTTCGGCGCGTGCGACCGAGCCTTCACGGAAGAGGTGGTCATCAGAGTGGTCGTGTGCCAGAGAGGTTTCGGCCTGGCCCAGGAAGGGAATTGGGATCTCCACCAGCGCAACGGCAATGTATAACGCCACTCCCAGGACAGGCGTTGTATAGGCGAGTATCAAGAGCACTCTACCCGGCAAGCCGCTGCTGGTCATCCGTTACACTTCCATATTACTGGCGATACCACATTCAGGTTCCAGTTGGGATGCTGCAAGCCAAATCAAACGATGCGGTGTTGTTGTGGCTGACTGAACGAGGTTGGAGGAAGTTAGGTGGGAAGCAACCCGCTGGAATCGCGCCACTGACCTATTGTGACTGGGACAGGTCTGTAAATACCCGATGCCAAGTCTCTTCGTCCCCGGCGCCCATGCCTTCCCGGTAGGTTATGGTGCCATTGGAATCAAAAGCGATTTTGGTGGACTGGATTACAACTCCCAGTTCAGCCATTAACTCACTTGGGCCCGTGGCCACCGTCCAGGGATAGCCGTTTTGTTCCTTATAGGCCTTCAGGACTGCCATTTCCTCTTTGAGGCCAGGATGCAAACCAACAGCGTAAAAGGCCACGTCGTCAGAGTAGTCGGGATATACCTCTTTCATCCGCCGCAACTCGGCGGTACAAACGGGTCAATAGGTGGCCCAGAAGAAGAGGAAGGTTGGCTTGCTCGCTTCCACCAGGCTCGCCGAAGTGACTGTACTTCCATCCTCCAGCGTCAGGGTAAAGTCCGGTACCTTATTACCCTCCTGGTTTCCCGTTTGCGAAGGTTCGGGAAAGTCGGCTGCCGTCAGAACATATTCGTCGCCCGGGATTTCTTCCCTTGAGAATATGGACACTGACTGACCGGATGAAACCAGATAGGCGGATACCGCAAAGCCGACCAGGGGCACCAATATACCAAGGCCCAGCAAGACTTTGCCTATCCAACCGTTCTTTGTCATATACTCCCGCCTATATAAAGCTCATTATACATCGCAAGGCAATATAATTCTACAGTGTGTCAAAACAGCGACCCAGGGCAGCTTTTTGCCGCCCTGGGTCTTGAATGGTCGCAATGCAGGCGCCTTTTGAGGCGCCGGGATCTTAGTTGGCCAGAGCCTACTGGTTAGCCAGGTCGGCAAAAACCTGATGCCAGGCATCCGCGTTGCCGCCGCCAAACCCGTCCCGGTAGGTAATGACACCCTGGGAGTCGAAAGCAATCTTGGTGGACTGGGATGCAACGTTCAGTTCCGCCAGGGCGCCCTGCTCATTGACAATATTGGCGACCGGCCAAGGGTGCCCGTTATTTTCCCTATGGCTTTCCAGACGGTCAAGGTTGTCAAAGTTCCGTGATACTGCAATGGCGTAGAAGTTAACCTGTTCTGAGTATTCCGGGTAAATGTTCTTCAACTGCCGCAACTCGGCAGCGCACTGCCCTCAAGTTGTGGAGGTGAAGAACAGGAAGGTAGGCTTGCTCTCCTCAACCAGACTAACGGTGGATACGGTAGCTCCGCCCACCAGGTCGAGTGAAAAGTCAGGTATGCGGTTTCCGACCTGGTTTCCGACCTCAGCCATGGGTTCCATTACCGCAGGCGCTTCAGTAGCCTGGGGCTCGACAGCCGGTTCAGGCTTGGCGGCCGGCTGGGGCTCTGCGGCCGGCTGAGGCTCTGCGGCCGGTTGGGGCGCGGTTTCCGCTGCGGGATCGGCCATCTCCTCTTTCTTGTCTCCCATGGAATCCTGGTGCGAGGCCATGGGTTCCGAAGCAGCGGAGGAAGGGTCGGATGCAGACTGGGAATCCATAGCTTTCGCCATGGGTTCGGTCTGCGGTTCAGTTGCCTGGTCCATCTTGGCTTCCGCCATGGGTTCCGTTGAGAGGTGTTCGGCGGCCATTTCCTTGGAGGCCATGGGCTCGGCTTGCTGACTGCCGGATTCGCCGGTGGCGGGCTGGTCTGCCTTGGCCATATCCTGCGTCATTTCCTGGGAACCTTGCTGAGCGGGCGCGCTTTCGGAAGCGGCCTGGGGCTGGGCTGCAGGTTGAGCGGGCACTGACTGGCTGGTCTGGCCCGCCTGGGGAGCCTGCTCCACTGGCTGTTCGGCCGCGCCGCAGGCCAGCGCCAGGGCCAGCAACAACGCCGAGGCTGCCAAGGCCGCCAGCTTGAAGGGCCGGCTTAACCGGGGAGGACGACCCGGAGAAGGTCTTTTCATAGATATACTCCTTTGTTTGTATGTAGGATTCCGTCATGGCGGAACGCCGCCAATTCTATCATACGAATTCGACGGCAGACCGGATTTACCATGTTGGTCGACCTGGCGGGGTCGGATAGCAGGAAAAGAAAACTAGCGGGACCTTCCTGCCTGCAGCCAGGCGCGCCCGTCAGTGGACAGGAACCGATCGGCTTCCACCGGCCCCCAACTTCCTTCGGAATAGTAGTAGGGGCGAGGCGCGTGGGGGCGGCTGAAGCCGGCGATAATGGGGTCGACGATGCTCCAGGCCTGTTCTATCTCGTCTGCCCTGGTGAAGAGGGAGGCGTCGCCATTGAGGGCGTCGAGCAGTAGCCGTTCGTACGCGTCCGGTATTGCCTGGCCGCTGAAGGCTTCGTGGTAGTGGAACTCAAGCTCAGCCTTGCGCATTTGCAGGCCGGCCTCCGGAGTCTTGGTCTGAAACTCCAGGTGGAATCCCTCATCGGGTTGCACGAAGATGGCCAGGGTGTTGGCCGGAATGTCCTCATCTTCCGCCAGGGGGAAAAGCATATGGGGAGGATTGCGGAACTGGATGATGATTTCGGTGGATTTGTTCTGAAGGGCCTTCCCCGAACGCAGGTAGAAAGGGACACCCTGCCAGCGCCAGTTGTCCACATGAAGGCGAAGGGCGGCGTAGGTGGCAGTATCGGAATCAGGGGAGACTCCGGGTTCATCCCGGTACGTCCGGTACTGGCCGGGAATGGCGTGGTGAGCGACGTCCTCGGGGCGAATACGGCGGATGGCGTTCAGCACCTTTACCTTCTCGTTCCGCAGCGCCTCGGCTTCGAAGGCATGGGGTGGTTCCATGGCAACCAACGTTAGCAGTTGAAGCAGATGGTTCTGGAACATATCACGAAGTACGCCCGTCTGGTCGTAGTAGTCTCCCCGTTCGTCGATGCGAAGGGTTTCCGCGACGGTAATCTGAACATGGTCTATGTAGTTGCGGTTCCAGATGGGCTCGAAAATGGCGTTGGCAAAGCGAAAGACGAGGAGGTTTTGAACGGTTTCCTTGCCCAGATAGTGGTCAATGCGAAAAACCTGGTCTTCCCGGAATACGGAGTGGGCGACGTCGTTAAGCTCCCGCGCAGACAACAGATCAGTTCCGAAGGGTTTCTCGACGACCAGGCGCCTCCAACCGCTGGAGTCATCCGCCATGTCCGCTTCTCCCAGACCGTTTATGGCGTGACGGTAAAGGTAGGGGGCCAGGGAGAGGTAGTACAGGCGGCTGCAACCGGCCGCTTCGCCTTCGATTTCGGCCAGCTTGGCCTTAACCTGGGCCAGATCTTCGGAGCTGGTAACGTCGCCGTGGGTGTAGTGGATGCGGGAGGAAAATTCCGCCCACTGACCTGGAGAGGGCCTGGTCATTCCCTCGCCACCCAGAAATTCTTCCAGGATGGCCCGAAAACCCTCGTCGTCCAACTCACTGCGGGCCACGCCCAGGATATTCAGGTTGGAGGGAAGGCTCCCCTTGCTGTGGAGGCTGGCCAGGGCTGGGATCAGTTTGCGGCGGGTCAGGTCACCACTGGCGCCGAAAATTACCAGGGTTATGGGATTGCCGGTAGAAGGGACCGTGTCAGTCATTGCCATCACCGGACCTCCTCACTGGATGGCCGCCAAACTGGTTGCGTAAGGCCGCCAGCAGCTTGGCGCCGAAGGGCTGAGCCTGGCGGGACCGGAACCGCTGCAGCAGGGAAAGAGTAATTACCGGCGCAGGTACGGCCAGATCCACTGATTCCTGCACCGTCCAGCGCCCTTCTCCCGAGTCTTCTACGTATGCCTGGAGGTCGGAAAGGCTGGGGTCTTCCTCCAGGGCAGATACCACCAGGTCCAGCAACCAGGAGCGTACCACGCTTCCGTGCCGCCAGGTGTTGGCAATCGCGGTTAAGTCGAGGTTAAACTCTTCCTTGGCGGCCATGAGTTCGAAGCCCTCGGCGTAGGCTTCCATCAGGGCATATTCCACGCCGTTATGCACCATTTTTACGAAGTGACCGGCGCCAACCGGCCCGACATGGCTGTAACCCCGATCTGGGCCTGGGGCCAATGACTGAAAGATGGGTTCCAGCCTCTGAAATACTTCCTTGCTGCCGCCTACCATGAGGGTGTAGCCCTCGGAAAGTCCCCATATGCCGCCGCTAATGCCCACGTCCATTAACATTATGCCGTGTTCAGACAGGGCATCGGCCCGACTCAGGGTGTCCTTGTAATTGGCATTGCCGCCATCCAGGACGATATCTCCGGGGGAAAGGAGCGGCACCAGTTGGTCCAAGGTATCCTGGGTGGGCTGGCCCTGCGGCAGCATCAGCCAGATCGGCCTGGGAGGGGTAAGGTGAGAGATCAAGTCCTCCAGTGAACTGGAGCCACTGGCGCCCTGGGATTCACTGGTAGATACCGCGTCCGCGCTGGTGTCGTAAGCCACCACGCGGTGCCCTGCGGCCAGCAGGCGCTGAGCCATGTTGCCGCCCATGCGGCCCAAGCCGATCATTCCCAGTTCCAAGAGGAGCCCTCCCGCGCAGTTTGCAAGACTAGAACTGGGCGGCCAGTTCCCGGATGCCGGAGGCGGGGTCTGACCCCAGCTGAATTCGCCCGGCGCGACGTCCCAGTTCCAGCAGGGCCTGCAAGTCGCCGGTTGACTGGGAGTCTGCAAGGGAACCGAAGGAATATGACCGGCCCGGAACTGGAATATCCGCAGCATGATCGGCCGTCAGTTGCAGGAAAATCCCTGAGTTGGGACCGCCCTTGTGCAACTGCCCCGTCGAATGGAGATAGCGTGGGCCAAATCCGGCCGTGGTGGGTATTCCATATTTTTCCGTAAGCTGCTGACGGAAGAATGTCACAGCCTGGCACACCTCCCGGTTGTCCGGAAGATAAGCAAGTATGGCCAGGTAGTCGCCGGACTCGGCCATTGACATCAGACTTTCGACAGACTGCATCGCATCCACACGGGGCAATGCTCCAGTGTCCTCGAGGTGCTGCAGCACCAGGTCCGTTTTGTCCTTGGCGCCCTGCACGTTCGGCTGGTCGAAAGGATGGACCCCCAGGATGCTGCCGGCCACGGCAGTAGCAAATTCCCAGCGGTAAAACTCGGCGCCCAGATCAGTCCTGTCCGTGAGTTCAAGCTGCACCGAGGGATGGGCAGCAGATAGTTCGCTGACCAGTGAATCGGAATGGTCGTTGTCGTCACCCTGCAGTCGCAGGTAAACGATAAGCCGGTCGGAACTGTACCTATCCAAAGGAAGGGCGGGTTCACCAGCCACTGGAATTATGCCCCGACCCGATTTGCCCAGGCTCTCTGCCAGCAGTTGTTCTACCCACAGTCCGAAACCGTCAAGGGCCGGCGAAGTGATGAGGGTGAGCTTGTCCCGGCCGTTTCGGGCCAGGGAACCCATTATGGCTCCCAGTCTGGCGCCGGGGTTTGCGCCGGTATTGGCCTCCCTGCAATCCTGCTGCATCAGGGCAGCCCGCCGCAGAAAGTCTTTCAGGCCGATGCCCAGCAGGGCCGCTGGCACCATTCCAAAGGAGGAAAGAACCGAGTAACGGCCTCCGATATCCGGTGGATTGGGGAAAACCCTGCGGAAGCCCGCTCTGGATCCCAGATCTTCCAGAGGTGTCCCAGGGTCGGTTACTGCGACGAAACTCTGGCCTGCTGCGCCTTCGCCAACGACATCGGCCACGCATTGCCTGAAATATGAGCAAAGAGTGTTGGATTCTATGGTAGTGCCGGACTTGGAAGAAACGAGGAAGAGGGTCCTGGCAGGGTCGATGGCCTTGTTGACAGCGTCAATCCAGGCGGGAAGGGTGGAGTCGAGGACTCTCAATTGGGGAAAACCGGGAGCGCTGCCAAGGGTCCGGCGGAGCACTTCGGGTCCGAGGCTACTGCCGCCCATTCCCAGCAGTACCACACTGGTATACCCTGCTTCTTTAACTTCCGAACCGAAATCGACAAGATGGTCGACTTGCCTGCCCATTTTCTGGGGCAGGGTTAGCCAGCCCAGCCTGTCTTCAATTTCTGTGGGGTCCTGGCTCCAAACCCGGTGGTCACCTTCCCAGATGCGGGAAACGACATGAGCCGAATCCAGTTCATCGAGGGCGGACTGAACCAGCGATTGGTAGTCTCCCAGGGTCTCAACCGCACGGGTGACTTTAGCCAAGGTAGCCTCCAGTTACCGGAAAATGAACACGATTGCTCCCACCTCTACAGGGGCAGACACAAGATAGCATACCGATTCGCAAAGGGCCAAGACAATATAGAGACAGGGCAATCGCGTTTTAGATTCAGACCATAGGTGGCAGACGTCCGCCAGGCGTAAGTCATGTCGCTCTGACCTTGCCGAAGGGCCTAGAATCCTGCAGGTCAGCCCGGCTACGGGTCCCCTGGTCGGCCTGTGGGATGGAGTTTAGATTCTTCACTCCGTTCAGAATGACAACTCAAACATAATGCGATTGCCCTGAATGGAAAGACTTTGCGGGCTTTGCCCCAATCTCTCCATGCTATAATCGTCCAAATTGCCGCCGTATGTAGCGACTGCCCCAATGTCCTGGTTCGGAGGTCTCCACTTGACAACTATCGGTCAGCATTCCAATGCATTCGCCGAACATTTCGCTGCTATTGGGGAACTTCAAGTGCGTTACCTGGAGTGGCAGCCCGTGGGAGATCGCCGGGCTACTCCTATTTTGGCCCTGCACGGCCTCGCTTCGTCGGCAAACTGGTACGAAAGGCTGGCTGCCCGGTTGTCCTCCACACATCGGATTGTTGCCCCTGATCAGCGGGGCCATGGGCAGACTACCCAGGCCCCCAGCGGCTATGACTGGCAGACTCTGGCGTCGGATGCCATCCGTGTGCTGGACCACCTGGGGATAGAGGAGGCCGCAGTACTGGGGCATTCCTGGGGCGGGAACGTAGCCATCAATGTGGCGGCCAGGTTTCCGGAGCGGGTCATCAAGCTGGTAATGATTGATGGGGGCTTTCTGGATGGACACCTGTTGCCGGATGCTTCGTGGGAAGTGTTCCAGAACCGATATGCGCCAAGAAACGTGTCGGGCACGCGGCAGGAGTTCCTGGAGCGTATCAGCCAGCAATTGGGGGATTGCTGGGACGATGACCTGGAACGCATTGTACTAACTATGGTGTACGAGGACGAAGACGGACATATTCAGGATATCCTGCGACCGCCCAACCACGCGCAGGTACTTGAGGCGATGTGGGGAGAACCGCCGTCGGTTACCCTGCCCAATATCAAGTGTCCGACTCTGATAGTTCCGGCAGGTCCCCGCCCGGACCGGGCCGGCAGCAACTTCAATCTCACCAAGACGGTGATGGTTGATGCTGCGGCCAAAGCAGTACCCGACAACCGGGTGTGCTGGATACCAGAGACCATCCACGACATTGGTTACCACAAACCTGACGAGTTGGCGGCGGTGATTCTGGAGTTCCTGCAAGAAGGGTAGCAGGCAGCGCTGCGCATTTCCGCAAATGAAAGGGGGCAGGATTAACACCTGCCCCCTTTACGTTTGGCCAGAGTCTGGAACCTGTGAGGCCTTAATCGTTATCCGCCGGGGCAGGTATCAGGGCGCCGCCTTCAGGTTCGGCCCCGTTTTCTTGAGACAGACCGTAGTTGATGGCGTACAGGCGGGCATAAACGCCACCCTGCCGCAGAAGGTCCTCGTGGCGGCCTATCTCTACGATGCGGCCCCTGTCCAATACCACGATCTTGTCGGCGCTGCGGATGGTGGAGAGGCGGTGCGCAATAACGATGGAAGTGCGGCCCTCGAGCACGTGGCTCAAGGCTTCCTGGATCAGAATTTCGGTGTGGGTGTCAATGTTGGCCGTTGCCTCGTCCAGGACGATGATACGCGGGTCGCCGACAATGGCCCGCGCAAAGCTGATTAACTGCCGCTGCCCCACGCTCAGGTTGACGCCCCGTTCCGCCAGCACTGTTTCATATCCGTCTTCCAGGGCCATTATAAAATCGTGGGCCCCCACGGCCTTGGCGGCGTTTATCACGTCCTCGTCGGTGGCATCGTCGTAACAGTAGCGGATGTTGTCCGTTACGTTGCCGGAGAACAGGTACGGTTCCTGCAATACCATGCTCATCTGCCCCACCAGGGACTCCCGCCTGACGTCCCGCAGGTCGTAGCCGTCAATTGTGATCTTGCCCTGGGTCACGTCGGCGAAGCGATGTATCAGGGTTACCAGGGTACTTTTGCCGGCGCCGGTGGAACCCACCAGGGCCACATTCTCGCCGGGGCGTATGTGCAGGTTGATGTCCCGCAATACTTCGACACCTTCCACGTAGTGGAAATTGACGTTTTCGAACCGGATTTCACCCCGCACCGGCGGCATTTCAATGGCGTCTTCCTTGTCATTGACTTCCGGCTGGAGGTCCATCAGTTCGAATATGCGGACGCCGGCGGCCATTGAGCGCTGGAACACGCCGTATTGCATGGTCAGGTGGCGGACAGGCTCGAAGAAGCGCTGAATCCACAGGGCGAAGGCTACCAGCACGCCCCACTCCAGGGCGCCTCCCTTGGCCATGATACCCCCAACGAGCACTATGCCGAAGCCCATGCCCACGCCAATGAGGAACTCCACCATGGGTTGCAGACCGCCGGAGAAGCGGCTTGCCTGCAAGTTGGCATCCAGGTGCTCCTGGTTCAGTTCCTTGAAGTGTTCCAGGTTCTCATCCTGGCGGTTGAGGCTTTGGACTACCCGGACGCCGGTGATGTTCTGGTTGTACTCGCCGTTGACCATGGCAATAGCCCGTCGAATCCGCATGAAAGAGCGGCGGGCGAACCGCTGCCAGTAGCCGAGGATGAAGAACAGGACCGGGACTATGCTAAGACAGACCAGGGCCAACTGCCAGTCCACTATCATCATGAATATGATGATGAAGGCCAGCGTCAGCACGTCAGCCAGGGCCAGCACCAGCATCTCGAAGGTTTCCTGCAACTGGAGCACGTCGCTCTGGCTGCGGGACATGATCCGCCCAGTGGCCGTGCGGTGGAAGAAGGATGGGGACATATCCTGCAGGTGGCTGAACATCTGGGTACGCAGGGCGTAGAGAATGCTCTGGCCCACCCGCGCCATAAATACAAACTGCAAATAGTTGGAGGCAAAGTGAACCAGTGTTAAAGCCAGGAATCCCAGGCCAAACAGGTGCAGCGGGTGCCAACTCCAGAAGTCTCCCACGTTGGCAGGAATGGTAAGGACGTTCCACTGGAACAGGTTCAGGGTAAAGGGCTGCCCGATTCTGATGCCGTCGTTAATGGCCAGCATAATCAGGCCGGGGATGCTGGCGTTGGCGATGGTGTAAATGAACACCGCCACCAGGCTCTTGATAACGTCCGACTTGAAGGGACCCATGTAGGAAATCAGGCGCAGGACGACCTTATTGTTGTAAACCGCGCCCAGCGCATTATCATCGCTCAGGTTGTCCATGGTGGGGGAGTTTATGCCGCCTGCGTGCAGGCCGCGCATGCCTCCCATCATGCCGCCGAAGCCGCCTCCCACTCCGCGCATTAGTTGTCACCTCCGTCGCCGCCGGCTAGGGAAGCGTCCAGTAGAACTTCTTCCTGGGGCCGCAGTTGCAGTTCGTAAATGTCTCGGTAAATTCCGCGTTTTGCCATCAACTCCTGATGGTTGCCCCTTTCCACCACGCCGCCTTCCTTCAGTACCAGTATCTGGTCGGCTTCCCTGACGGTGCTGAGCCGGTGGGCGATAACGAAGGTCGTCCTGCCCTTCATCACGTTGACCATGGCCTGGTGGATTTGCCGCTCCGTTTCCACGTCCACGCTGGAGGTGGAGTCGTCAAGGATCAATATGGGGGGATTCACCAGGACGGTGCGGGCGATGGACAGGCGCTGACGCTGGCCGCCGGAGAGGGTGCTGCCCCGCTCACCCACCCAGGTATCGTAACCGTTGCCAAAGGCCATAATCTGGTCGTGAAGCTGGGCAATCTTGGCGGCGTTGATAATGTCTTCTTCGGTGGCGTTGGACACACCGTAGGCGATGTTGTCCCTGATGGTAGCGTCGAACAGGAAAATGTCCTGCTGGACTATACCGACGTTGCGCCGGAGGGATTCCAGGGTAAACTCCCGGATATCTTCCCCGTCTATGGTTACCCTGCCGCCGGTAACGTCGTAGAAGCGGGGTATCAGGTTGACTATGGTACTTTTGCCGCTGCCAGGCGCGCCAAGGATGGCAGTAACCTCGCCGGGCGGAGCGTCTATGTCCACGCTCTTCAGGGTGGCGGAACGGGCGTCATACGCGAAGGAAGCGTTCTCGAACCGAACGTGGCCTTCGGCCCTGCTCATGAGCCTGGCGTCAGACTTCTCCTCCACGGGAGAACTGCTGTCCAGAACCTCGAAAATGCGGTCTCCTGAAGATATGGCCCGGGAGAAACTGTTGATAATCTGTGCCGCCGATCGGATGGGAAAGGTCAGCTGGTTCAGGAAGAGAAGAAAGGCGGTCATTTCCCCGGCGGTGAGGTCTCCGCGAATAATCTCCCAGCCGCCGAACCAGACAATCAGGCCCAGGGCGAAGGTGAAGTAAAGGCTCATCCAGGCGCTGTTGGTGCCCTGCAACCGCTCCGACTGGTAGTATTCACCCCTGAGTTCCTGGGCTTTCTTATCGTATTTGCGCCGTTCGAAGTTTTCCGAACCGAAGGCCTTTACCACGTGGATTCCCACCAGGTTTTCCTGCAATACGGTGACAAGCTCGCCGTTCACTTCCTGGACATGGAGCCACATCCGGCGCAACCGGCTCATAACCATGGTGGACCGGATGACCAGGAACGGCACGAATACCAGGCTGATCAGCGCCAGTTCCCAATTGATCCAGATCATCACGCTGGTCACGGCAATGGTACGCACCACAACCTCTACGGAGCGGATCAGGCCCATATTGACGAACCGGCGAATGGCCTCCACGTCGGCGGTGGCCTTGGACATCAGGTTGCCGGTGTGTTCCTTGTCGTGGTAGGCGAAGCTGATGTGCTGTAGCTTGTCGTAGATTTGGTTGCGAAAGTCGTACGTGACCAACTGGGAAAGGGAATCCGTAGTATAGGTACGGGCAAAGTCGAAGAAGCCGCGCATGATGCTGGCGCCCAGCAGCAGGCTCGCCATTATCAGCAGCACACTGTTCGAGGGGTTCTGAGGGACTATTTCAAATTCGGGAGTAAGCACGACGAGGCGGTCAATGGACTGCCCAAAGAGCCAGGGGATCATGAGGGAAAAGCCGATGGCAATGAAGAAAGAAACATAAGCCAGAATCAGCCGCGTACGGTAGCGATAGGCCATGCGGGTGATTCTCAGCAGAATGCTCATACGAATGTCCTTAATGCGGCAAACGTCCCCCGCCGTAATTTGCCTCAGTAGGGGGATTTTGCGCAGATACAGTATTGGGCCGGTTTGGGGTCTGGTTGGCGCTGAATGCCTTGACCGGCGACAGATTTATTGTGGAAATCTTGAAGGAATGCCAAAAAATGCGCTGTGGTTTGACCTCGACATAATATACCTTATGTACTGATAATTCAAGCAGATTTTAATTCAAGTTAACAATAATTGCATAAAGAAAGACCGGCCTGCTTCCAGCCCAGCCTCTGTTGAAAAAGGAACCCCGGGTGCTGGAATTTTCCTTCAAAGCTCGTTCCCACAGGGCGCGGATTCAATCATAAAAGTACCCCTCTCCAGGTTAGAGAGGGGTCGGTGTCGGGACAATCCCGAGGAAGCAATCACATCCGTTCGGGCGCGCTCATCCCCATCAGTTCCAGGGCGCGACGGAAGACAATCTGCGCCGATTCCACCAGCTTGAGGCGAGCCAGGGTGAGGTCGTTGTCTTCGGCGTTGGCGGAAATCACCCGGCAGTTTTCGTAGAACCAGTGGAAGGCTATGGCGAGTTCCATGGCGTAGTGGGGCAGGTGGTGGGGTTCAAGGGAACGCGCCATTTGGTCCACCAGTTCAGGCAGACGGATCATGGTGCGGATCAGGTTCAGTTCGTTGGGATCGGACAGCAGTGATACGTCGCCCGCGCTCCAGTCGATGTTGCGGCTGCGGGCGAGGTTGAGGATGCTGTAGTTTCGGGCGTGCGCGTATTGGATGTAATAGACCGGATTCTCCGAAGATTCCTTCTTGGCAAGCTCCAGGTCAAACTCCATCTGGGTTGACGGCGAACGCGCCAGGAAGAAGTACCGGCAGGCGTCGGAACCCACCTCATCGGCCAGTTCCCGCAGCGTAATGAAGTCTCCGGTGCGCTTGGAGGCGCGCACTACTTCCGTGCCGCGTTTCAACGTTACCATCTGGGAAATCAAGACGGTCAAAGCCTCCGGTTCAACACCGATGGCTTCCACTGCAGCCTTCATGCGG
This sequence comes from Dehalococcoidia bacterium, assembly GCA_963664725.1. Lineage (GTDB taxonomy): Bacteria > Chloroflexota > Dehalococcoidia > Lucifugimonadales > UBA3495 > Bin22. Next base: position 2,939,142 of record OY761558.1, read on the forward strand.
GGAACGTGGCCCTGGTGGTCGGCGCCCCAGATGTTGATAACGTGCTCGAATTGCCGCTTAACGAATTTGTTGTAATGGTAGGCAATGTCGGACGCGAAGTAAGTGGGTTCGCCAGAAGAGCGGACCACGACGTTGTCTTTGTCGTCTCCCAGCATAGTGGAATTGAACCAAAGAGCGTTATCCCGTTCCGACAGGTAGTCCTTCTCCCGCAGGGACTCCATGGCTTCCTCGTATTCGTGGTTGCCATACAGGGAGCGCTCACTGAACCAGTTGTCGAAGGTGACGCCTATTTCCTGTAGATCCTCCCTGATCAGGGACACCATATTCTCGCGAGCGATGTCGCCAATCTCCCGGATGGCCTGGGCTTCCTCCATATCCAGGAACCTGTCGCCCTCGGCATCGGCGATGTCCTTACCTATGTCGTAAATGTAGTCGCCGGCGTAGCCATTGGACGGGAAGGCGAAGTCCTTCCCCAGGGCCTCGCGGTAACGGGCGTACACGGAGCGATAGAAAGCTTCCATCTGGGTGCCGGCGTCATTGACGTAATACTCCCTGGTGACGGAATAGCCGGCGGCGTCCAGGGTGTTGGCCAGGGCGCTGCCCAGCACCGCTCCACGGGTGTGGCCCACGTGCACCGGTCCCGTTGGATTGACGCTAACGAACTCCACCATTACCGGGCGTCCATCGCCCGCAGGAATGTTGCCGTACTCACCGCCGGCCTGCCGGACCTCTTCCACCTGGGCCTGGACCCACTTGTCGTCAAGGTAGAAGTTAATGAAACCGGGATGAGCGGCTTCCACATTCTTGATTTCTGCCGCCTGGGGAATGAACTCCACCAGGGTTTGCGCCAGTTGCAGCGGATTGATTCGGGTGGCCCTGGCAAGGCGCAGGGGGAGGCTGGTAGCAAAGTCGCCGTGGTCGGAGTTGCCCGGACGTTCGACCAGAATCTCGGGCATTGACTCCAGTTTGATGGCGCCTTCCTGGCGGGCGCGACTGATGGCCTCCGCTACCATTTCCTGGATTCTGTCCCGAACCAACGCCGTTGTCATTTTACCGACCTTCTCATTCAAGCTTAGCCGAAATTTGCTCCAATATCGGAGCAACAGACTTCTATTCTAACCTATACATAACGCGGATGACATATTTGAGACCACCAGAATGGGGACAAAGGGTCTGGAAAGTAAGAGTCGCGTGGGCGAGTCAGGTGCGGCCAATGAACTTGGGGAAACAGAGGCTGTCGTGCTGTTGGCCAGTGGCGACTACGATAGAGGGGTAGAGACCCTGGCCCTGTCCCTTGATGGGATGGGGTCAGGGCCCGTTGGTCAATCTCTGGATTCGCTTGCCAGCTATATGGACAAAGCCACGTCAACCAGCGCTATTCGGCCTTCGTTGACGGCTTCCAGTCCCTTTTTCAGGGCCGGTACCAACTCCGCTGGGTCCTCTACCCTGACACCGTATCCCCCGAATGGGTCCATCAGCTTGGGGTAGTCCGGGCCCGGAATATGTACGCCGTGCCAGATACCCGAGCGGGAGGCGTCGCCATCGGGGTAGTAGTGCAGGTGGTTGCGGCGCATGGCCTCGTAGTTGGCGTTGTTGAAGACGATGGTCAGGAAGGGCAGGTTGGCTTCGCAGGCAACCCCGAAGCTCTGGGTAACCGGATTATAGAGGAAGCCGCCGTCACCCATCAGGGCAACCACCGGCCGGTCGGGCATTGCCAGCTTGACGCCCAGGGCCAGACCGAGTCCCTGGCCCAGGCCGCCGTTGGGGTGGAAGTAGCTCTGGGGCCGGTCCCACTGGACGTGGCGCATAACCTGTCCCCGGTGGGAGGTTACTTCTTCGGCGTAAACGACGTTGTCGGGCATGGCCTCGCTGATGGCGGCGCAGAGCCAGACGGGGTCAATGGACCGCTTGGTGCGGGCAGCTTCCTCCGAGGCCTGCCTGGCGGCCGTCAGGCGGTCGTGTTCGGCAGACCACTGCTGGCGTCGTTCTTCAATCTTGGCAGCGTGGGGGCCGGAAGCGGCGCCGCTGGCCTCCAGGGCTTCGGTGAGCAGACGAAGGGTAATGGTCATGTCGCCTTCAACGTACATGTCGGCCAGCAGGTTCTGGTAGACCATCTGGCCCTTCAAGGGGTTTTCGCCGAGGGCTACGACGGTGGCGTTGGCCGGACCCGCGTTGGGCGGGTACCAGGGCGAACGGGTCCCCAGCAGCAGTACCAGGTCGCACTGGTTCAGATAGGCCTCCGGCGTGCCCAGGTACATGGGGTGACCCTTGGGGAAGTTGGCGTGGATTGAGGCGCTTTCGGTGACGGGAATGGCCATCAGTTCCGACAGCCTGACCAGGTTCTCGTATCCCGCCACGTCCTGGCCCGACCCCTCGGCAATCATCATTGGGCGGCTGCTGTTGGCGATCAGGTCCGCCAGCCGCTCTATGGATTCGGTGGCTGGCTGAATCTTGGGAGCCTGGGCCACGCGACGGATCTTGGCCGGAGGCGCCCAGTTGTGGATCATCGTCTCGATGGGGACGTCCAGGAAGGTAGGGCCCTTGGGAACCCGCTGGGCCATTTCGCCGGCACGTACCAACTGTTCGTAAAGGGTGTAGGGACTGGTGGCCTGGCCGCTCCACTTGACGAAGGGTTCCACGAATCGGTTGGGGCCGCCCACCACGCTGAGGTTGCGGTACCACTGGCCCTGGGGGTCCAGGTCGGGGTTCTCGCCATAACTGTTGGCCTCGCCCGAGCAGACCAGCATGGGTACTTCACCCAGGTAGGCGCTGTGAATTCCCACACCACCCTGGAGCAGGCCCACTCCGGCGTGGAGCAGGACGGCCTGCATCTTGCCGGTGACGCGGGTGTAGCCCAGGGCCATGTCCACCGCCAGGGTTTCGTGCCAGCAGTTTATGTAGGTAGGGCCATCCACCTCGTTGACCTTCTGGCGGGCCAGAGCCTCCCAGACGGGAGCCCATTCCGAGCCGGGGGAGGAAATGACGTAGTCGATGCCCAGGTTGCGGAAAGCCTCCAGAATGGCGTCGCCGCCGTCTTTGGTCTGAGCTTGCGTCATGGGATTGCCTCCTGATTATGGATTCAGGCGCATATCTGTCTGCTTATGGGGCGCCGAAACCGGATTGGTTTCTTTAGGTGGCCTGATTTGGCGTTGAGTATAGGTACGGCCAATTTCGGTGTCAACGTAAACGCTGGCGCAAGCAGGTTGTTTCCATTCCCTTTTACAGGCTAAACTCACGTACGTCTGAATTTGAACAAAGTGAGCTAGAGGTGTTGTTATGGCAGGCTTTTACGGAACCTATGAACCCCCCGTGCCTTCCAAGGTTATATTCGGTCAGGGCCGGGCCGAGGACCTGGCGTCGGAACTGGACCGCCTGGGCAGCCAGCGAGTAATGGTGCTATCGGGGCGGAGCATTGCCGAGAAGACGGACACAGTCAGGCGAGTGGAGTCGCTGCTGGGCGACAAGTGCCTGGCGGTCTACTCCAACCTCCCCCAGCGGGCGCCCCTGGCCACCGCCGTGGAGGCTACCCAGATTGCCCTGGACAACAAGGTGGATACGCTGGTGGGCGTGGGCGGCAGTACCATTTCGGATGCGGCCCGAATGATCGGCGTGATGATGGCCGAGGGGCTGACCTCCGAGGACGCGTTGCGGGAACGGGCGCACCAGGGCGGCGGCAACTTCCAGTCCACGGCGGACCGCGACAAGCTGCCCAGGCAGGTTTCTATCCCTACCACCCTGTCGGCCGGCGAGTTCAACCTGGGCGGCGGCAACCTGCTGGACGACCAGGCGGGTCACAAGATCAGGGTACGGCACCCCGGCCTTTACGCTCACCTCATTGTCCTGGACCCGGATATGACGGAGGGGACACCGGACTGGCTGTGGCTGTCCAGCGGGGTAAAGGCGCTGGACCACTGCATCGAGCGGCTCTACTGCCGTGGCAGCCAGCCCGCCACCGACGCCACCACGGCTAAAGCTGCCGAGTTGCTGTTTGAAAACTTGCCCCAGTCCCGCGAGGATACGGGTAACTCCCAAGCAAGACTTGGTTGCCTGATGGGGGCATGGATGTCGATGATGGGCGCGCCCAGCGTGGGTTCCGGTCTGAGCCACGCCATTGGCCATGTCATAGGCGTCAAGTACAGCGTAGGCCACGGCTATACATCCTGTGTCACCCAGCCCTACGTTATGGAATTCAACCGGCCGGCGTCGGCGGACAAGCAGGCAATGCTGGCCCAGGCTGCCGGGCTGGACACCCGTGGGATGAGTGACGAGACAGCCGCGGAAGCGGTGGCCGCCGTGGTTGACGAGTTCATCATGGAACTGGGCATGCCCCACCGGCTGCGGGAACTGGAGATACCTCAGGAAGACCTGCCGGAGATCGCCAGGTTGACGCTGGAGGATGGCCCGTCGCGCAACAACCCGGTTCAGGTAACCAGTCCGGACGAGTTGCTGCCTCTGCTGGAGAAGGCGTGGTAGGTTTATGGAAATAGGTTCATTGGTTTTGGGCGCATATCAATAGCATTTGGTCGATAAACGTCTGAGTGTTGTTCCAAGACTCAACATACTCGGAGTCTGCAAGGAAACCCCGGTCAGCGTGAATATGTAGCGCATTGGCATTTCGCCAGTTCTGGAGCAGATAAGAGGATTGCGGTTCCTTTTCAGCGATGCCGCGCAACAGCCTTATCTTTGCAGCAGTCGTGCCGGGGTTTTCGCCCAGTTGATTGGCTACCGCGTTAATACACTGCTTGGCGGCTTCATACAATAGAGCGCCAGCAGCATAGGAGTCTGTTTCCACTTCCAGCAGTAAGCGGGCAAGGCGTCGGTAGTTACCGGCCCGATCTGCGTGCCATGATGCATCCGGCAACCCCGGTCTTTTCAAGCTCACTGTGCAGCTCTAGAACGAATTCTCTTGCCCCCTCGTAGGCGTCTTTGAGTTCGTACTCCTCTAGCACTTCCAGCACAGCATGGTCTCGCAGCAATTTGGCGGCGCCCAAGTTGCTGCGAAAGTACCCTTTTGGCATTACACCGTTTTCTTCCAGGGCCTTGGCCAGGTCAATCAGGTAGTCGTCATATTCAAGCCCGTGTGCCAAGGCCAACTCAACGAAGGTAGCCTTGGTGGCTTTCCACAATAGGCCGGCGGCCTCCCGGTGGTTGCCTTTGTCCCATTCCTGGTCGGCACAGGCCAGGTATTCCTGGGGCGTCATACTCCTTTTGGGCTCGGCAGGGACCGCTTCGGGGGATGACATCGCATTTCTCCAGCTTTGGGTGGGTGGAACCATTATACAGTGCGTCAATCGCTGTTGATGCTGGAATAGTTGAGGAATCCCCAGTAATTTTCTTACTCTGCTACAATGCCTTCGCCGGGCTTGACCGGCACAGACTGAAGAATAACAGCATAGGAGGTTCACAGATATGCCATCGTTTATGGACAAGTTGACGGTTAACGGAAGTGAAATGGACATGTATGCCGCCATACCCGACGGCTCCGGTCCCTTTCCCGCCGTGGTGGTTGCCTTTCATGTGGGCGGAATGGACGAGTTTGACAAGGTTATGGCCGACCGGTTCGCCGAGGAGGGTTATGTGGCCGTGGTGCCCGACCTGTTCCACCGCTACACCGACGAGCAGCTTAACGGCCCCAGGCTGGAGCGGCTGGGCTACCTGAATGACGCTGACGTTATCGCGGACATGAACGCGGCGGTTGATTTCCTGACGGGGAACTCGGCCATTGACAATGACCGCATTGGCGTCACGGGATTCTGCATGGGCGGCCGCGTTGCGTGGCTGATGGCGGCGGTCAACCCCATCTTCAAGGCCACCGTGCCCTTCTACGGGGGCACCATCATGGGCAAGTGGGGCGACCCAGAGAAGACCCCCTTTGAGCTGTCGGACGGAATCAACTGCCCCATGCTGTTCCACTTCGGGGAGACGGACGGCAATCCGTCGCAGGAGGATATGGCCAAGTTGGACGCCGAATTGAACCGGCTGGGGAAGGAGCATACTTTCCACACCTACGCCGGCGCCGGTCACGCCTTCATGGACTGGACCGGAGCGCGGCACAATCCCGAAGGGGCGGCCGTGGCCTGGCCGAGGACCATTGAGTTCTTCGACAAATATTTGAAGGGATAGGGTTCGGGTTAACCCGCGAGTAACAGAAAGGGGCATGGAGAAACGTGCCCCTTCGTTGTCCACAAAGAGGCACGAATTCTTACGATTGCAGGCCGAGGGCGTTATGTCAGGGCAAATCTGTCTTCCTGCTATCTGTGGACATTCGCGCGGATTCGTGGATAATTTACGCAGCGATTTCCTATGGGAGGCAGACCAATGACTACCACGGAAAAGAAGCAGTACAGCGTTGGCGGAGTGATGCTGGACCGGCCTTTCAAGATTCGCCGGTTGGGTCACTTCGGGTTTAATTCCGACAAGATGGAGGAGTCGGTGCGGTTCTACCGGGACCTGCTGGGGTTCTATGAGTCAGACGTGCTGGACTTCAAGGCAATCCCGGGACTGGGGGAGAAACTGGCACATATTGAAGATGGCAAGGGTGTCTTCTTCACACATGGCAGCGACCACCACGCTTTTGTGCTGTTCCCGCGCAACGTCATGGACGCATTCGTGGCGGCCGGCGGCGGTGGTGGTGGCAAGGGCGAGGTGACCATCAACCAGATTACCTGGCAGACGGGCGCGCTGGAAGAGGTGGTCAACGGCGCTCACTTCTTCGAAGAGCAGGGCATCGGCATCCAGCGGGTGGGCCGCGATATGCCGGGCAGCAACTGGCACGTCTATCCCTACGACCCGGACGGTCACATCAACGAGCTTTACTACGGGATTGAACAGATTGACTGGACGCGCCGCAGCAAGCCGCGGGAGATGTACTACCGTATCTTCCACGACGAGCCTAGTTTGCCACAGATGTCTGAAGAGGCTGAGGTTGAAGAGGCGGTAGATAAGGGAATTGACATTTTCTCCGGTTTCCGGGGCGTGAACCAGCTTCCGGCCAATTACGACGTGGAAGGGGTGATGCTGCCGAGGCCCTTCAAGATTACCAAGATTGGCCCGGTGAATCTGTTCGTCCAGGACATGGAGGCGTCGCTGAACTTCTACCAGAATCACCTGGGGTTTGTGCTGACCGAGGAGACGGAGTTCAACGGGCACCGGATGTACTTCCTGCGCAACGGTTCGGAGCACCACAGCCTGGGCCTGTTCCCGAGGGCGCTGCGGGCGGAACTGGGATGCAGCCCCCACACCACCAGCGCGTCGTTTGGTGTGGAGGTGGGCAGCTACAGCCAGTTGCGGAATGCGGTGGCCTTTTTGAAGGACAACGGGGTTACGTTCAAGGAGATGCCGCCGGAACTGCACCCGGGCATTGACTACGCTGCGTATGCCTTTGATCCGGATGGGCACATGATTGAGCTTTACTACTATATGGAGCAGATTGGGTGGAGCGGGAAGCCGCGCCCGCAGGAGATGCGTCGGCAGGTTCCAGCCAACTGGCCCGATACACTTGAGCCAATGTCGGATACGTACGTGGACCAGGTGTTCCAGGGACCGCTGGGTTAATCAGCGCCAGTTTACCGGCAAAATTGTAGGGGCGGGTTTAAAACCCGCCCCTACCGCTTTTGGTCTGTAATTATTGGAGACGCCTACATCATTCTGCGGATGATGCTGCTGGCTTGATCCTCACTCAACCCCAGTTCCCGGAAGGCCAGGGGCCCTCCGTCGTCCAGAACGGGTTCGCGGCGGCCCAGGCTGACGCTTTCAGGAGACTGGAAGAAAATGCCGGAGTAGATGGTGTCGCCCCAGACCATGGCCTTCTCGCAAGCCAGCTTCCAGTCGCTGGTGTCGTGCTCCTCGTCCTCCAGCTTGACGATGCGTTCCTTGAAGAAATTGTGGGTGTTGTCTAGATTGAAGGTTACGCAGGGGCTGAAGACGTCAATCAGGGCAAAACCCTTGTGTTCGATGGCCTGCTGCATCAGATCGGTCAGTTGGCGTACGTCGCCACTGTAACCGCGGGCCACAAAGGTGGCGCCGTTCATGATGGCGGAGGTGATTGGGTTGACTGGCATCTCCACGCTGCCGAAGGGAGTGCTCTTGGTCTTCATCCCGTCGCGGCTGGTGGGGGAGACCTGGCCGGTGGTGAGACCGTAGATCTGATTGTTCATAACGATGTAGGTGAGGTCGATGTTGCGGCGGGCGGTGTGGGTAAAGTGGTTGCCGCCGATGCCATAACCGTCTCCGTCACCGCCGGTGACCACAACGTTCAGTTCGTGGTTGGCCAGCTTGGCGCCGGTGGCCACGGCCAGGGAGCGGCCGTGGAGGGTGTGCATGCCGTAGCTGTTGAAGTAGCCCGGCAGGTTGGAGGAGCAGCCGATGCCGCTGATGGTCAGGATTTGGTGGGGCTGGAGGCCCAGCCCGGCCACGGCTCGCTGCAGGCTGTTGAGTACCCCGAAATCGCCGCACCCCGGGCACCAGTCAGGGTCAACGGCCCCCTTAAAGTCGCGTGCCGTCAAGGCTACGACACCAGAGTCTCCCGCGTTTCTTTCGGTAGTAGTCATTGGCCTTCCCTCTAAACGATGAATTTGTTGGGGATTGTGTTCAAGCCCCAGCCGGACATTCCCCTGTCAATGGGGAAGGAAATTTATACGATGACTTCCTGGGTGGGGACGAACACTTCGGTGTTACCAGCCAGCAGTTCCTTGACGCCGTCGGCGATGTGGTGAGGCATGAAGGGTTCGCCGTCGTACTTGCGAATGTGGCCATCAACGGAAAGGCCAGTTTCGCTGCGCATGTAGCGGTAAAACTGGCCGGAGTGGTTGTTCTCTACGATGAACACCTTCTTAGCGCCGTTAACGGCGTCGGTAACCGCGTCGACGTGGAAGGGTACGATCCACTTGATGGCGAGCTGGTTGACGGAGACGCCCTGGTCGGCGAGGAGTTGCCGGGCCTCGCGGATGACGCCCTCGGTAGAACCCCAGCCCACGAGGGTTACGTCGGCGTCGGCGGGGCCCTCGGTCACGGGGGAGGCGATTTCCTTGACGATGTCCTGGAACTTGCGGGCGCGCTTTTCGACCATCATGCGACGCTTGTGGGGGTTGGTGAACTCGTCGCTGATGAGGACGGAATTCTCGTCGTGCTCGTCAGTTGCGACTATATGCACGTAGCCGGGGACGCCGGGGAGGGCCCTGGGAGACACGCCTGACTCGGTATTTTCGTAGCGCATGTACCCGTTGGAGGGCGCGGCCTCGGTGATGAGGTTGCCCCGTTCAATGCCTGGATGCATGTTAATGTCGTCGGGGTCAACGCTGAAGCGACCCTCGCCGATGAGCAGGTCGGAGAGGACGATGGCGGGACACTGGGCATTGTCCACCAGGTTGAAAAGTTCGGGCATAGTGTTAAAGCAGTCGAGGGCATCTTTGGGGGCGACGATAAAGCGCTCAAAGTCGCCTTGGCTGGCGCCCAGGGCCTGCCAGAGGTCGCCCTGTTCGGTCTTGGTGGGAACACCGGTGGAAGGGCCCGCCCGCATAACGTTGATGAAAACCACGGGGATTTCCATCATGCCCGCGGCGCCGACGGCCTCGGTCATCAGGGCGAAGCCACCGCCGGAGGTGCCGCACATGGTGCGGACGCCGGTGTGGGCGGCGCCGATGGCCATGTTGGCCACGCCGATTTCGTCCTCGACCTGGCGAACCATGATGCCCAGGTTGCGGGCGTTGGCGGCCATCCAGTGGAGGATGCCGCTGGAGGGACTCATGGGGTAGGCGCAGTAGAACTTGACCCCGGCGGCAGCACCGCCCATGGCGATGGCGTCGTTGCCTGCCCAGACACCCAAGGGCTTGCCGCCGTCGGGCAGGGCGTCGTAGTAGGGGACGAAGTTCTCGGCGGCGTAGTCGAAGCCGGCGCGGGCCACGCGCACGTTCTCATCGATGACGTTCTGGCCCTGGCGCTGGAAGCGGAGACCCAGGCTCTCTTCCAGAACCTCCAAGTCCACGCCCATGAGGGACATAATGGCGCCGACGGCGATGGTGTTCTGCACGAGGCGGTTGCGGCTTTCGCTGAGGTCGCCAACAGGCAGTGGGCAGAGATGGACGCCGTCGTTGACGTTGCCGGGGCTGATGCTGTCGCCGTTATAGATGACGCGGCTGCCGGGGCCCATGAGGCTGAGGTGCCGGTCCATGGTGTCCTGGTTCAGGCAGAGGAGAAGGTCGAGCTTGTCGCCGTGGCTGTAGATCTCCTTGTCAGACACGCGGACAGTAAGGAAGATGTGGCCGCCGCGAATGATGGACTGGTAAGCATTATAGGTATAGAGGTGGAGGCCACGGCGAACGAATATGCGGGCGAGAATGTCGCCCGGGGTTGCGATGCCCTGACCGGCTTCACCGCCGATACCCATGGCAAGATCGTACTTATTTGAAGCCATTTGGGACTCCTAGACTAGACTACCCCGATACCCTGACCGCCCAAAACCACCCTTGTATTGGTTGCTAGTATAATGCCCGCCATTGCCGGACGCAACGTAGAGTCTGCGCAGTGCGATGGGAACGTATAGGCAAAGACTATTCTTGAAGTGGTTCTGCTCGCGGGCAAAGGCAATGGTATTGTGGCCTTCTCCTTCAAGAGTGATTCCGTAACTCCGTAGTCAGCTGAGTAATGTGCTGGGATAGTGCTGGCCTTGGAACTTGTTCTAACTGCACCGGAATCAGCCTTAGCAGCAATCAGTCTAAGAGGTAACGTCCTGCTTTCGGGACTTCGACAGGACATTGCCTGAACTGAAACGGCCTTACAGCTATTAGTGCATAGCCATCCTTGACAGGACAATCCATTCAAACCGATAATTCCGATTGGTTGTTTTGCTGCGCTTCAATGTGCAATGGGTGGACAAGGCGCAGCCAAGTTGGGGAACCATTTAATAGAGTGCTTCCCCGTGACGGAGGTAAGTAAAGGTGGCAAACCAGGATATTGAACTGATGGCCCACCTGATGCGCCGCGCCGGCTTTGGCGCCACCCGCGATGAACTGGAAGGGCGGGCGGCCAAGGGCTACGAGGCCACGGTGGAAGAATTGTTGAATCCCGAAATGGTAGATGGACCGGACCGGCTGGACTTTCTGCGGTATCAGCCCGGGTTCTGGAAGCCCCCCACGTCGGCCGGAATGGGCGGCGCTATCTGGCTTAACGATATGGTAAACACCCAGCGTGTTCTGCAGGAAAAGATGGTGCTGTTCTGGCACCACGTTTTCGCGACGGGATATTCCAAGATCGACCATTTTCACGAAGTCTTCAAGCAGATCGACATGTTCCGGGAAATGGGCATGGGCAATTACCGGGAATTGCTGGTGGCCCTGGCAAAGGACCCGGCCATGATTTACTGGCTGGACAACTGTGACAACCACTCCTATGCGGTCAACGAAAACTGGGGCCGTGAGTTGCTGGAACTTTTCAGCATGGGCGTGGGCAACTACACGGAAGATGACGTACGGGAATGTTCCCGGGCCTTCACCGGCTGGACTATTACCCCCATGATTCCCCGCCAGGCGTATGGCCGCTTCGACTGGGACTTCGAGTACCAGGATGCAGACCACGACGATGAGGAAAAGACTTTCCTGGGCCACACGGGCAACTTCGATGGTGAAGACATCATTGATATCGTCTGCGCGCATCCGGCCACGGCCCGGTTCGTCGCCCGTCACCTGTACAATTTCTTTGTGGCCGACGAACCCCAGGTGCCGTCCTGGTCGGTGATGCCGCCGCAGGACCCGGAGGCTATTGAGTTGCTAGCCCAGACCTTCGTGGACTCGGGCTACGAGATGGTCCCGGTACTGCGGGTCCTGTTCAACTCCGATTTCTTCAAGAATGCCCGCTTCGCAAAGATCAAGAGTCCCGTGGAAGTGGTAGTTGGCACTCTCCGCATGGTGGGCGACTACGAATTCCCCGCACCGGGTATTGGCATTCTGACCAAGGAATCGGCCTACATGGGCCAGGAAATCATGAATCCCCCCAGCGTGGAGGGTTGGCATACCGGCGCCGAGTGGATCAACAGCGGGTCTCTGATGAAGCGGATCAATTTTTCTGCCGAGATGGTGGCCAAGACGGATCGACCTGGCATCCGGGGCATAATCAACCGCCTGAAGGAACGGGGCGACCTGAGCGCGGAGCAGTTGGTGGATGGCTGTCTCGACCTGATGGGTCCGCTCACAGTACAGGCAGAGAACCGGCAGGAACTAGTCAACCACGTAAATGAATCCGGCGACCTGCGCTGGGGCGACGCCAATGCCGAGGAACGGATAGCGGAAGCGTTGCAGTTGGTGGTGTCCCTCCGGGAGTACCAGTACGCATAAAGATGGGGCGCGGCCCGGGTTCGGGCGCGCCAGGAGGACTTGGATATGGTAACCCAGTTAGTGGCAGGCAGAGTCTTTGAGTACGGCCGCCTCATTGGAAGGGGCGCCGTGAGCGGCGCCGGTTTCAACACCCCGATAGCGATGTGGCTGGCTGGCGAAGACAAGGTCTACGTGGTGAACCGGGGAGCAGAGTATATCCCCGGGGCCGCCTGGAACCGAAACGTCCACGGCGCCCGGGTCGGTGTCTTTTACATCGGCGGCGAGGATGAGGACGAGGAGTGGCTCAGCGAATTCGTCAAGTACGGCGACGCCGACGGCGAAATTATCTGGCCGGCGGGAGTGGCCCTGGACTCCAGGGAGAACTCCTACGTTACCGATGAGTGGCTGAACCGGGTTAACATCTATGATGCCGAAGGCAAATTCCTTGCCCACTGGGGCAGCACCGGAAACGAACCGGGACAGTTGCTGGGTCCCAACCGCATCCGTATTGATTCAAATGATACGGTGTACGTGAGCGACGGACGCAATCACCGGGTGCAGAAGTTTGCGCTCGACGGTACTTACCTCTCAGGTTTCGGCAGCTTCGGAAATGGCGAGGGGCAGTTTAACAGTCCCTGGGGTTTCACCCTGGCCGACGGTGGCTATATCTACGTCGCAGATACGAAGAACAATCGGGTGCAGAAGCTGACCACCGAAGGCGAATTTGTGGCTCAGTTTGGTTCCCACGGCACGGGCCGGGCCCAGCTTAACCGACCCGCCGACGTGGCGGTGGATCCGGACGGAGACGTTTACGTGGCCGACTGGGGCAATAATCGGGTGCAGGTATTCGGCCCCGACGGCAAGTTCCTGACCAGCTTTATCGGGGACGCCCAGGAGCACTCCAAGTGGGCGAGGCCGGTCTTTTCGGTGAGCCCGCAGGCCATCAGGCGCCGACGGGAGGTAAAGGACTTGTCGGTGGAGTGGCGGCTGGCGATGCCGGCGGCGGTAGAGTACGACGCGGCCCACGACCGGCTGATGATTGCCGATACCCAGCGCAACCGCATCCAGATCTACAACAAGGTGAAGGACTACTCCCTGATAGCCAGGAACCTGTAGGCTTTTGCAGGTCCGGCTACGGTCTGGCAAAATGAACGGGGCCGGGGAAACCCGGCCCCATTAGTTTATTCGCAACCGAAACGATACCAGGAAGTGGGGTATTGCCCGTGGAACTGCCAATTATAGGAATCCAGGACGAAGCCAGGTACATAAAGCTGGCCTATGACAACCCCAACATGCTTTGCTCAGAGGCGCCGCCGGAGATTTTGAGGGATTCGTCTTTTTCAGGCGAGGAACCCACGCCGTTCATCCTGGACTTTTTCTCCACAGGCTACAACCAGTGGCACCTGAAGGCACGGGGGTTCCGGCTGGATTTCGACCCGGAGCGGGTGACCCGCGGGGCCATCGTACTGTGGCACCGGGCCTGCGACCTGTACACCTGCCTGGAATATGACCGTCCTCATGACGCTTGGGACAAGGAGTTCTTTTCGGATGAGGGGCTGTATGACTGATCTTTCAGTCACCCAAGATGCGGCTAAACCGCCAGGCAAAGTCGAACAGACAGCGGCAGAGGGCAACAAAAAGAGCCGCCCCTGCCGCGGCGCCGAACTAACTGGGAAATGAATCTATTTCTGCGCTGACCGCCATCCAATCCTGACCTCTGTACATTCCTGACCACCGTTCAATAAGGAGTAGTCGCCATGAAATTTGGATTCGCCCTGTCCGGCCGGGGCCCGCTGGCTGAACCGGATGCGCTGTCGGCCATCGCCCGGAAGGGAGATGAACTGGGGTTTGAGTGGCTGCTTACCGGGGACCACATCGTAGTGCCCAACAGCATTGACTCAACCTACCCCTACACCGAGGGCGGAGAGTTTCCAGGTTCGTCGTCGGGGATGGCCATGGAGCAGTTGACGGTCCTGTCCTTTCTGGCCGGCCAGACCCAGCGCATTAAGCTCGTCACCAGCGTGATGATAGTGCCGCACCGGAACCCGATGGTGGCGGCCAAGGCCCTGGCGACGCTGGACGTGCTGTCCAAGGGGCGCGTGATTGTGGGCATAGGCGCTGGCTGGATGCGGGAAGAGTTTGAGGCCCTGGGGCTGCCAGCCTTTGAAGAGCGTGGCGCAGTCACTGACGAATATGTCAGGGCCTTCATAGAGCTTTGGACCAGCGAGAATCCCACCTTCGATGGCAAGTACCTGAGTTTTTCAGACATTACCTTTCTGCCAAAACCCGTGCAGAAGCCTCATCCGCCCATCTGGGTTGGGGGCGAGAGCCGGGCGGCGATTCGCAGGGCCGGGCAGGTGGGCAGTGGCTGGTACCCCATAGGCTCGAATCCCCAGTTTCCCATGGGGGACCCGGAGGCGCTGGCCGCGGGGATGCGAAGACTGACCGTGCAAGCAGAGCGGGCCGGGCGGGACCCTTCGGATGTGGAAGTAATTTACCGGACCCATGATTACCGCCTTGAACGTGACGGAGTCTCCGGGGAGCGGTCATATTTCTCAGGCAGCGTGGAGCAAATAGCCTCGGACATTCATACCTACGAGGAACTTGGGGTTTCGGGACTGGTCATTGACCTGGGCCGAATCAGCCGGGAGGTGGATGACGTTTTAGGGCATCTGGATGACCTGGCGACGCGGGTGATTCCGGCGATTTAGGAGCTGACTGTAGCCTGGCCTGGGCTGATTGCGCTGCGGCCGAGACCGCTTCGGGAGTGAGATGGGCAGACCTGTGTGTCTGCCCTTACTTTTTGAGTGTATTTTCGCAAGGACCGGAAGATGATTGATTTACGACAGCCGACGCTGGACGACGCTGGCGCCATTGCGCGGGTGCAGGCGTTAAGCTGGCAAGCTACTTACAGGGGGATGGTGCCGGACGAGTATCTTGACGCCATTGATGTGGACGCCTGGGCAGAGCGGCATCGAGGCCATATGTTGGAGGACCTGGAGGGATTTGTCTCTTACGTTGCAGAGGTGGACGAAGAGATTGTGGGCTGGGCTCTGGGCGGGCCGAACCGCGACCGGACGATGATATATTCTGCCGAACTCTTCACCATTTATCTGTTGCCTGGCTACGAGAGGCGGGGCATTGGCCGGAGGCTGATGAACGCAGTTGCCCAAGGGCTGGCGGGTTTCGGGTTCGAGTCGATGATCCTGTGGGTGTTGACGGATAACAGTCCGGCGCGAGAGTTTTATGAGGCGTTGGGGGGCGTCTATGTGGTCAGGGGTGCGATGGACCTGGAGGGGACTGATTTGCCGGTGGTTGCCTACGGTTGGAGGGATCTGGATGTATTGTTGCGGGCGACGGCGCCAGAGGATGGGGTGGTTTAGGGGATGGTCCTTCGACAGGCCCTGGAGGAACTGAGGATGGGGGAATTGGAGGCCCCGCCTTCGACAGGCACGGAGCAGGCGTGTGATCGGTGGAGGGATTTGGCTATGGCAATTCGTTTCTATAGATATTATGATACGGCCATACCCGAAGGCGTAGCTCATTTCCTTAAGAGGAGGGAAGAGAATGGCCGGAAACTATACTATCTCCATTGGAACCGTAGGCGGCGGGCTGTCCTGTAGTCCCGACGGGGGCGAGACCTGGAACCGCATCCGCAATCCCATCCCCTCAGAGTGCAACGTCCGCGCGCTGTCCGTCTATCCCAATGACCCGCATCGCCTGATCGCCGGGACCGACGTGGGCATCTACCGCAGCGACGACAATGGCATGACCTGGTTTGACCTGGAAGCGCCGGTTGGCGACCTGCAGGTCTGGTCGGTAACGGTGGACCCTGAGGACTCGGACATTATCTTCGCGGGCACCCGCCCCGACGCTTTCCGCTCCCGGGACGGCGGTAAAAGCTGGGACCAGCTTGCCCTGGGTGTTACCCTGCCCTGTCCGGTGGGCATCCCCCGCACCACCAACATGATCGTTGATCCCAGGGACCACCGCACCGTGTGGGCAGGCATCGAGGTGGATGGCATCTACAAGAGCCTGGACGGCGGCGACAACTGGATTCACCTGCCCGACCTGGGGCCCGACCCCTTCCACGGCGACATCCACGGCATGACCCTGCGCTTCAGCGACAGCGGCGCGTCGGTGCACGCCACCACCCCCTTCGGCATTTCCACCAGTACCGACGAAGGCGAAAGCTGGGAACTGCACGAGTTCCCCAAGTTCCACGAGGCTGACATGCGGTCCTACTGCCGGGGCATGGCCATCAAGCCTGACGACCCGCAGGTAATGTTCGTGGGCAACGGCGACTCCATCCCCGGTGTTACCGGCGTCATCCAGCGGTCTACTGACGGCGGCGCTTCCTGGCAGGCGGCGAACTTGCCGGTGGAACCCAACTCGGTGGTCTACTGGTTCGGCGTCCACCCCGACGTGCGGGACGTGGTAGTAGGGGCCAGCCTCTACGGCTACGTGTACGTCAGCGAGGACGGCGGCAACACTTGGCAAAAGCTGCAGAAGGAGTTCGGTGAGATTCGGTCGGTGGCGTTAACGCCGAATTAGGTCAAAGAGCTTTCGACCAAGGCCAGGGTAGTTACACGCTTATCAGGGGCAGGCGCGCAGCCTGCCCCTGTTTTCTTTAGTTGGACTTGTCTGGCATTGGAGGACACATGAACCGCACCGTTATTTTGGCAGGTGTTGCCCTGATTATTGCAATTGCAGCAGTGGGCGGACTGGCTTTCGTGTTGGGAATGGGAGGGACCAACGGGAGTGGGGATGCGGCGGGAGACAAAGGGCCAGGAGTTAACAATGGGCTGACACCGACGGCGCAGCCAGATACGTCTCTTGAAGCAGTGGCTCAGGCCGATTTACCGCCAGACGCCTTGAGCGTATCGTCTATTCCCCATTCGACATCGCTGGAAGAACTGCCCTGGAGGAAGGACGGGCTGAATGACTGGGAGAAGGGTGTAGTTCAGAGTCTCGATGAGATCGAACGCGCTTCCCCCGCTGCGGCCCGTAGTTTGGCGACTCTTGCCTGGATGGCGGACGAGGTAACACCGGAGGAGGGCCTGGCGTTACACGAGATACGGGGCATTGCTGAGTCGGATGCTTCGTTGTCTCGAACGGTAATTGCCATGTCATGGCTCACCGACGATGTCACGGAGGAAGAATATACCGCTCTTTCGCAGATTAACGACATTGCCAAAATTGACCATGCCCTCGCTCAAAGTGTCCTAGACTTGCCGATGCTTGCCGAGGAACCAGACGATATGACGGAGTTCACGCTTTCTGTTGTGAGCGATTCGTCCAGCGATGAGGATTCCTCGCTGGTGTGGAGAATCGTGGAATCACAGGAGATTGCCGATGGCATTACTACAGAAGAACTTGCTTCCCTAACCGGCTATCCCAATTATTTCTTGAGCAGACTTGAGAAGGAATACCCGGACATAGCGGCAGTCGTCAAGAACTACGCGTGGGCCTTGGGACCCACCAGCAGTCGATCGGTCACATTATCTGCCGGAACAGGGGTGCTGGCCTCACCATTGCTACAGGAAAGTTCTGGTCAGACAGAGCTTCGGGCGCTTTCTTACATCCGGGGAATCGCGGAAATAGATTCAGATCTGGCACGGGGTATTTCAGAGTTGCCCTGGGTTGCCGATGGAATTGATCAATATGAGATTTACTTGATTCGCGTCCTTTTCAGAATGGTTGAAAGAGACCTGAACCTTGCACAAAGGGTGTACGAACTGCCGTGGTTGACTGACGAAACCAGCATAAGGGAAATAATAGCAATAGTAACCCTCAATTGGCTGTGGTTCTTGGATGATAATCTTGTAGAAACTATGTACGGCCAGGGCTGGTTTCAGGACGGGATTTCCAGAGATGACTGGGCGTTGGCGCTTGTTTTGAAAAGCGCCTGCTTTTATGGAAAAGACTGTGGGCGGTTGATTGAAAACGGCCAAGTCTATTCCGAACCCTTCGAGTTGGGGTCTCAGGAATTAGGCCTGACTATCGTTAGTCTTGGCGACATGGAAGCCTCCAATTTGGCCTTCTTCTTTGGGAAAATGCGAACCGGAATCGAGATAAGCAGTGAATTAATGGGAAGCCAGTGGCCAAGTGAGGATGTCGTAGCTCTCTGGGACCCGAATTCTGATCTCGGGTACCCAGTAGCGGGGTTATTTGGATTTACACACATCTATGTTTCCGGGCAACCGTCGGAGGCCCACACGGTTGTCGTTCTTCTTCACGAGTTAGGTCATTACTATTTTCATCTGTTTCCCAAGTGGTGGTCTGAGGGGGGCGCCAGCTTTATAGAGTCATACGCGCAGCAAGAAATCAACGGGGTCGCTCTGCAAACCAGTTCTAACGAACTACGGAGCAGGATTGAACGATACTGCGCTCCCTTTGGAAGGAGCGATATCCATCAACGTTTGTTGGAAGCGGGGCCAGACGCGAACTTGTGCGACTATTACCTGGGTGAACGGTTTTTGCTGGGGATGTATTTGGGTTTAGGGCACGAAGCGGTATCCGCCGCTGTCAGAGAACTTTATGAATTTCCCATGGCAGGAAGATATAGAAGCGAGGAAGCAATTTACAGAGTATTTCTTTCCAATGTTCCTCAAGACCAACACCAGCATTTTCATGACCTTTATGAAGAACTGCACGGAAGGCCTCCAGGTTACAGTTCCGGTGACCGCATGGTGCTGGAAACACTATTCAATGAGAACTGGGGACTCCATTGGGAACGGAAAAACTATTGGCTCAGGAAGGAGGTATATATAGGGCTTTGGGAGGGAGTTACCGTAGATGATAATGGCAGAGTTATCCGGCTGGACCTGGCAAACAATGTTTTGGGAGGTCGACTACTACCGGAGTTAGGCAGGTTGACCCAGTTGCAACACCTTGATCTCAGGGGAAACTCCTTTGGAGGAGAAATACCGCCGGAATTTGGCGAATTGGCATATTTGGAAACTCTATACCTGTGGGGACGCCTTCAATATACTGGCTGCATACCGGAATCACTCAAGGACATTCCAAACAATGACTTTGACAGGCTAAATATTCCCCCGTGCTGGGAAATCCCGTTACCGACCCCTACGCCGGTTCCAACGACGACTCCCATGCCGACACCTGCCTTGGAACCCACTCCGATTCCTACTCCCACTGCCATACCGAGTCCGGAGGAATATAATGCCGCAACCGACAAAGCGGCGCTGATAGCCCTTTACCACGCCACCGGCGGACCCAACTGGGTCAACAACACCAACTGGCTTACAGATGCCCCTCTCAGCCAGTGGCACGGAGTTTACCTGGATGCAAGTGGACGGGTGCAGGTTTTGGACCTGCACGAAAACGGGCTAACAGGTCAACTGCCGGCGGAATTGGGCCATCTCTCCCAACTCGTGCACCTTATCCTATATACGAACCAGTTAGCGGGTGAATTGCCGGAGGAGCTTGCCCAGCTCTCGAACCTTACAAACCTGTCGGTCGGCCTCAACCGGATGAGCGGGCCGATTCCAGGATGGCTGGGTGATATTTCCAACCTGGAAATTTTGCATCTGCCGGAGAATCTCTTTACCGGTCAAATACCCCGGGAACTGACGAGGCTCAGCAGATTGACTAGGCTGGGACTCTATGGGAATCAGCTTACCGGGTGCATCCCAGCAGGCCTGCTACAAGTAGCAAACAACGACCTCAACTACCTGGTACAGGAGCTTGGGTTAACCTCTTGCGATTTGCCGCCATCGGGGGACCCTGCATTGGAGCGCGAGGCCCTGGTGGCACTCTACCAAGCTACCGGAGGGCCCAGTTGGGAGAATAGCGCCAACTGGCTGACCAACGCTCCCGTCGGCGAATGGTATGGAGTGACCGCCACCGGCGACGGCCTGGTCACCGCGCTGAATTTGCCAGAAAACGGGTTGAGGGGCCAAATACCTCCGGAAATTGGGATTCTCCGCAACCTGGTCAGCCTCAATCTTGGTCATAATCGCTTCACGGGAACGATTCCGGCTCAAATGGGCAGCCTTGTCGGGCTTAGGGTCCTGGGTCTTACCAATGCAGGCAGAGAGGGCGGCCTATCCGGCCCAATACCGCCTGAACTGGGTAATCTGGCAAGACTGCGAACACTGTACCTGGGCGGGCACGACTTGAGCGGCGAACTACCATCCAGCCTGGCTAACTTGACTGAGCTGGAGCAACTGGTTCTGTGGGAAAACAGGTTGAGGGGGCCAATACCACCCTGGCTGGGCAGCCTAACCAAGCTGCACCGACTGGAACTGTGGAGCAACCAGTTCTCGGGGCCGATTCCATCCGAGTTAGGCAATCTCATGGAAATGGGGAGGCTGCAAATAAGCGACAATCTGCTTTCTGAACCTGTTCCTGCCGAGTTGGGCAATTTGAAAGAGTTGGACAGGGTGGGATTGAGCGGCAACCAGTTGACAGGGTGCCTGCCCACGAACTGGAAGAACGTAGAGCATAACGATTTTCTCGGAACCGGCCTGCCATTCTGTGATTCCATTCCAGGGCCCTCAGAGCCCCCGACCCCACTGCCCATTGCTGAACACGAGAGGGACCGGATTATTCTGGACCAGTTTTTCCGGATCAGTAACGGTTTTGTATGGAAGAACAATGAGAACTGGTTGAGTGACGAACCAATAGGTCGATGGTATGGCGTTTCTACAAACGCCAATGGCCGGGTCACCGCTATAACGCTCCCAAATAACAACCTGTCGGGAATACTTTTTGGCGTTCTTGGCGAATTGCCTGAATTGACAACCGTCAGGCTTCAATCTAATCAGCTAGTTGGAAGGCTATCGGAACATTGGGGGAAAGCCTCAAAGCTGCGGGAACTAAATGTGTCGGGAAACCTGCTGGGGGATTCAATATCTGCCGAAATAGGAAACCTAACGAACCTGGAAATCCTCGCCATCGGCGAGAACGAAATCTCCGGGCCAATACCACCAGAGCTGGGTAATCTCGCAAAATTGAAAATACTGGAAGCTTCTGGCAACCAGTTGACCGGGTCCATACCGCCTGAGCTGGGCAAGCTGTCGCAATTGACCGCCCTGGGGCTCAGTAACAACCAACTAACTGGAACGATTCCGACGGAGCTGGGTGGACTGTCTGAGCTGGAATACTTGAACCTCAGATTCAACCAGCTAGATGGAAACGTACCTTCGCATTTGGGAAATCTGAGGAACCTTACCGGCCTGTTTCTAATTGGTAATGATTTCTCGGGCTGTTTGCCTTCCCATTGGAAGGACGTTGAGGACAGCGATTTTCACAATATGACCATGCCTTTCTGTGATCAATAGATAATCCCGCTGGCAAGCCAGGGTTATTGGATGCGGGCCATTCCAAAAGGAGGTGGCAAGATTACTGTAATCCGCTTCGAACAAAGTGCGAATTCGGAGGGTGGAGCAAGAGATCAGTGCAGTTCATCGCATGGGGTACAAATTTGGCAGGTTAACGGAAACTGAAAGCAATAGAGGAGGTAACAACATGGCATTCAAGCTTAACCATTTGCACATCAAGAGTCCCAACCCCAAAGAAACGGCGGATTTCTACGTCAACAACCTGGGGGCTTCTGTGGTGGCGGAGACGGCTAATGGCGGGTTCCGGCTGGACCTGCATGGCCTGCCGCTCAACGTCACCGGCAAGATTGACACCCAGACCCACGACCAGATCTACGGCATCGAGCACATCGCCATTGACACCGATGACATTGATGGCACCGTGGAGGCATTGAAGGCCGGCGGAGCGAAAATTACCGAAGAGGTCCAGGTCGGCAACGGACGGAAGGTGTGCTTCTTTGAGGGGCCCGATGGTGTGTGCCTGGAAGTGCTGGAAATGCAGGGGTAGGAAGGAAATTACATGGATGAGCAGGATATGCAGGAAGGTATCGGTCTTTGGGTGGGGAAACTCCCCCGCTAAAGACAAGAAATCCCGTCAATCCTGTTCATCCATGTTGGTTATCACTTACTTGGGCCAGATGCGTGTGCCCAGGCTGGGAGAATGGGGAGCGTGGACCAGGTTGGCCACTACCCTTTCGGAAAACTCGGCGTCGGTATCCACGAAATTGTTGTTAAGCTCCTCCAGGGACAGGAACTCGTAGAGAATGGCATGCTTGGCCCAGCCGACAATGGACACAAGCTTGCGGGCGCCGACACACCCGGGCATGGGCCGCATCAGGGGCAGGCGGGAGCGGGCGTACCAGGTGCCCATCTCGTCCTCGTTTTCCAGGGCGTTGATGTTGAAGCTCCCGAACTGGATTACGGGGCCAGGAGTGAGGCCGGGCTGACGGGCCTTGTATTCGGGTCCGTTGACCCGTTCCTCTTCAACGAAGATGCAGTAGCGTATATTCTGGCGGAGGCTCAGCATCTCCAGGGACCGCGCATCGGCACGAGCCTGGAGTTCCTGAACGCTGGGGTCCACGAAAGTATGGGGCGACTCGGCCCCGCGGAGCAGCAGGTACTGGTTGCCCCCGGGCACACCCGGGTTGTCTACGCCCGGGTCGTCCACGTGGACCAGGCGGGAATATATTTGCGCTTCCCGCTCCGGCGTCATGATGTTCTGCTGGTTGCAGGCCCACAGGTAGCCGGGGCGCTCCAGAGTTCGGGGCAAGTATTCCTCATGCAGCCAGGAAAGAAATTCGTCCTTCCCATCTTCAGGCAGATCGTACCAGGTTGCCCAGATTCCTCGATCCATTGCTGTCCTCCTGGGTTGTAGTTGTAGCAGTCTAGGTAGTTGGGACCCGTTGTGTCAAATAGGGTGGCGGAAGTGGCAGCGTTTAGAGGGGTACGCTTTCCTTGACAAGGTATGGGAGCCTACCTACAATCCGGTAATCCGAGAGACCCTGTTACCATCACCTAAAAGCGCACCTACAAACGCAGCTATGAATGCCTGCTGCTCGAACCGGTCCAGCGTGGCCGATTTGCAGTCGGGCATAAGGAGCCACGAATGTCCTCAGAGATGTTCTCCCCCGGATTCAGCCGCATCGTGAAGCCTGACGCCACCCTGGAAAAAATTTCGGGCGGCCACATTTTTACCGAAGGTCCCGTGTGGAACAACAAGGAAAAGTTCTTCGTGTGGACGGATATCATCGACAACAAGATCTGGAAGTGGACGCCGGGCAAGGGGGCGGAAATCATCATGCATCCCTCGGGCAAGGCCGACGGGATGTGCTATGACCATGAGGGGAGACTGCTGGTAGCAGGGTGGAGCAGTCGCACCGTGTGGCGGTGGGAGCACGACGGATCCACCACGGTGCTGGCGTCCCACGTGGACGGGAAGAAGCTTAACACGCCCAATGACATAATCATGAAGTCGGACGGGATGGTCTATTTTACCGACCCGTCCAACGGTATCCGCAACGTAGGCATGGAAAGCGAGGACGTGCAGAAGTACGTGGACTACGAGGCGGTGTACAAGCTGGACCTGAGCGACGGCAGTCTGACCTTGCTGGCGGACGACTACGTCAACTGCAACGGCCTGTGCTTTTCGCCGGACGAGTCTTTGCTTTACATAAACGACACGGCACGCCGGCACATAAGGGTTTATGACGTGCTGGAAGACGGAAACATAGGCAATGGCCGGTTGTTCGCGGAGTTGTTCCACGACGACCACGGGGCGCCCGACGGGATGAAGGTGGACGTGGAGGGCAACGTTTACTGCACGGGCCCCGGCGGGGTGTGGGTGACGGACCCGCAGGGCAACCACTTGGGCCGATTGTTGATTCCCGAGGATTGCGCCAACTTCGGATTCGGGGATTCGGACTACCGCACCATTTTCTTCACCGCCCGCAGTTCAATCTACCGGATGCGGGTGGAAATACCGGGGTTGCCGACGTATCCGATACCGGGCCTCGGGGACTGACGGTTTATCCACTGACTGGCGAGAAAATTCACCAATGACCTCTACAGGAGGCGTCAATGACCTGGGAGTTTGAACTACTGGGTGGTCCCGATGGAAACCGGTCCGACGGGCCGGCTTGGGATGGCGAAGGGCTGCTCTTCACCACCGTATCAGTCCCGTCCAACACAATTCACAACAAGATTTTGCGGTACGATCCCCAGACCGGGGAAGTTTCCGACTATCGCCGGTGGACCAACCGGGTGGTGGGCCTGGTCTTTGCGGCCGACGGAACCCTCTACGGCGCACAGAGCGGCGCCAGGCGCATCCTGCGCTACAACGGGGACGGTTCCGCTTCGGTGATGGCCTACAAGATTGACGGCAAGTACCATAACCAGCCCAAGGACCTGGCGATAGACAGTAAGGGGCGGATATGGTTCGCGGACCCGGTGTGGGGCCCCCCGGTGGTGGGAGGCCTGCGGGACTATGAACTTGCGCCTTACTCCATAGACTACCGGGCAGTCCTGCGAATCGAGGCACCCAACAAGGACGCGCCGCTGACCCGGATGACCAGAGATACGACGACGCCCCTGGACGTGGCCTTGTCGCCCGATGAAGTTACCCTGTATGTGGCGGAAAGCAGCGAAGAACCGGAAGGCAAGAGGGAACTGCGCGCCTACCCCATCAACGGCGATGGTTCTCTGGGTGAGTACCGTGTGCTGCACAGCTTCGGCGCCGACTATCGGGGCATTCACCGGGGTATCAGCGGCATGTGCCTGGATACGGACGGCAATATCTTCGCCTGCGCCGGCTGGGAGCAAAGCGGTCCCGGTCCGATGATTTACGTCTTCTCGCCCGCGGGACAGGTGCTTGAGACCCAGCCCGTGCCGGCGGAACCCACCAACTGCGCCTTTGGCGGGCCGGATTTGACTGACCTGTACATTACGACCACTGAGGGACATCTGTACCGGGTGGGCAATACGGGCCGGCAGGGTTGGCTGCTTTACCCGAAGGTGGGTTAACGGTCTTCAAGGCAGCATCAATAACCGGGAGGCCCCAATGGTAACCGAGGCGTTCAAATCGGAATTCAGGCGGTTGGTGCCGAAGGACGCGACCTTTTCCAAGGTGGCGACCGGCCTCACATTTACCGAGGGGCCCGTCTGGAACTTCCGGGAAGGCTACCTTGCCTGGGTGGACATAATCGGAAACACAATCTGGAAGTGGGTTCCGGATGTGGGAAAGAGCATCGTCATGCGACCGTCGGCCCACGCCAACGGGATGACCTTTGACAACGAGGGCAGGCTGGTGATTGCAGGGTGGAGCGGGCGCACGGTATGGCGCATTGAGCGGAACGGGTCACCAACCACCCTGGCTTCCCACTTCAACGGCGTCAAGCTGAATACTCCGAATGATATAGTCATCAAGTCCGACGGGCATATCTACTTTACAGACCCCTCCAATGGCTGCCACCTGGTGGGGCACCAGGGGGAGGACCTGCAGAAGTACCTGGACTACGAGGGGGTTTACCGGTTGGACCCGGAGTCGGGGGAATTGACGCTGCTGAATGACGATATGGTCTTTCCCAACGGGCTATGCTTCTCGCCGGATGAGTCGCGGCTGTATGTGAACGACACGACGCAGCATTACATCCGGGTATTTGACGTGCTGGAGGACGGGACCGTGGGGAATCCAAGGCATTTTGCTGATCTGCACGGGGCCGATGTGGGGCACCCGGATGGTATCAAGGTCGATACTGAGGGGAATGTGTACTGCACCGGGCCCGGCGGGGTGTGGGTGATGGACCCGGAGGGGAACCACCTGGGGTTGATCCGGACGCCTGAGCCGTGCCACAACTTTACCATTGGCGGGGGGGATCTGAGCACGATTTTCTTCGCTTGCCGCACCACCATTTACCGGATGGGGATAAATGCGCAGGGTATTGCTGTTTGCGGGTAGTTATGCCAATTAAGCCACGAAAGAATAACGAGAAGCACAAAGGAATTTGCCCCACGAATAGTTTCGAGTAACATACAAGCTCATTTGGGGAGCATACAGAGGAGGGGGACCATGGTTAAAGAGGTCTATTTCTTCACGGAAATGGGTTACACCGCCTACTCCCAGGAAACGGCCGCCAGCTACGGATACACCAACCTGATGTTCCCCAATGAAAACTTCGTCCCCGAAAAGGCGTCGGAACTGTACAGCATGTACTTTGAGGAGCTGCAGTACTGCACCGAAAACGGCTTCGACGGGGTGATGATCAACGAGCACCATAACAATCCTCTTTGCATGATGCCCTCGGTGAACGTCATCGGGGCCGTGTTGTCCAAACTGACTAAGAAAGGGAAGATCGTCTTCCTGGGAAACGTACTGCCCATCCACGAGAATCCCCTGAGGGTGGCGGAAGAGATCGCCATGATTGACTGCATCTCCGGCGGCCGCGTGGTGTGCGGGTTTGTGCGCGGGCTGGGGCAGGAAAGCTGGGCCACAAACACCAATCCTATTTACAACCGGGAGCGGTTCGAAGAGGCCCACGACCTGATCGTCAAAACCTGGACCACGCCGGGGCCCTTCCGCTGGGAGGGAAAGCACTTCCACTTCCGCGCCATCAATCCGTGGGCCATGCCGCTTCAGAAGCCGCATCCGCCCATCTGGATACCTGGCGTGGCCAGCCCGGAGTCGGTAATTTTTGCCGCGCGCCATAAGTATCCCTACATTGCCCTGGCGCCTCCCCTGGACCTGATGGAAGAGATTTACGACCTGTACGACCGGACGGCGGCAGAGGAGGGATATACCGCCACCTCGGACAACCGGGGTTATGCCATACGGGTGAATGTGTCGGACAGCGACGAACGGGCCTACGAAGAGGGGAAGAAGTTCTTCTGGCAACTGGGCACGTCCTTCGGCGTGGCGCCGAGGGAGTGGCAGGCGCCGCCAGGGTATCTCAGCCGAGCAGCTAATCAGGGCCAACGCCAGCAGCGGCGGGCAACGACTCGCTACGTGAACGCGGAAAGCAATAACGACAAGCGGCCGGTAGCGCCGGGCGGTCCACCCCTGAGCTATGAAGAGGCCCACGCCACCTACCAGATCGTCACCGGCAATCCGGACACGGTGGTGGAAAAGTTGAAGCATGTCGTTGACGTCGTGGACCCCAGCCACCTGGTGCTGTGGGGCCGGGAGGGCCCCATGTCCCATGAGACGGCAACGAGGTGCATTGACCTGCTGGGGCAGGAAGTTATCCCTGCCATTAAGGAGTACCAGTCGAAACGGGGGAAGTAGAGAAGTTGTTAACTCCTTGTATCAAAGCCGGATCCTATTGACTCCCCACTTGCAAATACCGATACTTGGGGCAGGTGAATACTATTAGATTTGGAGGTAAAGTCCTATGACTACCGTAGGAAGCGGAGAATATACATACGAGCTTGTTGAGAGCTGGGCCAGGCTGCCCGAGGGCGAAGAGTTTGGCATGGTCAGCGCCTGCGCCACGGACTCTGCTGGCAATTTGTATGCCTTCCAGCGCAAAGAGCCGCCCATAGTCATATTCAATCCCGAAGGCGAGTACATCGGTTCGTGGGGTCTTAACGCAATCAGCAACCCCCACGGCATCTTCATTAAGGACGACATTGTTTACATTACCGACCGTGAGGACTCTGTGTGCCTGCGCTACACCCTGGACGGCAAGCCGTTGCAGGTGATCGGTGACCGCGGCGTTCACTCGGACACGGGTTGCGAAGTTCCCGGTACTCTTTGCCCCCGATCGGCAGGCCCGTTCAACTATCCGGCGGAACTGGTTCCCGGCGCCGGTGGAGACTTGTACGTTGCGGATGGGTATCGGAATGCACGGGTGCACCGGTTTGACGCCGACGGACAGCTGAAGTCTTCCTGGGGCGAGCCGGGGAAGGACGCCCCCAACGAGTTCCACCTGGTCCACAGCATGATGGTGGGCGCCGACGGGCTGCTGTATGTCTGCGACCGCGAGAACAACCGGGTCCAGATTTTCAATGCCGATGGCGAGTATCAGGGGATGTGGACGGACCTGCTGCGGCCGATGGACATTTCCCAGGACGATAACGGCGTTTTCTGCATCAGCGAGGGGGGACGGGACGCCCGGCAAGGGTGGACCGAGGACACCGATTCCCGCATCAGCCTGATGAACAACAGCGGGGAAGTGCTGGCCCGATGGGTAATCCGGGGCGGCCACGGCTCCTGGATTGCTCCCAATGGTGACATTTACGTGGGTGTGCCCGACGGCGTGGGCGTAGACAAGTACGTCAAGCAGTAGGAATGTTGCGGACGCCCGAGCGGTAAAAAGGGAGTGCGGCACCTTTGGCCGCTCCTCCCTCGTAATGGCAAGAATTCAGGCCCGTGAACAAGGTTCACGGGCCGTTTCACGATAAGCTTTGGCGACCCGGAGCGGACTCGAACCGCCGATCTCTGCCTTGACAGGGCAGTATGTTAACCAACTACACCACCGGGCCACTGAAAACAAGCGCCGCCATTCAGCGACGTACATAGATTTTATGACTGGTTAGGTACGAGTGTCAAGATGTGCTGGCAGCCCTCAAGGTTGTTCTGCTCGTCAGCCGACATCCGGCTAATCGGGCTCCCATACCCGATCTTCGTCTATATACAAGGGTTCGGCGCTGCGGGTGGAATCCAAAGCGGAGCGCAGGGCCTGGCGGACGGTCCTCGCGAAGACCGGTTCAATGCCGTCTATATTGACCAGACTGTCCCGGGCGGTTTCAGGAAGAATGCAGCTGTTGAGGCCCAGGCGGGCGGCTTCGGCTACCCGCCGTTCCACCTGCGGTACATTGCGCAGTTCACCGCTGAGTCCAACCTCTCCGATGGCAACAAGGTGGGGATCCAGGGGACGATTGTAGAGGCTGGAGGCCAGGGCCAGTATGATAGCCAGGTCCGCGGCAGGTTCGGTTACCCGGAAACCGCCGGCCACGTTTACGATGATGTCCTGGCCGGCAAGTTCCAGACCTGAGCGGCGGGAGGCCACCGCCGCGAGCATGAGCAGGCGGTTGTAGTCTACGCCGTTGGCTACCCTGCGGGGTACCGGAGCAAAGGCGGGGGAAGTCAGGGCCTGGATTTCCAGCACCAGCGGTCGGCTACCTTCCAGAGTGGGGGCCAGGGCCGCGCCTACGCCCCTTTCGTACCTTTGGGCCAGCAGGGCTCGGGAGGGGTCCGGTACCTCGACCAGACCCTGCGCGGTCATCTCGAACACGCCTATCTCGGTGGTGGAGCCGAACCGGTTTTTGCCGCTCCTCAGGACTCGGTAGGAGGTAACTTCCTGCCCCTCCAAATACATCACCAGGTCCACCATGTGCTCCAGGACCCGGGGTCCGGCCAATGATCCGTCCTTGGTCATGTGGCCGGCCAGGAAGACGGGAACGTTGCGGTGCTTGGCCCAGCGCATAAGCTTCAGGCCGCACTCCCGTACCTGGGCCACGCTACCGGGACCGGAGGGGGCGTCCTGGGTGTAAAGGGTCTGGATGGAATCTACTATGGCTAAGCCGGGAGGACTTTCTTCCAGACGGGCCAGGGCATGGTCCACGTCGGTCTCGGTGACCAGGAAGACGCCGTTCCCGGAAAAGCCCAGGCGTTCCGACCGCAGCTTGACCTGGTGGGGGGACTCTTCGCCGCTGAGGTAGGTTACCTGGCGGCCGCTCTCCGACAGATAACGGGCCAACTGGAGCAGCAGGGTGGACTTCCCCACGCCGGGCTCGCCGGCCAGGAGGGCCACCGAGCCGGCCACGATGCCGCCGCCCAGCACCCGGTTAAGTTCCTCGGAAGGAAGCTTTAGCCGGGTATGGTCGTCGGGGGCCAGGGTGGAGAGCTCCTGGGGGGGCGCCGCGGTGGATGGCAACCACCCGTGGCGGGAAGCGCCCTGGGGCGACACCTCCATTTCCTCGAGGGGCAACGGTGAACCGCAGGCAGGGGA
This sequence comes from Dehalococcoidia bacterium, assembly GCA_963664725.1. GTDB lineage: Bacteria > Chloroflexota > Dehalococcoidia > Lucifugimonadales > UBA3495 > Bin22. The sequence goes on from OY761558.1 coordinate 2,969,235, forward strand.
GGGACAGAAACCCATCCAGCGGGAACTCTCGTGTCCGCACTCCTGGCACACGAACTGGGTACGCTGTTGTCCACGGGCCCGATTGACCATGACGCCTCGCTGGCTGTTGCCATTTACCAAGTCATGATAAAAGGAAAGCAGGCCCTTCGAAAGGGCCTGCTGTCAGTAACCGGCTTAAAAGATTGATGCTAGCAAGAACCCTAGGCGGGAACCTCCGCGGGAACCTCCGCAGGAGACTTGGAGCGAATGACAATCTGGTCCTCTTCCACATCCACGATAGCGATGTCGCCATCGTTGAGGCGGCCGCTGAGAAGCTCGTCGGAAAGGGTGTCTTCCACCTCGTTCTGGATCACGCGGCGCAGGGGGCGGGCGCCCAGGACCGGGTCGAAGCCCTTTTCTCCCAGGTACTCGCGAGCGGCGTCGGTAATCTCCAGGGTGACATTGCGTTCTTCCAGTTCCTTCTGGACCATTCTGATCATCAGGTCAACTATGGCGTGGATCTGGTCCTTGTCCAGTTGGTGGAAGACCACCGTGGCATCGAGACGGTTCAGGAACTCGGGGCGGAAGAAGCGCTTGACTTCGTCCATGACCTTGTCCTTCATCCGTTCGTAGGACTGCTGGGCCGTCTGGGCCGACTCCGCCCTGACGCCGAAGCCCAGGGTGGTGTCGCGCTTGATCAGGTCGGAACCCAGGTTGCTGGTCATGATGATGATGGAGTTGCGGAAGTCCACCCGCCGTCCCCGGGCGTCGGTCAACTGGCCGGCGTCGAAGATCTGCAGCAGGATGTTGAAGACCTCCGGGTGGGCCTTTTCAATCTCGTCCAGCAGGATGGCGCAATAATTCTTGCGGCGGACGCCCTCGGTCAACTGGCCGCCCTCGTCGTAGCCCACGTAGCCCGGAGGGGCGCCGATGAGACGGGCGACGGTGTGCCGTTCCTGGAACTCGGACATGTCCAGGCGGATCATGTTGTCTTCGTGGCCAAACATCAATTCAGCCATAGCCCGAACCAACTCGGTCTTGCCGACGCCGGTGGGGCCCAGGAACATGAAGACGCCGATGGGATGGCGGGGATCCTTGAGGCCGGCGCGGGCGCGTCGGACGGCCTTGGAAATGTTGACGATGGCCTCGTCCTGCCCAATGATGCGCTTGTGGAGGTCCTCCTCCATGTTGATCAGGCGCTCGGTTTCCTCGGCGGCCAGGCGGGTAACCGGTATACCGGTCCACATGCTGACCACTTCGGCAATGTCCTCTTCGGTAACAGTGGAGCGGCTACCGGCCCGGTCCTCCTGCCACTCTTCCTTGAGGGTATCCAAGTCCTGGTTCAGGTTCAGTTCCCGGTCGCGCAGTTCCGCGGCAACCTCGTATTGCTGGGACTGGATGGCCTCGTCCTTTTCCTGCCGCACCTTGTCCAGGACTTCCATAGCGTCCTTGACGGAGGATGGGGTTACGCTGCCGCGGAGGCGGACGCGCGAACCGGCCTCGTCCAGCAGGTCGATGGCCTTGTCAGGCAGGAAGCGGTCGGGGATGAAGCGGGTTGCCAGGGCGGCGGCGGCGCGGATGGCCGCATCGGTGAACTCCACGTTATGGTGTTCTTCGTAATTGCCCTTGACGCCCAAAAGGATGTCAATGGTCTCGTCGCCGTTGGGTTCCTCAACCCGGACGGGCTGCAGGCGGCGTTCCAGGGCCGGGTCGCGCTCCACGTACTTGCGGTAGTCGTCCAGGGTAGTAGCGCCGATGCACTGGATTTCGCCGCGGGCGAGGGATGGCTTCAAAATGTTGGAGGCGTCCACCGCGCCTTCCGCGGCGCCGGCTCCCACCAGGGTGTGAATCTCGTCAATGAACAAGACGCAGTTGCCGGCAGTCTTGATCTCTTCAATTACTTTCTTGAGGCGTTCCTCGAACTCGCCGCGGTACTTGGTACCGGCAACCAGGGCGCCCATATCAAGGGTTACCAGGCGCTTGCCCTGGAGCGTATCGGGAATTTCGCCGGTGTTGATCTGCTGGGCCAAGGCCTCGACGATGGCGGTCTTGCCGACACCGGGTTCGCCCACCAGCACCGGGTTATTCTTGGTGCGGCGGCTGAGGATCTGGACCACGCGCTGGATTTCCGAATCGCGGCCGACCACCGGGTCCAGCTTGCTGTCGCGGGCGGCATTGGTAAGGTCGATGCCCAGCTGGTCGAGGGTGGGGGTGCGGGTGCCGGTGCGGGCACTCTGGGAGCTGCTGCTGGTGCCAGAGGAACTGTTGCTGAGGATGCGGTGGGTTTCGGTGCGCACCTTTTCCAGGGTAACCCCTAGGCTTTCGAGGACACCGGCTGCGACGCCTTCGCCCTCCCTGAGGAGGCCGATGAGGAGGTGTTCGGTACCAATATAGGTATGGTTCATGCGGCGGGCTTCATCCACCGCCAGTTCCACCACCTTCTTGGCCCTTGGGGTGAGGCCTATTTCGCCCTGGGCGGGCTTTTCGCCCCGTCCGATGATGAATTCCACGGCGGAGCGGACCTTACTGAGATCTACACCCAAGCCGGAGAGGACCCTGGCGGCGACTCCCTCGGTTTCCCGGACAAGGCCGAGGAGGATGTGTTCGGTTCCTATATAGTTGTGGTTGAAGCGCTGGGCTTCTTCCTGTGCCAGCGACAGAACTCTCCGCGCCCGTTCCGAGAATTTTTCGAATCTGCTACCCATAATACCGCTCCTGTCGGGTAGTACCGGGGTGCTTCGATGGCTGCCAAAATTTCGGGGACTGGTCGTAAGTTGCCGAACGAAGCAGGGCCCCTGGGTTGTATCTGAAAATTACCCGACACCTAACTCGACAAAATTATATGCACACAATCGTTTAATGTAAAGCTGTTAAACCCTGGCCGGCGTGGCACAAGTTTAACCTGTATTTAACGGGCGCAGGTTTAGCAGCTTTAGGGGAAGACGGCGGCCGGCGATACCAAGGCTCGACTGGGGATGGGAGAGCCGGAGACCGGCGGCTGGGGCTTCAGAAATACTTCCCGGCGGTGACCTATTTTCCCACTCCGTTACCAAAGCAGTATCGTCGGCGCTGGGGCGTTTCACTTCCGTGTTCGGGATGGGAACGGGTGGGACCACCCCGCTAGAACCACCAGGAAGTACATCTAACGCGGGAGAGTATGCACTATTTTTCACGATCGTGCAAGGGGGTGGCTCACGAATCCAGGCCGGAACCATTTGCCCGTAGCTTTCGCTTGAGCCACGAGGGGAAATTAAAAAAACGTCCCATTCTGGCTCATTTCGTCCCATTTTTTGATGGGTCCGGTCTTCCCCATTCCTTCGGCAAGCCCGGGACAGGTGCTTACTTTCCCGTCGAGGAGAAAGGACCCCTGTGGGCAGGGCAGACAAATGAGTCTGCCCGGCTGATGTGGAATCCGGCCTTTTACATGGTTTTATGGTAGGGACAGGTAATGCAAGATGGCAAGTTGGGAGATTTCATCGAGGCCTCCCCGTCGCTGGAACGACGGGTTGCCCAGAAGTTTAATGTGCGATTACCCTGGTCAAGAATCGGGGAAATTCACCTACGAACAGATACCCGTATGCTACAATAGGTGTCCGCTAATCTCATCCTCTATGGGCCGTTAGCTCAGTTGGCAGAGCACCGGACTTTTAATCCGGGTGTCGTGGGTTCGACCCCCACACGGCCCACCAAGCTGGACAAAATCAAGAACTTTTCTCATCAGATTCAAAATGGCGGTGTAGTCAGGAAGCCGCACCTCTCGCGCCAAAGTTGTGGATTCCATGTCCCATTATGTTGGCGGGGCTTTCCTTTGGGGAGTCAGGATGCCCGCACAGACAGTCGAAAGGCTGCTTGACCTGGCAGAGTATCGCTCACGTTTAGGTTCCAACTGGAACTGTAATCAAGGACTTAAAGTCGCCCTGATCGATCAAGACCTGATGCAATGGGATCAGACGCAGGCTCCTCCAATCGCGGACCGGATAAATCGGAGGTCCTTGCAGTCGTGGCAGGGCCTCTGATTTCCCTGCGACTCCCCCTACGGATGCTCAGCACATGGCCGTGGTGCAGCAGTCGGTCAGTGATGGCCTAAACGATGATGGTGTCGCCGAGGAGTTTTCTTACGTACGGCATTGACTGGCTGAGGCGGTTGCTTCTCCGGGGTCGACTTTGGAGCACCGCATGGCTGCTGCCAGAACCATGGCCCCGACCCAAGCCCAACCTGGAGGCCACCCGCCAGTCATCTTCCTGACGACCTATTACATACCCCTGTCAGGGAGTACGCAGGGGTCTCAACAGAACGGCAGACCGCCCAGGTGGCTATCGGCCCTATCCAACTGGCCTTGCAGGCTGGTTGGCACACATCCCCTCAACTGGTTTTCGTAGAGGTGCAGCACGGTCAGGCTGGCGAGGTCGCCCAACTCCGCCGGTATCTCTCCGCTCAACCGATTCCCGCCGAGTTCCAGCCATACCAAGTTGGCGAGGTTGCCCAACTCCGCCGGTATCTTACCGGTCAGCTTGTTCCCAGTGAAGGCCAACGTTTCCAAGTTGGTGAGATTGCCTAGCTCCGGCGGTATCTCCCCGGTCAGTTCGTTATAGGAGAGAATCAGCCCCGTCAAGTTGGCGAGGTTGCCCAACTCCGGCGGTATCTCCCCGGTCAACTCGTTCCCGAAGAATGTCAGCGATGTCAAGCTGGCGAGGTCGCCCAACTCCGCCGGGATCTCCCCACTCAACCGATTATCGTTGAGGAACAGCAGTTCCAGTTTGGCGAGGCCGCCCAATTCCGCTGGGATCTCCCCGCTCAACTGAATATCGCTGAGGAACAGTCCGGTTACACGGCCCGTGCCGTCAGTGGAGACATGGTGCCATTCGTCCAACGGCGCGTCGCTCAGCCAGTTTGTGTTGTTCCTCCAATTTGCGCCATCCGTAGCGTGGTAGAGGGCGACCAGCACTTCTCTTTCGGACAAGACTTGCATGGGTGAAGGCGTAGCCGTCGAGACCGGCGTCGCTCCGCAATTTCGCAGATTACCGACATTGGACAGGTCATCTAACTGGCTTGCCAGGGTCTCCGGTATGCATCCTTCCAATGGGTTATTGTTGAGCCAGAGTCTGGTTAGGCTGCCAAGTCTGCCTAATCCTGGTGGTATCTCTCCGCTTAGATTATTCCAGCCGAGCCATAAGCTTGTTAGGTTGCTTAGCTTTCCAAAAGCCGACGGTATTTCGCCGGTCAGGTCATTTACCCCAAGGTCCAACTCACGCAGCCCAGCTAAGTCTCCCAACTCCGGCGGGATTTCACCGGTCAAATCGTTGAAATGGAGATGCAATACTTCCAACCCAGTTAGACGGCCCAGTTCATGTGGGATTTCTCCAGTCAAACGGTTCCCGTTGAGCAACAACCTCTTCAAATTGCTCAAGCTGGCCAAATCCTCCGGAATACCGCCACTCAGTTGATTATCATTGAGTGACAATTTGGTCACACATCCATGATTGTCGACAGCAACACCATACCAAGTTCCCACTGGAAGATCGGTGAGCCAATTGTCCTTCCTGCGCCAATTCTCGCCATTTGTAGCTTCGTACAGCCCCACCAGCACGTCCCGGTCCCTGTCGCAACCGGCAACCTCTATCAACCCGTCATCAGCCTGGCCTGTGGAGGGGCCATGAGTTATCGGAACTCTGACCACCCTTCCATCAGCTTCAATACGCAAACCGACGATGGGACCGAGTTTCCAGTTGAAAGTGTCTGTGATTATCGGGTGGCTGGTGTCTCCAACACGGTATACCCACCCTGGCACAACGTGCTCCATGACCGCCGTGTTCAGGCTGCGGGCGTTCATTTCGTCGGAAAAAGGGACAAACTCCATTGCATCCTGTCCTGCGCTACGCTCCGTGGTGTTGTTGATCAGCCCTCTCTCGTTCTGGATGGACGCGACCCGCAGCGCCTCAAGCTCCGACCTGGCCGCTTCCTCCAGTATGATCTGCTGCAAGTCTTCGGGTATAGATGCCCATTTCTCTGCGTTGATCACGTTGTTGTTGAAAGGGAAGCTTAGCAGCGGACCGATCATAAAGTCGGTCACTTCGTACCAGCGTTGTCCGTGAGCCATGTCTACGCCACTTACTCCGCAGTCCAGGATGCCGCGCTCGATGGCGGTGTAGACCTCGGCGAAGGCCACGAACTGAGCGTCGGCCCCCATGCCAGCGATCCAGTCTGCCAGTGTTGCGCTATGGCTGCGAATTCGCTTGCCACGGAAGTCCGCAGGGGTTTCAAGCTTATCCCGGCAGAACAGGAACTGGTCGTTGCCGGCGAGCCAACTGTGGTTCATTATGACCCCGCCGGTTTCGGCCAGCACCAGGTCCTCGATGTCCTTGATGATGGCTAGAGATGCCTCGAACTCCTGCTCCCGGGAGGAGTGGATACCCAATAGGTTCTGAATTTCGATATGAGGAATTTTCCCGGCCACGTATCCAGAATATATGGTGGCCGAGTCCAGAGTGCCATCAGTTACCAGGCTCAGGGTATCAGGGCCAGCCCGCCCAAGTTCCGGGAAGGAGTTGATAACTAATTTCAGCTTCCCATTGGTGCGTTCCAGAAGGTTGGGCGCCAAGTAGGATTCCATCAACCGGCAGGGCAGCTGGGTCCGGCTGATGCAGACGTGTTCGATTGTGATGGGCTCGCCGTCGTAGGTAATGGGTGTGGGATCGGTGAGCCTGGCCTTTTCCCGCAATTCCTCATAGAAAGGGCTCTCGTAGATCCATATGTGGCGCTCCAGGGCCCCCAGAGGCACGTTGCCGTCGAAGTCTCCCTGGTCCACCTTGGGTGCAGGGCCAAGGAGTTGTTCGATGTCGCCAACGTAGATCGCTCCCGGACCTCCGGCATGGCGGTCCGCGTATTCCAACAGAGCTTGGGTAACTTGCGCGGGTGTTGCTGTTGCCGCAGGGTGCTGGTTTGAGGGATCATCCTCGTCGCAGTGCTCGGAGAGCTCGTCCCTGAACTCAGATGCCTCACCTGTTTCTATCCCTAACTTCATAATGGAAAGAATGAACTCTCTATCGTCCAAGAATGACTCCGCAACAGCAAGCGCTGCATCCCTGCTCATGCCTGATTCCTGCAAGGTTTGTGATGTCTCCTCCAGAAAAGACTGCCTGAAACTCACATTTGTCGTAAGGCAATCATAGAAGTCATTGATCAACATTTCTGATTCAGCCGACATCGAGTCCTGGTTGAGAGTGAAATCAGCCGTAAGTGGGGTGCCCTCCGGCGCAGTTTCCACTGAGAGGTAGTAGCCCCCACTTTGGTTCTCGACTGCTTCCGTAACGGACATGAGATATTCCCCGGTATGGGGCGCTCGGTAGACTATTTCAGAATTCAGGCCGAATAGTCCCCCGCCGCTGTCGTCGTCAGAGACAAAATCATAATATTCGGATCCCGAGGGGCCAACGTACAACAGAGTGTCCACGTTGAGGGAATCCGCATAAACTCTGACCGTATCCCCTTTCTCCAAGCCGATGGAATACCAGTCCCAATCCCCAGGAAAGTCCAAGCTTCCGGCGATGTGGTCGCCAACGGCAATGGCCCGTCCGTCGTCCGGGTCGGCCAGAGGCTTCAACATGACGCTGCTGGTTACACTGAACGCAGAAGGCTCGCCGCCCGGCGCTAGACCTACCTGGAGGAAATGTACACCGCTGGTCGTGATCTCCACCTCTGCGCTTTCGATGCCGGTGTAGCCGTTATCTACTTCCGCCACGACGAGCCCAAATGAGTCGAACACCCTGAACCACCCATCCCCATCGCCGTTTATTTCAATGCTTACTGGCGTTCCCCGCGCCACCTCAAACACAAACTCGCGGGTGTCCGATAGGTTGCGCAGTGCTATCTCGAACTCTGAACTGCCATCTCCTTCTGGCAATCGGCGGTCTCCAAATTCGGTTTTGTATTCTCCCTGCCTCAGCATTTCCAAAATGGGCCCAATGTCTGTCGAAGATGCCGATAAGCTGGCTTGGGCCCCTCCAAAGGAATACGTCGTCAGTCCAATGACCTCGCCTCTTGAATTGACAAGCACGCCACCGCTTTGGCCGCCTACAATCCTGTGATCGGTCTGCAGGTAGGTTATTCCTCCAGCTTCCCACTCTCTCAGGTTGGAAAGGATACCCCGAGTAATGGTGGGTTGTGGGAACAGGTGGTCCACCTCGTCCGGATAGCCGATCAGAAACAACTCGCTGCCCACGGGTGTGCTCTCCCCATCCACGAGGCTGAGCGGCTGGGCAGAAACATTGACGGGTCCCAACACCGCCAGGTCTGCCATTGGGTCCCATGCGGCTACTGGCACTTCCTCCAGTTCGGTTCCGTCCGGAAAGACGACCCGAACTGCGTGGGAGGGCCAGACTACGTGATAATTCGTGGCGATATATCCCCCGTCGATCAGGAAGCCGCTTCCGAAACGCCCCTTGCTTTCAATAAAGGCCCCCGAGGGCGAAATCAGCGCGAATAACTCTGAGCTGGACAGATCGTCTTTGGATATCAAGGCCCCTTGGGATGCTGGCATGGGAGTCCCGGGAGGCTCCTTGGCAGCAGGGACCGGGGTGGGAGTCGGGTATGGAGTGGAGGTTGGGTACGGCGTAGCCGTCGGGTATGCAGTGGCGGTTGGCATGGGACGCAGATATTGGGTGGCCTGCGCCGTCTCCTGGGTTTCAGGGCCGTTGCCGCAAGCGGCGAGAGAAATAACAACGAGAGCCACCGCTACGCCGATGAGGGCGGCCCTGGGAAACCCACCACCCAGGTGACACATAAGAAGTAGAGAGCTCACCCTCGGCAAGGATGGATTGAGCAGCAGCTGTCGAAGGGTCTTCCCGCACCAAGACAACATCTTCGTCAGATCCTCGTGAACTGGGGGTGATCAAAAAGGGAAGGCATGAATTAGCGCAAGGGAGGTGCGTAAATCTGCCCGCCTTTGGGACACTCCGAGCAAGGGGCAGCCTCCCAAAGGGCATTTCGGGTGTTCTCCCTCAACAAGCCAAGCCCCTGGGCACCCAGGTTGCGGTCGTAAATTTCGCCGTAATTGCCGACCGCCGCAATTACGTCCTGAGCGGTCGTCCCGCTGAGACCCAATTCCTGTTGACCCCAGGACCCACTCAGACCAAAGAGTCGGTCAACATTGTAATTGCCGGTCTGGCTCGTTGGCACAGAGTCCGAGGTGATGGCGTAAGCCTCGGACCAGATGAGTATCGCCATCACTGTTCTAACTATATCGGCCCATTGTTCGTCCCCGTGAGGCACCAGAGGCGCCAGGGGCTCCTCGGAAATAGTCTCCGGCAGAGTCGCGTGGTCGCTTGGATTTCCCAGGAAAACCCGCAAGGCTCCCAACTGGGAGTGGTCGTTCGTATATGCGTCACATTGACCGTCCTCGTAGGCTCCGAATGCTGAGCCGGTGTCTTCGAAAGTCAACGCCGTGATCCCGAGATTGTGTTGGTCTGAGAAGTCCAGGAGGTTCAACTCGGTGGTGGTGCCCTGGGTCACACACACCGAAGCTCCATCCAGGTCCAACGCGGTGTCGATTCCCAGTTCTTTGCGTACCGTAAATCCCTGCCCGTCATAAAACATAATCTGAGCGAAGCTGCCCCATGCAACATCGCGGGAGGAGGTCCAGGTAACGGTTCGGACCATCATGTCCACCTCACCGGACTGGATCGTGGGCCCGCGCTCGGCGGCGGAAATCAAGCGGATTTCGATGGCGCTGGGGTCGCCCAGGACTGCAGCGGCCACGGCTCGGCACAGGTCTATATCAAAACCGGCGTTGTTGCCGTTGCCCTCCACATGACCCCAACCTGGAACGTCGTTCCGGCTGGCGCAGACCAAATAGCCCCTGTCTCTGATCCACTCAATACGGCTGTAGTTCCACGCACTTCCCTGCTGGTCGGGTATAGCCGTGGGTGCGGGAATAGGCACAGGCCCGTATCTCGGCGCAGTCGTCGGCTCAGGTGTGTATGCCGGCAGGGGTGTGGCAGAGGGCGAAATCAGAGCGAAGAGTTCCGATCCTGGCAGCTCGTCTTCGGATGTTGCAGTTCCTGCGGACGCTGGCATGGTATTCTCGGAGGGCTTCTTGTCGGCAGGCAGCCGGGTGGGAGTTGGGTATGGAGTGGAGGTTGGGTACGGCGTAGCCGTCGGGTATGCAGTGGCGGTCGGCATGGGACGTAGATATTGGGTGGGCTGCGCCGCTTCCTGGGTTTCAGTGTCATTTCCGCAAGCCGCCAGAGACAACACAACAACGAGAGCAACCACTACGCCAATCAGAGCGGCCCTGGGAAACCCAACGCCCAATGGCGTTAAAGATGGTTGAGATGTGCCCCCCTGTAAGAGTGGCTTGATCCACCGTTGCCGGGGGGCTTTCCCACGCCCGGAAGGCATCATAAAGCGCTCCTCATGAACCTGAGCCGCTGAAGAAGCGGCGGCATTCTTGAGCATGGATAGGGCAAGTGTAAGTTGCGCTCGCTCGATTTCTTGTTCAGAGCTCGCAGTTGTATATCAATTCCTCTATGGTTGAGTTCTGGTTCCGCTCGCACCGCGTCCTGCCTTGGGGCGTCTGAACTCGAACGCCTACTATCACTTCCAGGGATTCTTCTAACACTCCAGGTCCTCCATCTCCATCAATTACGCAACCCAGTTCGGTAACCTCGCTCTCAAATAGACGAGAATCACAGTTTTGAAAATTAATGGTGCGGCCACTATCGCGGCGTGTCACGACAACCTCTAGCCTATCTGTTGGAATGTCGAAGTTTGCCTTTGCGCTTGCCACCAAAAAGGAATCAATCTGATCATCAAACCCTACGTTCTCCAATTTCCACAGATAAATCACCAAATCCGCATCGAAAGGAACAAAGGACGGAGTTGGGGGGCCAGTGGTTGGCACCACTGTTACCGGAACTTCAACCACCTTCTCTACCACAATCTCACGGACTACCTCTACAATTACGGGAACCTCGCGCACTACCTCTTTCTCTACCTCTATCTCTATCTCGCGGACTACCTCCACAGTTACGGGAACCTCACGTGTCACCTCAACTGTAACTGGCACCTCCCGCGTTACCTCCACAGTGGCGGGGAATTCAGGTGTAGTCATGGGCACGGGTGTAGGCGTGTATCTGGAAACCGGCGTATATGTTGGCACAGCCGTGTACGTCGGCTCGGGAGTGTATGTCGGCAGGGGCGTGGCGTTGGCAGCGCCAGTCTGAATCGGCGCTGTCGTGGGCATCGCCGTGGAGTCAACCGGAACGTCTCTTGGTGGGGCTTCGTTGCCGCAAGCCAAAAGAACTGTCGCTGTAAGCGCTGCAAAGACTACGAAGCAGACCCGGGCGCTGTCTCTGAGACTCGATTGGGCTGACAGGAGTTGCACGTGCCTAGCCTCTCTGAACAGGTTGACTGCCCTACCGAAGCTGCCGATGTCGAGCATGGCTGCGCTGCCTCCATTGAATGGCGTAATCTATCGACGCTTTACCGGTCGGGCAAGCGTGGAGTATAAGCCCCGGGTTGCGGTTGCTTTTGGACCTACTGCACCCGGTACCCCGGCTCAATCGGCGGGGAATCCGCCTGCCGGTCCTTCTGGAATCGAACATGACAAAGTGGTCGCATTCCAGCACCGTGCCGTGTGCCCAGCCGGTACCCGCGAGACAATACCTCCGTCGGCTGCTTGGTGCATTGTTGGATGGATCGCAGTTGTCAGCAGGCGATATGACACAGTTAACTATGTTAACCTTATACCATCAGCGTATTTTATTCCATATTATCGATACCCAGGGCACACGCATTCCAATTTGAAGCCAGAAACTGGCAGAGATATTTAGCGAAAATTGAATTCGGCTTGAGCGATTGGGACGAAGTACAAGGGGGAGTTGTTGCGGTTGCACCTTCATTACTGGGCAACTTAAACCACCGATTATAGAATGCGTTTGCCTTGATTTTCAGTCGTGGCTCTGACCCCGGAACCAGATCTGTTTGAAAAACTATAGTGGCCCGAGTACTGGGCCCGTGTCTAATTCGCTGTTAGGGCATAGTGCGGTGACTTGTAGGCCCGGCGTAAGATAGAGTCGCTCAGGCATTGTCTTCAATTGACTGGTCCTGAAGGGATATATTACGTTGCCGCAATTCTAAGCGATCTACGTGCCAAGCATGAGATGAGTCCAAGGCATGGTTGATTTGAGAAATGTCGCTTTTCGCTTGGTTGAGAACCAAAAGAGCGATGTGCTCTTTCGTTCAGCGGACCTACGACAATCGGAAGGGAAAGCAGTCGTTGCCGTGAGTTTGGTGGGGCCCAGTTTAGCCCGGGGTAGGGTTTGCGTTGCAAGACTCATTATCCCGAAGCCGTGAGCACTTTTTCTCGTCATCACGTCAAGAGGCTCACTTTTTCAGTTGACCGTGGCTAAGTGGCCCAAGGCCGCCGCCTACGGCAACTATGAGATCTTTCGCCCGGATCAACCTGTTTCGTGGCAATGTTATCCCTCTCCCTCTGGACACACCAACAGAGCAGACTCTTGGCTAATTAAACGCACTCAGCGGTTGCGCCGGCAACGGCTGTTGGATATGGTATTCGCAAGATGCCCGACTACCCCCACATAGAAGCCTACTACGCCAAGCGGCAGGAACTGGTCGAGTTCGGCGGTTCGGACAACGAGCTGAATATCCGGCCGGCCTTCCAGTACTGCCTGGACGCCTACTGCCGTGAGCACAGGGAACGGCTGGCGCTCATTCCCGAGTTGAAGACGGCGGGCAACGTCATCCCCGACGGCACGGTCAAGGACACCCTGCGCATGGCCCGGGGCTACTGGGAGTCCAAGGACATACACGACGACCTAGACGCCGAGATTCGGGCTAAGTTTGACCGGGGGTATCCTAGGGACAACATCATCTTCGAGGACTCGAAGACGGCGGTGCTAGTGCAAAACGGAGACATGGCCCTGAGGGTGGACATGTCTCGCCCTGGGGAACTGCATCGGCTGATACGTCGTTTCCTAGACTACGAACTGCCCAACATCGAGGAGTTCCGCCACGCCCAGACTCAGTTCAAGTCCGACTTGCCAGCAGTGCTGGAGAACCTGCGGCAGTCAGTGGCGGCAGCGGAAGAGGGCAACGAGGACTACCGGGCCAGAGCCGCGTTGTTCCTGGAACTGTGCCGCCGGAGCATCGGCCCCGACGTGTCGGAGGCTGACGTGCGGGAAATGCTGCTCCAGCACATCCTCACCAAGGACATCTTCCACCGTGTTTTCGACGAGGACCAGTTCCACAAGGAAAACAACGTGGCCGGCCAATTGGACGAGCTGGAGGGGACCTTCTTCACCGGCAACGTGCGGCGGGAAGCCATCGACCGGCTGCGTACCTACTACGGGGCCATCGGGCGGGCCGCCGACGAGATCGCGGACTACGCGGAGAAGCAGCAGTTTATCAAGGCCGTCTACGAGGATTTTTATAGAGCCTACAACCCGGCCGCCGCCGACCGCCTGGGGGTCGTCTATACCCCCAACGAGGTGGTGGACTTCATCATCCGGGGGACGGACTGGCTGTTGCAGAGGCACTTTGGCAAGACCCTGGCCGACGACAACGTGCAGATCCTGGACCCGGCCACGGGAACTGGCACGTTCATCACCAATCTGATCAACCACCTGCCCCTGGAGCGGCTGGAGCGCAAGTACCTTCACGAAATCCACGCCAACGAGGTGGCGATCCTGCCCTACTACATCGCCAACCTGAACATCGAGTACACCTATAGGGAACGGACGGGGGAGTACCTGGAGTTTCCCAACCTATGCTTCGTGGACACTCTGGACAACATGGACTGGCAGGGCGCGGGGGCCAGCGGCGGCGCGGTGCAGCGGCAGGGAGCGTTCAACCTGGGTTCGGTGTCGGAAGAAAACTGGATACGGGTGCAGGAGCAGAACGAGAAGCCCATCAGCGTGATCATCGGCAACCCGCCCTACAACGACAGTGCAGCCCTTTGGGGCGACGGCGGAGCCAACCGGGAGTATCCCAACATAGACCGGCGCGTCCGTGAAACCTACGTGCAGGAAGGCACCGCCCAGAGAACCCACCAGTACGACATGTACAAGCGGTTCATCCGGTGGGCATCCGATAGGCTGGCGGACGACGGGATTATCGGGTTTGTAACCAACCGGGCCTACCTGGACACCCGGCAGGACGACGGTTTCCGCAAGGTGGTAGGGGAAGAGTTCACCGATATCTACGTACTCGATCTCGGCTCAGACGTGCGGCGCAATCCGAAAATCTCTGGCACCACGCACAACGTCTTTGGCATTCAGACCGGCGTTGCCATCGGGTTCTTTGTGAGGGAGAAAGCCAGGCTGGGTCAGTGTGGCATTCATTATGCCCGGCGGGAAGACTCGGAACCGGCGAAGGATAAACTCGCCTATCTGCAGGACGCAGCGTTGGAAGGCATTGAGTTTGAGACCATCGCGCCGGACAAGCGAAACGAGTGGCTGAACCAGTCCAACGGCGACTTTGAGAAGCTTTTGCCCCTGGCAAACCGCGAGACCAAGTTTGCCAAGACAGCCGCCGATGAGCACGCGCTCTTCGGTTTGTTCTCCAACGCCGTCAAGTCAAACCGAGACGATTGGGTTTATGACTTCGAGATAGCGAATCTTCGTAACAAGGCGCTATTCTTTGCCGATACCTATAACGGGTTTTTGGATGCTGCCGACGATTCGTATAGTCCGGTCATCAAATGGAGCAGAGACCTGCGGAACGAATTTCAGCGGGGGCGACGGATAGTTTATAGCGAAGCCAATCGCATCCAATCTCTATATCGCCCCTATGTTACTAAGCACCACTTTGCGGATTTCACGCTGAATGATGTGCTGACCTCCAATCACTACGAAATCTTTGGGCCGGATTTGAAGCAGCCCAACAAGGTCATCAATTTCTGCGTGAACGGTAAAGCCTTTTATGTCCTGGCTACGGATAAGCCTGCCGATTTCCACTTCACCGGCGATACCCAATGCCTACCCCTCTACCGCTACCCTGCCGAGGGGGAGCGGGTGTGCAACGTAACAGAGTGGGGCCTCAGTCAGTTCAACGACCACTACCGGCGGGAGTGGGGCGACGCTTTTGATGAACTGGCCGGACCCGAAGGCATAACCGCCGAGGACATCTTTGCCTATACCTATGCCGTGCTCCACGACCCGGCTTACCGCCACGACTACCGGGTGGACCTGCTGAGGGAGTTTCCCCACCTGCCCTTCTACCACGACTTCTACCTCTGGCGGGACATGGGGCGGGATCTTCTTGAATTGCACATCGGGTTCGAGCAGGCGGAACCATATCCCCTGGAACGGGTTGAACTGGAGTGGGAACCCAGGCAGACGATACTGCGGGCCGATAGGGAGAGGGGAGCCATTGTCCTGGACGACACGACCACGCTCAAGGGAGTGCCGTCCGAGGCGTGGGAGTACCGGCTGGGCAGCCGCTCGGCCCTGGAGTGGGTGCTGGACCAGTACAAGGAACGCAAGCCCCGCGACCCCACCGTCGCCGAGCGATTCAACACCTACCGGTTCGCGAACCACAAGGAACGGGTGATTGACCTGCTGCTGCGGGTGTGCACGGTCAGCGTGAAGACGGTGGAGATCGTGGAGAGCATGGCGTATTGGGATGGGGAGCGCTTGGTGGTGTCGGAAGACCGGAATCGGCGGGAATGGGAGACTCTGGTAATGGCGGAGTTCGCCAGGTCTTGGGACGAATCCGACGACGACCCGGAGTACCAAGCGTGGTTGGCCTCACTGCCCGACATTCGGGGGCAGGGGCGATAGAGCATGGTAGGAGACGTGGTGCTGTTGCCCTTTCCCTATACGGATGTCGAGGAATCCAAGATGCGCCCCACGGTGGTGTTGGCGGACGTCAGCGAGGGAAGATTTGCCGACTGGGTTGTGTGTCCCATTACCACCAGCCGGCGGCGGCACCGCAGGGCCATATCGATAGGTCCTGCCGATTTGGTTGAGGGAACGCTGCGTCAGGGAAGCAGGGCGCGTCCCGACCGGCTGGCCACGATGGCGCAGGGGCGGTTCGGCATTACCATCGCCCGCCTTACCGACGCAAAGACCGCTGAATTGCTTGCTTCGGTGCGTTCCCTCTTCTAACGAATTTCAAGGACTTCCAAGCGCGTTACTTCACACCGCGATTGTCGTTCTCTGGCCGCCTCAGCATCACGCCGTAGCCCCGCTCATCCACCAAGTGGTTCACCGAGACCCGCCCCCGGTTGTCATAGCCGCTGGTGTAGGCGAATTCCACCTCGGCACCCCAGGGCACCCGCCCGCCGGTGCGAATCGTGCCGCCGCCCGGCCCGCCGGCGCCGCGTATCACCACGCCGTTGCGCCAGCCCTTCTTCCAGGCCATGACCTTGAGTTCCACCGGGGCCACCAGTTCCGCCGCCGAAGGCGCGAACAGGACATCGTGCAGCCGCCGGAGCACGTCCCCGGACGGGGTGCGCTGGCCGTTCATGATCTGGGAGAGATAGGAAACACTGATGCCCGCCCGCCGGGCCACCTCATTCTGGCTCCAGCCGTGAGCATCCATGCGCTCCCACAAGACTTGCGGGTCCAAGGTGGGAAGCTGGGCGGACTCGACCTTCACGGGAGCCTCCAGGACGGACTCCATCCGGGCCTGGGCGGCGGGACTCGGGTGGAGCTGGCCTCGCGACACCTGCACGACGTACCCATAGCTCAGTCCCGTCCGGTCGGCCACCTGACGCAGGGTCAGGCCCCGCTCCCTGGCCCGCTCCCGGACGTAGGTGCTCTCGCTCCTCCCTTGCACCACGCCGCCCTGGCGATAGACGATGCCCTGCCCTGGGACCTCCCCCAGGACGGCCATCGCCCTTTCCCGCAGCATGGGGGTCCAGGGCCTGTGCCCATTGGCAACCGAGCACAAGTAGCTGTAGTTGACGCCCATCTGTTCCGCCAGTTGCTTGAGGGTGTAGCCGTGGCGCCGGGCCGCCGCCCGCAGCTCGCTCTCCGGCTTGCCTATGCCCTGTTTCTCAGCCCCGATCTGTTTCGGCCCAGCCGGTCCGGTGTCCGGTACGCGGGTTTCGCTGCCGTCGAAGCCGGTAGTGGGAAAGGTGATGACTCTTGCAATATCGATGCTGGTAGTCGCTTTCATGTCGCTTCCTCCGAAAGGCAGAAAGCGGGGCCGGCCCGAATGGACCGACCCCGCTCTCCGGTTAAAGATGCAGGTCGTTGGGTGCGGTCCATTCCGCCGATTTGGTGTTCGCCAAGGGCGAAACACGAAGAGCGGGGCCGCCTCCCCCTCAGTTGGGAGAGACGACCCCGCTCGTTGGCGCCTATTCGATTGTCGGGGGCAGCCCGACCAGCCACCCCGGTTGCCGCCGCGCCGCGCTTAGGGCGGCGGGCTTCGGGTTGCTATTGCCGGTTCACCAGTTGCTCCAACTGGTCCCTTATGGCACGGAACTCAGAATGGTCGTTGTTGTCGTAGATCACGTCCTT
Organism: Dehalococcoidia bacterium; assembly: GCA_963664725.1. Classification (GTDB taxonomy): domain Bacteria; phylum Chloroflexota; class Dehalococcoidia; order Lucifugimonadales; family UBA3495; genus Bin22. The sequence goes on from OY761558.1 coordinate 2,986,698, forward strand.
AGATGTAGTTGTGGTGGTTGTGGTGGTCGCCGTGGTCGCTGACGTTGCGCCTTTTGCCGGCCGACTCGCCTACGGCGGCGCCGACGAACGACGAGACAGCCTTTCGCTGGACCTCGATTCCTGCCGCCTGCTGCGCCATCCTGGAGACTCTGCTTCTGCTCGCTCCAACCGGTTCGCACCGTTGTCGGCCAGCGACAGCCAGGGGACGGTCATGGCTCCTGACTACAGGGTCGGTACCGTCTCACGCCATACCACGCAGGACGCACTGCGCCCAGGGTGATGGCCGGGTGACCAATCCGGCGCCCGGCGCAAGACGCACTGCGCCCAAGGTCGGGCTATGCAACGGAAAATGGCGGTTGGGGGTTGGCGTAGGGCGCAGTTCGGCCAGGGCGAAAATCCCCGGAAACTGCTGGATAGCGGAAGGGGAGAGGAACGCAGTCCAACTGGAGGCTGTGCCGGCGGCCAGCCTGGCGGGAACCGCGTTGCGAGGCCAAGCGTTCGGGCTGCCGCTGTTCACGGACTGACGGAGCGTGTTAATGCTACGGCCCTGCCTCCTGTTTCAGGCAACTAAGCCGAAGCCGCACGGAAGCGGCAGGGGCGTTGTCCACGCTCCGGCCATAGGTTGGTGGTTGCGAAACGGTTCAACCCGCTTCGCCGGTGTTAACCGGATGGGTGAGGGAATCCCGAATGCCGTGCAGTTTCGGTGCGCTACCTCCCTTTCGATGGTGATACGCCGTGGGGTTGGGAAACCGCCTGGGGCGAAGCGAGCACATGCTGCCAACGCCTCAGCCTGAATGAGAACGAAGCGCGGCCAAACGCTCTGTCCCCGCCGTCCGGAGAAGGAGCGATCAACTCCCATTAACGGACGAGTACCCAGCAGCCGGAGTAGTCAGTTCCGGGTCGCTGAACCGAGCCCAACAGGAGAAGGACTTAAACACTCCAGCCCGTTGGACTGGACCGGGAACGAGGGACTTAAACACCCCGTCAATCCGGTCCGCGCTGCCTGCGGAGAGCTACGTCAAATCCGCAGCGGCAGCATTCCCTCTTGGGCGACCCTTCCAGAGAGCGAATCAAATCCGTCAGGTCATACCCGGGCAACAGGGATCGTGCCCCCAGGTTTCTATGGCGGGAAACCTGGAAAAGCCAGACAACGGATTTATTGTCGCGCACTCCAGGCCCGTTGCATAGCCCCTCCGCGCGCCCATCGGAAAAGTGTTTACTTTTCTTCAATAAAATTTACTAAAGCCAATTGGCACGCCGCACTCGGCCCGTTGCCGCCATCTCCGCCACATCTCCAGGCTCAGCACCCGCCGCACCCGGTCCAGCACGTTACGTTTGGTCGGCTTGCGCCCGGTATCGTCCTGGGGTACCCCATCCGCCGAGTCAGCCTGCCGCCCTCCAGGCTGGCCGCCGTCTCCGGTGGTCCACGTCCACCGCCGCCGCCGCCTTGCGCGCTCCCTTGTCCCGCAACAACTCGTCCAGCAGCGCCATCAGCCGCAGGTGGTGCAGGTCCTCGATGTTCGTGCTCTTCTCGATCTCTGGACCGATGCCCAACTGCCTGGCATTCATCCCCGGGGCCGCTCTTCCGTCTCCGGTTGCATTTATGCAACTTTCCAACGGGGCCCATGCAACTGCTGAGCGGTCGGGCCAGTTGCATAAATGCAACTTTCAGCTACGGCCAATGCAACCCGACGTTGGAACGGGGACTTACGAAAAGTGTTAACCGGCAAACTCCGGAAGAGGGCCGGTTTCCTCCCATTTCAGCTACGAAATGGCCCAACTTGCATTGCTGCAACCGGAGTCTGTTTCCTGTACACCCCGTTGACGTCCCGGAGGAGGTCTCCGGCGTGGGGCCTTGCAAGACCCCGCACACCTGCGGCCCCCTGCGGGAGGTTATGTAGAGGGGCCGATTAGTTCACACTATACGGTGGCGGCGTTGGCGAAGGCGCTGACGGCACAGACCGAGGTGGGGTGAACGATCCGGCCCGGAAACCCGGTACCGGCCCGGATTCCGGCAAGCGGAGTCAGATTCCGGTAGACCTCTGGGCAGTCCGGAAGGCCAGGGGGCCCGTAGGCCCCCACATATGTGGGACCTTACAGGCGGTTATGCCGGCGTTCCGGTTGGTTCACACTCCCTGGCGAGAAAGACATCCGCCGATTCCCGATCCGATGCGAGGATGTAAGAAATGATGAACCGCAACACCGGAATCAGCCACGACGGGGGCCGGGATTGGACCAACGTCAACGTTGGGCAGTTGTCCAGCCAGACCAACGAACTGTCCCAGGCTGCCGGAGACGTCCGGCAACAGTTCGGCCAACGGCTTGAGTCTCAAGACCTGGAGGCTGCATCCATTGCCCACGACTGCGGACCGGACCCGGACCGGCTTCAACCGGCGCGTCACGCACCGGCACATCTCGGGCGATTTCAGGGCGTTTTTCCAGAACCGATGCCGGTTGACCCCCCGTCACGCACCCCCACGTCAATCGGGTTCTTGGCCCAAAGACCGGAACCAGACCTTAACTCCAAGTGTTTCCTCTTTACTTCCTGGAGAGGGGTGATTTCCCCCTGTTTCAGCTTTGGAACGATCTGCCTGAAGACCAACTGCCAAAACTCAATCTCCTGTACACCCCCGCGACAGCGGGAAAAACACCGGATGCCGAGAGACCCGTAGGGGTTATCAAGGTTGATAACGCCCACGGGTAGTTTTCCGCCGACGTCCCGTTGGCCACACTCTGTTGCGGCGTTGGCCACAACACCGATGATCCAAACCGATGCAAGGAGAACGACATGATCCTGAAACTCGAACCTCGACACGACCCGGAGACCCCATCACACACGCACAACGAGAGGATATGCGAAAAGACACCGGAAGAAACGAGCCGGACCGTCCCTCCGGGAGCAGCCCGGAAACCGGGACCGCCAGCAGCAAGACCCGAAAGAAAACATCCCCGCAGTGCACCGACGCGCAGAGGGAGACGATGCAGGCGGGGCTGCGCATCCTGGCCCGCATGATCGCCCGCTCCCACCTGCGGCGGCAGGCGGAACGGGGCAGCGAACCCGCATCCGGTACCCCGACGTCCGGTGATTCCCTGGAATGAGCCATCCCCGACCGGGCTGCTGGCAAGGTCTCGAAGGGACCGACGAGAGCCCGCCAGCCCCCGCGCCATACCACAAAAACCGCTCAAATGTAATGCCTTACAAGGCATTACGAGCGAACAATTTCTCCTGGACAATGGAGTGTTGGGCCACTGCCACGGGAGGAATGAGCATGACAACAACCAACACCAGCACGCCAATCCCGGAAGAGGACGAGTTTTCCAGCGAAGACCTCGAATGCGCCATCCGGCACTACGTGCAAACCTACGCCCTGTGGCGCGGCAGCCAGAAGGCAATGGAGCGGTTCGGCGTCTCCCGCCAAACCCTCTGGCGCTTCCTGGAACGGGGCCACCTGGGCCGCGCCCTGCCCAAAGCCGTCCTGGACAGCGTGGGCGACCGCGTAGAGGTCATTGACGCGGCCACCTGGGCCGTAGTGGCCTCGGAGCGCATCAACGCCAACTTAAACCGTGCCGCCAGGAACCGGCGCCGAGCGGATTCCGCCCTGCGCCGTTGGCAGGAGGACACCCTGCGGCTGCTGTGCGCCGCGCCCCTGACCACCGTGGACGAACTCTCCAGTTTCGGCAGGATTCCCGCCACCACCCTGCGCCGCCGGCTGGCCAAACTCGCCGAGCGCGGGTTGGTGGACTCGGTTCCCCACCACCTGAGCGTCCTGGGGCCAAACCCCAAGCACCGCTATTTCCCCACGGAGCGGGGCATAGAGGCCGCCGCCAGTGTCGAACACGGCGTAGAACGTTTCCTCAGCGAGTATCCGGTTTCCCGGGAGTGGTTTCGGCTGCTCACCGAACGCCTGGATTCTGTCGCGGTGCTCTACCACGTGGCCGCCATGATCGCCCGCGCCGACCCTGAGCGAAAGCTGGTCCGGGTGGACCACTACCGCCAGGGACCCTACGACCTGCTGATCACGCTGTCCGGGGGCCGCTCCCTGGGAGTCGTGCGCCAGGGGCCGGTGCTGTCCTCGGCCAACCTGCGCTACCGCCTGAGAACGCTGGAGCAACTGCGATATTACCAGCGGCCCACGGCAACGCTGGTAATCACCCACTCGGACCAGGCCACCCGACGGGCCTTCCGCACCCTGGGCGACCCCGGCGAACACCGCAGCACCCTCGTCGCCACCGAGGGGGAACTGCTGGCGGGAGACGCCCAGGCCCCGGTCTGGCAGCAGTGCGGCGGGGGCGGCAGTACGTTTCTCCCCGAGACGATCAACCCCGACGTGTCCCTGGACGCCATCATGGGCTGGCTGGGACGCCGTGCGGGGACCGCCGCTGCTGACTGTCCAAGGCCCGACCCGGAGGAGCTGTATCCCAGCGGCCTGCGGGCGCTGATGCCCCAGCCGACGGAGCAGGTGTGCAACTCCCTGGCCGTCCGGCTCACCCGCGCCGAGAAGCAGGCCCTGGACCTGCTGGCCGCCTGGCCCCTGTGCGACACGGACCAACTGGCCGGGCTGATGGGCGGAGTGACCCGCCGCCGAGCCAACCAGGTGCTCAGGCCACTGGCAGACCACGGCCTGATACGCGCCGACGGTGAATCGCATGTCCTCACCGACGAGGGGCTGACCTGCCTGGCCCGCCGCGACCGGGCCGCCGTGGGGCAGGTCCTGGACCGCTGGACCGCCGAACCCAGTCTGAGCAACCCGCAGTTCTACGCCGGCACCGCCCTGCGAGCGATGGCGTCGCAGCCGGAGCACCACGCCGCCCTGACCACCCTGGCCGCCAAGCTCACCGCCGAATGCGCCCACAGCCGGGACTACGGCCTCCTGGACCTTCTGCCCACCTCCCGCTCCGCCGTGGGGTACTGGCACAACGACAAGAACTACGTGGTCCACCCCGACGTGTCCTTCACCCTGGACCTGCCCCAGGGATACCGCCACTGCTTCCTGGAATACGAACGCCGGGCCACCACGCCAAGACGGGTGCGCGCCCGGCTGGAGAATTATCGCCGTTACTTCCGCAGTGGCTACGCCCGCCGGGACCACGGCGGTGCATTGCCCCTGGTGCTGTTCGTGTTCGAGACCGAGGACGACGAGGACGCCTTCATGGACGCCGCCAGCTACGTCGATCACGCCCCCTTCGCCAGCTCCAACCTGGAAACCATCACACAGAGAGGCATCCTGGCTGACACGTGGCTGCCGCCCGCCCCGGAGCCGTGGGAAAGGCTGCAATTGCAGCGACTGGTCAAAGTGCAACTTTTCCGGTAAAGCGGTCCCCCGGGTTTCCTGTAGGAGAGGGACAATCCAATAGGGATGACAGGGGTTTTTCCCCGTCTTAACCCTGTCTGACCCCAAAAGCCCGTTGGATTGCATTTTGTTGCAGAAATCGGGACTTTCGGCAGAGGCGGACCGGCCCGGCGACCAAGGGCGAAAGAGCCGCTGGCACGTATGACACAACAGGGTTGACCCGTAAATGAAACGTAATGACACAAGGGGAGGTGAGGACATGAGACTGCTGACCAAGGCGGAAGCCTGCCGGGAGTTGAGTTTGTCCCTTTCCACGCTGAACCGGCGCATCGCCGCCGGGGAGGTGGGAGTTAGAAGGGAGCCGCGCGGACGGCGGCACCGGGTGTACGTGATGCTGGACGACGACCCGCCGGAGAACGTCGAGGCGGCTGATTCGGAGCTGGCGGCGGCCCAGGAGCGGATACGTGGGTTGGAGGCACAGGTTGATTTGTTGCAAGTACAGCTTGAGCAGGAACGGCAAAGAAGCGCCGGGCTGGGGGACGAGTTGAAGACCGCCACGGTACGGGAACTATGGAGTCCACGGTGGCGGTTCTGGCAGCGCAAAGGTTGATCGAAGTGGTAGACGGCGAACCGGCCTCAAGCGAGACGGAAAATGCCTTGGAAAGCCCAAGACAGATCGCATTGGCCGGGGCGTTTGTGGGGCAGTCATACCTTGGTAGAGAGATGGCAACTGGAGTAGAATGGTCGCACGGAGTTTGTGATATGCACCTCACCAAGATGCGATTCGGCGGAGTGCCGCCGTTCACCGACCCGGTTGAACTCAGATTCGACGAACGAGTCAACCTGTTCGTGGGGGCGAACGCGTCCGGAAAAAGCAGGCTGCTGTCGGAGATTGACGAGTACTTCAACGATAAAGATGCCAAGAGCCACCTGGCTAGGGGACCTGATCATGAAGACCTGCGATTGGTCTTCGCCGAGGAAAGAGAAAGGGCCGATGATTGGCTGGAGGGCAAGAACATTCTCCTCGCCGACACAGAGTTTTTCAATGCCGGCTCAAGGTTTGGCACTGCCAACTTAGATGATGGTGTCAATAATACTCCACGTCCGCCGGTGATTTACATCGGACCTACCAGAACCGGACTTCCCTGCATATCCGAGCTAGGCGAACTGGATTCTTACGGTTCGACGGTGGAGGAGGTGTTGTCGGGGCCGTTCTGCGGGGCCAGGCTGAAAGCCGCCATAGATCTGATGTACGCCAAAACGCTCGGGATGTACGAGCAGGAAAAACGGGAGGAATCGCCAACCGGGGAACAAAGGGCTTGGAATTTCATATACGTAGACAACGTGGCCCATTCGTGCGCCAAGTCGATCTGCGAGGAACTGCTGACCTCAGCCATGGCTCTAAACTATCCGACCGGCTTCGACATTGAATTTCTTGCTGACCAACCTTTGGCTGACCTCGAAAGCGTTTCCATAAACCGGATGCTTGGCATATCTACCACCGATATACCCAGGTTCCACCACATCAGACCCGAAGAACGGCCCATGGACCTGGGTGGGACCGGTTCCCAGCGGATTTACGTCGGCGATCTGAGCTCGGGGTCGCAGTCCACTCTCTTATGGATACTGTGGTTGGCATTGAAGCTGCTCAATCATTACGAATTCGCCAACGAATGGAATGAACGGCCGGCCGTACTGCTGATTGACGAGATTGAGAATCATTTACATCCGACCTGGCAGCGGCGGGTAGTTCCGGCTTTGCTAAAGCATTTTCCGGGATTGCAGATATTCGCAACCACCCACTCGCCGTTCGTGGTCGCCGGGCTGAGGGCCGGGCAGGTGCACATGCTGAAGCGGGATGAGGATGGAGTGGTTACAGCCAGCACCAACGATCACGATATCATCGGCTGGACGACCGATGAGATTTTGCGGACGTTCATGGGGGTTGACGAACCAACGGACCAGTTGACAGTCAACCGAGCGAGCCGTTTGCGCGAGTTGCGGGGGAAGGAAACGCTCAGCGACGCTGAGGCGGTGGATTTGGCCGAATTGCGCCGCCAGGTGAACGAGGATTTTATTTCCAGCAGCACGCCTCTGGAGGCGCAGCGGGAGCGCTATGGAGACATGATGCTGGAGTTCTTGCGGTCCCGGCAATCCGAATTGTCGCAGGATGGCAGCTAGGCGGCGATGCGGTGGATTGACCGGGAACCGGAGCCGAGCAGCGTCCGAGGGTACGCCCGGCAGTACACGCGGGGATGGGTCGAATACTTTCGATACAGGGTTGGGGAACGCCCCAATGACTCCCATTGGCGAGAATTCAGGGAGTTGCTCGGCGGTTGCTCCGGCAGCACTTGCTGGTACTGCGAACGGCTATGCCAGCGGGATGCGGATGAAGCCGGAAGGTCGCCCACGGTTGACCATTTCAGGCCATTGAGCCGCTATCCCGAATTGGCCTACCAGTGGTCCAACTGGATTTTCAGTTGCCGCAGATGCAACGGCGAGAACAAGCAGGATAAATGGCCGCCCTCGGGCTACGTGGACCCGAGCGCCGCCGATCAGCGGGAGCGGCCGGAACGGCATTTTGATTACGACGCCGACACGGGGGAGATAATCCCCATGCCTGAGTTGTCTTCCGAGGCCCGTGAGAGAGCGCTGCGGACGATAGACGACCTGGGGTTGAACAAAGTGGACGTGCGGTTCTATCGCCTGGAATGGACACGCCGGTTTATCGCGGACTGGCGGGCCCTCCCAATCAGTGACCGTCCCGCATTCGCTGAATTCTCCACAAGAACCGGGGTTGAATTCGTCGGCGCAACGTTGATGGCAGTCCGGCACCTGCGGTCCTCGCCCGGAATCCAGTAGTGCATGGAACGCAACATTTCATAGAGCGGCCCCTTCGCCTTCCTTTTGAGCGCTTGGCTTGAGACCACAGCGAAAAAGAACACGGTAAAGTAGTTTCAGCTTTCCCGGACAAATCCTGGTCGCCCACTCGTTCGATCAGGGGCATAGCTCCAATTCCTAACATTTCCCCCTTGCGCTGGAGTATCCGGTGGGATAACAAAAGCGGGGTATGGGCCGATCAAAGGACGGCGAGGCGGGGGCGATGGACAGAACGAAGGCACCGGCAGTGCACCCGGTCACATCCGACGAGATGACGGCTGCCTTGGACGCCGCCCTCGAAGAGGGAGACCTGAATAGCGTCATGGGCCGGATGGTCCGGGAGACCGGCCTGGAGGACTACTTCCGGTTCTACAACGGACTCAGGCCCCATCAGGCCTTGGGCTACCGGACTCCGGCCGAGGTCTTCCCCGGGGACCAGGGTGTAGTAGAAGGGGACTCTAAGGAAAGGAAGTGTTCATTGGAACAGGGGACCAAATCGCTAGCAGATGAGCCGGGATTCACCCTTAACTCGGCCCTGATCCTGTCTAAGTAATGGGCTCCACCTCAGACTGCCTAGCACATAAGAAAGGGTATGCAGAAAATGACGCTTCAAGAAAACGTGAAAATGGCCATTAAACACGGCCTGTCTGTCATAGAGAAATATGACGACGGTTGCCTCCGTGACCTCAACGAGACTACCACTCGCTATGCCATGATAGACCCGATCCTCAGGGCATTGGGATGGAAGTTGGACGATCCTGAGCGGTGCCGATATGAGGAATGGTGGGGACGGAAGGAGTTGGAATACTCGGGTAGGCCGGACTACTGCCTGTACAAGAACGCCAATCCCGTAGTTTTGATTGAAGCCAAGGCACTATCAAAAGCACTGAATGGATTCAAGGAAGAGAAGCAACTCTTCAACTATGATATCGAGCCGGTACCGAAACTATGGGTTTTGACAAACGGTTGCCACTGGTATTTCTATGACCACAAAACTCAACGCGGAAAACACCGAAACCCCAATGTAGATATGTGCGACCAGAATTGCACGACTAGCGAAATGGCTCAAACGCTGATTCAGAATCTAAGCAGCCGCAAACGCTGGTAGCCCTCGCCCCTGGAGGATACAACGGGTTAAGCCCATCGTCCCAAATACATTCACGAACGAGCACAAGTATTATTCAAGCGGGATTTCATTCGTGCCTGTTCGTGGATGGGAAAGTCTTACTGGTTTACCTCTCACAACAGCCTGCGGAAGACGGGCGCGGCACCCACATCGGTCCCACGCCGCCCGTTTACACGGCGGAACGGCGAAGGGCGCTGAGTGATGGGTTGCGTATCCGGGCCCAGATCATCGCCCGCGCCCACCTGGGGCGTCAAGCAGAAGGGAGCGGCGCCTCGCCTGGCCCACCGCCTATAAGCAGGCCCCGGGAACGGGCAATATCCGAGAACGGCAACTCTAACTGACGGTTGGCCTTTATTCCTTGCGTATCCGATTACCTACTTCAGAGACGATTCCTTCTCCCTAACGAACCTGCGCAAAAATTCTTGGCCCAGCCGGGCAAGAGTCGGAAGCAGGCCAACTTGGCGGAAGACGAAGCTCAGCAGGTCAAGCTGGACAAAGAAAAACAACCGATAACCGCAACCAAAACCACAGGGTTTGCTTGAATGCACCCACAGATTTACACACGAGGTGGTATAATCGATTTCCAGCAAATTGCACCTGAACTCACGGACAAGCGTGTTGCTGGGAGGGAACAAGATGTCGGAAATCAATGCGTTGGAACCCGTGGGATTGCGGGAGGTCTGGCCCGACGAGGCCCGGAACTTTACCCCCTGGCTGAAAGACCATCTGCAATTCCTGGGGTGCAAGCTAAACCTTGCTTTGGAACCAGTAGCGGCGGAGGTCATTTTGCCTGGAGCCGGGCGAGTCGACATCATTGCAGAACAAGTCAGCACCAAGGCCAAGGTGGTGATTGAAAACCAGTTGGAGATATCCGACGATTCCCACTGCCTGAGACTCTTGGGATACGCGGCTAACGCGGACGCCAACATCCTGGTGTGGGTGGCCCAGGATTTCACCGACTACCACCGCAGCATATTGTCGTGGCTCAACGAAAGCGACAACATCGCGGTGTATGCAGTGGCGGTGAGGGCTTACCGAGTGGCGGGCGCTATAGCCGCCGACTTCCAGTTAGTCGCCGAACCACCGCAATCGCAACCGGGAGCAACCTCCACTTCGACCAGAATGACCACGAACACCTACTACGCCGACTTCTATCGCCCAGTGGTAGCGCAACTACGCCGTTCGGGATTGCTTCCGGTAAGCCGGGGCGGATGGAGGGGTAGGTGGCGGTCATTCGAAACCGGATATCCCCATGTGGTTTATGCTGCCGGGTTGAGCGATGGCAAGGCGTCGGCCTTCCTTGTTGTGAACGGAGCCGACAACCAACACATCTATCATGCTCTGACCCAACACCGGTCCGAGATAGATGCCGAGCTGAGCGGCGGCGCCGAGTGGCAGCAGGGGGAGAAAGAGTCCTGGGTGGAGCTGCAAACCGAGGCGGTGACCAACGACCCAATGATAAACCTGGAAGCCGTGGGGGAATGGATTGCTGAAAATCTGTTACGCCTGCGGACGGTGGCACAACCGTTCCTGGATCAAGTGATGAACGAAGGAACGGCCTCGCCCGACGCGGAAGGCGCTGAGTGAAGCTGACGGACCTGATTGCCGCCGCGCCGTGGCGCGAAGCGGTCACTTACCGGGATACGTGGCCCCACGAGTATGTGTTGCTCCACAGGGACGGGCAGCGGGCGTTGGTGGAAGCCGTGTGTCGGCGGATAGGTGACGGAGAGGCATTTTGGGGATCCTTTTTTGGCCGCCGCACGCTGTACCTGTTCATCGGGGGTTACAAGTACTGGTTCATGACGCCTTGCGACCAAATAGACTTGGACGACGCAGAAGCCGAACATGTCCTCAACCGGGCGGCGTTGTATCGTGATCGGCGGGACTTTCACATCCAGAAGGGCGACACCGGTCGGCGTGAAGATTATCCCGGCCCTCCAATGGTCTTACACTAAGCCATCATTTGAAGCCCTCCGAATTTACCAATCTTGGTCCAGCATGGGAACAAGAAGTGCGGGGAAAGCTCGCGTTGTTACAGCAGAACTTGGCGGTCACTTTGACCACTTATCTTGAATGGATTGGAGATCACCATGAATCTTGACAAGGTTCAACAGGCAATACATGAAGTTCAAGAGCATGTCTTTGATTTCTACCGGGGTCCGGATGACCTAAACCTTGATGCCCCGGCCAATAACAGCGAAATGTCTACTCGGTACATGATCATCGACCCGGTTCTGCGGGCCTTGGGTTGGGATCTTTCAAACCCGTCTCAGTGCATCGTGGAGAATGTTACCGAAGTTGGACGTCCTGATTACACGTTGCTTGACCACCAAGGAACGCCAGTTATCGTAGTGGAGGCCAAGCGCATTGACCGCGACACCCGCTACGCAGGTTATCAGGACAAAGTTGCCGACTATGGAGATAGCATCCCATCAATAAATGTAGTGGTAATCACCAATGGTCAATACTGGGATATATTTTACCGTGAGCACGAACGAGTTGAGGACGAAAGTCGGGGTGGCCGCAAACCTCTAGGCCTTGAATGGCACGATACGCGAGAAAATGCACAGCGGTTGTACCTGCACCTGCGGCAGAGCCGCCATTGGCCAGCATAGACACACGGGCCCTTACTTGTCTGTTACACTGCCGCGCCTTTGCGCGGCTTTCCTGTTGCCAGAATTGTCGTTGCTGGCATTCCACCACTAGATCCAACTGGACTGACAGTTGCCCCTTGCGTGTTAGGTATCCGGTGGGATATTATAGCAGTGATAGTCAAGAGTTGCGACAGCGAGGAAGGGGCGATGGGCAGCACCGAAACTGCGGCTTCACATCCGGCCACATCTGACGAGATGACGGTTGCCCTGAACGCCGCCCTGGAAGCGGGCGACCTGGACCGCATAATGGGCATCATGGGGCAGATGGCCCGCGCCCATCGGATGCGGCGGGTGGCCCGTGAAACTGGCCTGGGCGAGAAGAGCCTGTACAAGTCCATGCGGGCCGGAGCCAGCCCCGAGTTCAACACCGTGCTCCGGGTGCTGCGGTCCCTGGGATTCCGCCTCCAGGTCCACCCCGTTGCTGATTCGAACGACGGGTAGAGCAACCCCCGCCCTGACCAAACAAAGGGAGGAGCACATATGAAGAAACAATTCCAGCCCCTGACCCCGGCGGCACTCTACGCCCGGGTCTCCAGCGACCGGCAGGACGTGGACTTGTCCGTCGCCGCCCAATTGCGGGCGCTGCGGGATTACGCTAAGAACAACGGCTACTCCGTGGCCCGGGAGTACGTGGACGAGGCTGAGAGCGGCAGGATCGCCGACCGGCCCCAATTCCGCAACATGATCGACGAAGGAGGCAAGGCAACCGCGCCGTTTGAGGTGATTCTTGTCTGGAAATTCAGTAGATTCACCCGCAAGCGAGAGCACGCCGTGGCCTTCAAGTCAATGCTCCGCCGCAAGGGCGTCCGCGTGGTCTCCATCACCGAGCACGCCGACGACACCCCCACCGGCAAGCTGATGGAGGCCATCATCGAGTCCGTGGACGAATTTTACTCGGAAAATTTAGCGCAAGAGGTCGTGCGTGGGATGCGGGAAGCCGCGTCCCGGGGTTACTTCCTGGCGTCTCGCGCTCCCTTTGGCTACAAGCGCATCAAGGTCAGCGACGGGGTGAAGGACCGCCCCACCCTGGAGGTTGACCCGGTGGCCGCGCCTATCGTCAAGGAGATATTCGAGAGTTCCCGCCGGGGCAACGGGCTGGCGGAAATCTGCAAGGAGTTGAACGGGCGGGGCATCACCAACCGGGGTAAGCGCTGGCAGAAGAACGTGGTCCACTACCTGCTCACCAACGAAGCCTATACGGGAACCGCCGTGTGGGGAGTCAAGAGCAAGGACGAGAAGGCGGGTGAGCCGGTGAGGGTGGAGAACGCCTGGCCCGCCCTGGTGTCAAGGGAGTTGTTTGACGAGGTGCAGCAGGGACTCCACCAGCGAGCGCCCACGGTGCAACGGCCCGGACGGGTGGGCAGCCAGTACTTGCTGAGCGGACTACTCCGCTGCGGGGTGTGCGGCAAGCCCTACTCGGCCCAGGGGGCCAAGAGCGGGAAGTTCGCCTACTACGTCTGCGCCAGCCTGTTCCGCGAGGGAGCGGGAGCTTGCCGCAACGGGCGCTACCTGAACGCCAGCAAGGTCGAGGACCTGGTAATCGAGAAGGTGCGGGAGCGGATACTCACCGAGAAGACCATCACCGAGCTGGTGACCCTGGTGGCCGAGGAGATCGACAACCTGGCCGGGGAGGTCAACGGACGGCTGACGACCATCGACAGTGAGCTGAGCGACGTGGAGACCCGGTTGGAGAACCTCTACCAGGCCCTGGAGACCCAGCAGTTGCCCATCGAGGCGCTGTCGCCGCGCATCCTGTCCCTGAAGAGCCGCCAGGACCAGTTGACGGCGGCGCGGGAAGAGGCTGAGTTCCAGTTGGAGCAACGGCGGGCGGAGTTGCCCTCCAGCAAGGAGATCAAGGGGTACGTGGCGGACTTCCGGGAGTTGTTCCAGGAAGGGACCTTCCCGGAGCGAAAGGCCCTGATCCGGAACTTCGTGCAGGGCATCGAGATCGTGGAGGACGAGGCGGTTCTGACGTACACCATCCCCATGCCCCAGGACGGGGTGACGTCGGAATCGGCCTCGGTTCTTGATTTCGTCCAGTCCGGCCCACCAACCTGCACGGTAGATAGAACTGCATGGGGAAGAGCCACCATGTCGGTGGCCTTTCCCTGTGTTGGGCTATCGTTGGGCATGGGGACGGTGTAGCGCAGGAGGGCGTCGCCTGGCACGACGAGAATCTCCTTGACGAAGGTCTCGATGAAGGCACGCCGCTCGGTCAGATCACTCTCCTCCAGGAAATCCTGCATCTCCCTGGCGTAGGCCGCAACGGCGTTCACGTCGTCCAGCGCATTCCCCCGCTGGGCCAGGGCGGCCCTGGACTCCTCCGCCGAGCATTCCAGCCGGTCCTGCCGCTCCCTGAGTTCCCGGATGCGGGGCCTGAAGTCATCCATCTCCATGTCGGTGGTCTCCACCAGGTTGTAGAGCCGGCCCAGCCGCTGGCGCACGTCGGCCAGCTCCGAATCGAGGGTCTCCAGCCGCTTGCGCTGCTCCCGGGTCACGGCGCCCATCTCCGCCTCCACGGCCTTCACCAGGTCGCGGATGCCGTCCTCGGTGAGGATGTTGGAGCGAATCCGGTTGACCACCAGTTCCTCGAAGCGGCGGGCGTTGAGGGTGGGGGTGGGGCAGGCGTGCCTGCCGACCTTGATGTTGGTGGGGCAGACGTAGTAGGCGTACTGGCCGCTCTTGGCGAAGCGGCCGGTGAGGGGCGAGTTGCACGCCTTGCACTTGGCCAGGCCGGTGAGGAGGTAGGAGCTTCCCACCCTACGGGGGTGGCTTACCTTGGGGGCCCGGGAGCGCATGAGTTGGTTGACGCGGCGGAACTGGGCCTGGGAAATGATGGCGGGGAACGCCTTCTCCACCCTTACCGGCTTGCCCTTGTCCTTGGCGCCTTCGCCCCAGACCAGGGTGCCGGTATAAGCCTCGTTGGTGAGGATGCCGTGGACACTGGTCTTGCCCCAGAGCTTCCCCCTGGGGCTGGCGACGCCCTCGTTGTTGAGGATTCGGGTGATTTCCTGGGTGCCCTTGGCGGCCTCGGCCAGGTCGAAGATGCGCCTGACGATGCGGGAGGCATCCGGGTTGACCTCCAGGGTGGGGCGCTTCTTGGGACCGTCCTGGACCATGACCCGGTTGTAGCCGAAGGGGGCGTGGCTCCCGACCCAGAAGCCCCTGGAGGCTGCCTCGCGCATTCCCCGCAAGACTTCTGTGGCAAGATTTTCGCTATAAAATTCGTCCACGGACTCGATGATGGCCTCCATCAGCTTGCCGGTGGGGGAGTCGTCGGCGTGCTCGGTGATGGAGACGACGCGGACGCCCTTGCGCCGGAGCATGGACTTGAAGGCCACGGCGTGCTCCCGCTTGCGGGTGAAGCGACTAAACTTCCAGACAAGAATCTCCCGGAAAGGGGCCTGGGTCCCGCTGGCCTCGTCGATCATCTGGCGGAACTGGGGCCGGTCGGCGACGCGGCCGCTCTCGGCCGCGTCGACGTACTCGCGGACCACGGCGTAGCCGTTCCTGGCGGCGTGGTCCCGAAGCGCCCTGAGTTGGGCGGCGACGGAGAGGTCCACGTCCTGTCGGTCGCTGGAGACCCGGGCGTAGAGGGCCACGGGGGTGTGATCGTATTGTTCATTCATCATCAATTCCTCCTGTTGCTTCATTCTGCCCCTCCCGCCGGGACCGCAGGCGTTCCAGCCGCTGCTCACGGCGCAGTTCCCGGTCCTCCAGGTACAATCGGAGGGCTTGGCGGACCAGTTCGCTCATGTCGCGGCCCTCTTCCTCCCTGACCCGCTGCACCTGTTCGTACATCTGGGGCGGCAGGGAAAAGGTGATGGTCCTGGAAATGCGGCGCGGGGGCATGGCGTCTCTTTTTTGCCTTCCCTTGTATGGTAATGTCTTACTATCCATCATCGGACATCCGGCCTTTTCCTGTCAAGGGGCCGCGGTTGCCTACCGGTAGCGGACCGGGCAAGCGGTCCAGTCATACCTGGGCTGATTGCCGGTCGTGGCGTCCCTCCTGTCGGCTGCGGACCCGGGTCGGACATCAGCCCTCCTCCGCGTCCCTACCGGACTCGGCCTGGGGTGCTCCCCCGTGCTCCCGCATGTAGGAGCGGATGGCGACCCGTGCCAGGATGCGCAGTCCCTTGGCGATGGTCCGGCGCTGCTGGGGGGTATGGGCTTCCAGGGATTCGTCCGGTCTTTCTTCGTCGGACTCGTTCGTCAGGTTCAATTCCGTGTTATCTTTCATAGGCTCAGTCGCAGCGGCGGTTGGCGGGCCGCTGGCCTCTCTAGTGTGTTGTGTTGCGGTGTGTTGCGGTGTGCGGCCGGGGGCTGCCGGCGCCGATGGAAAGGGCGAACGCCGGCGAACCCCCAAACCGCTTCAGGCCCCGCCGCGCCGCCGTTGCGCCTGCGCCCGGCGGGGCCCTGGGTCTAGCATTTCTCCTCTTCCTCCAGGTTCAGGTCCTCCGCGCTCACGTCGTCCACGTCGTCGTCCTCCTGGAAGAAGCCGGTCGGGAAGTCCTCGCCCATGATGATCGCGGTCCCGCCGGGCATCCGGTAGGCGAAGCGGTGGATGGAGTGCATGGCGCCGCCGCAGGGCTCGACGCCCTTGCGCCAGAGGCCCAGCCGCTTGGGGTCCACGCCCAGGGCGCGGGCCAGGCCGCGCCAGGAGAGGCCGCTGGCCTCCTTGAGGCGCTCCAGGCGCCGCCCGAAGTCCTCGGGCAGGACGCCGCTCTCCATGGGTTGGGAGCCGTCGGGCGGGGGGCCGTGACGCCCCTGGGAGCGGTTGAGGTCATCCGGCCCGGGGTCGCTGGGGTTGGAGTCGCTGGGGTTGGGTTCGCCGTGGTTGGGTTCGCTGTGGTGTTTCATTACTGTTCATCCTCCGTGTTGAAAAGCTGCGTGTTGAAAAGCTGTTGGGAGCTAGACGCTCCCAGGGCCTTGAGCATCCGGCGGCGGATGCGCCCGGAGGGCGAGCGCCCGCCGTTGACCAGCATGGACATGTAGGCTGGGGTGACCCCGACCTGCCTGGCGAGCCAGTTCTGAGAGCGGCCCAGCAGGTCGAGCCGCTCGAAGAGGGCCGCCGCGTCGAGCCGGACCCCGGTCCGTCCTCCGCGCCTCCGGTGGCCTTTCCGCTGGCGATGGTTTAGTGATGGCATAATTCCTTTCTTCTTCGTCTTTCTCACGGTTTCCGTGGTTTCCGTAGTTTCCGTAGTTCACCGGGGCGTCGGGGCCCGAGGCCACTCCGGGGCGATGGGAGTGCGCCAGGCGTTTCCCAGGGGCCCCAGCCGCTCCACCGCCGCCCGGTGGGAGACCCACAGGGGCACGTTTACGCCCGTGGCCCGCATCTCGTCCCGTGCCAGCCGCAGGAAGTGGGTATGGGCGATGTCGTCGTCAAAGACCACCAGGACCGAGGGCCTGGCGCCGTGGTCGTCGGTGGGCCGGTGGGAGGAGTAGTAGCGGAGGTAGGGGGCCAGGCGGGCCGACATGGTGGAGGGCCTGACGGCGCGGCGCTCCCACTCCAGGAAGAAGGGCCAGGAGGTGTCTCCATTGCGCAGCAGGCCGAAGGCGTCGGGGCTGACGGCGCGCATCCCGCCCTGGTGTCGGAAGTACCTGGAGGCCCGGCGGGGCGGGTCCAGCTGGACCACCTCCCACCGTAGCAAGGCCGCCTGCGCGGTCACGGCCGCCAGGAAGGAGTGGACGGCGGCGGTGTGCTCCAGGTTGCGGAGCAGTTGGCGGCTCTGCCTGCCGCTGACGTTGGTCCAGTGGAAGGGCGCGCCGGGGAACAGGGGAGCGGCGCTCCACCGGCTCCTGGCCATGTTCAGCGAGGTGCGGTCGCGGCGGGCCAGCATGGCCAGGGCCCGGTCGGCGAGGGCCAGGCGTCCCCTGGCTCCTTCGGGCCGGACCACCAGGTTCAGGGCCTCCAGGGGAAGGGCCACCTGGGAGGCCCGCTGGGGGGAGACGCCCATCAATCCCGCCAGGTCCTTGAGGCAAATCCAGGGCCAGTCGCCGATGAGGTCGACGGCCTCTTTTTCGGCGGGCCGGAGGACGGCGGGCAGCAGGCAGTCGGGGACCTCCCAGCCCGGCCCGGCCACGGCCAGGTCGGCGGCGACCTTCCCGCTGCGGCTCCGGCTCAGCGGGAAGGTCGCCGCCGGGGGCCAGCCCTGCCAGGGCCTGGCGTAAGGTGACGGCAATGTTCACGGCCTGGGGACTCCACACGGGATCGTCCAGGCCCGCCGCCACCGCGTCGCGCTCCAGGGCCAGGAACACCGGGACGGGGAAGCCGTCCAGCAACCTTCGGGAGTGGCGGAGGCGCACGGCGTCGGGCATCAGGGCCAGCACCGCTCCGGGCAGGGGCATGTTCCGCAGCTTCCACATGCGGGTGGCGAAGGGGGAGCGGTCGGAGGTGCGGCCCCGCCGCACGATGCCCAGGGTGAGCCCGTCGGGAAGCTCGACGGCGGCGTCCAGGGGCGCCCCGCGGTACCAGCGCAGCCGGAGGGGACGGGCCGCGCCGGAGAGGGCGGCGGCCAGGCGGTAGACGACGGCCACGGCGTCCAGGCGCTCCAGCAGGATCCGCCGCCAGCGGTCGGAGACGGGGAAGACGCGGAGCAACTCGCTGGCGGAAAGGCCCTCCGCATCGGCCAGCCGCTCCAGTCCCCTGGCGGTGAGGTGGTACCGCTGGGCGGCGGGAAGGAAGCCGGAGGCGTGGGGCACGGCGTCGCAGCAGCCGGCCGCGTCCAGCCGTTCCACGGCCTCGTAGACCGCGCTGCGGGACCGGCCCATGACCGCCGCCAGGTCGGTGCGATCGATGAAGGGCATCTCCGCCAGGGACCGCAGGACCTGCTTCTCGCGGTTCTCGCATTCAGGGGTTCTCATGGCTTCGCCTCCCCGCTGCCCTGCCCGGGCTCCCCGGCGGCGGCGTCCCGGGCGGCGTTCCGGAAATCGCTCACCTTCCGCTGGCCCTCGGCCCCGGCCCCGGCCCCGGCCAGGGAAAGATCCAGGTCCAGGTCCGACAGGGTGTAGGCGGCGGCGGCGGCGCGGATGCGCTGCGCCACGGCGGGGTCGCCGTCCTCCGGCTTCCGGACCATCATGGAGAAGGCGGGCAGCCGCTCCTTGCCCACGGTGGCGCGCACGTAGCAGTGGTGCACGTCCAGGGAGACGACGTCGTCCTCGGACACCCGGTCCTTGCCCAGCTCCCACACCAGCTGACGGGCGTCATTGCCGGCCACCTGGAACACGGCCAGGCAGCCCACGTTGGCCAGGATGGTGTCCCGCATGGTGGGGGAGAGATCGTCCAGCTTGGCCAGGCTCTGGGTGGCCAGAATGAAGGAGGCGCCGTACTTGCCCAGCTCCGACAGCATGGACTCGTAATCGACGCCGGGCATGGACTGCATCTCGTCGACGACTATCAGCGCCCCACGACGCCGGTGCTGGGGCAGGCTCTCCTGCTCGCGGATCACCGAGTCCACCAGGTTGAGCAGGGAGGCGCCCACCAGGGCGGCCACGTCCCGGCCCACCGTTCCCTGGGCGGTGGACACGAAGAGCACCCCACCCTCCAGGATGGTCTCCCGCAGGTCGATGGTGGAGCGGGGCTGGCCCAGGATGGCCCGGGCCCGCTTGGACGATGCGTAGTAGGAGAGGCGGGTCTGCACCGGGGCCAGGGCGTCGGCCCGGTACTGGTGGTGCCAGCCGCCGAAGTCCCGGGCCCACCACTCCAGCAGGTAGGGATCGGAGACCCTCTTCAGGACCTCGGTGCGGAACTTGGCATCCGAGAGCAGCCGCAGCCCGTCCAGGATGGTGTGCTGGCTGCCCTGGTCCGTCTCCGGGTGCTCGTTGGCCTCGTGGAGGGTCTTGACCGTCTGCTCCAGGATGGACTGCATTCTCGGCCCCCACTGCTCCCACAGGCCCCGGGCGACTCTGACCACCGAGTCGGCGGTGCGGTCGCGGTCGGCGAATACGCGGGTGTCCAGCAGGTTGATGCCGGGGGCGCGGTTCCGGTCGGCCAGGTCGATGAGTCTTACTTTGTCCACCAGGCTTTCGGGGACCTGTTCCAGGATTCCGGCCACCAGGTCGGCGTGGGGGTCGATGACCACGACGGCGTCGCCGTCGCGGCCCTCGGCCTTTTCCCGCAGTTTGTGGACGGCGACGTGGTGCATCAGGGTGGACTTGCCCATGCGGGTGCGGGCCACGTAGAGGTGATGGCGCCGGAGCAGGTCCTCGGGAAACCGGATGGGCCGGGGCTTGCCCGCCGTGGTGTCGCCCACCGGCGCGCCGCCGCTGACGCTCCTGCCCGCAGGCAACAGCGCCCGGGAGCCGGAGCGTTCCACCAGGGGCGTCTCGTCCCCCGCTCCCGGCGGGTGCCACAGGGCGGCCACCTCCCGCACGCCCAGGACGCTGCGTTTGCCCAGCAGCCCCGGGCCGGCGGGATGGAGGTTCACCAGGGGGACCACGGGACGCACCTTGCTCACCTTGAACCGGGCCCCGGCCGGGTGGTCGAAGTGGCGGTAGGCGGCGGCCACCCCGCCCAGCAGTTCCTCGGCCCGCTGGGGCCGGGTCGCCTCCGGCAGCACGGCGATGACCTGGAGCTCGGCGTCGAAGGCGATGCGGGAGACCTTCTCCCGGATCAGCAGGGGATCGTGGACCCGCCGTCGGGCCTGCTTCCAGCGCCACCAGCCCCAGCCCGCCACGGCGGCGGCGGCCAGGGAACCGGAGGCCAGGAGCGCCGCCTTCAGGTACTCCTCTTCCTGGACCCACAGGTAGCCCCGCAGGGCGGCCAGCGCGCCCGCGCCCAGGACGGCCATGGTCACCCCGTCCAGCTTCAGGGGGCCGGTCTGGTAGGTGTAGGCGGGCTCCCGGTTCTCCGGCACGGCTGCCCGGTGGGCGCGGGCCTGGTGGGCCTGGGACCAGTCGGGACCCAGGGAGCGCAGCAGCAGGCGGCACAGCACCCGCTCCCCCTCCTCCAGCTCCGAGAGGGCGCCCATCAGGGCGATGAGGGGGTCGGAGCCCGGGTCCAGCAGGTCGTCGTCCCGGAAGGTGCGCAGGGGCACGTACTCGGGGCCGTCGGCCCGCAGCGTCATGTCCCACGCCTGTTCGCCCTGGTGGACGAAGATGGGGTCCTGGTCCACGGGCACCTGCCGGATGCGGGCCTGGGGGTAGTGGGCGGAGAGCTGGCCCCGGACCACCTGGTCGTCCTGGCAGCGGGCCAGCAGGGTCACGCCGTCCACGTCGGCGGCCAGTTCCAGGGAGAAGGGTTCGGGAACGGCGACGGACTGGAGCAGGTTCTCCACGCCCAGCATGGTGCGCTCGCCGGTGCGGGGCGGCGTCACCGCCAGCAGCACCGGGGCGCTGGGCTGGCGGTTGCCGAAGAGGATTTTGCCGGGGTTCAGTTGCAAATTCATATCGTCCTTCCTTTATATTGTTATGCGTGTTGGTGTTGGGAACGGAATTGCTCGCCCCTACCGGCTAGTGCCTGGGCCCGGGCCGCCACTCGATGACCTCGGTCTCCTCGGGCGTGGCCTCGATGCGGACGGGAAAGCGGTTGCCCCTCGCCAGCAATAGGCCATCTCCGCGCGGGCAGGACAGCAGCCAGCGTTGCAGCTCTTCCGGCAGGTCGAAAGCCTCGCCCACGGTGCTGACGGCGGCGGCGTCCTGCTGGAGCAGCAGCTTGAAGGCGGCGTTCTGCAACAGGGCACGACCGGAGTGTCCGGTGATGGCCCTTGAAGAGTCCTCGCTGAGCAGGTCCTGCACGTCCTGGGTGATGAACTGCAAGCCCAGGCGGTGCTTCCTGGCCCGCTTCGCCATCGAGACCATGAAGGCCGCGCCCTCGGGGTGCTGCATGATGCTCCACACCTCGTCCACCACCAGCAGGCGGGGCCGGGGGTCCTGGGCGGCGGCGGCCCACACCGTCTCGGTGCAGACCATTGCCGCCGCCGGTCTCAGTTCCGGTTCCAAGAGGTGCAGGTCGAAGACGGTGACCAGGGCCTCACGGGCCAGCAGGTCGTCGCCCTCGTCGGAGAGCAGGTCCCGCAGGCTGCCGGTGGCGAAGGGACGCAGCAGGTGGGCGATCTCCGGCGTCTCCCCTTCCAGGTAGGCGTAGAAATCGCGGAATCCGGTGCGCTCCCTTCTCTCGGAGTAGTAGCCGGCCAAGGCGTGGTCCAGGGAGGAACGGCGCTCGGCGGACAGCCTCTCCCCCACCATCACCTCGATGAGGCGGCGCAGGCTGCCGATGCGCTGCAACAGTTCCTCGCTGTCGCCCCGGTCGATGACAAAGGGGTTCATGCCCTGGCCGGGGACGCCGGGGGACAGGACCCGCCCTCCGGCGGCTCTCGCCATGTCGGTGTACTCGCCCTCGGGGTCGATGATGTAGGCCCGCACGCCCCGGCACAGGCCCCGCAGCACGCCCAGCTTGGTGGCGAAACTCTTGCCGCTGCCGGAACGGGCCAACACCGCGGTGTTGGCATTGAGGTGGGTGCCGTCAAAAGGGTCGTAGACGATGGGAGCGCAGGCCCGCAGGTCGATGCCGTAGAGGGTGCCGCTCCTGGTGTCCAGGTCCGGCGGGGAGAAGGGGAACAGTCTCGCCAATGACGACGTATCCAAAGTCCGCCACACCGCCACGGCGTTCAGGCCCAGGGGCAGGGTGGACAGCAGGCCCTCACGCTGGCGGAAGGCCAGGTTGTCCAGCTTGCCCAGGGTGGCGGCGAAGTGGGCCCGGGCCTTCTGCGTCAGGTCCTTGAGGGTGTCCTGGTCCCCGGCGTGGAGGGTGACGGACAGGGAGGCGTGAAAGAGCC
This sequence comes from Dehalococcoidia bacterium, assembly GCA_963664725.1. GTDB lineage: Bacteria > Chloroflexota > Dehalococcoidia > Lucifugimonadales > UBA3495 > Bin22. The sequence goes on from OY761558.1 coordinate 3,009,424, forward strand.
GCTCCCGGCCCCGCTGCACCTCGTCCCTGAGCCTGGAAACGTCCTCCAGTGCGATCTCCGCCTCGGGGGACATGGAGCGACCTCGCTTGAAGGACAGGCTCTGGGCCGACTCGAACCTCACCTTCTGCCACTCCAGGGTGCGGGCCGCCTGGTCCGTGGGGATGGCGCCCAGATGCACCGACAGGTCCATGGGCGCTCCGGCGGCCATCAACCCCTGCAGGAAGCCGGGGACCAGGGAGCGGGGCCACTTGCCCAGGTGCAACGAGCGGACCAGCCGGTCGCCGATGCGGATGTCCCGGCGGTTGACCTCCACGTCCATCTCGGCGTCGTCGTCGCGGTCCTGGGGCGAGCCGCCCAGGGCGCAGGCCAGGAGCAGCAGCTTGAGAGAGTTGCCGTTCAGGGGAAAAACCCCGAGACCGGCCCGCACCAGCAGGGAGCGCAGCTCGTCGGCCCGGGCGTGCTCGCACACGGCGTAGAAGCGCCGGTCCAGGATGCCCTCCCGGTTTTCAAGGGTGGTCAAGAGCCGCCCCAGGCTGTCGGCGGCGTCCCTGGTCTGTTGGGGCAGGTCCTCGGGCTGAGCCTCGGTCAACCTGTCCCTCAATGCCTGCAACACCGGCGGGTGTTGGCGCACCAGCAGTTGCACCGGGAAGTCCACGGCGTTCAGGGAACCGGCGAAGGCGCCCAGCTTGGGCTCGTCCAGCTCCAGCCCCATCACCTCCATGACCGCCAGCTTCACACCGTCCAGGCGCACCGGGCCGTCCTCCTCCAGGTGGGACAGCATGAAGAACAGGGGCAACGGGGGCGGGGGCTTGGGTTCGACGGCGGGTTCCTCCCCGCCGTCGAACTCCTGGGGCTGGGACCGGCCCGGCGGCCACCGCCGGGCCAGGTCCCTCAGGTTGCTGGGGTTGGGTAACGTCAATCTCACCATTCAAAACTCCTTTCTGGTTTTAGATTTCGGGCAGGACCTCGATGATCCTGCCGACGATGCCGGCAGCGATGCCCTTGGCCAGCAGCACCACCACCAGGCCGACGATGGCCATGAAGACGGCGCTCCTGGCCTTGCCCCGGTTCTCCCCCTCGGCGCCCTCGGCCATCAGCAGGAACCCGGCCCACACGATGGCGAAGAAGCACAGCCCCGCCCCCAGGTAGGCCATGCCGGTGAGCGCCGCGTCGAAGGCGGCGGTCAGGTTGTCCATCTCGTCCTGCCTCGAGGTGGCGGCGATGGACGCCAACGCCGCCACACCCGACAGCAGGAAGGGGGTCAGCCGCCGGGCCATAGCCAGCTCCACCAGTTGGAACCGCCCACCGGCGTCTGCTCCGCCTTCGGCGGCTCCGGGGTGGGCGGCGGCACGTACAGGGCCCGGTAGGGGGCGTCGGCGCCCAGCCCGGTTGTCACCGGCTGCGCCGTACCAGACACGAGGGGCACGGTCTCGGACCTGGTGCGGGTGACGGGACCGCGCTGGTGCTCCGTCGCCCGCACGTGCTCCGGGTGGTGGACGTAGATGCGCACCGTCTTGACCGTGGTGCTTTCCCCGCAGCGGCAGGTCACCCGGCGGGTGTACACGTCGGTGCGGGCCGGGTGGTGGACGGTCTGCAACATGGGCGGACGGGGGACGTTCAGCGTCGCCGTCAGTTCCGCCGTGATTTCCAGCTCTTCGGTGGCCCGCGCGTTGGCGACGGGCAGGGTGAAGGCGGTCTCGCCGTCGGCGACAAAGGTTGCCGTGGCGGAGTGGCCGCCCCACTCGACGCCGACCGTTCCCGTGATGCCGGTTACGTCGGCGTCCAGCATTGCCGGGACCGACTGGCTGAAGTGGCCGCCGTAGACCGGCAGGTCCTCCTCGTGGCGGGTCTCGGCGACGCACTGCGAGGCGACGACGCCCCTGATGCTGCCGGGCGTCCACTCCAGGGCGGTGACCTCCAGGTCGCACAGCTCTCCGTCAACGGACGGCAGGGGGTAGGGGATCTGGTGGTTCTTCAATGACGTGGCTCCGCTGCGGCCCAACGCGTCCTGCCAGGAGAAGGTGGAGGACGGCGACGGGCCGTCCAGGGTCAGGTTGTAGCTCTTGCTATGGCCCGCCGTGAGGCTGGTGTTGAAGCCCATCTTCAGGGTCCTGCCCGACCTGCCGCCGAAGACCCGGCCCTTCAGGTCCAGGTCGTGGGCGGCGCGCAGGGTGACGGCGGCGGTGTCGCCGGAGACGGCCAGCCGCTCCACGTAGACGCGGCGGCCCGGCACCGGGTCCGGCGGCTCAAAGTAGATTTCGCCCAGCCGCCAGGCGTCGCCGTAGGGGTTGTCGTCCGGGTCGTCGGCCAGGGCGCTGCTGGGCAGCAGGACCACCGTCAGCAGCGCCAGGATGCCCACCGGCAGGAAGCGACTCCAGGGCCGACCCCGTGTCTGACGCGGGGTCTTCTCCTGCTGGCTCTCCTGGGGCCGGTACTGCTGGTTGCCCGCGTCCTTGCGGCGGCCCCGCCCGAACCAGCTGTGGGGCCGGAAGGGACGGCGGCCCTTCCGCCTCACCGCCTTCACCGCCCGGCCCACGCCGGAGGCGGCCTTCTTCGCCAGCAGCCGCAGGGGGTCGGGCCTGGCCTCGGGCTGGGGCGGCGGCTCGCTGGCGGCGAGCTGGGTGGGTGAGCCGACATAGCGCCGGGCCCCCAGCTTGAACTTGAGCAGGTCGGCGGCCACCAGGGGCAGCCCCCGGCCGCCCACCTTGCCCACGGTCATGGCGATGCCGATGATGCCCAGGACGATGGCGAAGGCCAGCTTCAGCCCCGTGGGGCCGAAGGGGAAGTAGCGGTAGACGCCGTAGGCCACGGCGCAGGTCGCCACCACCGCCACGATCTGGGGGAAGGTGAACCACAGCAGGGCCTTGTCCTCGGCCTGCACGTGGGTGGGTACTTCATGCTCTCTCATGTTCACCTCCTCCTAGCCGCCGCCGCCGGTGGTGTCCCCACCACCGCCGCCGCTGTTGCCGGGGTCGGGCACGTCCAGGTCCACCGGGCTGCCCACCACGGCGTTGATCACCAGTTCCACCACGCCGTAGGCCACCAGGGCCAGCACGATGCCGGCCAGGGCGGTCATCATGGCCGTCTTGCCCCGTTCCATCTGGTTGGGCGCGCCCGAGGCGGTCAGGTACAGGTAGGCGCCGTAGATGAAGTAGCCGACGCCCACGACCCCCACCAGCCCCAGGAGGATGCCCACCAGGTTCGATATGGTCTGTGTCAGGTCGTCCATAAAGTCTTTCTCCTTTTCGCTTGCTCGGTGGTTGAGTTGCTATCGTTCGGACTGATTCCTCACCTCTACTGGCACATGGCGCACCTCCAGAATGGCCGGACGGAGCGGACCGGTTCCGCTCCGCTGCTGGTCGTGGTTGTCGCAATTGCCGGTCGCTACGGCCCTTGACTGCGGGGAGTGGGACCGCTCTGACCGGTTGGGGTCGAGTTCTGCGCCGCCGAGTTCACCGCGTTGGCGGCGGTGTTGGCGGTCGTAGTTGTCGCCGCGGCAGCCGCTCCCGCTCCCACTCCCACGGGACCCCCGGCGGCTCCCCCGGCGATCAGCCCGATGGAGCGGGCGGAGCGCATCATGGAGCCGGGCAGGGACATGCCGAAGTAGAGGGTGTGGAGCCAGGCGTCGAAGGTGCCCTGCTGCCCCAGCATCGAGGGGACCCGGGTGGCCAGGTACATGAAGGCGATGGCCAGCAGCAGCTTCCAGACCAGGTCCTGCACCGGCTCGAACTGGCCGATGGCGGCGAACTCCCCCAGGAAGGCGAAGCCCAGGGCCACGGCGACGAGCTGCACCGCCTGCTGGAACACCGTGGTCATGAACATCCGCAGCCAGTGGCGGCCCCAGTTGGCGGTGTGGGGCAGGATCCACAGCCCCAGGGCGATGGGGGCCAGCGCCAGCAGGATGTCGATGAGGGCCAGGCGCAGGATCATCTGCACCAGCAGGTAGAGCAGGATGCAGCCGAAGACCAGGTAGAGCAGGGCGATGAAGATGGCCACCCCCACCTCGCCGGTCTCCACGGCGGCTAGGAGCGCGAACAGGGGCGCCCGCAGCAGGTCGCCGGGGGTGACGCTCAGGGTGGCGGCGATGAACTGGGAAACGGCGTGGGCCACGTCGATGACCAGGGCGCACCACCACAAAGACGACGCGGCGGCCACCAGGCCCAGCACCAGCCGGGGCACCATCTCCCGCCAGCCCGATTGGTGCCTGCCGAGATGCTCCTGGACGATGAAGCTCAGGCCCATCCAGCCCAGGATCACGGTCAGGGCGGCGGTGGTGACGGCCCAGACCGCCCACCACGCAGCCTGCACGAAGGGGTGCAGGTAGGTGAGGTTTGGAGGGGTTCCGGTGAGGATGTCTCCCATACTGGCTACCCTCCCCCGCAGTCGTCGATGTCCGTCTGGAACACTCCCTGAAACACGCCGCACAGGGTCCCGTGAACTCCCTGGATCACCCACTTGGCGGCGGCCCGCGCCCAGCGGTCCGGGTCCAGGGCGCCCAGCACCCGGTCCCACAGACCCTTGGGCTGGTGGACGGGAATCAGGGCGTAGAAGACGTGGCGCTCGCCGCCGCCCTGGCGGGGCACGGCCAGCATCAGCAGGAGGGGCTGTTCGGGGTGGAGCTCGGGCTGCTCGCCCAGGGCCGGGTACTCGAAGGTGTATTCCCAGCCCTCGGCCAGGCGCTTCTCGCCGCCGCGGACCTGGTAGGTGTTGGTCAGCCAGTCGCCGGTGTCCGGGTGGCGGATGGCGTAGTGGAGGACACTGACCTGGCGGCTGAAGATGGGGCGGGCCACGAAGTCGCCGTCCTTCTTGCGCTCCACCAGCTGCCGGTCGCGGTTGACCAGGCTGACGTCGTCGGAGGGGGGAGGGGATTGGGCCAGGGCCAGGCCGCTGGCGGGGATGGCGGCGATGGCGGTAAGCAGCAGCGCCGCCGTGAGCAGCGCGGCCCGGCGCCGGACCCTGGGTCTGAGTTGGAGCGTCATCTCGTTCACCTCTCTGGGTTCTGCTGCGCCTCAAGGGGCCGCAGCGCCGCCGGAAAGTGTGGACAAAATCGGCTCCGGAAAAGACCCCTTATGGGGGGCCGCATCCGTGCGGGGTCTTACAGGGCCTCTTTTTTTCCGGCGCCGTCTTGCATCATTGGGGGTGTACAGGAATTTGGTTTTCGTGGTGATGCGGAAAAGAGGGCCGTCTCAAAGCTGAAACAGGCACGAATCGGGCCTGAATTCGCCCCCAACCCGTTAACACTTTGGTGAAAGGCCCCAGTCCGGCGGCCCGTGGCAAAACCGGGTTGGGGGGCCAACAAAAAAATCGAACGCCCCGGCGCGAATTCGCGCATTTCTCCCTATAGGGGTCGGCATGAAACGGCCCGTGTCGGGCCGGGCCGGGCCGGGAGTCCTGGCGAGGATGGCCGGGGTCGATGGCCGGGGTCGATGGCCGGAGCCGATGGCCGGGGTCGATGGCCGGGGTCGATGGTCGGGGTGTATGGCCGGGGTGAAGGTGTCCGGCGACAAAGAGGAGAGATCATGGAAAAGGAACCGGGCGGCATCGACGGCAGCAGGAGCGTGCGGGACATGCACCACCTGCGGCTGATGGCGCTGTTGCAGGAGCAGGTGCGGAACCACGGGCGAAGGCGGGCGGCGGAGAAGCTGGGAGTGGACCGCCGGACATTGGACGCCGCCCTGGACCAGGGGGCGCTGAACCGGCGCATCCGGGGGGCTTTGGAGCGGGCGCTGCAGTCCGGGGCAGGCTCCGCCGCCGCGAAGCAGCGGGACCGCAACCAGGTGCTGGAGGACCGGCTGGGGGACCTGGAGGGCGTGGTGGAGGAGCAGGGCCGGGAACTGCGCGCCGGGCGCCGGGCCGCCGAGGACGAGATCAGGAAGCTGCGGGAGGAGCAGGCCCAGGCATTTCGCCAGGTGGAACGGGCGCTGGCCGGGCTGGACGCTGGGGGTAATTCAGCGGGAGAGGCGCACCGACAGACGCAGGGACCGGCGTCCGTATCGCCAACCGGCGGCAGGCAGTCCCCGCCCAGGCGGGAATACCCTGAACTGGTGACCCTGGATACCGCCGTAGACGACCCGGACGTATTCGGCGACGCCTGGGAATTGATCCAGGAATGGCGGGAATTGAAGGAGACCCACCCTAACGCGGGCCGGGGGCTGGACTGGCTGCTGACGGAGGAACGGTTCCTGGCGGTGGAGCTGGCCCTTTTGGAGGATCACGGCCTGACCCTGCCCCCGGCCCGTTTTCCCCTGCGGGGCTTCGACCGCAGCGGCCAGACGGGCTGGCGCCGCAAGGCCCTGGAGGACACCCGGCGCAAGCTGCGCCGGCGGATGCTCCCGGCTTGGGTCCGGCGGTTGCTCACCCTCGAACGGTGGCGGAAATAGAACGATGGCGGGAATAGAAGGGCTGGATGCAGGGGTTCCGGTCAACAGTTTGGGCGGAATCTCCGGGGGGTGTTGGAAGGGGTCTTTTCCCGCCCCGGCGCCTGTGATAATGGCCGTGTTGTCTGGATTTGCCAGGATTTCCAGCCATAGAAATCCTGGGGGCACGATTCCCTGTTGCCCGGGTTGACCGTAGGTATGATTCGCTCTCCCGAAAGTCCCCAAGAGGGAAGGCTGCCGCCGCGGATTTGACCCAGCTCTCCGCAGGCAGCGCGGACCGGATCGACGGATTTGACCCAGGTCTCCGTCCCCGGTCCAGTCCGGCAGTTGGAGTCTGACGCAGGTCCTCCGGCTGCCGGGCGCCCGCTCCGCGGTTCGGGGTTGCCCCCGGGTCGCTGGGCACCCGTCCGGCAGGTTGGAGTTGACCACTCCACTCGCTGGGCGGCGGAGACGTAGCGGTTGGTCCCGCTCCGTTTCCACCCTGGCCGAGGCGTTCGTGGGTTTCCCCCGCGGCGCCCCGGCCAGGACCCTCAACCCACCGAGGCGCACGGCGGCGTCTTACCAGGAACCCCTATCCCAGGCGCGGAATCCCGACCCAGCGGCGCACCATAATCCCAAGGAGGTAGCCTACAGAAACAGCACGGCGTCCCGGATTTCCTCACCCACTGAGTGCACCCGGCGGAGCGGTTCGACCCGCTGCGCTGGTTTCTCACGACGCGGCTGGAACCAACAACCGGCTCCGGCTGCTTCCCCACGCCTGCGGCGTAGCTGCTGAACACGGACAGCGGCGCCGCAGGTTCCGCACGCTCCGGTCGGCGGCCTTACGGTCGCGGGGCGGACGCTTGACGTTGCAACGCGGTTGCCACCGGGCAGGCCAGTGACCAAGTAGCCCGTTGCCGCGCCGCATTCCCCTTCACTCACCCACGCAACATCAGCCCCGGAATGACTCCCTGGGCGAGCTGCGCCCTGCGCCAACCCACGTCCGTCCTTTGGTTGGATTGCCCGACCCTGGGAGACGTGCGCCTTGCGCCGGACGCCTGCTCCGAGCGGCTGACTCTCGCCGTGGGCCAACTGCGCCCGTCGCCAATCCCATCGCGGCGTCTTCCATCCGTTGGCTCACCGTGGGTGGAGCGTGTCCGGCGCCGGGAGGCAGGTCCGGCTTCAAACAGCCTTCGCAAATCCAAGGCGGCCGGATGAGCCGCCACCGACAAACAAACATCCAACAAGTACAAGTTTGCACACGAGCGGGGCCGTCCCTTTCCCACGGAAAGGAGGCGGCCCCGCTCGCTGCGTTTCGGAGGAATGAACATGTTCACTAACACCAACACCACCAGCACCGGCACTGGCACCGGCATCGGCATCGGCATCGACGCCAACCACAACCACAACAGCAGCGGACACCCCGTCGCCAAAACCCGCGGGCAGGCGCTCGACTCCGGCGCCGCCACCGACGAAACCACCGCCAGGGCTGGCCGGGCCGAGAGCGCCCTGGCCGCAGCCGCCCGGCAGCGCGGCCTCACCATCGGGGAACTGGCCGCCCTGATGGGCGTAACTCCCTCCCACCTGTCCCAGGTCGCCCGGGGCAACAAGCCTCTCACCACCAACATGGCCGCCAAAATCGAGGCGGTCCTGGGCGAGATCCCGCCCCAGGGCATCGTCTACCGCCAGGGCGGCGTGGTTCACGGCGGACGGACCACCTACGTCCGGGAGCGGGCCCGGGAGCAGGGCCTGACCCTGCGGCAGGTGGCGGACCGGGCCGGAATCAGCTACGGCTACCTGGTCCAGGCCTCCCGGGGACATCGCAACCTGAGCCCCAAAGTGGAGAAGCAGGTGGAGGCGGTGTTGCAGGCCCCGGTGAAGGTGGAAACGGCCGATGTCGCCGACATTGACCCCCGGGTCCTGTGGGAGCGCATGGACGCCCACGGAATATCGCAGAACGAGGTGGCCCGGCGGGTGGGCATCAGCACCGGGTACCTGTCCCAGGTGATGAACGGCCAGAGGAAGCCTTCAGCGAAGGTGCTCCGGGGCCTGCACGACGTGCTGTTCGCGCCGTCGCCGGCCGAGTTGGTGGCGCCGGTGGAAATGAAGGTGATGGCCTGGAAGAAGGGCGGACGCAACGGGGTAGTGGTCAAGGGCGCCGGCGGGCCGGGCGGCGATACGATTCGCACCGGCGGTCGGATACCCTGGGGCGCCCAGGTGGAATTCGCCTACACCACCGGCTACGACAGCCGGGGCCGGGTGTCGGTGAACCACGTCGTGGACCAGCGGAGTTGTTCGGCCATGCTGAAGCGGCCGGAGCGGCGCGGGGCGTAACCAGGGCGCGGGAGCGTCACGCGGCGTCGAACCGCAACGGCGGTTGTCCGTCGGGGAGGGGGGTGAGTTGAATGGTACGGCGCCCCCCTCTCTCCGTGCTGGCGGCTCCTGGTGCGGCACGGATAGGCACGGATAGGCACGGATAGGTACGGATAGGTACGGATAGGGCACGGCTAAAGGGCGGACGCAGCGTCTGCCCTTGGCTGCCAGGGCTGCCACTTCACGGAAATCTCCAGCTCGCCGCCCAGGGTGCGGGCCGCCTCGCCGCGCGACACCCAGGAACCCCCGCTACAGCGTCGTTCACCTGACCAGGACTCATGGCTGCTCCATCCATCCCCTCCAGGTTGGCGGCGCATGGCTTCCCGAAACCGCCCGGCCACCACGTCATCCAACAGTTCCGTGAACCTCACGAACTCATCCTCCGGCTGCTCGCCGCAGGCGTCGCAGTGACAGGAGGGGAAGCCGTCGGTGAACCAGCGGCCGGCACGGACCTCAAGGCCGGGGGAGGCGGTGAAGGCGATGGTGATGGGCGCGCCGGTGTCCCGGAGCGGCGTCAGCCTAATCGTTGGCCTGCCCAGCGGGGCGCGTTCCAGCCGGTCGTCCATTCCCTCCCCTTCGTCCCGGACCACCTCGTACTCCCTTTGCAGCTGCGCCGCGGCCTCCAGGGCCCAGTCGTGCAGCGGGAGGAAGCGCTCCGAGTCGGTGAAGCGCGAGTAGGCGTCGTCCAGCGGTTCCTCTCCCCCGGCGCCGCCGGTGAGGGCCGCGTAGCTGAACCAGCCCTCGCTCCGCTCTCCTGAATGGTCCCGTTCCATCCATCGCGATTCCACGGCGCTACCTCCCCTGAAGGAAATCTCGGTGTGGTCGCCACCGCCCCGGTGGGACTTGCTCCATTCCAAGTTGGCAAAGGCATTTTCACCCGGGCCGGGGAGGGTACGCTTCGGTAGTCCCCGCCGGTTCAGCCTTCTTCCGCCTCCGCCCCGGCCTGCTCCAGGGCCAGCCGCCTCTCCTCTATAATGGACGGGTCGCCGGGGAACCGGCGCAGGATCTCGCCGTAGTCCGCCACCGCCTTCTCCGGTTCCCCCAGGCCGAGGTACACCAACGCCCGGTGGCGCCGGGCCTCCACGTTGGCGGGGTCCAGGTCGATGGCCCGCCCCAGGTCCTCCACCGCCCGGCGTCCCTGCCCCAGGTGGGCCAGGGCGTACCCCCTCATGTGGTACGCCACCGACTCTTCGGGCATCAGCTCCACCAGCCGATCGTAGTCCTGGAACGCCCCCTGGTGATCTCCCAGGGCGGTGCGGGCCATTCCCCGGGACAGGTAGGCGCCCACGTTGTCCGGGTCCATCTCGACGACCGCGCTGAAGTCCTCCATCGCCTTATCGTGCCGGCCCAGGTTCACGTACTCCGTGCCCCGGCTGTAGAGGACGAGGGTATTGCCCGGGTCCTGCTCGATGACCCGGCTGTAGTCCTCTATGGCCCGCTCGTGCCGCCCCAGGTCGGCGTGGGCCAGCCCCCGGGCTGCCAGGGTCTCGGCGTTGCCCGGGTCCAGCTCCAGGGAGCGGTCCAGTTCCGCCATCGCCTCGTCGTGGCGGCCCATGGCGCCCAGGGCCACGCCCCGGCCCCGCCGCGCCGGGGCATTGTCCGGGTCCAGGGCGAGAACGGCGTCGAAGTCGTCCAGCGCCTTCTCGTACTCTTCCAGGTTCACGTGGGTGATTGCCCGGGCGTAGAAGGCCAACCCGTATTCCGGTTCCAGTTCTATGGCGGCGTCCAGGTCCTCCAGGGCCTTCTCTATCTCCCCCAGGTCGCGGTATGCGTGGGCCCGGTGATAGTGGGCCTCCGGTTCCTCCGGGTCCAGTTCCGTGGCCCGGCCCAGGTCCTCCAGCGCCAGCAGGAGCTCGCCCATCTCGGCGTGGGTCACCCCCCGGTTGTAGTATGCCTCGGGATCCTCCGGGTCCAGCAGGATGGCCACGTCGAAGTCGCTCATCGCCCCGGCCAGGTCGCCCAACTCGGCGCGGCACCCGCCCCGGCTGGAGTGGGCGGCGGCGTTGCCGGGGGACAGCCGGATGGCGGTGTCGTAGTCCGCCACCGCCAGGCGGTGCTCCTCCAGTTCGCCGTAGACCCGGGCCCTATCCAGGTGGGCGCCCGCGTTGCCGGGTTCCAGGGCGATTACCCGGCCGTAGTCCTCGGCGGCGCGGCGGTAGTCCCCCACCTGCTCGTGGGCCAGCCCGCGCGCGGACAGGGACTCGGTGTCCTGGGGGTTGGCCTCGATCACTCCGTCCAGGTGCTCGATTATCCGGCCCAGCCCATCTTGTCCCAGGGCGTTCATCATCCGCAGGAACTCAGCGTAGTCCACCTGCGGCTCCATCCCGTCGTGTTCATGTTCTTCCGTCATTGCGATCTTCCCCTGCGTAATAATGTCTCTCCATCGGGCCGGTTTCCCGGGGCATAGCCGGGCGCTCCTGGATGGAATGACCCCCAGGCCACCGTACGGAACAACCGCCGCTGCCGGCCGGAGTCCGGCCCGCAGGCCGCATTGATGTGTTGTCAATGTGTCCGTCGCGGTCTCCGCCGGTTCCTGGCGGGACCGCCGCCAGCGGCAGGTCTATGATGGGACAGACGTCACTTCAATGCAACGGCCTTCCGTCATAGGGCGCTATGCCCCCATGCGGCTGCTGTGAACGGGCGGCGGGCGAGCGGTGAGAGGGTACCCTTGCCTCTGCCATAGCCGGAACCGGAGGAGTCGGATGTTCTGGATTGCGCCTGCTGCCGGGCGCTGCCGATTCGGTTGGCGGCGGTGAACACTCCAAACTGTTACGCCTGCGACTTGCCGTCGTCGGGCGGGATGGCTATGTAGGCCTCCCTTTTCGCGTTCCAAGCCCTCAGTCGGTGAACAGGTGTCCCAGGCCGAAGGAGTCGGCCAGGGCCAGCAGCGCCATCAGGTGCTCCCCGTTGGGCCGCACCCCCTGGTCCCGCCAGCGCCTCAAGGTCTCGGGGTCGACCCCCAGGCGGCGGTAAATCTCCGCCCAGGGAAGCTCCGACTCCCGCTGGAATCGCTTGAGCCGCTCCCCGAAGTCGCTGGGGAATTGGTAGGTGATCCTGCTGTGGTGGGTGCGCTGTCTCGGCATCGGCAGCGTCCTTCGGTAATGTGGCAACTCCAATGGGGCCAAATGAATACGAGCGTCCAGCCGCAGGCGGACTCCCGCGTTCGTGAGCCTATGGTACGGCGGATAACGCCCACTCTAGCCGCTCTCCAACTCCCTAAGCGCGTTGGCTGGGGTGGAATCCATTATTTGGACAGGGTCAGGCCACAAATCAGTGGGACTCCTGCACCGCTCCGTATGATACCAAAACTATGGTGGGGAATTAGCTTGGCTCGCTAATCCCCACCATTATTAGAACATATGAGCACAACATTGTGCTACTCTGGACCTTAATAAGGATTAAAACTATGGCTAGCGAAAGCCTGAACAACGCGGGTTTCCCTCCAAATGGGCGCTGCTACGATTGCGGCCAACTGGCCAACCGGGGCCGGCACTATTGCTCGGGAGGTGACAGCCAAATCGTTGGCACTCTGCTCGCCAACCCCGTAACGGCGGCTAATATGCGCCGGATTATCCAGGATCACCTAGACAGCTTGCCGGAAGCAGCATAACCAATAGGAACCAGGGGGCGGGAATGCCCGCCCCTTCTTACATAATGCCCAAAATTCGCTCCCGCTCCCGTAAGACTTCAGTAATGCAAATGCCTATAGTGTATGCGAAGCAATTATGCAAGGAGGATGATATGGAACGTCGGACCCGGGCCGGGACCGGGAACAAGAATCACAAATGTTAAGGGAGATATCATATGAGAAAATTAATCAATCCGATTCTTAGCTCGGCCGTGGTAATGGCCCTGGCTCTGGCCGCCGTCTTTGGCGCAATGAGCCTGGCTAATCCCGCCTACGCCGCAACGCCTTCTGGCCTAACGGCAACGGGTGCCGACAATTCGGTAGTTCTGAAGTTCCGGGATCAGACAGGCATCAACGCTGACAACTGGGAGGTTCAGCACAGAGAAGATGAGGTTGGTGTAGCTTATTCTGACTGGGCAGATGCTGATGAGGCTCCCTATGCGGTGACGGCAGAACCTATCACCGGCACGGAGCCAGTAACATCGTCCAGCATGGTAACTGTTACCGTGAGTGGTCTGGCAAATGAATCGGAATACTGCTTTAGGGTTCGTGAGCAGGCCACAGACGGTAGCCCCAGCGGCGCCGCAGGTCCGGTCTGTGCCGTCCCGAACGAACCGCCGGACATCACTGCTTACAGTGAATTTACGGTGGAGCCGGGCGATGATGGTGGCTCCCTGGACGTTGAATGGGAAGCGGCTGAAAGCAAACAGGATGCGTGGCAGTATCGGGTTGATGTTGATGCCGATTATGACAGCTCAACTGATGCCAAGATGGGCAATTGGAGAATGGTGCCGGGCGTCACGAACGACGACGAAGGCGAATTTACAATCTCCAATTTGGAGTCATTGCCAACCACGGTAATGATTAGGCCGGTGGCCCTATACGATACCGGAAATATTACCGGTTTCGAAGGCGGTGGCACCGACACCGCTAACCCCGTCGTCGCAGTCCCGGTCCCCGCCAAGCCCACGGTTACGGCAAAGGCGGGCAATGGAATGGTTACTCTCAGTTGGAAGCCAGCCTACATGGACAGTGGCATAAAGGGCTGGGAGTACAGGCACGATACGACTGCGGACTTTACCGATGACGGCGAAGGCTGGACTTCAGTCCCTGCATTGAGTAGTGACGGTACGGAAATAGCTTCTGGAAATTCTGGCTTTACCGATGCTTGGAAGGCCATGCGTATGGTGGAAGTTCCGGATTTGGACAACGATACCGAATATACCTTCGTGGTGCGGGCTGTGTCAGAAGGACCTGCAATTGGAACCGCTGACACTAGCGAGGCTGATGACGAGGGCGGCGACGCCTCAGACCAGGAAATGGCGACGCCGGTTGAGCCGACACAGTCCACCTTGAAGGAAGGCGGCATACCCAACCCGCCCATGCTCGGCATCGGGGATGCAGAAGTCAAAGATCTGAGCATGTATTTCAACCAGGGCGCAGGCTCTGGAGCTATTGAGCGCTACGACGTAATCGTAGCTGGCACGGACAACGTTGCAGTAACGGGCACCAGGGCCGCAATGGATGGTACAAGGTACACCGAAACTGGCGTTATCACCGTTACCGGTCTCCGGGAGGGCATTGCGGTGGTTACCGTGATCGCCGTTGCCGAAGACAGCGATAATTTTGACGATGTTTCTGCGTCCTTCACGGTTACCGTCGGTGACGTTGCAGAGGCGGTCAACACCGCCGCCGCTCGGAGCGGCTTCATAACGGACCGGACCCTGACTGTAGGAGCCAGTCAGACGCTGGACGTAAGCAACTATTTCACTGACGGCGAAGGGAACGGCCAGATCACCAACTACACCTTTATGTCCGACGACGCAGCGGTAACGGTCAACGCCGAGTCTGCTGTTGGACGGCTGGACATCACTGCCGCCGCCGTGGGTGAAGCGACCATAACCGTCTATGCCGTCGACGGGAACACCGCCGATAACCCCATGCAGACCTTCAACGTCACGGTGGAGGCAACTCCGGTTGACCCCGACGAAGGCTCCACTGCTGCCAGCGTATCGGGGACGGGCATTCCTACCCAGAGCGTAACTATTGGCACGGCCACGGTAGTTGATGAAGCCACAGTCATGGCCGCATTCACTGCAGGTACCGGTACCGGTATGATCGCCAGCTACTCCGTGAGCAGCACCGGCGGCTCAAGCCTGATTGCCCAGTACGTTACGGGTCATGGCGTTCTGCTGAATGGCTACAACGCAGGGGGCGCGCTGGTAACGGTAACCGCCCACGACGGCCATGGCGCTGCCGACCCCTCGGTAACGTTCCTGGTCAATATCGTGGAGCCGGACGCTGTTGTAGTGGACGCTCCGTACACTCCCCGGACTCCCATGGGTTCCATGGTGGATCCGATGAGCGACGCGTACACCTTCACCGCTTCCAGCGATGAGCCGGGTGACGGCGCTCGCTACGACATCAAGATCGCCGTAATGGGTGCGATCGACACCCTGAACGACGAGCTGGAAATCAAGCTGGAAGACTTCGGCTTCCCCTCCAGCGTGTCGCCCAGCGACATCGGTATCACCGTTAACGAAGAGGACGGCGCCGGACAGGACCGCCGGTTCAGCCCGGACACGGTGACGGCGGGCAGCGACAAGCTGACCATCACCCTGGGCGACATGCTGACCCGCGACGATGACCGCGAGGACTTTGAGATTAGCGCGGGGAGCAACATTGACATCGTAATCCGCCAGAGCGCGGGGATAACCAACCCGACCGAGGCCAAGGGTGACGACTACGGTCCGAAGGTAACCATTGGTACCGAGGTCATCGACGGCTTCGAAAACAACGCCGATTATCCCATGATGCAGCTGCGCGTCCCCCACGTGGTGAAGCTCAGTGAAGAGGACGGCGGAGTCGGCGACATTCTTACGGTCGAGGGCCTCGGCTTCAAGAACGGCACGACCATCCACTTCTTCGTGGACAAGGACGAGGACATGTTCCTGGATCCTGACGAAGACGTATTATGCTCGGATCCCATCGTTGGCGGTGACGACGTGGGCAGTTGCGAGTTCACCGTCACCACCCCGACCTTTAGCGGCGGCAGGAACGTCGTCAACGCGGTGGACGGTCGCGACAACTACGACATCGACCCGGACGGCGACCAGGAGTTCGTGTTGAAGCCTTCGCTGACGGCCACGCCTGAAGGCGGCAGTCCCGGCGAACTGATCCTGATTCAGCTCTCAACCTTCCCGCAGGGAGCGGTGACCAGGGTTACCATTGGCGGCGTGGACCTGGATAAGAATGCCTTCTCCGGTTCCGTGAATTCCCAGGGCAGCGGCAGCTTCTCGATTACCGTACCCAACTGGGCCAAGGCCGGCCAGCAGCAACTCAAGGTTTGGGCCGGTGGCGAGAGCGCCGACACCAACATCGTCATCAGTGGTCCTGCCATCCAGGTGACGCCTGGGTCGGTCCTGGCTAACCAGCGCATCAGTCTGGTGGGAACGGGCTTCAGCAGCAACGCCTCCATCGCCAGGGTTGGCGCGGGGCTTAGGCAGGTATCCAAGATTTCCATCAGCGGCGAGGACATCGCCTGGGCCCGCATAAACGGCGGTGAGCCGGTGGACGTTGACAGCGGCGGAAACTGGTCCGCCTCCGTTGACCTGCCCTTCACCGACGCCACCATCGGTTCTGGTGACCGCATTGTAAGGGTAACCGACTCAGGCGGTCGCACCGGATCGGTGGATGTAACCATCCCGGAGCGCACGATAACGATCACCCCGGACGCGGGTCGCGTGGGCACCCTGGCCGTGGTGCGCGGTGAGAACTTCCCCAGCAAGAACGACGAAGGATCCAGCTTCAATATTGAGATCGTCTACGACGCCGGCAACGACAAGACCACCACGGTCTCGGCGGTACCCGACGCCAGCGGACGGTTCGAAGCACAGATAAGGATTCCCAGCACGGCGGCCATCCCGTCCTCCAACCAGATCACGGTGACCTTCGAAGACGACGATGACCGCGCAGTACCCACCTCGGTCACCCACGAGGTGCCGGAAGCTGAAATACAGCTTTCTGCCAGCAGCGGTGGCCCCGGTACGCAGCTGACCATCAACGGCATAGGGTTCAAGGCTTTCGTACCGGTCAACGTGGTGAAGATCGGAACCGTGGACATCACCCCCGCGCCGAAGCCAACTACCGATGGCAACGGAATGGTGTCCTTCAGCGTGATTATTCCCGGCCTGGACGTGGGCATCCAGACCCTTGAGATGGAAGTGGGTCGCACCACGGCCAGCATCGGTTTCACGGTGACGGAGTCCGGCATCAACCCCGGCGACATAGTCGAGATTGCTGCGGGTCTGGAGGAACTGGGCGACAACATCGTCAGCGCCTGGCACTTCAACAACGACTCCAAGGTCTGGTCCTTCTACGACCCGACCCTGGAAGAGGGCAACACCCTGACCCACATGATCAGCGGCGAGACCTATCTCATCCGGGTCAAGTCGACCGTGGAGGTCATCCTGAACCACGACACCAGGAGCCTGACCTGCGTGGGCGACAACTGCTGGAACCAGATAGTCTGGTAAGTCAAGGCCAGGAAGTAGTTTCTTAGGGGCGGGCAGCCGTCCGCCCCTAACCCCCTAGTTTACAAGGAGGAATCAATGGCAAAAGTCAGTAGAATCCTGGCCCTGCTAGCGATAGTGGCGATGCTGTCTGCGCTGCCCTTGACGGCATTTGCGCAGCAGGACGTTCCCCACGTACTGCTTGGCACGGCCATGTTGAACGGCGCAACGCCGCCAGTTGACACTGAAGTCGTCGCCATGGAGGGCAACACCAAGCTCGGCTCGACCATGACCATGGCCGGCGGCAAGTTCTCACTCCAGGTGATGCGGCCTCCCGGCGGTGGTGCAGTGACCTTCATGGTTGCTGGCGTAAATGCCAGCGAGAGGCTTACCAGTTGGGAGTTCGGCAAGATTCAGCCCGACTTCAACATCAGCGCCCAGGCTTCCGGCACCGTTGGCCGCGTCGGACCTCCGGGCCCCGCAGGTCCCCCAGGCGCCGCTGGCGCCGCTGGCCCCGCCGGTCCTGCCGGCCCCCGCGGCGCTGCTGGCGCTGACGGCGCCCAGGGTCCCGCCGGCGCCGATGGTCCTGCCGGCCCCGCCGGCGCTGATGGCGCTCGCGGCCCCGTAGGCCCCCAGGGCGACCCCGGCGCGCCCGGTGTTGCGGGCCCCGCTGGCGCTGATGGCGCAGCTGGTCCCCAGGGCCCGGCTGGCCCCGCAGGCCCCGCTGGTTCAAATGGGCAGGACGCTTCCGGAACCATTGGCATAGTCGCCATCGTTATTGCAATTGTGGCGGCGATCATCGCCATAGCCATGCCCTTCGTGATGCCCAGGCGGTAGAGCGGAGGAACGGGTAAACAGAGTAAGGCCCCTTCGCCGGATTGGTGGAGGGGCCTCTTCTTTGAAAAGGAAGGGGATACAGTAGATAATGGTCTGAATACAATTGAGGGCCGCACCAGCGACTCCCCAGTCAGCTGCTGCCCTCTCCAACCCAGAATCCCCACCTCGTTTAAGGAGCAGGACAATGGATATATGGGAAAATGCAAAACCCGGAGATAAGGACCTGTCAAATTGGGTATTACTTCTTGAGGCAGTAAGCGCCTACAATAAGGCGATGGAGGACGAGTCCATCCGCCAGGAGATGGCTACCAACGAACAGAGGGCAAACCGCCGGTCTGTGGATCCGGGCTATCACCGGTAACATCATCCGGCGTTTCCTGCTATAATCTAAAATCCCAGGCGGGGTGGGGTACGGTCGGGCATGGAGGACCAAGGCCAGGTAAGGCAAGGTTTAAATCAACATTCAGGCGAACATTTACTAGGCGGGGCGATGCGCGGTATGGCTGGGGGCGACAAGGTCAGGCAAGGCAGGGACTCCTAGAAAGGCACTATTACGGGTACCTTCATACTCAAGGCGGGGCGAGGTCAGGTTTGGTTGGGGGAGACAAGGTCTGGTTAGGCAGGGTTTTTTGGAAAACATCCATTCAGCTAGGCGGGGCGAGGTACTGCGAGGCTGGGGGAGTTAAGGCAAGGTGTGGCAAGGAGAGGAATTTAGGAAATAAACTTTTGACAAGGCGGGGTGAGGTAAGGCCCGGCATGGAAGCACAAGGTACGGCAGGGCAAGGTTTTACATTAACATTCCAGCCGGGCTGGGGGAGTTAAGGCGAGGCGAGGTAAGGACTTTTATGATCTACGAAGTAACCATCAGGGGAATACGACCGCTACTTATGCACTCGGGCGAAGGAGTTAACCCGGATCATCCGGCAAATATCGAGAAGGATGAAATCCTACGCAAAAGGACGACGAGCCGCACGGAGTCTGAGACCGAGCGCCTGCACGAGCTTGAGTGCAGGGTGTCCTTGTGGTTGACGGAGGATGGGCGCCCAACCATACCATCTATGGCAATAAGGGCCTGCCTGGAAGTCGCATCAAGAAGGCTTCGCCAGGGGCCACAAGTCAGGGAGGGTCTGAGTGTACTTCCCGAGACCACCTTTGAATATGATGAAGAAAAGTACGGCACCACCCTGGATGAAATTGTGCAGAATGCCCAATTTCGTACCGGTGTCGTGGTCCAGCGCCAGAGGATTCTCCGGACCCGGGCCCGCTTCGATCTCCCTTGGTCATGTACCTTCCAGGCCGACTGCGACGATGCTGTGGTGGACCAGCGCCAGCTCGAATCTTGGCTGGAGATCGCCGGCAGACGCATTGGCCTTGGGGACTGGAGGCCGGAGAAGAGCGGTGATTACGGTCGGTTTGAGTTTACGAAGCTGGAAGGTATCGAGGACTAAGTGAGGAGAAGGCCATGGCTGTTTGGATCATTCTAGGCGGCAATGGCCCGGGTAATGCGGAGAGGGAGTTCTTAGCGACTGGGCCAATAGGAATAGGGTTCTACATAGAGGGCGACATCAGAGGGCTCAGCCGAGAGAGAGTGCGCCTTAGAACCCAGGCCGGATATTTGCGGTACTTGCGAGACGAAGGAATTGACGCGCGTGTATGGCGGCTTCAAGGGACCGTTACATGGTTCCTACACCAGGTGCTTAACTTCAGGGACACAGTCAGAATTGGCGACACCATAATTATGCCCAGGAAGGCATCGGGCGGACGCCGCATTGCTCATGACACCGTAGCAGGTAGATACAGATTTACCCCTAGGGCCAGGTATCCACACCGCCGCCGGATAAACTGGATAGACCAAGACCTGCGACCACACGAGATCGCGACCCTGTACCCGTTTTATGAGCCGCAAAGCGACAATCGAACCGTAATAAGAATTGAGCGATAAATGCCGGCTGTTGTGGCTTGAAAACGCCGGCAGGCTATACTCCTCTCCTTGATTTCCTCTTTGTTGTAGTCCTTGCAGGTACGTAGTGCCGTTGCCTTCTTCGCCTTATAGCAGGACCGCCAACCCCTTCCCCGCGCGCTGGCGGCGGCATTTGCCGGTCACTGTAGCAAATTTTGCAAAGCTCGATGTCATACCCGTGTTTGTCGGCCAGGTCATAAGCGACCTGTTCTGCCCGTTCTTTGGTCAGGAATGGTTCCCGCCAATACCCACTCTTGGAGCCGAGTCCCTGGGGCCGATGCTGCCAGTTCTCTGTCGGCGCATGAATGATGATGGCCGTTGAGGGGGATTTGCGGACCCGTATATGATAGCCGATTTTAATCTCTTCGGTCATAGCCTGAGTCTCCCTCTGCCCCGTCAAGGCGGCAACTGCCGGTGCGGAGGCGGGTAGCTGGCAACTGGCGCTTTGTTCCGGCTCTTGTATGGCTCCTTCGCTTCGGTAGATTGTTTCCGTTTCTGTTCAGCCAGGACATATTCCTCCGCTGCTGTCCTGAGTGATTCAGGCGCGGTCTTAGGTTAGGTCCAGGCTTCCGCTTGACGGGTTCAACCGTGATGTTTTTGGGTTCAGCAACTACCCCGCCCATGCGGGCCATGCCCTCCCAGCTATCGCCCCAGGGCACCTGTTTAGCCTCAATCCACCGAAGAGATGAGTCTTGCGGGGTGGTGAAGGGGTAAGAAAGTGCTCCTTTGCATCTGGGATAATGGTTTTCGAGAGAGAAAACCGACCAGAAACAAGGAGCACCCAAGAGATGCTACCACTTGAGCACCCCGATCGCATTCAAATCGCCTTCGACGACACCCGCCTGGTCAACAATGCTGGGCTGCTCTTTCCGGCCACCCTGGCCCTGCACCTCGGCCTTTCCCAACTGGTACAGGAGCACCTGGACCTGGGAGATGCGCCGGGTCGGGCCAACACAGGAGACAAGATGCTGACCCTGGTGGCCTCCGCGCTGGCTGGCGGCGGCTGCCTCGACGACGCCGATGCGCTGCGTTCCGGCAGAACCGCTGCGGTGCTGGGTTGCACCGTGATGGCCCCTTCCACCCTGGGTACCTTCCTGCGCAGCTTCCGGTGGGGCCATGTCCGCCAGTTGGACCGGGTGAGCCGGGAACTGCTGGCGCGGGGCTGGGCCGCTGGAGCCGGACCCGGCGACGGGCCGCTGACCATCGACCTGGACTCCACCATCTGCGAGACCTATGGCCTGGCCAAGGAGGGAGCCCGCCACCACGGCTACACCGGCCAGCGGGGCTATCACCCGCTGCTCGCCGTGGCCGCTGGCACCGGCGACGTTCTGATGGCCCGACTGCGCGAAGGACGCTCCAACACCGCTCGGGGCGCCGCCCACTTCCTGCGGGAGACGGTGGGTCGAATGCGTCACGCCGGGGCCAAAGGACAACTCACCGTGCGGGCCGACAGCGGCTTCTACACTCATGGGGTGGTATCCGTCTGCCGCAAGACAAAGGTGCGCTTCTCCATCACCATCCGCCAACGTGCCAGCCTGCGCAAACTCATTGAGGCCATACCCGATGATGCCTGGACGCCCATCCCTTATTGGATGGAGGGTGCCGCCGATGTGTCCGAGACCGTTTACACTTCCTTCAGAAGCAAGCCCGATGCCGCGCCGGTGCGGCTCATCGTCCGCAGGGTCAAGCCCACGCCCTGCTCCCAACTGGTTCTGTTCGCCAACTACAGCTATCACGCCTTCATCACCGACCGCGGCGGCAACACGCTGGACCTGGAGGCCGACCACCGCCGCCACGCCGAGATCGAAAACGCCATCCGAGACCTGAAGTACGGTGCAGGGCTCAACCATCTCCCCTCGGGCCGCTTCGCAGCCAACGCTGCCTGGCTGGCGGTGCAGGTCATGGCACACAACCTGGCCCGCTGGACCACGCGCATCGGTCTGGGCGAGCAGATAGTGACCACCAAGACCCTGCGGCGACGCTTCTTCTCCCTGGCCTGACGGCTCACCCGCTCGGCCCGCCGCCTCACTTTGCATCTTCCCAGGCGCTGGCCCTGGGAAGCCCAGTTCAGTCGCGCCCTGGCAAGGCTCCGATCCTTACCACTCCCTGCCTGACGCCGCTATCCGCAACCAGCCCAACGCCTCCAAACTCGCGTCCGCCCGGTCCGCGAGTGCATCTTGTTGCGTCCGATCTCAACTATCACGCGGTTCCCCACGTCCATAGACCGCTCTCGGGGATCTGCGCGGCTACCGAAAACCCGCTGCCGTGACACATCGGTCCCAATGGAGGCCAGGTTTCTCCCTTGTAGGCTCCCTCATCCCAACTTGCCCAGCCTTCACGTCTCCCTTCGGTGGATTCGGGCTAAGGGCAATGCAGAAGCAATTGAACCGGGAAATCACTGAACAGTGGCTACGAAGGATCGGCAGTGGTTGTTGACCTGTCTCCTGCGACCCTGGTTAATCGAGAAACGTTGCCCAGGGAACTCAATTGCTGTTGCAGGAAGTGGGGCATTCTTATCTCGGTCACACTCTGTACCTAGAGATACTCTGAACAAGGCCCATCGCGGCCTGAATGGCGGCTGACCGATGGGCAAGGGCCGAAATTCACCGTCCCTGACTGGTCCTATTTCTTCCAACCTCAGCATTTCGCTCCCTTTTCGGGGCAGTTGGCGGCTTGTCACGAGGTAGAATGCCGGTGAATCTGGCCCCGGGGCCCACTACCCCCTCAGTCTCCTCAGTTTACCCTCTGCAATCAACAGGTTGCCCAGCCCGAACAGCAGGGCCGTCCGTTCCGTGTTCTTTGCCAGTCCCCGGGCCAGCCCCCGGTAGCGTATTTTCCAATACCCGAACTGCCGCTTCAACCTCTGGAAGGGGTGTTCCACCTTGGCCTGCTCCGTCCGTGCCTCTTCGCTCTCCGGCTCCAGCTTCCGCCGTTTCCCAGGCCGCATCGCCACCCGCCATTCCACCGCCAATTCTAGATTCTCCTCTCGCTTGTGAACTCCCTGATACCCAGCATCTCCCCACACCACCGTCTCGCCCCCGTGCAGCAGATTGTGGGCCTCCGTGACATCGTGAGCGTTGGCCGCCGTGGTGCTCATTCTGTGGACTATTCCGGTCTCAGAGTCCACCCCAATATGCGCCTTCATCCCGAAGTGCCACTGGTTCCCCTTCTTGGTCTGGTGCATCTCTGGGTCCCGCTCCTGGTTCCGGTTCTTGGTGGATGACGGCGCCTCGATGATGGTGGCGTCCACAATGGTTCCTTCCCTGAGCTTCAGTCCCTGTGACTCCAGGTGGGTTGATCTCCTCCAGGAGACCCTGCCCCAGATGGTGCTGCTCCAATAGGTGGCGGAAGTGGAGGATGGTGGTCTCGCCGGGCAGCGGGCCGGTGAGCTTCAAGCCCACGAACCGCCGCACCGGATCGGACTCGTAGAGCAGATCCTCCATGCCAGGATCACTCAGATTGTAGGAGATCTGGACGCAGTGGACTCGCAGCATAACTGGAAGGGGATAGGGATGGCGGCCCCGACCGGCCTTGGGATAGAAGGTATGGATGCGGCCTTCCAGCTTCTGCCAGGGAATCAGGCTTTCCATCCGCTCCAGGAACAACTCCCGTCTAGTCTTGCGCTTCTTCCCCCGTATTCCAAGTCGGAAAAGAGCCTGCCCTCGTGAAGACGAGGGTGGGTTGCTCCATCCCAATTCACCTCTCTACTGGTCTGGCCTGCCTCCCCTTACTATGCCATAATTACGCCAGACTTGTTCAGAGTATCCCTAACATTCTCCAAAACTTGGGAGTGGAGGTGTGCGGAATGACTACTACCCTGGTGGAACTGATTGAACGCGCCCCGTGGCGGGAAGCGGTAACCTATCGGGAGACGTGGCCCCATGAGTACGTACTGTCGGAGAGGGACGGGCAGAAAGAATTGCTGGCGGCGGTAGTGGAGCGTTTCAAAGCAGGCGAGGGGGTGGCCTGCCACTTCTTTAGCATGTACAACACCTACCTGTTCGTCGGCGACCACAAGTATTGGTTGATGGTGAACTACAACGAGGTGGATGCCCTTGGAACAGCAGGCGACTACGTGCTGAACCGGGCCCGATTGTACCGGGACCGACGGGATTTTGTGATACAACCCGGGGATACGGGGATGCGGGAGGATTACAGGGGGAACGGGCGCGGGAGTGGTAGGTTACCTTGTACGCTAAGAGCGTATGGAGAAGCATACGAGCCATTTACCGAACCCTGCCCGAATCCGGAAAATTCATAAAGGAGAGAAGCACATGTCGTCTCGAGATTTGGGAACTCTGCAGCCAGTGCCGTTAAGGAACATATGGGGCCACGAAGCTCATAACTTCACTCCATGGTTAGCTGAGAATATCTCCCAATTAGCAGAGGTTATAAACATAAAGCTGGAAGCCAGCCAAAGAGAACATTGGAAGTCCGGAGAGGGTTTTGTCGATATTTTGGCCAGGGAGACCGAGTCCGACCGAACCGTCGTCATAGAGAACCAGCTTGAGATTTCCGACAACGACCATTTTCTACGGTTGATGAGCTACGCTGCAAGTCGGAAAGCGAGCACCCTGATCTGGATAGCTTCGGAGTTTACGGAATCGCACCGTAGTATATTGTCTTGGTTGAGTGGGAGCGGAGTGGAAATTTATGCTGTTAAGGTAAGTGCCTATCGGATCGAAGATGCTTACGCTCCTTGGTTTGAAATAATTGTCAGCCCAGAAGGCGCCACAGAAATTGCGGATGCACGCCCATACGGTGACAGTCTTTATGCGCGTTTCTACCGTCCGCTGACTGCCCTGTTGAGAATTGAAGGACTCTACGCCATTGGTGGGCGCCAAGGCGGATGGACAGGGAGGTATCGCAGGTTCCGGTCCAAGGCGCTACTGGAGACAGCCGGGATAACCTATTACACTGTCCTGGGACGAAAAACCGAGAATTGTTCTGCAGGGCTCATGTTCCTCGGGGACCAACAACAAACCGACTTTCACGATGCCATCTTCGAATCTAAGAGTGACTTAGAAAAGGATATGGTAGGTTTTACGGTGCAATGGGATAGAGACCCAGTACGATCCTACGTGCACTATGTGAACGTTAACAAAGTTGGTATTACCGAAGAAGGAGAAAATGCCTTGGAAGCAACAAGACATTGGATGAGGGACTCATTGCTGCGTCTTCGACAAGTATTTGAGCCTAAACTGGAAGAAATAGTCGAGTCTAGGGAGAACCCGCTTTCGGATTGAACAAGGAAGGGACTGAAACATCCCTAATACTACAGTCGCACATCGCATTCTTCAGGTTCAGTTGGTTCCCAGCGAATCCCGTTCGGACAGTACTTCCCGCTGGTGAGCAAAGCTGAATTCACCTGCCTTGATACACCGGAAAAGGTGAGCCCAAAATTGTGCGACTGTAGTATTAGCGCTTCAGCTATACTTTACCCATGGGCCTGCTTTCCAAATCCGTTACCATCTCTATGGCGTGTGTGGCCGGGGTACTTGGCGTCCTCTTCCTGTTCTCGAATGTGGTGGTTCCCCTGCTGCCTGAACAGGAGCAAAAGACCGAAACTCCCTGGAATCCTGCGGCAACCCCGGTTGCCGTTTCTTCTCAACCCACACTATTGCCTGCGCAGGCCTCCAGGCCAACGGCAACGTTACCGACTTTGCCGCCGTCTACGCAGTCCCGCGAGTCCATAGGCTTTTATTCCCTGCGAAATGCCCAGGAACTTGAGGAAGTTTCACCCGCGGCCGTCCGAGTAATCCGGGAGCTTCCATGGATTGCAGATGGTATCAGCCGGGAGGAACAATACGGAGCCGAAGCCTTGACCCATCTGTCAGCCACGCTGCCGGCAACTTTTGGGTACTTGATCGAAAAACCCTGGGTATCAACCGGAAGCCATCAAGAATTGGGCAAGGCCTTACTCGCCTTGGAAAGTATTGGCAATGATGATCCCATTCTTGTTCAAAAGATAGTTTCTATGCCCTTTCTGGAGGAACTGGACTCGCAAGATGTGATTGCCCTGGATTCTCTGGCCTATCTGGCCTATTCGGACTTCATCGCTTTCAGGAACATTATCAATCACCAAAGGCTTGGGGACGGTATCGATAGTGAAGAGGCAAAGATAGTGGCCGTTCTCGGGGAAGTGAACGAAATAAATCCGGACTTGACTGACATTCTGCTCGACCCCCAG
Source organism: Dehalococcoidia bacterium (assembly GCA_963664725.1). Classification (GTDB taxonomy): domain Bacteria; phylum Chloroflexota; class Dehalococcoidia; order Lucifugimonadales; family UBA3495; genus Bin22. Next base: position 3,035,279 of record OY761558.1, read on the forward strand.
CAGACTACTATCGAAGAAAGGCCAATTGGCTTGCCGTTGGCTGGGAACATCACCTTGGCTATCATCCGTACGAGGCCGGGCGCTATTCGCAGCATGGACTTGCTGGAAAGTGCCGTAAGGGGGGCAGAGTCCTTCATTGGCGAACCATTCCCCAGCCGTTACATAGCCCTCCTGTTTGAGGAAGCCGTCCCAGGCAGTTTTGCCGGGAGCAACAACGGGGCACACATGACCATATTGCCACAATACGACGTCGATGATCAAAGCTACGAGTCTGCCCTGGCAAACCGGGCCATAGCCCACGAGGTAGCGCATTACTATTGGCACGGAGGAGAACCCTGGCTCGACGAGGGAGCGGCAGAATTCACCGCGACCTACGTAGAGTACCTAGCCGAGGGCAGGCCGCTTGAACCGGTCAATTACCCGTGCAGTCCCGCCAGCACAATTCGCTACCTTGAGAACAAGGGCTTTGCGGAGTCGGACCCCGCTTTTGCGTGCAACTACGCCGTTGGCGAAAGGTTCTTCCTGGACCTGTACGGAAACCTGGGAGAGGAGCAATTTCGGCGGGGTTTCCGTGACCTCTACCGGTTCGTGAAAGAAACTGATCCCTTTGGGAATAATGCAACCGGAATGGAGGAGGTCCGTACGGCCTTCGGTGACTTTCAGTCAAAAGGACCAGCCAATTCCTTTAACCCTGTGTCGCATGCGGCCGAGAGGTGGTACGAAGGGAAATTGCCAGACAGGGAGAACCACTATGACCCTCGTCCGGCGGTGGCCGAATTGCCCACTATAAACGGTTGGATTAACCGCGCTTACGTTTCAATGACTGAAGGAGGAACGTCGGTCGAGGAAGTATCGGCATCGCATCCAGGAGCCTGGCTGTGGCTGACCTTACAGTATTCGCACGGCTATGCGGGACCTCCCCAGGAGTTGAGCTTCGAAATAGTGGAATACTACGAAGACGGCTTTCCCTACCGCCGCGATACCTTGACCATCCAGGTAGACCGCAGGTATTCCGGTGGTGTGCAGTGGATTTCCGTGGGGCCGGGGCCAGGCCAGGAATGGGCAGACGGCCGCCACTGGGTCTACGTGTACCACGAGGGCCGTAAGGTGGCCCAGGTGGAGTTTGAGGTAACGCCCCGATGACTTTTGACCGATGCGCCTGTGACCAAACAACCGGTACTGCGCGAGAAAGTTCAGGCCCTGGACAAGGCCGACGTAAAGACAGTAGCCGGTTGAAAGCTCCCGGGTAACAGATCCTTTAATGGACATCTTAGTACTACAGTCGCACAATTTTGGGCTCACCTTTTCCGGTGTATCAAGGCAGGTGAATTCAGCTTTGCTCACCAGCGGGAAGTACTGTCCGAACGGGATTCGCTGGGAACCAACTGAACCTGAAGAAAATGAAAAGGCCCTGCGGCTCGCTGGCCTACGCCGCCTGAATGTACAAAGTCCAGCTTAGTAGTAGATGTACTTACTCCTGCCGTACTTGATGTACCGGCGCCTGCCGTTCCCCTTGACGACTCCTAACAATCCGATGACGGCCATTATTATCCCCATGACCAACATCACCATTCCGCCAAACCCGATGAGCCAGTGCACGAACCACAAGTGAAGGACGAACTTCATCACGATCCCCATCACAGAGACGGCAACGCCCGCAATCAGCAACGCCACTCCAATGATCTTGCCCACCAGGTCTCCAAAGATCACGGACGAGCCGCCGATCACCGCTGCGGCAATTCCACCGAAGATGAACAGGTTCCCCGTCCGGTCGATGAGGGACTGCATAAGGCCCGACATGATAGATAGGCCCATCAGGGCTAGTATGACGCCCATCACCATCAATCCGAGCATAGTCGAACTCCCTCACAATATCGAAAAAGATTCACTCTAGTAGATCAACACAGATGTAGCGATGGGTAAAGGGACTTTAGCTTGATTCGTGCATCCTCAGTGGTGAAGCGCCATTCGACTTGGATTGCGTCTTGGTTCCGCCCTCTTTGCCAGGCTGCGGTCTCTGCCCTCAGGGTTTCTCGGTCGGGAATGCGGCGGTCCAGGCATTGGCGTCCCAGCACCCCCAATTCTATTTCGGCCATGTTCAGCCAACTGCCGTGCTTGGGGGTATAGTGAATCTCCAGCCGCTGGGCGATGCGCTGGGCCTCGGCGGGTGCAAAGGCCTCATATAATGAACTGGGGTGATGCGTGTTCAGATTGTCCATCACCAGCACGATCCGGTCCTTGTCGGGATAGTCCTGGTCCACCAGTTGCTGGACCTGGCGCGCCCAATCGACTTTAGTCCGGCGCTCGGTCACCTCCACCCTCCGCCAGCCCTCCAGGGGCGCGAACACCATGAACAGGTTGCTCACCCCGTTGCGCTGGTATTCGTGGTCATAGGCTTGGACCGCCCCGGGTTTCGGCGGCCGAGGCGGGCGGGTCTCCCGCACCTGCTGCTTGCTGGTCTCGTCCAGGCAGACCAGCACTTCGTTGTCCTCATATCGGCGATGATAGACCTCCAGCACGTCCTCCATGGCGCACACGAAGGCCGCGTTGCCCTGGGGCGGGATGCACCAGCATTCCTTCAGCCAGGGCTTGAGTTCGTTTTTTTTAAGGTCCGCCGCACCGTCTCGGAACTGACCCTATGGACTAACAAAACTGTCATGTTGCCGCGGCCTCTGATCCTTGGTGCAGTCCCGAAGTTGGAGCATCGGGGAGAGGCACCAGCTGATAGCCCAGTTGCGCCGCCCGGCGCTTGGCCGCGTGCAGCGCCCGGTCCTGATACTGCTTCTCGTAGTACTCCGCTCCGGCATCCACGTACTCCTGACCGTAACGCAGCATGGTGTAGATGAGCCTGGCCAGCTTGTGGGCGGTGGCGGTGATGGCCTTGGGCGCTCCCAGCTGCGCTTTCTTGCGGCGCAGGAAGGCGCCCAGGGCGCTGTCGGAGCGGTGCAGGGCGTTGGCCGCCAGACGCAGGGCCGCCGCCGCCCGGCTGGCACTGGGCTTGGTCTTTGAGCTGATCACCTTCCCGCCGGTGATGCGGTTGTTGGGGCTCAGCCCCAGCCAGGATGCGAAGTGCTTGGCGCTGGGCCATTTGGTCATGTCCGTGCCGACTTCGCTGACCACTTTCAAGGCCGTGAATCCGTCCACTCCGTCGATCCGGGTCAGGTCCACTCCCGTCATCCGGTATAGTTGGCCCTGGACGTCGAAGCGGGGCGCGTTCTTCTGGTTACGCTTTTTGCCGTTGGGAGCCGGAGGTTGGCCGTCGCTGTGGTCTTCAAATAGCTCCAGCTGGGCTTCAATTTCCCGGTCGCACTCGGCAATCTTATCCTGATAGAGCCGGTACAGTTCCAGGGCCTGGCTCAGCTCGAAAATGTGCTCTTCCCGCCAGTGCCCTCGCAGCGACTTGGCGATGGTCGCCTCGTCGGCCTTGATCCGTCGGTCGCGCAGTCGGGCCAGCTTTCGGGGATCCCGCTGGCCGCCCACGATGGCCTCCATGATGTCCATGCCGGTCTTGCCTGTGATGTCCCTGATCACGTGATGGAGCTTCACGTTCATCTGGGTCAGGGCCTTCTGCATATGCTGTATATGCTGGGCTGCGTACCCCACCAGCATGGCCCGTTGCCGTAGGTAGCTGCGCAGCCGCCGGATCTCCCCGTCGGGCCGGAAGGCTCCGGAGAGCAGTCCGTAGGTGTGCAGTTGCTGCAGCCACTGGCAATCCCGCACGTCGGTTTTGCGGCCCGGCACGTTCTTGATGCGCCGTGGGTCCACCAGCATCACCTGGAAGCCCCGCTCCTCCAGCACCCCGAACAGAGGTATCCAGTACACGCCGGTGGACTCCATGACTACCGTCTCCACCCCACACTCCTCCAGCCAGTCCGCCAAACGGTACAGGTCCGCCGTGAAAGCCTCAAACTCCTGCACCGGCTGCTCCGACCGCTCGGCGGGAACCGCCACATAGTGGCTGCTGGCGCCCACGTCGATGCCCGCCGCGTTCAGGTTCAATGGGGACATACCTTCCGGTTTCTTGCCGCTCTTGCTGCTGCTCATTGTTGCCTCCGCGCCTGCAAGGTGGAGGTGTCGCCGGAGGGAGACGCTAATATCGAACAATCTATGGAACGGGATCGCTCCGCTTGGAGTGTCACCAATGATGCAGTCGCAAGTCTCCCAGACCATGCTCTCCAACGGGCAATTAGCACCAATGTCAGCTCGGTCTTGATCCGGACGGCACCCCTTATCATAAGCATACATCCTTGGGCGGACTCACCAGTTAGTCGCCTCTGCACGGCCCGGATACGGGCATAACTCTGCTCTCCACTATCTCGCACGCAACCATCCGGTCCGCCAGCAGCTTAAGCGTCCAACTGGTCCGGCCCTCCGGTGGTTCGCTGCAGGCCAGCGCCACCAGATAGGCCTCTCCCTGACCATCCAGTCGCTTCTGCGGCCGGTTCAGTTGCTCCTTGCGCCCCAGGGCACGCTCCAGACCCTCTTCCACGCAACGCCGCCGCACCCGCTCCACCGTCGCCCTCCCCACCTTCAGGGACCGGGCTATCTCCTCGTCCTTCATCGCCCCTTCAGCCCCGTTCTCATCGCTTAACAGCAGAATCCGGGCATGGGTCTGCCGGTAGGCTGTCGCCTTCCCCTTCGATACCAGAGCCTTTAGTCCCTGCCGCTCCTCCTCCCCCAACTCCACCCGGTACTTCTTTACCATCACTCCCACCTCACTCCTCCAGCTTCTCTCTACTAAACCATTCTACCCTATCCCCCATCATTGCATCTGTGTTGATCTACTAGTACCCGGTCAAGTTAGGAATTGATGGGATAGAGTCGATGGAGCTTGGTGCGGGCATCAAGAATGTTGAAGCGCCAGTTGATGCAGGCTTTAGCTTCGTTCCGTTCCAGTTCCAGGGCATGAATCTCCCGGCAGAGGGATTCCTCGTCGGGGAGACGCTGTCTGAGACAACTGCGGGAGAAGACGCTGAACTCGATCTCCGCCATATTCAGCCAGCTACCGTGCTTGGGCGTGTGGTGAAACTCCAGCCGTTTGGCGATGCGTCTTGCCTCCGCTGGCGGGAAGGTCTCATAGAGGGACGCCACCCGATGGGTATTCAGGTTGTCCAAGACCAAGCGAACCACCGGCACCTCAGGGTAAGCCTGGTCTACCAGCCAGCGCATCTGGCAGGCAAAGTCCTCGGTGGTACGCCGCTGGGTCACTGCCACGTGGCGCCAACCCGCCTTGGGCTCGCAGAACAGGAACAGGTTGCGGGTCCCCTCTCGCCGGTACTCATAATCCTCCCGCTTCGGCCTGCCAGGCTTGGTGGGAATCGGTTCTCTGACGTCCGCCAGCAACCGGGTGGAACTCTAGTCGAAACAGACCACCGGCCGCTGGGGGTCGTAGGGCTCGGCATACAGAGCCTGCCCCGTACTGGATACGGGGTCCAGCACATCCTCCATGTGGGCAACGAAGTCAGGGCTCACTTTGGGGATACACCACTCTTTCTTCTGCCACGGCTTAAGGGAGTTTTTTCAGATGCAGCCGCACCGCCTCGTGGGACAAGGACTCCACCACTCCCAACTCCACCATCCGGTCCGCCAGCAGCCGCAGATTCCAGTGGTCGTGGCCCTCTGGGGCTGGGCTGCAGGCCAGGGCGATGAGATGGGCCTCCTCCAGGTGGTCCAGCTTCCGGTACCGGTGGGCCTGGACTCGGTCCTTCAGCGTCCCCTCCAACCCATCTTCGGCGAAACGCCGCTTGAGCCGGAACACCGTGCCTTCAGATACGTCCAAGGCCTGGGCCACCCGGGGCGCCGACCAGCCCTCGTCGATCTTGAGCAAAATGCGGGCCCGAGTGGCAACCCGGACGGAACTCTTCCCAGCCCGGACCATGTGCTCCAGTTGGTCGCGCTGCTCCGGCGTCAGCCGAACCGCAAATTTCTCCCTGACCACACCATCACCTCACAACAACACGTTCTATCAACAGATTAGCACTACCAGTCAACCACCCTTGGAACACTCAAAACAAGCTTGACAAGGTACTAAACCAAAGCCAAGGTGGGATGTGCATTTGCCTGAGGTGAGGAATCGTGCTGGGAATTTAGCTGGAGTGCTTGGGCCCTTGACTGCAATACTGTCCGGCAGCGCTGTCTCACCGCGTCCTTCCGGTTGGACAGACCAGACAGGAAGTTGCCGACCCTCTCCTGCACCGCTTCCCTGGTCCCCAGGCAGAGGTTGCCGGTGGCCTCCTCTCTCGCCCAGCCCCAGATGGCCTCATCGGCATTGAAGTCCGGGCTGTAGCCCGGTAGATTCACCAACCGCAGGTCAAGTCCGGGTGTCCGCAGATATTCCCGCACCGCCTCGCCACGGTGGGCTGGCGCGTTGTCCCAGATGATCCTGAGCGGGCCAGGGTGTTTTCTCCGCAGTGGTTCTAGGAAAGTGACCGAGGTCCCGCTGTTGCTGTTGCCCTCCAGTTCCATCCATTCCACATCTCCCGTCTCCAGGCACACCGCCGAATAGTAGCTGGCCTTCTCCCCGTACCTCGGACTGTTGGAGTTCACCAACGCCGGCTGGCCCTTCAACACGCACTTGCCCCGAAGCTCCGCGTCCGACCGGAAGTGGGCCTCATCAGCGAAGAATATCCTGGCTTCAGCCTGACCAGAATCCTCCCTCAGTGCGGCATACTCCGCCACGAAGGCCTCCCGCTTGGCTTCATCCGCCTTGAGCAACCGCTTCTTGGGCCGCTTGAAAGCAAACCCCAAGCGGTGCAGAGCCTGCCCCCGTGGAGACGGGGGTAGTTCAGGCAACTGCTGCGGCACAGGCTGATGCCGTATCGGTCCGCCGCAAACTGGTGGACCACTTTCCAATTCCAATTGGCCAAGCCGATGCCCACGGCCTCAGGCAATTCTTGCACCGCCCCTTTCAGCGCCGCTTGTTGCGCTTCACCGAGGGTGGGGGGGAACCACCGGTCTGCTCGAAGATCAGAGCCGCGGGGCCACCGTCACCGAAGGCCGCCGCCCATCTCCCGATGGTGTGTGGGTCCCGCTCCAGCGCCCTGGCCACCGCCGAGGCGGTCCACCCCTGGGCCAGCAGCCAAACGGCATGCCAGCGTTCCCGCTCCCGAGGCGTCGGCGCCAGAATCAGCCTCCTGTGCACTTCCTTAGCACCCATTTCCCATTGTTCAAGAAACCCCTCAATCCCCCTCACACCCTTCACCATCCCTTCTCTCACCCCCAATGCTATCCCCAGTCTCTCCTCCTAATCTACCTCATCTTTCTGCACATTTCACCGTGGCTTTGGTTTAGGCTTTTATCACGGCGGTTCTGGTGGTTATTCGGGCAGCCGGCCAGGGCAACCCCATTCTAATTTGCGAGGATGGAGGGCAGGTAGTCGTTGTCCTATGCGGCCAGCTTTCGCCTGGCTTTGATCGAGATTTTGGAATGCCGGTCTTGCCGGAGCAGGTTCAAGGCGGCAGGTTCAGGGCGGCGTGCCGCATTATCGCCATGTTCTCCGGTGCGTTTCCGGTCCTCACCCGGCTTTCGTCCTCCCGGAAGGACACGTCCAATACCCAATGCACCGAATACTCAATGCCCCTATGTCTTCGCGTCGCCTCCAGGAATCGCTGGGCCTCCGCTGCCAGGCTGGAGATGTAGTAACGGGACTGCTCCGTAGTGCCGCTGTCCGTCTCACGCCGGCCCACCACCCGAATCACTGACCGCAACCCAGGCCAGTCCTGCCCAGTGCTCAGATACTCCAGGCAGGACGGGTTGCTGATCACCTGGCATTCTCTTCTTTCTATGCGCCCGTGCCCCTTGTTCAGGGTGGTGGAGTAGTCGTGGGGAACTCCCTCGTAGTCAGCTTCCTCCGCCCCCTCGAACAGGTCCCGGATGTCCTCGTACAGCCTCCCCTGGTTCTCCTTGACCGCCAGCAGATAGTTGGCCCCCCGGTCCAGGATCGTCCGGGCGATCTCTTTCTGGCAGCCCATGGCGTCGATGGTGACGATGCAACCTGACACGTCCAGTAGCTGGAGCAACTCTGGAATAGCGGTGATTTCGTTGGACTTGGTATCGGTCCGGGTCTGGCCCAGCACCAGAGAGTTTTCCGAGGCCCAGGCACTGACCATGCGGATGGCCTCCTTACCCGACCTCCGGTCGTGGGAGCGGCACAGGGTCTTGCCGTCCACGGCAATCACCTGCCCCTGGGTCAGCCGGTGGACGCCGCTTACCCATTCCATGAAGCAGTCTCGGAAGCAGTCTCGGAAGCGGTCCGGGTCTATGCGGGCGAATACCCGGGCGAAGAGCCTGCCCCCGCGAAGGCGGGGGTGTCAGAGCAGGGGATGCCATTGGGCAACTCCAGGAACCGGCTGAACCAGTGGACCTTGCACCGGGCGAACAACTCCACATCGTCCCATCCCTCGGCGCCTGGCACCACGGCGCAGATGGTCATGGCTATGATGTCCAGCAGATTGTGCCGCCTGCCCTGCGGCCTCCTGGGGTTCTCCAACCTGCCGAAATGCTCCACCAAGCTGATTCCCTCGTTGCCCCAGTTCCTCCCCACCCTCCCCAAACTGAATATACCCCTTGCCTCGCCCCCAGATTCTATCAGCCCCTTCAATTTAGAATGCGTTTGCCCTGGGCAGCCGGCTTTCTAGAGCAAGCCTTTTTCCGATACAATCTTGCATAACGGATGGAAGTTGGACAACTTAAGGAGGTGTCTCAGGTATGGAGAGTGCGGTCGTTTGCAAGGAAATCGGCTATTTTAGTTAGGAGACTTATACGGCTTCGGGGCCTTCATGGTTCTCTTGTTGCTAATGATGGCCGGGGACAAATTCGAATGGCTGCCACTGAGAACGAACTCCGCTATGCTGGTGGCAATTCTTCCTTACTCCGTGGTGGCCTGGGTTTTGATGGGGTGGAGGTTGATATTGCTTTGCTCCCTGTTGATGGGACTGGCAGTAATGATGGTCTATTGGCTCAAGGCGATGGATGGCGCCAACGCTCCACTCGAATTATTATTGGTGCCGATACCTGCATTTGTCTTGGCAAGTATAGACTGGGCCCGATAGCGCGTTTCGCTTTGAAATGTGCTCTGAGCCACAAGAACTGTCCGATGGCTGGGCCTGGGGCTCAAGTCTTGGCAATGCTCTCCCTGTTCCTGCCAATGATTCTGATAGCCACATTCGTCCCTGGAATGCTGGACCTCAGCGAAATTTGGTCGGCGGCGTCCCTTACCATAATCGGTGTCCTGTTGAGTGCCGTAGTTGCGCAACCATTACGGTGTTTCTTTTTGGAATGGGTGGAGTTGAATCTGAATAAGAACGGCGATCGGTAACGGGCCGGGAGGTGGCGCCTAGAAAAACGGTGTAGCCAAAGGCTGACCGGAAGCCAGTATCTCGTGGGGAGTCACTGGTATGATACCTATCCAAGTCAGCCCAGGCGCAGGTATAATGCTTCGAAGAGACCAGTCCATCGCCCACCGCAATCCCACGCTAGACCCACCGAGGTTCGGCATGACCACCGCCAACACCACCGGCGAGACGCCCAAAGTCGGGCCACGTTTCCGGCTGCCGGACATACCAGACCGTGAGCCAGATGAAGTGACCCAGTACGACCAGATTACCAAGACCGGCAGCGCCCACTACCTGGCCCTACACTTGGGCAACCCGGAGACCACTTTGGTGGAGGCTGACCGCTGGGTCGTTCCCACTACTGATTTCGACAAGCGCCGGGCCCGCTACCCCGATCTGCTGGTGGCCTTCGGCGTGGACCCGGCGTCTTACAAGGCCAGCAACGGGTACATCGTGTCGGAGCAGGGGAAACCGCCGGACTTGGTGCTGGAGGTGGCGTCGGAGAGCACGGGGGAAATGGACGTGGGTCCCAAGAGGGACTACTACGCGGCCCTGGGGATAGGGGAATACTGGCGGTTTGACGAGACGGGGGAGTACCACGGGACGAAGCTGGCCGGGGACGTGCTGGTGGGAGGTCGGTACGAGCCGGTGGAGATAGAGGAACTGGCCGGCGGGGTGTTGCAGGGGTACAGCCGGGCGTTGAACCTGAACCTGCGGTGGGAAGATGGTCGGCTGGTGTGGCACGACCCGGCCACGGGGCGGCCCATCGCAACCCTGGAGGAGGAGCGGCAAGCGCGCCTGCGCGAACAGGAAGGCCGCATTCAGGCCGAAGCCCGTGCTGACAACGAACGAGAATCCCGCATTCAGGCCGAGGCGCGCAACCGGGAGTTGGAGGAAGAACTCCGCCGGTTGCGGGGGAACTGAAGGTCGTGCCACAGGGGAAGACAGGCCAACCAGCTATGATCTATACTCGCGGCCTATAGACTCGCCTGCCACAATTCGAAAACGGTTCTGTCTACCGTCAGGATAGGCCTACCCCGAGAACCTGGAACTCTCCGCCAGGGCGGCTTTGTCAAAACTTACAGAGCCCCCAACCACATCTCGAAGATAGTTCCACCTACCGTGCACTCAGGCCCACCACACTGGACAAAATCAAGAACTTTTCAGATCAGGTTCGTTCTGGACCTGTAGGCGCCTCTGGAAAAGACGCATCGTGTTTTATCCATTGCGAGGCCGCGATCTCCACCCCCATCTTCATCTTCCTTGTACAACAAATTCACATCCCACCTTGGCTTTGGTTTAGGTGGGAGTCTGCAGGTAATCAGAAATACTTGCGGTGAATCAGTTCGTTTATCGTTCGCTGTAGGTCTGCCAAGAAATTCTCGTCAATCGTGTCCGTCCACCAATGAGCGATATCATCCCTGTACTCAGTTAGCTCCAATAGGGTCTTGTTGCCTGCCACAGCTTTGTTGTCGTACCTAATGCTGTCCCCTTGGTAGTCCAGATATTTCCGTCCTGCGTCTACCAAAGATTGCCACAGCCCCAAGTACTGGAGTCGCCGGTAAGTATCGTCTTTGTGCTCATCGCTGTATAGCGAGTTGACGAGCAACGCCAAGTGCGGGGCACCTATGTCCTGTTGCATAGCGGCAATCGCTCCAGTTATCTCGGATACCCTACCTCTGTAGGCTGCGGTGTCCATCGGCGTGGCTGTGCTTCCTCTCGCAGACATTGTAGGTCGAATCATCCCAACGAACCTGCCGTCGTCCGTCACAAGACCACTTTGATCCAGGTACTTGCGTATCGGACCGGACATCCGTTGGCCGGCACGGATGCAGGCCAGTACCATGTTGACCTGTTGTTGATTATTGGGCAACTCTGGCCACGATCCATCAACGGTAGCCCAGGCAGTAATGAACTCCTCGCCCTCCCTACCACCGACCAGAATCGGTACATTCTCGCCATCTCGCTCAGCCACCTCGGCCGTAATACCGCATTCACCCTTGACCATCTCTACTGGCGTCAGCTGATTGAATTCCTCAATTACTAGGTACACCGGTACTTGCCCTTTCTGCTGAGATTTGATCTTGTCATCGGTCTCAATGACCGAATGTCGCAAGCTGGGGCTGATGGCGTAATGCTTGCTACTCGTGGAGTTCACGAAGTAGTCCTCCAGATCTGAGGAGACGCACGCTTGCACCGAGGGAGAGGTATAGATCGCGTGGTGGGGTTCGTCGCCGTCGGGTTTGAAATCAATCCCCGGAAACTCGAAAATTTGTGTCCGACAATAGCCGTTGACTATGCAATGAAACTCTTTGCCTCCCATGCCTTCGTACAAACGCCGCACTTCGGCCAGCGTAAAGTTCGCTTTCGGAGGAATTGGTTCGAGAGACTTCTGCCGATCAGCTACCGGACGATACTTTCTTGTCATTGCGACTTTACTCCGACAGGAAGGGTTGGCAGCCGGCCAACAGCGCCCGCTCCAACTGCCCTAGGGCCTACCGGCGTTGCTGCGCCCCGGGGTGGGTGAAGTCCTGGGCCGTGCTCCATAGCCGATGGACCTCCCCAGCCCACCGGGCCAGTTCCTGATCCTTGGGGTAGAGGGACTTCAGGTCGTGAATGTCCCGCAGCAGATGGACCCACCAACGCTGCTTTGGGCCGTCGTAGCGGTGGTAGGCGGCGTAGAAGTCGCTGACCACCAATCCGGCGAAGGATTCGCCCAAGGCCTCATCCACCACTTCCTTGTTGCAGCCCCGCCGCAGGAAGCAGCGCTGGGTGGGGGTGCTGAAAGTCCGGACGTAGCCGTTGCGCACGTCCTGGCGCCAATCAGTCTCATCGGCGCGGACCACTGGACTGGCCCGGATGCGGCCCACAATGCACGCCAACTCCGGTTGACCCCTTCGGGCCACCCGTTGCACCGCTCCGACGATGGCCCCAGGCTGAGGCGCAGTTGATGTACAGTGTGCAGATACTACTGGATGGTGCGCAACGGCGGCCGGCTCTCTTCCCGCAAGGCCGTAATCAAGCTGAGCAGATTCACACCCAACCGCTGCTTCCCCAAGGCCGCCCCCGCCAGGTCCCGCAGGGGCGCCCGGCGTTGCTCACACATTGGGCAAGTCAGGGAGATATAGACGTGCTCCACGACTTCCGCCGGAGCTACGGGCAGGGCGATGACCTCCCGGGTCCGCTGCACCCAACTGCCAGTAAGGCCGGTACCGCACTCCGGACAGGACTCCAGCACGTGTTCCACCCGTCGGGTGGGCGTCATCCGCTGACGGGCGTAGCCGGACGGCCGGGGATTCCTGGGACTATTCTCAGCACCCTTCTCCGGCCCCGGTCCTTGGAGGGCCGCTGGCTCGATTTGGGCTTGATGCCAGGCATTCCCCTCGGACCGCCAGGCTTGGCCTTTCCTTCCAGGATCTCAATCCGCCGCTGCAACTGGGCGATTATATCCAATCAGACTTCCCGAGGGCCGACTTCCAGGTCGAGGCTCGTTTTCAAGTAGTAGGTTTACCATAACTGACCAACTCTTGCCCTCTGCTCTTTCGACGACTTTCCGTCCATTTACCTCCCCAACGTTGAACTGTTACAGCGCCCGCAGCAGCTTGACGATCCCGTCGGCCAGCAGGTTGAAGGTGTCCTTCACCGCGCCCCAGCCCAGGATGTTGGTCGTGTCAAGCGCCACCTTCATGCTCCGCTTTTTCAGGTAGCCCGACTCCCGGGCCAGCCGCAGGCTGGACTCGAATACCTCCCGCACCTTCTCGTGCAGGATCAGATGGGCGCGGAACACCTGCAGCGTGCTCTTGGCGAAGGGCCAGTTTTCCACCTCTATCCCCAGGGCTACCCCCGGTCGTGGCCGAGGGCAGGTCCTTCCAGCGGAGGTCGAAGTCGGTCCGGGCCTTGGCCTGGGCGTCGCTGACTTTGTCGTGGGTCTGCTGCGGCAGCGCCGTCGCCAGCAGGGTGGGCGGCGCACTGTCCCGCCCGTTGTCGGCGCAGTAGAACTCGGCGTCCAGGAACAGGCGGCCCCGTAGCGAGACCAGCAGGCCATAAAAGGCCTCCCGCCCCACATGGTCCAGGTACAACCGGTCCGCTTCCGACAGACCCCTCTGATCCGAACGCTCTCCCAGCATTCTCAACCCTCGCTATACTCCTTGACCCCAAGTATAAACCTCAGCCAACTCATGCCACTTTCCGGCCAGAATTCTAGTGTGGTGTAACTGAAGTTAGTTGTAATAGTGTTGGCTATGAGGTATCCTTTCGATCACCGATTGAGGAGAGGGATGATCATGGTGATGGGAAGGCCAATGCCGCCGCTGATATTGGACGACACCGAAAGGGAAACGCTGGAACGGTGGGTTCGCCGTCCCAAGACGGCCCAGGCGTTGGCGCTGCGGGCCAGGATGATTCTGGGGTGTGCCGAAGGCCGCAGCAATACCGTGGTGGGCGCCGACCTGGGAGTGTCCGATGAGACGGTGGGGAAGTGGCGTTCCCGCTTCCTGGAACGGAGGCTGGACGGACTGTCGGACGAACCGCGCAGCGGCCGACCGCGAGCGGTCACCGATGACCACGTGGAGCGTGTGATTACGCTGACGCTGGAGACCACCCCCAGGGACGCGACCCACTGGAGCACCCGATCCATGGCCCAGCGCAGCGGGCTGAGCCACAACACGGTCAGCCGCATCTGGCGGGCCTTCGGATTGCAGCCCCACCGCACCGAGACCTTCAAGTTGTCGGCAGACCCCTTCTTCATCGAGAAGGTCAGGGACGTGGTGGGACTCTACCTGAATCCACCGGACCGGGCGTTGGTCCTGTGCGTGGACGAGAAGTCCCAGATCCAGGCCCTGGACCGCACCCGTCCGCTATTGCCCATGCGCCCGGGACAGGTGGAACGGCGCAGCCATGATTACCTGCGCCACGGCACCACCTCGCTGTTCGCCGCCCTGGACGCCAGGACCGGCCAGGTGATTGGCCAGTGCCACCGGCGCCACCGGGCCGTGGAGTTCCGCAAATTCCTCGATGCCATCGAGGCCGCGGTGCCCGCCGACCTCGACATCCACCTGATTGCCGACAACTACGCCACCCACAAGACGGCGCTGATCCGGAACTGGTTGGCCAAGCGGCCCCGCTTCCATATGCACTTCACACCCACCAGCGCCTCCTGGCTGAACCTGGTGGAGCGCTGGTTCGGTCTGCTCACCGAAAAGCAGTTGCGCCGCGGCGTGCATCAGAGCAGCGCCGAACTGGAGGCTGCCATCTACCGCTACCTGGAGGTCACCAACCAGGATCCAAAACCTTTTGTCTGGACCCAGACCGCCGACCAAATCCTGGCCAACGTCGCCCGCTTTTGCCGGCGTACTTTGGATACAGGACACTAGCCGAGATTCCCCGGTCGCGAAGTAGCTGGGCCAACTGGACTTTGACACCCTCTTACCGGATCGTGTCGGAAACATTTTGCTGACTGGTCATATCCACGATTACACACCTGCAAGATTTGTGCGTTAGCGATCCGGGCACAATACTCGCCCGGGTGAGGTGTTCAGACGTTCCCTGAAGTCTGGTTGTATCTCTTACCGAACGACGTGGTCTGTGCTCGAGATCGGCCAGCCTCGCATTTGGCTATTCGGCCGAAAGCATTGCAACGCCTCGATGAAATGCCCTCTGTGCGGCTGACCGTCGGCTGTCCAGTTCTGCAGGACGTAGCATCCGATTGTAGAAGTGTCGGTGCAATTGGTCCGCTGCCGCGATGTCCGACTGCCACGTTACATTGGGCTGTTGCTCTGCCAAGTGTCTGGCTATTTGGAAATAACCGCCGTGCCAAGGGCACGGCCAGTTGTTGACCTCCGCTATCGCGAGCAGGGCTTGTGCGACCGCTCCCCACAGCAGTTCGGCCGCAATCATGGTATTGCCGCCCTGGTCGAATTCTTGGTCTGAACGTCGGGCAAACTCCCTGCTGGCCGCCTGTCGTTCAGCCGGTGTCATAATTGCTTCCGGGCGAGTTGGTCAGCCAGATTGACAACGGTTTTGGCGAACAGCATGGCCTCGTCCTGGGTTCGTCCGGCTTCGTCATAAGCTCCACTGCGGACATCTGTTGGCTGTCCTATTGCAGCCGCGAACGCACTGTTAAGGTCTTGACCCTCCCGGGATGCGGACTTCAACAGCTTGTAGATGCTCTCGCCCTCGGCAGGCAATGCGCCAGTGGCTAGGCCGACCACAACTCTGAGGTCGTCGTCCTGGTCACGGTGGGGCCATCCCATCAGTGCGGCGGTGGCGGCTATGGAGCAGACAATGCCACTGCAAAGGTGCTCGGTGGCTTGGGCTCGTTGGCCTTTCTCGAAGAGGGCGGTTGCAGTGTTGAAATGGTTCTCGGTTGCTTCCGCCGCACTCTCGTGGATGGCTTGACGCCATTGGTCGCTGACTGGTGTCGTGAATCTAGCCAGGCCCTCGTCCCAACCCAGATGCGGTTCCCCCTCTTGTTCCGCTATTGCAGTGTTAGTGGCCACTGTGCCAGCATGTCCGGCATCTGCTGCGGCATCGAACTGACCCAGCAACCCCAAAATGGGGTAGCGACCAGTGTATACAGGAATCCGTCCCTGGATGTTAGTGCACAGTCTCTGCGCTTCCGCCGGGGAGAGTTCGCCTCTGGATGTTTCAAGAACCCTGCAGGCAGCGCGTATGATCACGTCCTGGATCTCGTCACGTACTGTCATTAGTTCACTCCTGATCCGCTGGCCGTTGCGTGGTGGCCACTTTGAATACCAGGATGGTTGTTTGACTAAAGCCCCAAGGACAGCCTAAAGCCGGGCACATCTCCCTGGATTGTTGTCGTCGCGTTTCCAGACAGTAATATTCATCAAGCTCCAACTACCGGGACCTCGGGGATTGAGCCCATCTCATCGCTATGCCAGCTCCATGCATTGGTCAAGGAACTCGTTCACTTTCTTCGTGAGGCGCACCCAGTTCAGTGTTTCAAGCAACTGCCGCTTGAGGATTTCGGGGTCCGTTGTACGAGTCTCTGCCCCAATGAGTGCCAGCATTGCGGCGACTTCATCGGGTGGAAGCTCTTCCAACTCCCGGGGGCCGCGTTCTCGGAGGAAGACCTCGGGAGTGCCAGGCTCTCTCAGCACAAGCTGCTGTTGCCCTTCCTTCTTGAGTGGATTCGTAGCAATCAGCAACCCCTTTCTAATTGCTTCTGCGCAGGCTTGATTCAGCGCCTTACGAGCCGGGGCCGTCAATCGCTGACTTCCGGATGCCCGGTTGATCAAGCGATAGGCGCGAATGGCAACCACAGGTCCTTCACGCACGGCAACGTCCGCCAATAGAGAAACCAAGTGGTCCCTTTCAGCAATTCTTGGGTCAGGAACCAAGTCAGCCGGTTCCCATTCTACGTATCGTGCCAGGCGACCAGCACCGTCCGAATCCGAGGGTATTGGCACCAGATGCGGCGGCGCAGATTGCGGATAGGGAGAGACCAGTTCTCCATCGTAATGAGGTCTGAATGGGCTGGAAGGGTCTCCCTGCTGCCATAGCATTTCTGACTCGATGGATTGCTGGTCGGCTTCATCATTGACAGGCGGTTCTGTCCGACTTGCCCCGTTTCGGCGCATCTCTTCTTCACTGTTGGGAAAGACCTGGCGGCGTTCAAGAGTCTTCCAAAGATCGGTCAGCGCCTCGTGGGGGTCGAGGCGGAATACTCCTTCACGGACCCGCCAGAATTCCCAGCCGCAGCGTTCCAGGTCGCGCTGGCGTGCGGCGTCCGCCTCGTAGCGGTCCGGGCCGTGCCAGGCATCACCATCACATTCCACGGCCAGGCTTCCGTCCAAACCCTGCACGACCAGATCGATTCTATAGTCCCCTACCTCCACCTGTGGGATTACCCGATACCCCCGGCGGGCGATGGCCAGAAAGATGTCCAACTCGAACCAGCTATCGAACGGCGCCGGAGGACTTACGAACTGGCGGTCAGCTTGCAAGGCCATCGCTTCAAGCTGGGGCACGTCCAGTCCTGACACATCTGAAATCGCCACCCTGGGGTTGGAGCAGTACTCAAGGAGTTGATACCGTACGCATCTTGGATTCAGGTCTCCGAGAGTGGCGGTGTGGAAGAGATACATCTGGTCCCTGGCACGGCTTGCTGCCACATTGAATCGCCTCTGGGCCTCGTCGTCGGTCATCGCCGGGATGCGACGGTTCTCCTGGGGAGCCGAAACCAGGCTCAGGAACATGACATCGCGTTCGTCGCCCTGGAAGGCGTAGGCGTCCCCGCAAACGATCTGGCGGCGCTCCATTTCTTCGGGACCAAGCCGATTTATCAATAGCCTCTCGATCTCCCTGGCTTGAGCTTCACCCACCAGGCTGATGACGCCAAACGTCTTGTCTGCGTATGCCGAGTCTTCCTGAATTCGGGCAACCTCCGCGATTATAGCTTCCGCTTCAGGCGGGTTCACCTGTCGCGAGCCAATTCCCCTCAGATAACCGTCGCTTACATGTCGGGTCAGGACCGTTGGCTCAAGACGCCCGGCTCCGTATTGCCGAAGCGGAACAAGCGGCTCGCCCTGATATGCCAGGTTGTTCGAAAACTGGATGATCTCGGGCATACATCTGAAATGCTCGCGCAGCCGGATCCGGCCACTGTACCGGATTTCCGCGAGATCAAAGAAACTCTGATTCACGCCGTATGCGTCGGCGTGTGGGAGGGCCGAGATATAACGTTCCCGGAGTTGGTTTACGTCCGCGAAGTTGACCCCGGCGTAGGTCGGCTGGATCTGCTTGTCGTCGCCAACAACCACGAGTTTCTTGGCCAGATAGGCAAGCAACAGTGCCTCGGGACCGGACTGGCTGGCCTCATCGATGATGGCGATGTCGAAGAGTTCAGACCCGGGTCTGATGGTCTCAGCCACACGGTGCAGCGGCATTACCCAGGCGGGTATCGCCGACCTGCTCTCGTTCATATGCTTTCGCGCATTGGCCCGATGTATCGGTGCATACTTCCCGGTGCCCCTTCCAATTGCACGCACCGCCTTTGACCAAGCGACCAAACTCTGGCGCTCTTGCTCCGTCATTCGATTGAAGCAGTGAGTCCAGGCTTTCTCAGCAGCCAGTTGTTCAAGCGCGCCGGCGATCCGGGCCCGGATATTCTCAAGTTCCATCCGCAACTGTTCCTCGGAACCAGGGGCGGATAGTCTCACCACCCAACTGTGCGCCCGGGAGCAGTTCCAAGCCCGCTCGAAATTCGATGCCCTTTCATCCCATATGGGGTCGCCAAATGTCTGTATGAGCCCTTGCGCCAGTTCCGGCGCGCCGTCCTGCAACCGGCGGAGCAGTGCTAACTTTCGGCTCAGCTGCGCATCGAGTTCGCGGTTTTCCACAGCCCGTCGCCTTGCGTCCCGGTATTTGGACGGGTCGCGCTCAATTACCGCGGCTCTCAGGTCCGCTGCGGACGCATCGATTCGCCCTCGAAGACTCTGCGTCCGTAGTTCTTCGAGGGTCCCATCAATCTCATTCCTTTCGAACTCGTAGAGGTGCGTGAATTCAATGGCGGCGACGGCATCGAATAGGTGGTCCAATGTTTTGGGGTCGGACCAGTCTGGTTCAATGCTTGTAGATGCGCGCCGGAGAATCACGGACAATCTCCGGACCATAGCCAGCGCCGCGAATGCCTCATTTAGGGGCTCGCACAGGTCCCTGAGTTCGGCAACCTGATCCGCGAGGGTCAATGACGCTATGCCATGATGGGGTGCCCAGCGTTCACGAATCCGCGTAAACTCTATCTCGGCCCGGAGCCGCGTCAGCAGGTCGCTCAAGGCATCGGGCGTCTCGCACAAACGTCCGCCGATCCGTAGACTTCGCACATAAGATGCTCGCTTAACGACGGGGGCGCGGAAGGGGCCGAATCCCCAACCTCCTCCGGCCCGGAGATGACTGAGCAGGTCCCTGGCATCTCCTTCAAGTTGCTGAGGATCAACGGGTGGCTCGGGGCTGATCTGGTTCCTGTCGAGCCATTCCACATATTGTGCCGTGGATTCCACAACCCTCTTCGTATCTTCGTGCAAAAGGCGCCACGCACGCTCCAGGTCTCCTAGAACTTGCTGGGTTGCAGTCTTCGTCCAATTCAGCGGCCTGCGCTGTATTCGCTCGATAATCTGGACGACTTCACCTAACCCGTGAATGAAATCCTGGCGCTCTTGCTCAGACAGGTCCTGTAGAGCGCGATACTCTGGCCGCTGCCGGATCGACGCCTCCTCATCGTATTTACCGCGTGTCCACTCCTCGGACTGCACAGCACGATCGAACCACTCGGCGGTGGGCAAGGCATCAATATCAACGCTCATACATCCGTTGATTTCCCACTCCGTGATTCGCTCATTCCTGAGCAAAAACAGCAACTCCGCTAGCTCAGAAGCCGTCAAAGGAGGCTCGGCGTCTTCCGCTGCAACGGCGGGCAACCAAGACAGCTGGTCTCGCTCGCCCCGCAGACTTTCCGCGATGCGAGCCAGCGTTCCCGAGTACCCAAACTTTGCGTCGTGCTTCAGGGTCTCCCGCTCCCGCATCGAGCGGAGATCTTTGAACACTTCAGCTTGACGCCTCCGTGCTTGATCCAGGTCGTCTTCGAGCCGTTTGATCTCTCGCTCGCTGGCTCCGGGGTCCCATGTGTTTTGCCGGGTGGTGATTCCCTGGACGGACTCTTCCATTGCGAGCAACGCTTCCCGGTCGTCGCCAAGCAGTACAACGGAGAGCGGAGCAAGGTCCGGTGCCCTTTCGACGATCATGT
Source organism: Dehalococcoidia bacterium (assembly GCA_963664725.1). GTDB lineage: Bacteria > Chloroflexota > Dehalococcoidia > Lucifugimonadales > UBA3495 > Bin22. The sequence continues at coordinate 3,055,376 of OY761558.1, forward strand.
TCCGGAGTACCTTCAGCGCGCGTACCGCGTGGCTGGTCACCAGTATGCGTTCACCTGTGGCGAGTGCGTGGCAGATCAGGTTGACGATGGTATGCGATTTACCCGTGCCCGGCGGACCCTGGACCAACACGCCCTGGTTAGTGGTCAAACGCTCTACAATCTGCCGCTGCGCCTCATTGGCTGGGAGCGGGAAGAAAGTTTCTATGGGACCATGCCCGTTGACACTCCCGTTTGGAAAGCCGGTGGGCCGTAGATCGTCGGACACACTGATGAAGCGCGATACGCCTTCCGGAACAGGCTCGCCAGAGACAAGCTGTGCGATGATCTCCTCGAAGGCCCGGATATATGACCGTTCCGTTCTTTGCCGCAATATGAGCGCCGGAGCCAGATGTACGTTCGGTTTTCGGTCCGCGCGCTCTGGTGGGTCGAGTGCGGCGCTGTACTCGCCTATGGCAGCTACGGAATTCACCCAACTGTTGAGCAGGTCGTCAAGCGGACCTGCATCCCACAGCGAATCGCCAAGCCCCTCCAAGTCCCCTTCTATAGAGTTCAGAACCTGCGGGTCGGGACGGTTCTGGGGGTCCAGCATGTCCTGCTCCAATGAAGGACGTGCGCCTTCACCCGCAGGAACGACCGTCAGCGTTCCACTCGTGCTGTCGAACACGACGCTGACACGGGCGCTTACCAGGTGGCGGCGTACCGCGTGACCGTCAGGTGTTTTCCAGTTCAGGAAGCCAAGCCCGAAAACGACCTCGAAGCTCTCTCCGAGGCGTTGCTGCCTCTGGAACATGGAGAAGACTGACGTGTAGGCCTTTTCGACCTGCTGCTCGCGCCGGTCGCGGTCTGCCCAATGCCACCACTGGTTCTCGATGTACGCGTCCCACGCCTTCTTTACGTCAGGGTAGTCTTCCAGGCTGCGGGGCGGGTCGTCATCAGCTTCACCCGGCAGGGTTTCGTACAATCCCGGAGAGTCAAGGGATGAATCGCCTAGTTGGTCGCGCCGAACCCAGGGGTCCACTAGTTCGGGCGGTTCCGGTGGTTGCGACGGGCGTGGCTTCCGAATTTCCACCCACACTTCGTCGGACGAGGAGGAGGAGAGTCTGTCCCATGCAATGCAATAGCAGCCGCCCTCCCTCGGAATTTCAGATGCCCACAGGACCTGTCCTTCCCGCTCATATTGTGAAACATCGCGGGTGATCTTGGTACGGAGCTGCGCAAATTCCTTTAGGAAGGAATACAGGGCGATTGCGTTTTCACGCTCGGTCAAGGCAGTCCTCGGTGGTCTGGCCAGAGGGCAACGGGAGAGTCGTGTTGTCGCTTCCACGAATGGAAACCACTTGGCTAATTTCTGATGACGGTTTCCTTCCCATCCAGTCGCTTCAATTCGCGGGTCAAGGCCTGAACCACCAACTGAGTAAGGGAAATGCGAAGCCTGGCCGCTTCTGCCTTGGCCTCAGCATGGAGAGCTTCTGGGAGATTTAAGGTCGTCTTCTGCATTTCCAAGGGTCCGCTCCTAACTGGCAACAACAGTTACAGATTACCATATCGCTGTTTTTCTGTCGTCATCACTTGGAAGGGGAGGCCGGGGCAGCAGTTGAGTGCCCTCAAGCCCTTCGGCGAGTTACGGTTCTTTGCTTGTCGCTGATGTTAATGACGGCTACGCCTACGTGGCAACCGGGCCGTAGTTGCTACGCGCCGCGCCTGTACTGACACTTGCCGGCTGACGGCGGCGGCCCCCGGCTGATACGCTGGAGGCATGGCATTCTCACGCGAGCGCATCCTGGACGCCCTGGCCCTGCTGCCCTTCATAGACGCGGGGGAACTGGTGATGATCCTGGGCGAAGCCCACATTGCCATCCACCGGGGGCTTACCGCCCTGCTGGACTACGGCACCGTGGAGCGCGTCAGCCACGGCACCGCCCACCTGCCGTCGAGCAAACGGTACTACTTGACGAGGAAAGGGATCCCCGAGGCTGCCGATGCCCTCGGCTACGACACGCCCTCGGACTTCGTGCGGCCTACCCGGCGTCCAGGGAGTGGCTCACTTTGCTCATCCGCCGGATGGACGCCGTGGCCACGGTCTACCGCGTGGCCGCGTCCCTGTCTCCCGGGACCGACGGGCTGCGGACGCAGGTGGATTTCCACCGCCGGGGCCGGTTCTACGCGGTTATCACTCTCCATAATGGCCGCAGCTTCGGGGTGGTGCGCCAGGGTCCGGCGCTCAGGCGCCGCTCCCTCTACGACCGGCTGAGGGGCATCGCCGAGTACGGGTACCGGCGCCGCCCCGGCACGGTCCTGGTGCTGACCCCCAGCGTCTGGGAACAGAAGCTGACAACCCGGTTCTGCGAGCGGCTGAACATCGACGACTGCTACGTGGCGGTGGAGTCCCGGGATGCGTTGGAGGACCGGAACCGCAACGTCTGGCGCTACACATCGTGGCTCTTTGGCAGCCTGCCCTACTCGCTGGAGTTCATCAGCACTCGCGGCCGCCCGAACCGGGGGCGTGTCACGGAAGCGCCGGAGCGCAAGCGGGCCTCGCTGCCCGACCCGCAGCGGATGGTATCGTCGGCGCCGGCCTTCGCCCTGACCCCGTCGGAAAAGCGGACGCTGGACCTGATCACCGACCACCCGATGCTTCCCCGGGAGCACCTGGCCCGCTGGCTGGGAGTGTCCGAGGGGAGGGTCAGCCAGATGCTGCACAACCTGGTGAACGCCTGCGGCCTCGTGGAACGCCGGGGCAAGCGCGGCGACGTGCGCTACACACTGTCGGAGGAGGGCATACGCTACGTCACCCGCCGGGACCGGGCGGAACTGCCGACGACGCGGGGCATCTGGAGCACGGAGCTAACCACGGACAAACGCGGGCGCACACGGCACCTGGGCCACCGCATCGAGACCTTGGCGCGGCAGACCAGGCACGCCGACGGTGTTACCTGGTTCCTGGCGGAGCTGGCTGCCGAAGCGCGGGCTACAACATACTCCGAGCTTACGTGGTCCATCCCCACGGCCAAGACCGACCGGGCCTTCGACTGGGGGGAGTCGGCCATCGCCCCCGACGCCGTGGGCCATCTCATTGTTGACGGTCTGCACGTTCCCTTCTACCTGGAGCACGAGCTGCGCGCCCGCCATCCCAAGGGAGTGCTGGCCCGGCTGCGGCCCTACACCCGCTACTACCACTCCAACGCTCCCGGGGAGGACATGGCCCCGTTCCCCACCACGCTATTCGTGGTAGACAACGAGGAAGTGGAGGAGACCTACGCGAGGACGGCGGCCCAGATGAACCTGATGACGCTGCCCATCCTGGTGTCATCCGCAGACACCTTGACCCGGCGCGGGCTGCTGGGGCGGTCCTGGCGTCCCCTGTGGGAGTCGCGCTCCCCGAGGCTGGCGCTGTCGGGACTGCGGGCCTACCAGTGGGACTCCCTGCGGCACCGGATGCGTCCAATAGAGGGGGTTACGTGATGGGGCAACTGACGCAGCCCCATCCGCCCTCTACGCCCGCTGGGTGTCCAAGATTGTCCCGGGAGGCCCAAAACCAGTGGTTAGGGGAGGCCGAAAAGGCCTGAAATGGGCTGGTTTCAGCTACGAAATGGGGTTGACGCATCGCCTGAACAGTCAGTAGCAAAAATGAAAAGCGGGACTAAAATACCCGGGGTAAAATGTACCGGAATTGGACAACTTGCAACCCCCCGACGTGTCAGCCCATAGCGAGGTGAAAGGCGATGGCAGAGCAAGTCCGCTGGGTGTCCAAGATGGAGGCATCGGAGGAGTTGGAGGTCTCCATGTCCACCCTGGACCGGATGATCCGGCGTGGCGAGGTCGAGGTTCGGCGGGAGGGGCGGCGGGTGTACGTGCGGATGGAGGGGCCGGAGTACCCAAGCGATGAGGAACTGCTGTACCGGTCCCTCGCCAGGGAGGAGGAGCTCCAACGAACTGTGCGGGAGTTGGAGCAGAGCGTATCCGAGTGGCAGTTCCGAGCGTCCGAGTTGGAGCGAGAGCGGGACGAGGCCCGGGAGTCCGCCGCCAACGCCAACCGGCCTTACCACGAGCTTGAGATGGAGCACCGGAAGGAGGTCAATGCGCACAAGGATACGAAAGAGGCACTCAGCGCAGCCCGCGTAGGCGCCCTGGTGCTGCTTGTGCTGCTGGTCGGCCTCGTTCTCCTGTGGTGGTTTGTGCTGAGGTAGGGACCCTGGCGCCGGGTTGCCGCCGGATGGTGAATGGAAACGGGCGACTGGCAGGACAGAAGTATCGGTGGAAAACCCAGCCACGTGGGAAGAGATGACGGTTGCCCTTGGCACCGTCCTTGAAACGGGCGACCTGGGTTGCGTCATGGGTATAATTGGGTAGACGGCCCGTTCCCACCTGCGGCGGGAGTCGGGCGGTTTACGCAGACGCTGGTATAGTTGATTTTGGTCTAATAGTCCCTGATCTCTCGGACAAGCGAGCTGCCAGAAAGGAGAAAAATGCCGCAAATAAGTGCGCTGGAACCCGTGAGCTTGAGGCAGGTATGGAGCGACGAAGCCCGTGACTTCACACCCTGGCTGAAAGACCATCTGCAAATGCTGGGGACCAAACTAAACCTCACATTGGAACTTGTGGCGGCGGAAGCCGCTTTGCCCGGAGCCGGGCGAGTGGACATCATTGTGGAACAGGCTAGCACCAAGGCCAGGGTGGTGATTGAAAACCAGTTGGAAGTATCCGACGACTCCCACTGCCTTAGGCTGTTGGGATACGCGGCCAACGCTGACGCCAACATCCTGGTTTGGGTGGCACAGGACTTCACTGACTACCACCGCAGCATCCTGTCCTGGCTCAACGAAAGTGACAACATCGCGGTGTATGCCGTGGCGGTGAGGGCTTACCGGGTGGGGGACGCCATAGCCGCCGACTTCCAGCTGGTGGTCGAACCACCGCAATCGCAACCGGGAGCAGCATCCACATTTAACAGAGTTACCACGAACACATACTACGCCGACTTCTATCGCCCGGTGGTAGCGCAACTACGGAGGTCGGGAATGGTCCCGGTAAGCCGGGGCGGATGGAGGGGCCGGTGGCGGTCCTTCGAAACCGGACATCCCCAAGTGGTCTACGGCGCCGGGTTGAGCGAGGACAAGGCGTGGGCCTTCCTGTCCGTAAACGGTGTCCATAACCAGTATATCTATCACACGTTGACCCAACACTGCGGCCAGATAGGTGCCGAATTGGAAGGCTGTGTAGAGTGGGTACAGGGAGAGAACGAATCCTGGGTAGGGCTGCAAACGCCAGCGGCGCTCAGCGATCCAATGATAAACCTTGAAGCCCTAGGAGAATGGATCACTGAGAATCTGTTACGCCTGAAGTCGGTAACACAATCTTACTTGGATCAAGTGATGAACGACGGAACCTCCTCGCCCGACGACGAGGAGGCAGAATGAAGTTGACGGTACTGATGGCCGTGGCGCGACCCGGTCACCTGCCGAACTTCGTGGCTTCTCGTATGTGTGCTGCTATACAGGGACGGACAGCGTACGTTGCTGGAGGCCGTGTGTCGCTGGATATGTGATGGGGGGCATTTGCGGGATCATTCTTTGGCCGACGGACGCAGTACCTGTTCATTGGGTTTTACAAATATTGGTTTCCGAGGCATTGCGACCAGATAGACCGGGTAATGCAGATACCGAACATATCCTCAGCCGGGGGGGCCCAGCTCCAAGACCGAATTCATGAGGGCGACACGGTACTTCTTACAAATGATCCCGGCCCTACAATGGTCTGACAGGTAGCTATCACCTGAAGCCCATGGAATTGACCAGTCTTCGTCCGCAACGGGATCAAGATGGGGGAAAGGTCGTACTGTTAAAGCAGACCGTCTCGATCACTCTAACTACTAATCTTGAAAGGATGATCCTCTATGAGAGTCAGCTTGCCGACTTTCAGGTACAGGTGCCGGCGGCCTGGGAGGAAATGTGGCCCGACGAACAGGACTCAGCCACGGCTTTCCAAGCGGTAAATCAGGAACAAGAAGCGTTCCTGTTCATTCAGGAATTCGATCTGTGGGCATCAAATGAGAGGCAACCCTTGGCGGATCTCGTGGCCTCTGTACTAGTGGAGTTCTCCGAGGATGGGTTTACGATCCAAGATCAAAAAGAGTACTTCACGTCTTCGGGGGACCCGTTAGTAGTACTTGACCTCGGACATAAGCATTTGACAGGGACTGTTGTAAAGGTGCTGGTCAGTATTCAGGACGATCGCTTCGCTTTCATGATGTACTACGTGTTCCTGGACGCCGAGTCTTCAAAGGAGTTGGCCGAATACTCCTTTGAAACATTTGACTCTTCAAAGCCGGGGCGGTATTACCGGGGCCCGATACTGCATGTGAGCGTTGTCAGCCTAGAACGGACGCCGGAGTTCCGTTACTCCACTGTTGATCCCAGTGATGCAATCCATCACTGGGCCCTTTTCCCGTCCCATCCCGGCAATGAATTGGTGCTGGCACGTCTCAAGGTGGAAAACCACACCGTACCCAGTGTCAACTTCACAGTTGACCGATTCGCCGCTGAGTTGCGTAGCCTGGACAACTCGCTACACCAGCCTATATCCATCGGGGACTCGGTGTGGAAGGACTTGCATGGTAGGCCGGAGGCCCTGGTGAGGATAGACCGGGGAGGATGCTTCGACGGAGGTCGCGCCCTGATTGAGCCAGGGACGACGGTCCGCTGGCAGAGTGAGGCCGATACGGTTCAATATCTGGCCTTCGAAGACGCCTCGCGGTCGCCGTTTAGATTGCATGGGAAGGCTGAACTCGGCCCCAGAGAGTCCGTATCGCATGTTTTCGAGGTAGCCGGTACTTATCACTATGTCTGCGGAAGCTCCGATGGGCCGGAGCGGCCAGCAGAGGTACGGGTAATAAGGGACGCCGACCGGAGCGATACTCCCATGCGTTCGCTGCTTTTCCTGGAGGGACCCTTTGAGTTGCCGGAAGGGCATGGGTTGGACGGCTACATGGTCTTTGAAGTTCCCAAAGGGGGCACGTTCAGAGATCTGCGCTGGCTGGCCGGTGATTCCGTCACCATTCCCGCGAGAGGATTGTCTATTCCGGCTGATTAGTCTGCAACTAGTGCCTCTTATCCTGACTGCGCGGGGCAGGGGAACGCGCTGGCAGCGTTGTACAACTCTACTGATGGCGCTGAATGGTTGCACAATCATAACTGGTTGAGCAACGAACCGGTTAACAATTGGTCTGGCATTGCCGCTGATAGGGACGGTTGCGTCACCGAATTGCATCTGTTAGGGAACGGCTTGAGCGGCACAATTCCGGCGGAGTTGGGGGACCGGTCAACGCTGAAAGAGCTCTCCCTGTCCATGAACCGATTGAGTGGAGAGATACCACAGGAACTGGGGAATCTCTCCAAGGTGGAGGAACTGTTCCTCTACGACAACTAACTTTCCGGGGAGATTCCGGTGGAGTTGGGGGACCTGTCAACGCTGAAAGAGATCTCCCTGTCCATGAACCAGTTGAGGGGGGAGATACCACAGGAACTGGGAAGTCTCACCAACCTGGAATTGTTGTATCTTCACGAGAATCAATTGAGCGGAAAGATACCAGAGGCGCTAGGCAACCAAACTGGATAAAATCAAGAACTTTCCTAATGCGGTTCAGGCTCGATTTCTAGATTTGACCTATACACGGCTCACTTGGATGTCTGGTTGCTCAGGGAGCCGCCTCTTGGATTGGTCAAGATTGCGTGACCCGGCTGGTCAGATGCCTGTGTCGAAAAACAGACCGTCAAAGCGATTCCTGCGGACGCAACATCTGACAGGTCTCGGGATATTCGGAGCATATCCGTTAACCCACGTCGCCCTACCTAATGGATGGTGCTACGCTTCAATACCAAGAGAACGTGGAGCGGCACAGCAATTGTGCCTTGCCCTGGTACCGATTGGTAGTTTCCAAACGCAAAAGTCGAATACCTGCGAAAATGGTTCTTACCGGCGGTTAGCTCCTGCTCCGTCCACATTTGCAATGTACCATTGTCGTCCAAGAACAAAATCCGATACTCTGCCGGAACTTCAACTACGTGATGTGCGACTTCACCTGGGAACGTAAGGGTCCCTATTCTGTTTAACCTGAAATGATTGATCTTCCAGTTGTTGGGATCGTCATTTGGACCTCCGTCATCGGTCTCGACTATGCCGAATCGGACCTGTACGCCGAACATTCTTGCCCAAGTAAAAGGCAGCCTTTCATACGGTGCACCTAACATGAGAAATAAGATCATTAAGCCGGCCAGTGTTTCACGCTCCTCTAGACCTACGAAGGACTCCAACAACAGGGCCGCTGTGACAGCGGCTCCAAAGTGCCATAGCCGCCGTGGCCGTTGAAGAACCCATGCCACGGTGTTCTTAATCGTTTCCATTTCGCTCACCCTAACACAAGTCGGCTTCGTTCAGTGTTTGCAGTATTCGCTCCGCAATGGACGGTTTTGTGCATTCCATTCTTCTTATTCGTTTCAGCAGGAAATAGTGGATCGCCCTATCGGGAATGGTGGGTAGTACCATGTCATCCTCTTCCGTCAGTGCGCGGTGGGTTCTCCACCAGCATTGATCGTAGAGACACAGGACTGTCATGGCATCAACTTGGATTGCCCGATTAAGGCGTCACGAAGCTCTGTATCATGACCGGATCGTATTTCATGGATTCTCCGTGAAAGGAGAACGTCCCCTCGCTCTGGCTCGCCTTCTCCCCCGCAGAGATTTTATCACCATTTATGCTATACTGCATTTATGACAGATATAACAGAATACAAAGCCGTTTCCACGACATTGCAAGCCATCCGCTCCCAGCTGGACCTAACCCAGGAGCAACTTGCTGAGCGACTTGGCGTGTCCTTCGCCACGGTCAACCGATGGGAGGGTGGAGTCACCATGCCCCAGAAGGCAGCGCGGACAGCCATCGCAGCGCTCGCTGCCGAGGCGGGCATCGACGCCGCTGAGCCAGCCGTTGATGGGGCAGATTCGGCGGCCCAAGTGACCCGCCGCCGGTCCCGCCGCCGGAACGATGCCGTTCCCACCACCAAGCCTATGGAGCAGATGCTGTGGGATGCGGCCTGCTCGATCAGAGGCGCTAAGGACGCGGCCAAGTTCAAGGACTACCTGCTGCCGCTCCTCTTCCTCAAGCGGCTCTCGGACGTGTTCGATGACGAGATCGAGCGGCTGGCGCAGGAGTTCGGGGAACGTGCGGTCGCGCAGGAGATCGCAGAGAGTGACCATGACCTGCTCCGCTTCTACCTGCCACCGGAAGCCCGGTGGGGCGTGGTCAACGGCCGGGAGGCCCACGACTGGCCCCTTGACGCCGGAGGCCGCAGCACCCGCCCACGCGACATCGGCGAACACTTGACCAGGGCCGTGCGCGCCGTGGTGCGCTACAACCCCACGCTCTCCGGCGTCATAGACCTCGTGGACTTTGCGTCGGAGCGCAATGGCGAGCGCGACCTGAATCCGGCCCGGCTAACCGCTGTCGTAGAGACATTCTCCGACCCCCGCTACCGACTGGGCCTCGCCGACGTGCAGCCCGACTTCCTGGGCCGCGCTTATGAGTACCTGTTACGCAAGTTCGCCGAGGGGTCCGGACAGAGCGCGGGCGAGTTTTTCACCCCCACCGAGGTCGGCTTCCTCATGGCCCACATCATACGCCCCCGTCCAGGCGAGACGTGCCATGACTACGCCTGCGGCTCGGCGGGGCTACTTATCAAGCTCCAGCTCGTCGCTCGGGAGACTGACCCCACCAGCCGCGTTCCTCTCAGGCTCTACGGGCAGGAGCTGCAGGCCGACAGCTACGCCGTCGCCCACATGAACGCCATCATCCACGACATGGAGGTCCAGATAGAGCGCGGCGACACCATGATCAACCCCAAGTTCAAGGACGCCGCGGGCCGCATCACGGGCCACGACATCGTGGTCGCCAATCCGATGTGGAACCAGGACTTCAACCAGGGCATCTTCGAGAACGACCCTTTCGACCGCTTCCGCACCGCCGGAGGCGTCACGACGGGCAAGGGCGACTGGGCCTGGCTCCAGCATACCTTGGCTAGTTTGAACGAGCGCGGGCGGGCGGCTGTGGTGTTGGACACCGGCGCGGTGACGCGCGGCTCCGGCGCCAAGCACGAGGACAGGGAGCGCAACATCCGCAGGTGGTTCGTGGAGCGGGACCTGATCGACGGCGTGATTCTGCTGCCGGACAACCTCTTCTACAACACCAGCGCCGCCGGCATCATCGTCGTATTATCCAAACGCAAGCCGGAAGCGCGTAAGGACAAGATAGTGCTCGTCAACGCCAGCCGTCGCGTCGGCAAAGGCCGCCCGAAGAATTTCATCCCCCAGGAGGACATCCAGCCGGTGGCGGCGATGTTCCTGAAAGGCGAGCCGGTAGAGGGCGAGGTCGCGGTCATCACACGCGCGCAAGCGGCGGAGGCCGATTACAACCTGAGCCCCAGCCGCTGGGTGGGACAGGCGGAGGCTGGTGACACTGCTTCGGTGTCCGACCTAGTTGCCGAGCTTCATAGACTTTCAGCCGAGATACGAGAATCAGATAACCAGCTCTTCTCGGTGCTAGAGCGACTCCGGTGACGCTATCCGTTGTATCAGCAAAGCTCGGCGATCCAGGGGTGGCCTCGTTGATTCTTGGCCAGTCGCCCCCATCATCAACCTACAATGAGATTGGGGATGGCCTCCCGTTCTTTCAAGGCAAGGTGGATTTTCGGCTGCTCCACCCAATCCCACGGGTTTGGTGCACGGATGCTCGGAAATTCGCAGAACCTGGAGACATACTGGTTTCCGTCCGTGCTCCAGTCGGTGATGCCAATGTAGCTACGGTGCGTTGTGCAATTGGAAGAGGCCTTGTAGCAGTTCGCCCAGGCCCGGATAGTGACCCGTGGTTCCTCTACTTTGCCTTACTCTACTGCAAGCCGATCCTAGAGGCTAGAGCCACAGGATCAACCTTTGCCAGTGTCAATAGGAACACTCTGAACGACCTGGATATACCAATTTTCGATAGGCTGACGCAGACTGCAATTGGACGATTTTTCCGCTCACTCGTTCGCCAGATCGAACTGGAAGATCAAGCCCTTCATTCGACGCAAACCCTCAAGCACGCCGCGATGCGAACTCTGTTCACACGCGGGTTGCGGGGCGAGCCGCAGAAGGAAACGGAGATCGGGCCAGTGCCGGAAAGTTGGAGAGCCGTCAGCTTCGAGTTCGTGCGGCAGAAACTCCAATATGGCACGTCAGTTCGGTGCACATACGATGTATCTAAGCGCCCGGTGATTCGTATCCCAAACATCGAGCCACAGCGTGTGACTGCGGACGATCTCAAATACTGTGCGCTCACGGATGATGATGCCGCAAGATACCGACTTGAAGACGGAGACCTACTCTTCATCCGGACGAACGGAGTACTGGATCGTCTTGGATCGTGCGCTGTCTATGCCGGCTATCCTGCCGATGCTCTGTTCGCATCGTATCTGATACGCGCTAAAGTGAAGTCGGACTACGTGGTCCCACACTACGTAGCGTCCTTCTTCGGCTCTGAACTGGGAACTAGTATCGTGGCCGGGAGAGCCATTTCAGCCTCTGATGGGAAGTTCAACCTCAACACGGCCGCAATTGACAGCCTGCTGCTCCCGTTGCCGCCTACACTCAGTGAGCAACACGAGATCATCGCCGTCCTCGATGCCATTGACCGCAAGATAGACCTGCACCGCCGCAAGCGCGCCGTGCTGGAGGAGCTGTTCAGGGCCCTGCTGCACAAGTTGATGACGGGGGAAATGCGGGTGAGGGAGTTGGAGCCCATACACGCGAAAGATATTTGAGGAGGCGGCCAAATGAACCGACAAAGCACCAACTTTCTAGATATTAAGGAATGCCTAGAGCGGATTGATCAAGTGGTTAGCTTTAGTTCTAGTGTTTTGGGAAGTAGCACGGCATCACATCTAAAGCTGATACATCAGACAAGGCCCGACCTACGTATGTTTGTAGGCCTAGCTGAGCCACAAACAAACTCCACCCAATTGGAATACTTGAATGGGTACCTGAGAATCGCACTCGCTGATCATTTGACCCCAGATCAGGACACGGTTCCAAACAGATTGGTAAGACTAGCTGGAGGGCTATCGCACCTGTCTATCCCTGACTTTGCCAAGGGTCTTATTCGCGTAACAGCTTTGTTTGGTGCTGATCATGCAATACAAATGCTCACCGGATGGGTCGCAAACAAGCCCATACGATATTGGCAACACATTGTGCTGGATGGACTCTCTGTTGAGCAAACATTGGAGGTAAATCCGGCTCTACGGGCAATGAATCTCCCTGCCTCCTCTGACCAGCTCTCTCGTCATATCCCGCATCTTTTGCGAGGCTTCCTGCATGGAGAAGCCGTCTTTATGAACAGAGCCAAATTGCTGGTTGAGCATGAATTTTCAATTACAGCCAAAGACGGTTCGTTGGATGAGGCCAAGCATACTTGCCTTGGCATTCCAGATTTCGCCATTGAAGAGTTTTGCCAATGCTTGGCACTGGCAAGCAATCAGTACGTTTCGTGGTTAGCGATTTGGTACGAATTAGACGTATGGGATGTGTTCGGTGGGCATGGCAGTGGTATGTCGCACCGTGACAGTTCAAATAATGGACCGTCAGTCTTAAGCCCTGATCAACTAACTCACGCATGTAACTTGTTCGCGCTTAGTCGACCATCCGGACCATCGGGGAAACGCCTTAATATAGCCATCGCCCGTTGGCTTAATTCCAAGCGACAAAGGGCCACTCTAGTTGACCAGTGGATTGATCTTCGGATAGGACTTGAAGCACTCTATCTGACCGACGCAAGTGGTGAGGCCCGCTTTCGTGTTTCAACTCATGGGGCATGGTATTTGGGTAAAGACTTCAGCAGTCGAAACCATTACCAAAGGACCTTGCGTGATGCGTATGACCTTGCATCGCGGGCCGTGCATTTAGGTGAAGTCAATCCTACGGAGGCTAACCGAAAGTTGCTGAGCGAAGCTCAAGACCTGTGCCGGGCGGCCATTCTCAAGCGACTAAGAGATAACGAAGAACCCAAATGGAATGAATTGATATTGGGCGGTGAATAGACGGCATCTTATGAAGTCCGAGCATGTAGCAAGGCTCGCCGCCTTTGGCGAGTCCGAGACGCTGGAGTTCAAGGCCACGACCGGCACGCGCCGGGAGGCGGTCATGACGGTCTGCGCGTTTCTGAACCAGGGCGGCGGGCAGGTGTTGTTCGGTGTCACGCAGGCCGGGGCGGTCGTCGGGCAGCAGGTCAGCGACCGCACCATCGAGGAGTTGAGCGCCGAGCTTCGGCAGATCGACCCTCCGGCGTCCCCGACGGTCGAGAGGGTCCCGGTGGACGGTGGCCGTGAAGTCATCATCGTCAGCACGGGCCAGGGAGCGTCGAGGCCGTACTCCTACCGCGGCACCGCCTACCGTCGCGTCGGGAATACCACGCTGGTAATGTCCGCCGATGAGTACAATCGAATGCTCTTCGAGCGGATGCACAGCGAGCAGCGCTGGGAGAACCAGCCCGCCGCCGGATGGTCAGTAGAGGATCTGGACGAGGCTGAGATTCGACGGACGGTTGCTGAAGCGGTCCGACGTGGACGGCTGGAGGAGCCTGTAAATAGAGATCCAACCGACCTACTGCGCGGACTCGGCCTTCTGCGTGACGGTGTGCTGCTTCGGGCGGCGGCAGTGCTGTTCGGCAGCACGGAGCGGCTGGAGTTCGAGATGCCGCAGTGCCTGCTGCGCGTCGCCCGTTTCCGGGGAATCGACCGGATGGAGTTCCTGGACAATCGCCAGTTCAACGGCAACGCCTTCACCCTCTTGGCGAACGCGGAGCGCTTTCTGCGCGACACCCTGCCCATCGCGGGGCGGTTCGAGCAGGACCGATTCGAGCGGATCGACGAGCCTCTGTACCCGCCCCTGGCCATACGCGAGGCGTTGGCCAATGCTCTGTGCCACCGTGACTACTCCATCGGCGGCGGCTCGGTAGGCATAGCCGTCTACGACGACCGCCTGGAGGTCACATCCTCCGGTTCCCTGCACTTCGGCTTGACGCCCGAGAAGCTGTTTGGCCCGCATGAGTCGCGCCCGTGGAACCCGTTGATCGCCCGCACTTTCTATCGGCGCGGGATCATTGAGGAGTGGGGAAGTGGGACGTTGAAGATAGCCGAGCTGACGAGCAGCGCAGGGCTTCCGGTCCCGGATATCGAGGATGACGGCGGGGCCGTCACCGTGCGCTTCCGACATGGCAGGTTCGCTCCAAGACCTACAACCAGCGGCGTGAGCGGGCCTGAAGAACGACGGGAGACGATACTCGCCCTGCTGGAAGGCGTGGAGGACGGCTTGACGCGCCTCGAGATTCACGCGCGTCTGGGTCCTGAGGTCAGCGAACGTCAGGTGCGAACGACACTGGAAGAGTTGCGAGACCACGGCCTGGTCACGTCCACGGCTCGCGGCCCATTGACGCGATGGAGACGTGTGGTGGGTGCGGGATAGGTGCTCGATGGTGCGAGATCGGGTGCGAGATGATGCGAGATACAGGCGTCATCATGCAGGATTCAAGGGGTGAGATGGGGGCGTAATTACAGTCAGATAGGGGCGCGATAGGGGTCAGACCATGACCGAGTCGAAGATCACAGAAGCAAGCAGCGTCCAGTTTCCGATGGTCCGTCACGCGGCGGAGATCGGCTGGATTCCTGTACGGCCAGCGGATGCCCTCGCAATGAGGGGTGGCGAGGCCGGGTTGCTGTTTCGCGGCGTGTTGGAAGAGGCGCTGCATCGCTTCAATTCCTGGATGACGGACGACGCCGTCCGGTCAGTGGTCGAGAACATCCAGGCGCTTCCGCCGACCATCGAGGGAAACCGGCAGATGCTGGCCTGGCTGCGGGGAGAGCGGCAGTGGTACGACGAGACTGAGCAGCGTCACCGGCAGGTCAGGCTTGTCGACTTCGATGACCCAAGGGCCAACGTCCTGCACGTGACCTGGGAATGGCGGCTCAAGCCTCCGGCCCGCAAGGGCAACCGCGCTGACGTGATGTTCGTGATCAACGGCATACCGGTCGCCATCGTCGAGCACAAGAACCCGACGGACGCCGACGCCATCGAGCGGGGCGTCACGCAGCTACGCCGCTACGAGATCGAGACACCCGAGTTGGTGGGCACAGCCCAACTTTTCAACGTGACCCACCTGCTCGACTACTGGTACGGCGTCACCTGGAACCTGTCGCGCCGTTACATGGCACAGTGGAAGGAGACGCAAGAGGAGAGCTACCGCTTCGCCGTCCAGTCCTTCTTCGAGCCGACAGACTTCCTGCGCACCCTGCGTGACTGGATACTCTTCTACGTAGAGGACGGCGAGATGCGGAAGACTGTGTTGCGCCAGCACCAGCGTCGCGCAGTAGACCGCATCGTCAAACGCTGCGCCGAGACGTTGAGACATAGGGGCCTCGTCTGGCATACCCAGGGGGCAGGCAAGACCTTCACAATGCTCACCGCCGCCCGCCTGGTCCTGGAGGCCAAGGAGGAATTCCATAACCCAACGGTGGTCGTCGTGGTGGACCGCACCGAGTTGGAGGGCCAGCTTGCGGGTTGGGTCGAACGACTGCTGGGTGAGATGCAGCAGCAGGACATCGCCGTCTGGAGGGCTGGCTCGAAGGAACAGTTGCAGGAGCTGCTGGCTACCGATAGGAGAGGGCTGATAATCTCGATGATCCACAAGTTTGAGGGTATCGAGAAGGACGCGAACGTCCGCGACAACATCTACGTGTTTATCGACGAGGCCCATCGCTCCGTGGCCAGGGAACTTGGGACGTATCTGATGGCGGCGCTGCCCAACTCGACCATCATCGGATTCACCGGCACGCCCATCGCGCGGACGGAGCACGGGGAGGGTACCTTCAAGATATTCGGGGCCGACGACGATGAGGGCTATCTCGACAAGTACTCGATAGCCGAGTCCATCAAGGACGAGACAACACTGCCCATACGCCACATGATGGCGCCCAGCGAAATGACGGTGCCTGCGGTCCAGCTCGACCGGGAGTTCTTCGCCCTAGCCGATATGGAAGGCGTCACCGACGTCGATGAGCTCAACCGTGTGCTTGACCGGGCTGTGGGCTTGCGCACATTCCTCACTGCCGACGACCGCATCGAGAAGGTGGCGGCGTTCGTCGCTCAACACTTTCGGGAGAACGTGCTGCCCCTCGGCTACAAGGCGTTCCTGGTAGGCGTGAACCGCGAGGCATGCGCCAAGTACAAGCGGGCGCTGGACAAGCTGCTTCCACCAGAATGGACCGTGCCGGTGTATTCGGAAAACACGAATGACGTTGTGGAGAGACCTCTAGTCGCCGAGCTTCAACTGTCGGAGGAGCGGGAGAAGGACGTCCGCCTGATGTTCAAGAAGGCGAGCGAGGACCCGAAGCTGCTCATCGTTACCGATAAGCTACTGACCGGATTCGACGCACCGTTGCTGTACTGCACGTACCTGGACAAGCCGATGCGGGACCACGTGCTCTTACAGGCGATTGCTCGAGTGAACCGGCCATATGTGGACGCAGATGGCATCGGCAAGCCCATCGGACTTGTCGTGGACTTCGTGGGTGTGCTGCGCGAGCTGAGGAAAGCACTGCAGTTCGACTCGTCCGACGTGAGCGGCGTCATCGAGGACCTCGACCTGCTGATGCACGACTTCCACGACAAGATTACCGAGGCGAAGGCAAGATACCTGGACAGTGCGGATTGCGGCAAATTAGCCGAGACGCGGGCAGCCTATGCCACCGCAGGAGGGGGCGCAGACGAGCGATTGGAGCAGGTCGTGTACACGCGCTTTCTCGATCCCGATGCTCGCAAGGGGTTTTTCACGGCATACAAGGAGATTGAAGAGTTGTGGGAGATACTCTCGCCGTCCGCGGAGTTGCGCGGTCACCTCGACACCTTCAGCCATCTAACCCGTCTTTACGCCGCCGTACGCAACGCCTACGCCGACCGTCCTAACTTTGTGGCAGATCTGGCTCACAAGACCCAGCGGCTTGTGGAAGAGTCGGCTGCGATGTACGGACTCGGCAACCTGACCAAGTCCGTGACTTTCGACCTTCGCACCCTTGAGGCTCTGCGGAAGGAATCGGGGCCCGACGAGGCCAAAGTGTTCAACCTGGTGCGTGGCCTTCAGAGGGAGGTAGAGAGAGAGGCAGGGTTGGAGGCCGTGCTACGGCCTCTCAAGGAACGCGCCGAGTCTGTGCTGAAGGGCCTTGAAGATCGAACGACAACTGGACTCGCGGCTATGGACATATTGGAGGTCCTCGCCAAAGAGAAGGAGGCCGCCGTCGCCGCCGCAGAGGAAAGCACATTGCCACTACGGGCATTCGGGGTGTATTGGACGCTGAAGGAGAACACCGCCCTCCAAGCGGCCAGTGTGAGCGCTAATGAGTTCGCAGAGGAGGCTCAGGCGCTTGTGGACCGCTTTCCCAACGCCGCTGTCAACGCCGACGAGCAGCGACGGCTGAGGATCTCCCTGTACAACCCGTTGTTGAGCGTGGAGAGCGGTGAGCGGGGCCGAATTGTAGATCAGACCTTGGCGATACTACTGAGTGGAGGCAACGATGCCGAGGCGTGACGACAGGCACAGCGACTTGCGACTACGGGTGGTCTATTGGTCAGAGCGCCTCCATGTCCCTGCGCCGCGCGTGAGTGTCCGAGATATGACCCGCAAGTGGGGTTCCTGCTCGACTGCCGGCACGATCACCCTCGCAACCGACTTGGGAAGTCAGGATGTCGAGTTCCAAGACTTCGTTATCGCCCACGAGTTGCTTCATCTGCGTGTTCCGAACCACGGGAAACTCTTCAAAGTTCTGATGAGTGCTCATGTGCCCGACTGGAGAGAGCACGACATAGCGAAGTAGCAGCGTGAACCCGTTGCTCCCTTTGAATGGTTGAGGGACTACCCAGGGAATGTGGACCGTAACTTGGCGCTCTCCGAACTTCAGATGCTTGACGCGCTCAGCCGGACGCCCTTCGTCGACTCGACGGAGTTGGCACTCATCCTGGGCGAGCCGCATACCACAGTCCACAGAGTTCTGGCCGGCCTGCTGGCCGAAGGCATCGTCGGAAGGGTCAGCCACAGCACCGCCCACCCGCCGTCGAGCCAAAGATACCACCTGACGGCGAGTGGAGTGAAAAAGGCCGGTGACTTTCTAGGATTCGACACGTTTCAGGCAACTACGCCGCCGCCAGACCGAAGTAGCCGGGACGTAGGCCACGCTCCAGCTAAAGGTTGATGGTTGCGAAACGGTTCAACCCGCTTCGGCGGTGAGAAACGGATGGGTAAGGGAATCCCGAATGCCGTGCTGTTTCGGTGCGCTACCTCCCTTTCGATGGTCATACGCCCTGTAGTTGGGATACCGCCAGGGTTGGGTTCCGGCCAGTGCGAAGCGAGCAGATGCTGCCAACGCCTCAGCCTGAGTGAGAACGAAACGCCGCTAAACGCTCCGTCCCCGCCGTCTGGAGAAGGAGGGATCAGCTCCCATCACCGAACGGGTGTCCATCGGCCGGAGGGATCAGCTCCGGACCGCTGAACGGCGCCCAAGGGGAGAAGGACTTAAACACTCCAACCCGTTGGACTGGACCGGGAACGAGGGACTTAAACACCCCGTCAATCCGGTCCGTGCTGCTCGCGGAGAGCTACGTCAAATTCGCAGCGGCAGCATTCCCTCTTGGGCGACCCTTCCAGAGAGCGAATCAAATCCGTCAGGTCATACCCGGGCAACAGGGATCGTGCCCCCAGGTTTCTATGGCGGGAAACACTGGAAAAGCCAGACAACGGATTAATTGTCGCGCACTCCAGGGCCGTTGCATAGCCCCTCCGCGCCCCCATCGGAAAAGTGTTTACTTTTTTTCAATGGAATTTACTAAAGCCAATTGGCACGCCGCACCCGGCCGTTGCCGCCACCTCCGCCACATCCCCAGGCTCAGCAACCGCCGCACCCGGTCCAGCATGTTACGCTTGGTCAGCTTGCGCCCGGTATCGTCCTGGGGTACCCCCATCCCCCGGGTCAGCCTGCTGTCCTCCGGCCTGGCTGTCAGAGTCCACCTGCTTACTGCTTTTTCCCATACCAGTGCGTCCAGCGGCACCATCAGCCGCGGGTGGTGCAGGTCTTCGATGTTCTTGCTCTCCTCGATGCCCCCTGCTTCTTCACTATGCTCCCGCCTCCGCGTACAAAATGTTCATTTCAGCCAGGGCCTTTGCACATCGTCCCCGCTGGCCCGGGTTGCAAAATGCACGTTTTAGGTAGGGCTCTTGCACTCGGACGTTGGAACGGGGACTTACGAAAAGTGTTAACCGGCCCTCTACCGGAGTTTGCCGGTTTCCTCCCATTTCAGCTACGAAACGGCCCAACTTGCATTGCTGCAACCGGAGTCCGTTTCCCGTACAGCCCGTTGACGTCCCGGAGGAGGTCTCCGGCGTGGGGCCTTGCAAGACCCCGCACAAATGCGGCCCCCTGCGGGAGGTTATGTAGAGGGGCCGGTTGGTTCACACTGTACGGTGGCGGCGTTGACGAAGGCGCTGACGGCACAGACCGAGGGGAGATGAACGACCCGACCAGGAAACCCGGAACCGGCCCGCATTCCGGCAACCGGCGTAAGATTCCGGCGCACCCTTGGGCCGTCCGGAAGGCAGGGGGGCCTGTAGGCCCCCACATATGAGGGACCTCACAGGCGGTTACGCCGATGGTCCGAGTCGTTCACACTTCCCTGGCGTCAATGCTGGGGTAGAAAGGCATCCGCCGATTCCCGATCCGATGCGAGGAGGTAAGAAATTATGAACCGCAACACCGGAATCAGCTATGACGGGTGCCGGGATTGGACCAACGTCAACGTTGGGCAGTTGTCCAGTCAAACCAATGGGCTGCCCCAAGCTGCCGGAGACGCCCGGCCCCGGACCGGCCCCAACCAGGGCGTAACGCACCGGCACATCCCCGACGATTTCAGGGCGTTTTTCCAGAACCGATGCCGGTTAACCCCCCGTCACGCACCCCCACGTCAATCGGGTTTTCGACCGCAAGACCGGAACCAGCCCTTAACTCCAAGTGTTTCCTTTTTACGTCCGGTAGGGAGGTGATTTCCCCCTGTTTCTGCTTTGGGACGACCCACATGAGGACATCGCTACAAAACTCAATCTCCTGTACACCCCCGCGACAGCGGGAAAAACACCGGATGCCGAGAGACCCGTAGGCGTTATCAACATTGATAACCCTCACAGGTAGTTTTCCGCCGCTGTCCTGCTGTCCACACTCTCTGGCGGCAGCGGCAAAGACGCCGATGACCCAAACCGATGAAAGGTGAACGACATGATCCTGAACCGTGAATTCCGGCACCACGCAGAGGCCCAATCACACAACCCGAACGAGAGGATATGCGAGACAAAGCAAGAAACATCAAACCGGACCGTCCCGGCAACGGCGCCCGGAAATCCGGAACCGCCGGCAGGAACGCGCCGAGGGGAATATCCCCGCAGCACACCGACGCGCAGCGGGAGCAGATTCAGACGGGGCTGCTCTTCCTGGCCCGCATGATCGCCCGCGCCCACCTTCAGCGTCAGGCAGCGGAGGCCGCGCCGGAACCCCCGCCGGACCCGGATGCTGGCGATTGATGCACCGCCGGAAGCGGCCCCGCGTCCGAAGGATGCGGTACGCCCCCTGCGTTGCCCCGAGATAATCGCATTCGCGGACCGGCAGCGCCCCCGCGCCATACCACAAGACTCGCTCAAATGTAATGCCTCGCGAGGCATTACGAGCGAACAATTTCTCTTGGACAATGGAGTGTTGGGCCATTGTGACGGGAGGAATGAGAATGACAACAACTAACACCAACACGCCAATCCCGGAAGACGACGAGTTTTCCAGCGACGACCTCGAAAACGCCATCCGGCACTACGTGCAAACCTACGCCGACTGGCGCGGCAGCCATAAGGCGATGGAGCGATTCGGCGTCTCGCGCCAGACCCTCTGGCGGTTCCTGGAACGGGGACACCTGGGCCGCGCCCTGCCCAAATCCGTCCTGGACAGCGTGGGCAATAGCGTACAGGCCATCGACGCGGCAACCTGGGCCGTCGTGGCCTCGGAGCGCATCAACGCCAATTTCAACCGTGCCGCCAGGAACCGGCGCCCGGTGGGTCCCGCCCTGCGCCGGGGCCAGGAGGACGCGCTGCTGCAACTGTGCGCCGCGCCGCTGACCACCGTGAGCGAACTGGCCCGTTTCAACCGGGAACCGCCCACGACCTTGCGTGGCAGGCTGGAAAGATTAACGGAACTGGGCCTGGCTGATTCGGTGTCCCACAGCCTGGCCGCCCTGGGACCAAAGCCCCAGCGCCGCTACTTTCCCACGACACAGGGCATCCACGCCGCCGCCGCTCTTGAGTCGGGCATCAGGAGTTTCCTGGCCGACCGGCCGGTGTCCCGCCAGTGGTTCCGGCTGCTCACCGAGCGCCTGGACGCCGTGGCCGTACTCTACCACGTGGCCGCCCTCATCGCCGACGCCGACCCGGAGGGAAGCCCCGTCCGGGTGGACCACTACCGCCAGGGACCCTATGACCTGCTGGTTACGTTGTCTCAAGGCCGTTCCGTGGGCATCCTGCGCCAGGGAGCGACCCTGCCCTCATCCCACCTTCGCTACCGCCTGAGAACCATCGAGAACCTGCCCGCGAGCGAGAGGCCCACGGTTACCCTGGTGATCACCGGCTCCGACCAGGCCACCCGCCGGGCCGTCCGCACCCTGGGCCACCCGGTGGAGCACGAGAGCTTCTTCGTGGCCACCGAGGGGGAGCAACTGGCCGGGGACCACCGGTTCACAGCCTGGCAGCAGTGCGGCCACGGGATGGGGGTGCAGGTGAAGATAGCCCCCCACCTCTCCCTGGAGAACTTCGTCGCCTCCATCGGCTGGCTGGTGGACAGAGACGCCAGGAACCGCCGTGACCGGACCCCGCCGGACAGGCGCCGGCCCCAACCGGACCCGTATTCCCTCTACCCCACTCACCTGCGGGCCGCCCTGCCCGACCCAACGGAGCAGGTCAATAGTTCCCTCGCCGTCCAGCTCACCCGCGCCGACAAGGAGGCCCTGGACCTGCTGGCCGCCTGGCCCCTGTGCACCACGGAGCAACTCGCGGGGCTGATGGGCGGCGTCACCCGCCGACGGGCCAACCAGGTGCTCCGGTCTCTCACAGACCGTTCCCTGGTCCACTCGGAGAGCCAGCGCCACGTCCTGGCCGACGAGGGGCTGCGCTACCTGGCCCGGAGGGACCGGGCCGCCGTGAGAATCGCCCTGGGCCGCTGGAGCGCCCGCAAGCGCCGCCGCAGCCGGGGCAGCGCCCCGGTCATAGCCGGCACCTCCCTGCGCAGCCTGGACTCCCAGCTGGCACACCAGGACGCCATCAACACCCTCGCCGCCGCCCTGAGCGCCGAGGCCGCCCGGTCCAAGGACCATCACCTGCTGGAGCTGCTGCCCACCTACCGTTCCAGCATCGGCTATCGCCACCAGGGCCAGGACTACGTGATCCACCCGGACGCCACCTTGTGGATGTCATACCGGGGAGACTGGCGTCCCTATTTCCTGGAGTTCGAGCGCCGCGCCGTCACCCCCAGGCGGGTCCGCGAACGGCTGAAGAACTACCCCCGCTACCTCGCCAGCGGCTGGGCCGACCTGGACCACGCCGGGCAGCTGCCCCTGGTGCTGTTCGTGTTCGAGACCCACGACGCCGAGGAGTCCTTCCTGCGGGCCGCCGGAAAGCACCGGCTGCCCATCTGCACTTCCAACCTGGAAATGATCGCCGACCTTGGCGTGTTGCGTGAGGTGTGGCGCTGGCCGCCGCCCAATGCCCCGGATCGACTGCCGCTGCACCGGCTGGGCGAGGGCTACAAAAATGTACCTTCCCGTTCCAGGCATTTCCTGTAGGGGAGCTATGACCAAAGGTGATTTCCGGCGTACCAACCCTGTCAGACCCCCCAGGCCCGGAGCGCGTACATTTTGTTGCAGAAATCCGACCTTTTGGCAGAGGCAGACCGGCCCCGAGTCCGTGGGCGGAAGAACCGCTGACACGTATGACACATTAGGATTGACCCGTAAATGAGACGTAATGACACAACGGGAGGTGAGGACATGAGACTGCTGACCAAGGCGGAAGCCTGCCGGGAGTTGAGGTTGTCCCTGTCAACGCTGAACCGGCGCATCGCCGCCGGGGAGGTGGGGGTAAGAAGGGAGCCGCGAGGCAGGCGGCACCGGGTGTACGTGATGCTGGACGACGACCTGCCGGTTGCCGCCAAGGACGCCGACTCCGGCGAAACGACGCTGGTCGTGGCCCAGGAGCGGATACGTGGGATGGAGGAACAGGTGGCATTCCTCCAAGAGCAGCTTGACCTGGAGCAGCAACGCAATACCGAGCTGGTCAACGAGTTGGAGGCCGTGACGGTACAGCGAAAGCGCTGCCGCTGGTGGCGGTTCTGGCAATCGTAAACGGGGACGCGCCCCTTGCCGCCGAGTAGCGCTTTGGCAATCTCCAGGAGCAGCACTGTCCGATAGGAATGGAAGGAGCCAACCGGCGAAGATACTGACGTTTCCCGCTTGCGCATTGGGTATCCGTTGCGATACCATAGTGCGGTATGGGTCAAACTCACGATGGCGAGGGAGCGGCAATGGGCAGCAGTGAAGTACAGGCGGCATTTCCGGCCACGTCGGACGAAACGACGGCTGCCCTGAACCAAGCACTGGAAGCGGGCGACCTGGACCGCATCATGGGCATAATGGGCGAAATGACCCGCGCCCACCGGATGCGACGAGTTGCCCGGGAGACGGGCTTGGGCGAGAAGAGTTTGTACAAGTCCATGCGGGCCGGAGCCAGCCCCGAGTTCAACACCGTGCTCCGGGTCCTGCGCTCCCTGGGTTTCCGCCTCCAGGTCCACCCCATTGCCGGTCAGACCGACATTTCCTCAGACCCTAGCTGAGGGAGGACTTATACCGTAAAAAGAGCCATATGCAGGCGGACCCCCGACACTTTACAAGTGAGGCTATTGTGGCCAGAGGGAGAGGGAGCAGCCATGGATGGGAAACTGATGTCCATCATTGAAATTGCTGATGCTTACGGCAAGAGGAGGCAAAGCATCCATAAGCTCGTGAAGCAGCTTGAAATCGAAGTAGTCAAGAGGAAAAGCCACAACGCTCACGGGCAATTCATCTCTTTCATTTCAGCTGGTGACTACGAAAAATTGAAAGGGCGATTAGAGGGGCCTGACAGCCTTATTGCCGATACGCGTGAAGATTGGCCTGGCGTGTTCTACGTCGTCCAACTGGAACCGCAGTTTGACCCGGGGCGCTTCAAAGTTGGCTTTACGACTGATCTTGCAGAACGAATTAGGAGTCACCGCACGTCTGCTCCGTATGCTAACCCTATAACGACATTTCCCTGTAAGCTCTTATGGGAAAAGACAGCAATTGAATGTATAACCCAAAGTTGCGAACAACTCCACACTGAAGTCTTCAGAACAGACAACATTGAGGAAATCATTGGCCTAGCAGAGCGATTCTTTGACTTGATGCCTGACATAGCAAATGGTAGAAACAACAACTCAGCGATAACGTTCGTGGGAACGTAATAGTGCAGGAGGACTACATGACAAGACAACTGCAACCCCTGACCCCGGCGGCCCTCTACGCCCGGGTGTCCAGCGACCGCCAGGACGTGGACCTCTCCGTGGCAGCCCAGCTACGTGCCCTGCGGGACTACGCCAAGAGCAACGGCTACTCCGTGGCCAGGGAGTACGTGGACGAGGCCGAGAGCGGCAGAATCGCCGACCGGCCCCAGTTCCGCCAGATGATCGACGAGGGCGGCAAGGCCGCGGCTCCTTTCCAGGTGATTTTGGTATGGAAATTCAGCCGCTTCACCCGCAAGCGGGAACATGCCGTGGCCTTCAAGTCCATGCTGAGGCGCAAGGGCATCAGGGTGGTCTCCATCACCGAGCACGCCGACGACTCCCCCACCGGCAAGCTGATGGAGGCCATCATCGAGTCCGTGGACGAATTTTATAGCGAAAATTTAGCTCAAGAGGTCGTAAGAGGAATGCGGGAGGCCGCCTCTCGCGGCTATTTCCTTGCCTCCAAGGCCCCCTTCGGCTACACCCGCATCAAGGTCAGCGACGGGGTGAAGGACCGTCCCACCCTGGAGGTTGACCAGGCGGCCGCGCCCATCGTCAGGGAAATTTTCGAGAGTTCCCGCCGGGGCAACGGGCTGGCGGAAATCTGCAAGGAGCTGAACGGCCAGGGCATCACCAACCGGGGCAAACGCTGGCAGAAGAACGTCATCCACTACCTGCTGACCAACGAGGCATACACGGGGACGGCCGTCTGGGGAGTCAAGAGCAAGGACGAGAAGGCGGGAGAGCCGGTGAGGGTGGAGAACGCCTGGCCCGCCCTGGTGTCGAGGGAGCTGTTTGACGAGGTTCAACAGGGACTCCACCAGCGGGCGCCCACGGTGCAGCGGCCGGGTCGAGTTGGCAGCCAGTACTTGCTGAGCGGTCTCCTCCGCTGTGGGGTGTGCGGCAAGCCCTACTCGGCCCAGGGGGCCAAGAGCGGCCAGTTCGCCTACTACGTCTGCGCCAGCCTGTTCCGCGAGGGAGCGGGGGCGTGCAGCAACGGGCGCTACCTGAACGCCACGAAAGTCGAGGACCTGGTGATCGAGAAGGTCAGGGAGCGGATACTCACCGAGGAGACCATCACCGAGTTGGTGACACTGGTGGCCGAGGAGATCGACAACCTGGCCGGGGAGGTCAACGGACGGCTGACGGCCATCAACAGCGAGCTATCCGACGTGGAGACGCGGTTGGAGAACCTCTACCAGGCCCTGGAGACGAAGCAACTGCCCATAGAGGTGATCTCTCCCCGTATCCTGTCCCTGAAGAGCCGCCAGGACCAGCTTGTGGCAGCGCGGGAGGGGGCCGAGGCCCAGTTGGAGCAGCGTCGGGCGGAGTTGCCCACCAGCAGGGAGGTCAAGGGGTACGTGGCTGACTTCCGCGCACTCTTCCAGGAAGGGACGTTCCCGGAGCGGAAGGCGCTCATCCGCAACTTCGTGCAGGGCATCGAGATCGTGGAGGACGAGGCGGTTCTGACGTACACTATCCCCATGCCCCAAGACGGGGTGACGTCGGAATCGGCCTCGGTTCTTGATTTTGTCCAGTCCGGCCCACCATCATATAATCCCCACTTGTAATCATTTCAGCGCCACCCGGCGCCTTAGGGAGTGACGACAATGCCGGAAAAGAAGCCCAGGAGCAACGCCAGGATGAAGGAGAGGCCGCCCCTGCCGGTGAACGAAAACGGGGTGGTGATGCTGTCCGGCGGCAACCCCCAGATAGCCAAGGGCGACGGCGACGGGCCGGTGCAGATGTACATCGCCAACATGCCCGAGTGGAAGAGGGACGTGGGCCGCCAGCTAGATGACCTGATCGTCCGCACGGTGCCCAACGTGCAGAAGGCGGTGCGGTGGAACTCACCCTTCTACGGCGTGGAGGGCCAGGGGTGGTTCATCAGCTACCACGTCTTCGCCCGATACGTGAAGGTAACCTTCCTCAAAGGCAAATCCCTGGACCCAATGCCCCCCATAGACTCTAAGGACCCCGACGCCCGCTACTACCACATCTTTGAGGATGGTATGGACGAGGGGCAGATGGAGGAATGGGTGCGCCAGGCGGCGGAGATGCCGGGGTGGGATGGGTTTTAGGGGGCTATGTTACATGGTGAGGTTCAGTGAAAAGCTAGTCGCAAGCCTAGGACAGCACTGAAACGCCTCCCGATTGAATGATCTGGGAGAGAACTTGCTAAGGGGACATGATTAGCTTATGGCCTAAATTGGTTTCCCTATTCGGAATAATCTAACCACCTGAGGTGTGTTGACACTGTAAGGGATTTTCTCGCGTTCTCCTGAATTCTATGGTCTAGCCTTATGCATTCGGAAAGGAAATGACACTAGCAAGAGGCAAATGCGATTGAACCTAGTTTGCGAGGTCAGCGAACTCACTCGAATTGAAGTCTAAGGCGACAGCAGACTACGGTGAAGAGTTTCTATCTTTGATTCAATAGCTTTGCCCTTTCTCATCTTGGGGAGACAAATGGATAAACAGCTTTTCTCAAGATTCGGCTGGCCATCCGCGGTAGCCGCCATCTTGGTTGCTTGTATATTACTCTCTATTCGCTTTTGGGAGTGGTTGAGTCGTACAGAACAGGCAACTGTGACTAATGGTGAAACACTTCGTAATGTAGGGCTTCTGGTTGGAGGTTTGCTTGCCCTGTTGTTTGCATTATGGCGTGCCCAAGTAGCCTCAAGGCAAGCAGCAGCAGCCATTCTTCAGGCAGAAACAGCCCATCAGGCAATGCTAAATGACAGCTATCAGAACGCTACTGAGATGCTTGGCAGCCCTGTCTTAAGTGTCCGTTTAGGCGGCATACATGCCTTGCAAGATATAGCCGTGCTGGATCCCCATCAGTTTCATGTGAAAGTGATGAAGCAACTATGCGCTTACGTGCGACATCCGCCAGAATTTGAAGGGCAGCCCGTTGTACATAATGACGTTATCGATTTAGGATTTGCTTACGGGGTTACTAACGCAGCAGATTTTGCAGCTGCTGGGTCCATTGAGATAGAAACTGTTCGAGAAGACATTCACACCGCTGTTGACTCCCTCACCTTTTGTCATGGCCTGAATGTTCAAATTGAAAGTCAGAACAATTTCTGTATTGACCTTCATAATGCAGATCTCCGGGGTATTGACTTGTCGGGCAAAGACTTGTCCAGGGCTCCTGAACCTCCAACAGCGACACCATACAGTTATGAAATGGTGCGGTCCTTTTGGACCGATTTACGTGGGGCTAATCTACGCTATACATTTCTAAAAGACACCAACCTATCTCGAACGGACCTTTCGGGGGCAGTGGGGCTAACTCAATCCATCCTGAACGATGTTTTCGCGACTTCAGATAGGCCACCTAGGTTGGAGGGCACCTTCGATTCTGAATCTGGTCAAGCATTGGTCTGGCAAAATGGGCAAGGTGGCAACAATGAGCCTTAGCTATTGACCTGGCCTTGCATTTCTTGCATTGCTAAGATAAAAACATAAGTGTACCCGGTTTCTGAATCGCACTGCCGGCCGGTACATATCGGCGACCGCAAGCCTGAATGGCGCCTAGTGACTTTCGATATACCCGTCGCCCAAGGTCGTTATCTAATTTCGCCTTTGGTTCTTTCTGTGCCGAGGTCATGAGAAAGCAGTTACCTTAGGGTAACCAGCATTAAATGGTCTTTAGGAGCGCGAATTGTAAGAATGGTCTTTCAAAGAAGTAAGAGCCAACTTAGAGGAAGTAGTAAATGCTGCCTTGGCAGGCAATTCCCAACTGATAATTTGTCAGGAACAGGGAAATGTTGTCGTAATCTCGGCGGTTGAATATGACCGACTTCGCCAGATCGAGGATTCTTACGTACTAACCTTCAGTGGATTATTGCTTGAAATTCCCCAAGAGGACCAGGAATTCGACGGGCCAAGCATCACGCCTAGGGCCCTAGGCGATTAAGACTCTCCCAGATTTTCTAACCCTTCAGGAGGGAAGAACTATGACCACCAACACCAAACCCGTAGCAGTAGTTATCGGCGCTACTTCCAAGTGGCAGGCCGATGGGCGTAATACCCAGATGATTCATGGGGGGGCTATTGACGACAGCGACCTGCCCGTGGGGATCCGGTTCGGCGTGGGAGGGGCTATCGCCCAGAAGTTTGCCCAGGAGGGCTTCCTGACGGTGCTGACCACCCGTAGTGCCGCCAACGCCGCGTCGCTGGACGCCGCCATTCGCGAGCAGGGGGGCGACACCCTGATCGTGGAACTGGACCTGGCGTCGCAGGAGTCCATTTCCGAGGCCTTTGCCCAGATACGGGCCGAGGCTGGCGACCCGCTAGTACTGGTGTACAACGCCGGGTACCTGGAGGGGCGGGACCTGCCGCCGGAGATGGAACTGCTGGAGCACATGCCCTACGAGATGTTCGAGACGGCCCAGCACATCTCCAGCAGCGGCCCCTTCCTGGTGGCCAAGGAGGTGCTGCCGGCCATGCGGGAACGGGGCGAAGGGAGCATCCTGTTCTCCAACAACCCGGCGTCGCTGCGGGGCCGGAAGCGGTACACGGGCCAGTCCCTTTACTACCCCCGGGTAATGATGCGGACGCTGTCCCAGGCGCTGACCGAAGAGTACTCGGAGCACGGCGTCCACGTCGCCAACGTGGTCATTGACGGGACCATCGACTCGCCGGGCACCCGGGCCCGGGCCGGGCAGAACCCGGAACTGCTGGTTAACCCGATGGCCATCGCCGACGCCTTCTATTACCTGCACAGCCAGGACAGGTCGTGCTGGTGCCACGAGATACAGTTGACGCCGTATGCGGCCAGGCCCGCTTACTAGGAACGGTGGTCACTCGTCCCGCCCGTCATTCCGGACTTGATCCGGAACCCGGGACGGCGTGGGGAAGGATGTGGCGATTGGGGGGTGGGGAGACCGGATGCCGGCCTTCGCCGGAAAGACGGGGTAGGAGGGACGAAGTCGCCGCGAATCGGAAGCAAGGAGTAACGCCATGGACGTGGGATTGATGATGATCTTCTCCAGCTACGGCTGGGAAGAGGGATCGGACGGCCAGATGTGGGAGGAGGAACTGCGCCTGGCGGAGATTGCCGCCGATGCGGGGTTCGACTGCCTGTGGTCTGCCGAGCACCACTTCAACGACTACTCCTTCGTGCCGGACAACCTGCAACTGATGACCCACGTCGCCGCCAAGCACCCGGACATTGAAGTGGGCACGGCGGCGGTGATCCTGCCCTGGCATAACCCCCTGCGGGTGGCGGAGAACGCCGCCGTGCTGGACATGCTGAGCGGCGGGCGGCTGCGGCTGGGATTCGGTCGGGGCCTGGCCCGGAGAGAGTTCGAGGCTTTCGGCGTCAGCATGGACGAGTCCCGCGACCGGTTTGACGAGGCGGCGCCCATGATCGTGGAGGCGTTGAAGACCGGGTACATCGAGGGCGACGGGCCCCACTATCCGCAGGCGCGGACGGAAATCCGGCCCCGTCCCCAGCACTCCTTTGATGGACGAATCTATGCCGTGGCCGCCAGTGACGAATCGGTGATGTCGGCGGCGCAACTGGGCGCGCACATCATCATGTTCGCCGACCGGCCCTGGGAGATGCGCATGCCGGGCATTGAGCGGGGACGCGCGCTGCACCGGGAGTTTCACGGCACGGAACCGCCGGCGCTGATGATTACCGAGTTTGTCATCTGCGGCGAGGACCTGGCCCAGTGCGAGGAGGAGGCCCGCCAGTACCAGGGCAAGTTCGTGGAGAGCAACTTCCACCACTACGAGTTCCTGGGCGACCACTTTCGCGACGTGAAAGGCTACGGCGCTTACCAGCAGAAGGCGGAGATCGCCCGGGCCGCCGGCCTGGACGGCGCCGTGGAAGGGTTTATGAAGGCGGCAAGCTGGGGTACGCCGGACAAGATTCTGCGGGGTCTGGAGGACCGAAAAGAATTGTTGGGCGAGTTTGAGTTGAACGTGGCCTTCCGCTTCGGCGGCACACCCCCCGAGGTGGCGGAACGGGGCCTGAAGCTGTTCGCCAAAGAGGTGCTGCCGGTACTGAAGTCCTGGTAACCGTTCCCTCGGGGATATGGGCCGAGTGATTTACTCCCTTACGTTGGGACTGTCCATCCCGGTCGCGACATCTATCTTCAATGTCTTCCCGGTCAGCCTATCCCGCCGCGTTCCAATGGGCCCAACTGCTTCAGGTTGCTTTGACTCCACCTTTCTATTGCGATGGGTAGTGGCGGGCACCACCCAGATTGGTCCGATTTCGCTTCGCCATTATTCCACTGGACCGGCAAGGTTACGGTGTGCCGGGGCGGTATGCTAAACTGTGGCGGCCTCAGCCGAAAAGGTCCGGCTCACATGTGGGCGGGCGACTTTCATGCCAGGGGCTTCACATGCAATCCATAATTAATTTGAACCGCTACTAAGAGCGCCATTCACAGCCCATGACACGACTGGTTCAACTCTCCTCACGCCTGGCCAACTCCCACTCCCTGGAATATTTCATCATCGGCGTAATAGTCGCCAACGGCGTCCTTTTGGGTCTGGAAACCTCGCCGCGACTGGTCGAAAGGTACGGGGAACTGATGCACTGGGGAAACCAGGTTGCCCTGGGCATCTTCATAGCCGAGGCGGCCCTAAAGCTGCTGGCCCATTTCCCCCGGTCGCACCGGTATTTCCTGGACGGCTGGAACGTGTTCGACTTCCTGGTTATCGTCTTTGCCCTGGTCCCGGCGACGGGCCAGTTTGCCATGGTGGCACGGCTGGCGCGTCTGCTGCGGATCGTGCGCCTTGTGTCGGCGATTCAGGACCTGAGGCTGATTGTGGCGGCCCTGGTGCGCTCCATACCCAGCGTGGTGCACGTCATCCTGCTGATGAGCATTGTGGTGTACATCTATGCCATCATGGGGTATCACCTGTTCCACGAACATGACCCCGACAACTGGCGAAGCCTGGGCGTTTCTCTCCTGACACTGTTTAACATCATCACCCTGGAAGGGTGGACTGAAGTGATGAACACGGCCATGGAGCGCCATCCCCTGGCCTGGATATATTTCGTCAGCTTCGTAGTCCTGGGTACATTCGTGGTCATCAACATGTTCATTGCCATCATCATCAACAACCTGGATGAGGCCAAGCGGGAACGCCTGGAGGAACTGCAGTCTCCTCCTTCCAGCGACCAGCTTCTGCGGGAGATTCGGGCCACCCAGGAAGCCCTGCGGCGCCTGTCGGAGCGGTTAGACCAGGACCCAAAAGAATAGGCTACGCAGGCTTTCCATTGCCCATTCCCGCCGGCGCCTGTAGTATGGGGCCGTCGCCCGCGATTCCCCGGCAGCGGAAATCCAATTGCGGAAAGGGTGCTTTATGACTGCCAGGCCCATTACCCCCGCCTCGGAACTCTCCCGCGATCAGCTGCTGTATAGAGCCGGAGAGCTTACGCCCGTGCTAAGAGAGCGGGCCCGCCTGACCGAAGAAATGCGCCGCGTACCGACCGAGTCCGTGCGGGACATGATTGATGCAGGTCTGCATCTCATTGGCGTGCCGAGAAAATTCGGCGGGCTGGATATCGATTACGGCGCCGGACACGAAGCGGGCGTTGAGCTGGCCAGGGGTTGCGCGTCAACCTCCTGGTGTTACTCCCTTTGGGTTGCCCACTCCTGGCTGGTGGGATTCTGGCCGCTGGAAGCCCAGGAGGACGTATTCGGGGATGGGCCGGATGCGCTTTGCTCCAGTTCACTCAGTCCCGGCAGATCAACCTGCACACCGGTGGAAGGAGGATACCGACTCACGGGTCGGTGGGAATTTTCCAGTGGCTGCGACTCGGCCAACTGGCTAATGCTGGGCGTGGCGGGCATTGGCCAACGCAACTGGGTGCTGGTACCCAAGGGGGACTACCAGATAATAGACAACTGGTTTGTCTCTGGTCTGCGGGGCACGGGCAGCAAGAATATTGAAGTGGAAGACGCCTTCATTCCTGCCCACCGGGCGCTGGAGGTCACCACGGCCGGCGTTACTGACCTTAGCGCGTGGGAACTCCACGGGCAGGACCGTTACCGGGTACCCGTCCCCGTTTTGCTGGGCTGGGACCTGGTAGCGCCGATGATCGGCCTGGCCCGTGGCATGGCAGATGAGTTTGCCAGCAGACTCTCGGGCACGTCAGGGCCGGGCCGCACAGCCGATTCGGCCGCCATCCATCTGCGTTTGTCCCAGGCCTGCGCCGAGGTGGACGCGGCGGAGGCCCTGATGGAGCGGGACG
Organism: Dehalococcoidia bacterium; assembly: GCA_963664725.1. Taxonomy (GTDB): domain Bacteria; phylum Chloroflexota; class Dehalococcoidia; order Lucifugimonadales; family UBA3495; genus Bin22. The sequence goes on from OY761558.1 coordinate 3,088,328, forward strand.
TGGCCGAAACGCTGCGGAAGGGTCGCGATGGAGAATCGTTCACTGTCATGGAGCGGGCCAAGTTCCGGCGTGACAAGGCATTTTGCACTCAGCTTGGTCTGCAGGCAGTCAACCGCCTGTTCGACCTGAGCGGGGGACATGCCCTGTTTGATTCCGAACCCCTCCAGCGGTTCCATAGGGATGCCCAGGCGGTGGCCCATCGTGACGGCCTGATAATGGACCTGGGCGGCCAACAGTTCGGCAGGGTCATGCTGGGGCTGGAACCCGACGGGCCTATTTAGTCTCTGTTGGCGGCGATACCCTTCCTGATTCAGGGTAAGCCGACCCGTCATAGGGAGCCGCGCGATGCTGCAATCACATGCCCGTGAAGCAGGTCAGGCAGTCAACAGGCGAATTAAAGCGAGGCCCGATTACCCGGAAATATTACTGCACTCTGGTTCAAACCGGTAGTGGATTACGGTTTAACCCGTATCCAACTGAGTGGTAGTATCCGACGGGCAGTAAACCCTCCCGGTGGCTTGCGTCGGTAGAATTTGGAAGTAGAACGATCGAGAACGCCGGCAGTGTGGAAGGGTATCTGCAAGTTTTGCGCCTTGGCGACCTCCGGCACCGCAACGACGGGCTGGACGGGTTTCGAGTAACCGGCCACCGATGTTCTTTGAATCTCCCCCAATTCGCCCGTTGGTGCAGCAGGCCCAACGTCCCCTCGTAAAGAGGCTGGCCCGACCTTTCATATGGTCGCTGCGCCGTCTGCTGGTCTCACTGCGCGACCTTGCGCCCATCATCCTTGTCATTGGTTTCTTTCAGATAGCAGTCCTGCAGCAACCCTTTCCTAACCTGGTGGGCGTGATGGCAGGTCTGCTGTGCGTTGTTGGGGGCCTTTCCCTTTTCATGCAGGGCCTGGAATACGGACTGTTTCCACTGGGCGAAACACTGGCCCAGAGCTTTGCCAGCAAGCGAAGCCTGTTCGCGCTGCTGTCTTTCGCATTTTGCCTGGGATTCGGCGCCACGGTGGCCGAACCTGCCCTGATAGCGATTGCAGACGAGGCCTCGAAGGTAGCATCAGAAGCTGGCGCCATTCCCGACGCCGAAGATGCCCGGTCCAGCTACGCTTTTAACCTGCGTATGGTGGTTGCTTTTTCTGTAGGCATTGCTGTGCTGATAGGCGTGCTGAGGATTCTAAAGGGCTGGCCCATCCACCGCCTGATAATAGGCGGCTATCTCCTGGTCACGCTGATGACAATATTTGCGCCGGCGGAGATAGTAGGCGTGGCTTATGACTCGGGAGGCGTGACGACGAGCACGATGACGGTGCCACTGGTTACGGCGCTGGGCGTGGGCCTGGCCACATCCATCAGGGGGCGGAATCCACTGGTGGACGGATTCGGGATAATAGCCCTTGCCAGCCTTACGCCGATGATCTGCGTCATGGGCTACGGAATAGTGATATGAGCGCCGGGTTCTTTGACATATTATGGACCACCCTTTTGAACACGGTTCGAGACGTGGTTCCCATTGTGGCAGTGCTGGCCTTTTTCCAGGTGGTGGTGCTCCGGCGACGGTTGCCCCAGCCACGCCGGATGATAGTGGGCTTCGGGTTTGTGCTGGCGGGCCTGGCCCTGTTTCTGATTGGCCTGGAACAGGCCCTGTTCCCCATCGGGGAAACAATGGCCCGGCAGTTGACTGCGCCGGAAATGCTGGGAACCCTGGGAGCAGAAGGTGAGATAGACTGGCGCAATTACCTGTTGATATATGCCTTTGCCGCGGCCATTGGATTCGCTACCACTGTCGCGGAACCCGCCCTGATCGCCGTAGCCATGAAGGCAGAAGAGGTTTCAGGCGGAGCCATCAAGTCCTGGGGGCTAAGGATAGCGGTGGCACTGGGAGTAGCCATAGGCGTATCGCTGGGGTGTTTCCGCATCGTAACAGGCACGCCGCTGCCGTGGTATATCATCGGCGCCTACATTGTAGTAATTCTGCAGACTTTTCGGGCCAGCAAGACGATAATCCCGCTGGCTTACGACAGCGGGGGGGTTACTACGTCAACGGTTACTGTGCCGGTGGTTGCGGCGCTGGGGCTGGGGCTGGCCGCCAGCATACCGGGCCGAAGTCCGTTGATAGACGGGTTTGGGCTTATTGCCTTTGCCAGCGTTTTTCCCATAATGACTGTGCTGGCATATAGCTTTATATCATCCCACATCACGCGCCGGCGGAATCCGGCCAAGGCAGAGGGGGAGTGATTAATGAGAATGAAGCTGATAGTCGCTCTGGTCAGCGACAGCAAGACGGAAGCCGTATTGGAAGCGGGAAGGTCCGGTGGGGCCACGGGCGCCACGATAATAACCAGCGTACGGGGAGAGGGTCTGCTGCCCCAAAAGACCTTCTTCGGGCTGCAGGTGGTGGCCCAGCGAGACCTGGTTATGTTTGTAGTGGCTGATATCAGGGCCCGGTACATTTTGGAGCGGATCAGGGATGCGGCGGGTTTCGATACTGAAGGGGGATCCGGCATAGCATTTCAGATTGATGTGGAAGACGCAGTAGGACTGGTGACACAAATGTCAGCCATCCGGGAAGAGGTGGAGCAGGAAATATGAACGAATACAGGAATTTGCGGGTGGAGGATGTAATGTCCGCCAACCTCCACGTCATAGAGGGCCTGGCAACTGTGCTGGAAGCCATAAACATGATGCGGGAGTATGGAGTTAATTCCCTGGCAGTGATGCGCCGTGACGAGGATGATGAAGCCGGACTATTGCTGCTGCGGGACGTAGCCCAGAAGGTGGTGGCGCAAAACCGGTCTTCCGAGCGCGTCAATGTGTATGAGGTGATGACGAAGCCGGCTTTTACACTGGCGCCCAGGATGATGGTCCGCAACGCCGTCATATTGATGGTGGAGCATAATGTGGCCCGGGCTTTGGTGGTGGACAATGACCGTAATCCTATCGGTATTGTCACACTGCGGGACCTGGTACTGGGGGAAGACCCGGAGGACTGATCTGCCCCGCGTGGGCCCTTGTGCCTTGCGCCTGAGGTCCCTGGAGCGGAAACGCGCGAGGGCGAATATCCTAGCGTTGGTTGAACAAATGAGGGGCGCCCCAGCCGATCGGCTGGGGCGCCTTGCCTTTTGGAACTTAGTTCCGCGGAGATACTTCGGTTAGGGCTTAATTGGCCGCGAAGTCCATGATGTTGGCACGAATGCGAGGAGCATAGTGTGGCTCCCACCGCAGGTCTTCGGCCATGCCATAAATCTGGACGACCAGGAAGTTGGGTACGAAGTGGTAGTTGTTATGCACGTAGTCCGCTAACCATTCCATTCGTTCCCTGCGCAGGTCTCCTGTCGGCGTGGCGATCGCTTCCACCAGTGCATCTTCAAAGTCCTGGTAGCAGACACCGCTGGAACGGCTGAAGCAGCTGTTGCGCAGGATGGCCTGGCGGGAGAAGTCCAGGGACTCGGTTGAAGTGGCCGGCGCGGTTATGTGCATGGAAGAGAAGTTGGGCATGCCCGGGCCGAGGGCGACGCACTTCTCGTGCAGATTCGCTCCGGGGGCATTCTCAAAGTCTTCCCTGGTGCGCCCATGGCCGCAGTTGGAACGACCGGTTCCGGCGTGAATGGATGACTCCACCACCAGGAGTTCGGCGTTGACGCCGATGTCCCTCCAGAAGGTTACCACCGCTTCCGCGTATTCCACGTCCTTGGGAACCCGCTGGGAGCGGATGTGCAACTTAATCAGGCTGTCGTCAGCATCAGCATCATAACCCACCTGCTGAAGCAGTTCACGAGCCCGCTCAGGATCATAGGGGTAGCCGGCGGAGTTTTCCGGGGTGATGCCGACTGTGCCGGTCTGAGCGACATTCCCGTAGCACTCCAGCACGCCGTCAAATACCTGTTCCATCACCGTCTCGCAATCGATGGCCAGGTTGAGTGCTTCGCGGACTTCGATCATGCGCAGCCAGGGATGGTGCACCGTGTCGATGGCGTAGACGTAGGCCTCGTTATTGGTGGCCGACTTCCATTGGGGAGCCAGTTCACGGTCCTGGAAGGCGATTTCCGCCCAGTCAGCTTCACCAGCCGCCAAAGCGCCGGCGCGGACGAAGGGCTCGTTGCGCCATTGTTGAATGACGGTCTTGATTGTTGGTGCGCGGGAATAGTTGGTAGCAGGATTGGGGTTGTAGCCCTCGTATGCTTCCAGTTCAACTTCGATGCCGGTACGCCACTCTACTATCTGGTAGGGGCCCAGCCCAACAGTATGCCGGTGGATTTCGGCCGGCAGTTCCTCCGGCAAGTCGGATATAGAGGTCGCTCCGGCGGTTTCAAGAAACCAGCCTACGTCCTGGAACTTTGTGAAGATGGTGGTACGAGGCAAGATGGGGCAAGCGCTGCCGCAGACGACGTCCAGGGTGTATTCGTCTACTACTTCGCCCCCAATCACGCCGTGGAAGCTGAAGTCATTCGAGTTGTAGTGGCCGCTGGTCTCTTCGTCGCCGAAGTAATCAATCCAGAAGGCCGCCTGTTCGGCGTTCCATGGAGCGCCGTTGTGGAAGGTGACACCCTGCCGCAGGTTGAACTGCCAGCGGTCGGGGCCAATTTGTTCCCAGCCCTCGATGCCGGTCATACCTACAACCTTGTAATTGTTATGGTCGTCGATCCAGGTCAGGGGGTCGCTGGCCAGATCGTCGCAGACGGTGTTCTGGATATTGCCGCCGCAGTTAGGGCTGGCCGCGCCCAGGGTAGTGGGTTCCTCAGCGGTAAGGAAAGTGAGGGTATCCCTTGCCGACACGGCTACCTGTGGAGGTGCGGCCGTAGGCTGGGGAGCGGCAGTGGGAGCCGTAGCGGGGCTGTCCCCCTGTGCAGCGGGGGTGTCCGCCTGTGCAGCGGGAGCCACAGCGGGGGTGTCCGCCTGTGCAGCGGAAGCCTCAGCGGGAGCTTGGGGCTCTGACGTTGCCGGAATCGCCAAGGCCTGGGGCCTGGCGGTGTCAGGTTGGGTGGCTTCGGTAGTGGTGGTCTGCTGCTGTTCCGCGGCGGGAGACGAGCCGCAGGCAACCGCTAATAGGGCCAACACCACGAGCATGGACGCAAGGACACGGCCATACCAGCGACCTCTTGCCGATTTTCTTGTTCTCATGTAGGTCCTCCTCCAGGTTGAATTCTAGGGAAAACAGGTCGAATTACTTTCATTTCAGCCAGAATATTTCCTGTTCACCTCCTGAATGGGAAGGTACCCCTCTGCGAGGTTCGTGCTGTTATATAGTATTCATCACACACTGTCAATACGTATATAGCTTATGCTTCAGACGTTACAAGAGCAATATTGGTTCCAAAGCAAATAAGGCTACGGATTATTATTAAATGTGCCCCGATGGGGATCTGAAACCGATCATTAGCAAAAGGGAATTCTGCAGGCCTGTACCGCGATACAGGACGAAATGGTCAAGGCAAAATTGATTATGGCGATAAATGATATACGCCAATCAAGAATGCCAGAAGTTAGGTCTCGGACCTCGGGGCGTGGGCGAGCGGACCAAGAAAATTGCAGGGAGTCTGCCGGCCGGCCGAGTGAGTTAGCTTTCCGCAATGAAAGATGCACTGGTTAGTTGTGCTGGGGGAGATAAGCTTGCCGGCAATGGGGCAACATTACAAGGGAATGGGTTCAACCTGGTTTTTCGCCCAAAGCAATGTGCAAGACGCCTGTTGGACCAGTTTTAGACGCTGGAAGAGTCGGATTCGGGGAAAGGGGATAAGACGATACTGCGGGCCCCCACCTTGAGTACCTGCCGCAGGCCAGAATTATTGCGCTTTTGCAGAAGAAAGGCGCGAAGAGTTCAAGAATCTCATGGCGGTGTCTCACCCATGTTTCTGTGCAACAACTGGACTGCATGGTGAGGATTCAGGTATCAGGACTAGCTCAAGGGGACACACCTGTTCGGCAAGATGCCATTACATTAACCAGCGCGAATGTAAGTGCGACCTACCTGTCCGGGAGTAATTTCAGGTTGACGCAGTTATAGCTGGCCTGTTAAATTCTATAGATTAAATCAACTGCATAAGCGAGGTGTGCTGGGATGTCTAGACGCCTGTTCAAGGAACTGGAGCGTTCCTACGGCTTCGACGAAGTAGCTATTGTTCCCGGTGATGTGACCATCAATCCTGAATTGACATCCACCACAATGACCATTGGGGAATGCTCCTTTGACGCTCCCATGATGGCGTCTGCGATGGACGGCACGGTTTCGCCCAGGTTTGCCACCCTGATGGATGAGATGGGTGGTCTGGGGGTGCTCAACGGGGAAGGACTCTATTCACGTTACGAGGACCCTTATTCCATTTTGGAAGAAATCACTTCCATGCCCCAGTCGGAGGTGACCCAATACCTTCAGCAGGTGTATGCCGAACCGATCAAGGACAACCTGATCGGGCAGCGGGTGGAGGAGATAAAGAGCGCAGGTTCGACCTGCGCGATTGCTTTTACCCCCCAGAACACCAAGCGGATGTCGCCGGTGGCGGTGGAAGCCGGGGCGGACTTAGTGGTAGTCCAATCCACGGTAACTACGGCGCGTCACTATTCGCGAAGCTACCGGGGGCTGATCTTCGCGGAGTTGATCGAGTCGCTTAGCGTGCCAGTAGTGGTGGGCAACTGTGTCACCTACGACGTGGCCATGGAGTTGATGGAAACCGGTGTGGACGGCATTCTGGTAGGCGTGGGTCCCGGCGCCGCCTGCACTACCCGGGAAGTCACCGGGGTGGGCGTGCCGCAGGTAACCGCTACCCTGGAGTGTGCTGCGGCCAGGCAGGACTACTTTCACCGCACTGGCCGCTATGTCAACGTCATTACCGACGGCGGCATTCGCACCGGCGGGGACTTCTGCAAGTCAATTGCCAGCGGGGCCGACGGCGTGATGGTGGGCACACCCTTTGCCCAGGCCGCCGAAGCGCCCGGCCGGGGTTACAACTGGGGCATGGCCAACGCCCACGCTGAGTTGCCTCGAGGCACCCGCATCAAGGTAGGAACCAAGGCGACGCTGAAGGAGATAATGTACGGGCCCACTTCGGTCACCAACGGCACGCAGAATTTGGTAGGAGCATTGAAGGTGGCCATGGGAATGTGCGGGGCCTACACCATTCGGGACTTTCATCAGGCGGAGATGGTAGTTGCGCCATCTATCAAGACCGAAGGGAAGTTCTTCCAGTTGGGTGAATAGCCCTTCTGCCTGTTACGCGGCAGCGAATTTTTGCCCAGCAAGAGGGGATTAATAACAGTCAGCAAATTTTCTAGCGAATCCCAGGGAGGTAAAGGGAAATGGTTCTGGCAAACGGGACTATTCAGATACTGGACCCGCGCCCGGAGGGAGTGCCTGAAGAACGGGGCATAAGCGACGAGATTCCCAGCCTGGAAGGGAAAGTGGTAGGCCTGCTTGAGAACCGGAAATATCACGCAGATTCTTTTCTGCTGGAGTTGCAGCGGGTGCTGGAGGAAGAGTACAAAGCCAAGAAGGTGGTATACGCTTCCAAGTTCACTTTCAGCATGCCCTGTGCCGACGAGACCATAGACAATTTAGTGGAGGAGTGTGACGCCGTTGTGCACGGCATAGCCGATTGAGGCTCCTGCACGGCGTGGGGTCTCCACGACACGGTAGTAACTGAATCTCGCGGGGTTCCGTCGGTCAGCGTTATAACCAGCGCATTCACCCGGGCGGCGCACGCCCGGGCCGCTTCCCTGGGAATGCCTGGGGTGCGAATAGTGGTGCTGCCCAGCCCGCTGGCCTCCCGAAGCGTGCCGGAGGTACAGCAGCTGGCCCACGAGTACGCCGAGGAAATTGTCGGACTGCTTACCAAGGGCTAAAATAGCGGCTGATGGCAGGTGTTTAATTGTTTTCGCCGGAGTCAATGGCTCCGGCGATTATATTGTTATGAAAAATTCAGAATGAATCAGGAGATAGGAAATGCAAACTGCAATCGAATTTGAAGCCAGTTATGCCATGCTGACCGTGGCGCTGGAAGCTGGCGAAAGCATCAAGGCGGAACCGGGGGCAATGGTGGCCCAGGAAGGAGTGGAGATGAAGACCGGCTCCGCCGGCGGAGGAATATTCGGGGGAATCCGGCGAATGATGGGCGGAGAGTCCTTTTTCATTAATACCTTCACCGCCCAGCGCGGCGGGGGGCAGGTATGCCTTGCTCCCTCCACACCCGGTGACATAGGGTCCTTCACGTTGCCGCCGGGCCGAAATCTGTTCATTCAGGGCAGTTCCTTCCTGGCCTGCACCGACAGTGTACAGACAGATTCCCAGTTCCAGGGTTTCCGAGGCATGTTCAGCGGCGAGAGCCTCTTTTTTCTGCGGGCGTATTCAGAGCGGGGAGAAGGGACCGTATTCTACAACTCCTACGGAGCCATCAAGCGGCTGCCGGTGGAACCCGGCAAGGAACTGGTGGTAGACACCGGGCACCTGGTGGCATTCAGCGACGACGTTGAATATTCCATAGGAAAAGTGGGCGGCATCCGGTCGCTCATTGGCGGCGGTGAAGGCCTGGTAATGAAGTTCAAGGGCAACGGCCAGGTGTGGATACAAACGCGCAACCTGGCGTCCCTGGTGGAGAAGATTGTGCCGTTCCTGCCCACACCGAATCGGGGGCAATAAGAATGAACCCGTTGACTATTCAGTCTCGGCGTGTGGAAGTCCCTGCGGACTTTGATGCCGTACAAGACTATTATGAACAGCAGGGGTGGACTGACGGGTTGCCGGTGGTTCCGGCGACGGAAGACCTGGTTCGGAAAATGCTACTGCCCTACGGCCAGGACCCGTCTACCAGTCTGGGAGTGGTGCAGCCCCGGAATGCCGAGGTTACGCTGGAGAAGGTTGCCATTAATGCCGTAATGGCAGGGTGCAAGCCCGAACATTTTCCCGTGGTGGTGGCGGCCGTGAAGGCAGCTATGCAACCCGACTTCAACATAGCCGGCGTGCAGGCCACGACCGGTGGCGCGGCGCCGGCAGTCATAGTCAACGGCCCTGTCGCGCAGGAACTGGGGATTAACGGCGATACCGGGTGCTTTGGTCCGGGCTACCGGGCCAACGCTTCCATCGGCAGGGCATTGCGCCTGTTTATCCGCAACGTGGCCGGCCTGGTGCCCGGGGAGATGGACAAGGCGACGCTGGCGCTGCCGGCGCGGTACACCTTCTGTTTCGCGGAAAACGAGGCCCGCAGTCCGTGGGAGCCTTGGCACGTGGAGCTGGGCCTGGATCCGTCTGCCAGCATGGTTACTGTGATGGGTGTGCGGGGGATGTACGTCATCATGGAGAGCACCTCGCCGACGGGCATCCAGGTTCTGCGGACGCTGGTGGATTCCATCCGCACCACCGGCTTTTCCAACTACTATCAGACTGGCACGGGGGCGCAGATGGCGTTGGTGCTGTGCCCCGAACATGCAGAGGAAATCCACGCTTCAGGGCTTTCGAAGCAGGACGTGAGGGAGTACGTGTTCCAGAATGCCCGGATGCCTCTGCGCAGGCTGAAGGGAATAGCCCATTACGGCAACCGCAATTGGCCCAAGTGGATTGATGAGTCTGATCCCGATGCGATGGTCCCGATATTAGGTTCGGCGGACGACCTGCTGGTGATGGTGGCGGGCGGCGATGGCCGGCACTCGGCGTGGCTGGCTGGATGGGGAGTAACCCGGAGGACCACGCAGGTGATAGAAGAGCCACAGTGAGACCCATAGAGCGCAGGTTGCCTGGCGGGTATTAAAACCTTCCGTGGCAAGTGTAGGACGAAACGCGCCGGCCCCGCAGGATATTCCTGCGGGGCCCTTCTTTTTGATCGTCAGGAGGCATATCGGATGCCACTAAGAGACGGTTGGACTGCCATTGTTTCATCATAAGGATTGATAATAAAGTCTGTTGATGAGTGAACCTCATCACAAAGTTCTGACAATATATTGGTATTATTGATAGAACATATATTGACTAAGCAGCAATTTTGCTCTATATAGACGGGTACGGGGACAGAAGCAATGAGTTTTGTGCCTTGATATTTTCTTGATATCCATCCTTTAGAATAGAGTTATAAAGAAAAGAGATAAAGCTATTGACTTGAAGGGTGAAACATAATACTATATATCTATCAAAGGCATGGAGGCAGAGATGATTGACGAGCAGGCCACCGGTTTAAGCCCTTCTGACAGTATCATTGAGGATTGCAGTCACCACTGGGTAATCCAGGACGGGGACGGCCCGACCAGCGCCGGGGTTTGCCGCCTGTGCGGCGAGTTGAAGCAGTTCAGAAATTACCTGGAAGCGTCCCACTGGGGAGACGATAAGTCCAAGAGCGACCCCCGCACCAATTTGCTGGGTAGGCCGTCCAGGGCCCGAGTGATATTGGAGGACGACGACGATTTCTAGTGCGGCAAGTGCTAGCCTGGGTCAGCCAGCCTGACTAGAAAATGCCGGGGATCCGGCCCCGGCATGGTTGAGGTAAATAAAGGGTAGCTATCCGCGAGCAAAGTGCGGGCCGGGATTGGGCAGCAAGGAGAAAAATTTTGGGCCGTGGCTCTGTTACCAGGAAGCCACGGCCCAACTGATGCCTGGTTCGGGTGTCAGTCCGGCGGGGCGGGATGCTGAATCGCAGAATCACGGCCCTGCGGTCGGCCATGAGCCCTGGGCTCTTCCGTGTCAGGATCCCGGGAGAGCCCTGATTGTGCAGAAAACAGCGAGTCCGCGCTTATAGGAATCAGAGGAGGCCATGCTGACAGAAAATTTAGGGTACCTTAAATCCTATAACACTGTGCTGCCCGCCCGGCGATGAAACCCCGGTATCCCCGCAACTATTATCCTTCGCACTCGGTTTTCTCTTCGTTATCCCATACGGGAACGAGTCCCTATCTGCGGATACGCAAAGCCACAGAACATTCACGAAATCCCCCAATTCTGTAAGCTTGCCGAAATGCCGGACGGTGTATTATGTTCAATCATTAGTTCATTAAGAAGCTCTTCTCACGGAGGCCCTCACCCGTTGTTCACCCACCTGCACACCCACACCGAATACAGCATGCTGGATGGCATCAGTCGCATTCCCGACCTGGTGTACCAGGTCCGGGACATGGGAATGGAGTCCCTGGCCATTACCGACCACGGCAACCTCTATGGTGTGGTGGACTTCTACTCCGAGTGTAAAGAAGCGGGGATCAAGCCCATCATTGGTTGTGAAGTCTACGTGGCACACCGTAGCCGACATGATCGCAATGCCTCGGAGCGCAGCCCCTACCACCTGGTGCTATTGGCGAAGAACAATACCGGATACCGGAATTTGATGCAGTTGGTGACCAGGGGGCACCTGGAAGGCTTTCACTACCGTCCACGCATAGACTGGGAACTGCTGCAGCAATACCACGAGGGGCTGATCTGCATGTCCGGGTGCGCCTCGGCCGAGGTGCCCAGGCTGCTCGCCGACGGCAGAGGGGAAGAGGCCCGCCAGAAGATGCTCCAGTACCGGGAGTTGTTTGGCGACGGTTATTTCTTGGAGCTGCAGCGCCATGAGCACGTGGAGCAGTTGCCGGATATTAATGACGGGTTGACGCGCCTGGGCAGGGAGTTGGAAATCCCCCTGGTGGTTACCAATGATTCCCACTATGTCCGCCAACATGAGGCCCCCTTCCAGGACCTGTACATCTGCATCCAGACAAATACCACGGTCCAGGACGAGAAACGGCTGCGGATGGAGGACAACTCCTACTACGTGAAGAGTCCGGCGGAGATGGAGCACCTGTTCTCGGACTATCCGGAAGCGCTGACCAATACCCAGCTTATCGCTGATATGTGCCATGTGGAACTGGGCTTTGGTCAGACCCACCTGCCCAAGTTTCCCACTCCTAACGACATGCCGGCCGACGAATACCTGGCTCAGCTTTGTTGGGAGGGCTTTCGCCGTCGCTATCCCCGGGCAACTCCGGAGGCCGAGGAGCGGTTGAAGTACGAACTGGAGGTAATCCGCCACACCCAGTTTGCCAACTACTTCCTGGTGGTCTGGGACATCTGTGACTTCGTCCATCGAAACAGCATAATGTTCGGAGTAAGGGGGAGCGCAGCCGCCAGCGTGGCCCTGTACTGCCTGGGCATAACCGACGTGGATCCCCTGGAGTACCGCCTTGTTTTCGAACGGTTCCTCAACCTGGAACGGAAGGAAATGCCTGATATCGACATGGACTTTCAGGATGACCGGCGGGACGAGGTGCTCCACTACGTTATAGACCGGTACGGCAGCGACCGCGTGGCACAGATAATCACGTTCGGCACCATGGGCGCCAAGGCTGCCCTGCGGGACGTAGGCCGCAGCCTTGGCATGAGCTACGGGGACGTGGACCGCATAGCGCGGATGGTCCCCTTCAAGACCCGTACCCTGGATGATGCCCTTCGGGTGAACCCGGAATTGACCAATACATACGAGGCGGACAACGCCGTCCATAACCTGGTGGACAACGCCAAGGGACTGGAAGGCATAGTACACCACGTCAGCACCCACGCCGCCGGGGTTTTGATCGCGGACGAGCCCTTGACGGAAACGGTGCCCCTGCAACGTCCTGCCCGGGGTGACGAAAACAGTCCGGTGCTGATGACGCAGTATTCCATGGATCCGGTGGCCAAGCTGGGTCTATTGAAGATGGACTTTCTGGGACTTACCAACCTGACCATCCTGGATCGGGCCACCAAGCTGCTGGACGAAACCCAGGGCATCAAGATTGACGTGTCCCGCCTGCCCCTTGACGACAAGGAAACCTTTGACCTGCTGTCCTCTGGCAAGACTACCGACCTGTTCCAGTTGGAAAGCGCGGGGATGCAGCGGTACATCAAGGAATTGAAGCCTTCCAACCTGGGCGATATCGCTGCAATGATTGCCCTCTACCGACCCGGGCCCATGGAGCATATCGACACGTTTATCGAAGCCAAGCACGGACGCAGGGGCATTACCTACCCCCACCCGAGCCTGCAGGAACTTCTGGACGAAACCTACGGGGTAATCGTGTACCAGGACCAGGTGTTGCTGATATTGCAGCGGTTCGCAGGTTACACTCTGGGAGAAGCGGACACCGTCCGAAAGGCCATGGGCAAGAAGATCGCCTCACTGATGGCCGAGGAGCGCGACCGGTTCATAGACGGCGCCCTGGGCAAGGGCTTCGATCGTCCCCTGGCCACCCAGGTGTTCGACTTGATTGAGCCCTTTGCCGGCTACGCCTTCAACAAGGCCCACAGCGTCAGCTATGCCCTGATCTCCTACTGGACGGCATATTTCAAGGCCCACTATCCCCTGGAATACATGTGCTCGGTATTGAACTCCCGCCTGGACAATACTGACCGCATCGTCAGTTCCATCAACGAATGTTCCAAGCTGCAGATTCCGGTGTTGTTGCCGGACATCAACCGGTCGGGGGAGTTCTTCACCATCGACAAGGACAGCGGCACCCTCCCAAGCCTGCGGTTTGGCCTGGCCGCCATCAAGACGGTGGGAGAAGGGGCAGTGAAGCCCCTGGTGGCTGAGAGGCTCGAGAACGGTCCTTTCGAGTCCATAGACGATTTCTGCAGGCGGGCGGACGTGAGCGGACTGAACCGCCGCACTCTGGAGAGCCTGGCGAAGGCAGGAGCCTTCGATAGCCTGGGATCTCGGGGGGCCGTGCTTACCGCCCTGGACCAGATAATGGCCACGGCGCAACTGGAAACCCGTACCCGCAACTCCGGCCAGACCAGCCTGTTTGGTGGGATGGAGCAGACCGATGCGCCTCAAATGGCGGGGGTTTTGCTCAGCGGTCTGGACATTTCCGCGGAAGAAAAGGCAGCATTGGAGAAAGAATTGCTGGGGGTCTCGCTGTCATACAATCCGTTGATGGCCCTGGCTGGCGCAGACGTGGGCGACGGCATAAACTCCATAGACCAACTGGACGAAGACATGCAGGGGCTGACCTACACCCTGGTGGGTCACGTGGCCTCGGTGACGGAGCGGTACACTCGGGAGCAGAAAAAGTTCCTGGTGGTCAACTTCGATCTGCTGGGCGGACAGGTGGAAGCGCTGGTCTGGCCCGATGTGCTTGAACGGACGGCAGATATGTGGGTCACGGGCAGGCTGCTTAAAGCCACTGGTAAGTTGCGCCTCCGTGGTGATGGGTTTTCCCTGGCCTGTGAGCAGGTTTCGGCTTTCGTGCCCGTGGCTAATCCACCGGAAGAACCGCAGTCTGGCTTTCCACCCACGATCAGGGAAACTCCGGCCCCTGCCGCCCCGAATGGCCAGTCAAACGGCGTCAAAGGCAACAGCCCTCCTAGTCCTCGCCGGAGCGGCGGAAACGGTAACGGCAACTACCGTCACCAACCTAATGGTTCCTATCGACCTCGTATCAACGGAAACGGCAATGGAGTCGGATACGGGGAAGAGACTACCGCTGTTTCTTTGCCCGCCTCCCGTGCGGTGTATGTGGGAATAACCGAATCCGAGGATCCGGTGGAAGATGCTCACCTGCTCAGAGAGGTTATTGCCCTGTTGCTGGAATACCCCGGCAAGGACCGTGTCAACCTGGAAATTTACACCGATGGCCGCCGGGTTGTGCTGGACCTGCCGGTAGTGAGCACGGGCTATTGCGTCGAGATGCGGGATCGGCTGGAAGGACTGCTGGGCGCCAATTCGGTTGCGCTGCAAGGTGCAGATGAGGCGGGGTCAGACACGGTCCCCTTCTAACTTTTTCAGTGCCTTGCGGTAGATATTTGGAACATCCCCGGGAGCCGGGGGCCTTTGTCTGTTACGTCCCGCCGACGGGCAAAGGGAACAGGGGGCCGCCCCTGATAAACTCCATCACTCCCGCCTCCTCCACTCCATAAACCCAACAAATATATAGTTGACATATTATTTGGGGTGTGTTAACTTTCTAATATAGGCGTATTGTGCCATTTTGTTAGAGTAAGAATGGGTAACCGTACGTTATTCCTCGGGTAACAGGAGAAGGGCCCGCACGGATAGCTTTGTGGTTCCTGGCGCCTGATCTGCTTATTGGATTCGCTTCCCTGCCCGCGATTTAGCCTATGGCCGTTTTAGATGACATAAGAGCTCGCCTGGATATTACGGAAGTGGTTTCCGGCTATGTATCTCTGCAACGTTCTGGGCGGGCTTTCAAGGCTTGCTGCCCGTTTCACCAGGAGCGGACACCATCCTTCTACGTAAACCCGGAGCGGCAGTCCTGGCACTGTTTCGGCGCATGCGCCACAGGGGGCGATATTTTCGGCTTCATTATGAAGGCCGAAAACCTGGAATTCAAAGAGGCGCTGCAGCGGTTGGCACAGCAGGCGGGCGTAACCCTGCCCACCCGGGAACGCCAGTCGGAACAGGATGACTTGTACCGCCTCAATGAGGCTGCTCGGGAATATTTCCAGCAATACCTGGCATCTTCCATTGGAGCCGGAGCGCGGGCTTACCTGGAAGGTCGCGGGGTCAGCAGGGAGAGTGTTAGCAAGTTTGAACTTGGCCTCAGTCCGGTTGACGGACAGGGACTTTTTACCTATCTAATGAAGGCGGGCTTTGCGCCTGAGCAGATGGTCCGCGCCGGGGCGGTGTACCAACACCAGGACGGTGGACACAGGGATGCCTTTCGGGGCAGGCTGATTATTCCCATACGTAACGGCCAGGGAGAATTGGGCGGGTTCGGCAGTCGGGCGCTGGACGATTCCATGCCCAAGTACCTGAATACGGGGCGCACACCGGTCTTTGACAAGGGCCGCACGCTTTACGCCCTCCACCTGGCGCGCGAGTCGGCTCGGAAGCAGGGTATGGTAATCGTGGAAGGCTATATGGACGCTATCTCGGCCCATCAGCACGGGTACGAGAACGTAGTGGCCTCCATGGGGACAGCCCTTACCGATCACCAGGTGGCTGAAGTGCTCCGGATAACACGGCAGGTTACCCTGGCTCTGGACTCCGATGCGGCGGGCCAGCAGGCTACCTTGCGTAGCCTGGAGTCCTCGTGGCAGGTGTTCCAGAATCGCCAGGTCTGGCAGGCAGGTGGTTCCACTTCGCCCCAGCGGCGTGAAGATTTGAACCTGCGGGTGGCGGTGCTGACTGACGGAAAGGACCCGGACGAGGTTATTCGTCAGGCGCCGGATAAGTGGGAAGAGTTGGTCCGAAACGGGGTGCCGTTGTTTGATTATCTTTTGCCGGCCCTTTCGGGGCAGATAGATACGGCTACACCAGAGGGCAAGGTTCGAATGGTGGAACGGGTAAGCCCGTTCATATATGCAGTGCAGGAGCCAATCCTGCAGGACAGTTATTTGCGCAAGCTGGCCGACTTTCTGTCGGTGAGGGAAGAGAGCTTACGTGCTACGTTGAACCGGCCCAATATGGGGCAGCGACCTGCTGGAGCGGGCAACGGCGCCAGGAGCGTCGGTCAGGGTGGAGAGAGTCGGTCAGCCAACCGAACCGGTGTTGACCGGTCGGCATTGCTGGCAGAGGAACGGGATCCGCTGGACGAGCATTGCCTGGCGTTGCTGCTGCGGTACCCGGAACTGGCAGGCGAATTGCCTGAGTGCGGGGGTCTGCCGCCGGAATATTTCAGACGTCCAGAGAACCGGGAAATTTATTTGCAGATGACCTCTGCGTGGAGCCAGGCCCCGGAAATGCTGATTCCGGAAGATAATATGGCGGAACAGACCAGGCGTATTCTGACGCCCGAACTGTGGGACCAGCTGGACAGATTGGCATCTGTGAAATTGCCGCCTATGGAACCGTGGGAGCGTCTGGAGGTTCTGCAGCAGATTCTAGGTCGCCTGGAAGAGCGGCAACTGAGAGAATTGAAACTGGCCGAGCAGGTACGTTTTTCCGATGACCCGTCGTCAATACCCGAAGAAGCGTCTGAAGAAACCCTAACCCTGAACAGGAAGATCAAGGCCAACGAGGAATCGAGAAAGCAATACTCCCAAAAAGTATCGCGTGGAAGGTGACAGTATATGGTAAGACGCAACAAGACCAGCCAGGACATCGGCGCTGAAGAGGACCTGTACGACATCAACGACGAACCGTCGAGTAACGACAAGTACCTGGGCATTCTGGGCGCAGTGGCCAAGGAGGAAGATGACCTGGCAGAGGGAGGCGGAATGGCGGTAGCCACCATTCCCCTGGTGGTTGAATCCCCCGACGACCCCGACGACCAGGATGACCAATGGGTGCCGGGGCGGACTGCCGCCATCAGCCCTTCGGGCAGCCTGGATGAAGGCCCCGCCGACACTGAAATAGAGGAAGAGGAAGAGGGCGAAGAACCAGATTGGGAGGCGGAAGCCGAAAGCCTGCAGGTGCTTGACGACCCGGTCCGGATGTACTTGCGAGAGATTGGTCGAGTCGGATTGCTGGCCGCCAAGGACGAACGGGAACTGGCGCGAAAGCTGGAGGGAGAGAAACACCTCCTGGCCCTGGGCAAAGAAGTTCTGGGCGAGGAGTACTGCCAGACGCTGGAACGGGAAGTCCTGGAAGAACGGCGTGGACCGGAGTACGGTTTCAAGGGGGAAAAGGTGGACCTGGGCCCTCTACGCAGTCCGGACCTGCTGAGCAAGAAAATACGGCTGGAGTTCAACGAAAGCGCCCGCAACTGGGAGCTTACTGAGGCCCTGCTGCGCCGCCTGGTGCGGGCCACCGCGCTGGTGGACGCATTGAGCGATTACCTTGAGTTGCCACGCAATCCAACCCTGTCCCAGTTGATTAATGAACCCGTTCTGGCGGACGCCATCGACGCCCAGGTGTCGGAGGAGATGCTGGTCAGCCTGGCGGAAACCCTGGAAATGGAACGGGACGATGTGTACCGACAGGTGGTGAACCTGTCCCTCGACCGCTGGATTCTCGCGCCGGATACGGTGGACGTGTTGCGGGACTGCACTTTGCTGCAACTGGACGCCACTTTCAGTGAGGTTGGGTCTATTCCGGAACTGGCAAGGTATGAACCCCTGTTCCGCAACAGATACAACCACATCAAGGCCGACGGCGACCGGGCCCAGGCCCATCTTACGGAGGCCAATCTCCGGTTGGTGGTCAGCGTGGCCAAGAAGTACATCGGCCGGGGCATGGCCCTGCTGGACATGATCCAGGAAGGGAACATTGGTCTGATCCGGGCGGTGGAAAAGTTTGACTATCGCAAGGGTTACAAGTTCAGCACCTACGCCACTTGGTGGATCCGCCAGGCCATTACCCGGGCCATTGCCGACCAGGCCCGCACCATCCGGATTCCGGTTCACATGGTGGAAACTATCAACAAGCTGATGCGCCAGCACCGGCGACTGCTCCAGGAGTATGGCCGGGAACCTACACCCGAGGAAATCGGCGCGGCAATGGAAATCGGGCCGGAAAAGGTTGAGGAGATCATGAAGATCTCTCAGGAACCGGTTTCACTTGAAACTCCCATTGGTGAGGAGGAAGACTCGCACCTGGGCGACTTCATTGAGGACCGTACCGCCCCCGCCCCCGCCGATGCCGCGTCCTTCCAGTTGCTAAAGGAGCAAGTGTCGGAAGTATTGGGCACCCTGACAGACCGGGAGAGCAGGGTGCTGCAACTGCGATTTGGCCTGGAAGACGGGCGCAGCCGTACCCTGGAGGAAGTGGGGAGAGAATTCGGGGTTACCAGGGAGCGAATCCGGCAGATTGAGGCCAAGGCCTTGCGGAAGTTGCGTCACCCCTCGCGCTCTCGGAAACTGAAAGACTTCCTCGAATAAGTCGGCGGAGTTACAAATTGGCTTTAAGCCGGTAAGGAAGGGGGCAGCATGCTCCCTTCCTTTTTTCATATCCAGTCCGCGCCAGGAACGAAATTGCCCGAATGACCAACGGCTTACAAGGGCCAAAATACACGATAACTGTCCGGCGTTTAACTTGTTTGCGTAAAAATTCGGGTGATATACTCGGCTCACTTTAATGGTGGGGGGTGATGAAGTGGAAGATTACAATCTACCCAAGTGTCTGAAATGCAGCGAGGGCCAACTGGTGCCCCTTTCCGACTATGGCGGGCAAGGAGCGGCGGTTCACTACAAGGCCTGGGTGTGCATAAATCCTGTTTGCGGCTTTAACATCAAGATCCGGAACGGCGACATTTATCTGAATGAGCCGATAACCCCGGGTGGAATGAATACCTCGAGATCCCGCTAGCAGGGCCATTATTCCCCTCTTCCGGCAGAATTTCCCCGAGTGTTCCCAGGGTGGAAGTGCGGCTAAGGGTTGGTGACAGGAAGCGGAAGGGGAAAGCAACTCCGTTCTTTGTATTGCAATAGTTTTCTTCTTCAATAGTTTCTTTCTTTGAGGGGTATTTATGGAAGCTGGTTACGACTACACGTTGCTGGGAGCTCGTCCACAGAGTAATGCCAGGTACCTGCCTGCCCTGTTTGTCGCGGTGCTGGCGGGCATACTACTGTTGTCCGGCCTGGCCTACTACGGGTTTGCGTCGGGTGCGGAGGCACGGCAGGCCGCGGTCGCCGAATCTGACGTAGGAGACGTCAAGGTTTCTGAAGGTTCCGGAGGCAGTACGGTCCCTGGGGTAAAGTTCACCCACAGGGTAGCTCCCGCGACGGTAGAAGATATTGCGGGGCAGGAACTGTATCCTGCCGGTTTGTCTGAGCCCAGGCACTGGGTAAATCCGCTGGGATATGAACAATAGGGAGGACCCAACCACGGAAAAGATACCCTGTCGTCCAGTCGGCAGGGCAGACAATAACAGGACGGGGCGGGAATCACTTCCCGCCCCGTTTCTGTTATTCCTCTTTGGGAACCGTGTCCGGAGGAACCGACCGTGCCAGCTATTGAGGGTTGGCGGACACACCTTCCCTCCGCCGGACACGAACCTTCTGTATTCGGCGGCCCAGAACCGAAACAATCTCAATAGTCAGGAAGTCGGTCTCTACCAGGTCCCCCAAGCGAGGCATACGGCCGAGGCTCATGTAGACGTACCCGCCAATGGTATCTACGTCTGGATTGTCCAGCTTGACGTCAAACATTTCTTCAATTACGTCGTTGGTGACGCTGGCATTGACCATGGCGCTTCCGTCCTCTTCCAGGACAACCTCTTCCTCCTCGGCCCAGGAAAACTCATCCTCTATTTCTCCGACGATCTCCTCCAGCAGGTCTTCCAGTGTGATTATTCCCTCAGTACCGCCGAATTCGTCCACGACTACGGCCATCTGCACGGCCTTCTGTTGAAACTCCCCTAACAGATCGTCGAGTCGCTTGGTCTCGGGGATAAAGTACGCCGGTCTCGCCAGGTCTTTGAGAGAAGCCTGGGTCCAGTCGTCCCTCGCCAGAAGCTGTAGGAGGTCCAGGGAGTGGATGATGCCAACGATGTGGTCAATATTTTCTTCGAAAATTGGTATACGGGTGTGCCCGCTTCTGATGATGGGTTCAATGGCCTGGGGAATTGGGGTGCTGATTTCGAGAGCCACCACGTCCAGCCTGGGAACCATGATTTCGTGGGCGGTGGAGTTGTCCAGTTGGATAATTGATCGAAGCATTTCCCGGTCGTGCCGGTCCATGCTTACAAGTTCTTCCTCGGTTATGTCCAAGGTGGTTGATTCGGCTGCTCCCGCCCCGTCCGGTCGGGCGCTTCCATTTCCTGCTCCCGGCCCGCCGCTGGTCGAACGACTCTGGCTGCGGCGAAGGAGCGCCAGTAGAGGATCCGACAAACGGGTCACCAATCCCTGGTGACGGACCGCAATGCTGGAAGCTAGGCGGTGGATGACAGTGAAAACCAACAGAGAGACCAGGAATACAATGGCGGCATCCAGCCATACCTGATCGAGGAAGAGCCGGATAATGGAAAAGCCTGACAGGACGGTGGCTACGATACAGGCATACTTGAAAGGGGAGATCACGAACCAAGCCCGCTGACTAGACGACCTGTCACGCAGGATGGCACCGCCGCCGCTTCCCGTGTGCTCGGCGAGACTCAGGAGAGTAAAAAGGAAGAGGGAGCCAACCAGAATTATTAATAATGGAGGTAAACTATCAGTATCCAATATTTCTTCAGTTGGACGGTCTCGTCTCTTTTTGTGATGAATTTTCCCTAATTCTAGCAGGAACTCCAACGGCCAGCAAATTTCCGGGAATGTCCCTGGTAACCACCGCCCCAGCTCCGGTGGCAGCGCCTTCCCCAACGGATACCGGAGCCACCAGCATGGTGTCGCAGCCAATGAAGGCTCCCTCGCCGATGGCAGTGTGGTGTTTGTCCCTGCCGTCGAAATTACAGGTCACGGTACCGGCGCCAATATTGGTTCCTGCGCCTACACTGGCGTCTCCCAGATAGCTAAAATGGCCAGCGAGGACTCCTCTTCCCAGGTGACTTGCCTTGATCTCCACGTAATTGCCGATGTGAACTCCAGTTTCCAGGTAAGCCCCGGGTCGCAGGTGGCTAAAGGGACCCACGTCTACGCCCGCTTCCAGGGAGGCTTCCTCCAGCACCGACGAAGTAATCCGGCACCCGTCGCCTATTTGGGAGTCTTGGATGTTCGAGTTGGGACCGATGTCGCAATCTTCGCCGATCACGGTCTTACCTGACAGGCTGGTGTTGGGGCGGATTATGGTATCCCTCCCGATGACTACGTCTGCATCAATGAAAACCGATGCCGGATCCTGAATGGTAACGCCCGACCGCATAAGGCGCTCAGTGATTTGCCACCGCATAATGGCCTCTACCTGTGCCAACTGGACGCGGTCGTTCACGCCAAAGATTTCCTCCGGCATTTCGCTGGCTACTGAGCTAATTCGGTCTCCCCGCCGGGAGGCAAGGGCGACCAGGGAGGTAAGGTACTTTTCCCCGCTGGGTGAAGGTTCAATCTCGGCAAGTTTTTCCTGGAGCCAGCCCCGGTCAAAGCAGTAGACCCCCGCGTTAATTTCTGCGGGCGCCCAGACATCCCCCTCCCAGTCTCGCGCTTCGACCAGGTCAACAATTCCGTCGCTGTCATCTCGGACGACGCGCCCCAGGTCTTCCGCAAGCATGTCTGGCGCCGTCAGCATGGTCATAACATTGCGGTCGGATTGGTGACAGTTGACTAGCTGGAAGATCGAGTCCGACCGAATGAGGGGCGAGTCGCTGCCAAGGACGACAACGTGGCTTGCGGCTGAAGTCAGGGCGCTGATGGCCCACCCTACCGCGTCGCCGGTGCCCCTGGGTGCGGGCTGCACTACATAGTCCACAATGTCTCCCAGCGTTTCCCGCATCAGCGATTCGCAAGACGGAGAGACGACCACCACGATGCGCGTTATGCCCAGGGACTGGAGCAATTCGACCGGATAGCGGACCATTTCCTTGCCACAAACCTTGTGCAGGGGCTTGGGTATTTTCGACACCATGCGCCGCCCTTCACCGGCGGCCATGATTATTCCGGCCCAGTCTTCCATAGTCTTACCTCAACTCTCCGTGCCAGTCGGGTGGGGAATCGCTCCTCCAGAAAGAAACGCGGTTGGGAACACGCGGAATCCACCAAACAATGCGTTTGACAACCCAAATTGCCGAGGCCAAAATGAGGCTGTTTCCCCCGGCAGACCATACTTGTGCGACTTGCCGTATTCTACACTATACCCTTTCCCGATGCAGGAGGACCCCATGCCTGACCTGACGGACGAAGATATTCAGACCCTGGCCCGAGCGGCGGGCGTCACCATACCACCGGAACTTGCAGCCGAGGTGGGTTTCAGCCTTAACGGGGTGCTGGAGGCCCTGGATAACATGGATATTCCCAGGCTGGATGAAATTGAACCCTTGCCTATAATTCGCCCATCTCCGCCAACCAGCGAGGCCTAGAGGAGGCTACGACCATGGACAAGCAGGAAATCCCCTTCCTTTCCGCCACGGAGTTGGCTGGGCTGATCCGAGAGCGGGAAGTGTCCCCAGTGGAGGCCACAGAGGCTTACCTCGAACGCATTGCCGAGGTTGACGGGAAGCTTAATTCCTACATCACGGTTACCGGTGAAGCGGCTCTGGCTGAGGCCCGGCAAGCGGAAGCAGAGATAATCGCGGGAAATTACCACGGCCCAATGCACGGGATTCCGGTGGCTGTAAAGGATCAGCTAAACACTCGGGGCGTACGTACCACGGGCGGGTCATCCATCCTGGCCGACAACGTTCCGGGTGATGATGCCACGGCCATCGCCAGGCTGCGGGAGGCAGGTTCGGTGTTGCTGGGCAAGCTTAACATGAGCGAGTTTGCCAGCGGCGATGCTTTCCACCACCCCTACGGGCGCCCACGCAACCCCTGGGATCTGGAGCGTAACCCCGGTACATCCAGCAGCGGTTCCGGCGCTGCCACGGCCGCCTTTCTGTGCGCCACTTCTCTGGGCGAGGACACGGGCGGTTCTATCAGAGGGCCAGCCACCTTCTGCGGCCTGGTCGGCATCCGACCCACCTGGGGGCGGGTGAGCAGGTATGGGATGCAGGCGGCGGCCTGGTCTATGGACACTGCCGGCCCCATTTCCCGGACTGTGTCCGACTGCGCCATGACTCTGGAGGCGATTGCCGGCTACGATCCGAGGGACCCATATACTGCGAACGTGCCAGTGCCAGCGTACCAGGCCAACCTGACACAGGACATTCGAGGCCTGAAGGTGGGGGTGGTCAGGGAGCGGGTCTATTCCGATACAGTGGACCCGGAAGTGGGGGAGGCCGTAATTCGAGCAATTGCCCGTCTCGGCGAACTGAGGGCGGACATTGAGGAAGTGTCACTACCATTGATGGTGCACTCGGCCGCCGTTTCCAGCCTGATCATAATGGTGGACGCCGCATCCTTACACAAGGATGGTCTCGCCAGCCACCTGGACCAGTACGATTACAACAACCGCATCCGCCTGCTGGCGGGCAGCATCGTCCCAGCCCAGGCCTACCAGCGGGCGCTAAAGGCGCGTCAGGCCATAAGGCAGGAGATTCTGGATGCCCTGAACCAGGTGGATGTGCTGGTGATGCCCACGTCGTCAATACCAGCCTCATTAATTCCTGACCACGCCGGTATTAGCAGCAAGCAGGAAGTGCTGGATGGTTACCGGGGGCGTCGCAGCTTTACCTCGCCTTTCAACCTGGCGAGTGTGCCGGCCCTTTCGGTGCCCTGCGGGTTCACGTCCAACAGCCTGCCCATTGGATTGCAAATGGCTGGCAGGCCCCTGGAGGAACAGACGTTGTTCAACGCCGCCTACGCCTACGAACAGGCCAACGATTGGTACCAGAGGCATCCGGAGATCTGAGGGTTTGATAGCAAGAACTCTTCAAGCCGGAGCCACCGAATTAAATGATAGAGGAGGAACAACTAATGAAACTCTTAAGGCTTTCCCGTATTGACCAGGTGCCCATCGCCACCGCCACTCCCATTGAAGGCTGGACCGGTGGCGAGGTAAGCCGCACTCGCCAGCCACTGCTGGGCGAAGGGGACAGCGAGTGGTTCAGCAGCAGCGTTGTCAACTTCGGCAAAGGCGCCACTACCGGCTGGCACACTCACAACACCGACCAGCTTCTGGTCGTTGTCCACGGCAACGGAATCGTGGCCAATGAGCATGAGACCCACCACATTTCTGTTGGTGATATCGTTCAGATTCTGCCTGGGGAAAACCATTGGCATGGCGCTACGGCAGATTCCATCATGGGCCACATTACTATCACAGGTGTAGTCAAAGATTAATGCAGTGGGCACCGCTAGGGTGCAGGTGATGTTGTGCGTCGGGGAACCCAACTTTGTTCCACGGGCGCCCGCCAGGCCCCTTTCCCTCAGCGCAAGCGAGTTAACCAACGGGGGTTCTACACAGACCAGAACTCCCGTTTGCTTTCAATCAACGCCTTTGCTACACTCTCGCCAAAGCTCCCATCCTCTGCTCTGGAAGGTTGCTCATGGCCTCTGTATCCGTTGCCTGGACTGAAGAAACCCTGTCTGTGGCCGGCGTTGACCTGCACTTCAGAAAAGGTGGGTCGGGCGACCCCCTTCTAATTCTCCAGGACGAATTCGGTCATATGGGCCTGCTGCGCTACCAGGAAGAGCTGGCCCAGAGTAACACCGTCTATATTCCCTCACACCCCGGCTTTGGTCCCACACCCCGCCTGGACTGGATAATGAATGTTCGGGACCTGGCTGGCTGGTACCTGATGGCGCTGGACGAACTGGGGCTGCAGTCGGTTAACGCCATTGGCCTGTCCATGGGCGGTTGGCTGGCTGCTGAGATGGCCACTATGGATCCCGGCCAGTTCAAGAAACTGGCGCTGGTGGGGGCCATGGGCGTGCTGCCCCCGGAAGGCTTTATTTTTGACATGTTTCTGTCGGTCCCGGCAATCTGCATTACAGCCTGCTTCCACGACCCCGAGGGGACGGCTGAGTTCCGGGAGATTTGTCCCGAGATGGCGTCTCCCGAACAAGCCCAGGCCTGGGAAATCTCTCGTGAGGAGGCCTGTCGGCTGGGCTGGCGACCCTACATGTACTACCCGGGCCTGCCCAACCTGCTGGCTCGCCTGAAGGATTTGCCCACAATGATTGTGTGGGGCAGAGAGGACGAATTCGTTCCCATCAGCGCTGGCCAGGTTTATCACAGTTCCATCCCGGGGTCGCAGCTGGAGGTTCTGGACAACTGCGGCCACATGCCCCAAGTAGAAAAGACCGAGGAATTCCTAGGTCTGATCAGGCAGTTCTTCACCTAACCTGCTCAGACCTCCGCCTCTCCAAAGAATGATGCGAGATGCCGACCGACCCTCCACTCAAATCCAGGAGGTACAAGGGAATGTTTATCGGGTACTTCACCGAACGGCCCTATCAGGACCAGCGCTCTGGGTACTTTGGCGCGACCGGCAAGCCCATAATGGACCTGACGGTCAGCAACGAAATTTACGACGCCAAGCTGGGCGCCGAACTGTACAACCGCTATCTCGACGAAAAGATGTACGCCGAGGAAATGGGCTTCGACGGGCTGATGCTCAACGAGCATCACGGCACGCCCTTCTGTATGGGAGGCGCCATGAACGTGGAGGCCTCCATTCTGGCCCGTATGACCAACCGTGCCAAGATAGTCCTGCTGGGAAACATCCTGCCCATCTGGGATGACCCCCTTTGGCTGGTGGAACAGCTTTCCATGATCGACATGATTTCCCGAGGGCGGTTAGTATCCGGCTGGGTTCGGGGCACAGGCAGGGAAAGCGTGGCCCACAATTCGCCGCCGCCCTACAACTGGGAGCG
The DNA here is from genome assembly GCA_963664725.1 of Dehalococcoidia bacterium. Taxonomy (GTDB): domain Bacteria; phylum Chloroflexota; class Dehalococcoidia; order Lucifugimonadales; family UBA3495; genus Bin22. Next base: position 3,114,500 of record OY761558.1, read on the forward strand.
GTTCCAGGAGGCCCACGAGTTTGTCGTCAAGGCCTGGACCACGCCCGGTCCCTTCCGCTGGGAGGGCAAGCATTTCCAGTACCGGCATGTTAACCCGTGGGTGCGGCCTTACCAGGAACCTCATCCGCCCATCTGGCTCCCCGGGGTGGTAAGCCGGGACTCGTTGATGTGGGCCGCCGAAAAGCGCATCCCCTACATTATGCTGGCCACGGAGATGGAACCGACCAAGCGAGCTTTTCAGCTATATCACGACACGGCCGCAGAACACGGCTATGAGTCTGGCCCACAAAACATCGGCTACCTCTGGAAGGTTCACGTTGACGAGACCGAGGAACTGGCGGAGGCAACGGCCCGCAAGTATGTGCAAGGTCCCAGCAACCCATTCCTGGCCGGTAACGAGGGGACGGTCAACCCAGCGCTGGTGAACTTGCCGGGACTGACTTCCCGCACCCGTGTCCTTCCCACCCAGTCGGTGGCCACGGCGGCTCGGGGTGGCGGCGGCGGCGTAGCCGGAGTGTTGGGCCGAGCTTATGAACAGCAGATCGAAGACTACACCATAATCGCCGGAACTCCGGATTCGGTGATTCCCAAGATTCGCCACGTCCTTGAGTACATCCGCCCTGGAAGTATCTTCTTCTGGGACGGCGACGGTGCGATGACTCACGACGACGCCATGCGCAGCCTGCGCCTTATGGGCCAGGAAGTTATACCCGCGGTGAAGGAAATCGCCAAGGAGCTGGAGCTTCCAGGTCCGTTCGAGGTGGATCCGGCCACGGGCAAAGACTTGACCCAAGAGGCTGAGGCGGCCAGTCCCACGGCGGATGATTAGGCCGGTTTCCTGAGGGCGCCTAGATTGGAGTAGGGGCGGGTCTTGTACCCGCCCTTTGCAGGTTTCCATTATTTTCAATTAGTAACAGGGTTCCCGTTCACCGGATTTCTTAAGCAGATGATCTCAGAACCGACAACTGATGTGGCGGTCATCGGCGGCGGGCCCGCTGGCAGCGCCGCCGCCACAATGCTGGCGCGGCAGGGCTTGAAGGTAATGCTGCTGGAGCGGGAGCGCTTCCCCCGCGACCACGTCGGCGAATCGCTGCTACCGGCCAGCATTCCCATCCTGGAAGAATTGGGCGTTATGCCAGCGGTAGAAGCTCAGGGATTCGTCAAGAAGCTGGGCGCCACCATGGTATGGGGCCGCGACAGGGAGCCCTGGAGCTGGTTCTTCGGCGAGACCAATCGGCGGTATCCGCATTCCTACCAGGTCTGGCGGCCCACCTTCGACCACCTGCTGCTAGACAATGCCGCTGCCAACGGAGTTGACGTGCGCCAAGGCTGGCAGGCTACAGAAGTGTTGCTTGATCCCCAAGTCCGTTATTCCGGCGTAAGCAGTAATCCAGAACCCACCGACTTTCTACAGACTTCGAACGAAAGTTACTTGCACACCAGCGTCCGCTGTATGGACGACGCAGGCCGGGAACGTCACATCCCATCTCGCTTTGTGGTGGACGCCAGTGGACAGAACGGGCTTTTGGGTCGTCAGCTTGGTCTGCGCCGGTGGGACGAATCCTTCCGTAACCTTGCGGTCTATGCCTACTATGAAGGCGCCGAGCGATTGCCTCCCCCCGCTGACACCAACATCTTCATCGAATCTTACGCCCACGGGTGGCTGTGGACCATTCCCCTGCACACAGGTTGGGCCAGCGTGGGGGCTGTGGTAGACCAGCGTGTGGGCGAAGAAAGGGTTCAATCCATGGGCCTGGAACGCTTTCTTGACGAGCAGCTTTTTCAAGCCCCACACACGGCGGAAATGCTGCGAAACGCTAACAGGGTTTCGGGACCGTCCATCGTCAAGGACTGGTCTTACGCCTGCGAGAAAATAGCTGGAAGTAGCTACGTATTGGCCGGGGATGCCGCCTGCTTCATTGACCCCCTATTTTCGTCGGGAGTGCACCTGGCCCTGATGTCCGGCGTGCTGGCCGCGGCGTACGTCACCACTGCCCTACGGGATCCGGCGATAGCTCCGGCCGCCGCCCAGGTCTACCAGGAACTGTATATGAAGGAATACCACCACTTCCGGGAGATGGTGCGGCTCTTCTATTCCAGCAATCGTACGGTGGATTCCTACTTCTGGGAGGCGCGGCGCATCCTGGAAGAAGATGATGGAGAAGCGTCCGGCCTGTCTCCCCGGACGTCCTTCATACAGGCGGTGGCGGGGCAGCCACCACAGGGCTACGAGCGGATGGTGTTGGAGAGGGGCGCTGCGCCCACCCATTTCGCCGACAGTGTACGGGCAGTGGAGGATGAGCGGGTCAGGCGCCATGTACTGATCGAGGAATACCTCAAAGCCGGGAATGGGCAACCTCCTGCGATATTAGCCGCTGTGCCCAGGCTGCGGCCTGGAGTACGGGTGGTTCGGAAGCCGGTTGCCGGCGACGGCGCCTTTGAATGGGGCTATGTGCTCATCACCGATGGCCATCCGGAGGGTCTGCCCTGTAGCGATCTGGTGGCCCGCCTGGCCACTATGCTGAATGGCAGGACAGCCGTCTCATCAATCCTCGACACTTTGGCAGCAGAAGTGGACCCATCTCTGCAGCAGCAACTCCTTGGCAGCGTGATATCCACGCTGCAGATTCTCTACGTGGACGGAACGATAGCTGAGTTGTAAAATCCACAAAGCTATACCGACTATTATCGTAGTCCCTATTGGTGAGTCCGATTGCGGATGCGTGGATAAGGGATAACTGAGAGGTGGTGAAATGAACTTTGTTCTGCCTGAACGTATGAAATTCGGAATCTTCCTGGGGCCTTTCCACAGGGTTGGCGAGAATCCTACGCTGGCTATGGATCGGGACATGGAGTTGATCCAATGGCTTGACTACCTGGGATACGACGAAGCGTGGATTGGAGAGCACCACAGCGCCGGCTGGGAAACGATATCTTCGCCCGAACTGTTCATTGCCGCCGCCGCCGAGCGCACCAAGCACATAAAGCTGGGCACCGGAGTTATAAGCCTGCCTTACCACCATCCCTTTATGGTGGCCAACCGCATGGTCCAGCTGGACCACATGACCCACGGACGGGTAATGCTGGGGGTTGGCCCGGGCGCGCTGCCGGGCGATGCCTACATGTTGGGCATTGACCCCACCACTCAGCGGGAAAAGATGGACGAGGCTATGGGCATCATCCTGCGCCTCTTCACCGAGGACGAGCCAATTACCTACAAGAGCGACTGGTTCGAGCTTCGGGAAGCCATGCTGCAACTGAAGCCTTACCAACGGCCCTACATGCCGTTGTCTGTGGCATCGGTGCAGTCCCCTGCGGGGGTTGCCATGGCCGGCAAATATGGAGCGTCGGTACTGACAATCACCGTACCCCGCGACCCTTCTGCCGGTCCCTCCAACCTCAAGGCTCTTTGGGAGATTGCGGAGACCTCTGCCGCCGAGCATGGGCAGACGGTGGACCGGCATGAGTGGCGGCTGGCCGTCCCCTGCCACCTTGCCGAAGACCGTGAACAGGCCTTGCAGGAAGTGAAGATGGGGGCGGGCAGATACTTACGGGAATACTCGGAAGGCACCAATGGCCGGAAGGCCGCCTTCGACGGGCCCCTGGAAGATGTTGCGGAGTTCATGCGGGACAACGGTTCCTGGATTATCGGCACCCCCGATGACTGTATCGAAAGCCTGAACCGGCTGGCAGAACAAAGCGGCGGTTACGGCGGTTTCCTGGTCCAAACTATTGACTGGGCGCCTCGCGAGAAGATGCTGCACAGCTTCGAGTTGATGGCCCGCTATGTGATGCCACACTTCCAGGGCTCGGTTCGGAGCGTCGCCGCGTCCAACCGCTGGGCCGCGGAACGGCAGGAACTCCTGGTTGGCGGGCGGGTGCGGGCCATAGACCGGGCCCACCAGGTCTACGCAGATCGGCAAGGTTCGGGCTCTCAGCAGAATGGTTCCAGCCATAACGGATCGGGCCAGGAGAGCGCCGCCGAGGCTAAAGAAGAAGTTCCAAGACCGCCGGTCCCTGGCAATAATGGGGTTAGCACGGACCAGGTCCGCCGAGCGGCCGGGATTACGCCTGAAGGAGAGTTCGAGCTTCCCATCCTTGAAGTATTGTTCAACCTGGGCGGCAGTGGCTCCACCGACGACGTGTTGAAAGGAGTTGATGCCCTGATTGGCGGCTATTTCAAGGAAGGGGACTTCCATTCCTCCGAAAACGGCGGTGTAACCTGGCAGCAATCTGCGAAAGCAGCCCGACAGACATTGGTGACCTTTGGACTGGTAAAGGTAAACAGTGACGGCGACGCCTGGGAGTTGACCGAAGAAGGCAAGCGGGAGGCAGCCAAGGCCAAGATCTAATCCGCCGTCATTTACGTCCGTTTAGACATGGATAGACAGGGTACAAGGTACCAATCAAGACTCTCGAATTCACTTATCCTGTCCATCCATGTTTTAGTTCCCGTGTTTACAATCCCTGTCCCACCGTGGCAATGAGGTTCAGGTTTCGTTCTATGGAGGCCTGTGCGTTGCCGCCGGCGGTCAGCGGGTGGGCCAGGACTTCGGTGGCTCCCCAGTCGAACAATTCCCGAAGGCGACCGGCCACCGTCTCCTCGTCACCCATCAGCACCACATCATCTATCATGCCATCGCTCCACGCTCCCTCCCGCGCTTCGGGGTGGCCGGACGCGGCGAACATCTCCTGGTAAAAAGGGGAGCGGGGGTAATTGGCAAGCTGGGCCCGAGCCGCTTCCCGCACTTCGTCCGGGTTGTCGTGAACGCACACCGGGGCGTGGGCCACCAGGGGAGGCGTCTCCCGACCGGCTCTCGTCGCACCCCGCTGCATCTCCGGTAGGGCCACGTCGCGCAGGTATTGGCCGGGGCACACCCAGCTTATGGCGCCGTCGGCCACCTCGCCGCACAGGCGGAAGGAGCGGCGGCGCAGGGCCGATGCCATTACCGGCACGTCTGGAGATGTCGGCCCTGGCAGGGAGGCGTGGCCGTGGTACTGGGAGCCATCATAGTCCACCTGGCCCTCCCACAGCAGGGCTTTAACCAGTTCTATGTACTCCCGCAGGTTGGTCAGCGGCGCTTCGTGCTCAATTCCGAACATGGGCTCGATGCTGACCTTGTGGCTGGGTCCCAGGCCCAGCCGGAACCGGCCCGGGGCCAACTGGGCTACAACCTGGGTCTGGGCCACGGACACGATGGGGTGGCGTGGGTATGTGGGTATGATGCTGGTGCCCAGCAGGATGCGGTCGGTGGTGGCCGCTGCTGCCGCGAAGGTTGTAAGGGCGTCTGGCCCCGCCCCGCCGGAAGTCAACCACGCCGCTTGTATGCCCCGGGCCTCCAGGTCCTGGATGCGGGCCACCACGGTGGGAACGTCTCCCCCCATGGCCGCCACGCCTATTCGCTTTTCTGCCATTGTTTCACCTACTTTGCTATTCAGATTGGGGGCAGGTTAGCATTGGCGGTGGGGAATCGCAACCAGAAGTCGGGCACCGCAACCTGTTGGTTGAGAAAGTTTCTCCGCTTCGGGAAATAGCAGCCCTTGAGCGCAATGGTTCCGTTCTAAATTGGGGTATGGAGATTTAGAGGGCCTATAGACGGCCCCCTGCTTTCCTTGCGGAAGGGGATATGCTAGTCTGACCCTGTCATGAATTTAAGCGTTGCTGACCTGTGTGCCTGGCTCTTCCCTGTATTCTTGGGCACAACGCTGTTATCCCTTATTGGGTGGATGAAGCGTCCTTGGTGGGCATTGGCGGCGTCGATTCTAGTAGCCGGTTTTTTTGGAGTTTTGTATATATTCCAACAGTGGCCACCAAGTTAACGCAAATCAGAAATCCTAGCAAAAAAAAGAATTCCCACTACTCCATCAAGTGTCATTGTTACTGACCTCCTAAAATCTTCCCCTGTACTTGAGTCACTACCGTGCGTTGGGGCGTGTAAGAGCTTTGAGAGTTAAATTAATGAAGTGGGGCCGACCTGCAATTAGAAACCTCTTGTATGTTCACTATCTTACATCTGGTTTATTGGCCCTGATGGCTTTCATTGCTGCATTCATGGAAGAACCCACTGCGGAGGACCCTACCGCCAAAGCAGGCTTTTATGGTGGCTTAATCGTATTTTGCGTTACCAGTATAGCAATTCTGGAGGGGCTGAAGTCATCTAGCTCCATAGGTGAGAAGTGTAGGGTCATTGGTGTAAGAATTGGACTCCTAGCGGGTGCGTACTTATTGATCGCCGCCGCTGCTGGCGTTGCTCCATCTGACTTGAACTTTCTTGCAGGTTTCACAGTAGTCTGGCTTTTGTCTGCCGTAGTTGTGCTTATACTTTTTGCATTTGTGCTCTGGAGTCACTGGAAAGCCCCAAAATCTGATGCTGACGGAAACTAAACAGGATTTACGATGGTTCGCCTATTCGTCTTGTTAGCGATTACGACAGTTGCCTTGTTGAGTTGTAGTTCAGCGGCTTCAGGGACAAGTCCTACTTCCATGGAGACCTGCAAGGACTGTGTTACGGCAGAGACTAATGAGCTTCGTATCGAGAACTGTGATGATTGCATTACCGCAGGGGAAATAATGAGGGCGTATGAGACTCCCGCCGTGAGAGAAAAACATCCCTACGATGGTAATCGATACAAAGTGGTCGGAACTATTACAGGCATTCAAAGGGGTATGGGGGTTTGCCCGTGTCCCGACACTTTTTGGATTAAGTCGGGCGGCGAGAAGGCAACCATCATTTTCCCTGACACCAATTTTGATAACGATGAGATTCTGGCTCCTTATGGGCGGGGTGACACAATTATCGCAAATTGTTTGGTGGAAGGTATCTTCGGATATACCGCGCTAGGCATCGGCATAAAAGATGGTAGACCTGCTTTCGCGGATTGCAAGATACCCTGATAGTAAATCGAACTCTACTGTAGTCACCTAATCAACGGAAGATCCGACCACGAAGTCTGTCACCCCATTTCCGCTCTCGTCATCCCCGCCCAGCTTGCCTTCCCGGAAGGGCCGGGATAGAATGAATCTGTTATGGTTCCAGCACCTCCCATAGAACTGTTTTATGCCGTCGCACTTCTGCAATCTCTTGCGATGATTGCCATAGTAATAACAGTAGAAAGAGAACGCCGACGAATACGGCGATACCTCCGACAATGGCACAGTTGCAGCCAATGCGATTTGCCTTATCTTCTTTGCCCTGTTCCTCCCCATCCCTACGGGGCATATACACCCACACAAGCCCCCCAGCAACCGCCATCACCATCCCAATCACAATCAACCATTGGGCAATAGCCCCAAGGGACTCCCAAAAGGATTCGACCATAGTATGGGTTGGCCTCTGACCTAGAGCCTTCCCCTGATTTCTCGCTTCTTGAGCCACGCCGGATTGCGGTTCTTCTTCCGCTTCGGCAGTTTCGGCGGTTCCTGCGCCAGTGTGCGTTTGGGCCTCCCCATTTCGCAAGCGGCCAGCCGTTCAGTCTTTGCCGGTTCTACCATCCCCACCACCCTGACCGGCTTGTTGGCGGTGGGGTGGATTCGTGGCTTCGGTACTTCCTTTGCTTCCGCGACCGCTGCACCTTCCTTCACCACGTCCGCCCATTCCCCATAGGGACTCTTGACCTTGGCAGCCTCCGCCGGGGTGCGGTCATTTATGCTTTCGTGTTCCCGAAAGAGATTGTAGGTCAGTGTCCACCTGTCCAGGTAACGCTGTCCTGACTCCAGACTGTCCAGCCCCCGCAGGGTTTTGATTCGCTGGCGGTACGTCCCCTGCAGGCGTTTCGACAGGTTGTTGTTGACCTCCGCTCGCATGCCGTCGCTCTGGACGTGCTTCGTGTTGGGAAAGACCAGACTAACGGCGGCGGGATAGCTGGCGAGGCGGTCGGTCTTGATGGTCTTGGGGTGTTCGGTGGCCGCGGCTTCGGCCCTCTCCATCACGGTTTCGGCGGCCTTCATATTCCGCTGTTTGGACAGGTGAGAGGCCAGAATGTAGCGGGTCTTGGCGTCCATCACGTTCCATAGCCACATCTTTTCCCCGCCCACCTGAACCTGCAATTCGTCCGCCACCCATTCGGGTCCGGTGGTGGCCCGATACTGCAGGTCCCGCATAGTGGCGCTGGCCTTGTCGGTGTAGTCGCAAACCCAATAGTAGATGATGGACTTGGAGGGTTCGGGAATATCGAAGGCGTCCGCCATCGCCTCGCCAATCTGTTTGTAGGACATTCCGCTGTAGAACAACCGCACGGCCATACCGATCTGCTCTGCCGGAACCTGTCGGCCCTCTGGTGTCCCATCGGCCCGGAATTTCTTTTCACATCCCCGGCAGAGGTAGCGTTGATAGCCGTTGCGCCGTCCGATTTTGACAACCTGGGCGGAATCACATTCAGGGCAACGGACGCTGTAGGTGGTGGTGAACTCGGCCATTATACCCCCGGTAGAAATGCAGGATGAGGGGTTGTTCCCGGTTGCCCGGGAGACTGCTATCATTCTAGCAGAGTCCGATGTGCGTTATGACAAGCCCTATCGGACAAGGGGAGTGCAGTAGAGGGCACATAGGTCTGCCAAGACCGGCTTGGCAATCCCCTGAAAAGGGGAAACCCCGGCGCGCAAACACCGGGGCACGCATTTCCAGCGGTTAGGGGCCGCTGAATCAGCTGATACCCGGATTATGACCGGGGTTCGCTTAAGATGTCAACTGCCCCGCCGCTCAAAATTGAACGGCGGGGCAGTTTGTGTCCCGCCCTCTGAGGTACATAATGAGTGATTTAATAGCAAAAGTCCTTGAGTTCCTGGAGGACGTGGCCAGCGATATGGGCGGGGGACAGGGCAACTACCTTTTGGGAAGCGTCCTTCGCACCTGCCTCGCTACCACTTGGGGTCAGGCCACATTGGGGATTCTACGCCGACAGACCTATCCATTGGGGCGTTGGGCCGTCAACTCTCCCGCCGTAGAGAAGTTGGCGGTCGTCTTTGGGATATGTTTCTTGGCAACTGCTGGCCACGAAATCCTGACGGGGATACCGACTCCCATCGGTATGCAGCTTGCCCTTGTGGGGGTCATAGTCTATATGATCCTTGTGAGCCTCTACCGTACAGGTAAAACCCTGTGCTGGGTCAAATGGCGTCAGCGCCGTAACACCTAACTCGAAGGGGGGCGCAATCCCCCCTTCGGCACTTCCATCACTTCCGCCGAATCAATTCATACAGGCCCCGCAGGGTGAGCAGTCCTCCCACACCAATCGCTCCCAAGACGACCATTATCAGCCGCCGGGGATTATTCCATACATCCAGTGGGTCTCTCCAAAGATAAGACGCCGCCATGAGTACCGTCCCCGCGATGAGCAAACCCAAGCCGCAATAGAGAGTGACCAACGAACCAGCCTTTCGCTCTCTTTTGAATTCTTCCTGCTGTTCTGCCACCAGTTGCGGATTATCCCGCCTCACATCAGCAATGAGTCTTTCAGCTTGGCCGGGGTCGTACCCGCTGATGACTAGTTCGTTGCGAATTTCATGGTCAGACTTGCCATCCCGGAATAGGTCGAGGATGTAGCCGGTAGGGTCGGATGTCATAAAGGAACCTCCGTGAAATTGGGCATTGGGGGGCAAACGCACTTGCCCCCCCTTTGGGCTATGGGTTCAGAGCGGCAGTATTCGGGTGAAGAACGTCACCAAAGGCCTAAGGATTAGGGAATTGGACGGGTAGTTCAGAACGTCAACGTAAACGTACAGACAGGCCCGGAGCGTCACCACCGAAACCACAGCAAAAACAATCAGCCGGAAGGAGCGGTGCAGCCAATTGACCGCACCAAATACTCCAACAAGAATCCCTCCCGCCGTGAAGAGAATCCCAAGGGCGGCGGGAAGCAAGAATACAAAGGTGATTCTCTGGCCGAAGATAAACCACAAGGCGAGTGAGACGCCCGTAGTTCCGACCAGAATGGCAATGCCGATGAAGAACAACCCCATACCGGGGTCGTCTGCAGATTGACGTGCAGGCGTACTCATTCCATATCTCCCAAGGCGTATTCGTGTGACCGACTTCGTAGCCGTACCAGGGCACGACTAATGAGCTAAATGGTCAGGCGAATAGACAAGGGATGGGGAACAGGGAATAGCGCACAGGGGCGGAATGGAACTGGGGAAAAGCGAGGTAGAGGACGGCTGTGGCCTTGGCTGTAACCAACGTAAGAAAGGCAGGGTGAAAACGCATACAGGAACCCCCACGCAGGAAAGGAATGTTGGCACCTGCGACAGCAACCGACAAACCCCAATGGGCCACGTGGGGGCACGAAGCCCCAACGTTCCATTACTGTTAAGACCCCTTGGAGAAAGGTGTTGCTGTCGCAGACCGTAGTATGCGTAAATGATGTTATATTGTCAAAGGCCCTCTAAATTTCCATACCCCAATTTAGAACGGAACCAGCGCAATTTATTCCTTGACACCCCATCTAGCCCCTCATACAATCCCACCCATCACACAAATGGGAGTATCAACGTTGACCTGGGAATTTCAACGGGTTGCCGGTACCTACGGGAGCCCTGCAGATGGGCCGGTGTGGGATGGGGCGGCCTTGCTCTTTACTCAGCTCACCTATCCTTTTAACGCAGCCAATAACAGAATCCTCAGTTACGACCCGTCCACCGGGGCAGTTTCGGATTTCCGGCGGTGGACCAACCGCACCTGCGGGCTTGCTTTCTCCCAGTCGGGCGTTCTGTACGGGGCCCAGAGCGGCGGGCGCAGGCTGGTGCGGTTCAACGCCGACGGCAGCACGTCACCCCTGGCCCACAAGCTCGATGGCGTCTACCACAACCAACCCAAAGACCTGGCGGTGGACAGCCGCGACCGCATCTGGTTCTGCGATCCCCACGGGGACCTGCGTGAGGCGATGAATCCCCAGATTCACGACAAACTGGACCACGCTTCGGTGTTGCGTCTGGAGGCGCCAACCCTGGACGCACCCATTACCCGCATCACCTATGACACCGATGCCCCCGCTGCCTTGCTCCTGTCTGCCGACGAGTCCACACTGTACGTGGCGGAAACCAGTGAGGAACCTGACGGGACTCGGGAGTTGCGGGCTTATCCTATTTTGGATACGGGAGCTTTGGGCCCATATCGCCTCCTACACACCTTTGGCGGGGATGGTGGCGGCAGCCGAGCATGCTCCCACCGGGGCATCTACGGGATGTGCCTGGACCAGGAAGGCAACATTGTGGCGGTGGCCGGAGGTAAGGAAGCCGGACCCGGCCCTATGGCCTACGTAATCACCCCGCAAGGGCGTATTATCCAGACCCATCCCTTGCCTGAGACGCCAACCAACTGCGCCTTCGGCGGCCCCAGTCTTGAGGACCTTTACGTGACGACCACTGACGGCAGCCTGTTCCGAGCTTTGGGAGTTGGTACCAGCACATAGTGCCCGTTCCCCAGTCAGGATTGCTGCGAATAAGACGAACCTGTATTCAACATTACGCGACAAGGAGAACTCATGGTTTCCGGACCAACTGCACCCAATATGGAAGAGACAATTGCCCTGCTCCGCTCCGAATCCGCCGCGCTGGCCGAGTTTCTGGCCGGCCTGGACACGGAAGGCTGGGGACGGCAGAGCGCCTGCGACGCCTGGACGGTTGCGGACGCGGCAGCCCACATTGCCCAGGGATCCCAGGGTTCCTCGCTCTCCCTTACCCGCGCCCGAAACGATGAACCGGGTCCACCGGAGGGACAGCGGTTACTGGACGTCGGGGACCGGGCCTCCGCACCCACTGCCGAACGGGCCATCGCCTTCAGCACCGGGAAGGACGCCTCGGAACTGCTGCAGGCCTACCGGGACGGGGCGGACCTGCTGGTCCAGACAGTCACGGAGTTGCAGCCTGAGGACTGGGAGAAGCCCTCATTCCACCGTCGGGGCATTATCCCCGTTCACGAAAACGTCACCCGCCGCATCCAGGAAATAGCCATCCATGGCTGGGATATTCGTTCTGCCTTCGACCCGGCTGCGGAGATTTCCGAGGCTGGCGCCCAGGAGATAGCCACCGTGGCTCACCGCTGGCTGGGCGTCTGCTTCGTGCCCCTGGAGGGCGGGGCCAACGCCCGCTTCCGGTTTGATGTCGCGGGTCCCAACGCCTTCAAGGAGGACGTGGTGCTGGAAGGCGACGCATTCCGCATTGAGCCAGCAGGTGACTCCGTCCCCGATGTCACCTTCCGGGCCAACACCAGCGCTTATGTGCTGCTGGTTTACGGTCGGCTGGACATTAGCTCCGGTTCCACGCCGGTGCAACTGGAGATCGACGGTCCATTGGAAAAGGCGCTACTGTTCACCCAGAGCTTCCAGGGGTACTAGTCGACCCGAAGGTAGTTGCTTCCCCCTTGGACGGTGAACGATTCGAATTGGGGGGGACGGCAAGCCATAGCGTGTCTTTATACAAAGAGACGAAGAGGCCGGGATGGAAGTCCCGGCCTTGTTGTTTCTACCCGGTTGATGCTGAAACTACCCGGTTGCCCAGTCCACGCCGTTGAGGACGATCTTCTGAAACTCGGGGGTTTCGAAGCTGCGGCCGTCGTGGCCGAGGAGCAGGACGAAGACCTTGCCGTCGCCGTAGGTGCGGGTCCAGGCCAGGGGATAGGTTCCGCCAGCCATGAAGGTGGGCGCCCGGTCCGGTCCCCAGGGCCAGGTGCCCTCTTCGGAATCGCCGGTGAGGAAAATGTCGTTGCCGTCGCCGTAGGCAAGGCCCATGTAGAGTTCGTCGTTAGTCGAAAAGTCGGAGACACCCTGGACGCCGGGGTGGCTGGGCTGGCTAACGTTGACGGTGAATTCGCCATAGGGCGGGTGGTAACTGGTCCCAGTGATCCAGCCGCCGCCGGTTATTTCGTGGTATTCGGGCCAGGTTTTGGAAAGGCAGGTGGAAATGTGGATGCACACAAAGCCCTTGCCGGACTTGATGTAGTTTGCCATACCTTCCTTCTCGGCCTCACCCAATGCCCAGTCACCGAAGTCGGGAATGTTCTCGCGGCGGGTGTTGAAGACTAGCGCATCAAAGGTATTCATCTCGTCTGCGTTGGCCAGCACCGAGGCGTCCTCGGTGACGGTCACGTCGTGGCCTGCCGCATTGAGAAAGCTATTGAGAACAGGAGTAGATTCCTCGTAGGGGTGACGTCCCCCGCTAATCACCAGTAACTTCACTGAATCATACCTCCGGTAATGTAATTGGTGGTCCCTCTAATGGTTGGCCCATTATACAACAGCGGTTGTCGACAAGTGAGGGTTACCCCATCACCCTCCGGAAGAAGTCCAACGCATTGCCCCCCACAATCTTCAGAATATCTTCGTCAGAGTGGCCCCGACTGACCAGGCCGCGAATAATGTTCTGGCCGTCGGCAGGGGATTCCAGGCCGTCCAGGTATGGGGCGGGCAGGTCATCGTAGGAGCGGTTCAGGACGTAGTGGTGGAAGTCCACGTGGTCGCCCACGTTGGTGTCGGTGCCGATGGCCACGTGGTCCACGCCCACCAGGTTGACCATATAGTCGTAGTGGTCCAGTACGCAGTTGATGTCCTGTTTTGGGTCGTCGCTCAGGGAGTTGGGCACGGCAGTGATGGCGATCAGGCCGCCCTTGCGAGCGCAGGCGACCAGTTCCTCGTCGCGGCGGGTGCGGGTGGTGGGCCGCAAGGTATAGGAGGCGTTGTGGCTGAAGGTAATGGGCGCCTCGGAAAACTCGATGGCGTCCATGGCGGTGGGAATTGAGGCGTGGGAGACGTCGATGCACATGCCAAGCTGGTTCATGCGCTTCACCACTTCCACGCCGAACTCGCTAAGGCCGCCGGCGTTACGCTCGTTCTGTCCGTCGCCGATGTAGTTCTTGCGGTTATAGGTCAGTCCGGCCAGGCGCACACCGGCGCTGTAGAGAATGTCCAGGCGGTTGATATCCTTGCCGATGGCCAGGTGCTCCAGGGTGGGCATGAAGCCGACCTTGCCCTGCTGCCGGGCGGCCTCGATTTCGGCGGCATTAGTTACCTTGACCACGTCTTCCTGCCGATCCACGTCGGACAGCATCAACCCCACTTCAGTAAGAATGTCGTCGAACTCGGCAAAGGACATATCAGGGTTGTTGACGAGACACCGGAACATGTTGGCGGTGGTGACGGCGGTCCACCCGCCTTGCCGGACAGCTTGGTATCCCCAGCCATAGATGTTGGTGCGCAGGTATTCGGTGAGGCGGCCGACGTCCTCGGGAAGGATCATGGGGTGCTGGTGGACGTCGATCATGACCGCTTCTTCCGCCAGGCGCTGGAAGCTGAGTTCCTGGGCGGCGTCCAGGGGGACCCGGCTGGACGGGACGCGGTCTAGTTCCCTGGCAAGGGGTATGGCTGGAGTTGTCATTGTCGACTCCTTTGCGTGCGCGCCAATGGTTTGAGAATGGAAGGTTAATACCACATTAGTGATTGGCGAGCAATCCCCCTGGCCGGCGTAACCGTTCCGAGTCGTTGACCCGTCAATGGGGCAGATACCCAGGTCTGCCCCTACGGTTGGACTCCACGGTCAAGGCGGCCACAAGGGCCGCCCCTACGAAGGGTCTGTCGAGGCCAGGGCAGGCACATAGGTCTGCCCCTACGGTTGGACTCCCCGGGCAAGGCGGCCACAAGGGCCGCCCCTACGTTGACCTGTAAAGGCCAGGGCAGACACATGGGTCTGCCCCTGCGGTGGGGGTTTTGCCATCGTTCGGTCTTATGACATGGCAAACCAGCGGGCCCAGAGGAGGGACAGGTCGGGTTTGGGCTTGGGTGGGGGGAGTTCCCGCATTAGCAGGCGGTCGTATTTTGTCTCCCACGCCCAGGGGAGCAAGGCCAGCAGCATGCGCCGGGGTTCGGGGATGTCTCCCTTCTCCCTGATTTTGTCCAGGTAGTTGTGCAGGTGCATCCAGGTGGTGAGGCGGAATCCTTTGTCGGCGATCTTGCGGATTACCTCCAATGGTTTGGGTGGTTCCTGCCGGTCTCCGACGGCGCGGGCGTAGTCGTTGTAGACCTGTTCGGTAACGCGGCGCATGCGGTAGATGGTGAGTTGGCGGTGGTATTTGCGCTGGAGGGCGCGGATTTCTTTTCTGATTTCGCTGAGGGTTCGCATGGTTGTCTTTCTCCTTTTGTTTATCCACGAAGGGGCACGAAGGGGCACGAAGGTGGGATTTTTTTGAAAAGTGTGCCGTTTTGTGCCATTTTGGCTCATTTTGGCTTCACCCCGGGCTTGGTACCGGAGGGTGACGGGGTCTTGTCCCTCGACCAGGGCAGACACGCAGGTCTGCCCCTACGATTGCGCCGGCGGCCAAGGCGGCCACAAGGGCCGCCCCTACGAGCAGGTGTCCACGGATGGACACGGGGTGGAGTATTTTTTAAAAGTGTCCCGTTTTGTCTCATTTTGTCCTATTGTTGCCTTTACCCCCGGGCCTGGTTTCGGTGGGTGAATGAGTATTGTCCCCTGTCGAGGGCAGACACGCAGGTCTGCCCCTACGGTTGCGGCGGTGGGGCAAGGGCGGCTACATGGGCCGTGCCTAAGAGGGGGAGTTTTGGATGGTTCATGGTTTTATGGTGGGGATGGGTTATGCGGGTTGGCAAGTGAGGATTGTCAGAAATCGGGAAGTGGGAGGTGAATTGTTCAGAAGCAGGGTGGGAACCTGCCCTCCATTTCTGAGCGGTTGCCGGGCAATATCCTGCCTTGCCCCTATGGGGCCCACGGTATAAGATAGGCGGGATATTTTGCCGGTTCCCCGCAGGAGGAGTTAATGACCACCCCGGACATCAAGCCCATTGACATTCACATACATCCCTTCACCCAGGAGACGTGCCTGGGTCATGGGCCGTCTTATACCGAAGCCCACTATGACTTTTTTGGCCGGAGTCCAGAGGCTCCCCACCATGGCAAGCAGTTCATAACCATTGACGAGACCTACGAGACCTTCCAGGAAGCCGGGGTGGACAAGGCGGTCATCGTCAACATGGTGTCGTACAACCAGTGGGGGCGGGCGCTGCCCAACGACTACCTGGCGCTGTACGCCGAGAAGTACCCCGACCTGTTCATTCCCTTCGCCGGGGTGGACCCGCACATGGGGCCGCTGGCATTGCGGGAGATTGAGCGGGCGGCCAAGGAACTGGGATGCAAGGGCTTGAAGTTTCATCCCGCGTACCAGGAGTTCTGTCCCAATGACAAGGAACTGATGTGGGACATTTACGCCAAGTGCGTGGAGCTGGACATCGCCATCCTGGTACACACGGGTACTACCCGCATGACCCGCTGCACCATTAACGGGTGCCGCCCCGTCATGCTGGACGACGTGGCCACCGCGTTCCCCGACCTGAGGATCATCATGACTCATTTCGGCTGGCCCTGGACTGAGGAGGGCCTGGCCGTCTGCTGGCGTCACGATAACGTGTACATGGATCTTTCCGGCTGGCTGCCCCGCTACGTCTACGCTACCCAGCCCATCGTCTTCCAGTATATGAACACGGTGCTGCAGGACAAGCTGGTTTTCGGCAGCGATTATCCCGCCATTAACCCCAAGGTGTGGCTGGATGATTACCAGACGATCGTTGACAACGGTTTTGAATGGGGCGGCGCTCACCGCACCATCAAGCCGGAAGTGTATGAGAAGTTTGTCCGCACCAACGCCATCAAGGCTTTGAAGCTGGAGGGCTAGGTCCGGAAACCCAGGGACACAGTCACCCGCATACCCGTCATTCCGGCCAAAACCGGAATCCAGAACCAGAAGCATAGTTTAACTGGGAGGTCGGAATGACGGCACTTACAGGAGGCATTCCGTGCTGAAGAACGCTGAGTTCCATGATGTTCCCTTTTACTACAAGTCCATCGACTTTGAGGAACTGGTGCGGGAATACCCGCCGGCCCCGGACTTCTTCCGCGGTGTTTTCATGATGAGTACCGAGGAAATACGTGCCCTGCAGGAGCGGCGGTTGAGGGGCGCGGTGGAACGGGCGTATAAGGTGCCCTTTTACAAGAGCAAGTGGGATGCCGCCGGTGTTGAACCCGGCGATATCAAGACCATCGAAGACATCAAGAAAGCGCCCATGTACACGGTGGAGGACATTCGCCAGAGTGTGGATGCCAATCCGCCCTTTGGCGACTATGTGGGCCGCGACGTGCTGGCCGGGGAGATTCCCTGGCGGATTCACTCCAGCGGGGGAACGGCGGGGGAACCGCGTCCCACCTTTTACACGCCCTGGGACCGGGAGGTGGGCAACATCCTGCGGGCTCGTTCCTATTACTGGCACGGGTTCAAGCCCGGTGACGTGGTGATGAACACCCTGCTCTATTCGACGCACAACGCCGCCTACTCGGCCCATGAGTCGCTTTGGCAGTGGCTGGGCTGCATACCCGTTACCACCAGCGCCGGTGTGGTCACCCGCACTTCCCGCGCCCTGGAAATCGCGCAGAAGTGGCAGGTCAATGCTCTTATCGGATTCCCTGAGTACCTGATTCACATGTCCCAGGTAGCCAAAGAGATGGGGCTGGAAGTGGGCAAGGACCTGAAGCTGAAGCTCATCGAGTGTTTTGGCAAGTCGGACCTGGTCAAGGAGGCCTGGGGTGTTCCGGCCTTCGACACATACGGGATGCACGAGGTGCAGGCGATCTCGTCAGAGTGTCCCTACGGCGGCGGTCACCATATCTGGGAAGACGCCTTCATCGTGGAGATTGTGGACCCGGAGACTTACGAGCCGGTGGAGCCTGGCGAACTGGGCACGATGATCGTAACTGCGCTCTACAAGGAGAATTACCCCATCGTCCGCTATGACATCAAGGACGTTACCCGGCTGTGGCCCCAGGGCCAGTGCGAGTGCGGCAGCTGGATGCAGAAGATCGACCCCATCCACGGCCGCTCGGACTTTATGGTGAAGCTGCGGGGCGTAAACGTGTGGCCCGAGGGCGTTGGGACCATCGTGGCCACCAAGAGCGGCCTCACCGGTGAGTATTACTGCATCGTGGAGAGCCTGGTCAACCGGGAGGAGATGACGGTACAGGTGGAGCACACTCCCGAGGCGAGTGACCTGGAGTCGATCCAGCGGGACCTGGAGCGCACGTTCCGGGACAGGTTGAATGTGGGAATCAAGGTGGAGATGGTGGAGCCGGACAGCCTGGCCCCGCTGACCGGCGCGGGCGTCCTGCCCAAGGCACGGAGGCTGGAGGACCGGCGCAAGTCAGGGCTACAATGAACAAAGTTTGCTGAGGTGTAAACAAAAGCAAGGACAGGCTTCAAACCTGCCCCTTATGTACCTACTAAAGTGCCTTCAATAACAATTGTACGCACCCAATAGTGGCTCCTAGAAAAGCCCCGAACCAGTTTATCCACTTCAGGTGCTTACCGGTAACACCTAAGATCAAGCGTTCAATTTGTTCCTTGACCATAGCTTTCAGGTCAATGGCTTGACGCAGATCTAGCAGCTTGATTATAAAGAAATTAATCAGCCTACCGATCAACCAATCGGGCATTATTCTCGAAACGGTCGGAGACTGATCACGAATCCAGATGTTCAAGTCCTCCCGTACAGAGGGAGTATCCAGTTGTTGCTGAATTATCTCTACGCCCAGAAGCTCCGAATCAACTATACTGCCTATGCTGCTTGCCAACTCATGGCGGTTCCTTGGCACAATTCCCGGTGTTAGAGGAATCGGGATGGGCCCCAACTGCTTGGCTGTCAAAGGTCGAAACAGCATCATGATTGCGATTCGGTTCGTCCAATACCCAATGACAGCCCCTATAATTGGTGGCGCCAGCCACCCTGCAATAGTCAACAATAGTTCCTGCATGTCTAGTCCATTAGTATTCGCTTGGCCTACCAGTCGACCTTGCCGGCGGTGTCAATGTCGCGGTCGAGGTTGCAGGCGGCGCTGATCAGGGCCAGGTGGGTGAAGGCCTGGGGGAAGTTGCCAAGGCTCTCGCCGCTGTGTCCCGTTTCCTCGGCGTACAGGCCCAGGTGGTTGGCGTAGCTGAGCATCTTTTCGAAGATGAGCCGGGCCTGGTCCAGGGCGACGGGGTCATAGCGGCCGGCGCGGCTCATGGCTTCCACCAGCCAGAAGGTGCAGATGTTGAAGGAACCCTCGTAGCCCATCAGGCCGTCGGGGGAGGCTTCCAGGTTGTAGCGGTACACCAGGCTGTTGGATACCAGGCCGCCCTTTTCCGGAGAGCGGTTGACCGCTTGCACCGTTTTCAGCATGCGGGGGTCGGAGGGGGCTACGAAGAATACCAGGGACATCAAGAGACAAGATGCGTCCAGGCAATCGCTGTCGTAAGACTGGACGAAGGACTGGATGTCTTCGTTCCAGCCGTGAGTCATAATCTCCTCGTAAATGGCGTCTCTTGTTGCCTCCCAGCGGGGCCGGTCGGCAGGGAAGGAACGGGCGTCGGCCAGGCGAATGGCCCGGTCTACGGCCACCCAGCACATGAGCTTGGAGTATACGAAGTGCTTGCGGCCGCCGCGGACCTCCCAGATGCCCTCGTCCTCGCGATGCCAGTTGTCCACCACCCAGTCGGTAAGGCGGCGGAGGTGGAGCCAGAAATCGAAGGATATGGGCTCGGCGTGCCGGTTGTAGATATAGACGGAGTCCATCAACTCGCCGTAGATGTCCAGCTGTAGCTGGTCATAGGCTCCGTTGCCCACCCGTACCGGCGCGGATCCCCGGTATCCTTCCAGGTGCCAGAGGTCTTCCTCGGTGAGTTCGTGGCGTCCGTCGATGCCGTACATAATCTGCAGGGAACCGTCGGGGTTCAGTTCGCTGGCACGGGCTTCGATGAACTTCATGAACTTGGTAGCTTCCTCGGTAAACCCGATGCGGAGCAGGGCATACAGGGTGAAGGCCGCATCGCGAATCCAGGTGTAGCGGTAGTCCCAGTTGCGGACGCCGCCGACATCCTCGGGCAGGCTGCAGGTGGGGGCGGCGACGATGGCGCCGGTGGGATCGTAGGTCAGCAGCTTCAACACCAGGGCCGACCGTTGCACCATTTCCCGCCACCGACCGCGGTAAGTGCACTGGGAAAGCCAGTTGCGCCAGAACTCTACCGTGTCGTTGAACAGGCGCTCGCTCTCATCCTCGTCGAAAGGATGGGTGGCTATCAGGTTGTTGCTGGTCTCGTCCAGAGCGAAGGTGGTAGTTTGACCTTCCTGAAGGGTGAACTCGGAGACCAGGCCGTACCCGGAGCGTTCCAGGGGCATATTGCAGTTCAGGCGGATGGTGATGCCTTCGGAAACCATGTCGGCGCCCTCGCCGTTGATGTGGATTTCGTGGCTGTTGCGGCCGTAATTGAAGGCAGGGAAACACTCCATCCGGAAAGTCATGGTGCCTCTGACCACGTTTATCCGCCGGACCAGTTCGTTATGATTGTGCAGGGAGTGGTGTTCGCCCACGGGCATAAAGTCGATCACCTCGCCCACGCCCTCCGGGGACAGGAAGCGGGTAACCAGGACATTGGTTTCGGGCCAGTACATCTGCTTGGTGGTCAGGTCTTCGGCCTGGTATGCCGGGGCGATCTTGAAATATCCGCCGATTTTGTCGTCCAGAATGGCGGCGAAGACACTGGGCGAGTCGAAGTTGGGTGAGCAAAACCAGTCTATAGAGCCGTTCTGGCCCACCAACGCCACGGTGTGCATGTTGCCGATGATTCCGTAGTCCTCTATGGGCTGGTATGGCATGGCTATCCTCCGGTTCGGGGGCTGGAGTTCCTCACAAACGATCTGTTAACCTCTCCCCCCTTTTGTGGCGGAAGGGCAGGATGGGGTAGAAGGCGACGCACCAAGTTTTACGCCTTTTCCTTCACTATTATTCTACGATCTGAGCACTATTGCCGGTTTCCCTCGAAAACTCTACGGGGTGCCATGGACCGGGGCCGCCTGGGGCTACAGCGACCAGTCATCGGGAGCTTCCGGGGTAGGCATGGGACGAATGATCACCTCGCAGAGGGCGGCCTGACCGGACTCGGTGGCCTGAATGCAGCGGCCGAGGGCGGAGGAAATGTCGTCGGGATTCTCCACTCTTTCCGAGTAGGCGCCCAGGCCCTGGGCAACGACGCTGAAGTTGCCCCCCAGTTCGGCCATGGCCGGGGGCGCCGCGTTGTCGCGCGCCATGGACATCAGGCCGCCGCCGGTACCGCCGTTGTTGAGAAGGACGGTAAGGGTGGGCAGTCCCATTCTCACGGCCGTCTCGATTTCCATGCCAACCATTCCGAAGGAGGCGTCGCCGATGACGTTGAAGACCAAATGGTCAGGTTTCCCCAGCTTGGCCCCTACGGTCGCGCCCATGGACCAGCCCATGGCGGCCATCCCGCCCATGCCGATGTAGTTGCGGGGCCGCGTGACCATCCAGAAGGGGGAAAGGTAACCACGGCTGCCGCCGGCATCGTGGAGGGCGACGGTACGGTCCAGGTCGACAAGCTTCATCAGTTCCTGGACAACCCGGTAGCCGTTGGTAGGAGACGAAGAATCGGTGAAAACTCCTTCCCACTCGGCAAGCCATTTGAACCTGGCCTGCTGAATGTCCGCCACGATTTCTTCCTTGATTCCACCGCCGCCGGGTCCGAGGCGGTCGCGTACGGCCTGGTTCAGGGCCTGGAGGGCCAGTTTCGCGTCCGCCAGCATGGGAACATCGGCAGGGTATATTTTGTTCAGGTCCTCCGAGTCAGCGTTGACGTGGATTAGCTTGACGCCGTCAGGGATGGGCCGCCCGTCGGTACCGTTGGGGAGGCGGAAGGAGTTTCCTACAGCTAATACAGCGTCGGCTTTCCGGTTGATGTGAAGGGCCTGGCCGGAAGCGTACTTGCTGCGGGGGTAGACGCCGCCGCCCAGGGACAGGGGGTGGTTTTCGGGGAAAGTGCCCTTCCCGACCAGGGTGGTGGCGACAGGCATGGAGAGCATTTCCGCAAGTTCACGGGCCTCGTCCCAGGCCTCGGCGGCAAGGACGCCGCCGCCCAGGTTGAGGATGGGATAGTTGGCGTTGACCAGAATATCGGCGGCCCGTTCGATGTCTGACGGGTCAGCGGCGGCCTTGCGTCCCGGGCCGACCGGTTCGTAGCGCAGCATCTCGTCGGGGGCCTCTGATGTGAGGACGTCGGAGGGCATTTCCAACACGACCGGGCCGGGGGTGCCGGACCTAAGGGCGGTGAAAGCGCGGCGCATGACGGAGGGAATATCCTCTATTTTTGAGAAGGTGCCCTTCCACTTGACAAAGCTGTCAAAAATGCTGGAAGGGGCTTCCTGCTGGATTTCCCGGCCCATATTGGCCAAGGGGTGCTGGCCCATCAGCAACAGCACCGGGATATTGTCAGCGTAGGCTCCGGCGATGCCGGTCAGGGTGTTGGTCGCGCCAGGACCGGTGCCGCAAAGGGCGACGCCGACCTTGCCGGTTGCGCGGGCGTAGCCGTCGGCGATTTCTACTCCCTGACGTTCGTGGCGGGCTGAGAAGACCTTGATGGTCGCTGACTGCCGGAGGGCAGGCCAGAGCGGCGCCTCTCCGCCTCCGGCGAACCCGGAGATATACTCGACCCCCTCTTTTTCCAGGGCGTGGACGACGGCATCTCCTCCGCGCATGGTTAGCCTCCTGTTGGAGCGTATCGGAATTATTGGTGATTCTATTTCAGGGCAGGACGGCGCAGGCCCTTCCCGGCTGCTCCATAGCTTCGATACTTTGCAGGACTTCCTCCGACTCTTCCAGTTGGCAAAGGCGGGTTACTATGGGGCGGATACGACCCTGGGCCACCAGTTCCACGGCCTCGGCCAGTTCCTGGCGGCTGCAGTAGCGGGAACCGGTCAGGACCAGTTCGTTGCTAAGAGACCGGGAGTTGAGCGGCAACGTGGCCTGGCCGTCGTAGGAACCCACGAACA
Organism: Dehalococcoidia bacterium; assembly: GCA_963664725.1. Lineage (GTDB taxonomy): Bacteria > Chloroflexota > Dehalococcoidia > Lucifugimonadales > UBA3495 > Bin22. The sequence continues at coordinate 3,137,360 of OY761558.1, forward strand.
CCAAGCGCCCGCCCTTGCCCAGACTGTCCAGGCTGCACTGCATGGTGTCGGCAATGCCTACCATTTCCACTACAACATCCACGCCCCGGCCACCGGTCAGCCTTCGGGCTTCCTCGTCAAACCCCACTTCGCGGGAATTAATGATTTCGTCGGCGCCGGATTCGCGGGCCAGGGCCAGCTTTTCGGCGGTAATGTCCACGGCGAAGACGCGAGCGCCCAGCACCTTGGCCATCTGCACCATGTGGATCCCCACGCCGCCGCCAGCGCCCACGATCATGACCGTTTCCGGCGCGCGGACGTGGGCCCGTTCCCGCAGCACGTGGACGGGCGTGGCGATGGCGTCGGCAGTGACGGCAGCGTCCACGTAACCCATTTCCGGCGGGATTTGGCAAAGGTTACGTTCAGGCAGGACCACATACTCGGCCAGGCCGCCGTCGATTTGGCGGCCGACGTAGCCGGCGTGATTGTCGCACAGGTCTTCCCGACCCACGTTGCACCAGCGGCAGTTGCCGCAGGTGAGGTAGAAGTAGACGTTGACGCGGTCGCCAGCCTTGAAGGCGGTTGCGTTGGGGCCGGTTTCCACCACGTCGCCGGCGATTTCGTGGCCGATGATGCGGGGCACCTTGTCGGGTATGGTTCCCCGGCCAAAGCCCCGGCCCTTCAGGTTCCAGACCAGGGTTAGGCCCAGGCCGCAGGCCCGCACCCGCACCAGGACTTCACCGTTGCCGGGCTGGGGAACGGGCACATCTTCCAGGGAAAGGGATCCGCCCTGTTCTCGCAGGACCATTGCTTTCATTGGAGCCTCGGCGGTGACGAATTCGCCAAATGTCCGGATATTGGCATTGGCGAACCAGGGATGTGTTCAAACAATTAACGATGCCTTAATAATTGAATTATATGTTGCACTGCTATCGGTTACCATAAATTTGGGCACAAAAGCCGGAGGATTTTAGCCTGGAATCGGGAATTGTTGTAAAATGCCGGCCTGCCCGCTGGGCGCGGTAATGTATTTGAGAGCAGGCCGGACTCAAACAGTCCGGTTCAGGAGGACGATAAATGGACCTGGGACTGGCAGACAAGGTTGTATTTATAACCGGCGGAGGTCACGGCATCGGGAGAGCTTTTGCGCTGGCTTTTGCGGATGAAGGCGCGTCGGTTGCCATTGCGGAGTTGGATACCCAGCGAGCGGATGCCACCGTGGGTGACATTCGCGAGCGGGGCGGGAACGCACTTTCAGTACCCTGCGATGTTAGCGACAGTTCAATGGTGCAGGCCGCCGTGGCTCGTACCGTGGATGAGTACGGACGTATCGACATCCTGGTCAACAATGCGGTCAGTCCCAACCTGACTGGTTCCCTGGAGGAACTGGACGACGTGGACTGGGACCACAACTTCGACGTGAATGTGAAGGGCAGCTTTTACTGCTTCCGTGCCGTGGTACCCCACATGAAGGAACAGGGGTACGGCAAGGTGGTCAGCATGGCTTCCATTGTGGGCCGGAGGGGGTCGGCGGAACCCACGTCGGCGGCCTATTCAGCGTCCAAGGCTGGGATAATCGGTTTGACCGCCACCATGGCCCGGGAACTGGGTCCCTACAACATTAACGTCAATGCCATTGCTCCGGGCAGCATCAACACTCCTCGCTGGAGGGATGCCCGCAACGATGAGCAGGTCAACCGTACCGTGAATGCCACGGCCCTGAAACGGCTGGGAGAGGCGGAGGACATTGTGGGCATGTGCCTGATGCTGGCTTCGGACCGGTCGTCGTTTATAACGGGGCAGGTGGTTACCATTGACGGGGGGATGCTGTGCATGTAGGGGGCAGGCCCCGTTAGCGCAATGGCTGTAGAACTCACCTGGCCTACTCCAGTTCCAGGAACTCCTGCACCCATTCGGTGGCGGGTTCCTTGTCGTAGAGGCCGTACAATACCGCGGCGTTGCGGATGTGGTCGCCGCCAAAGTAGCGTTCGTAGAGCACCTGCCTGCTGGCAAAGGAGCTGCAGCAGGTGTCCCAGGCCAGGCGGAAGAGGCGTATGCGCTCTTCGGCGGAGGCGGTGTCCGTGTCCAGGTAACGGCGGATGTCCTCTCCCAGGGGGCCGTTCAGGTCGGCCTCCGTGGGCAGGGCCATCAGACTGCTGGAGCCCAGGAAGTGGAGGATTTCCGCCATGCGGGGATACATCTGTATGAACATGCTGCGGGCCACCAGCAAGGGCATGTAGGGCGGGCACATCACGCCCCACTGGTCTAATTTAGCTTCCATTTCGGCGGTCTTCAGCAGGGCACGGGTAACTTCAAGGTTCTGGATGATCTCGGCCACCATCTGCTGGACCTGCTGCAACTGGGTTGAACCCAGGGTCTTGGTCATCAGGTTGGCCAGACCCAGCATATATTCGCACTTGACCACGTTCTTGGTCACCACCTGGTGGCCGGTATGGGCGTTGCGGTTGGTGGCTTCGGCCCAGGTATTGGCGAGTTCAACGTCGCCCAGCAGGAAGACACGCTCCCAAGGCACGAGCACGTTGTTGAAGAAGACCACGGCGTCCATTTCCTCAAAGCGGGAGCCCAGGGGGTGGTCAAAGTGGGAGCGGCCCAGGTCGAAGCTCTCCCGGCACATGAACTTCATCCCTGGAGTGTTGCAGGGCAGGGCAAAACCAAAGGCGTAACGCTCGCCCGCATCGCCTGGCAGGCGGTGGGTGCGGGCGGGATAGACGATGATTTCGTCGGAGAGGGGGCCGAGGGTTGCCAGCACACGGGCGCCGTTGACGATTATGCCGGCGTCGGTCTCCTTGACCACGCCCAGGGCCACGTCGGTCCGGTCCTCCAGGGCGGTGCCGACGGGGTTGCGGGAGCGCTGCAGGTTGACCAGGGTGTGGGTGAGGGTAAGGTCGTTTTCGCGGATGTACTCAAAGTAGTTTTCGATGTTCTGCTTGAACTCGGGGCGGTTCCGGCCGCAGAACTCGCTGGCCGCCGCCATGGACATGACCGCCACGTTGAGGAAATCGGGGGTGCGTCCCATCATTCCGCGAGTGATCCGCGCCCAATGCCGGATCATGTTGCCGCGGCGGTTAAGCTCGTCCTGGGTCTGTGGGACTATGAAGGACAGCCCGACCTGGTCGCCGGTGGTGGGGGACTTGAAGGTCATGTCCGGGCCGATTTCGGGGTGGTGCTGCAGGTCGTAGAGGGATGCCAGGGTATGGGCGCCGTTGGCCAGGGTGGGGTGGGATGTGGGGTCCTTGATCCGCTGGCCCTCCATGTAAATTTCGGGCTGGGAATCCCGCAGGCGTTCCAGGTAGTCCGCTCCGGTCCTGGCTGGCATGGCCTTCCCTCCTCAGTAAATCAAACATGGATAGACAGGATGAACAGGATTTGAACTTTAGCGTTCTCCACCGTTCACTTCCGGTGTGGCATGCGCATCTTAGCTATTTGCTCGGGTGCATCAACTCCAGCATTTCTGCTTTCCAGTCGCTGCCCTTGGGCAGGATGCTCTCGATAGCGCGGGCGTTGTAGTAGGTGGGGGCGACGCCGGGGGGTATGCCTCCATCGGCTACCGTCTGGGCGGCCTGGAGGAGCAGGCGGCGGGCCTGGATGATGGCCATGTCGCTGCGGGTCAGATTTTCTTTGGAGCGGTCCACGATGGCGCCCATGCTTTCCTGCACGGCCACGTCCTGGGCGTTGATGCCGTTGATGCCGGTGAAGGTCTCGTACTTCTGTACCTGCCGGTCTATCAGCCAGTCGTTGTCCCGATTGCCCTTGCTGCGGAAGTTGGGGAGCATGTCATCAGGGCCGCGACCGTAGCCGCGCTCGATCTCCAAAAACTCTTCGTCGGTAATGGGTTCGGGGCCGAAGCTGTAGACCCAGTTGTAGATCATGCAGTTGAAGTCGTCCATGGGCACCCACATGTGGCCCGCGATCATCTGCTGGGAGGCGCCGCCCTTGTAGCCGGACTGGCGCGGGCGGGCCTGGTGGAAGGGCATGACGTACTGGTAGGTACGGACGAAATTGCCGCGTTCACCGAGGTCGCGAATGCCGACGTAGCGGTAGCCGTAGTCGGTTACGTCGACCTCCAGGGTGGGAGCGCCGCCGGTCACAAAGTCGGTGTTGATGCCTATGCCGGCCTTGTTGGTGTCGGTGGTAATGGTGCGATGGAGGATGGGGGCGTGGGCCGTGTCGATGCCGCCCTCCAGGGCCTGGAGCCAGTTGCATTCCTGCCGGTTCTTGGAGATTTTGCGGTGGGTTTCGGGTACGGTTGCCCATTCAAAGTCAGGCGGCGGCGGAGGCTGGCTACCCTCTTCGCCCATGTAGGCCCAGACCACGCTGCCCCGCTCGATGGTAGGGTAGGCTTTGATTCGGACCTTGGTGTGGAAGTCGCTGTACGGCGGTTCGTTCATCATGTCCAGGCAATTGCCATCCACGTCGAACTTCCAGCCGTGATAGACGCAGCGCAAGCCACATCCCTCGTTGCGGCCCAGGAAAAGGGAAGCCAGTCGGTGCGGGCAGTACTCGTCCAGCAATCCCACCTTGCCATTGGTGTCCCGGAAGGCGACCAGATCCTCGCCCAGCAGGCGGACTCGCACCGGGGGACAGTCGGGTTCGGGCAGTTCCGAGGAGAACAGGGCGGGCATCCAGTAGCAGCGCATGACCTCGCCCATGGGCGTGCCCTGGCCGGTCCTGGTCAGGATTTCATTGTCGGCGTGGGAAAGCATTCGTTTTTCCTCCTGGGCAATGCTAGTCTGGCTGAGGCTATGGAAAGGTCGGGTGCAGCCTTAAGAGTCTGGGACGTCGCAGCCGCTTCCTTCCAGCTCTTCTTCCCAGTCGCGGTACAGGACGTCCATGTCGTCAATTACCTGCATTTTTTCGCTGTTGCTGGCCTCACCGTCGTTTTGGAGGGCGTCGGTCAGGCCTTCCATGCGGTTGGTAAAGTTTTCCATAATACCGGCGGTGGGGCCGCCACTGCCAAAGGCTTCGGTAATCGAACAGCTCATATTTGCCACTGCCAGGGAGGCGAGCCTGGAGATGGATTCCTCTGCGGCCTTGGCCACATCTTCGTCGGAAGGCCCGCAGGCCACGCCGAAAATCACAAGCAGGGGCAATAGCAACAGGCCGCATCGATACCAATTCGACCCGATTCGGTTTCCTAAGTCCACTGGGCAAAACCCATGGCGCAGCCGGTGCCGGCAGGGGACCGGTAGCAGGGTACATAATCAACAACTTTCATGTCCAGATGCTCGACCGCTCCGGCCACGGCTATCCAGTTGCGGATCTCCGAGTTGCCGGAATTGAGCTTCTCCCGTGGTATGGACGCCAGGGCTGTGGAGTCCCGGTTTTGCATGGCCTTCAGGACGTGATGGTCCAGGTCCTCGTCGATTACGAAATGGCTCAAGCCGCCGGAAGCGATGACCGCTACGCGAGCGTCGCTGTCCCATTCCTGGATGGCGGCGCGGACGGCCTGGCCCAGTTCGTAGCAGCGCTGGGGCGTAACCTGGTTGGGCGGATAATAGGTGTTGACCATGATGGGGAGAGCCGGAATTGGCTTCTGATGCAGGATCCGCTGGTACAGATAGCCGAAGGCGTGGCCCATGCCCTGGCCGTCGGGCATGCGGCGGGAGTGGGCCACGTCGAAGCGCCGGTCAACCAGGTACTCGATGACGTGTCGGCCCAGGTCGGCGGCGATGGGGTAGTCAATCTCCCGGTCGGCGAACCAGCCCCAGGCGTTGGCTTTTCTGAAAGCGGGCGCCGCATCCGGGATGGGAATGGGCACATTGCGGACGGTCTCCCCCCAGTAGATCAGCATGGCGGGCATGTTGCCTTCGTTGAACATTTCCAACTGGTCGTCGCCGATCATTACCACGATGTCGGGAGCTTTTTCCTCAAGGGTGGCGCCCAGGGTGGCGATGCCCTGCTGGCAGGCGGTATAGCGGGTCGCCATGCGGTCGTCGGCCAGTTCCTTTTTGATAACGGCGCTGTCAGCGGTTGTAAGCAGCTCTTCAAAGGAGTAGGGTTTGCCGTCGGCAGCCCACAGTTCCTGGTGGCGCTTGTCTCCCTCGCCGTAGGTAAGCCACATTTCCGAGGGAGTGCTGAGCTGAGGGCTGTGGGATGAACCCAGGCCCAGGACTATTTCCGCCATGGTTACCTCCGTCCTGTAGTCTTCAAACGCAGCTATAGCTGGTTGGTTCCGAAACCCGTTTTCGGAACGGAATTACACTTTGGGGTGAGTTTAGCATATATGGTTATGCGGTTAAACGGAGATGTCGGAAACACCAATGGACCTGAGCTTCAGGTTAGGAAGGCTCAAGATTTGTTAGAATGACGGGCAATCAAACCCAGTTTTTTGAAATCAGGGGGAAGCATGGCGGGACTGATTGCGCTGGTGGGCGGGGACGAATTTCGGCGCTATTGTGTTGATATGGACCGGGATATTCTGGCGGCCACGGGCAAGGAACAGGCCCGCGTAGTGGTATTGCCAACCGCCGCAGTTAATGGGCCGGTGAAGGCGGCTCACGACGGGGTTACTCATTTCTCCGGCCTGGGCGGCAACGGGCAACCGTTGATGATACTTGAGCGTGAACAGGCCCAGGACCCGGGGATGCTGGAGCGTCTTGCCGGCGCGGACGTCATCTATTTTACCGGTGGCAATCCCAACCACCTGCTGGAGACTCTGCAGAACTCGCAACTGCTGGCAACGATTTTGAAGGCCGTTGATGATGGCGCAATACTGGCCGGATCCAGCGCCGGGGCCATGGTGATGGGGTCGGTAATGCGGAGGCCCAGGGCCGATGAATGGGTTACCGGGCTGGGGATTGCGGAAGGCATCTGCGTGCTGCCGCACCACGAGCGGAGCAACCCAGACCAGGTGGCGGAGCAAATCCAGGAGAGGCTATCCGAATCCCTAACCATTCTGGGGATCGACGCGCAAACGGCGTGCCTAGGAAGCGAAGGCAACTGGCGGGTTACCGGGCACGGCAAAGTGACTGTCTATCGCCGGGAAGGCTGGCAGCAATTCGAGGCAGGGGAAACCTTCAAGACGGGCTGAAGCCTACCCCCTACGTTCCCGCAAGGCGTCCCACACTTCCTGGGGTCGGGAACCACTGGCGGCCAGCAGGACCAGGATGTGGTAAAGCAGGTCTGCTACCTCGCCGGCCAATCCTTCCCGATCGTCCTGCACCGCTGCCAAGGCAGACTCGCCAGCCTCTTCAATGACTTTCTGGGCTACTCGTGCCACGCCCTCCTCGAGAAGGCGCACGGTGTAGCTGCCTTCGGGCTGTTCCCGCTGACGGTCCTGGATCAGGGCGAAAAGTTCGTCCAATATGCCGGAACCGGTCTCGACTACTTCGTAGTCATCGGGCAAGTCCTCCATTTTCGTGTAGAAGCAGGAAATTTCGCCGGTGTGACAGGCGGGGCCGTCGGGTTCGACCTTCAGCAGAATGGTGTCTGCGTCGCAGTCGTAATAGGCTTCCCGGAGGTTCAGGTAGTTGCCCGATACCTCGCCCTTGTGCCACAGGTCCTCGCGGCTGCGGCTGTAAAACCAGACCTGCTCCCCCTCCACGGTGCGCTTCAGGGAACCGGGGTTCATATAGCCGAGCATCAACACCTCGCCGGTGTTGATGTCCTGGGCGATGGCCGGAACCAGGCCCTTCTCGTTCAATTTCACCTTCATTTCAGTTCACCTCGAGCCGGGGTTGGGAAGGGAGCTAATCGTCAAACAGCGAAACCAGGTCCAGCAGGCTTGAAATACAATGGTCGGGGGACGGCAAGCTGGGGTCAGCATGGGCGCTGGTTCGGTTGATCCAAACCGTCCCCAGCCCCGCAAGCCTCGCACCTTTGACATCCTCCAGTTGGCGATCACCCACGTAAACCGCCGCTTCGGGGGGCACGTCCAACTGCTTCAGCAGGGTATGGAACAATTCGGGATTGGGCTTGTAGGTCTGGCCGCCTTCGGATGACATGGTGGCGTCGAAGGGGAAGTCCAGCCGCTCCAAAACCGGATCAAGGAAGCAATCGTCGGCATTGGACAGGACAACAACCCGGTACTTTTCGGACAAGGCTTCGAGAGCCTCTCGTGTCTCCGGGTAGGGATCACGCTGGCCCATGTCGTTAATCCAGAAGTTGGCGGCTGCGGCCGGGTCTCCTTCCAGGCCCAGGGACCGGAAAGCTTCAGCAAAGGCGTCCCGCCAGGCGACGGTGTAAGACTGAAATGGAAGGCGGGAGTCGGCGCGGGTGTTGCGGAAATCGCCGCAGGCCTCCAGCCAAGCCTGATTGAGGGTGTCTACCGACACATCCAGGCCCTGCTGTTGAATAATGGCGCCCATAGCCGTGTTCCAGTGCTCCTGGGAGTCCTGGAACAGGGTGCCAAAGGCGTCGAACACTAAGGTTGTTATCCTGGACATAAACTGTTTACCTCGTTGGTTGGGGCCGGAGGACCCTATGAAAGAGCCGTCCGGCTATTTCATGCTAGATTGGGCCGCACGGGAATGCCCCTGGCGCCCAGGTATTCCTTGGCCTGGGCGATGCTGTAGGTGCCATAGTGGAAGATAGACGCTGCCAGCACAGCGTCGGCGCGGCCGCGATCCAGGGCGTCGTAAAGGTGGTCGAGTGTTCCGGCACCGCCGCTGGCAATAACGGGCACGGGTACCGCGCCTGATATGGCGGCGGTAAGGTCCAGGTCATATCCCGATAGCTGGCCGTCTGCGTCCATGCTGGTGAGCAGGATTTCGCCGGAGCCCCGTTCCACGGTCTGGACGGCCCACTTGACGGCATCAATGCCCGTGGAGTTGCGACCGCCGTGGGTGTAGACTTCCCAGCCGGAACTCTCGTCAAGGGCTATGGATGGGTCAACGGCAGATTGGGACTCACCTTCTGGCTTCCGTCCTGTGTCGGCAACTCGCTTGGCGTCTATGGCTACCACAATGCACTGACTGCCGAACTGGGATGCCCCGCTGGAGATTACATCGGGGTTGTTGATTGCCGCGGTATTGATGGATACTTTGTCGGCGCCGGCGTTGAGCATCCGGCGCATGTCTTCCAGAGTGCGGATGCCGCCGCCCACGGTCAGGGGAATGAAGACTTGCTCCGATACCCGCTGAACAACGTCGACCATAGTGTTGCGTGAGTCGGCGCTGGCGGTAATATCGAGGAAGACCAGTTCATCGCCGCCCTCCCGGTCATACATGGCGGCCAGTTCCGCCGGGTCGCCGGCGTCCCGCAGGTTGACAAAGCTGGTTCCTTTGACCACACGGCCGGCGTCAACGTCGAGGCAGGGGATTATACGCTTGGTCAGCATTTACCGGGTATACTCCGACGCCTTCTCTTGAAGGCACCTGGAAGTATAACATTTTAGGGACTATGGTTTGGTGGAATTCGACATACCGGGGAGTGTTGAATCCTGACAATCGGGAGACTCGGTTGGCAGTCACCGGGTGGTGGGCTAGAATTAGCCATCCCATACATAAGAGGTGAATCGTGGCAATTTCATTGGAAGAAGCTAACCGGATTGTTGAGGGCGCATTGGCCCAGGCGGCGGAACTAAACATAAAGATAAGCGCGGCGGTAGTGGACGGCGGCGGACGCCTCATCGCCATGCAGCGGATGGACGGCGCCATCTGGGCCAGCGCCTATGGCTGTCAGGGCAAGGCCGTTGCGTCTGCTGCCTTTGGCCGGAACAGCGGCGAAATGCAGGAAAGGGCCTCCCAGCCCACGCCGGCCGGCATTAATGCCGCATCGGGTGGCGAAATGATCATGGGGCAGGGTGCGGTGCCCATTATCCGCAACGGCGTAATCGAAGGGGCCTGTGGCGTGGGCGGCGGCACCAGTCAGCAGGACGAGGACTGCGCCGCGGCCGGCGTCGGCAAGCTTTAGCCCGATTCAGCGGTTCAGATACCGGTAAACCGCGCCAGAGTTCAAATCCCGCTTGTACCGGGTTTGTCAGGGCTGTCCGACTGCGGGCGGCCCTTTATTGCAGGCCGGGCCTGAGCGGGATTTTGCTTTGGAAGGTGGCAGTCCAGGCGGAAAACATGAAAGGGTGTTACGGGGATTACGGGAGGAAGGCCAGCACGGACGCCGGCGACCCGCTGCCGCCCTTTAATCGCAGGGCACCGATCACGAGCGTCGCGCCAATGGGCGGAAGTTGGTCCAGGTTGCACAGGTTTTCCAGGACTATCCGCTGCCGCTCCAGGGCCCGCCGGTTGATGGAAAAGGCGGTGTTCTTGCCCCCGTCGACGCCGTGGGTGTCGATGCCAATTCCTGCCGCGCCCCGCTGAGTCAGCAGCACTCCCAATGCCTCGGCGCCAAATCCGGGGAAGTGAAGGACTCCGTCGTCGCTGTCTCCCAGATACGCGGGAGGGTCATCCCACTTTTCGTGCCAGCCTGTGTGCAGCAGCGCCAGGGAACCAGCCGGGATGCTGCCATGTTCCCTCTCCCAGTCCAGAAGCACGTTTACACCCAGCACGTAGTCAGGGTTGGCGGCGGCCCGCTCCCGCACGTCTAAAACAATGGCGGGCGCCACAAAGGCCGACGGTGGGTATTGGTCTATCCCCACGCCGCCAGGATGAAAACCGGCCGGTGCATTGACGTGGGTGCCGGAGTGTTCGCCCAGGGAAAGGCGGCGAAGGTAGAAGCCGTCCCGCTCCAGGTTGGCCACTTCTTCAAGTTCCAGCCCGGGGTCGCCGGGCCATTGGGGAATGTTCGGGTGCAGGGTGTGGCTGAGGTCGATTACGTGGTGGTACTGCAAGGAAGTCTCCAGGGAGATATGAGCATCTTTGCCCGTCCGGTGGTTCACACCGGCGAGCTAATCTATTTCTTCTTCTCCGACGTTGAGGCGGCCAAGAAATACATCCGTAAGGATGCTGGTGTCCTGTACCGATTGTGGTGAGCCGCTATGCACCAGACGGCCCTTGTCCAGGATATAGGCCCGGCTGGCGATGTCCAGCACGCCCTTGATGTTGTGCTCGACGACAAATATGGTGGTGTCCAGTCGCTGGTTTATTTCGTGGACCTTCTCAAAGACCTCTTTGACCACTATGGGAGCAAGGCCCAGGGTAGGTTCGTCCAGTAACAGCACCTCGGGATTTGCCATAAGGCCCCGGCCCAGGGCCAGCATCTGCTGCTGTCCACCAGACATCTGGCTGGCCATGTCCCGACGTTTTTCGAACAGAATCGGGAAGAGTTCCAGCACCGCTTCCAGCCGTCTTGCCTGCTCAGCCCGGTCGTTCAGGTACAGGCAGCCCAATTCCAGGTTCTCGATCACCGACAAATGGGTAAAGACCCGGCGTCCCTGGGGCACGAAGGAAATTCCCTGCTTGACTATGTCGTGGGTTGCTGCCAAGAGAGGCGCTCCCTGCCAGAACACCTGGCCGGCGACGACCGGCGCCAGACCCATAATGGCCTTCAAGACCGTGGACTTGCCGGCTCCGTTGGGGCCCATCACCGCGGCGAGTTCGCCCCGTCCCACGCCCATGGTGACCCGCTCCAGGGCAACGACCGCTCCAAAGTGAACGGAGACATCTCGCAGTTCCAGGATCATTTCTGGATCCACGTTGCCAACGGGGGATGTATCGCTATGAAAAGCAGTGTCTTCTTGAGCCATAGAATTGTCCCGATGCATTGCCCCGGTTCATGGACTGGTGCTCAGGAGCCCAGGTAGGCGGAAATAACTTCAGGCTGGTTCAGGACTTCCTCGACTTTGCCGGCCAGCAGCAGCTTGCCGCCATCCATGACTATAAGGTGGTCCGCCATTTCCCGAACAATATCCATGTTGTGGGAGACGAAGATGATGGTGCGTCCCTCGTCCCGCATGCCCTTGAGGATATCCTTCACCCGCTCCAGCATCTGGGGAAACAGTCCGGCGAAGGGTTCGTCCAGCAGGTAGATGTTGACGTTGAGGGCCATGGCGCGACCTATTTCGAGCAACTTGCGCTGGCCGTAGGACAAATCCATCGCCAGGGAGGAACGCTTGTCCCACATACCCACCTTTTCCAGGATTTCCTGGGCCTTGTTCCGGTATTCGCGGCTGGTCCGTTCGAAGAGGGAAGGCCACAGTTTCCGGGTGGTCAGCACCACAAGAATATTGTCCAGAACGCCCACCTGGTCGAAGAGCCTGACTTCCTGAAAGGTGCGGGTGATGCTGTGGCCCGGGGTCTCATAAGCATGGATGGTGGTCAGGCCGTGGCCGTCGATTTTGACCATGCCGCCGTTCAAGGGAAGGGTGCCGCTGAGCAGGTTAATGAGTGTGGATTTGCCGGACCCGTTTGGGCCCACGATGCTGGTCACGCCCTGGCGGGGGATGGAAATGCTCAAGCCGTCCACCGCGGCAACCGCCCCAAAGTACCGGGAGATTTCCACGGTCTCCAGAATGTAGTAGTTGGGGTCGTTGGATGCAGGTTGGTTCATAACTTGTACCTGCCAACAAGGCCCTGGGGCCGGAATACCATTAACAGAACCAAGAGGACGCCCAGCACCACCTGGCGGGCCTGCCCCACGTATTCCTGAGGGAGGAAAGGCAGGAATCGCATTCCCTCTTCCAGCAGCACGAAGGCCAGCGCCCCCAGCAGCGAACCCCAAATGGTCGCCAGACCTCCCAGGATCACGATGGATACGAGGAGCACTGATTCCAGAAGGATGAAAGAGTTTGGATCAATAAAAGTGGTCCAACTGGAGAACATTCCGCCGGCCACCCCTGCCATCATCGCCGAAATGACCCAGACGGCCAGTTTGTAATGGCTGGCGTGATAGCCGAAGACCTCGGCCACCTGTTCGTCTTCCCGAATGGCGGTCAGAACCCTCCCAAAGGATGAGGTAACGATAAACCAGGAAATTCCGACCACGATCAACATCAGGACCATAGCTATCAGCATCAGTTCCAACTCGGTGTCGAATACCCAGTTGCCGATCTGAGGCCTGGCTACGTCGTGAATGCCGAAGGCGCCCCTGGTGATGACCCGAAGGTTGAGAAAGACGTTAAAGGAGATAATTGCGAAGCCGAAGGACACCAAAACGTAGATGTCGTCGCGGAAACGGCTAAAGGCCATGCCGACCAGCAGGGCTACCAACCCAGCGGCAATGGCGGCCACCGGCAATGCCGCGAAGAAGGGCCAGCCAAAGGTAGGTATTGCGCCGGTTCGCAGGTTTTCGTAAGCGGTGGTTGAGGTGAGAATTGCGACCGTATAGGCGCCCACCCCAAAAAAGCCGATATGGCCGATGGAAAGCAAGCCCGTAAAGCCCATTACCAGGTTGAGGCTAACCGAGAGCATGGCCCAAATGGCAAATACCGTGCCCAGGGTAACCGCGAAGGTGGCGCCTTTCCACAACATGAAAACTACGGCGCAGGCAATTATGACCAGGTTTGCCCACAGCTCAACATTGTTCCGCGAAAGGGCAAAGGCCTGCCGCGGGTTGCGCGCCAATCCGGTTATTCGCTGCCAGCTTGGGAGTCTTATCGGCACTGCATCACTTCCTGGGCAGAAGTCCCTGGGGCCAGAAGGACAGGAACAGGATCAGGAGCACGAAGGCAACTACGTCCTTCCATTCGCCGGCCAGGTCCCAGATGGCAAACTGCTCGATAACTCCCAGGAGGAAGCCGCCCAGGAGTGCGCCATAGAGGTTTCCGATGCCGCCTACAACCGAGGCAATCCAGCCCTTAAGCAGGAGGAGCAACCCCATGCGTGGCTGGATTGCCGTATCGTGTCCACTAAGGATTCCCGCCATGGCCGCGAAGGCGGTGCCGACGAAGAACACGATGGCGACAATGACTGTGGTGTTGATGCCCACCACCCGGGCGACTTCCTCGTCGTCGCCTATGGCCCGAACCGCCCGGCCGAAGGGAGTCCACTTGAGAGTAACCAGGAGACCAGCAAATCCGACGAAGGCAGCGCCAATGGTAAAGAGGTTGAATCCCTTTATGTTGGCACCGCCAAGGGTCCAGGGCAGGTTGCCAAATGGATCCGGAAGGGGACGGGGAGCGCTTTCAAACACAATGGATATGGATGCTGACAAGGCCAGGAGAATGCCCAATGATGCCACCAGCATTATCAGCGGTGACCGGGACCGTTGTCTCATTCGAACGTACAATCCCCGGTAGAGGGCGAGTCCCACCGAACCGGCCAGCAAACAGGAAACAACCCAGCTAAGGTAAAGCTTGCTGCCCGGGGAGGAAACGAGAGCGGCGCCAAGCCAAAGAGCCAGAGCCAAACAGGCCGCCGCGGCAAGGATGGTAAGGACTCTGTAGCCCTTTCGTCCCAGCAGGGATGAGCAGACCAACCTGACCAGCAGGAAAAGGCCCAACGCCGTTCCCAAAGCGGCCACGGGCCCGAACAGAACGTGAAGATCGGTTGGGAACATAAGGACGGCGCCGGTATAGGCGCCGATGATCAGTGCGAGAACACCGCCGCCCAGCCGGAGTCCGGATGGAGTTACTTTGTGGCGCAGTCTGCCATAAAGGGCGGTGTGAATCACCCAGGCAGCCACCCCTGCCACCACCACGGCAAGGATGATGTTCACGACTGGAGTATTGACCTCGTAAATGCCGCCCAGCCACTCCTGTGACCTGAGGTAGAAGACGCCGTAAGCCCCCAGGGCCGCCGCTGCACCGTAGTACAAGTCGAAGAACCAGACTGTGCTATAGACCAGGGTGAAGCCAATGGCCATTAAAGCATATATGGCGCCTACGGAGAGGCCGTTGAACCCGAACTGAAGGGCTTGCTCTGGCGACGTCAATACGCGCCAACCGATGTATGCCAGCACCGCAACTACCAGTACTGAGGCCACCAGGCGGTCAGTGTGCGAGAGATAGCTGATCAATACTGCCCCTGAGTTTCCAGATATGGGATGGTGACTTCGACCTAACCCTATCCTGAAAGCTGCCTAGTTTCAAGTACCAATCTTCGGGTCCGCAAAGGAGGACGGGCTGAGGTATATCCTGGAATCGCAGGAGGGTTGCGCCAGGGAAAAATGGTGGGGCAACGCAACAGGTGGAAATGGTTACGATCCAGTTCCAATAATTCGGGGATTGGCCTGAGAAACTGAGGGCCAATCCCCTGATAAGAGCCAGAGGCGCTAGGGAATGTTACTGGATGGGAGCCGGGCCAAGTACTTTATAACCGTTGTTTTCCTCGGTCCGCTCGGCCAGGGGCAGCACCTCAACAACGGCGTTGGAAAGACCAACCACCTCGCCTTTCTCGTTAAAAGTATAGCCGTCTCCGATGGTACCGCTCCAGGTAATGTTATAGAGGCAGTCTCTGAAGCCATCGGCGTCCTGGTCGTCGCCGGTCTGCTCCAGGCACTGGGCGGCGATGTGGACTGTGTCGTATGCTGAGCCGATGAACCAGGGCAGCGTAACGTATCCATACCTGGTCCTGAAGTTCTCCAGGAATTCTTTCCCCTTCTGGGTTTCCAGGTCAGGGCTGGGGATAATGGCCTTCAGGCCCGTAGCCGAGTCGCCGGCGATTTCCAGGGCAGTTGTACCCGTGGGAACAACTTCCGAGTAAAAAGTTCCGGTGTAGCCCAGTTCCCGGGCCTGTTTTAAGATGGTACCGCCCGTAAACTCCGACTGGGCCGCCAGCAAAACTGCGTCGGGATTTTCTGCAAACAGCTTGGTCAACTGGGTCCTGAAGTCTGTTACGTCCGTGGAGTATTTTTCCTCCGCAACTACCGTGCCTCCCAGCTTGACGAACTGTTCGGTGCTGGTTTTCTGGACACCCTCAGCGTAATCGGTGCTTTCATTGATAGTAGCCAGGGTGCGCACTCCGTCTGCCCACATGGCATTGCCTGCGTCCACGCCTAACTTAGCATCGTTGATCGCGGTTCGGAAAATGTAGTCACCCGCGTTCTCAATGTCAGGGCTGGTAGCCGATGCCGAGAAGAGAACAACTCCGTCCTCTTCCGCGAGGGGCGCTGCACCAAGCATGGCGCCGCTGCACGAGGTCCCAAGAATGATCTTGATTCCGTCAACGTCGGTAAGCTTGTTGTAGGCGGTAATGGCGTCCTGGGCCCCGCACTTGGAGTCTTCTACGACCAGTTCAAGCTGTTTGCCATCAATGCCGCCGGCGGCGTTGATTTCCGCGACGGCCATTTCCTTGGACTGATTGATAACCGTGCCGTAGGTCTCACCCGGTCCGGTAAGGGATTCCATTACCCCGATCCTGAATGTTTCATCTTCCGGTTGCTGGCAGGCAATTGCAAACAGACCTATAAGGGTCAACAACATTGCCATGACGATAATGCGATAAAGAAGTTTATTCATTACGCTGCCTCCCTGGATTCGCCCTCAAGAATTAACCCTTTTAACCCCACTATTGTATAGCAATTTCGCGCTACCAATACATCGTACCATAATGTAGATTTTGGGGCATTTGCCCTGTGAGCGAATGCAACCCTGGCAGGAATTCACTGAGGGGCGTTCACCCTGGTGGTTTTGCGCCTCCCTTTAGAGCACTGAAACGCTTCTGGCGAGGGCGAGGAGATCCTGAATGGGCACTTGGGTATCCCCCAGTTTCTCCTCAATGGAGATGCGGGAATCGACCCAATTCATGGCCTCCCGGGATGTACCGACGGTTGCCAATTCCGTACGATCAGGCCTGCGGTCATAAATTGTATAGCAGATGGTTGGCACGTCTTCATGGATTACGTACCCCCGATAGAAGATGTTCCTACCTTTTGCGACGGCTTCCAACATGCTTTACCTCCATTGTGTTTCTTTTCGGGCGCTTTCCTGTGAGGGATTGACCCGCAATTGCTGATGAATCAAATGTTCTAATAATGGAGGCAGATAGTCAACGGGCAAGTGTCAGTAGGCGCGAAATTAGGTGGGGAGTTGGATCTTACATTGACAGGAACCGGTAGACGGACGGCTGTTAGAGCCAGGAAGCATTCCGTATTCGTACGGCCGCGAACTTGTGTCCAAATCAGGGGGAGTTAATTTCCAAGGGGAACAATTGACCGGTTATGTCCAGCCCTTGGCGGATGACCTTGGTGCGGAGGGTAATGGACCGGTCAGCGAACCCGATTTTTGTGCGCTCGCTCGCTATCTGTGAAGTTGCACGGAACCTAACCGTGCATAGGGTGAAAGGCGATTCAGCGGGGGAATCCAGCGTGCCTGCTGCATATTTGACGGTCCCAAGCCCGTTGTCCCAGTTCGACAGAAGTGGGTATTCCAGGCGGGCGCCTGAAGAAATGGACTCTACCTGAAGTTTAGCGGGATCAAATGCCAAATAGACCTGGGCTGTGTCCACGGGCCTTATACCGGCGGCATTGATGGAGACTCGCATCTCAAATTGCTGTCCTCCATGTACGATGCCCGTATCAGTTTCAAGGATGACGGATACGGTTGGGTCAGCCGCGGGTGTTGGTATTGGTGCCGGCGTCAATGGGGGAAGTTGCGTTGGCCCAGGTGTTGGTCCTGGGCCAAGCGTTGGCACGGGGGTGGGTATTGGCGTTGAAGTTGGCGCCGGAATGGAAGTGGTTACAGGGGTCAGTTCCGGTTTGGCGGCATGTTCGACAGTGGGCTGGGGAGTTGCGGCAGGCTGTGGCCTTGCGCGGTCGGTCTCTGCTGGGGCAACGGCAGGCACGGACACGGGGACCTGTGGCTGGTTTGACGGAGCAGCGGGCAGCGTTGGTACTATTAGCAATGGTTCCATAGCTGGAGTGCGGTTGTTTCCCTCCATTGGCAGCGAGAAGGGCGTAGGGGGAGGAGGCAGGGCGCTGTGAATCGGCCCAAGGTAAAGTGTCGTCAGTCCTGGCGATGAACCAGAGTCAGGGTCTGATGGTGAGGGCCGCTGTGGGGGACTGCCGTCACCGCAGGCTGCCAGCGCGGCAATCAAAGATAGAAGCGGGACCGCTATGCAGGATTGGAAGTGGGCGGATGGGAGAGTTTTGCTGCGGCTTGCAAGGTTAGAGGTAAAGCTGATGGGCAGGGTTGTAAGCGTACGGAAACTGTTTGCTATTGCCCTAAAGATTCCAGTGACTGCAGGAACGCCGACATTGGAATGGTCTCCTGGGAGGAGGTGTTCATGTCCCGAATTACCACTTCTCCCCGGCTGATTTCGTCGTCGCCCAGAATGATGACGTAGGGGATGCCCAGGGCGTTGGCCTGGCGCATCTGACCCCTCAGGGCCCGGGAACCGCTGCTGAGGACGGCGCCCGACCCGGCGCGGCGAATTCTGGAAGCGAGTTCCAGGGCCGGCACACGAGCAGCTTCGCCGACATTGGCAACGAGGTAGGTTGGGGACGGTTCGTCGGGGACCTCTACGCCGCTGCGCTTGATGTTCAGGGTAAGCCGTTCCAGGCCCGAACCGAATCCGATGCCAGGCGTGGGGCGCCCTCCCAGTTGTTCAATGAGACCATCGTAGCGGCCGCCGCCGCAGATTGTGGACTGAGCGCCGGCCTCCGCGGGCTGAATTTCAAAGACGGTGCGGGTGTAATAGTCGAGCCCTCGAACCAGGCGGTGGTCTATTTCGTAGGGAATATCCATGGCCGACAGGTATTCCTGGAGCTTACTCCAGTGGTCCAGGCTGTCCGGGTCAAGGTGATCCACCGAGCGCGGGGCTTCTTCCCCGATAGCCCGACAGCTTTCAACCTTGCAGTCCAACAGACGCAGGGGGTTGCGCTCCAGCCTGCTGCGGCAGTCTTCGCAGATGCGGTCGGACTGCCGTGAGTAGTAGTCTTTCAGCTGACCGATGTAATGGGGGCGGCTTTCCCGGTCGCCGATGCTGTTGATGAACAGGCGGATATCCGTCAAGCCAAGGGAGTGCATGAGGCGCCAGGCCAGTTCGATGACCTCGGCGTCAACTGCGGGGTTGGCGTCACCCAGCACTTCCACGCCGAACTGGTGGTGCTGCCGGAAGCGGCCAGCCTGGGGCCGTTCGTAGCGGAATACGGGACAGAAGTAGTACATCCGCACCGGCTGGGGCAGGTTGTGCATTCCGTGTTCCAGGTAGGCGCGGCACACGGGAGCGGTACCCTCGGGCCGCAGGGTGACCTGGTCTCCGCCCCGGTCCTCGAAGGTGTACATCTCCTTTTCTACGATATCGGTACCTTCGCCCACAGACCTGACAAACAGACCGGCGTCCTCGAAGACCGGGTTGTCAATGCGGCCATAACCGTAGCTGCGGGCCAAGGCCATAGCCTTTGATTCAATATAGCGGCGATATTTTTGCTCTTCCGGGAGAAGGTCCGCGGTGCCTCTTGGGGCCTGGTATAGCAAGAAGAATCCATTCCTACAAATATTTCCGGTCTGTCCAAGCTAATTCTAGCGGCAGACTGGGGATTACTCAACTCGTGATTGGATGCCCGGGCGCTTGTTGCGCCGACTGCTGGCAGCATCGATTATTACCTGGAGCGCTTTGCGATTACTCTTGCGGCGCTTCTTCTCAACTTTACGATGCCTTTTCTGGTCCCTTCGTTCGCCCCTTATCATTCCTATCCTAACCCAACTCTTTGATGGTTACGGGTCCGTTAGCTTAGACGTTTATGGTTGTTCAGTTGCGCCAGGGCAGGTTCACTCCGAGGAGGTCGAATCGGCCCAGGAATTGGAAGCTTTTTCCAGGACTTCCTCGACAGGCAGAGTCAGATAACCGTTAAACTCCGTGCCAAGCGGCTTGATTTCTTTACATAGATTTCCCTGACCAGCCAGGCGAGTTCTCCATCTTTGTAGAGTCCTTCTGGCTTTGAACTTCCTTTGGGGAAGTGAGCCAAATGAGCCTTGCCGAATTGACAGAAATTGGCCAGGTGAGTTTATTGCCGGCAGTTTACACGATGCCCTCTCCCCGCAATTTATCCAGTTCATCCCGGGTTACGCCGCCGATGGCGCACAGGACTTCTTCGTTGTGTTCACCCAGCAAGGGCGGAGCGGCGGCGGCGGTATCCGGAGATTCGGTCAGTCGGATGGGGTTGTTGACGGTGCGGAAGGGGCCGCCGAGGGAGTCCCCGCTTTCCACGAACATCTTGCGGGCCGCAAGGTGCGGACACTGGTCAATGTCGGCGGCGTCCTGCACCACGCCCATGGAAAAGCCCAGTTCAATCAGCTTCTGGGCTATTTCCAGCTTGGGCACATGCTGGGACCATTCCTCGATGGCGGGCACGATGTTGTTGAAGTAGAACTCGCCGCTGATGCCCAGACCCAGGTAGCGGGGATCTTCGATCAGGTCTTCTCTTCCAATAAGCCGCCACAGTCCTTCCCACTTGCCGCCGCCACCGCCGGAACCGGCCAGCACCGCGTATCCGTCGGATGCCTTCAAGGCCAACTGGGCGGTGATCATGTTCTCGCGGGCGCGGGTAGTAACCTGGCCAGTGGCCTGGTAAAAGGGGGTGGTGCTGGTGGTGTGGGCGACCATGCAGTCGTACATGGCCATGTCAACGTGCTGTCCCCGGCCCGTCTTGCGGCGGGTCTCCAGGGCCATCATGATGCCCAGGGCAGTCCACACACCCGGAACGGAGTCGCCAATGTTGTCGCCCACCATCTGGGGCGGCCCGTCCGGAGCGCCGGTAATTTCCATCCAGCCACCCATTCCCTGGACGCAGGGGTTGTTGGCCGGCCAGTCGGAGTAGGGGCCGCGCAGGCCGTCGCTGTCGCCAAAGCCGGTAATGCTGGCGTAGACCAGGCCAGGGTTTAAGTCGCGCAGGTGTTCAAACCCCAATCCAAGTCGGCGCAGCGCCCCGGGCCCCCAATTGTCCAACAGGACATCGGACTCTTTCACCATGGTCTCAAAGATTTCCTTGCCCCGGGGACTGCGCAGGTTTAGAGTCACGCTCTTCTTGTTACGGTTTATGGCCAGGAAACGGGCGCTGACCTGTTGCCCATCCGAGCTTTCGACGAAGGGCTCGTTCAGCCGGGCACGCTCTCCGGTACCGGTACGTTCAATCTTGATTACCTCTGCGCCCATATCGGCCAGGATCATGGCGCAAAAGGGTCCCGCGACAATGTGGGTGGCGTCCAGGACCCGCAGGCCTTCCAGCGGGCGCGGCATGGCTCCGTTGTTGCTTGTCATTCTGATTCTCCCTGTGGCCAATTCCGGAGTTGTCTGGCCGTAATATAATCCTCCGGCCCGGCGGTGACAATTCGTTCATTGGGCGGCAAACTGGACATTTGCGGAATGACGCTTCCTAGGTCCGGTATTGCTATGTATGGCATACTGAATAAATCCGCCATAGAAGGTGGGCAGCGCCGCTAAGAGATGATGGCCAAGGAGCAAAGGAATGACAACTTCCCAGACCAAGACAATTGACTGCCAGGTACACTGCTATGAACGGAACCGGCCGGAACGCCCCTGGGTGGGCTATCTGCAGGGGCCGGACGAAGTTACTGGTGACGACATGGTGGCGGCTATGGACGCCGTGGGCGTCGACGGCGCGGTCCTGATCTCACCGTTCTCAATGTATCGCTATGACGCCAGTTATGCCCTGGAAGTTTACGCAAAGCATCCCACCAGGTTCGGAATTGTCCGGCCCTTTGATCCCCATTCCGACTCCATCCCCGACGAAATGGCAGAATGGGCCAGCAACGAAGGAGTTGTAGGCGCGCGCATAATGCTGACCGCCGAACCCTTTGAAGCTGATCATCCGGGGCTGCACCAAATACTGGTAGCGGCTGCCGGAGTCGGGTTGCCGGTGAACGTGATGTGCTCTACGAAATTGTCCCTCTTCAGCGAACTGGCGCGGCGTCATCCCAACACACGGATGATTGTTGACCACCTGGGGATTGCCCAGCCGCCCGAACCGCCGGCGCCGGATGAACCCTGGGCAGACCTGCCCGAAGTGCTGTCGCTGGCGGAACTGGACAACGTGGCCATAAAGATATCGGGCGCGGGCACCCTTGCCCATGAACCTTTCCCCTATTCCGACATATGGGAACCCCTGCGCCAGATTTTCGATGCCTTTGGGTTGGAGCGCTGCTTGTGGGGCACCGACTGGACACGGGCAATCAGGCTGCTGACCTACGAACAGGGTGTGGAATGCTTCCGGGTTACCGATCAGCTTTCGGACGATGAGCGAGCCATCCTTATGGGCGGTTCGCTGCGGGAAATATACCGGTGGGAGCCGGGACAGGGCTAAACACAATCAACTCGTTGGAGGAACCGCAAACCCCGGCTCGAAGGGGCCGGGGTTTTGCTTTGGCCACGCAGTCGGAGCGATTTCAGCCGCAGTGAGTATGACTGACGGCGGAGTCGTTTCCCCTAGCGGGATCAGCACCACTTTCGGCTGGGGGAGCGACGATGAGGAGGGCTCGTATTCCGGCTTGCTGGCGTAAACTTTTGAGGGGAACAGGCCGCTAATTCTGCCAACAGTTGTGTGGAAGATCAGCTATAGGTGGCAGGGGTGTCTCCCAGGGCAATCGCGTTTTAGATTCAGACTATAGGTGGCAGACATCCGCCAGGCGTAGGTCATGTCGCTCTGAACTTGCCGAAGGGCCCAAAATCCTGCAGGTCAGCCCGGTTACGGGTCCCCTGGCCGGCCTGTGGGATGGAGTTTAGATTCTTCACTCCGTTCAGAATGAAAACTAAAACATAATGCGACTGCCCTGGGGTGTCTCCGCCCTGCTTTTACCTGCCCTCGTCAGCCGAGCGGGAGCATGGTTTTGGCTCGCCTACTGCGTCTGTCCGCCGTCCACGGAGATTGTTGCGCCGGTCAGGTAACCGGCCTTTTCGGAGGCCAGGAACGCCACCATTTCGCCGATTTCCTTTGGCTTGCCCAGGCGCTTCATGGGTACCCGCTTTGCCGTTTTCCTGGTCAGATCTTCCAGGCACGTTTCCTCGCGCAATGCCTGCTCTTGCAGGTAACCCCTCAGTTCCTCAGTGTCCAGCGCGCCGGTGAGCAGGCTGTTGACGGTAATGTTGAAGGGAGCCAGTTCCTGTGCCAGGGTCTTGAAGTAGCCGATCAGGTAAAGCTGTCTGGCGGTGGCCTGGGGGGCGCCTTCTACAACCTGCTGGATGGAGGCCAGGTCCAGGTTGATGATGCGGCCCCAGTGGTCCTGCTTCATGTAGGGGATGACTTCGCGGGTGAGCCTCACTGCGCTGAGCAGATGCCGCTCCACTTCCTCGGTCATCTCACTGTCTTCTATGTCGGCCAGCGATCCGCGGTGAGGCTGGCGGGTGCGGACGATCAGGATGTCTATTTGCCCGAAGCGATTGAAGGTGTCCCGCACGACACGACGGATGTCCCTGGGCTCGGAGAGGTCGGCCGGCATGGCGAGGACGTTATGCTGTGTACCGATGCGGGCCACTTCTATTTCGGCGTTGCGCAGGCCCTCTTCATTTCGGGCGCACAGGGAAACCTTTGCGCCTTCGCTGGCCAGAGCCATGGCAACGTGCTTTCCAATGTCTAACCCCGCACCGCCCACAATAGCCACCCGGTCAGCTAACCCGAGCTCCATATTTCAGACAACTCCCGCCGCCAGTCCAGAAGTTTCGTTAACATAACGTAGTACCGCCGGCTCAATCACCTGTATTTTATTGGGATTGAATTACAGCAGTATTACTGCCGGGGCTGTTTTCGCCATTTTCTTAAATTTGTGCGGAATTTGGTTTCGGGTGCCGCGACGTTTGTGGCGTCGGGCGGACGGCGGGCTATCGGGGCAGGCGCAGCGGCGACCAGTAGAGTTAGCCCAGGTCATTTATTTCCAGATATCGAAAGCAGGAGACGAGGTGATCGTTGACCAGGCCGGCTGCCTGCATGAAGGCGTAGCAAATGGTGGGACCCACGAACCGAAACCCGCGCCGACGCAACTCCCGGCTCATGACTTCCGATTCGGGAGATGTTGAAGCCGCATCGTCGGCACTGGTCAGACGGTTATCAATGGGCTGCCCGCCGACGAAGGACCAGATGTACTGGGAGAAGGTGTTCCCTTCCCTCTCCAACTCCAGCAGCGCCCGGGCGTTGCCGATGGCGGCATTGACCTTGAGGCGGTTGCGGACTATTTCAGGATTTGCCAGCAGTTGCGTAATTTCAACGTCGCCGTATTGGGCAACCATGGCGGGGTCGAAATTGTCAAAGGCGCGACGGTAGCCCTCTCGCTTGCGCAGGATGGTCTGCCAGCTTAAGCCCGCCTGGGCGCCCTCCAAGATGAGAAACTCGAACAGCTTGCGGTCGTCCCGCAGGGGCGTTCCCCACTCATGGTCGTGGTATTCGATCATGAGCGGGTCGGCACCGGGCCAGTCACACCGCTTTACCTCGGCCATTGCGCGCCTTCATTCAAACGCGGTTGCCAGGTTGGGACTTTCCCAGGACTGGGAAGGGCGCATCGCGATGCGCCCCTACAACTCTTTGCAAGTCCCCACTCAGGGTGGTTCAAATTACCGACCTGGTTACCAGTTCCTCGATGTCTGACTCTGAATATCCCAGGTCTTTGAGGATGGCCTGGTTGTGTTCGCCCAGCAGGGGCGGGTGCTGGTCCAGGCCGCCGGGGGTGCGGGAGAACTTGATTGGCAAGCCCGTCTGCTTGATGGAACCCAGGGTGGGATGGGGAATCTCCAGGAACATGTCCCGGTGGAGCACCTGGGGGTCGGCGAAAACGTCGGCCAGGTCGTTAATGGGGCCGGCGGGCACGCTGTTGGCCTGCAGGTCGACCACCCAATCGTCGGCGTCCCGAGTCAGGAAGTACTCCTGGAGCAGGGGAGCCAGGACGGCGCGGTTCTCCACGCGGACGCCGTTGGTGGCGTAGTCGGGATGGTCCTTCAGGTCTTCGCGCTTCACTGCCTGGCAGAACCGTTCCCAGAGCCGTTCTGAACCTACGGCCACGTTGAAGTACTTGCCGTCCTTGGCCATGAAGGCCTGGTAGGGGACCAGGGTGGGGTGGGCCTTGCCCAGACGCCCGGGGGGTCGGCCATAGGCGAAGTAGAAGCCGGCCTGGTAGGTGAGCCAGGCCACCTGGGCATCCAGCATGGAAATGTCGATGTACTGGCCGTCGCCGTCCTGTTCCCGGCGGTAGAGAGCAGACATTACTGCGAAGGCGGCCCACATGCCGGCGCCGATGTCGGTAACGGCGACGCCGATCTTCTCGGGTTCGCCTTCCGAATCGCCGGTTATGCTCATCAGGCCGCTGATGCCCTGCATTATCTGGTCGTAGGCTGGGCGGCTTTGGTAGGGGCCGTCCTGGCCGAAGCCGGAGATGGAGCAGTAGATGATGCCAGGGTTGGCCCGCTTGACAGTGTCGTACTCCAGGCCGAAACGGGACATGACGCCAGGGGTGAAGTTCTCCACCACGACGTCGGAGTCTTCAACCAGCTTAAGGAAGATTTCCCGAGCTTTCTCTTCCTTGAAGTTAAGGGTCAGGCTGCGCTTGTTGCGATTGATGGACAGGAAGTAAGCGCTCTCATCGCCGATGAAGGGCGGACCCCAGTGGCGGGTGTCGTCGCCCGTGCCCGGAATTTCGATCTTGATGACGTCGGCGCCGTAGTCTCCCAGCATAAGGGTGCAGAAAGGACCGGCCAAAGCCCTGGTCAAGTCCAGCACACGGATACCTTCAAGGGCCTTCATTCCCGTGGTACCTCCCGTTTTTGAACGATTGTTGATGTCCGCCCATATTAACATACGGGCCCGGGCGGTGAAATTGGGAAGTGCGCCGGTACACTGCTACAGGCGTGGGAATGCCAATTCAACCAGGTCTGTTATGACTTAGACTACCGAGATTCTTACCTCTCACCTTTCTTCTTACCACTCACTGTTCATGGGATGGGAAAATTCTTTTTTCTGTCCCAATTCGGCTCATTTTGACCCATTTTGTATTTGGTGGACGGGAAGGAATGGCGTTTCATTGAGCAGGAGTAAGTCCACATTCAGATACGGCGATGGCAGTCGATGGCCCCTCTTGTCCCAGGGCAATGCCACTTCCGGAGCAACGAGAGCGCGGGATATGCCGAAGGCAGGTCAGGCCGTTGCAGGGCCTTGTCTCGATTACTACCGTTTACAGAAGAAATGGTGAAGGCAGGTCGCGCATAATGGCAAGCGTTGGGCGTGGGCAGGTGGGGTTACAGTTCAGGTGGGTTCATTTGTGAGACCAGGACGGACGCACAGGTCTGCCCCTACCGATTTGATCAGCAATACCACCTGAACTACACACTACTTCGTGGCACCCTGCCTTGCCTAAGGGGGCGGCTACTGCTAGACTGGCCCAAATTGGCAGAATCCCAAGAATTGGAACAGGGAGGACAGGCATGACCACCAGCCAGACGCAGACCCAGTATCCCATTACGGACGAAAACCGGTTTACTGCCGTATTCGGAGCCCCGGACCCCAACGGCCGGGCGAAGACCAAGGTGGTCAACCACATGACCGACTTCGTTAAGGAGTTCATCCGGCAGTCTCCCTTCGTGGTGATGGCGACCGCCGATGCCGAGGGCAACTGCGACGCCTCCCCCAAGGGCGGGCAGCCCGGGTTCGTGAAGATTCTGGACGACCGCCACCTGGTCCTGCCCGACGTGGCAGGCAACCGCCTGTTCCAGTCCTACCTGAACATGGACGAGAATCCGCATGTTGGGCTGATTTTCCTGATTCCGGGCGTTAATGACACGGTACGGGTCAACGGCACGGTAAGCATCGTCAACCAGGATGAACTTAATCGCAAGGACGTGGAAGTATCGTTGTACGAGCCTGACGAGCGGGGCTACCACCTGCAGGGCGTTATCATCGAGGTGGATGAGGCTTACGGCCACTGCCCCCGCGCCCTGAGCTTTTCCCGCTTCTGGGACGCAGAGACAATCGAGAAGAACGTTGCAGACCGGCCGGTACCAATTCGCTAGAACTTTCAAACGGCAGGTAAAAATGAAGGGGACAGGCGTTGGCCTGTCCCCTTTGCTGTGTCCGAGCTGTCCCCGAGACTGATGACTCTCGCCGGTTTCCCCAGGGTAGAGAGCCAGGATCTAGTCCATCACATCCTTGTAACCCGTGTTGGTGGGGTCGAAGCCATTGGGGAAGAGGGTCGTTTCGTCGTAATTGGCCATGTTGAGGTCGGAGCGGTGCAGGCTGGCCTTGTCAAAGTTGGCGCCCCGCATATCGGCCATAATCCACAGGGAATCCCTGATCATAGCCAGGGTAAAATTGGCGCCGTCCATGCTGGCCCGGCTCAGGTCTGCGCCGTTCATGTTGGCGCCCTGAAAGCCGGCACCGGACAGGTTGGCGCTGCGAAGGTCGGCCTCGATCATAGTGGCCTGGCTGAAGTCGGCGCCGGAGAGGTCGGAATTCATGAAGCAGGTCCGCATCAGATGGGAGGCCCGGAGGACGGTACCGTTGAGGTTGGACTGCTTGGCGTCGGCCCAGAACATGTTGACGTTGGCCAGGTTGGCGCCGGCAAGGTTTGAACCGGTCAGACCGGACCGGCCCAGGTCGGCGCCAGCCAGGTTGGCGCCGGCCAGGTTGGCTCCTGGCATGCTGGTGCGGACCAGTTTGCATTCGCTCAGGTTTGCCCCTTCCAGGTTGACGTTACGCATTCGTACCGCGGACAGGTCAATGCCGGACAGATCGGCGCCGGAAAGGTCCAAGGCCGTGTCGGGATGGTCTTCCAGCCACTGGATCAGGGCTCGGCGACCCTGGCGGGCAGCTTCCAAATGTTCGGAATTAGCCAAAATGAACTCTCCATTAATCCTTCAATTTGATTGTGACAGACACGCCGTGCCTGGCGTACCTGACTTCGCCGTGCGGAGTCCGGCCGAGGGCAAAGAGAAACAGCCCCGACTGGGAGGCCTGGGCTGCTTCTGCCAGCGCGATTAAGGCCGGGGCCCGTGAGGCCCGGGGTTAGCGGAATCAGGCGTTGGCTACCGCCTCGTCCACCTGGAATATCTTTTCGTCAATATCCATTTTCAGTTCGTTGGCGCGGGACAGGTTAGGATAGACGCCGTCCTCGTCCATGCGGTCGAAAATCTTGTCGCCGTCCAGGTAGACTTCCAGCCGCCCCTTATCGGAGGGGGTCAGTTTGATGGCGATGTCGCCGGGGTTCTGGTACTTGAGGAACTCTGTCGCCAGCCACATGGCAACTGCGTGGTAGCCTCAAGGCACGCAGTAAACGATGTCGACTTCGACCTTGCCAAATTCTGCACCGGGCATCGATTTCACCTTCAGTTTTCTTGAATAACGACCGCCAGAAAATTCGCCGGCCGTGGGCGTAGTTTAGCGCAAACTGTGGGTTGAGTTCAACCTGACTTTCCCGGCGCAGCTATGTGCAGCCATTTAACGCAGAAACGGTGAGGAGGGGAGTTTCAGGGCAATCGCGTCTTAGATTCAGACTACAGGTGGCAGACATCCGCAAGGCATAAGCCATGTCGCCCTGAGCTTGCCGAAGGGCCCAAAAATCCTGCACGTCAGTCCGGTTGCGAGTCCCCAAGTCGGCCTGTGGGACGGAGTTCAGATTCTTCACTCCGTTCAGAATGACAATTTAGTCAGAATCGGTTGCCAGTTAGAGATTTGAGCCTGGACAGAGGGACTACCTCGGTAGGCGACAATCTTCCTTGAACATCTTCCAGGCATTATCATAGCCCTGCCTGCCGAGGGGCAGCCAATTTATTGAGGACATATTCTGTTGACCAACTACCACCCTTCCGCCCGGGATGTACTGAAAACCCACTTCGGCTACGACAGCTTTCTGCCCCTTCAAGAGGAGATAATTTCCCACGTGCTGGCGGGAAAGGACGGACTGGTGCTGATGCCCACCGGGGGCGGCAAGTCCCTGTGCTACCAGTTGCCGGCGATGTGCCTGCCTGGTATGACCCTGGTGGTCTCCCCGCTGATTGCGCTGATGAAGGACCAGGTGGATGCGCTTAACGCCAACGGGATAGCGGCCCGTTTCATCAACAGTTCGCTGACGGCGTCGGAAATTGAACTGGCCCAGGCTGAGGCCAGCCGGGGCAGGGTCAAGATTCTTTACGCGGCCCCGGAGAGGCTGGCGGTGTCCGGGTTCCGGCGCTTCCTGCAGAGCATAGACCTGAGCCTGATCGCGGTGGACGAGGCCCACTGTATCTCAGAGTGGGGCCACGAGTTCCGGCCGGACTACCGCAACCTGCGCCAGTTGCGGGGCGATTCTCCACGGGTGCCGGTAATTGCCCTGACCGCCACGGCCACAAATCGGGTGCGGCTGGACATTGTTGAGCAGTTGGGTCTGCAGCGGGGCCGGGTTTTCCTGTCCAGTTTCAACCGGGCCAACCTGACCTACTCGGTGGAGACCAAGGAGGGGTACTGGAACAAGCTGCTGTCGCTGCTCCACGCCCACAATGGCGATTCCACCATCATCTATTGCTTCTCGCGGCGGGAGACGGAGGAACTGGCGGAAGACCTGAACGACCGGGGCCTGCTGGCCCGTCCTTACCACGCCGGACTGGAGCCGGATATCCGCCGGCGAACTCAGGAGGACTTCATTCGGGACCGGGTGCCCATTATTGTTGCTACCATTGCTTTCGGGATGGGTATCGACAAGCCGGACATCAGGCTGGTGGTGCACCACTCCCTGCCCAAATCCCTTGAGGGCTACTACCAGGAGACGGGTCGGGCGGGACGGGACGGCCTGTCCAGCGACTGCGTACTCTTCTACTCGCGGGCCGACCGGGCCAAGCAGGACTACTTCATAAACCAGTTGGAAGACCCGCAGGAACAGCAGAACGCGCGCCAGAAGTTGTCCCAGATGGTGGAGTTTGCCGACATTCCCGTATGCCGCCGCAAGTCCCTGCTGGCCTATTTCGGGGAAGAATGGGGACAGGATAACTGTGGAGGCTGCGATGTTTGCCTTGCGGTGGGCGACGAGTTTGACGCGACGGAAATAGTACAAAAGACCTTGTCTGCGGTGATCAGGACGGGAGAGCGGTACGGCGCACTTCACGTATCAAAAGTGCTTCGAGGCAGCCGGGAAAAGCGGGTGCTGGAACTGAAGCACGATCAATTGAGCGTTTATGGCATTGCCAGTGGCTACACCGAGGACCAACTCAGGGAGGTGATGGGCCTGCTGCAAGCCAGGGGCCTGCTGGAGCGGAACGAGGGGGAATTTGCCACGCTGGCAGTGTCCCAGCGAGGCAGGGACTTCCTGAAGAACAAAGAGAAGCTGTCGCTGCCGCGTCTGAAGTCGGGCGCCGATGAAGTCAGGACAAGGGCTTCATCCCGAGGAATAAGTGAACGGAACGCTGCAAGCCTGACGGAGAATTACGACCAGGGATTATTCGAGGAACTGCGGGCGCTGCGGCGGGACCTGGCCGACCAGCAACAGGTTCCGCCCTTCGTGGTGTTTGGCGATGTTTCCCTGCGATTCATGGCGGCCGCATTCCCCCAGTCGTTGGACAGTTTCTCCAGAGTGCCGGGAGTGGGCAAGGCGAAGCTGGAGCAGTATGGCGAGCGGTTCGTTGCCGCTATCCGCGCCTACGCCGAGCCAAGGAACATCGCTGATCGCACCGTCGAGGTGGCTTCGTCCTCCGGTCGTGAGACGACGGGCAGGGAAAGCCGCAGGGAGAGACAGGAGGGCCGGCGCAGCGACACTTACGAGCAGACCCTGGCCCTGTTGGAGCAGGGCATGAGCATCAGCCAGATAGCCCAGGAACGGGGACTGGCCGAGACGACCATCATCGGACAGATGGAGCGGATGGCGGCGCAGGGGCGGGAACTGTCCCTGGATCACCTGTTGCCTGAAGGTGGCAGGCTGCGGAGGATCCGGGATGCTTTTGACATTTGCGGCCAGGAATATTTGAAGCCGGTCAGGGAGTACCTGGGGCCGGAGTTCAGCTACGAAGAGATCCGGCTGACCCGACTGTATTTGCGTTGGGAGGAGATTGGCGAGACTGCCTGAGAGGGATGGCAAACCGCTGGGGGAGTTTCCGCGTAGCAGGTTTAAGCTGGTCCAAGGCTGTAACGAATGGCGTTGTTAGCAGATAGGGGCCGTGTTAAGATAATATAACTCCTCTATTATTCGGAATTTTGATTTGCGGTTCCTATCCCCCGGCAGAAAATTGCTACCCTGGTTTCTGGCGCTGCTTTCCGTGGCACTTCTGGGCATTGGCTCGGTGGACGCCGGCGTTGCGCTGGCCAACGGCAAAGCGACCCTGGTATCCAGCCAGGAGCAGGGGCCCTTCCGGTTCGAGGTTTCCATCCTGCCCAGCCGGGCCATAGTCAACAATACGCACCTCAGCCTGCGGGTCATTGCCCTGGAATCGGAGGAGACGCTTACCGATGCCACGGTAAACATTTCGGCGGAAGGGCCGGAAACGGCCAACAGGTTTGGACCCATTTCGGCCGATAATGACGTGCTGCCCCAGTTCTTCGAGACCACGCTGCCGTTCAGTGTGCCAGGCCCGTGGCAGCTGTCCATTAACGTGATAACTGAACTGGGCGAAGAGACCATACAGGTGCCGATGGAGGTCAGGGCGGGCCAGCCCATCAACCTTATCCTGGTGGCTGCCATCGCAGTGGCGATTGTGGCCGTGGGCGTCTGGACCTTTGACCGGATAAAGGCTGGGAGGCGGCGGCGGGCTAATGCCTAGTCCTCGCCTCAGCCCGGGAGGCGCATCAAGGTCTTGTTGAAGATCTGGTTGATGCCTGAGTTTTATGTTGCAGTTGCTTAAGCCCGCAATTGTAATTGCCCTGTATGCGCTGTTGCTGCCGGTGGTGGGGCCGATGCTGGACCATCACTACGTGGAGTGGCAGCATAACCATGGCCACGTCTATTTTGACGCTGCGGCGGGAGAGACGGGCCTTCACATACACGTTTACGATGCCAGCGGTGACCACGGACATCTGCCCGTAACAGACAATTCCGCGGGTCGTAGCGTACCCGATGGCGTGGCCTACTTCTCCGGGTTTGACGGCGCGGGCAGCGGCCCTATCTCATCGCCCACCGGGCCTTCCACTGACTACATGACCTTCCCTGACCCCGGAGACCAACCCCTTTTGGCGGCCTACGGAACTGCGGAACTGCCTCCGTTGGGTCTACAGATAGCTCCTCCTCGTAAACCGCCTGCAGCATAACTCCCTGATTGCGTTTGCCTTTGTCTGAGGCTGAACGCCCGATTTTGCATCGAATCCGGACCACCTATGCCCGGGCTGCCCTTCCTTATGGGAAGCTGGCCGATGGGTGCAAATCCGGGATTTCTTTCAGGAGTTATTATGCATTTCTTCAAAAAGAGCAAGTTAATCTTACTGGTGGCCCTGGTGGTTCCCGCCCTTCTGCTGGCGGCGGCCTGCGGCGCCAGCGCCCCGGCGGAACCTGCTCCTGCTGCGCCAGGTGAGCCAGCCACCGTAGCAGAAATGGAAGCCGACGAAATACCCCTGGTGTCGGTGGTGGCAGTGAGCTTAGCCAACGACCTTATGATGCCCGAGACCATCCAGGTCAAGCAGGGCGACAACGTTACCCTCAACGTGGAGACTGACCGTCCAGGGAGCTTTCACATCCACGGCTATGACCTGGAGCACGAGGCTGTTGTAGGCGAGGTGAGCCAGTTCCAGTTTGTGGCCAACGCCACTGGCCGGTTCCGCATCAATTTCCACGGTGTGGCCGAACCGGAGGAGGAAATGGCGGCGTCCATGGACACGGGCGGCAACGTGGCGGAGGCGTCCACAAGCGGCAGGGAACATACTGCCACCGGCAGTCAGGACAGTCCCAACATGTCTGGCGGAGCGATGGACCACGGCTCCACGGACCATGGACCGGCCGAGTCGGCGGTGCCGGTCAGCGTAGACATTAGCGCCGAGGTGGCTGAGAACGGGGGAGTTCACGTCGGCATCAACACGGAGGGCTGGCGATGGGCGCCGGAGGAAGTGAACGGGGCCAACAGTGATGGCGCGGGCCACGCGCACATTTACGCCGATGGGGTGAAGCTGAGCCGGGTTTATGGCAATTACCATTACATTCCGGCTTTGGAAGCTGGAACCCGGGAGATCAAGATCTCGCTAAACAGCAACGACCATAGCGAATTGATGTGGCAGGGAGAACTCCTGGAATCGGTCGTTCCGGTAACCGTCCCTGACATGTCATCTATGAGCCACGGAGACATGGGTTCCATGATGGACCCGGTGGAGGCCGAAGCGCCCATGTCCCTGGAGGTAATGGCACACGAGGACTCGCTGGGCGGCTATAACCTCCAGGTTCTGCCCAGTGGCTTTGAGTTTTCGCAGTCGGTGGGGCAGGGACACGAACCGGGCAAGGGGTACGCACTGTTCAGCATTAACGGAGAGGAGTTCAACCGCCTTTATGTGCCGTGGCTGCAGGTTCCGGCCCAGGGTGAGGGGATGCACACCTTCACGGTTGCCCTGCTGAGCAACGAGGGGCACCCTTACCAGCAGAACGGTCAGCCCGTGGAAATGTCCGTTACGGTCCATGAAGAAGCCAAGGACGAGGGTGGAGCGATGGTGGACCACCATGACACCGGGTCGGCGCAACAAGGGGCCAGCAGCCATCAAGGCAGTGGTCCCGATGCGGCTGCCGCGGCGGCGTCCGGCCACCATGGAGGCTCAGGCGCTTCCGACCACAGCCATGGCGGAGACGCCACTACAGGCGCTGCGGAGGTTGTGGAACTGGAGGTCGGCTACCTGGAAGTCCTGCCTTAGTCCTTCCGGCCAGAAGAACAACAGCAGTGAAATGTCAAAAGGAGGGCGGCTGGCTGGTCGCCCTCTTGTTTGGTCGTGCCTGGATTGGCCGCTTTTGGCGGGATGGGGAATTGACTGGCCTATACGGTCAGCGCCCGGTCCAGTCCCCCTTGCCAGGCGTCAGCGACTTCGGTCAAGGGCAGGTCGGCGTATGTTCCCAGGCGAAACCGGACGCCGCCGGTATGTCCGACTTCCATTATTGGGACGTTCAACTCGTCGGCCAAACGCCGCAGTTTCGGCGCATCCTCCCAGCGAAGCGAAACCACAATGCGGGACTGGCGTTCGCCAAAGAGGATACAGTCCCACCTTCGGGGCAGCCTTCTAAGGACTGTTCCCCCGAGGAAGCCCACGCCCGTGGGAATGGAACATTCGGCCAGTGCAACTGCCAGGCCACCTTCCGAGCAGTCGTGAGCAGACAATACAGTTCCCTGTCCAATGGCCTGGCGGCACAGGGCCTGGACTCGTTGCTCCAGGGTCAGGGAGATTTCCGGACGGCCGGCAACGCGCTGGTGCGCCAGGCGCAGGAACTCGCTGCCCGCAAGGTCGGAAGCCCGAGGCCGGAAGGATGACTGCCCCAGCAGGTAAACGGTCAATCCTTCCTCGGGAAAGGCCGCAGTGGCGCGGGCGTTGACGTCCTCCAGAAGTCCGAGGCCCCCCACAACAGGGGTTGGGTAGACAGCCTGGCCCTGGGACTCGTTGTACAGGCTGACGTTGCCGCTGACCACCGGCACTCCCAGGGAACGGCAGGCGTGGGCCATTCCCCGTACGCACCATTCCAGCTGGTAATAGATATCGGGCCGTTCGGGATTGCCAAAATTCAGGCAGTCGGTCAGGGCCAGCGGTTCGGCTCCCGTGCTGGAAAGGTTGCGGCACACTTCGGCCACCACAATCTGTCCACCCCGGTAGGGATCCAGGAAACAGTAGCGACTGTTGCAGTCGATGCTCAGGGCGATGGCCTTGCCGGTGCCCTTTATGCGCAGGACGGCCGCATCGCTGCCCGGCGCTACCACCGTGTTGGTCTGGACCTGGTGATCGTATCGCTGGTAGACGGAACGCTTACTGGCAATGTTGGGCGTCGCCAAAAGCTGGCAAAGGGTATCTGAAACGCCCTGGGCCGGCAAGGGTACGTCGCTGAGATTTAGCTTTTGACGTTCACGTTGCTCGCGGGAAGGGGCGCCCTTCAGCCGGTACCTGGGGGCTTCAGTCAGCTGCTTTATGGGAAGCTGGGCGACGGCTTCGTCGCCGTCCACAATGTGGGCCTGGGGCTGCCGGATGACTTGCCCGATTTCATTGCAGGGGACGTCCCACTTTTGGAAGACCTGCCTCACCCTCTCAACGTGCTCCGGCTGCGTGACCAGCAGCATCCGTTCCTGGGATTCCGAAAGCATCACCTCGTAGCTGGACATGCCCGGTTCGCGGCGGTGTACCTGGGCCAGGTCGAGGATGAGGCCACGGCCTCCCCGGTAGGCTGATTCGATGGCGGCGCTGGTCAGGCCGGCCGCGCCCAGGTCCTGTATGCCGGTGACGCAGCCGGTCTCCAGGGCCTCGAGGCAGGACTCGATCAGCACCTTCTCCAGGAACGGGTTTCCCACCTGTACGGTGGGGCGCAGTTCCTGTTCCTCTTCGAAAGTTCGGGAAGCCAGTCCCGAGGCGCCGTGGATACCGTCTCTTCCCGTTTCCGCGCCCACCAACAAGAGCACACTTCCTGTGCTGCCGGCGGCGGCTGAGGCCAGGTTGTGGGTGGAGACCAGCCCCACGCACATGGCGTTGACCAGCGGGTTCTGGGAATAAGATTCGTCAAAGTATATTTCGCCGGCTACGTCGGGCACGCCGATGCAGTTGCCGTACCAGGAAATGCCCTCGACCACGCCCCGGAACAGATGGCGGTTGTGAGCCGAGTCCAGGGGTCCAAAACGCAGGGAATTCAGCAGGGCGATGGGCCTTGCCCCCATGGCCAGGATGTCGCGGACAATGCCGCCCACCCCGGTTGCCGCGCCCTGGAGGGGCTCCACCGCCGAGGGATGGTTGTGGGACTCTACCTTGAAGACCACGGCCAGCCCGTCGCCGATATCCACCGCGCCGGCGTTCTCCGCCCCGGACTGAGAAAGGACACGGGGTGAATGACTGGGGAAAAAGCGCAGCAGGGGCCGGGAGTGCTTGTAGCCGCAGTGTTCACTCCACAGGGCGCCGAACATTCCCAGTTCTACCGGGTTAGGCTCCCGGTCCAGGCGGTCCACGATCATGTCGTATTCGGCCTGGCTCAGGGCTATTTCGTTAAGGATTTCTTTAGTTACCGGCATGGGGCAAGGGTCCGCCTCTGTTCTGGATAACTGGTGACAGGCAGGCACAAAGAAGGCTAATCCCAACGCGGGAGAGGTTTTCGGGCGCCAAGGGGCAAGCTGTCCTGCAATTCGGCCCTATTGGGCCCATTTCACTGTTACCTGCAATTGGTGCACCACTAAGAGCAATCTAGCTGAATGCTAGTCCGGTAGGCCCGCACCTTCGTCGAAACCCAGCATAACGTTCAGGTTCTGGATGGCTGCTCCGCAGGCGCCTTTGCCCAGGTTGTCCAGCAGGGCTACCAGCAGGACGTGGCCCGATGGATGTGGAACGACGTGCAACTGGATGCGGTTGCTGTCGTTACAGGCTTCTGGGTTGTAGCTACGCTCGTTATGGGCGCCGGGTTCGGGCAAGTGGGCGACCTGGACGAACTGCTCTCCCTGGTAGCGGTCATAAAGGGTTTCCCACACCCGGTCGCCCGTAGTCCCGGGCTTCAGCATGGAGGAGTGGAGCGGCACCTGCACCCGCATGCCGCACCGGAACGGGCCCACCGCAGGAATAAACTGGGGTTCGGCAGTCACCCGGGCGAATTTCATCATCTCCGGTATGTGCTTGTGGCGCTGGTAAAGGGAGTAGGGCGCCTCGTAGGGGAGGTGGTCCAGGCCATTGTCCGGGTCTTCCCACTTGCCGATCAGCGAATTTCCGCCGCCGGAATAACCCGATAGTGCGTTGATAGAGATGGGAGCATCCTCGGGCAACAGGCCCGCGTCAACGAGGGGACGCACCAGCAGGGTGAAACCGGAGGGGTAACAGCCGGGATTGGAAACCAGCTTGGCGTTGTGGATGGCCTCCCTTTGCTCGGGTTGAAGTTCGGGCAGTCCGTAAATCCAGCCTTCGGCCACCCGGTGGGCGGTGCTGGCGTCGATAAGGCGGGTATCACTTCCTTCGACCCAGCCGGCCACCTCCTCCGCGGCATCGTCCGGAAGGCAAAGGACTGCCACGTCAGATTCAAGCACCTGGCCACGGCGTTCCTCCGGATTACGGCGCAACTCCTCCGGCAAGGTCAAGAGTTCAATGTCGTCGCGGCCTGCCATCCACTGGTGAATGCGAAGGCCGGTGGTGCCGGTGTGCCCGTCTATGAAAACTTTGGGAAGCATTGTTGGCCTCTAATCTGGATTGAATCGTTCCGCGAAAGGGCAAGTTTAATGCTTAGGTCGCCGGGCGTGCAATGCGGTTGAGGCCACTGTTTGTGTCTTGATTCTACGGCGTGAATGTGACCCTGGGTTGCCAAGGAAAGGCCGCCGCTTAACGGAGGCTGTCAATTATGGAAAGGAAAATCAGGTTTCCGTCATCGCTGCCCAGCAAGGGATCGCAACTGCGTTCCGGGTGGGGCATCATGCCAAGGACGTTGCCTCTTTCATTGATGATGCCGGCAATGTTGCGGGCGGAACCGTTGGGGTTGGACGCCTCGGTTAACTCCCCGGTATCGCCGCAATACCGGAAAAGCACCTGGCCGTTCCCTTCGAGCCTGTCCAGCGTGTCGGAGTCGGCGTAGTAGTTGCCCTCGCCGTGGGAAACGGGTATGCGCAGGCTCTGGCCGGGGCTGCACCTGGTGGTAAAGGGAGTGTCGGCACGCTCGGTTCGGAGGTTTGTCCACTGGCACCGGTATTCCAGGTGGGCGTTCCGCATCAGCACGCCGGGCAGCAAGCCGGCTTCGCAAAGAACCTGGAAGCCGTTGCAGATACCTACCACCAAGCCGCCCGCGTCGGCGTAGTCGTTGAGCGCGGTCATTACCGGGGCGAAGCGGGCGATGGCGCCGGCGCGCAGGTAGTCGCCATAAGAGAAACCGCCGGGAAGAATCACGCAGTCAATGCCGTCCAGACTCTCTTCCCGGTGCCAGACGTAGTTGGCTTCCTGGCCCAGGACATCCTTGACCTGGAAATAACAGTCGGTATCACTCCAGGTGCCGGGAAACACCAGGATGCCAAAGCGCATGACGCTAGACCCGGCTGACCGTGGCGCAGGAAATGACAGTGGTATGGGCAGTTTGCATTTCGTCCCCCGCCTTTGCCTAGCCCTCGAGCATGCGGGTGACGATGGCGTTGACCTGCTGGCCGTCGGCCTTGCCCTGCACCTGGGGCATGAGCCTTCCCATAACCTTGCCCTTGTCACGGATGGTCTCGGCCCCCACCTGCCGAATGGTGTCTTCGATGAGGGAAACGAGTTCCTCTTCGCCCATCTGGGGAGGCATGTATTCTTCCAGCACCAGGAGGTCTGCCGACTCTTTCTCCACCAGGTCCTGTCGGTTTCCCTCCTGAAACATGCGGATGCTGTCGCGCCGGTCCTTGACCTGGCGGACGATCACTTCCGTAACGCCGTCGTCGTCGAGGGTGACGCGGCGGTCTATCTCGACACGGTTGATGGCGCTCTTGAGGTAACGCAGGGCTTCCAGCCTTTGCTGGCTGCGACTGCGCATGGCATTCCGGATATCTTCTTCCAGTCTCTCTCTGATAGACATAATTCTCGCGGGCCAGCGGCGGCGGATTGTTCAATTGAACGGTGCTGGGATATTCCTTGCTGGCTTCAATATCCATGCAAGACAGGACCCCTGCAAGACAGGGAAAATTATATGGTCGAGGCCAAACAGGTGTCAATTTGAAGCAAGCCAGGGACGCATAGGTACGGGTAGTTTTCTGCAGGCTGTCGGAAGCCTCACTATTACAGGCATGGCCGATTAAGGGAATTTCGCAGAGTCAGGCCAGGAATGTGGGGAGCTAAACGTCTTACGGCAGCAACCAAACTCCATTTAATCCGTCGCGGGACACTAGGGAGGCCTTACGTTCCGAGGTGATAGCATTATTGTGCCTGATATTGCCAGGGGAGTGATTGGGATGGACGTACTCAGAATGCTGCTGGCGCTGGTGCTGGTATTCTGCGCCATAGCCGTGTCGCTGCAGTTCGTACTGGGTCCTTTATACAGCGACATAGGACAGGCGGAATTGGCCGTGTGGTATTACCTGGATATGCTGATGGCCTTTTCCATAGCGGCGACGTTGCTCGTGCAACTGCAACGCAAGCGCGCCGCTGACCGGATCAGGGGTGACAGCCTTAACCGGGAGCGACTGGAAGCGAATGTGATGTTTTACCTGTCCCTCCTGGTCGCGCTGTGGTTCTTTCGCAACTGGTTTGACTTCCTGTCGTCCAGCCCTATTGGCGACCAGTCCGTGGCCACGTTAGTCATCTGGTACATCCTCGACCCGCTGCTGGTGATCCTGGTGGGACTGACCGGTATTCGCGTATGGCGCTCGTCGGCGCCCACTGCCACCGGTTCCGGGACTGCCCGCGGGTAAGGGGGGAATATGGGTGTGTTGAAAAGGGTTTTGGCCGTTATCCTTGCCCTGATCTCCTTAACGCTGGGAGTTCATTTCGTGGCGGGCGAAATATACGGGGCCTATTTGGCGGAACCACACCTGGTATGGGACTACCTGAACTGGCTCACAGCATTCGGAGTGGTCGTAACCCTGGTGTATCACTACAGGAAGAAGAGGGCGCTGGACCGGCAGCAGCAGGACGACAGTGTCAGTTTCAATTACCTTTTCACCAACCTGACGCTCTTTGCGGCGATGTTCCTCACCTTCTGGTTTTTCGCGAACTGGTTCGAAGAATTAGCTATGAACAGTGATACCGCCACCACGGTGGTGGGATTCATCTGGATAACGTTCAATGCCAGTTTTGTAATCCTTGGCAGCCTGACGGCCTGGCAGCTCTGGCAGAATGACTCCGTTCAGGATGAAGTTACCGGGTCGGAAATGTCACGGCAGGGTTCCCTATTGGTAACCCCGACGGGCCTCGCAGTTGAAGGCCAACCCGTTACCCAGGGTCCGATAAGTGCGCCCCAGTCGTCGCCAGGTGAAGACAGCGAGGCTCCGGGCGGGAGCGGAAGGGATACCGGGAATTAGGTTGCCGCCGGGGGTTCCGCACTTCCAAGATTAAGCAGCGCCATAGGGAATTGGATTATCTCCTTCAGGTAAAGGCAACAGCCTGCAGGAGATAGTTTTCTGTTGGGCGGGGTTTCAGCCTGGACCGTCAATTCTGCATGGCCGAGCATTATGATGTTAGAATAGTTACTAATCCATCTCATAAATAAGACTTATCTGTACTCAGTTCCATCCATCCTGGACGGCGCCTGTTTTCCACGCATTTTGATGGCCTACATATTTGTCGTGATAAAATGGATAGGTTTTCAGGATAGCCATTCAGCGCTTTCAATGTGGCAGGGGTATCCAGCGGCGCTGGCTGGTCCGGAAGACCGAACCCGGAGGTTCCCGAATGACTAGAAAGCTTTTCGAAGACAGTACAAACAGGGCCTTACTTAACCTCACGTCGATGTTTGAGGCCCTTAGCCCTGAATACCGGATGTCACTGGTGTTGCGCTCATTGCGTGCCCGGGATCACGTCTCCGCCGACGCCGGGCGGTCTTTGGACTCGGCGATTCGCGGGAGCATTCGCCTGGTCGGATATTCCAATCCGGCCCTGGCCATATCATCCACCCTTCTGGAGCCAGTTAACGAAGGAGTAATGAGGTCCGAGAAACTGGCCACTGCGACGCTGCGGGTTTGGGCGGAATCTCTGGATGAACTGGAAAAGCTGGTATCGGGACACCTGGCCTCCCAGGGCTTGCCCACGGAGTATCCGGACTTCGAGAACAGCCGGTTTCGCGGCTTCTGGGATGAGGAGGTCTGGCAGAGGGAACTGGACTGGATTGTGGATCTTGCGGAACTGTGGAGCGAGGAAGACGTAGCCCTGATGCTGTGTTACGTATCAGGCAGGACCATCGTGCTGGATGAAGAGGATGAGGAGGGGGGAATGAACGATGGTGTCATTGAAATAGGCAGCATCCGGGGGAAACCCGGCATGGGTGATGAGTTGGAAGATGAAGAACCCCCTGGTGAAGCCCGCCAACTATCCCAGTTCGTGGATTCGCCCAGAGACCAGCCTCCGGCGCCCGTTCAGGCCCCGCCTCCTGTCCAGGCCCCGCCCCTTGTCGCTCCCGTACCCCCCCGGATCTCGGCTGTTGTCACTCAGATAGAGGGACCGGCCATCCTCAACCAGTGCATTGAATTCCTGGCTTCGTTAAGCCCCGAAGACCGGAACTGGGGTGAAGCGGTTCCGTCCTTCGTAGAGGCGGTAAGCGGCATCAGGTCGCTGAAGTCGGCCCAGCGGGAACGGCGGGCCAGCCTAGTGGAGGCCCACACTGAAATCATAGACGAATTCTCCGCGGACCTGGAGTTCCTGGAGCAGGACACAGCGTTCTGGACAGCCCAGGCCCTGACTGAATTAACAGAATTGGACCGGACGCTGGAACTTGCCTCGGGCCTGAAGAGCCTGCTGACCGAATATCGCGAGGTACGCCGTCCCGGGACCACGTTGACCGAGGAGTTGGGACGGAGAGAGCGAAGGTTCGCGCTGGAACCCCGCATCATCGACACTATGGGGCTGATGCGCCACGCTATGACGGGCGTTCGCAGCGCCTCTACGTCGCCGTCAGCGGAAGAGGACACCGGCGACAACCAGGAGCCATCGGGGTTAGCGGTTAGCCCACGCACGGATTCGGTAAGGTCCAGGCGCGGTACGAATGGCGCCCAGGGAGAAATGCGGTACGAATCACTGGACAGTGGAGTGATTCTGGAGCCTGGAGATAACTGAGAACAGAAACGGGTACAGTCTTAACGCCAGGCTGACTTATGGGCCGGGGGACTTACTCCCCCGGCCCATATTGTTTAGCTGACCCATGCGGTGCCGAGGAATCTGCTATGTCCGGGTAAGCAACTCCAGGACATGGCCGTCGGGGTCTCGGAAGTAGACGCCCCGGCCGCCCTTGCGGTGATTGATGTCCATATCTTCCAGGCTGCGGGGCCCGCTGCCCCAGGGGATTTCCTCGGCCTTTATCCGGGTAAAAATGGTATCAAATTCATCCTCGGATACGTGGAAGGCATAGTGGTGGTGCTCAAATTCATCCCGGTCGTCGAAGTCCAGAGTCAGGGACTTGTTAACGTGAACCGGGGCGAAATGGCCGTGCACGCCTTCGTAGGTAAGCCCGAACACCCGGGCAAAGAACCTGGCGCCTGCCTCCTTGTCCCTCGAGGGTACGATGGTATGGTTCAGTTCGATAGCCATGGTGCACCTCCGTTAAGTTCGGATAATCTCCATTGTGCCGGTCGCGGGTCGCGTGGGCTTCCTTCCTCCATTATAACCCTGCTTGCAGGACCACCGCAGGGAAGGTTTGCTGCAGCCCTGTCCGCTGCCTGAACCGGGTCCACCGATGGCCGACTAACCTCGTTCTTCTTCAAGGACCTGCCTGAGAGCATCTTCGTCCACCCTAACCTCAACTCCCGCTCTTTCCTCCTGCAGCAGCATGGCTACCCGGGAATCGCGGTGGCCCCAGCCCCGGTTGATGGCTTCGGTCATTTCCGACAGCGTCAGGTTGGCCAGGCGCATGGGCACGTTGAACTCGCGGCCTACGCCTACGGCCAGATCCACGTCCTTGCGGGCCAGTTGCAGGGCAAAGTCCGGGGGATCGAAATTGCCGGGCAGCAGGTGCTCGGCCAGTCCCTCAAAGGGGCCCCGGCGTCCCTGGGCGCCGCGACGAACCGCCTGCCACAGAGCCAGCGGCTCCACTCCCGCCTTAACCCCCATGGTGAAGGTCTCGGCAAGCGCGGCCTGGATGATGTAGCCGGAGCAGTTGTGGACCAATTTCGCCACTGACCCGCAGCCAATGGGGCCGACGTAGTAGGCCTTGTCGCCAATGGAGTCGAGGACCGGCTTGTACTGGTCGAACAATTCCTTGTCGCCGCCCACCCAGATGGCCAAATTGCGGGTGCGCGCGCCGCGGGGGCCGCCGCTGACCGGGGCGTCCAGCATGTGGATACCCTGCTCCTCATAGACCTGGTGTATTTTGCGGATTACGGTAGGGGAGTTGGTGCTGAGGTCGAAATAGACCTTCCCGGGCTTAAGGCCCTCAACCAGGCCGTCCTCTCCCAGGGCCACGGCTTCCACCTCCACCGGCCCGGGCAGGGAAGTAAACACCACGTCGGCGCCTTCGGCCACCTCCCTGGGGCTGTCCGCCCATACCGCCCCGGCTTCCAGGTGAGGCGTGGCGGCCTCGCGCCGGATGTCGTGGACGATCATTTCGTTGCCGCCCTGCAGGCAGTTGTAGGCCATGCTGCCGCCCATGGTACCCAAGCCAATAAATCCAACCTTCATCGGTGCCTCCGTGTTTTCGGAATAGACTGCAACCGCGCAGGGTTGCTCTGGAAGTGACCCAATTATGGGCGAGGCCGGATACTGCCGCAAGAGCGGCGTGGTTGGCTATTGTCCTGACCGTGTTTTCAAGATGCAGATAGGGGATTGGCGCGAAGTAGCGCCCGTCTTTCGTTTTCTCCCCGCCAAAGAGGTAAAATAATAGTATGTATTATTAATTCGAAACTGTGGACCGGACCAGGAGAGCATTATGACTTCGTCGGCGCAGGAATTAAGCCGTACCGAGCGAAATCTCTGGAGCGCAATTGCAGGTGAGGCCCTGGCGCATCTGAAATACAACGCCTTCGCCCACAAGGCCCTGGAGGAGGGGCATCCCGAAGTTGCCCAGGTGTTCCAGGAAGTGGCCGGAGCCGAAACTATTCATGGGCTGAATCACTTGAACGTGGCAGGGGAGGTCAACAGCACCCTGGAGAACCTGCGGTCTGTCGTAGAAGGCGAGTCGAGGGAGTTCAGCATAATGTACCCCCGCATGATTCGGGATGCCCAGTCCGATGGCCGCCAGGATGCCGCAGATTCCTTTGCACTGGCCCTGGAGCGGGAGCAGCACCACCAGGCCATCTTTTCCCGTGCCCTCGAGCAACTGGAAGCCAGGCAAAATCGTCTCTCACAGGCACAGTCCGGTCCCGCAACTCCATCTCAGGCCGTAGCAATTGAGGCGGCTGGAGCAGATACGAAGGACGTAGCGGAGCCGCTTGCAGGCGCGGACCCGCAACCCGTTATGGTCAGTCCCGACCTGATGGTTGGGACTGGAGAATCGCAGATTGACCTTAATACCTACGTGGCCGCCACTATCGAGGTGGACAAGGAGAGGTTCCGGGTGGCCAACCTGGGCCGTCTCAGGGAGGTTGTATTCGGCGCCCAGGACGGCATACTCAGCACAGTGGCCCTGGTTACGTCGGTGGCGGTGGCCATCGGGGATGGTGCCACTATCCTGGTGGCGGGACTGGCGGCCGCCCTGGCCGGCATGATTTCCATGGCCACCGGCGCCTACTTGGGTTCGCGGGCCGAGCAGGACGTGCAGCGGGCAGAGATTGCCCGGGAGGCCCAGGAACTGGAGGAAAACCCCGCCGAGGAGTTCGCGGAACTGGTGGTAGTGCTGCAGCGGGAAGGCAGA
Organism: Dehalococcoidia bacterium; assembly: GCA_963664725.1. Taxonomy (GTDB): domain Bacteria; phylum Chloroflexota; class Dehalococcoidia; order Lucifugimonadales; family UBA3495; genus Bin22. Next base: position 3,181,596 of record OY761558.1, read on the forward strand.
AGTTTCCAGGAGGCCAACGACCTGGCCACTGAAATTGCCCAGGACAAGGAAGCCTGGCTGCGAACCCTGGTGGAAAAGGAACTGGGCATCAGCGCCGAGGAGACTACCAACCCGGTCAAGGACGCCCTGGTCATGGGCGTGTCCTTCGTGGTGGCCGCCGCGATACCGATTGTGCCCTATATGTTCCTGTCGGGATGGACTGCCATAGCCGTCTCGATAGCGGGCGCGTTGTTGGGACTGTTTGTGCTGGGCATGGGAAAGGGCAGACTGGTCAGCAAGTCCCCCATTTTGCAGGGGCTGGAAATCCTGGGTATTGGCGTCGTTTCAGCCGCCATCGGCTTCGTGCTGGGGGACCTGGTTCCCCGGCTGTTCAGTTAGCAAGACATGGATGGACAGGATTAACTGGATGTGCCTGACTCTTGGGTCGGTTTATCCTGAGCAACCACGTTTAAGACAGATTAGCTAGCGGCGTAGAAGCTGCGGAGGGCGGCCAGGAAGTCCACCGGGTTGTCACCGGCTACCAGGTGGCCTGCGTCGGGGACGGTAACAGTATCGCAGTTGGGGATGACCTGCTGCATCTTCTGCATGGTCTGGTCGGCGAAAATGTCGCTATTGCCGCCCCGCACCACCAGGGTCGGACAGGTAATCTTTGCCACGGCTTCCCACAGTTGTTCCTCTGACCAGGCCCGGCTCTGGTGGCCCGGTGTGCGGAGCAGCTTGTCGTACTTCCACGACCACTTGCCGTCGGGTCGCTGCCGGATGCTGTACTTGAGGGCGCCAAGGGTCTGCTCACGAGACCGGCCCGTGTACTCCTGGACCCGGTCGGCAAACTCCTCGAAGGTGTCCAGTTCGTCGGGCAGTTCCCGGAAGTTCTGGATGCGGTTGCGGCCCCTGGACTGGGCAACGGGCCCGGTATCCACAATTACCAGGGAACGAAGCTTGTCCGGGTTGCGGGAGGCCCAGACGTAGCTGTTGCGCCCGCCCATGGAGTGGCCGATCAGGTGGAAACCGGTGATGCCCAGGGCTTCAACGAAACCGTCGATGTCCCGCTGGTGGGCCTCGATGGAATAGTCGCCGTCTGATGCCCAGTCGCTGTCACCGTGGCCCCGCTGATCCATGGCGATGATGTGGCAATCCTCGGACAGGGGCAGGCTTACGAAGTCCCAACTGTGGGCCTGCTGGGAGCCGCCATGCAGCATGACTACCAGCGGGTTCCCCGGCTGGCCCCATTCCAGGTAGTGGAAGTTCATTCCGTTGACCTGGACGCTGCGGTCGACCGGTTCATTCTCCTGGGAGAAGGTAACGCCCTTCTGTCTTGCGGCCTGGTGCAGGGTAAGTCCCAGGGAATGAGAAGCCATGTTGGGTACCTCCGGTAAGCAGGGTAAGCAGGGTAAGCAGGGTGAGCAGGGTGAGCAGCCCCAATCATAACCCCGATGGACGGGGTGTCAAGACGGGTTATTAGGCGGGCGCCGCGTTGAAATGATGCAGCCCGGCAGGGGCGTACGGCCGCGCGCCCCTACGTCCCCAGGGTTAAACGTTCGGCATTTGGGCCGTATCACCGGTAACGTGCTGCCAGACTCTCAGCCGGGCGGCCATGTCTCGGATGCGGTCCCGCTGTTCGGGGTCGTCGAACAGGTTGTTTTCCTCGTAGGGGTCGGTGTTCAGGTCGAACAACTCGCACTGGTCGCCAGTGCAGAGGTTCAGCTTCCAGCGGCGGGTAATGATGGACCGCCACATGGAGTGGTTCAGCCGGTCAACTTCAGGCGTGGCCTGGCCCCGGTCGAAGTGGCCCGGCCGGATGCCGTTCCACTCCACCACAACGTCGTTGTCCTCCAGCGTCTCCCGCCCTTCGATGACTCCCAACCTGCTCTGGCCGTGCAAATTGGCGGGGATGGATTCGCCCAGCAGGTCCAGCAGGGTGGGGACGAGATCAATGTGACCGAAGCTGCCGCCAATCTCCCGCTGCTCTCTTCCCAGGGAAGGTACGGACATGAGCAGGGGCACCCGGGCCGATTCCTCGTAGAAGGAGCGCTTTTCCAGCATGGCGTGGTCCCCCAGGAGGTCGCCGTGGTCGCTGGTGAACACCACTATGGTGTTGTCGCTGAGGCCGTTCCGCTCCAGGGCGGCGGTGATCTTGCCCACCATCATGTCCACCAGGGAAACGCTGGCGAAGTAGTGGGCCCTCAGGGCGCGCCAGCCGGCTTCGGTGGTTACATCCTCTCCCACCGCGGCCCAGCCGGTCATGTAGGAGTCATTGCTGGGGTCGCCGCCGTTCATGTATCGGAGGTAGTAGTCTGCCTTCACCCGGTGCAGCAGGGCCACGTTCTCGGGCTTTTTCAGGAAAGTGGGACCCACGGGAAGTTCGGCCGGATTGTACATGTCCTGCAATGGACCGATGTAAGGAGCATGGGGTTCAAGGCAACTCACGTACATCATGAAAGGCCGTTCCCGATTGTTGTCGATGAACTGGGCCGCCTGGTCGCCCAGGTAAGGGGCCATCTGGTATTCGGTGGGGAATGAAGTACGCAGCTCGTGGGTAAATGTCTTGATTTCTCCGGCGTCCCGGTCGGGCTGGAACCCACTGTCCGCCAGGTGCCGGTGAAAACTGCTGAGGTTGGAGAGGGGGCCGCCCCGTACAAAGTCGCCCCGGTAACCGTCCTCGGTGCTGACCCAGGTGGTGAAGCCGTGCTGGGGCCGGTCGCCATGCCCCAGGTGCCACTTGCCGAAGTAACCACAGTGGTAATCGGGCGACACCATCTCGGCGATACACGGCACGTCGTCGGCAAGCTGGATGCCGTTCAGCACCGGTCCGGCGGTGTGGGGATAAAGGCCGGTCATAATGGAGGCCCGGGAGGGAGTGCACACCGGCTGGGTAACGTACGCATTGCGAAAGATGAAGCTGCGCAATGCCAGTTCGTTCAGGTTGGGGGTGTTGATCCAGTCATTGCCGTAGCAGGCCATGGTGTCATAGCGCTGCTGGTCGCTGAAGATAAATACCAGGTTGGGTCGGTCGGCCATCAGTCTACTCCGATGAGAAGGTTGTTCTTCCTGATCCAAGAATTGGGACGATTATCTTCCAGTGATTAATCTACTGAGGATTACGGTCGCGGGAATTCGTGCCTGTTAGTATGCTATGTGTCCATCACGCAACGGAAGCCCAGGTTTCCCGTGGAACTGTCCGGCGTGTTGGAACCGCGGGCGGCCACCCGGTACCGGTTGCAATAGGACTCGTGGCATAGGTAAGAACCGCCGCGCATACTGCGGGCCGTCCCCGTTTCCGGCCCCCGGGGATTGTCCACCATACCGGATCTGGCATAGGCGGCGCTGAACCAGTCGCCGCACCACTCCCAAACGTTGCCCGTCATGTTGAACAGGCCATAACCATTTGGCGGGAAGGCCCGGACGGGGCAGGTCCCCTCGAATCCATCTTCCCTGTCGTTGCGAGTTGGGAAACTCCCCTGCCAGATGTTGCACCGGTGCTGGCCGCCGGGAGTCAGTTCAGCTCCCCAGGGATAAGTCCTTTCTTCCAGCCCGCCCCGGGCGGCAAACTCCCACTCCGCTTCGGTGGGCAAGCGCTTGCCGGACCACTGGCAATAGGCCACGGCGTCGTTCCAGGAAACGTGAACCGCCGGATGATCCATGCGCCGGCGGATGCTGGAACCTGGCCCTTCGGGATGCCGCCAGTCGGCCCCGGCGATGGCCAGCCACCACGGAGTCTCAACCGGAGAACTGATGGCCGCCGCCGCCAGTTCCGGCCTGACAAAGCCCCGAAACACGAAAGACCACCCATACCGTTCGGCGTCGGTCACATAACCGGTGGCCTGGACGAAACGCCGGAAGGACTGGTTGGTTACGGCGCAGGTATCCATATAAAAGGGCCGTACCATTACTTCCCGCGCTGGCCCTTCCCCGTCGGCAGGATGCCCGAGGCCGTCGTCGGAACCCATTATGAACCTGCCGCCGGGCAGAAGCGCCATGCCCCGGGTCTGGCGGCGGTTCGGGTGAGCAACCGTCAGAGGCTCGGCATTCTCCACCGCCGTGGTGGATGGGCGGGAGGCGGCGCAACAGGGTGATGAGGCTTCTGCTGACATAGGCGGCCCGTTAATGCAAAGCAGGTTTGGCAGACGCCGGGGATTGTAGGTAGCAGGAGTTGGGATGTCAAACAGAATTGTTGACTCGTCCTCGTCAGGTTGACACCCCTATCGCCCCAACACTAAACTCAATCCTAATTTGCGCCAACGGCGCTCAAACACCGGCAAGGAGCTACAAATAAAATGACGGCGACAGCGGAACACAACCACGGCATCAGGCACGCTCACTACCACGAACACAAACAGGCCGCATCTGAAATTGCAGAGGCGTGCCGTAACTGGCTGGACAGCCTCAATTCCGAGCAGAAAGCCAAGGCCACTTTCCACTACCTGGACGGGGAACGGCAGTTCTGGTACTACCCGCCCATGAACCGGCACGGCCTGCCCCTGCGGGACATGAACGACGAGCAGCGGGAATTGGCCTTCCGCATCATGGAATGCTCCCTGGAGCGCCAGGCCTACCAGCAGGCCAGGGCCATCATTCAACACGAGCTTATTCTTGGCCCCCTTGAAGAGGAACGAAATATAGCCACCTTCGTCCGCGATCCGGAACTGTACTACTGGACCGTGTTTGGCGAGCCCGGGGGCGAGGAGCCCTGGGGCTGGCGCGCCGAGGGCCACCACGTTTCCCTGCACTTCAGCATTTGGGGCGAAGAGGTTACCGCAGTGACGCCCTTCTTCTTCGGCGCCAATCCCGCCGAGGTGCCCCACGGCGAAAAACAGGGATTGCGCATCCTGGGCCATCGGGAAGACCTGGCCATCGAGTTGATGGCCACTCTGACGGATGAACAGCGGGATCAGGCCGTCATCCACGAAAATGCGCCCTGGGACATTTTGACCTATAACACCACCAAGGCCCCTATCCACGAGGGCGAGGGGCTGGCCGCCGCCGATATGACCGGTGAGCAGAAGGAAATGCTGCTGGCCCTGATCACGGAATACGTGACCCAGGTCCGCACCGACGTGGCGCGGGAGAGGCTGGACGAGATCAAGGAAAAGGGCCTGGACCACTTCCGCATCGTGTGGGCCGGCGCCACGGACCGCAGCCGCGACCACTACTACCGCATCCACGGCGGCACCTTCTTGATCGAGTTCGACAACATCCAGGACGGCGCCAACCACATCCACTCGGTGTGGCGGGACGTGGAGAATGACTTTGCCGCCGACGTGCTGCGCGACCACCGTCTGATGTACCACGTCCTTTAGGGAACTGGGAATAACTGAGCGACCCTGAAAGGGTCAGGGGCGGGTTTCAAACCCGCCCTTTGAACATAGGCGGGGATTCGGCGTCCAGGGACCTGAACTGGCCAGGCGATGACGATAAGCCGGGCTCCTGTCGCAAGGTATGTTTAAGAAAGGGAAAACATTGGATTAAGGGATAGATCAAATATGGTTACCACACCGGGATTTGCAGAACTGGTGGAAGTCAGTCCGTCGGATGTATGGAAGAACGAAGAACAGCAGTTCACGCCGTGGATGATCCAGCAGACGAATTTGGATAAACTGGCTCACGCCATAGGTCTGCCCACCATCTTGCTGGTTGACCGGGAAGCCCAGCAGGGCAACCTTCGCGCCGACATTATCGCCCACGCCCCGCAGAAGGACTTGACGGTCCTGATAGAGAACCAGTTGTTTCCCGCGGACTTCGAACACTTCGGCCGCCTGATGGCGTACCTGGAAGCCTTCAAAGCCCAGATAGTGGTGTGGGTGGCCGCCAGTTTCGGCCAGGAACATCTGGCCGCGTTTCGGTGGCTGAATGAGAACACCAACGAGCCATATTCGTTCTTTGCCGTTCAGCTGAAGGTGTTTCGCATCGGGGACTCGATGGCCACCCAGTTTGATGTGCTGGAGCGGCCCAACGAATGGACCCATCAGGTCCGGGCTATGCAGGAAACCGGCGGGGCAATGACCGGTCTCCGAAAAGTCCGCAACGGCTTCTGGAGCATCTATGCCCACCGTTACCCGGGTGATCTGCGGTTGCCACCATTGCCGACCAGCGCCAGCTACAGCGTACCTATTGGAAACGTTGACGCTTCCCTGAGTTTGTCCGTGGACGGCGTCGGCATTTACTTGTCAAACCGGGATGGGTACGAAGGTTTGGAAGGTCAGCGGTTTCTGGAGGCCTGCCAGGCTGCTCTGGATGAGCGGGGCGTAAAGTCTTGGGATACCGTCAACGACGCTTATCGCGAGGAAAACTGGCCGGAAATGGCCGACCGGCTGCACCAAAAACTGCTGCAGCACCAGGAGGTGATCGAATCACTGGCTGCCGAGTCCGGCCAGACGGTTCTTGACATCGAATCCTGACGTTCACAGGTGCCTCACTGGCGTATATACAGGATGAGGAAGGTATTGGTCCCATGTTAAAGCACAAAGGTTTGTCAGGGACGGCGAGGCACTCCTCCTCCGCCGAACCTCGGTGAAGTTATGATCTCTTTGACTTCGGAAATGCAGGACAGCATCAACAATGCCAGGGCCAGCGGGAACCCGTGCATTGTCGCCACCGCCGCCCGGGATGGTACGCCGGACCTGGGCTATATCGGCACTATGCTGACCCTCAGAGATTCCACGCTGGCTTATAGGAATCGGGGGAACAACTCGACCCTGGTATCCGCCGAGGAGAACCCCAAGGTCATAGTCATCTACCGCAATGCTGCCACCGGCGTGGGTTGGAAGTTCCGCTGTACCGCCGCCGAGTACGAAGAGGGCCCTCACTTCGATGCGGTCAACAGTCGATTGTCGCCAACGGGAGGCGACACTGCCCATACTGGAACGGTTGTTGTCCTGGAAATTGATCAGGTATTGACCCTATTTGGCGAAGTTCTTCAGGAAAAAGTGCCGGGCCGTCGCTGGTAGCCACCGGTAGTCGACCACTGCACCAAACCCAAATCCAAAGGAGTCGCCCATGACTACCCTTTCCGTCGTCGGCCAAAACGCGCCCCGCCGGGACTTTCCCGAGAAGCTGGTGGGCCAGGCCAGGTATTCTGCCGACCTGAAGCTGCCGGGGATGCTCTACGGACACGTCTTGCGCAGCCCCCACCCCCACGCCAATATCGTCAGTATTGACACCAGCGAGGCAGAGCAGGTTGACGGTGTGCTGGCCATCATTACGCCTTTCAACGTGCCCCGCCGTGCAATCGCTCCCATCGCCCAGGACACCAGCGTTCTGGACAGCCGGGTGCGCTTCGTGGGCGACGAGGTGGCGGCGGTGGCGGCGGTGGATGATGATGCCGCCCGCCGGGCCCTGGCCCTGATCAAGGTGGAATACGAGGTCCTGCCCTTCTACACCGACCCGGATTCTGCCCTGGCGCCCGACTCCGTCGACATTCACCCCGGGGGAAACCTGGCCATCAACCCGCCACTGTCCATTGGCCGGGGCGATATGGAAGCAGGGTTCGCCGAAGCTGACCTGGTGAGGGAAGAAACCTACAACATCGCCTGCCATTCGGCCACGCCCATGGAACCCCGGGCGGCCATGGCCAGTTGGGACGGCGATTCGGTGACCGTGTGGAAGTCTACCCGGGGTGTACATCTTGACCAGGTTGCTCTTGCCGAGGCCCTGGAAATTCCCGCCGAGAACGTGCAGATGATTGGACCCTTCCTCGGTGGAGGGTTTGGCAACAAGGACGAGTCGCGCCTGGCATCTCTAGCCGCGCTGCTTTCCCGACAGGCCGGAAAGCCGGTACGCATCGAGTTTTCCCGGGAGGATGAGTTTGTAGCTGGCCGCACCCGCCACGCTGGCCGCATCCACCTGAAAGTTGGAGTCAAGCGGGACGGGACTATCACCGCGATTCAGGGTACTTCCACCCTGAACACGGGCGCCTATGCTGCTTCGGGGCCGGGCGTGGCCCGCCGTGCCGGCCAGGGCATCATCTACCTGTATCATTGCCCGAATGTGCGCTACGAGTCCTACCTGGCCTACACCAACTGTCCCTCCGCCGGTTCCTATCGGGCGCTGGGGGCGCCCCAGGGACACTTTGCCCTGGAAACGCTGATGGACCGCATTGCCGAGGAACTGGGCATTGACCCGCTGGAGTTCCGCCTGAAAAACCGGGTGCCACCGGAAGGCCAACCCGGGCCACGCCTGTCGCCTGCGGATCAGATAGTAGACAGTCAACCCATTGAGGGCGGCATACCCTTCTCCAGCAACGGCCTGGAAGAGTGCCTGACCCGGGGATCTGACGCCTTTGGCTGGGATCAACCTCTGGAGCAACCCGCCGACCCGTCCAAGAAGCGGGGCAAGGGCATGAGCATGATGATCTACCGGGGCGGCCCAGGTTCCACCTCTGCCGCCACCGTCAGCGTCGCCAAGACGGGGGAAATTTCCCTGCTGAGCGGCCTGATGGACGTGGGTGAGGGGGCAACCACGGTGTTGCCCCAAATGACGGCCGAAATCCTTGGCGTCAACGCCGAAGACATAATCACCGTATTCGGTGACTCTGCCACCACCCCGGAAGCGCCCATTACCGCCGGCTCCACCGCCACCTTCTCAACCGGCAGCGCTCTGGTCAGAGCCGCCGCCGAAGTACGCCGGCAGTTGCTTGACCTGGCTTCGGACGGGCTGGAGGCGCCGGTGATGGAACTGGATATTCGGGACGGCCGGGTCTTCGTCACTGACGACCCTTCCCGAAGCATGGCCCTGACTGACGTAGCCGCCCGGATGGATGAAGATGCCATCACCGAGGAGGTAACGATTCCCGTTCCGGGCAGCGCCGACTACATCGTCAACGCTTTTGGCGCCCACTTCTGCGAGGTGGAGGTGGATACCGACACTGGCCGGGTTCGGGTAGTACGCTACGTTGCCGCCCAGGACTCGGGTCGCATCATGAACCCGCGCATGGCCCTGAACCAGGTGGAAGGGGCCATTTCCCAGATGCTGGGGTTTGCCCTGTCGGAGGAACTGGTCACCGACGGGCCCACCGGAGTCACCCTGAACGCCAGTTACCTGGAGCACAAGAGCCCGACCATTGCGGACTTCCCTGACCTGCAGGTGATTTTTGCCGACATAGTTGACCCGGTGGGCCCCATGGGAGCGAAGGGCCTGGGCGAAGTCCCCTGTCCCGGCGTGGCCCCGGCCATCGCCAACGCCGTGTACGATGCTCTGGGCCTGCGCCTTACTGAGCTGCCCATAACCCCTGATCGGGTCATAAGGGCCATGCAGGGAGCCTGACGGTAATTTGTGGTGGCGGCACCTAGTCAAGGTTAACCGGCGTTCTTAAGCCAAAGAGAGGAGACATCCATGCAGCCCTTCCAATACATTGAACCCCAGTCCCTGTCCGAAGCCACCGCGCTGCTGGCCGAGTCTGGCGCCCATGTTATCGCCGGAGGTTCCGACCTGCTGGACGAGGTAAAGGAAGGAATAGTTGATCCTGACCGCGTGGTAAGCCTTGCCGGCCTACCTGAATTGTCTGGTATCGCTGAGACGGGAGAGGGGCTACGCATTGGGGCCATGACCACCATCGCGGATGTCGCCTCCCACCCGGTCATCCGCACCGCCTACACCGGCCTGGCCGAGGCCGCCGGTGGACTGGCGACGCCCCAGATTAGAAACGTGGGCACCCTGGGCGGCAATCTGAACCAGCGGCCCCGGTGCTGGTATTACCGGCACCCCTTGGTTCCCTGCCTGAAGAAGGGCGGCGACCGTTGCTATGCGCTGGTTGGAAACACCAAGTACCTGTGCGTCACCGGCGGCGACCGCTGTTACATCGTCCATCCGTCGGATACGGCGGTGGCCTTGTCGGTGTTTGACGCCAGCATTGAAATCGCCGGCCCAGGCGGAAGTCGCACCCTTCCCATTGGCCAATTTTTCGCCGGCCCGGGAATTGACGTCACTCGGGAAACAGTGCTGGAACCAGGTGAAGTGGTCACGGGCGTAACCCTGCCCCGTCCAGCCGACCTGGGAGTCGACGGTCAGCCGCCCAGGAGCCTTTACATCAAGGCCCGGGAGCGGGAGGCCGGAGACTTTGCGCTGGTCAGCGTTGCCGTGCGCCTGGCCGTGTCAGGCGGAACTATCCGGCAGGCCGCGGTGGCCCTGGGCGGAGTAGCCCCGGTGCCCTACCGTGCAACCCAGGTTGAAGAGTACCTGACCGGTAGTACGATTGACTCGGTGGACGCAGCACATGCCGGTACGCTCTCAATAGCAGATGCCCGCCCCATGACCGACAACGGCTACAAGGTGGTGATGGCAAACAACCTCGTTAAGCAAGGTATTGCGCGGTTGCTGGCGGGGTAGCCATAATGCCTCTGCTTACACAATATTTAGTGCAGAGGTGGTCAATGGGCAGAGTTTTGGGATTGGCGGGACTCCTCCTGATGGTGGCAATTGTGGCGTGCCAGGGTCAAGCAACACCGGTCAGGGTAACGGCAACGCCGGATATTCCCGCCACCGTTTCTGCTCTCGCTGAGACCCCTACAGAGACACCCGCGCCAACCAAGACTTCGTCACCCACCCCGAATCTTGATGCAACTGTAGATGCTCGACTGGCTGCTACCGTGGCGGCGATGCCAACGAGCACGCCCGTTCCCACCAGTACGCCCGAACCAATGGCGACACCTACGCCCACTGCTTCGCCGATTCCGACTTTCACACCCACACCTACTCACACCCCCACTCCGCCGCCAACAGCCGCCCCCAGGCCAACCTCTACCCAGTTCGCTACTAGGACGCCCCGTCCAACGGCTACTCCCAGACCAACTGCAACGCCAAGGCCAACGAATACGCCGCTGCCGCCCTTGAAATATGATCGGTCATTACTGGCTTTCGGCCCTGTGGATGGCGCGTTGGTCCACCAACCTAATGATGGGTTCCTGGAATCAGAAGAAGGCCGTGGCATGGATGGCGACTTTGTAATTGAGGCTACCTTTTTGAATCCCTATGGTTCCGACAGTAGGTATTGGGAGCACGGATTCTTGCTCAAAGACGGACCAGCCAGAAACCACCATTATTGGCTAAGCATTGACAGCGATGGCTATTGGGAAACCTTCCACCGGCTAGGTGAAACGAGCGCGATTGACCGATATTCTGAAGAGTCAGATGACATAGACCGGAGGCCAGGTGGTAAGAACCACCTGCAAGTTGTGGTGATAGGTGAAAGAGGGTGGGTCTATATTAATGGAGAATTGAATGGTGGCCTTGACCTCGGTGTAGATACAGGGGGCAATGGCATCAGTGTCTTCATTGATGACGAATTTGTTGGCGAAACTCGTTACGAGGACTTCACCGTTTGGAGATGGAGTTCAGCTTTGGCAGCCAGTTTCTCTGACCTTGACCCAAATTCAACTCCAACACCTACGCCTACGCCGGACCCCAAGGTGCCCATCTTTGGTCCCGTGAGTGGGGCTATTCCCCACGATTCCGATGACAGGTTCCTGGAAGAATTTGACGGCCCCAGTATAGTCGGCGATGTGATGGTAGAAGTGACATTCTTGAACCCCTTTGCGCCCAATGAGTCACATTGGAATTATGGGATACTTTTCGACAGCCGACTCCCGGAAACTTATCACCATATTGAGGTTCATAGTCTGTTCGGAGGGTCCTATAACCACTGGCGAAGAGGTGGCCGGGATGACGAAAGGCGAGGCCGAATAGCAGAGGACGTGACTGGCCTTAACTTCGAAAAGGATGATGAGAACCACATAAGGCTCATCATCATCGGTCACGAAGGCCATCTGTACATCAATGACCGAAGGGCGGGGATCCTAAACTTTGACCTGGGTAATGTAGAGAACCCAGATGAAATTAATCTTGTGATCAACGACTACGACGGGCAAGGATTCCGCTATAGTCTGGAAGGCAGCACCAGGTTCGAAGACTTCACCGTCTGGAAGTGGCACCCATCTTTGTTTGACCTGCCTGATGACGATTAGGGGGTAAGGCAGCCTACTCCCCCTGCCCGGCCATCCTCCGCATAACCGTGTACAAGATCGCAAAGTCCTGGTCGGAGAAGCCCTGGGCGCGGCAGACGTTGAGGTATTCGTTGGTGATGGCGCTGGTGGGCATGGGGACTTCCAGGTCGCGGCCCATGTCCAGGGCCAGCATCAGGTCCTTCTGGATCATGGTTACGTCGAAAAGAGGTTCCTCGGGCGGGTCGATGGCCAGGGGGAAGCGATACTTCAGGGCGGGGGAGGCCACAACGCTGTTCAGCAGGGCCGTCATTGCCGCCTCCCGGGGTATGCCGCTTTTTTCCGCCAGCAGCAGGCTTTCGCAGAAGGACAGGATCTGGATGGGCAGGCTCAGGTTAACCGCCACCTTCATGGTCGCTGCCAGCCCGTTCTCCCCTACGTAGTCCACGGTGGGCCCAATGTCCTGGAGGATGGGCTTCATCGCCTCGTAGACCTCGTACTCGCCGCCCACCATAACCGAAAGCTGGCCGGCGTCCAGGGTTACCGCGCTGCCAGACACCGGGGCGTCCAGCATCTGCGCGCCCCGCTCACGGACCTGCACTGACAAAGCACGGCTGGCGGCGGGGCTGACGGTGCTCATGTCGATATAGACTTTTCCCGGCTCCAGGGCCGCCAGAACGCCGTCCGGTCCGCCCGTAACGGCCTCCAGGGCCTGGGTGTTTGCGACCATGGTGAATGTGACGTCCGACGCCTCTGCCACCTGGCGGGGAGTGTCACCCCACTTCATTCCCATTTCCACCAGCCAGTCGCCGCGGGATTTGGTCCGGTTGTAGCCGGTAACCGTGTGGCCCGCGTTCAGAAGGCGGCGTACCATCTTGCCGCCCATTGTTCCCAATCCGATAAAGCCAAGGTTGGCCATTTGTCACCTACCAGAAGATGTAGTGTGGACAATTGCGGAGGAAATGTTAACACAAAGGCCTGGGGACATGGGAAAACGGCAAGTAGACTTGGCGTTGAGGGTGGACTATCATTGGGCCTGTCCCAGTCCGGATCACGAGGTAAGGGAGGTGTGCAATCCATGGCAGAAAAGGGAGTACTGGAGGGCGTCAGAGTTCTGACACTGGAACAGGTTCACGCTCTGCCCTGGGGCACGGGTTTCCTGGCCGACCTGGGCGCCGACGTCATCAGGGTGGAGAGTCCCGATCATCTGCAGGACCGCAAGGCCGGCCCATTTCCCGGCGGCCAGGCCGGCGAGGAGTGGTGGAACGAAGCCGGAAACCTGGTCTACTACGGCACCCGCAACAAGCGCAGCCTGTGCATGGACGTCACTAATCCCAGGGGCAAAGAGGTTTTCCTGAAGCTGGTGGAAACGGCGGACATTGTCACCGATAACTTCCGTCCCGGAACTATGCAGCGGTTCGGGTTCGACCACGAAAGCCTGTCGGCAATCAACCCGCGCATAATCACCCTCAGCAGCACGGCTTACGGATATACCGGCCCCTGGCGGCGCGCCGGTTCCCGCGCCCGCACGGTGGACGCAGCCTGCGGACTATCCTATCTGACCGGATATGAAGGCGGCCCGTCCATGCGGGCCAGCAACAACTATATGGACCACTCGGTGGGCAACAACGTGGCCTATGCCCTGCTGCTGGCCCTGTACCAGCGCAAGAAGACGGGCAAGGGGATGCGTGTAGACCTGACAATGCTGGAGACCGGTGTGTCTGCTGTCGGTCCGGCCATCCTGGAGGCCCAGCGGGGCATTACGCGCGACAGGCTGGGTTGTGCCCATTGGTGGAAGGCGCCCCACAACGTCTATCCCGCCAGGGACGACGACCGCTGGATTGTGATAGTGGTATCGTGCGACGAGGAGTGGGACAGGCTGAAGACGGCCATGGGTTCGCCGGAGTGGGCCTGCGATTCCCGGTTCGATACCGCCCTGTCACGCTGGCGCAACCGCCACGAACTGGACGGGTTGCTGGGAGAGTGGACTGGGCAACACGACGACCTGGAACTGGCCAGGGCTTTACAGGAGCAGGGGATTACTGCCGGCGCCTGCCTGACGGCGAAGGACCTGGTGAACGATGCCCACCTGAAGGATCGGGACTATCTCTGGGAGTTCACAAACACCCGGGTCCCGGAAGTGGGACCAAGAATTTTCGCTGGCAGGCCATTCAGGGATACCGGCAATCCGATGAAAATCAGCAAGGCTGCGGGACTGGGGCAGGATAACGAGGTGATCCTGTCGGAACTGGCCGGGTTATCGCAACCGGAGGTTGATGACCTCGAAACCGAGGGCGTAATTTACGGAGCGCCCCGGCCCGATGAACCGAGGCCCTGATGCCTCAGCCCGCACAGTAGAGGAATAGCCCGCGGAGGAACCCATGTCCGGAATACTCTCAGAACTTCGCGTCCTGGAACTGACCCACCGGCCATCCGGCGCCTATTGCGCCAAGCTGCTGGCCGACCAGGGAGCGGATACCATCAAGGTGGAGCCCCCGGGCTGGGGTGACCAGTCCCGCCATGAACCACCCTTCATTGACGATGAGCCTCATCCTGATCGGTCGTCCACCTTTCTCGCCTTCAACACCAACAAGCGGGGTATTACCCTCGACGTAGAGCAAGAGGCCGGTCGCGACCTGTTTTTCCGCCTTTCCCAGTCCACCGACATCATCATCGAAAGTCACCCACCAGGCCGACTGGCTGAACTGGGACTGGGCTACAAGGCCCTGGCGGAGGACAACCCCAGGGTGATCCTGGTTTCCATTTCCTATTTCGGCCAGGACGGTCCCTATGCCGGTTACCAGGGGGATGACCTGGTGGCCCAGGCCATGGGCGGCTACCTCTATGCCGTAACCGGCTCTGCCGCGAAGCCGCCCATGGGCACGGTCCTGCAGCAGATGGAGATAACGGCCGCGCGGAATGGCGCCGTGGCCGTTATGGCTGCGCTGCTCCGGCGGGAACAAACGGAGCGGGGCACCCACATCGACGTTTCTACCATGGAGGCAGCGGTCAGTACGCCTTCGGGTTTGATTCATCCCTACACCTATACCGGACGCAACCCACACCGGGGTGGCAGCGACGGCAACGTGATGGACGGCATGCACCTGCCCACGCTGGACGGCGAAGTAACCCTGACCACCGCCGGAACCGGGGGCCGTCCCATGCAGGCATGGGCTGAATTTCTCGAGGAACCGGGATTGACCGATCCCAAGTTCGCCTCCCGGGGTGGACGCATGGAGCACTGGGAAGAAATGTATTCACTGGTTGCGCCCAAGCTGGCCCAGTGGACTAACCTCGATTTAATGCGGGAGACCATGGCCCGGGGCCTGGTAATTGGCCTGGTGCAAACTCCTACCCAGGTGGTCGAGTCGCCCCACCTGGAAGAAAGGGGCTTTTTCGTGGAACTTGACCACCCCGAGACTGGGCCAATGCGGTACCCGGGTTCGGGATTCTTCATCGACGGCGAGAACGCCATGGCTGCCGCGCGTCCCGCTCCCCGACTGGGTGAACACAACGTGGAGATTTTCAACGGAGAGATGGGTATTTCTCTTCGTGAACTGGGCCTGCTTCGGGCGGCCCGGGTCATTTGAGGAGCCTCGTGGAGGTTTGAAATGGAAAAGATAAGAAAGAATTATCCAGATATTGCCCCGTCCGGCCCAACCTTCAGCCGCAGCGTTCGTGCAGGCAATACCCTTTATATCGCCGGCTGTACTGCCCGGGGCACCGGGGCCCAGGGCGGGCCCATTATGGAGCAGTTGCGTGTCACCCTGGACCGCATCACCCGTATAGTCGCGGAGGAGGGCGGCGGCCCTTCGGACATTGTCAAGATCACCACATTCGTCACCAGCATTCCCCAGTGGCGGGCGGATCGGGAACAGCAGGAGGCCCTGTTTGGGGAATTCTTCCAGGGGGAATATCCAGCCAACACCCTGGTCGAGATTACCGCGCTGGCGGAAGACGGACTCGACGTGGAAATAGAGGCGATTGTGGAACTGGGCTAACCCACAACCCTGGGATTGCCCCGGAGTCTCGCCACTAACAGCAGCATGGCGGGCAGTACCAGAAGCGCCGCCAGTCCGGCCATCAACACCATCACCGCCGAAATGACTCCGTACGTGGAAAACAGGGGCATGGGGGCCAGTCCCAGGACGGCAAACCCTGCCACGCTGGAAGCCGCAGAGCCGAAGAGGGCCATGCCCGTGCCCGCTGCCGCCGCTCTCAAGGCCAATACCGCATCGGAGTGCAGGGGCAATTCCTGCCTGAACCGCTGGGTCATGTGGATTGAGTAGTCGATGCCCACGCCGATGGAAACCGCGGCGATGGTGGCAGTGACGAAATTCAGGCTATAACCCGTCAGGTACATAAAGGCGTACAGCCACGACACCACCAGGCCCACCGGCAAGGTTGTCACGAATGCATAGGCCGCCGACCTCATCCACAGCGCCAGCAGCAGGAAGCATGCGACCGCGGCCACCGGCAGCGAGATTGTCAGCGCCCGGGTGGTGGCAATCAGGGTAGCCTCCCGGGTGAAGGGAGACCCGGTTACGCCCACCGCCGTAATGGACGGAAACTCAAGCAACCGGTTCAAGTCTTGATCCAGCGACGTTCGGGCCGCCGCCAGGTTGGCCTGCTCCCTGGCGCCCAGGATTCCCAGGCTGAATACCGTAGCGTATTCTTCTCCCTCCCTGGCGAGGACTTGCCGCACCTCGGCCCGGTTGTATGCCAGGGTCGTCCCGTCCAGCGGGATGCCTTCCACCAACATGTAGGCATACGCCGCGGCCAGTTGTTCCTCGGTATCCGGGAGATTGTCTTCGTTCAGGTCGGTAACCGTTACGCCGGTGGCTTCCGTGATTGCGCTGCGCGCTGCTTCCGATCCAACCGCCCGGTCCAATAGCTGGAATATGGAACGGCTGTAAAGGAATACGTTGCCATCCTGGTCACGGCCCACGTTCTCGTTATTGCCAAGCTGTTGTATGAAGCCCCGGAGGCCGTGAAGGGCGCGGTGGTCGGTCAGGTCTCCCCGCACGTAGATGATGGCAGGTTCGCCGGACAGGGAAGGCGCAGTATATTCGTCCAGCTTATCCACCCCGATCACAAACTCCGATTCGGCGTCGAAAAAATCCTTTGTGTCAAACCTGGGTTCCAGTTGGAACGCCAGCCAGGTGGTTATGCCGGTACCTATTGCCACCAGAGGCAGGACCGCCCAAGGAGCCTGGGCCAATGCCGTAACTATTCCGGCGATGGCGCCGCGGGAGCGTGGATTAACCGGATCGGCGCGGGCCGGAGGGGCGTCCATGGTTGAGGTTGCCAGGCCCGATGAACCTCTCTGGTCCAGGCGCATTATCACCAGGGGAATCAGAATGCCCATAATGACGAAATTGGACAGGACCGCTATCCCCGCAGCAATGCCGAACCCGATTATGGTCTCGATGCCCGAGGTAATGTTGGCCAGGAAAGCGATCCCGTCGGACAGGGAGGCCAGCGCCAGGGCGCCCAGTACGCCGGCCAGGCCCGCCCGCAGGGCGTGGATGGATTGCCGGTTGCGCGCCCGTTCTTCGTTGTACCGGTCCACGGCGTGAATCAGGAAGTCCGCGCCCAGGGAGATCATGGCAATCGGTACAATCAGGTCAAGAGTTAGCGAAGACTTCAGTCCTATAAGATTGGAAAGTCCTTTCAACCACACCAGCAATATCATCAACCCAAGGAACCCCAGGCCCACAGCCTTGAAGGAGCGCAGCGTCAGGCCCACCACAATCAGGACCAAAACGACCGTGGCGATAATGTAGGGAATGGCAGTCTCTCCCTGTTCACGGGAAGTCAGGTTGACGTCCAGGGCCAGCCCCCACAGGCGGTAGTTTTCCTCATCGCCCCGCAAGGTGGTCAGAATCCTGCGGTTCAGCCTTTCCTTTTCCAGCACCGATTCGTCATTAGACAGGCTGATGGTCTGCGGCCCGCCGCCCAGCCTGGTGTTGTCGGCGGCTACGAATATAGCGAGGGCCCTGGTGCTCCATGCCTGTTTCTCCTGGCCGTCAACCGTCTGGGAGATAAGGGCGCCGTCCTTGGAAAAGCTCTCCCTCAAGAAGGGGCCGGTGGGGCCATCCAGAGCAAACGCTATCGCCTCTTTCACCTGGGCGTCGGTGGCGGTTTCCAGGGTCACGGATCCGGATGACCCCAGGCTCAGAACGTCGTTGACGGCGTCGGCCACGGTGTAAATGCCCTGGGTCTCCCGCTGGGTGTCCACGTCGAAACCGTAGAACAGCAGGTCGGCCATATCAGATTGGCGGAGTGCTTTTTCATTGCGATACAGTTCCCACAAGGGGGCCTGGCGCAGCACGTCGCCCTCGCGGTCTTCGACGATGAAACTGGCAATGTGAAGCTGGGCAGGAAACTGGGCGTTTACCTTGTCCCGCAGGTCGAAGGCAGGCCCACCCGGTTCCTGGGACGCCTGCTCGGTGGGCTGCATAAAAAGGATGGGTAAGACCAGCAGGGCAGTTACGGCCAGGATGGTGAAAATGGTCCAGGAGGAGTGCCGGGTGAAGAGGCCGGCCACGCTGTCGGCAATGGGCGAGTGGCGACGGGATGCTTTCATCTCAGATCAGGGAGGAAGGATACAGGGAACGATCCCGGAAAGACTGTGCGCGTTCAATTCCACTGGTGGCGCTATGTTTAGCTAGAGAGGTGATTGAACAAGGGAAGTGCCGGAATGTCGGCCTCAGCGAATCCTGACGCGGCGCGATAAGAAGTGAGGTAATTTCTTCTACCACAGCTGAAGTATAACCTGACGGGTCGAACAATTACATGGTTCGCAGTGCGATGTAGGCTTGTGGATTCGCTGCGTTCCAACGGCCTCCTTGGTCAAGGCCGCGTTCCGAAGTGTCTTTTCGTTCCAGTAAACGGCGAAGCAATGTGACGGCGATGATGAATCCCCTTGCGCACTCCTGGGCGACGTTACATAATCGCCGCATCCCTGGCGCAACCCCTTAGCTGGGCACGACTGCCCGCAACTGATGGAGGTGGCTATGCTGGACAAGCTAATTACCGGAGGAACGGTGGTAACCCCCGGCGGGACCGGAGAGTGGGAGGTGGGCGTCCAGGGCGAAAAGATTGTCGCGGTGGCCCTGCCCGGTTTTCTTCCCCGGGAGGGCGCGACTATCATAGACGCTGTGGGCAAGATTGTAGTCCCCGGCGGCATCGAAACCCACGCCCACGCCGCAGCTAACGTTCAGCCCGGGGCGCGGCAACTGGTGTCCGGCACCCCCAACGCGGGCCCGCTGGACCATTCCCTGGGCGCCATCTGGGGCGGCACCACCACGGTGATGGACTTTGCGCCCGTGCCAAACGAGGGTGATTTGCCAGCCGGAATCCACGACTTCATCGCCGTATGGCGGGGCAACGCCTACACCGACTATTCCACCCACTGCATCTATTCCAGCGGCAGCACGCCCGACGCCATTTCCCGCTATGGCGAACTGGTCAACGCCGGATTCCCCAGCATCAAGGTCTTCACGACCGACATTCGCCCCCCGGAAGGTCGAGTGCACAGCCTGACACCCATAGGCAAGATTGATACGGGCCGCCTGGCCGACGTGATGACGCAAATCTCGCGCCACGGCGGTGTGCTGGCGGTTCACGGCGAAGACGACGAACTGGTGATGTACAACTACCTGCTGGCCCAGCAGCGGGACCAGTGGGACTGGTACAACGTACACCATATTCATTCCAAGCTGGTGGAAGACCTGGCCTTCCAGCACGTCATCCGACTGGCGGAACGCACGGAGGCAGGCCTCTATTTCGTCCACGTTACCGCCAAGGATGGGCTGGACGCCATCTCCGAGGCACGAGCCGACGGCTATCCCGTGTACGGTGAGGTGCTGACCCTGGCCCTGTCCTTCAACTGCGACAACTACCGCGAGGACGACGGAATGAAGTACCACACCTACCCGTCGCTGAAGTACGAGGACGACCGCACGCACCTGTGGGACGGCGTAATGCGGCGGGACCTGTCCTTCACCGCCACCGACAGCAGCTTTACCACCTACCTGGACAAGATCGCCGGCCGCAACGTGGTTGACGTTCGGGGCGGCAACATCGGCATCGAGATTCGGATGGGCGTGAACTACACCGAGGCTGTGGTACGGCGGGGAATGTCCCTGGAACACTACGCCAACGTTACATCCACCAACGCGGCGAGGATGCTGGGTCTCTACCCGCAGAAGGGGGCGATTGCCGCCGGCAGCGACGCCGACATTACCATTATCGATCCGGCAATCAAGAAGACCCTTTCTATGGCCGACTTGCACCTGCGGGATTACAGCCCGTGGGAGGGCTGGGAAATTGAAGGCTGGCCCACCACGGTAATGTTGCGGGGCAAGGTGATGGTGCACGACGGCCAGTTGCTGGGCACACCGAACGACGGGCAGTTGATATCCAGGAAGATTGACCAGTCAGTGTTGAACCGGCCGGCGTTTTAGCTCTCGGCCCAGCGGTCCAAGACGTGGATGGAGCGGGCCCGGTTCAGCTTCCCGGATAAGGGCGACCGAAAGCAAGGTTAGTCTCAATCTGTAGAGATTCGGGAAGCCGACCGCATTTGCGTCCGACAGTCCGAGTAGCTAGAATTGCTTGGGGAAATTACTTAATGCTACTGGCAACCGACATCAGCAAATCCTACTCGGACCGGACGCTGTTCAGCGGACTTACCCTGAACATTGGCGCCGGCGACCGCATCGCACTGGTTGGCCCCAACGGGTCCGGCAAGACCACCCTCATGGACATCCTGTCCGGTGAAGCCGCTTCGGATACAGGCTCCCTCACCAGGCAGCGCAACCTAACCGTCGGCTATCTCAAACAGGAAACGGCAGCCTTCGCCGGCAAGTCATTGCTCCAGGAAGTTCTGGACGCCGGTGTGGAGGCAAGGGCCATAGCCGACGACATCGCCGCAACCCAGGAGTCTCTGGCCGCCGAGGCTGATCCCGACGTTCAGGACGAACTGCTGCAACGCCTTACCCGGCTGGATGCGGCCCTGGAGGCCGCCGGTGGCGACGACAGGGACCATGAGGCAAAGGCGATCCTCTCGGGCCTGGGCTTTAAGCAGACCGATTTCCCTCGGTCCATAAGCGAATTCAGCGGCGGCTGGGCAATGCGTGCATCCCTGGCCAGGATTCTTTTCCGCCACCCCGACCTGCTTCTGTTGGACGAGCCGACCAACCACCTGGACCTGGAAGCCAACCTTTGGTTCGAGAAATACCTGTCTTCATTTCGGGGTGGCGTACTCATTTCCTCCCACGACCGGGCCTTCCTCAACCAGGTGGCAACCAGGGTTCTGGCCATAGAGGCCGACGGCGTCGCCCTGAACAAGGGGAACTACGATGACTACCTGGAGGCAAGAGAACGTTACCTGGAGGTATTGCGCTCCACCGCGGCCCGGCAGGAACGGGAAGTCCAGAGGCAGATGCGGTTCGTGGAACGGTTCCGCGCCAAGGCCACCAAGGCCACCCAGGTGCAGAGCCGCCTGAAGCAGTTGGAGAAAATCCAGATCATTGAGTTGCCCCGCGCTACACGGAAAGTACATTATTCCTTTCCCAGCCCACCCCGCAGCGGCACAGAAGTCATAACGCTCAGCAATGTAAGCAAGCGCTATGGCCAGAATGTGGTCTACCAGGGCGTGAATTTGGCCCTGTCTCGAGGTGACCGGGTCGCGCTGGTAGGGCCCAACGGAGCCGGAAAGACCACGATGTTGAAGATGCTGGCCGGCGTCCTGCCCTTTGACGATGGCCAGAGGACCCTGGGTCATAATGTGGTGCCGGCCTACTATGCCCAGCATGTGCTCGACTTGCTTAACCCCGGCAACACCATCATCGAAGAGTTAAAGCAGGCAGCGCCCGCAGAGTCGGAACAGAACCTGCGTACCACCCTGGGCGGCTTTCTTTTCACCGGCGACGACGTGTTGAAGCCAATTTCGGTGCTGTCCGGCGGCGAGAAGGCGCGGGTGGCCCTGGCCAAGCTGTTGCTGCAGCCCAGCAACCTGCTTCTTATGGATGAGCCCACCAACCACCTGGACATTGTTTCCCGGGAAATTCTGGCCGACGCCCTGGATGACTACCACGGAACCCTGTGCCTGATAACCCACGACCGCACCCTGATCCGTCAGGTTGCCAACAAGATCGTTGAAATAGTTGACGGCCGCCCCTCCGTATTCCCCGGCGACTATGACAACTACCTGCACGTCAAGGCAACGGAACCCCACCGGAACGGGTCAAAGCAGGCAGTCAAGGCTGCGCAACCGGAGAGCGGGCCGCCCATCACCAGGCGGCGTTCGGGCCGGCCCCTGACAGAGACGGAAGTCCAGCGGCGGGCGCTAAACCGCGAGTCCCGAAAATTGCACCAGCAAATCGACGAGGTAACCGCAGCCCTGACGGCAAAAGAAGCGCAGATTGCCGAACTGGAAGCGATGTTCGCCAGCCCGGAACAATTCGGTGATTCTACCCAGATTGCGGACAGCGCCGAGCAGTACCGGGTATTAAAAGAGGAAGAGCATTCCTGCTGGGAGGAGTGGGAAAGGCTGTCCCTTGAAGCCGAGAGTATCGACGGACAGATTTTCACCCTCGAGGAATTCGCTGCGACGGCCCAGGCGTAACTGGCACAAGGGTTCAGGCCAATGAAACCCGGGTCAGCTTCATCCGTTGTGGCGTTCAAAGAGGGCGAGCCTTTTGCTCGACAGGACCCGGCTCCCCTAGCCACTGGTATGGCCCGTTCATGTTCCGATCTTCACCGGGTCCACCACGTCCCGCACCGACCTTATGATGGACAGGGCCGTCAATCGTCCGGTCTTGGGGTTTTCGGAAGGAATGTTCTCGATGTGCACCCTCAGCAGACCGAACTCACCCTCCACGGTAATGTCGTGGCAGTTTCGTTCCAGAGACGGATCGGCAACTATGCGGACCGTAGTTCGGTCAGGTCCTATTCCCGCCAGGCTCACTGCCGCTGAAACATTCAGGTTCGACGGAAATCCCCGACATGCCTCCCTTGCCGTTCCATAGAATACTTCCGTCGGCTCAGTAAAACCGGAAACGGGGATTTCGTTCTCCAGCAGATACGGCGCGCCCTCCAGGGCGGCGACCGGTTTTCGGGAAACCATTTCGACGGTGTCAACTCTGCCCTGGCAGGCGGACTTGATCCCGTCCAGGCCGGCAATCGCTCCCGACGGTGCATAGAGGCGGCAACCAAGTCTGCGCGCCTGCTCGACAATCTCCGGGTGTTCCAGCAGCGCGCCGATGCTTATAACCATCAGGTCCTTGCCCGCAGCGAAGGCCGCTTCGGCCAGGGCCGGCACCACGTGGCCGCCGGCCGTCTCCACCAACAGCGATGAACTGTCCACCAGTTCCGCCAGGCCCAGGTAAGGCGGAGGCTCGCTCAGAGTGGCCAGGAAGGCCTCGGCCGTAGAGGGTGTGCGGCTGGTCACTCCGGCGACGGGCACACCCAGCGTCCCTTCGTCTCCCGCCCGAAGCAGGGCTCGGCCAATGGCGCCACAGCCTACGATGCCAATTGCGTCAGTCATCAGGCCACCTCCGGCTCAACTCTACCACAGGGTCACGCTCAGCGTATTGCCCTGTTCTTGACGCAGCGGTTATGCCAGGCACGGACAAAGTTTCCTTCAAAATTGACCCTGTTGGTGGGGCTAACTATAATGCCCGCAGTACAGAGCCGAAGCACATCCTCTCCGGTCGGCGAAAACCCCACTGTTAGGTCAGGACACAGGCAAGGAGGATTTTCATGGTTGAACAGCAGGCAGCGGTATTGAGCCCCGAAGCCTTGATAGAGGAGTTCCAGAAGAATGGCGTCACCCACGTGGTGACCATCCCCGACAGCGAGACCAATTACCTCTACGAACTGATGAAGGAACAACCGTGGCTGGATGTTGTGCCAGCTTCCCGGGAGGGCGAAACCTTCGCAATCGCGCTGGGGCTGATTATTGGCGGCAAGACTCCGGTGTGCCTGATTCAGAACACGGGCATGATGGAGTCGGGTGATTCCATTCGTGGAATGGCCCTCGACTCCGGTTTCCCGCTGGTGATGGTGATCGGATACCGCGGCTGGAATCGGCACGGCGTAATAACCGACTCGGTCGCCCGCTACACCGAACCCTTCCTCAACGCCTTCCGCATCAACTATTACCTCGTGGAGCAGGATGCCGACAGCCACCGCATATCTGTGGCCTTTGAGGAAGCAAAAAACACAAAGCGCCCGGTTGCCATACTGGTGGGCGACGAATACCACGGGTTCAATCGATAGCAGGGCTGTCCCTGGCTGTCAGCAGCGTCTCGACGGCGTTCCGCGAGGCGTGAAACATTTTCAGGGACAAGCTCAGTACATATTCAGAAGGACTTGCAAAACGGAGGAAGTCAATGATTCAGTCCTCAGACGTATTTCGAATATTCCAGGAGCACCGGGGCGACGCCATTGTGATTCCCACCGGCACTTCCGGTCGCCACTGGCGGGAGTTCACCACCAACGAGAGCCGTGACCTGAACCTGGGTGGCGCGATGGGTCACACCACGTCCGCGGCCCTGGGTCTGGCTCTGGGCCTTCCCCAGGAAAAAGTAGTGCTGTTCGATTCCGAGGGGGCGCTGCTGATGAACCTGGGCATTCTGGCGACCATTGCCGGCAAGAAGCCCCAAAACTTCTGCCACATTCTGCTGGACAACGAATGCTACGCCACCACCGGCGGACAGCCCGTCCCCAACGCCCAGGAGATCAATTACGCCGGCGTTGCCAAGGAAGCTGGCTATTCCACGGCCTACAGTTTCGACGACCTGGAAGAGTTTGCTACCAATATAGAGCAGATAATGCAGGATACCGGCCCGGTGTTCGTTTCCATCAAAGTGGTTCCAGAGGTGGAGAACGAGCCCATAGGCATGCGGCAACGTGTCCCAACTCGCAATCGCGCGCAGACCATCCTGGACTTGCAGTCTGAATTGGGTATCAGCGCCGATTAGGGCACTACCGGAAGGCAAAAAACGACACTATCAGCACGAAGCGCGGGACCGTTGGGGAAAACCCGACGGTCCCGCGCTTTTGCGTTGGTGCAAACCAAACGGGCTGGAGGATTGCTTGATTAGTCATCGGAATCAATGCCGCCCGCAATGCGACTGGAACGTAGCTGATTGCATTGGCCAGTATGACGTTACCGTCCAAACCCGTCCTCCATGTCAGTCTTCGAACCAGGGCAGGCTGCTTTAGGGTTTCACTAACGGACACGCCGGTAATAGGTGTATCATCGCCCAATGACAGGCATCGGGAACTGGGCAGCATCCCTCCGCATCAGGGACTTCCGCCTGCTTTGGGCATCCACCCTCCTCTACTCCCTGGCCACCGGGATGGAACAGGTCTCTGTTGGCTGGCTGATCTTCGAGCTTACCGGCTCGGAACTGATGGTGGGTGTGGGCGCGGCGGCCCGGATGCTCCCATTTTTCCTCTTCGGCATACTTTCCGGAGCCATAACTGACCGGTGGGACCGGCGGTTGCTGCTGGGAATCAGCAACCTGGGGGCTGCGGTAGTGGCCATGGTGATGGCGCTGTTGCTGCTGCTGGGCGGTCTGACCAACGTCTGGGTGGTGGTCGCCCTGGTAGGCGCTTTGGGCAGCATGTTCGCCTTCGCCCTTACAGTCCGCCAGACTTATACTTTTGACATCGTGGGATCGGGACTCTCCCTTAACGGACTGGCCCTCGGCGCCATGGCCATGCAGGGTGGCGGCATCGTCGGCTCCCTCGCTTCCGGAGCGTTAATCGAGGCTGCGGGGGCCGGGTGGCAGTTCGTTGTAGCCGGGGTCTGTTACCTGAGCGCGGCGGCGGCTACCCTGGCTCTCAACAATCCGGGGCGTTCGATCCGTTCGTCTGCGACGTCGGTGTTGGGGAATCTGGCTGGATATATGGGGCTGGTCCGAAGCCGCCGCTTTCTCCTGGCGCTCATGCTTCTGACGGCAGTGACGGAGGTGTTGGGCTTCACCCACATGACCTTGCTCCCTGTTTTTGCCAAGGAGGTCGTCCACGTCGGCCCCACCGGGCTGGGAATAATGACCGCGGTTCGGCAGGTCGGCGGCCTGCTGGGATTATGGCTGTTGGCGGCGCTGGGAACCTCCAGGAAAAAAGGACTGTTGATGTTTGCCACAGCCGTCGGTTTCGGCCTCGGGCTGATGGCCTTCTCCCTTTCCGGCAACATCTTCGCCTTCCTCGGTGTGCTGCTCTTCGTCAACGCCTGCGCAATGGCTGTCGACACACTCTACAAGACTCTCATGCAGGGGCTGGTGTCCGATGAGGAACGCGGTCGAGCCATGGGTTCCTGGGTATTGAGTATCGGGTTCGCTCCGGTGGGGCACGTAGGTGTGGGAGGTCTGGCGGGTGTCGTCGGAGCCCAGGGGGCGCTCCTGATAAACGGGGCGATCCTGAGTGTAGTTAGCCTCATCACAATGATAGGGATGCCCAACATCAGGCGGCTTGAATAAGGTTCGGACCACTTTCACACAACTGCTCAACAAGGCCGGGGTCGGCTGCTGCCGCTCGCCTCTCTCCGGCGAAAGCCGGTATCACGGAGCGCAACCCTAATAGTACAGCGGTGTCCGATCTATTGCGTTTCTTGCGGTAAGGTTGACGCGCTTCTTGAGTGGACTGCATACTCTCCACCACCACCACACGGCCAGAGTCTCAATTCGATGGCCACGCCAAACAAAGGGGAGGTGAACCTTGGCAGGACCATGTGCTGGTCTCACCGTCCTGGACTTCTCTCTGGGTATGCCCGGGGCCATATGCACCCTGGTGATGGCTGACTACGGCGCCGAAGTAGTCAAGGTTGAACCTCCCGGTGGCGACCCGTTCAGGTTTCAGCCCGCGTGGATATCGTGGAACCGCGGAAAGAAGGGAATCGTGCTGGATCTGGCTACGGCAGAAGGCCGTGAGGATGCGATTCAGCTGATCGGCGAGGCCGACGTGTTGGTGGAGTCCTTCCGGCCTGGTGATATGGCGGACTGGGGGATGTCCTACGATGCACTGTCTAACCTGTATCCCCGGTTGATTTACTGCTCCATAACGGGCTTTGGGCAGTCGGGGCCGCTCCGCAGGGTGAAGGGTTACGAAGGAATTGTTGCCGCCAAGGCTGGCCGGATGCTCAACCTGCAGGGACAGCCAAACCGGGACGGTCCCGTTTATTCGGCAGTTCCAACCGGCAGCTGGCACGCCAGCCAGGCCGCGCTGCGTGGTATCATTGCCGCCCTCCGCGTGCGAGACCAGACCGGTCGCGGGCAGTGGGTCCAGACCAGCATCGTCCAGGCCCTGGCTTCACCCCATGACAACAATGCCGGCGCCGGTGGACTGGTCAACCTGCAGCTTGCGCGCAAGGACCCCGAGCGATACCCGGTCAGGGCTCCCAGTACGGGTCTGTCAACGATCGGGTATATTCCCGTCCGCACCAGGGATGGCGCGTGGCTGCAGCACGCCAACCAGCGGGTCCCGCACATCCAGGGTCACCTTAAAGCCATCGGCCTGGGGCATTTGCTGGAGGATGAGCGGTTCGAGAGGGTCCCCGCCATCAGCGTGGAAAACCGGGAACTCCTGCGCCGGGAAATGCTGGCAAAGCAATTGGAGAAGACCGCCGAAGAATGGATGGAAATTTACCTGGAGGACGGCGACATCGCCGCTGAACCATACCGCAACAGCATCCGGGCCATGGACCATCCGGCGGTGGTCGCAAATGGTACGGTGGCAACCATCATCGACCCTCGCGTGGGTCCACTGCGTACACTGGCGCCTTTGGTAGACTTCAAAGAAACCCCGGGAGAACCCAGTGGACCATCGCCGGACGTTGGTCAGCATAACGCCGAAGTGTTGACTCGCCGGACACGGAAGTCTGAAGCCGTCAGCGACCCCTCCCCCGCGGTTGCCAACTCCGGAGCGCCCACCCATCCTCTGTCAGGGGTAACTATTCTTGATCTGGCAACGATCCAGGCCGGCCCTTATGGCGCCGCTCTACTGGCGGACCTGGGCGCGCGGGTTATCAAGGTTGACGCCACCGACAGGCGGTTGGACGAGGGACGGCGCTCCACCGCCCAGTCAATAGCGGAACCTCGCACCTACGCCGGGAAGGAGGGCATTCAGATAGACCTTCAGACTCCCGAAGGCAAGGAAATCATCCATAAACTGATAGCGGGGGCCGACGTACTCTCCCACAACTTTCGTCTGGGCGTGCCCGAAAGGCTCCAGATAGACTGGGAGACCTGCCGGAAGATCAATCCCCGCTTGGTGCACGTCTGGATGGGGACCTACGGCGAGAACGGGGAACACGCCCGCCGCCCGGGGGCTCACCCCATTCCAGGCGCCATCATGGGTGGCGCCCGGCGGCAGACGGGCCGGGGCATGCCTCCTCCTCCGGAGAAGGTAATGGACATCGAGGAGACCGTTGAGGCGACTCGCTGGATGATGAAAGCCAACTGGGGACCGGACCAGAACACCTCCCCTGCCGTTGCCAATGCCATTATCATGGGGCTGCGTGCCAGGGATCTTACGGGCAAGGGGCAACCCGTCCACGTCAACATGCTGAATGCCAATGCATGGACCAATGCCGATGAGTATTTCGACTACGAGGACCGGCCTCCTATTGCCCTGCCCGATGAGGAAATCCACGGCCTCAATGCCCTGTATCGCCTGTACCGCTGTCGGGAGGGGTGGGTGTTCCTGGGCTGTTTGTTTCAGGATGAGTGGGAAAACTTCTGCCATGCTGTACAAAGGCAGGACCTGGTTGCTGATCCCCGCTTCGCTGGCCGAGAGGCCAGACTGGCCAACGATGATGCGCTGATTGCCGAAATTTCCACAGTTTTCGCCGACCGCACCGCCTCTGAGTGGGAGGAGTTGCTTCTGGAGGCCGACGTGGGCTGTGTCCAGGCCGACGAAGCCCTGGAAGGAGACTTCTATGCGGACCATCCTCATGCAAAGGCAAACGGCCTCAGTGTCGAGGTGGAACACCCGTACGTTGGAAAATACCTCCGTTATGGCGGGCTGGTAGAATTCTCTCTAACCCCGGGGCTCTATCGGACTTCCATTCAGGTGGGCCAGCACACCAGGCCCATTCTCCGGGAACTTGGGTACAGCACCGACGAAATTGAGTCGTTGGGAACAAGGGGAGTAGTTCAGTGGCCGGACCCTGCTGTGGGCGGGGAGCCATAGGCAATGAGCCAAGAGACTGGGCAATCTACGAAGGATATGATTTCAACAGGAACGTCAAATTTGCCGGTTCTGGTCAGTTTCGATATAGACGGTACACTGGAAGCGGGAGACCCGCCCGGGCCGATAACCATGGGCATGGTCAGGAGGGCCGCGGCCCACGGGTGTATCGTCGGCAGTTCATCCGACCGTCCCCTGCCCGTGCAGCAGGCCATTTGGGACAGGCACCGTATCGAGGTAAGTTTCGTGTCAGCCAAGCAGAATCTCCCCGAAGTGAAGTCCCGCTTTGCGGCGACCGAGTACTACCATATCGGCGATACGGATCTGGACCGCCAGTTTGCTCTGGCTGCGGGATTTCACTTCCTTTGGATGGACGAAGGCAGCGCTGAGCCATGGCTAAGCGAGAAGGCCAACCAGGACTAGGTGTCAAGTCAAAAAGCCCTTCCCCTTTGATGGGGCCAGGTAAGTTACCGTAGATCTAATTCGTGCCGGAATGCGGGCCAGACCCCAACCGGCCCCGCACTAATTCCCACGGGAGGCGATAACCATGTCAACGATTCCAGGCCTTGAAAGACCTGCTCCGGTTCCCAACGAACTGACCAAACCCTTCTGGGACGCCTGCAATGAACGCCGGTTGGTCCTTCAGAACTGCACCGCCTGCGACCGACTGCATTACCCGCCCGTCCCCCGATGCAACCAGTGCGGCGCGGCCGACAGCTTTGAGTGGAAAGAGGTGGAAGGCAAGGGGCATATTGACGTGTACATGGTAGTTCGTGACTCCCGAATCCGGGGGTTCCGGTCAGCGCAACCCATCAACTTTGCGGTGATAACCCTGGACCAGGACCCGGGCATCAACTTTCTTTCCAATCTCCCGGGCACCCCTCCGGGCGAGGTACCGGCGGGTGCCCCCGTGGAACTGATATTTGAAGAGACCAGTAACGGCCAGTTGGTCCACGAGTGGCAGGTGATTACTTAGTCGGCAATGGCAGCGTGAAGATGGCAGTTGTGCCTTGGATATGGGAGAACTGAGATGGTTAGCAA
Organism: Dehalococcoidia bacterium; assembly: GCA_963664725.1. Lineage (GTDB taxonomy): Bacteria > Chloroflexota > Dehalococcoidia > Lucifugimonadales > UBA3495 > Bin22. Next base: position 3,211,772 of record OY761558.1, read on the forward strand.
CACTGGCTGGATGAGAAATCGGGAAGGTATGGGAATCTGGGAACACCGGGGCAAGGTGGCCGTCGTAGGCTGGGGGCAGTCCCACATGGACCGGCGCTGGGACGGAGTGAGCCTGGACCGAAGCTGCGGCGGGTTAACAAAGGAGGCGTGCCTGAAGGCCATTGCGGACGCTGGCCTGTCGCTGGACGACATCGATGGGCTGATCACCAGCAAGGAAACCCGTGCGGAGCAGACCTGGGCGCCACGCCCCTATTTTGACCCGCCCTACGACACGGAGGACGGCCTGACCTTTACATCCGCCGAATGGATTGAAAGGGAATTGGGACTGAAGAACATTAAACATCGGGAGTCCGACGCTCCGTACATCGGCCCGATGATGGGCCAGGCCGCCCAGGCAGTCGGCGACGGTCTATGCGAGACTGCCCTGGTCTGGTACCCGATGGTGAACCTGGAAGGCCGGTACGGGCACAACAATCCCCAGAATGTTAACCAGGAGGCTCCCGGCGCCTCGGCCTTTAGCCTCCCGTGGGGTTACCAGAACGGCGCCATGTTCAACAACCTGGTGGTTTTCCTTCAGTACTGCAAGAAATATGGAAAGTCACACGACGGCCTGGCGCCCCTCTGCCTCAATCTGCGCAGAAACGGCCTGCTGACCGACTGGGGGTACTACGCCCTGCACGAGCCTTATCAGCTTACCCGCGAGGACTACCTGAACGGGCGAGTAATCGAAGAACCGCTGGTGATCTATGATTGCGACCGGCCGGTCAATACCTGCGCGGCCTTCATATTCACCACGGCCGAACGCGCGCGGGACCTGAGACAGAAGCCCGTCTACGTACTTAACCACGCCCAGAACAACGGTCGTGGCCAGAGCACCATGGCAACCCTAGAAGAACACCAGGAGGCGGTGGCCAGCCTGGCGCGGAAAATGTGGGAAGGTTCGGGATTGGGCCCAAACGACGTTGATATTTTCAACCCCTACGACGGCTATCTCACCTTCACGCAGCAGTTCCTGGAGGGCTTCCAGTGGCACGGCGTCAAGTGGGGCGAAGCGCACGACTTCTACGCCGACGACATCCGGGTTGAAGGTCCGCACCCCTTCCTTTCCAGCGGCGGCAACAATGGCACGGGTCGCAACCGCGCTGTCCTCTTTTCTGACAGCATTCAGCAGCTTCGTGGTACGGCCGGTCCGCGCCAGGTAACGGGACGCGCCGATACTGCCCTCGCCGGCTGCAATACCCCCGACAGTTGCGGGTTCATGATGTTCAGCAAGCATCCCAGCTAAGGTCTAAACCGGCGAAGCCCCTCAGTGTTCCGTGCCGGCAAATCCCAGAAGCTCAATGCCCGGGTCAACTCCCTTGGCCTGAACCAGAACCTTGAAGTCGCCGTACTCCTCCGGTTCTACCAGGGTCATCAGGGCCGTCCGGTTGAACTCAGCGCGGGCGGCAGACAGGCCGGTGCTCTGCATCTCTTCCAGCAAGGCAGAGAAACCCAGATTCTGCAAGAACGTGCTCTGCCTGGCAAAGCCCACCGTGGAAAGACCTTGCCGTGCCCCGAGTTGCATGAGGGACGTGAAGTCTACCTGGCATGTAATGTCCTGTTGCCCAGGATCCTGATAAGGGTCGCCGGTGGCGGTGTGTCGCCTGTAACAGACCATAGTGCCCTCGGCATTTCGGGGTGCGTAAAGGTCGGCCGCCAGTTCACCATAGTCAATAGTGAGAACAAAGCCCCGGTGCAGGGACCGGGCAAGTTGGCAGGTCCAGTCCTCCAGGGCAAGGCACACCTCGCCTCGATAACCCTCTGCCAGGGAAAGAGCCACACTTCCCAGCCTCTGCTCGATGGCTGGCGATGATGGGTCGTCCAGGACCTCTGCGAAGTCTTCCCCTGCCGTTGTGACGAAAACCTCCCTGGTGTTTCCACCATCAATGGCAAACCTGCGGAAAGGGAAATTGTCGAGCAACTCGTTACACAGGATACAGCCTACGACGTTGCGGAAAGGCCCGAGTCCTTCGGCTCGGATTCCCTGGACCGCAAGCTGTGACTCACTGACGCTTGCGGGGCCCGCCTCGGTATCCCCGGTTGACCAGTCAGATGCGTGGCCGGATGCCCGGTAGTTGGTGGGCTGGTAGTCTGCGGCGACATAGCGGAGCGCCCGCGCAAACTGTGGGTAAGTCAGTCTACAGGCATTCACAATTGATCGGGCCAGGCTGCCGTCACCTGAACCCACTTCGATCAAATGGAAGACATCCGGTTCCCCCAGGATGTGCCACATTTGTTCCAGTTGCCGTGCAATGAGGGCGCCAAAGGCCGGATGGCTGGTGGGGGAAGTGCCGAAGTGGGCATTGATTCTGTCAGACCTGTAGGAGTAGAAGCCGCCATGGGGTGAATAAAGGCAGATTTGCATATATTCGGCGAAGGTAATTCGCCCCTTCACCTTGATAAGTTCCCTGATTTCCTGGCTAACCTCAGTGGGCAACGTCAGCACCTGAAGTGGACAATTCTGGCTTAACTCCGAAGAAAAAGGGCCTGCTCAAACTCGCCAATCCTAGTCCGCCACTCTTCTGCCGGTTTCCGCTCGATAGTGAAGTCCATGCCACTGTTAGAAAACTTAGCAGCTTCATTGAAATGTATCACGCACTCAAATCTGACACCCTCTTGCCTGACGTGTACACCTCAGGCTTAGCAGATTTTCTTTTCATTGAGGCGAAATGCCCGGCATTTCCCATCGGCGGCTCTTCTGCCCAGGCTACAGGCGTCCACGAGTGGGACTCGAACACTCCTATCGGATTAATGCATCCCCAGGTGTTCAAGATGCTGCCTGAGGGACTCGGCGCACTCGGCCGGCTGTTCCAACTGCAGAAAGTGGCTGGCTTCAGGCAGAAAGTCGTAGTCCACGCTCAAAATGTCGCTCAGGTCCAGCGTGGGCAGGTAGGAAAAGGGCAAGGTAGGATCGGCGCCTATGACCTTGACCGGGCACTCCAGGGTGTCGAAGTCAACGGCCACGCAGTAGACACTGGCATAGGCCAGGATTTGGGCTTCGTACTCTTTTGGACAGCGAAGCCCGTACCCTTCGCCGTCCCAGTCCCGAAGGGTAGTCATTGCCATCAGATCGAATAGGCCGGGGACAAATCTCCGAAAGAGGGGCAGGAAAGGGAGGACTTCTGAGAAGTCTTCCCTACGCTGAAATCTGTCCGCTCGGCGCCGGGCAAACCCCGCGGCCTGGATCGCGGCTTCCTCAAATTCCTGGTGGCTGCGGCCGGGTTTGCATAAAGGGGGATCGTAGAGTACCAGCGTCGAATACTGCCGCCCCCGGGAGGGGGAAAGCAGGGTTACCAGCGCCGAAACCGAGTGAAACACGCCGGCCTGAGGCTTCTCACCCCACTGCCGGCAAATGGCTTCCAGGACGATGTCGTGGTCCGAGACCAGGGTTGGAATATTGTGCTGTGACAGGGAGCTGACCTGGTTCCACCCGTGATTGCGCAGATCGTACATTACCAAATCGAAGTCGTTGGCAAGCAGGGACCAGAAGGGGTAGTAAAGGTCAATGGCCATGCCGTTGCCGTGGCTGAGCACTAACCTGGGGCCGTCGGGATTGCCGTGACGTCGAACCTGAATGGCAGTATTCGAGTCCACAGCGACCTCGTGGACCGCGAGGGGTTCCGGCACACGCCAAACAAACTCCGGGTTCTCTACCAATCTTCACCTGTTCGGGGGAGACTTTCAGGCTCCGGTAACCTGGGTCAGGGAGCGCTGAGCGCGTTTACGGCAGTTCCCAGGCCAGGGCGGCCACGAACCCCTCCCCGCTAATGTCTTGCAGGCGCCAGGCGGGCTCAGGCAAATGGGGAAACCTGAAGACACCTTCGACTTCACCCTGGCGGATATTTGGCGGCGCCTGGAAACTTGAGATATCTGTAGAGAAACCGGTCCCCAGTGCTTTGACCAGCGCCTCTTTGCAGGTCCACAGCCGAAAAAACTGGTGAAGCCTGGCCGGTTCCGCCATCTCGCCCAGTTCTCTCTGTTCGTCAGGCCCCATTACCGCGTGGATGAGGGAATTCAAGTGACGCTTGGGGACTAACTGCTCCACGTCCACGCCCAACCTGCCGCGCGGGGCATGGGCTATGAGTCCGTATTGTCCGCTGTGACTTACGCTGAAACTCAAGGCGGCGGGCCGGCCATTCACCTCCGCGAAGGGCTTGCCATGTTCTCCTTCGCGGAAGGACAGTTCGCCGTTCCGGCAGCCCAACTCTTCACAAAGTATAACCCGAAGGGCGGCACGGCAGAGCACAAATTGTCTGCGTGGTTCGGCCAAATAACGCTGGCAGCGCAAGAACTCTGCCTCGTCGAGCCAGCCAACGGCGAATTTCTCTCGCGCCGCGTCAGCAGACAGGTCGACCTGAACAATAGTGATTTCGCCCGACACAAGCAAGGGACTCCACCAGAGGAGACTGGACGGAGGGGCAGAGTGTACTACATTTCTTTCTGCCGTCATCGATGCCTGCTTTCTAGGGGAGTCCCAACCCGAACACTATTTGTTGGAAGATATAACGGCTTTAAGCTTCCAGCCGCACTAACAATTCTCCGACGGTGTTGTACTTGGCGCAGTCCTCGGGGTTGAAAGAAACACCGAATTCGTCCGCGACTATCTTTGCGAAGGCCACGAAATCAACGGAAGATACGCCGGACTCGCGCAGACTGTATTCCATGTGGAGCGGTTGGCCAGCAGTGCGACTGCCAATTTCCAGATTGTCATCCACGAGTTTCCTGAGTCGCTCTTCATTGGTTGCCATTTGCAGATCCTCCCTTGGGTCTTAATTTTGAAGAAAACCGTAAATTAAGCCTAGCAAGGCAATGCATTGGGGTCAACCAATAGTGAAAATAATGCCACTCTTCAAGTGGTATCAGCTGCGAAGATATGCTGGGCAGTACTGTTGGGGGCGTTCAATCCCTTCTGAACATTTTTCGAGCCACCTGGGCAGGGACGTTGCCTTCAATCGCTTACGGGGCTGTCGCCCTCTTTTGAACCCAGAAACTCCGGCGCTGGAAGGGATACCCGGGTATCTTTATCCTGCGCCGCTCTTCGCCGGCGAAGAGGCCCTTGAAGTTGACCGGCACGCTCGCCTCGTAAGCGGCAGCAACGGCTATCGCGAAGCCTCCTTGTCCACCGGACGTATCTTCGTCTGCGGATTGCGTCCCGTTAAGAGCAGGAACCTGAGTGATCGCAACCTCCTCAGCGAACGCGAGGGTCGGCCCCGTTGCGACCACCAGGCTCGACCCAGTTCCGGCCAGAACAAAAACCCCATCCTGGAAAGCGTCGCCGCCGTTGACAAGCCGCCGCCAATGGGAGTTGTCCAGTTCCCCGGCATCGTGTACCTGGCGGCCTGTGACGCTGCTCACCAGGGTTAGTTCCGGCGCCGTTACCGGAACTATAGGGAGGGCTGCGTCAGCACTGGACAATGCCGCAGCCAGTCGCAACCCATCTTCCAGGGTCAGCATGCCGGCGGTATGGGCCGCGGCGATTTCACCGATTCCCCGTCCCAGGACCGCGCGCGGGTGAATGCCAACGCTTTCCCAGAGGGCCGTCAGGGCGGTTTCCACAGCAAATCTGGCCGGGTTCGCCCACCGCAGTTGTGCTTGGCTTTCGGAAGTCCCTGCCTCGCTCAAAATAACATCCAGCAAGGATTCGCCTCGTTCCTGTTTAAGGAGTTCGTCGCATCGGTCCAGCGCCGCACGGAAGCAAGGCTCGGTCCGGTACCACTCTTCGGCAAGTCCAGGCCACAGTTCTTCGGAGCCGGAGTAAACGAAGGCAATGCGGGGCGCGGTTTCCGATGGTGGTTCACCAGGATCCATCCCGGACGTTAGAACGTCCTTCAACCCCGCACGCAGTTCGTTGGAATCTCGGAAAACTACGCCGGCCCGGTGGGGGAAGTGGCTGCGCCCCGTACCTGCCGTCCATGCCATATCCGCGAGGAAACGCTCGGCGTCGGTTTCCAGTTCTGTTTGCACCATGGCGCTGTCCAGCCAGGACAGGTAAGCGCCCGCCAGATCTCGCAGGGCCCCGGGCGATTTGCCCGACAAGGGCAACACCCTGGCGGCCCGCGTCTGCTGGGGTACGGCCGGTTCCCGCCCTTCGCCATACCGTAAGGGGAGAGACGGTGGTGTAAACAGCGTTTGGCCGGAGGGCCAGGGGGGATCTTTAGCAGGCGTGGAGTCTCCGGTGGCGGCAGGCCAGCCTTCCAGCACCACGTGGGCGTTGGTCCCGGACAGACCGAAGGAGTTGACTGCCGACAGGCGAGGCCGATTGGGTATCGCAGGCCAGGCCATCCGCTCTGAAGTGATCCGCACCGGCATATGGTCCCAATCGAAGTTGGGATTGGGTTTATTGAAGTGCAGGTGTGCGGGAATAACACCCTTTTGCATGGCCAATACGGCCTTGATTATGCTGGCCATGCCAGACGCCCACTCTGAATGGCCGATGTTGGTTTTGACCGAACCCAGCAGCAGCGGCCTTTCCGGTTCCCTTCCCTTGCCGTACACCGAGACCAGGGCCCGAAGTTCGATGGAGTCCCCCAGTTCGGTGCCTGTGCCTTGCGCCTCAATGTAGTCAACGTCGGCGGCAACCAGGCTGCCCCTGCCCAGGGCTTCTTCCATGGCCCGTTCCTGAGCCGGCCCGTTGGGCACGGGCATGGCCGCGCTGGCCCCGCTCTGGTTGATGGCCGTACCCTTGACCAGTCCCCAGATGCGGTCGCCGTCAATTTCTGCCTGGCTCAGCCGCTTCAAGACCAGTACGCCGCAGCCCTCGCTGCGCACGAACCCGTCGGCGTCGGCGTCGAAGGCGTTGCACTGGCCCGAGGCCGACAGCATCCCCATGTCTCGGTGGAAGCGGGCGATTGGCAACGAGAGGGTCGCGTTGACGCCTGCGGTTAGAGCCAGGTCCACTTCTCCCTTCTGCAGGGCCGCCACGGCCTGGTGTACCGCCGCCAGGGACGAGGCGCAGGCCATGTCCATGGGCATAGCCGCTCCCTCCAGCCCCAGCACAAACGCAATACGCCCTGCGGCAAGGCTGGGGCTGGTGCCAAAGTACATGTCGTCCTGGCCATGGGCGGAAATGACATCCCGGTATTCACTGCCGCCAATGCCCGCGAAGACGCCGGTACGGCTGCCCCTCAGGCTTTCCGGGTCCAGGCCAGCGTCTTCCAGTGCGTGCCAGGTGGTTTCCAGCAACATGCGCTGCTGCGGGTCCATCATCCGCGCCTCTATGGGAGAGATACGGAAGAAACGATTATCGAACTTGTCCAGGTCCTCGATGAATCCACCCCTCCGGAAAATGGCCTCCCGCGCGGCCGGGTCGCCGATCACGCCCTCCCATGGACCCGCTGCCTGCCGGCCTTCAGTAATGGCGTGACGTCCACTTGCAAGCAGGCCCCAGAATGACTCCAGATCCGGCGCACCGGGGAACCGGCAGGCCATGCCCACAATGGCTATGGCGTCCTCGGCCGAAGGGACGGGCGGTGCGGGCCTCCGAGGCTCCGGCGCTGCCGCGGATTGCACGACAGGGGTCCCCAGGGCCGGACCAAGTTCCGCAGCCAGGTGGCCGGCCAGGGCGGCGATGTTGGGATAATCGAACACCGCAGTATTGGAGACTACGTATTCTCCGGCCAGCACCCGATTGAGTCGGTTCCGGAGTTCCACCGACATCAGCGAATCCATGCCGAGGTCGAAGAATCCCACGTTGGGGGCAGGGGCGGTGGGCATTCGCAGCACCGCCTGCAACTCCCTTTGCAGGAAGGGGACCAATGCCTGCTCCCAGGCATTCTGGGGCATCGCCTTAAGTTGGGACACCAGGTCTGCTGTGTCCTCGGGGCTCGTTTGATCGGCTTCATCCTCCCGGGGCAGCAATTCTGCCAGGAAGGGTGGTGGCTCTTCAAAATTGGTCGCCAAAGCCGGCCAGTCCACCGAGGCCACCATACCGAAGTTAAGGTCCCTGTGCACCAGTTCTTCGAAAGCCTTGAGACCTTGCTGCGGGGTAAGCCAACCCGTGCCCGCTGTTTCCAACTGACGCTCGATTCTTTCCCGTTGTTCTTCTGCCTCGCCCAGCCCTGACCAGGCTCCCCATGCGATGGATTGGCCGGGCAGACCCAGGGAGCGCCGGTAACCGGCAAGCTGGTCCAGGAATGCATTGGCTGCGGCGTGGTTAGCCTGGCCCGAATTGCCTACCACTCCGGTGATGCTGGAAAACAGAACAAACAGGTCCAGGTCGCGATTCAACGTAGCCCAGTGGAGGCGCCACGCTCCCAGCACTTTGGGCCACAAGACCTGCTCGAACCGTTCCCAGTTCTGATTGCCCAGTGAGGCGTCGGACAGCACCCCCACGCTATGGATTACGCCGGCCAGGGGAGGCATTTCTGTATCAATACGGCACAGCAACTGTTCTACGGCATGGGCGTCGGTCATGTCCGCCAGTTCCACTCGGACGTCAGCGCCCTGCCGCCGCAAGGACTCGATAACCTCCTGCGCTTCCGGGTCCGGAGCGCGGCGGCCGTTCAGTACAATTGTCCCAGCGCCACGCTCGGCCAGCCAGCCTGCTATGACCGTGCCGATGCCGCCCAGCCCACCCGTCACCAGGTAGGTACGGTCGGGCCGCAGGCGCCCTTCGGTCAGGGGAGGCATGAGGATGACGTTCTTGCCGATGTGGCGGGCCGAACGCATAAACTCCATTGCCGGAATGATCTCGGCCATGGGCCAGCGGGTAGCAGTAAGGGGAGTGAGTTCTTCGTTGGCGACTCGGTCCATGACCCGCCGCAGGGAAGCTCCTGCGATCGCCGGATCGCGCCGCTTCAAAGCGTCGACTTCGAGGATAGAGTAAGCCACATCGGGCCGGGCCGACGCCATCTGTTCGGTTGTCCAGATGTCGCGCCGCCCCATCTCCACGAAGCGGCCCTGCGGCGCCAGGCAGGAGAGGCTGGCTTCTATGTAGCCGGGGCCCGTGAGACTGTTAAGAACCACGTCCACCCCTTGCCCTGCCGTGTCCGCCAGAACTTGCTTCCCGAAGTCGGTGGAACGGCTGTCGTAGACGTGCTCAATGCCCAGCGACCGGAGATAGGGCTGCTTGGGAGCGCTGGCCGTGGCAAACACTTCGGCCCCGGCGGCCTGCACCAGTTGTATTGCCGCCAGGCCCACTCCGCCCGATGCCGTATGAATCAGCACCCGGTCGCCGGACTTCAATCCGGACATCTGAAAACCCAGTTCGGCGCTTACGAAGGAGGTGGGGATCGTAGCCAGGGCAGCCGAGTGAATGCCTGGTGGGACATGCGCCGCCATTTCAGCCCTGGTTACAAGGTCGGGCCGGAATGTGCCAATGCCCAGGCCAACTACCCTGTCCCCGGCATGAAAGTCGGATACATCGGAAGCGACCTCAATGACCCGTCCGCAAAATTCATCCCCCAGCACCGGGTCCATTTCCACCGCACCCACGCTGATCAGTACGTCTGAAAAGTTCAGGCCGGCTGCTTCAACCGCCACGCGAATCTCACCGGTCCCCAGTGGCCTGGGAGTCGCCGGTTCGGCATGGAGGCCCTCCAGTCCCTCACCGGGTGTAGTCTCCAGTCGCCAGTTGGTGTCGTGGGGCAACTGAATGCGCGGGCGGCTGTCGGCGCTCCTGACCAGCCGCGCTGCCAGCCGCGCTCCCGACCGCCAGGCGATGTGGGTTTCCAGGTCGGGGAACATTAGCTCGTTGACCAGGCCTTCGGCGGGCTGCGAAGGGTCAGGGTCCAGGTCTATCATCCTGGGCCGCAGATAACCCGCCTCCCTGGCTACTGCCTTCCCGAAACCCCACAGGAGAGAACCGGCCAGACTTGCCGCGGTTTCCCGCTTGTAGTCCCGCTCCAGGGCTTGGGCTCCCCGCGTGATGAACCACAAGCCCCTGGCAGGAGTTAAATCGCAATCCTGCAGCGCCTGCACCAGGGCCAGGGCGCTGGCGCCTGTCTCCCTGGAATCTTCAGTCAGTTCTTCAATAGTAATGGCAGGGCCGCGGGCAGTCAGAGAAGCGCAGTGGATTACCCCTTGCAGCGGTATATTTTCGGGCAGGCCCTGGAAGAATTGGCGCCACGATGCCCGATCGGCGCTCTCCACCTCCGCCTGTGTAATACCGGCAACCGTGCCATGCTCGCTTTTGCCGTGCTCGCGGCTCGCAACAATTACCGCCTGGTTCTGGGCTGCCAACCCGGACGCCAGGTCAGGCACGACGGTCTCGTCATCCCCTGCCACGACCCACACGCCGGCAGGCCAGGTGATAGTGGCCGGGCCGCGGGCCATGATCACCCCTGAACCCAGCGGGCCCTCGTCGTCGCTCCGGCTTTCACATCCCAACACAACCGGGTCCGTGAATCCTGCATCGCTCAGGGCCATGCGCCAGACCTGGGGCGAAGCAATAGCGTGCTCAGGTCGGTATTCATCGGAATACCGCCACCAGCCCTCCAGTTGCCCGAAGGTCATATCCTGCCAGCCCCGTCCCCGCAGGCTCTCGACGGCGAGGACCTGGCCGGAAGGGGCCAGCAGGTCTCGGCAGTGGCCCAGGGTCTCAGACAAGTCTCGCGTGGCGTGCAGGACGTTGACGGCGATTACCAGATCGTAAGCGTGCAGCTCATATCCCTGGGCCTCCGGGTCGCGCTCTATATCCAGCGTACGGTACTCTAAGGGTGCGCCCAGGTCCCGAAACCGGTTTTCCGCCTCGGCAAAAAAACCCGCCGAAATGTCGGTGAAGACATAATCAAAGTTGCCTTCCGGCAGTGCTGGCAGGACAACCGACGTGCCGGACCCAGTGCCGGCGCCCACTTCCAGGATCCTCAGCCGCCGTTCCGCCGGCCAGTTGGCAACCGCCGCCGCCACCGCGTCCCCAAGTAAACGGTTGGATGCGCGGGAAGCGGGGGCGGTAAAGTAGAAATCCGCCGCACCCGGGCCCTCCCGGGGAAACAGAATGGACAATGGGTCCACGCCGCCCAGCAACACTTCCGCCAGGTCGCTGCCGCTCCGCCGCAGCAAGCCCAATTCGTTAACGCCGTGGGGATGGCGATCAACTGACCGGTCGGCAAAGGCTTCGGCGCCTGCCAGGGCTTCATCGGGAAGAGCATCGTCCTTACCCACTAACACCTGGTACCGGGCATCGGGCAGTTTTTCCAATACTCTGGCGTCGGCTAGCAGCCGCAGCATCCGCTCCAACAGGCGGGAGTGCTCGGGAATTACGCCCAGTTGCTCTCGCAATTCCTCCGGGTCAACCGTGGCGCCCGCTTCTCGGCGCCAGCCCAGTTTCTCCAGGGCGGCCAGGGCGTAGGAGCGGGACAGCCGTTCGAGGTCGCCCAGCAGGTCAGACCTCTCCTCCAGGGTTACACCCTCGCCGGCCAGGTAATCGCCGAAAGCGCCGGTGCCCGAGGCTATTGTGGATGGCGCCTCAAGAGCGTCGGCAGGCTGGAGGCGGTCGAGCAGCGGGCGTTCTCGCCATACCACCTCGTAGAGCAGGTCTCCCAGTTCTTCCGTTGCGGACAGGAGTGAGGATCGAGTGGCCCGTTTCACGGTAAATCCGGTCAGGCCCCCAAGCGCCAGGCCGTCGCAAGAATAGAGCCACAGGTCGCCCGTTAAAGTCTCCGGCGCCTGTGGCGTCGGAATCGTCCGGTCCTGGTCGGTCCCCGCATCCCTGAGCCGGGCGTGACAGACGAAGCGGTCGGGTAACGTGCCGTTCAGCCAGAGGCGTTCCCATGCGAAGGGCAGGTAGGTAGCGTCTCCCCCTTTACCGGAACCCAGGCGTGCTGCCGAAAACACCTGGAAGCACCCGTCCAGCAGCAGGGGATGAAGGTCAGTACCGTTCCCATCGTCGCGAACCTGGAGCGCCACTTCCCCCACCGCTTCGCCTTCGCCCCCCCACAGAGCTTCCAGGGTGCGAAAGTCCGGGCCCAGGTCAATGCCAGTGGCGGCCTTGCTGCGGTAATAGGCAGGCAGGTCCTGCGGTGAAAGTCCAGTCTTCAGGGTATCCAGGTCGACTCGTTCTACGGCCACAGCCCGCCGGTCTAGAGCGGAAAGCTGGCCTTCTGCATGCTGGGTCCAGCCTTCGTCCGCCTCTCCTTTGCTGTAGATTTCAAAACGGCGGGGCTGATTGCTTTTGGCGCCGTCAATAATCAACTGCACCCGCTTGCCAGGTTCTCCGGTTTCCTTCGTATCATCATGATATTCCGGGTACACGAGGGGGTTAAGCAGCTGAAATTCCTCTACCACCGTACCAGCGGCGCCCTCAATCCCCGGGACGGCGGCGGCCATGGCGCCAAACAGTGCGCCCGGCATTACCACTCGGCCATATACCCGGTGATTGTCCAGCCACGCCGGGTCCGACGGGAAAAGTTCAGTCTCAAACATCACCTCGCCCCGGGGCGACTCGTGCTTCGTGCCCAGCAGCGGATGGGAATCTTCCGTCAACCGACGCTGCGGTGCCGGCACCCAGAAGCGACGCCGCTGGAAAGGATAGCCAGGAATGGCGATTTTTCTGCGCAGCTCACCCGTGTAAAGGCCCTTGAAATCAACCTGCAACCCCGCCTTGTACGCATTGGCCACGGCGCTTACAAAGGCGTCTGCCCGCTCGGGCTCGGAGCCATCGAAGGCTGGGCGCAGCAAGCTCTGCAGGACCAGGGGCGTCTCGGCAGCGCCCGCGCCTTGAGGCCAGTTCAACGACACCAGCGGCCCAAGGATTGCGTGGGGCCCCAGCTCAATGACTGCGTCAACCCCCAACTCGCCGGTCAGCGTTTCGACGCACTGGCGGAACTGCACCGGGGAACGGGCGTGTTCTCGCCAGTAAGCGCCGTCCATGTTATTCTCCGGCGCCACCTGCTGGCCCGTAACGTTGCTGACCAGCGGCGCAACGGGTTGGGAAACCGTTATGTGGTCAAAGATGGCCTGTAGCTCGTCCAGCGCCGGCTCGACTAGGGGGCTGTGGTAGGCGGGAGAGGGCCTCAACCGCCGGACATTGACCCCTTCCGCCTCCAGCAGATCCGCGAAGGCGTGTACCTCGTCAGCCGGACCGCTGATAACCTGGTGCGCGCCGTTATCTACGCCGATGCAGAGTTTCGAGCCGGAATGTCCCTCTTGCCAGCGCTCGACCGCCGTAGCCACCCGCGCTGCCGGCGCAAATACGGCGACCATGGCCCCGGTTCCGGGCAGGTCTCCCATCAGGCGGCCGCGCGCGGAGGCAAACTTCATGCCTTCTTCCAGCGTAAACACCCCGGCGGCCTGGGCGGCGGCAATTTCGCCCAGGCTGTGGCCCAGGACTGCGACGGGTTCAATCCCCACGCTCCGCCAAAGGGCCGTAAGGGCGCATTCCAGGGCGTAGATGGCTGGCTGTGTCCAGCGGGGTTCGTCCAGGTCGCCGTCAGCCCCCGAACGACCGAACATTACGTCCAGTAACGAAGTTCCCCGTTCTTCCCGAATGAACCGGTCGCAGCGGTCCATCACTTCCTGAAACACCGGTTCCTGGCGATACAACGCCTCACCCATGCCCACCCACTGGTTACCCTGCCCGGTGTAAACAAAGGCGACGCGGGCCACCCCCTGGCGGGGGTCAGGGTCGCTGGAGTCTGCTATGTCTGCCAGGCCGCGGCGCAGCGTAGTGGAATCGCGAAAGACCACGCCGTTTCTGTAGTCAAAGTGGCTCCGGGCAACGCTGGCAGTCCAGGCAAGATCCGCGTTAGATAGGTCGTCCCCCTGTTCGTCCAGCCAGTTAAGGTATGCCCTTGCCGAATCTTTGACTGCAGCCTCTGACTTGCCGGACAGGGGCAGAAATCGAGCGGGCCGTTCTTCCAGCGCCTTGTCAGGATCAGGCGTTTTTGTTTCGCCATATTCAGTAGACGTCCCAATGGGCAGGGCTTCACCGACGGGCCAGGCCACATCGCCGTTCACGCCTTCCTGGACCGCAGGTTTCCCAAAGCCCTCGACAATCACGTGAGCGTTGGTGCCAGACCAGCCATAGGAACTGATGCCGGCACGGGGAGGGTGGTCGCCGGAAAGAGGCCAAGCCGTTTTCTCATCGGTAATTCTTACTGGCAGGTTTTCCCAGTCCACCCGTGGATTGGGGTTATTGAAGTGCAGGTGCTTGGGGACTATTCCGTTCCGCATTGACAGCAGCGCCTTCATCAGGCCGGCCACACCGGCCGTGGGTTCCAGGTGGCCCACGTTGGTCTTGATGGAGCCCACCAGCAGGGGACGTTCCGGGGGGCGCCCCTGGCCGTAGGCCTCGGCGGCGGAGTTTAATTCAATGGGATCGCCCACCTCGGTGCCGGTGCCGTGGGCCTCGAGGTAGTCCACCTCAGCCGGCGCGACACAGGCTTGCAGCAGGGCCTCCTGGATAACCTTGACCTGGGCGTCGGCGCTGGGAACCGTCAAGCCCGCGCTGGCGCCGTCCTGGTTGATGGCAGTACCGAGAATAACCCCCCAGATGGGGTCGCCGTCGGCCTGGGCGTCGCTTAACCGCTTCAGCACAACCACTCCGCAGCCTTCACCCCGGACGAAGCCGTTGGCCGAGGCGTCGAAGGCCTTGCACTGGCCGTCCTCCGACAACATGCCCGCCTGGGCTCGCAACTGGGTCAGGCGGCCGGAAAATATGGCCTGCACGCCTCCTACCATCATCAGGTCAGCCTCGCCCTGCCGAAGGACCGACACCGCCTGGTGAACCGCCACTAATGAAGAAGAGCAGGCCGTATCCAGGGCGATGGCCGGACCCTCCAGGCCCAGGGCGTACGCAACCCTGCCCGCGACTGTGTTGAAGGATGTGCCGCTAACCGTGTAGAGGCTGGCGGCCGGCTCGCTGACCTGGCTGGCGGAAGCCAGGCTCACACCCCGGTAGTCGTTGTTGCTGATACCAATGTATACGCCGCTGCGGGAGTTTCGCAGCCCTTCGGGGTCTATGCCGGCATCCTCCAGGGCCTGCCAGCAGGTCTCAAGTGTCATGCGCTGCTGGGGGTCAAGCAGTTGGGCTTCCACCGGCGAAATGCGGAAGAACTCGGCGTCAAACAGGTCAATGTCGTCCACCAGTGCGGCGTAGCGACAGGCTGGGTACTGGGCCGCGGACCTGGGGTAAAACTGCCCTATTCTGCCAACTCCTGAACCGGGTTCGGCTTCAGATATGGCGTTCCCCCCCCTTTCCAGCAACCGCCACAGGGACGCAATATCGGGAGCGCCCGGGAACTTGCATGCCATACCGACGACGGCAATTGGTTCGCCCCCGACCTTCCCTGGGCTTCGCTGAAGTTCAGTCTCGGGACGGGGCTGATACGGGAAGTTGGGATTAGGGCTGCTACCGTTCATACCACTCTCGCTGACGTAACACATTGCTTCGGGAAAAAGCGACTCGCTCTTGTTGGGCGAGTCGCGCTATCTTGAGACATGGGCGCAACGACTATTATAGCAATATAGAGTCGAGGCACAGCGATAGAAGTGAAGGAAGGTGAAGAAATTGAAGGCGGCTGGCTACCTGGAACCCCTGACCTGTACAGTTACGATGTCCAGTCCGTAATACTTCTGGTGGCGGACGGAGGCTGCGTAGTGCCGTAGCAATCGCAGGGAAATATCGCCCTCCTGCCTGCCCTCGGCTTCCTCATCCAGGTTAGCCAGGCGGTCTTCCAGGTTAGTCTCATCAAAAACGGCCATGAATTCCAACTCCACCATCCCCGTTTCGGGCCGCGCCACCACCACTAGACGGGTGTCCTTGTCGGACTCCTGCTGGGCCGTCTCTCCTGCCAGGCTGACCAGGGCCTCTTCCGAAGCCGCCAGAAGCCGTTCTGTGGAGGTCCCATTCCAGCCCAGCTTGCCGGCCTGGGCGCGTGCCAGATCCTGGATTTCTGGCAAGGCAGACAGATCCAGGTTGGCCTGAATTCGGCTGGGCCTCCTGGGGTTAGTGAAATCCAGAAACAGCGTCAGCACGATAGCAGCCAGGGCTCCCGTCAGCATTCCATTGTCCAGAAGTCCGCCCCAGGGGCTGTTGAACAGATCCGCAAAAATCGTTTGCTGTTCTATGCCTGCGCCCAGGGAAAAGGAAATGCCCACCACAATCACCTTGTGGTAATCCAGGCCCGCCTGGACCAGGGTTCGTACTCCTTCCATAAACAGCAACCCGATGGCCAACAGCAGGTAGGCACCCATGACCGGAGTTGGGATGGTGAGCAGAACGGCCGGTAGTTTGGGAAACAGCGCAAGGACAATCAGGCAGGCGCCGATGACGTACCCCACCCGGCGGGAGGCAACACCGGTCAGGTTGACCAGGGATACGCTGGTCGAAGAATAAACGGTGGTGGGCGGTGTACCGGCTATGCCCGATGCGAGAATGCCCAGCCAGTTCGTGTTGAGTGAACTTTGGACTCGGCGGTAGTCGGTTACCTGCTGGCCCGTGCGGGAAGCCTGTTGAATGGCCACATTATCGCCGATGTTCTTAATGCCTCCCACCAGCGTCACCACGACGAAAACCGGTAGCAGGGCCCAGAAGCTGTGATTGAAAGTCAGGCCAAGCTCGGGCGTGTACCCGGCGGCAATGCCCACCCAGGGAGCGTCGATGACCCGCTGAACATCGTAGATTCCAAACAAAAGGGCCACCGCGCAGCCGCCGCCGATTCCAATTAGGGGCGACCAGAGGCGCCAGGCCCCCGTCGTGCGGAGCGCCAACCCCACGATAACCGCCAGGGTAATAACCGCGATGGTGGGACCAGCAGCTATCGGCGACCCCTGCGGCACTTCTTGCACTCGGTCCAGGGCAATGGGCAGAACGGCAACGGCAATAAGCATCAGCACTGTGGCCGAGACCACCGGCGTGATGACACGGCGCAACAGAGGCAGCCATACGGCCAGCGCCAGGTAGGACAGGGACCCCACAATTACCAGGCTCGCCAGCAACGTAGGTCCGCCCGCGGCCAGGGCCAGAACGGAAATGGCCACAAAGTTGGGCGTGGTGCCCATGATGAGAACGTACCCGGTCCCGAACCGCCAGAACCGGCTAGCCTGGAGGGCAGTGAGACAGCCCGAGATGATCAGTGAAGCGAAGACTGCCCAGGAAAGGTAACTTTCATCCTGCCCGCCGGCCCGTGCTGTGATGGCTACGATCAATACCAGCGGCGCCAGAGCGAATACCGTGCCCTGGAGACCAACTCCCAGGGACACCCAGAGAGGACATTCTTCGTCCGCTTCGTAGCGAATAGCATTGCTTGTGTTGCTGTTGGAAGGCCGCAAAACTCCCCAAGACCGGGAATGAAGTCAGGACATTTTACACCGTCACCAGGTCATGTCAGTCCTGAGCAAGTTGTCTTTATACTGCCCGGACCAACTCCCGGTCATCTCCTGCCAGGTCGTGTCAGTCCTGGGCAAGTTGGCCTTACACTGCCCGACCAACTCCCGGTCATCTCCTGCCAGAGATTCGCATGTGCCGGCCAACACCGTCTGATTCAAGGCGGGCTGGGGGTTGCCTATTGATTCGAGGGTAACCAAAGATGCTCCGATCTAATGCATTGGGTGGCAAGGGTATGTAGAAAAAAGTGATTCGGCGGACGAAAAACTCTCTGATTCTCGTGATTACAGCTTCCCAGAAGTTGAAATAGCTTTCAGGAGCGGTAACATCTCAATGGCTCTGACGCTGCCCGACAAAGGCGGGTTCTACAGATTCCCTTGATCCCGACTGGTTGGGCGCGATCCGGTCAGGCTTGGAAAATCGGCTTGTGAGACCTTCCATAGCCATGATTGAACCGGAAGCCAGCCGGACCTGGAAGATATTGGGAGTGCCCATTACCTTTGGCCAGCGGATACCGATGCTATGGACGACACAACGGCATCGTGGACATTGCCAGAATAACTGCCGAAAGGCCAACAGAAATTGCTACCGACCGGCGCTTTATGATTCTGTATTGCGTTAGAAAGACCGTTGCGGAGCTGTTTCCTGGACGGACGGCAACGCTGTAATCACTCGGAAAACCCCTGGAAAGGACCCTCCAATCTAATGATTGGCAAGTTCCCTGCATTCCTTGATTAAACTTGCCTCACCTCTGACAGTCCCGGTTCTTGCCTGCCTGGTAACGGCGGGCTATCCCGCATTTGCCCAGGGCCCACCCGAGCAAGGGGAGAAGGAAAACCGGGCGGTTAGTCCTCTTCTTCGACGCTTCATACAGCAGCAAAGAAACGGCGCATCGCAGGCTGCCCCGCATTCTTACGGCGGCGCGCCAGCCCATGGGCAACTCCCGCGCAGTGGGGCGGCGACCAAAGGCGGACCCGCGGCTGCCAGTGCCCAGGCTACGGCGTCGCGGTATGAGCCCTTCCCGCCGGCATTCCCTCCCCGCCTTGTCCTCTGTGCCGCAACGGCGGATTGGCACTCTTTTGCCCGGAGCCGGCTATGGCCGGGCTTTGTGCCTTTGCTTCTCATTACTCCAGGGCAGGGCCGGCATTGTCGCCATGGGAGCACGCTTGCCCACCTCCCTGCGTCCTTCTATTTACGTGGAGAGGATTGACGTGGGCAAGTTACCAGAGCTAATGGGACAGAGATTACCCAGGGGCGTGCTGTGTTTCCTCATTGTAGGGGCGCTGATTGCAACCCTCCTTGCCACTGCGCCCGGCGCCTCCGCGCAGACTGACGTGCCCGATACGCCGACGGATGTGGCCGTCTATACCTACAATAGCCGGCAACTGGAGGTGCGCTGGTCATCAACCGACGCCGATTCCACCGACTCGTTCAAGGTCCAGTGGAAGTCTGGCAGCGAGGAGTTCGACTCGAGTCGTCAGGTCACCAGCGATGCCACGGCCAGCGAAGTATCCATCCAGTCGACCTCGGCCAAAAGCCGGTACAAGGAAACTATTACCGACTTGACCAATGACACCGAATACACGGTGCGGGTCATCGCCGTGAACTCAAGCGGGGACAGCGTTCCGTCCGTGGAAGAAACGGGCACGCCTCAAGTGAGACTTCCACCGGGGAACCCTTTCGTCGAGAAAGAAATCATCGAACTCTTTGAGAGTTCGCATCCCTGGTTGAGAGAGACATGGGACTACATGCTGGACCAGAATGCTCCCGCGAACTTTGTTTCATACCCTATCGGTCTTGCCTTGATCGAAAACTGCTCACAGATTGTGGAGCAACTGCGGAAGTGTGGAGTAAAAGAGATCCAAGCAGGAAGGTACGACTCACGGGTGGAGTATGTCATCATCCACGAACTGGCCCATGTGTACACCCTGGCCAACTCAATTACTTCTTCGCCCGGTCCGCTGGGGGGCGCCCATCTCTATTTCTACGACCTGGTTCCCTTCAGCTATAGCCTGACGGATTATACCGGGTCTGTGCCTTTGATTTGTAGACCAAGGGAGTTATTCGCCGATGCCCTTTCGATTGTCACTGTCGGTACCGAGCATGTGGACACGACACATTATTGGCGGCATTGCGACTATATTACCGAGACCGTCAGCGCAGAGGCTCTCGCCGTTGTTAGCAGTGCGGCCCGAGGAGACATGCCGTCCTGGCTTGCTGACAGGTATGAGAATGCTGATGGCAATCTTGACCTGGACCAGATCTGGGCCCAGGTTAAGGCGATACCACACACCATGGACCGGGTGGCGGTCGTCTTCCAATTGCGGAACTCCTTCGGCGGCTATTGCGATAACCAAAAGGCGGACGATTCGGCGTTCGGAGATGGCGTCACCCGCAATCCCTGGAACGACGGTGGCTGCCAGCCCCTTGAGCCAACGAATGTTACCGTTACCTCAACCGGAAGCGGGACGCTGACAGTTTCCTGGCGGGAGCCCTCCTACGACGGCGGATCGCCGGTGGATGGCTACAAGATCCAGTGGAAATCCGGGGCACAGGAGTACAGCCCTTCTCGCAGCGCGACCGTTACAGACCTGGCGGATCTGCAGCACAAAATCTCCGGACTTACCAGCGGCCAGAGTCACACGCTGCGTGTATTAGCTTACAATCACAATGGCGACGGCGACGCAGCGGAGGCAACGGCGACACCAACAGCGACGGACACCGCTGCGCCTACGCTGCTGACGGCACGGATCGACCGGGAATACTCTAGGGTGCGGCTGACCTACAGCGAACTCCTCAATGAGGCCTCGGTGCCGGCCAGCGGCGCTTTCGCCCTCAACATTGGCGGAGGGAGCCGCACTGTCACCGCAGGTGTTGCCGCCAACGTCGTGACCCTGTCTTTTTCGGGAACCCTCAACGCCACGGACACGGTGAATGTTACCTACACGGCGCCCACCGGTCCGGCGGCCAGACCGTTGAAGGACTTATCCGGCAACGAGGCCGCCGGTTTCTCCTCTCTTACGGTCCGCAATGATGCTACCGATGTAGCCATCACCTCAGATCCCGGGGCCGACAAGACCTACTCCTGGAACAGTGGAGGCGGCGAGACGGACGTGATACAGGCGACCGTGACGTTTAACGAGCCCGTGTCCGTCAGCGGCTCACCGAGGCTAAGGCTACAGATTGGATATGAAACGCGGGTAGCAACCTACGCCAGTGGTTCCGGCACCAGCGCCCTGACCTTCGGGTACCCGTTAACCGAGGGAGAAGTCGACGGGGATGGCATCTCTGTTCAACAGTCGGCCATCCAGGGGATGGTCCGCTATGTCTCAACCGGGGAGGAAGCGCCCGCACGGGTGAAGCTCGACCCGCAAGCAGGGCACCTGGTTGACGCCGTACGTCCGACACTGGTCTCCGCGTCCATCCTGGCGGGCCACACCGACCTGGTTTTGACGTGGGACGACGCCCTGGACGAAAGCTTCGTTGCGGCTGCAAGCGGTCCCGAGTTTTATGTTTTTGACAAGATTGCCAGAAAGCGAGTCCATCACGACGCGGTCTCGGTTCAAGGCAACCAGGTGACAGTGACGCTCGCGTCGGCGGTTACCGCAGACGATGATATCATTGTCTCCTACAGAGTTTTCCTCTCAGGGGCGTTGAGGGATACGGTAGGCAACTTTGCGAAAAAGGCCACCGCGCAGCCAGTCAAGACTGTCCGGCCAAACGGTGTTCCAGCGTTTCCCTCGACTGAGGACGGCATTCGTGCCGTTGACGAGAACACTCCGCCGGGACGTGACATCGGCGCCCCAATAGCTGCCACCGATGCCGACAGCGACTCCCTGACATATTCCATCTCGGGAACCGACGCAGCCTCCTTCGACGTGGTTGACACGAGCGGTCAGTTGCAAACCAAAGAGGCCTTGAATTACGAAGGCAAGAGCAGCTACACCCTTACGATGTCGGTTACTGACGGAAAAGACTTGCATGGCAATGCTGACACTACGGTTGACGACACCATAACGGTGATGGTGACGGTAAGCGACTCTAACGAACCCCCTGAAGTAGCCGGACGGGCCAGCCACAGCGTCGACGAGAATGTTGAGGACTTCAGCCAGACCTACACCGCCAGCGACCCTGAGGGTTCTTCATCCACCTTCACCTGGAGCCTGTCCGGTACCGACAGCGGCGATTTCAACCTTGACCGGAACACGGGAGAGCTGACCTTCAAGAACACCCCCAATTTTGAGAGTCCCGCCGACAGCAACCGCAACAACGAGTACCTGGTTACGGTGCAGGCCACTGATGAGGGCAACCTGCGGGGAGAACTGGCGGTGACGGTCACGGTCAACGACGTAAACGAGGCGCCGGCCATATCCGGCGACGACACCCTCTCTTTCGCGGAGAACACGGCCACCACCAGGACGCTGGACCGCTACACGGCCACCGACCCGGAGGGAAGCCCGCTGACGTGGGCCGTGGGCGGGACCGACGCGGGTGACTTCAACATTGATACCTCCGGCAACCTGACCTTTGCCGAGATTCCCGACCACGAGAACCCCGCCGACTCGAACAACGACAACGTGTACAACGTCCAGATCGTCGCCACCGACGACGGCAACCTGGGGGACGGAACCTCATCACTGCAGGGCATCCGGTCTGCCACTTTCGACGTTACCGTGACCGTGACGGCGGTGAACGAACCGCCCACCGTGGTCGGGGATGCTGCGGTTTCCATAGACGAAAACACCGACACCTTCTCCAGAAGCTACACCGCCTCCGACCCTGAGGGTTCTTCATCCACCTTCACCTGGAGCCTCGCCGGCACCGACAGCGGCGATTTCAACATAGACCAGAACACGGGAGAGCTGACCTTCCGCAGTACCCCCAACTACGAAAGCCCGGCCGACGGCAACCGGGACAACGAGTACCTGGTTACCGTGCGGGCCTACGACGGGCAATACTATGGAACACTGCCCATAACCGTGGAGGTTCTGAATGTCAACGAGCCTCCGGCGCTGCGGCAAGTCAGCAACCCCCAATTTTCCCGTCGGGAAAATGACACGGGCACCATCTACACTTTCAGCGCCACGGACCCCGAGGGGCACGGCATCAACTGGTCCACTGCAGGGCCCGATGCGGGGGATTTCACCATCACGGGTGGGGCGCTCAAGTTTGCGACTCCGCCGGACTACGAGAATCCCGGGGACGCAGGACGCGACAACGTCTATAACGTGACGGTAAGGGCTACGGACGATGTTCCCAATCAGCCCCTTACTGACGAACTGCCGGTGCCGGTGACGGTCACGGCAGTGAACGAAGGGCCGGAAATCAGCAGGGTTGGGAACCTGTTCGGGACACCCCCTGGCAGTGTACCGGAGAACCAGGCCCAGGATACGGTGCTGGCCAAGTACACCGCCACCGATCCAGAGGGGGGCACGGTATCCCGCTGGCGCACGTCGGGCGCCGACGGCGGCGACTTCGTCATCAACGAGCAGGGGGAACTGCGGTTCCGCAATTCGCCGGACTACGAGCGGCCTGCCGACAGCAATCGGGACAACGAGTACACCTTCACGGTGCAGGTCTCCGACGGCAGCATTTACAGCAGCTTTGACGAGACGGTGACAGTAACGCCGGTCAACGAACCCCCCGCCATCACCACCACCAGCAGTTCGGCAACGGCGCTCAGGCAACCGGAGAACCGCACAACCCGCCTCTACACCTACCGGGCCACCGACCCGGAGGGCAGTTCCACGGTGACCTGGTCGGTGGGCGGAACGGATGCCAGGTTCTTCGCAATCAACGAAAGGGGCGAATTCTCTTTCAGGGAAGACAGCGCGCCGGACTTTGACCTACCCGGGGACTCGGGCAGCGACAACATTTACGAGGTGACGATACAGGTCAGCGACGACAGCAGCCCGACCAATACGGAGTCCCTGGCTGTGACGGTCACGGTAACGGACGTCAACGAGGGGCCGGAGGTAACCGGGGGTGGCGACAGCTTCAATGTCCAGGAGAACCAGGAGTGGGCCGGGGCCACCTTCACCGCCCGGGACCCGGAGGACGGCGATGTGACCCGCTGGAGCCTGGGCGGACGGGACGGCGGGGACTTTACCATTGACGCCAGCGGGGTGATGACCTTCAGGCGACCCCCCGACCACGAACGCCCCGACGACTGGAACCGGGACAATATATACGAGGTGGAGATACGCCCCTACGACGGCCGGTACTACGGGTCCCACACCGTCACGGTTACGGTGGAGGACGTCACCGAGATAACCGGAAATGCCTCCATCACCCGGGCCGAAAGCCAGGACGGCGTCCTGGCCACCTACACCGCTGGCGGCAGGTGTGACCTTGCCGTGGACCCATCCTGGCGGCTGACCGGCGCCGACGCCGGCGACTTCCTGATCGATGAGAACGGCCAGTTGACCTTCCGCAACACCCCGGACCACGAGCGACCGGCGGACAGCAACCGGGACAACGTTTACAGCTTCACAGTGCAGGCCTCGGATGACCGGTACTATGACACCCTGGACGTGACGGTGACGGTAACGCCGGTGAACGAACCGCCCACCATCACCACCACCAGCACGTCCGCCACCGCAATGCGGCACGCCGAGAACCGCACTTCAAGGCTCTATACCTATCGAGCCAAGGACCCGGAGGGGACGGCAATAGTGTGGTCGCTGGGCGGGGCCGATGCCAGATTCTTTGCCATCAACGAGCGGGGGGAGTTGTATTTCAGCGAGACCAGCCCCCCGGACTTTGAAACGCGGAGGACTCCCGGGCAAACTGAAAACTTTGTCGTCTACAACTTAACGGTCCGTGCTGGTGATGGAACCTTTGAATCCACGCTTGATGTTGCCATCACCATAACCGACGTGAACGAGGGGCCGGAGGTCTCAGGGACGTCTTCCTTTACAATCAACGAGAACCGGAACTTGACCAACGCCGTCTACACCGCCGCCGACCCGGAGGGTCTGAACGTGGCGCGGTGGAGCGTCGGAGGCCGGGACGGCGGCGACTTTTTTATCACCCAGGGAGGCACCCTGTACTTCAGGACGCCGCCGGACTTTGAACGGCCAGCCGACTGGAACCGGGACAACGTATATGAGGTAAGCATCCAGCCCTCCGACGGCAGGAATAACGGTTCTTACCCGGTGACGGTCGAAGTTACCAACATCAACGAGCCACCGGAGATACGGCGGGGAAGCAGGACAGCCTTCACCCAGCCCGAGAACCGGGCCTCCCGTCTTTACACCTTCACCGCCACCGACCCGGAGGGGAGCGAAATAGCCTGGTTGGTGGCCGGCGCCGACGCAAGCCACTTCACAATTGACGACCGGGGCCAGTTCTCTTTCCGGGAAGACAACCCCCCGGACTTCGACAGTCCAGGGGACCAGGGAGGGGATAACGTCTACAGCGTAGCCGTGCAGGCGCGGAACGCGGAGTCCAACATCTCCGGGTTGGCGGTAACTGTCACCGTTACTGAAGTGAATGAAGGTCCCACAATCAGTCTCCAGGGCAATGCCCCAGGCAGTGTGCCGGAGAACACGGAAACCACCCGGGTGCTCGCTACCTACACGGCTGCCGACCCCGAGCGGCCTGGCGTAAGAATTACCCGGTGGAGCACATCGGGCCGGGACGGTGGCGACTTTGTTATCAACGCCCTTGGGCAACTGATGTTCCGCTACCCGCCCGATCACGAACGTCCGGTGGATGCCAACCGGGACAACGTCTACGAGTTGACCATTCGGGCTTCTGACGGACGGTACACGGGCACCCTGGAAGAGGTTCAAGTTGTAACGGTAACTGACGTCGACGAGATGCCCGCCATTACCTCTACCGGCCGGACCGAATTCACGCAGCAGGAGAACCGTACCTCCATCCTGTACACATTCCGGGCCACGGACCCGGAGCAGGATACGATTTCGTGGAGTGCTGCTGGCCCTGATGGGAGCCGCTTCACCCTGGATGATGGGGGCCGCCTTTCCTTTACCACCGAGCCCGACTTTGACCTCCCCGGCGATGCCGACCAGGACAACGTGTACAACGTGACTATCCAGGCAAGAGACCCGGCACTCAACACCGCCGAACTGGAAATACTGGTCACCGTTACCGATCACAACGAGGGGGTTGAGCCGACCATCAGCACCCGCCGGCCGCCTGCCACATACCGTGAGAATGGCACATCAACCGTTTACACCTTCCAGGCCAGCGACCCTCAACGGGACTCCGCCATAACTTGGTCGCTGTCGGGAACCGATAGCGGCGCCTTCACCATCACGCCCGACGACAGCGGCCGGGGGACGCTGACCTTCAACCGACCGCCCGACTTTGAGAGTCCTGCCGATTCCAACAGGGACAACGAGTATGAACTGACGGTGGTTGCCAGGGACCCGGAAGGAAATTCTGACCAGGTTTCCTTTACCATCATAGTCACGGACCATAACGAAGGTGTGGAACCCACAATCAGCACCCGCCGGCCCCCCGCTACATATCGCGAAAACGACACTCGTATCGTCTACACCTTCCGGGCCAGTGACCCTCAGCGGGACCCAATAATCTGGAGCCTGGAAGGCGCCGATACCGGGGACTTTTCAATCACGCGGGACAGCAGCGGGCGCGGCGCCCTCACCTTCAACAGCCCGCCGGACTATGAAAGTCTAGCGGACGCCAACTCGGACAACGAGTACGAACTGACCGTGGTAGCATCCGACGGCGACGGCAATTCCGACCGGGTGACCTTCACTATCACGGTAACTGACCTGAATGAAGGGCCCGTGATCAGCCTGGAGGGCGTCGCTGCTGCCAGCGTGCCGGAAAATACAGCCGACACCTTCGTGCTGGCGGACTACACTGCCAGGGACCCGGAGAATACGGCCGCCCGAATCTTCCGGTGGAGCACCACGGGCCGGGACGCCGGCGACTTCGTGATCAGCGAGTTGGGCGAACTGCGGTTCCGCCTCCCGCCCGACTACGAGCGGCCCGCCGACTCCGACCGGGACAATGTCTACGAGGTCCTGGTGCGGGCCTACGACGGTCGGGCCTATACCACGTTGGATACGCCTCTGGAGATAACGGTCACCGAGGTGAACGAGGCGCCGGTCATCACCACCAGGAGCAGGACCGAGTTCACCCAGCGCGAGAACTCCACGTCCAGTCTGTACACTTACCGTGCCAACGACCAGGATAATGACGACGTTATCCGGTGGTCGGTTGAGGGAACTGACGGAGAGGACTTCGCCATCTACAACGGCATCCTGGGTTTCCGCCTGCTGCCAGACTTTGAGGTACCGCTGGATGAAGACGGGGATAACTCGTACGAAATCACCGTTGTGGCCGCCGACAACCGGGGCTTGCGGGATTCGGTCAGCGCCGTCATAACCATCACCGACCAGCCCGAGGGGCCGTTGATTGCGGGCAATACTAACTATGCGTTCGCCGAAAACTACGACATCGCCCGGCCATTAGGCTCGTACACCGCAACCGACGCCAAGGACGGGCGTGCCGTCCATCCCCGGTGGTCCTTGTCTGGCCGGGACGGCGGCGACTTTATCATCGACCAGGTTACCGGGGCCCTGTTCTTCCGGAACACGCCGGACTATGACCGTCCCGCCGACTCAGACCGGGACAACACCTACGAGTTGGTAGTGCGGGGCCACGACAGTCGGGCTTACGGCAACTTGGCTGTCACGGTGACAGTCACGGGCATCAACGAACACTCCCCTGTCGTCACGGGGCGAGCGACCCTGAGCTTCAGGGAGGGCACTTCTGCCGAAACCCGTTTGTACACCTACCGCGCCACGGACGAAGATCTTAATGCGGAGTTTGCCTGGTCAGTGGATGGGACCGACGCGGACGACTTCGCCATTGACGAGGGTGTGCTGACCTTCAGCCGTCCGCCCGATTTCGAGCAACCTGGGGACAGCAACACGGACAATATGTACGAAATAACGGTGGTGGCGTCGGACGGGACCAACCGGGGGATATTGGGCGTTACGGTCGCCGTGACTGAACTGAACGAAGGGCCGGAAGTCTCAGGCCCAACCTCCTTCACCGTCAATGAAAACCAGGACCTTGCGAACGCCACCTATACCGCCAGGGACCCTGAGGCTACTCTTGGTGTCTCCACCACCATCTCTTGGCACGTGTCGGGCCGGGACGGTGGCGACTTCAACATCGACCGGGAGACTGGGGTTCTGGCCTTCCGCAACCTGCCCGATTACGAGCGGCCTGCCGACTCCAACCGTGACAACATTTATGAGCTAACCGTCCGCGCCTACGACGGCCGAGTCTACGGCGATTATGACGTAACGGTAACGGTGAATGATGTAAGTGAAATCAGCGGCCCCTCCACGCTCACTCGCGATGAAAACTTCGCAGAAATATTGGCAACCTACACCGCGGCCGGCCTGGGCGACCTTATTGTGGAGCCTTCCTGGCGCCTCTCAGGCGGGGACAGCGGCGACTTCACCATAAATCGTGAGACCGGAGAACTGACGTTCCGCAGCATTCCGAACTATGAGCGGCCCGCCGACTCTAACCGGGACAACGTCTACGAATTCACAGTCCAGGTATCCGACTCCACCTTCTATGCCACCCTTGACGTGACGGTCACGGTAAATGCCGTCAATGAAGGCCCCGAAATCTCCGGCCGAGACTCCCTGAGCTTCAGGGAGAATACTCCGACCACAACCAGCCTGCACACCTACACCGCCAGGGACCCGGAGGAAGAGGACTTTACCTGGCGCTTGGATGGCCTGGATGCCAGTCAATTCACTATCTCCGAGGACAGCCAGGGCCGGGGTGTTTTGACCTTTGCCGTGTCCCCCAACTTCGACCTCCCCGGCGGTTCCGGCACGGACGGCAACGAGTACCTAGGGAACCTCTGAACAAGGGGTGGTTTCCGGGAATTTTGCAGAATGTAGGGGCTGACTGGGTGGGCAACCCTCAATTTGGTGTGTTTTTAGCCAGTTTCAAGGCCGGTTTCGGTTTTTCAGCCCCCTTATCCGGGCTTCCCTCCCCTTCAGGGCGCACTGCCCCCTGGGTCAGGCTGGCAACAGTTTTTCCGACCGCATCAGGTTGGTTATTCCCAGCATTATCGCCAGTCTTTCGTGGTTCTTGGCTAGACCCCGGTACCGTACCTTCCCGTAGTGGAATATCCCCTTCACGGTCCAGAAAGGATGTTCTACCTTGGCTCGCACCGATGCCTTGGCTTTTTCTGCCCACTCCTCCAAGCCCCCAGGCAGTAGCAACCTCCGCTTTCCGGGCTTCATCGCTACCAGCCATTCCACGTCCAACCCCAGATTCTCCTCCCGTTTCCCCACCCCAGTGTAGCCCGCATCTCCCCACACCCGCTTTTCCTCCCCATGCAGCAGGTTCCCCGCCTGGGTCACGTCATGCACGTTGGCTGGAGTCGTTGCCATGCTGTGCACTATTCCCGTCTCCGAGTCCACCCCCAGGTGCAGCTTCATCCCGAAATAGTACTGCTTCCCCTTCCGCACCTGGTGCATCTCTGGGTCCCGCTGCCCTTCTCTGTTCTTGGTGGAAGAGGGAGCCTGGATGATGCTGGCATCCACTATGGTTCCTTCCTTCAACACCATCCCTCGCTCCCCCAGAGTGGCCTTGATCTCCTCAAACAGCCCCTGTCCCAGTTGGTGCTTCTCCAGCAGATGGCGAAAGTGCAATATGGTACTCTCGTCCGGGATGGGTTCCGTCAGACTCAGCCCCACGAATTGCTGTACTGACCGGGAGTCGTAAAGCAAGTCTTCCATGGCCGGGTCGCTCAGGTTGTGGCACACCTGTACCAAGTGGACCCGCAGCATCATCCACAGGGGATAGGGGCGCCGACCATTCCCAGCTTTGGGGTAATGGGGCCGAATCAATGCTTCCAGCCGCGACCAGGGGACCAGAGTGTCCAGCCGGTCCAGGAATGCTTCCCGGTGGGTCTTCCGTCGTTTCTGCTGAAAATCCAGGTCGGAAAAGCTGGGTTGCTCCAGCATACCTCGTCCCCCTTATTCGTCTTGACTTCAGTATGCCATAATCACTTGGACTTGTTCAGAGTTTCCCTAGTAACAATCCAGGCTCGAGACAGCCAGGGCAACACGGGCGAACTTCCGGTGGCCGTTACTGTCACCGACCAGAACGAAGGCGCTACGGTGTCAGGTCTGCAGGCCATTTCCGTCAATGAGAATCGGGACCACACCCTGACCCTGGCCACCTACTCCGCATCGGATCCCGAGAACCAGCCCATCAGTCGCTGGAGCCTGTCCGGCCGCGACGCCGGAGACTTCTTGATCAGCGAAAATGGAGAACTCACTTTCCGCAACACTCCGGACTTCGATCGGCCTGCCGATTCCAACCGGGACAACGTGTACGAGATAACCGTGCGGGCCTATGACGGGGGTTCTTACGGCAATCTGGACGTTGTGATTACTGTGACAAATATCAATGAGCACGATCCGGTAATCCGCAGCGGTAGCCGCACGGCGCACACCTACCGGGAGGAGGGCACGTCAGCAATCTACAACTATAGCGCCACCGACCAGGACAAGGACGACGTGATTACCTGGAGCGTGGGCGGGACTGACGGAGGCCGGTTCAGGTTCAACGACCGCAACGGGCTGGAGTTTAACGACCCGCCCGATTACGAAACTCCGGGGGATTCCGGGCAGGATAACGTGTACAGCCTGACGGTGATCGCCACCGACAGCGGTGGGCGTTCTGCCTCGTTGACGGACGTGACTGTAACCGTGACGGCCCTGGAGGAAGGCCCGGAGGTAATGGGCGCTACCACTTACACCGTGGTCGAGGGAGGGACTTTGTCTGGGGCCACGTACACCGGACGGGACCCTGAGACGCCGGCGGCCGATGTGACTGGCTGGCGGTTGGCCGGAGCCGACGCCGGGGACTTCACCATAACCGGCGCCGGAACCCAGTCCGCCGAACTGGCCTTCCGCTACCTGCCCGACTACGACAGTCCCGCCGACTCCAATCGCGACAATGAGTACCTGGTTACGGTGCGAGCTTACAATGGCAGCGCCTACGGGTCGCTGGACGTGACGGTAACGGTGACGGACACCAATGAGGCGAGTCCCGTGGTTACGGGTAGTCAGGCTCTGCGTTTCAATGAAAACACCGCCACCGCCACCCGCCTGTATATCTATCGAGCTACCGATATGGACCGGAACACGGAAATAGGCTGGTCGGTTCGGGGAGCGGACGGCAATGCCTTCACAATCTCCAAAGACACCAGCGGTCGGGGTGAGTTGTACTTCAGGAGCGCTCCCGACTATGAGCAGCCTTCAGACTCGGGAGGGGACAACGAGTACGACCTGACGATAGTGGCTTCGGATGGTTCCAACGAAGGCACCCTGGACGTGTCCGTGACCGTCACCGACGTCAATGAGGGGCCGGAAGTGTCAGGCCAGGACAGCCGTTCGGTCTCAGAGAACTTTGACCAGGTACTGGCGACCTATACCGCAACCGATCCGGAGGGATCGGCCGTCAGCCGTTGGAATCTGGGAGGCTTGGACAGCGGCGATTTCACCATCACCGATACAAGTCAGGACGGGGGGCCGTATACGGCACAACTGCAATTCCGGAATCCGCCGGATTACGACCGCCCCGTCGACTCCAACCGGGACAACCAGTACCTGGTGTCCATTAGACCTTACGACGGACGGGTTTATGGAAGTTACGAGGTCGCCATTACGGTCACTGCTGACAATGAACCACCGGTGATCACCGGCCGGGAGACTCTAAGCTTCCGTGAGAACACTTTGACCACTTCCCAACTGTACACCTATCGTGCCACTGACCCCGAGGGTGACAGCTTCACCTGGTCGGTGGGAGGCGAAGACGCCGGTCGCTTTGACATCAGCGAGACCGGTGTTCTCACCTTTAAGACTTCGCCTGATTTCGAGGACCCGCCGCGTGCTGATGACAATGATTACCAGGTTACGGTGCAGGCCACGGACGGTAACTCAAACATTGGCGCCTTTGACGTGATTGTCACAGCCACCGATGTAAACGAAGGGCCGGAAGTAACCTCGGGCGGAGACAGTTTCACCGTAAGGGAGAACCAGGATTGGGCCGGAGCCACCTTCGCCGCCGCCGACCCTGAGGGCAGCGAAATCACCCGCTGGACCCTGGGCGGTCGGGATGGAGGGGACTTCACCATCAGCGACCTGGGGGTACTCACCTTCCGAAACACTCCGGACCACGAGCGGCCCGACGATTCCGACCGGGACAACTTGTACGAGGTGCAGGTCCGGCCCTACGACGGCAGGTACTACGGCTCCCACGACGTTACAGTGACTGTGGAGAATGTAAACGAGATCACCGGCGCCGCCACTTTCACCCCGGCCGAGAACTTCGAGGGAATCCTGGCGACGTATAGTGCCGCCGGCACAGGAGACCTTACCGTAGAACCCTCCTGGCGGCTGACCGGGACTGACAGTTGGGATTTCATCATTAGTGAAGACGGAGAGTTGACGTTCCGAAATGTCCCGGACCACGAGCGCCCCGCTGATTCCAACCGGGACAATGAGTACCTGTTCACCGTGGGGGTCTCCAGTGGCAGGTACTACGACACGCTCGAAGTTACCGTCACCGTGGCCTCGGTGGACGAAGCGCCGGAGTTCAGGAGCGGAAGTACCACCGAACTTGCTTACCAGGAGAATGGTACGGCGAACCTGTACACCTACCGGGCAACCGACCCCGAGGGTGATGACGTGACCTGGTCGCTCTCGGGTGGCGATGCCGGCGCTTTCACCATCAGCGGGGCAGGGACTCTCAGCTTCCAGGTTCCTCCCGACTACGAAACCCCCGGCGACCTGAATGAGGACAATGTCTACAGTGTTACTGTGGAAGCCAGCGACGGAGAGGGAAATGTTCGCCAGTTGGAAGTAACGGTAACCGTCACCAACCTGACCGACTAAGAGCAAGCCTCTATTCCGTATACGGGTAAACCCTGTCCGGCCGCCAAGGAACTAGCTCTTAGCTGGCCGAGCCTGAGTTAGTTGAGAGGGGAATGGCACTGTCAAACGCCCCGGAAACACTACTGGATCAGAAGATGCAATGTGGGCTGCGGAAGTCGTTGCAACAGAAACCGGACCAGTATCGGGCCAGGTGCAGAGGAGCCAGACTGTTGATGGTCCGACACCGCCGACACCTGCGCTCCATTTTCTCTAACTATGAGGAGGGTTGGCATCAAACCCTGCCGGATAGGCGCCCATTTCGGCGTTCTAACTGAGGCTGTCCAGGGCGAAGAAAGGAACCACAAGACACAGGATCGAGTCTAATCCGGAAAATCCCAGGTCAAGTGAAAGAACAATCTGGCGGAGGGAGTGGGATTCGAACCCACGATACCCGGAGGTATACCGGTTTTCAAGACCGGCGCAATCGTCCACTCTGCCATCCCTCCCCAATAAATGGGCCCGCATATGTTGTACGGAGCGGCACCCGTTTGTCAATCTCGGAGTTCGCCGGTAGGCCATAGGTACGTGGGAAAGAGTCCCTGCCCTACGCCACTTGTGATGTTTAGGTAGGCCCGACGAATTTATTGAACACCATGCGGGATTGCCCCTCTCCCCATCGGTGGTATGCTGGTGTTCCTTCAACAATATCACTCAAAAGGGGCCCCGATATGGCAGACATTTACACCCTGGGCGCTGGTACGCCCACTCCCACGCCAACTCGGTTTGGCAGTTCCCACGTTCTGAAGTTGGGCGAACAGTTCCTGATGTTCGACTGCGGCCCCGCCACGACCCACAAGCTGGTCAAGGCGGGGTTGTTCCCCACTCAGATTGACTACCTGTTCTTCACGCACCACCACTTTGACCACGACATCGACTACCCTTGCTTCCTTCTTTGTCGCTGGGACCAGAGCATCGGCAAGGAGAACCAACTGCAGGTCTTCGGCCCTGACCTGACCGAAAAGATCACAGAGGGCATCATTGGGGAAAATGGCCTCTTCTCCCACGACTGGAAAGCCCGCGTTAACCACCCTCTAAGCCAGCAGGTCTTCGTCAACCGGGGCGGCACCCTTCCCCGGCCCGTGCCGTCGGTTGCGGCAAAGGATGTGGGGGTTGGCAAGGTATTCAGTGGTCCCGACTGGGAGGTGACTTCCGCCCCCGCCGAACACGTTCAGCCCTGGCTGGACTCCCTGGCCTACCGTGTGGATTCTCCCGATGGCAGCGTCATCTTCACTGGCGACACCCAGCCCTGCGACTCGGTTACCCAGTTGGCCCAGGGAGCGGACATGATGCTCTGCATGTGCTGGGATGACCAGGCCGTCATGGATGCAAATGGAGAATTCACTGGCCAGTGTGGCACCACCGGCGCCGCCCGCATGGCCCAGGAGGCCGGGGTCAAGAAACTAGTCCTCGTACACGTAGGGCCCCACCTGTCCGCTCATGGCCCCATGGAGCAGGGTATCGGCGATATCAGTCGGATTTACGACGGCGAGATTGTGTTCTCCGAGGAACTGATGCGGATTTCCTTGTAGGAGGCCAGGTCAGCCCCTAGTTGCCCTCTTTGATCAGGTCCGCCGCCCGCTCTGCCATCATTATGGTGGTAGCGTTGGTGTTGGCCCGCGTGATTTCCGGCATTGCCGCGGCATCTACAACCCTGAGCCCCTGCAGGCCGTGCACCCTGCAATACTGGTCCACCACTGCCAGCGGGTCGGAGGCGGCTCCCATCCGGCAGGTGACGGACGTGTGACCGGCGATACCGGCGTTCGCCTGCATCCAGGAGTCAAGGGCAGAGTCATCCGACAGCACGTCGTCCGTGGGCGCAATCCGTTCCCCCAGCAGTCCCTCGAACGCCGCATGCTGGAAAATCTCCGTGCACTGGCGCACCGCCGAACGTAGCCGGTCCCGGTCCCGGGAATCCGTCAGAAACCGGTATTCCAGCCTGGGCTGGACCGTCACGTCGGGCGACGTCAACGTCAACGCCCCCTGGCTCAGGGGCAATTCCAGCCGGCAGCCTATTCGTATATCCGGGGTGACCGGACCTTCCGGGTAGGAGGTCGTTGGCTGAACCTGAATGTCATTCCTGTACTCCGACCCTTCGGCGGTGAACCGCAGGCCCACCTGGTTGCGCGGCGCATCCGGCGCCGGCCGGTTCCCTTCCACCAGGTGGTATCTGAGCGACACCGACGGATGGTTCTTCATGTTCTGACCTACCCCGGGCAGTTCGTGAATTACGTCAATTCCCAGTTCACTCAAACTGTCAGGCGCACCCACCCCCGAGAGCATCAGCAACTGGGGAGAGGCTACGGCCCCGGCGCTGAGAATAATCTCTTCCCCTTCCACGACGAAGACCTCGCCATCACTCATCACCTGGACGCCCGTGGCCTTCTTGCCCTGAAATACAACCTTCCCTACCTGTACGTTAGCTCGTATGGTCAGGTTCAAGCGGTGCCGACAGTCGTTCAAATACGTCAGCGCTGTGCTCATTCGGACGCCGCCGGGATTGTTCAGGGGGAACGCTCCCACGCCCGTCGCTTCCGGGTGGTTCATATCCGCATTTTCCCGAAATCCCAGGTCGGCGCAGGCCTGGTGGAAGGCCGCCTGTATGGGAAGCCAGGTGTCCTTGGGATGCCGCCATACTGGGATTGGGCCCTCGGTGCCGTGAAAATCGTCCTGCACCTCCGCGTCCCTTTCCAGTTTTCGGAAATAGGGCAGCACCTGCAGGTAGCCCCAACGGTCATTTCCTGCCTCGGCCCAGGAATCAAAATCCTCGGGCAGTCCACGGAGAAAAATCTGGTGGTTGATTGCGCTGGTACCCCCGGTAACCCGTCCCCGGGCCACCTGTGCCGGTTCGGGCCGCTGGGGAGTTGATTCTCCCATGAACGACCAGTTGTGGGGAGCGTCTTTCTCTGAGGCGGCCTGGTTCAGGTCATGCTTCAATTCCGCCGGCATGTTGTCCGGGTCCGGGTAGTCCGGTCCCGCTTCCAGCAGCAGTACCGACCGGTTGGCATCCTCGCTAAGACGGTTGGCCAGCACGCACCCGGCAGAACCGGCCCCCACA
Source organism: Dehalococcoidia bacterium (assembly GCA_963664725.1). Lineage (GTDB taxonomy): Bacteria > Chloroflexota > Dehalococcoidia > Lucifugimonadales > UBA3495 > Bin22. The sequence goes on from OY761558.1 coordinate 3,247,110, forward strand.
ATAATCACGTCGTATTTCATTCCCTTTTGGCTTCCTTCCAGAAGTGTGGTTGAAATCCTTGCCTGGTATGTTCAGTCGGGGACACCCCGTTGTTCGCCCCGCTCGATGCTTATCATTAGTTCGCATCCGGCCGAAGCGTCGCTGCCCTCGCTGCCGTTGCATTCATCCTCGTCCCCGTCACCGCCATCCAGGAAATCGTCGCCATAATGGCCGATGAGAGCGTCGTCCCCCTCTTTGCCCTGCAGCACGTCGTGGCCGCCGAAGGCCAGCAGCGCGTCGTTGCCCTTGCCCCCGATAAGCACGTCGTTTCCCACGCTGCCCAGGATGATGTCCCTCCGGTAGAAGCCGAACAGTTGCGCCAGAAGGTCATCTTCCTCCGGCACCACGTCGGCGCCCAGAAGGATGTTGTTGCCGTCATTTCCGGAAAGGAAGTCGCCCCCGGCCTGCCCGATAAGCAGGTCGTCGGAATCGTCCCCCCGCAGAAAGTCGTTGCCTGAACCGCCGATCAACTGGTCAACGCCGTCACCGCCCAGCAGGTAGTCATCGCCTGGGCCGCCGAAGATCAGGTTATTGCCGGAACCGGCGCAAAGAATGTCGTGTCCGCCTTTTCCGTCTATGCGGTCGTCGCCGGCGCGGCCAAGGATCACGTCGTTGCCGTCCGTGCCAACCAGTATGTCGTCACCAGGCCCCCCTACCAGGGTGGCGAGGGCGCCCAGTCAATAGACATGATCCTGCTCGTCTACGTCATCCTGGGGCACAAAGCCGGGCGGGCCCAAATCGTCATCCAGCCAGTAACTGGCAGTGGCTTCATACTGGGCGTACGTCTCCCACGCCGGGGCTTCCGCTGCCGCCCTGGTTTCGCCGGCATTCCATATCAGAACGGCGGAACCCACCAGGAAGACAGCGCCCACCAGCAGCGCCATTCGAACTACGTGGACAGAAAAACGGCTGAAGATTTTCATTTTTCCTGAAGACTTTGTTCAGATTTCAAAGTATTCCCCGGATCGGGCCTCGAACCCGCCGGTTGGATGGTATTATATCCGCAATCCATAGGATTCCGATAGCAGGACTAAATACAACCAACGGAACCGGCTTTCCGTCAACCAGCTTGGCGGATGTACCCGGTTAAGATGGATCGCGGGAAAATCATGGTGGATCTGAAAATTGAGAACGGGCAGGTTATAGACGGCAGCGGCAGCCCCGGCTTTTTCGCCACGGTGCTGGTGGACGGTGAAGAGGTTGCCATCTGGCGCGGCGACTCCAGCCACATCGAAGCGGCGCGAACCATTGATGCCGCCGGCCATGTGGTCTGTCCCGGGTTTATCGATCTGCATTCCCACGCCGGCCTTACCATTCTGGGCGAACCCCATCACAACCCCAAGGTGCGGCAGGGGGTGACCACCGAACTGGTGGGCATAGACGGCATTTCCCACGCTCCCTTCAAGACCCAGGAGGAACTGCATCGCTACATCTGGCTGGATTCCGGCCTCAACGGTTATCCGCCTATGCCGGCCGATTGGCTGACGGTGGCCGACCTCCTGTCAAAGTACGACAATTCCGTGGCCATAAACATCGCTTACATCCTGGGCAACGCTCCCGTGCGCATCTGGGGCGTGGGCTGGAACGACCGTCCCGCCACTGCCGCCGAACTGGAGGACATGAAAGCGGTGATTCGGGAGGCCATGGAGGAAGGCGCCTGGGGCCTCTCCACCGGGTTGGACTACCCACCCGGTTCCTACGCTGACACCGCGGAATTGTCCGAACTTTCTGCCGTAACGGCATCTCTGGGCGGCTTCTACCACACTCACACCCGGGCCAGCCTTCGTTCCCAGGGCTTGTTGGCTCCCTGGGAGGAAGCCCTGGAAATTGGCCGCCGCAGCGGTTGCCCCATTCATCTGACCCACTACCGCCAGAGCGCCCAGGGTTCCGGCAGCCACCTGGACTACCTGGGTCTGGTGGAACGGGGCCGGGATGAGGGCCTGGACGTTACTTTCGACTGCTATACCTACCCCTATTCGGGGACCACTATTACCATAGGGCTGCCCCATTGGGCCAAGGACGGGGGTCCGGAACGCTTGATGGCTGCCCTCCAGGATGCCGACGACCGGGCCCGAATGAAGCGCGAAGTATTGCCCGAGCGGCTGGAAAACAATTGGCTCACCAACTTTACCCAGCCCCAGAACCGGCAGTACGAGGGCCGGCTGATTACCGAAATCGGGGAGATGCGGGGCCAGGATCCCGCCGATGCCCTGTTTGACCTGTTGTTCGAGGAAAACCTGGGCATTTCCACGGTTGGTCTTGGCACCAACCCCCAGACCCTGCCGGCCTTCGTTTCCCACCCCTATGGAATGATCGCCAGCGACGCCATTCTCTTTGGGGAATACCCCAATCCCCGCACCTACGGGTGTTTCCCCATAGTGTTGGCTGAATTTGTAAGGGCCGAGAAACACCTGAGGCTGCCCGAGGCCATTCGCAAGATGACCTCCTTCCCGGCTCAAAGGCTGGGCCTGCCCGACCGGGGCCTTCTTCGCGACGGCTTTAAGGCGGACATAGTAATCTTCAACCCTGACACGGTCAAAACCTATGCCACCCGTGAAGACCCTAAACACTTCCCGGTAGGAATAGAGTACGTGATAGTCAACGGACGGGTGGTTGTTGACCAGGGAGATAACACTGGCGCCCTGCCCGGCCGGTCCCTCCGGCGGGGCAGACGGGATTGATTCCCCTTTAATTTCTGATGATTATGATAGGACTAAGTGAATGAAGTGTTGCCACTGTCGGTTATGCTGGATGATAGTTACTGCGATGGGCGTCTTGGCGGCTATGGGCTGCGCCGGAATGGAGAACCCATCCCCTATGCCCTACAAAACACCCACGCTGGACCCGATAAACGGCCAATTCAATGAAATGGGTTCCCCAGAGTATTTAAGGGGAATGAACCTGTTCCAGGAAAGCTGCTCCCAGTGCCACGGGCAAAAGGCCACCGGCAACGATGACGGGCCCCCGTTGATTCACGAAGTCTACTATCCCTATCACCACCCCGACTTCTCCTTTCGGGTCGCTATCAAAAGGGGTGTGCCGGCCCACCACTGGCACTTTGGCGATATGCCCCCTGTACCGGACCTTGTAGAAGCAGACGTTGAGAATATTATCTGTTACGTGAGGTCTCTCCAGAGAGATAGTGGCTTGCCCGTAACTGTAGCTTGCTGAAGGACCGGCACCATTTGGCCGGCTCAGTGGGCCGGTCCTGGTGGCAACTTGACCGGGAACGGAACGTTGGGATAATTGTCCAGCAATCGCCCCCAAACGGCGTGGCTGATTCTTTCGGCCCTCCGGATAATGTCATCCTCGTCTATGGTCAGGGCCCGCCCGTCCTTCAACAGCCAGTTCCCTTTCACCATGACCCCGGAAATATCACCAGGCTGGCCATTGTGAACAAACCCCGATACTATTCGTAATGTAGGGACCAGGTGGGCTTTGAAAGTATCTACGATAAACAGGTCCGCCTCCTTCCCCACTTGCAGCGAACCAACTCTGTCGCCCAGTCCCAGAATCTGCGCTCCCCCCTGGGTGGCCCACTCCAGCACGTCCTCAGGTTGGGGCCACATCTCGTCGTTGCGGCGCACCCGTTCGTGAAACAAGCCTGCGCGCATCACTTCCACCATATCCTCCGCCATATTGTCCGAACCCATTCCTGTGGGACAGCCAGCGGCCCGCAATTCCCGCACCGGCGCCGCCGCGCCCCGTCGGGCGGCAATGGCTGCGTTGTTGGAAATGCCCACCCCGTGGTGTCCCAGCAGCGACACTTCCGACGGCGTTACATAGCGGCAGTGCGCGGCAACCAGGCGTGGCCCGAGAAACTCGTTGGCGAATAGATAGTGGGTGGGGTCCACCCCCCTTGTACGCATAACCGCCTCAACTTCCAGGAGACTCTGGGACAGGTGTATGGTGTAACCAAGGTCGTTGACTTCAGCCATTGCCCGCACTTCCCTGAGCAATTCAGGCGAGCAAAGTTCCGGCGCGTGGGGAGCCAGAAAGCAGGTTATCCGGTCGTCATCTTTGCCGTGCCACTCTTCCGCCAGGTCGGCGCTTCGTCGCAGGCCCTCTTCCCGCCGGGCGGGCTCAAACTCGAACACCCCCTCCCGCATACGGGCCGGGTTCACGTCGTTGAAGTTGTCCGCAAGGACGAGTCTCAGTCCTGTGTTTGAGAGGCTGTCCGCGAATGCCCCCACATGGTCGGCAATTTCCAGCAGAGTGGTTGTTCCGCTTCGGATTGCCTCCAGCGCGCCCAGTGTTGCGATAACCTGGCGTTCCTCTGTTGACAACATTGAACGGGTGGATTCGGGAAAGCGCAGCGTAGTGGGAAATCCGAAGTCTTCCAGAATTCCCCTGTCTGCCGTCGCCAACAGGTGTGTGTGGCAGTTGATCAGACCCGGAAACACCGCCTTTCCCCGGCAGTCGACATTCTCGCCCCCGGGAAATTGGGCCAGAATGTCCTCCGTGGGCCCCAGCGCCGCGATCATCGAGTCCTGAACCGCCAGCGCCGAATCGTAAAGAACGCTGCGGCCCTGGTCGCCGGTGACCAGGGTTGCATTGGAGAGTATCGTAACCACAGTGCCTCCTGATTTAGAGGGTGATTTTGGTCCGGCCTGCCCTTCCTTAGGGCAATCGCATCTTAAATTAACTGTCATTCTGAACCGAGTGAAGAATCTAAACTCCAACCCATAAGGTGGCCTTGGATCCCATGGCCGTCTTGAGATGAAGGATTTTAGGCCCTTCGGCAAGCTCAAGGCGACATGACCTCTGGCTCTAGTGGGCAGCGACCCCTTTAATATGCGATTGCCCTGTGACCTTCCTTGTCTTGGTGGCATCAGGGGTGGGGTTAGTGTAGGATTTGGCCGGCAACAATAAAAGCCCCGCAGGTCTGCTTTGAAGAACGCGTTGATCATACGCCACGCCGCTCCCGAAACGCTGGGAACCAACTTTGCATCAATACTGGAAGGAGAAGGCTTCCGACTTCACTCGCTGAACCTTTTCGAACTTGCCCCCAGCTACGGTCCCTTTCCCCAACCGGACTTGGGTCAGATTGGCTTGATCGTAACCCTTGGCGGCCCCCTCTCCGCCAACGACGATTTTCCTGCCCTGGAGCAGGAACGGGAACTCTTCATCGAAGCTCGTCGCCGTGAGATACCCATATTCGCGGTCTGCCTGGGCGCCCAGTTGTTGTGCCGTGCGCTGGGCGGGCAGGTCCAACCCACCGGAGGGTACCAGTTTGGCCTGCGTAAAATCTCCATAACCGAAGCCGGAGACGCTGATCCGGTGTTCAGTAAAATCCGCGTTCCCCTGGTCCCCACCCTCCACGGCGAGTGTTTCTCCATTCCCGAGGGCGCCACGGCCCTGGCTGAGGGCCACATACTGCTGCGAGACGGCGGCTACGCCAGGATAAACATGGCTTTCCGCGCCGGCAATCGCTATGCCTTCCAGTTCGAACCTCAACTGACCTATGACGAACTGGTTGTGTGGAACCGGGAACTCTACGACGACTATCTGCTAATGGGTGAGAATTTCGACCCCGCCGAAGAGGCGGCCCGCAACCTGAGGGAGTTTGCAAAGTTCGCGCCGGTTCACGAGGCCCAGATGGGGGATATGCTGCGCGCCTTTCTGCTCAACGCCGGCCTTTCCCCGTCGGCACAGGCGGTAGCGCCGAAGGAGGCCGGAGAATGACCACAATGTCCGGCGCCCGCGCCTTCCTCGAGATGCTGCGCGCCGAGGGCGTAGAAGTCATTTTCGGCAACCCCGGCACCAGCGAAAGCGCCATCATGGCACTGATGCCCGAATACCCGGGCCTCCGCTACATGCTTGCCACCCAGGAGGGCGTGGCTATGGGTATGGCCGACGGGTATGCCGTGGCCGGCAACCGTCCTGCCCTGGTCAATCTTCACATTGAAACCGGGCTGGCCAACGGCATCAGCCTCCTGCACCACGCCATGGACGGCGGCGTACCCCTGCTCCTCACCGCCGGCAACAAGGACGTCCGCAAGCTCACCGAATACCGTACCGACTTGGCTGACATGGTACGCCAGTTCACCAAGTGGAGCGTTGAAGTTACTCACCCTGAACAGGTTCCCGGGGTGATGCGGAGAGCCTTCCAGGAGGCGAAAAATTCACCCTCCGGCCCCGTATTCGTGGGCTTTTCCGCCAACGCCCTGGACGGCATTGCTGAGGTGGACATCGTCCCATCCGGCCCACCCATTCTCCCGCCACCGCCCTCCCAGCCCGAATTGCGGGCGGCTGCTGCGTTGCTCTCCAATGCCTCCAATCCGGTCATGGTGGTAGGGGACCGCCTGGCCCAGTCCGAGGGCATGGCGGCGGCCGTATCCCTGGCCGAACAGTGCGGCGCAGGCGTGTATGCGGCTTCCATAGCCCGCAACAACTTCCCCACCGGCCATCCCCAGTTCCTGGGCCGCATCAATCCCACGCTATCCCCGGGCCGGCGCCTGTTGGCAGATGCGGACGTAATCCTTGCCGTCGGCGCCAATGTATTCTCCGGATTCTTCTATCTACACGGCCGCAGCCTCGCCCCAGGCACGAAACTCATCCACCTCGACTCCGCCCAGCGCGAAATCGGCAAGACGGAACCCACCGACATAGCCCTCTTCGGCGGCCCACGGGCCGGCCTGGAATTACTGTCTGAAGCGCTTGACGATGCCATGGACCCGAAAGCCCGGGAAAGAGCCTCGGCCAGGCGCACTGCTTGGCATAACCAAACTTCCCAAGCCCGTTCCGCCTGGAATCAGCGGCTCAACGAACGCTGGGAAGCCCGACCCATGGCCCCCGAAAGAATGATGCATGAAATAGCCCAGGCCCTGCCGGACAACGCAGTCGTTGTGGACGATTCCCTCAGTTCCAAGGATGCCCTCCACGCCTCCCTGAAATTCAACGAACCCGGAACCCTCTACGGCGAGCGAATCGGGGCCATCGGCTGGGGCATGGGCGCCGCCCTTGGAGTAAAACTTGCTCAACCCCACCGTCCCGTAGTGGCCGTCGTCGGCGACGGCAGCGCAATGATGACCGTACAGGCCCTGTGGACCGCCGCAAATTACGACATACCCGCGGTCTACATGGTGTGCAACAACCGTTCCTACCGCATTCTCAAGCTCAACATGAACGTCCACCGTCAGGAAATCCTGGGAGAAGAGGTGGCTGAAGGATTTGAAGGGTACGTGGGCATGGACTTCCCACTGCCCCTCAACATCGCTGGCATCGCCGAAGCCATCGGCGTTTACGGAAGAACCATCACGGACCCGGAGGACATCGGCCCCGAACTGCTCAGGGCCCTGGCTTCAGGCAAGCCTGCCGTTCTGGACGTAGTGATTGACGGAAGGATATGAAGGCCCTCAGAAGATAGCCTGATAAATTGTCCCCACCTATAGCAGTCAACTCCTTTCTGCTTGCAGGCTCTTCTCCACCTGTCCCGACACCCTTGGGTGTCCCCATTTTGGCCCGCCTGCCATCCTGGGCTATAATGTCGCAAATCCCCCGGGCAAAAGACACCGGAGTCAGCCATGTCCGCCATCTACCTCGACTACAACGCTACCACCCCCATCGACCCCCAGGTTGCCGAGGCCATGCTCCCCTACGTCCACGGCCTGTACGGCAATCCCTCCAGCAGTCATTCCTTTGGATTGGCGGCCCGCGAAGGCGTGGACCTGGCCCGAAATCAGGTTGCGGAACTGTTGGGCTGCCTGCCGGACGAGCTAATATTCACCAGCGGCGGTACCGAGGCCAACAACCATGCCATCAAGGGTGTGGCCTTCGCCCACCGGCAACGCGGCAACCACATCATCACCTCCGCTGTGGAACACCCCGCCGTCACCGAAGTCTGCCGCTACCTGGAAACCCAGGGCTTCCGAATTACCTACCTGCCTGTTGACGAAAACGGCCTGGTGAACGTTGCCCAGCTTGAGGCTGCTCTCACCGGCGAGACCATCCTCGTTACCATAATGCACGCCAACAACGAGGTTGGAACCATCCAGCCCATCGCCGAAATTGCCAAAGCCGCCCACTCCGTTGGCGCCCTCGTCCACACCGACTGCGCCCAGTCCGTGGGCAAAATTCCGGTCAACGTTGATGACCTGGGCGTGGACCTGCTGTCCATCGCCGGCCACAAGCTCTACGCCCCCAAGGGCATTGGCGCCATATACATCAGGTCCGGCGTCCGTCTGGAGAAATTCATGCACGGCGCCAGCCACGAGCAGAACCGCCGGGCCGGCACCGAGAATGTCATCGAAATGGCGGGCATCGGCGCCGCCTGCCAGTTGATTCAACAGAACCTTGCCCAATATTCCACCCACATGCGGATGATGAGAGACCGCCTGGAGAGCCGGTTGCTGGACTCCGGCGTGGATGTTCGCGTCAACGGCCACCCCGACCTCCGCCTGCCCAACACCAGCAGCATCAGCTTCCGTGGCCTGGAGGCCGACCGGATTCTTGCAAACCTGCCCACCGTGGCCGCCTCGGCAGGCGCCGCCTGCCACAGCGACCAGGTGGAGGTGTCCCACGTGCTTTCCGCCATGTCCGTGCCGCTGGATTACGCCATGGGAACCATCCGGTTCTCGGTCGGTCGGTTTACCACTGCAGAGGAGATTGACTTGGCCGTGGCCGAGGTAACCCAGGTTATCGACAGTCTGGCAGCAGCCCCTTCTAGCGCGGACTAGCTGACCTGACCCCAGCTTGGGGCCAATTCCCATTGCCCCGAAGCGCAGCCCACCAGGAATTAATACAGGAGATACACCATGACAACCCAATCCAACCCCGGCGCCCTTGACGCCTCCACCCTGGCCGAGTTTGAAACGGCCTTCCTCTCCCAGCCCAATCACCAGCTTATGCAGAACGTGGTCACCCAGCACGACGTTAACGATGTCGCCCTCGACCGCAACATCGTGGCAGAAGCCACCCACACCTTCTCCACCGTGCTGGATGAATGGGGCGTTACCAATCAGGCGCGCTCTGGCCGCTGCTGGATGTTCGCCGGTCTAAACCTCTTCCGCTCCGAATCCAGGAACCTCCTCAACGTCAAGGAGTTCGAGTTCAGCCAGAGCTACGTGATGTTCTGGGACAAGATGGAACGGGCCAACTATATCCTGGAAGCCGTTATTGAAACCGCGGACCGCCCCATCGACGATCGGGTGGTGGCCTGGCTGCTCCATCAGCCCCTTGGCGACGGCGGCCAGTGGGACATGTTTGTCAGCCTGGTGCGAAAGCATGGCGTGGTGCCCAAGTCAGCCATGCCGGAAACGGAGAGTTCCGGTAATTCCATGCGTATGAATGCCGGGCTCAACTATCAGGTCCGCCAGGGCGCCCGCAACATCCGCCGCATCTATGCCGAAGAGGGCGGATCGGATGCCATGCGCAGTGCCAAGCAGGAAACCCTCCAGTCCATCTACCAGATTCTCGCCATTCACCTGGGCAATCCCCCGGCAAGTTTCGACTGGCAGTGGAAGGACAAGGACGGGGAATTCCACCGCGACGGCGCCATGACTCCCCTGGAGTTTGCCGAAAAGTACATCACAACTCCCATGGAAGAGTACGTCTGCCTGGTCCACGACCCGCGGCAGGGCAATCCTCCGGGCCGCACCTACACCGTCCAGTACCTGGGCAACGTGGTGGACGGCGCCCGCATCAAGTATCTGAACGTGGATATTGACCTGATGAAGGACATCGCTATGCGCATGCTCCAGGACGGCAAGCCCGTCTGGATGGGTTGCGACACCGGCAAGCAGATGCATCGGGACAAGGGCCTGTGGGACGCGGAACTGTTTAACTATGCCAGCGTTTACAGCGCCGAATTTTCCATGGACAAGGCGGAGCGTTTGGAGTACCACCAGACGGCCATGACCCACGCCATGCTCTTCACCGGCGTTGACGTGGTGGACGGCAAACCTCGCCGCTGGCGCGTCGAAAACAGTTGGGACGACAAGGTGGGCGACAAGGGTTTCTTCCTGATGAACGACTCCTGGTTCGCCGAGTACATGTTCGAAATCTCAGCCCCAAAGAGCTACCTGCCGGAAGACCTGCAGCGGGCCCTCGACCTGGAACCTGTGGTACTCCCTCCCTGGGACCCCATGGGCAGCCTCGCCCGCTAGGCTTATACCCTCGTACCTCATCCCTCGCATTTCGTAGGGGCGGGTTTTAAACCCGCCCCGCTGCCTCCCAACAGCTTTTCCCCACCCAACGCTTCCCGCATCCAAACGCCAACGCTCTCGTTAACTTCAAATCCAGCCTGCAGATTCACCCCGCGTTCTGATCAAGGGCCAAACTGTGCGATTGTCCCGCCCCCCTTGCCACCCCGCATAACCCATCTCCACCATAAAACCATGAACCAAATTAAACGCCCCATCGTAGGGGCGGCCCTTGTGGCCGCCTTGTCCGACTGGGTTACTCGTAGGGGCAGACCTATGCGTCTGCCCTGGCCCACCGGCGCGACCGTAGGGCCGGACCCGCGTGGCCGGCCCTGCCCGTCGTAGGGGCGGCCCTTGTGGCCGCCTTGCCCCAGGAGGTCAACGCAACCGGATATCCAACTCCCCCGTCGCCATCCGGTACAAGACCCGGGGCAAAGGCAAAAACGGGACAAAATGGCACAAAATGGCACACATTTCAAAAAATCCCACCTTCGTGCCCCTTCGTGTCCCTTCGTGGATAAAAAACAAAAGGAGAAAACCATGCGAACCCTCAGCGAAATCAGAAAAGAAATCCGATCCCTCCAGCGCAAATACCACCGGCAACTCACCATCTACCGCATGCGCCGCGTCACCGAACAGGACTACAACGACTACGCCCGCGCCGTCGGAGACCAGCAGGACCCGCCCAAACCCCTGGAGGTAATCCGCAAGATCGCCGACAAAGGATTCCGCCTCACCACCTGGATGCACCTGCACAACTACCTGGACAAAATCAGGGAGAAGGGAGACATCCCCGAACCCCGGCGCATGCTGCTGGCCCTGCTCCCCTGGGCCTGGGAGAGCAAATACGACCACCTGCTCATGCGCGAACTGCCACCACCCAAGCCCAAACCCGACCTGTCCCTGCTCTGGGCCCGCTGGTTCGCCATGGCATAGGGGCAGACCTGCGTGTCTGCCCTGGCCCACCGGCAACCTTCGTAGGGGCGGCCCTTGTGGCCGCCTTGCCCACCGGCGACCACCGTAGGGGCGCGCGGACGTGCGCCCAACCCCGCCAATTAACCGCGGGTTCAATACCCAAAAATGGGACAAAATGAGCCAAAATGGGCCATAAATCAAAAAATCCCACCTTCGTGGCGTTTGGCTCCCTTCGTGCAAATTGGTGGGAAATTAGCCCTTTCACCTGCTCGAGTCGCCCCGAGGTTGCTAAAAGACGTTAACTTTATATAAAATCCACCTTAACCTGATGCAGTCATTTGTTAAGGGGGAATTGCCCTATGCCCAATATAGAAGCCCGGAACCTGAGGAATGTGGCGTTGCTGTCTCACAGCGGCGCCGGCAAGACATCCCTGTGCGAGACACTCCTCTTCAACACCAAGGCCGTCAACCGCATCGGCCGAGTGGAGGATGGCAACACCGTATCCGACTACGAACCCGAGGAAATCAAGCGAGGCGGCAGCATCCAGACCACCCTGATTTCCTGCAGTTGGGACAGCTTCAAGGTTAACTTCCTGGATACCCCCGGGTATGACGACTTCTTCGGCGAGGTAGTAAGCGCCCTGCGGGTTGTCGAAAGCGCCACCATTTTGCTGCCAGGCCCGTCTGGTGTCGACGTGGGCACCGAGCGTTCCTGGAACCAGTGCGAGGAACTGGGCCTGCCCCGTGTCCTGCTGGTTAACAAGATGGACCGGGAAAACGCCAGCTTTTCCCGCACCGTGGCGGACATTCAGGGCAGCTTCGGCAACCAGTGCGTTCCCTGCCAGTTGCCGCTGGGTGACGCCCAGGACTTCAAGGGCGTAATCAGCGTTGTTCATCCCCCCGCTGACATTCCCCCTGAAATCGCCGACGAGTTCGAAATGGCCCGGGAACGCCTGATTGAGGCCGTCGCCGAGGCCGACGACGAATTGGCTGACAAGTTCCTCGAGGGCGAGGAACTGACCGACGACGAAATCATCAACGGAGCCAAGTCCGCCATCCTGGCCGGTACCCTGGTCCCCATACTCGCCAGCGCCGCTACCCAGAACCTTGGCGTTGAGGAGTATCTGGAATTCGTCAGCGAGTTCCTTCCTTCGCCCTTGGAGGGCGTCCAGCCCGAAATGTCCAACGCCAATGGCGAGGCGGTGGAGTTCGACGTGGACGATGGCGCTCCCCTGGCCGCCTTCGTCTTTAAGACCACTGCGGACCCCTTTGTGGGCAAGCTTTCCCTGTTCCGCGTCTATCGCGGCACCTTCAAGAGCAATTCCGAAGTCTGGAATGCCAACCGCAACCAGGCCGAGCGCATCGGCCAGTTGTACCTGCCCCGGGGCAAGTCCCAGGAGAACATTGCCGACGTAGTGGCCGGCGATATGGGCGCCATCGGCAAGCTGGCCGCCACCGTAACCAACGACTCCCTGTGCGTAAGGGACAACCAGGTTACTTTCCGGCCCATTGAATTCCCCCGGGGTTACTACAGCGTCGCCGTCGCTCCTGCCACCAAGGCCGACCTGGACAAGATGTCCACTTCCCTGGCTCGAATCGTGGAAGAAGACCCCAGCCTGCGATACAGCCGGGACACCGACACCGGCGACAGCCTGCTCACCGGCCTGGGCGATGCCCAGATCGAGGTGGCCATCGACCGTATCAGGCGCAAGTTCGGCGCTGACCTGGTCCTGCGCATGCCCAAGGTGGCCTACCGCGAGACCATCACCCGGGTAATCAACACCGAGTACCGCCACAAGAAGCAGTCCGGCGGCCACGGCCAGTATGGCCACGTCCTGCTGCGCCTTGAGCCTATGGACCGGGACAACGGGTTCCAATTCGGTTCCGAGATCGTAGGTGGTCGGGTGCCCCGCGAGTACATACCGGCGGTGGAGAAGGGCGTAGTCAAGTCCATGGAGGAGGGGATTCTGGCCGGCTTCCCCGTGGTTGACCTGAAGACCGTCATTTATGACGGCAGCTACCACGATGTGGACTCCTCCGGCATGTCTTTCGAGATTGCCGGTACCCAGGCTTTCAAGAAGGGAATGGCCGACGCCAATCCCATCCTTCTGGAACCCATTGTCAAGCTGACCGTCAATGTGCCCGAGGCCTACACCGGTGACGTAATGAGCGACCTGAACGGCAAGCGGGGCCGCATCCTTGGCATGAACCCGGGTGATCGGTACACCGCTGTCGAGGCCGAGGTTCCCCTGTCCGAGGTTCAGCGTTATGCCCAGGACCTGCGCTCCCTGACCCAGGGTCGGGGCAACTACCGCCTCGAATTTGACCACTACGAACCTGTGCCCATGAACATCCAGCAAAAGGTAATCGAAGAGGCCAAGCAACTGCGGGAAGAAGAACGGGTGTAGCAGCCATCGCCCCACCCGGGCCGGCCGCGTGAAAAATGCGAGGGCGGGAACCAACTTCCCGCCCTCAGATTGTCCGTAGCTTATGCCGCAGAGTTTGCCGCCCGGTTTCGCCTTAAAACCCCCACCCGGGTTGGTACTCGCCGAACACCTCGCGGAACACTCCCATCATCTCCCCCAGGGTGGCATAGGCCCTGACCGCTTCCAGCAATGGAGGCATGAGGTTGGCGTCTCCCCTGGCCGCCACCTCCAGGTCCTTCAGGCGGTTGGCTACTTCCCGGTTGTCCCGCGTCCGGCGCACGTTGTTTAGGTTCTGAATCTGCCGGGCCTCGCCTTCCCGGTCAACCCGCAGCAGCGGAATGGACAGTTCATCGTCGGTCAGGTAGTCGTTGACGCCCACGGTGATACGGTCTCTTCGGTCTTCCTCCCGCTGGTAGATGTAGGCCGCGTCGCCAATCTCGCGCTGGAAGAACCCCGACTCTAGGGCCGGCACCACGCCGCCCACGTCTTCGATTCTGCGGAAGTACTCGTAGGCTTCCGCCTCAACCCGGTTGGTCAGGGATTCCAGGTAGTAACTGCCGCCCAGGGGGTCAACTGTGTTCGTAACGCCCGTCTCGTGGGCGATTATCTGTTGGGTCCGCAGGGCCTGGAGGGCGGCCGCCTCCGAGGGCAGCGCCCATGCCTCGTCCTTGCCGTTGGTATGCAGCGACTGGCACCCGCCCAGCACCGCCGCCAGGGCCTGCAAGCCCACCCGCACCACATTGTTCTCGGGTTGCTGGGCAGTGAGAGAGGCGCCGGAGGTCTGGGCGTGGAACCTCATCCAAAGCGACCGCTCGTTCCTGGCCCCGAAGGTGTCCCGCATCTCCCTGGCCCAGATGCGGCGGGCGGCCCTGAACTTGGCGATCTCCTCGAAGAAGTCATTGTGGGCATTGAAGAAGAAGCTGAGCCGTGGCGCAAAGTCGTCCACGTCCAACCCTCGGTCAATGCAGCGTCGGACGTATTCAAACCCGTCGGCCAGGGTGAAGGCCAGTTCCTGCACTCCGTTGGAACCTGCCTCCCGGATGTGGTATCCGCTGATGCTTATGGGGTTCCAGCGGGGCATGTTGTTGGTGGCAAACTCAACCGTGTCCACCACCAGCCTTAGGGACGGTTCCGGCGGGAATATGTACTCGTTCTGTGCGAGGTACTCCTTCAGGATGTCGTTCTGAAGAGTACCGCCAATCCGGTCAAGGGGAACGCCCTGCTTCTCCGCAACCACGATGTACATGGCCCAGATGATGGCTGCCGGACTATTGATGGTCATTGAGGTCGTAACCTGGCCCAGGGGGATGCCCTCGAACAGGGTTTCCATGTCGGCCAGCGACGATACTGCCACGCCGCACTTGCCGAACTCACCGGCAGCGCGGGGATCGTCGGTGTCGTAGCCGTACAGGGTTGGCATGTCGAACGCAGTGCTGAGGCCGGTTTGCCCGTTGTCCAGCAAAAAGCGGAACCGCTGGTTGGTTTCTTCGGGTAGGCCGAACCCGGCAAACATCCGCATGGTCCACAACCGGTCCCGGTAGCCGCCAGGATGGACACCGCGAAGATAGGGGAACTCCCCCGGCAACCCAACGTCAGTCCCAAAGTCAACCGATTCCAGGTGTTCTGGCGTATAGACAGCTTCCACGGGAATCTGGGACAGGGTCTTATAGGTGGCCTTTCGTTCCTTCCGTTGGGCGTTCTTCTGGCGCCACTGCGCGCCCTGTTGACGTATCAGGTCAAGTTCTGCGGTAGAGAACACGGGTATACTCCGGCCTTTGGCTTTTGGTCTAGTCTAACGAGGGCTGAATCAAAGCGTCAACGGAAGAGCCCGGATGGTTCAACCGGGCTTCGCAGAGGAAGCAACAAACAAGGCTAATCAGGCCCGCCGGCAGGGGCTTAGTTTTGCAAAGAAGCAAACCGGCGCCGACCCACTTTCACTGCGGTGCCAGGTTCGGGGGGCTGAAACTGAGCATCTTCGGTCAACTTTTGGGATGGGCCAGAGGGCGGGAACAGTTCGACGGCCCCTTGGTTGATCATTCGTTTGCCCTCGCTGACACTGGCTACCAGGCCAGCGGAAACCAGAGCGTTGCTCCAGCGGGGGCCGGTCAGGGTGGACAGGATTATTTCAGGCATGTCGTCTGGGAGGGCTCGCTGCTGTACTACCCGTTCGAACCTCTCCCTGGCGGATGTCGCTGCGGGCTTGTCGTGGAAAACCTCGGTAATTTCCTCCGCCAACCGTTTCTTGAGGTCCATTGGGTTGACTGTCTCATCGGCAATGCTCCGAGTCATGTCTTCCAATTCGGATTCCGGCGCATCCGTAAGATAGTCAAAGTAGGAGACAATTAACGCGTCCGGCAAGGACATAATCTTGCCAAACATGTCGTCGGGGGGTTCTTCCACTCCCACGTAGTTGTCCAGGCTCTTGCTCATCTTCTGGACACCGTCCGTACCCACCAGAATGGGCATCAGGAAGCACTGCTGTTGCCGCTGGCCCATCATGCCCTGCAGTTCCCGGCCCACCAGCAGATTGAACATCTGGTCCGTGCCCCCGAACTCAACGTCCGACTCGATTGCTACTGAGTCATAGGCTTGCAGAAGGGGGTAAAGCAGTTCGGTAATGGCAATAGGCCTGTGTTCCGCGAAGCGCTTGGCGAAGTCGTCCCTTTCCAGGAATTGGGCAACTGTAAAACGGCCGGTAAGGCCAATCACATCGGCCAGCGAGAACTTGCCAAACCACTCGCTTTGGTACACCACCTGGGCCCGGTCCCGGTCCACCACCTTGAAGAACTGGCTCAGGTATGACTGGGCGTTTTCCATAACCTCGTCGTGGGTCAGCATGGGCCGAGTGGCCGAGCGGCCGCTGGGGTCTCCAATCTGGGCAGTCCAGTCTCCAACTATGAGGATGAGTTGGTGCCCCAGATCCTGCAGTTGGCGTAATTTACGCAGTCCGACCACGTGGCCCAGGTGTATATCTGGCCTGCTGGGGTCAAAACCCATCTTCAGCCGCAGGGGTTTGCCCTCCTCCAGCCGCCTGACGAACTCATCACGGACTATAATGTCGCTGACACCTCGTTCGGTGATGCGTTTCAAGTCCGCCGGACTAAGGGCCATCGGCGCCTCCTGAAGTGGCCAGGGCCTTTCGGGTATTGGCCACGTCTTGATTAATCTGATCTACCAGCGCGTCCAGGCTGGAAAAGGTCTCCTGGTCCCGCAGCTTGTCTACGAACTCAACCTCCAACTCTTGTCCGTACAGGTCGCCATCAAAGTCCAGAATATAGACCTCCACCAGTCGTTCGGTCAGGCCAAAGGTTGGCCTCACGCCTATGCTTGTGGCTGAGGGACGGCGCTCACCGTCAACCAGCGCCCAGGTGGCATAGATGCCATCTGCGGGATGGGCCATGGTCTTATTGACGCTAACATTTGCAGTAGGGAAGCCCAGCGTCCGTCCGCGCCGGTCGCCCGTCACTACCGGGCCGGCCAGGGAGAAGTTTCTTCCCAGGAGGCGGTTGGATACAGCCACGTCCCCGTCGTCCAACCGCTGCCGAATTACGCGGCTCTTGACCAGCAATCCGTCGAGGAGAAGGGGTTCCACAATTTCAACAAAAAAGCCCAGTTCTTCGCCCAGTTCGGCCAGCCTCGTAGAATTTCCTTCACGGTCGCGTCCCAGCGCAAAGTCCGAGCCGATGACCAAGCCCTTCATTCGCAGTTTTTCCTGGAGCAGCCCCACAAATTCCCTTGCCGACAACTGGGCGAGCTCTTCGGTGAAATCCAGCGAAACGATCTGGTCTACGCCCTCTTCACGAATCAGCTCTTCCTTACGTTCCAGGGTTGTAATCTGGAAGACCTGGTGTCCTGGCCGGAGCACCGTGACAGGGTGATTGGCGAAGGTGATTACTGTAGGCTGGCACTCAGGCCCAGCCGCGGAAATAAGGTGCTGCAAGAGGTGGGCGTGGCCCCGATGAACTCCATCAAAGACGCCTATGGTTATCACCGTTTCCCGTTCCGGAGAAACGCGGTCAAGCCGCTGGCGAAAGTTCATCGTGACTCAAAATCCTGAGGTCCAGCGCTCTGATGCGCTGATGGGGCTGGAAGCTGGGTTTGCTATCGGTTCGGATACTAGCATAGGCCCCTATGAGCGTCAACAGAAAGTCGCTGCAGGTAAACGCAGAATTCGGTGCGTCAGGCGCTTGCCAGAGTGGAGTCCCAAGGTTTCTCGCAAGTCCTTCTTTCTTGTCTAAACGCTACCCCCAGTTTACCATTAGCGACAGGCGAAAGCGGAAGCTTTTGAGAGCATTCTATACAGTCTTTAAGGAGGCTAAAATTGGAACCAGTAATCAGGAATTACCGCGATCATTTTTCCCCTGGCAATGCAGCCAGGTTGATTAACATTAACGACAGCCCGCCCACTGCTACTCTCAGCTATTCCCACATCCAGCCCGGGGAGGCCAGCAGCCATCACATTCACCCTTGGGAGCACGAAGTCTACATCATCAAGGGTTCCGGCACCCTGGTGTGCGACGGCGTCAACTATCCTGTCAAGGGCGGCGACGCTATCTACATCCCGCCCAACGTGGACCATTACACGCTGAACGACGGCGGGGAGGGCGACATAGAGCGAATCGAGATCAATCCCCTGCTGTCAACCAGGAGCGGCGGCGCCAAGAACAATGGCGGTTCCGGCACCGGACTGCCCCCGGTGATCAAGAATTTGGCCGACCTAGACACCAGCCCCGGCGCGGCCCGCCCTGTGCTGACTGCTGAGGATGGTGCCCGGCATTACGTGCTGGCGCACCGCGGCATGGCGGAAGGTGAGGTGAGTCCCGACCACACCCACTCCGGAGAGCACTTGGCCTACTTCCTTGAAGGTAGCTGCATCCTGACCTGTGACGGGCAGGAATACACCGTGACCGAGGGGGATGCCATCCTGGTCCCGCCAAACTCCGCCCACGAATGGAGCCGAAGCGCGGGAGCGGTGGCCAACTGGCTGGTATTCAATCCCGTCCGTAACCGTTAAAGGAATAGCCGCCCCGGTGCATGTCTAGACCTGGTATTCGGGGCGGCGAAGCAACTGTCGGGCGATGACCAGCCTCAGGATTTCGTTGGTGCCTTCCCCGATAATCATCAGGGGGGCGTCCCGGTAGTATCTCTCCACTGGCGATTCTTTGATATAGCCGTAGCCGCCATGGATACGCATGGCTTCCATGGTCACTTCGCCGCAGATTTCGCTGGCGAACAGCTTGGCCATTCCAGTTTCCAGATCTACTCTCTCGCCTGAGTCCTTTTTGGCGGCGGCGTCGTAGGTGAGGAGGCGGGCGGCCTGAATTTTGGTAGCCATATCGGCCAGCTTCAGCTGGATGGCCTGGTGCTGTGAAATGGGCGTTCCGAAGGTTTCCCGCTGCTGGGAATAGCGAATGGCCGCCTCAAATGCCGCCTGGGCCACGCCCACCGCCCGGGCGGCTACGTTGATCCGACCCGTTTCGAGGCCGCTCATGACCTGCCCGAATCCCCGATTCTCCTCCATCCCCACCAGGTTCTCCGCCGGTACTCGGTAGTCGTCGAATATAAGCTCGCAAGTATCCAGACCCCGGTACCCCAGCTTGTCCAGATCCCTTCCCACTTTGAATCCCGCATCACCCTTTTCGGCGATGAAGGCGCTGATGCCCCGGTGTCGGGGTTCCACTTCGCGGTCGGTGCGGGCCAGCAGCAGAAAGGTGTCGCCGTGCCTGCCGTTGGTAATGAACATCTTGCTGCCATTGATAACGTACTCCTCGCCGTCCTTGTCCGCGGTGACCTCCAGGTTGGCCACGTCGGTACCCCCGCCGGGTTCCGTCAAGGCCAGGCCACCCCGCTTGCGGCCCGATGCCAGGTCGGGCAGAAACTGCCGTTTCTGTTCCTCGGTGCCGTAATGGGCCAGTACGTAGGTCATAATGTGGTGGGTGCCGATGGCCCCGGTTATGCTCATAAAGGCCTTGCTCATTTCCTCGAAAATGAGCGCAAAGGTCGTATAGTCCAGGCCCATGCCCCCATACTCTTCCGGAATGGTGATGCCGAACAGGCCCAGGTCCTTCATCTTGTCAATCAGGTCCAGGGGTACGGTGTCGTCACGGTCGTGCTGGGCAGCCACCGGTTCCACTTCCCGGCGAACGAAGTCCTTCACCATGTTTACTATTTGGGTGCGGGCCTCTTCGGGCGTCTGGGTTGTCACTGCAAATCTCCCTGTAATTTGTGGCGAATTAATCCGGATTCAAGGTGGGATTTGGTTGCCGGTTTAGCTTTGCCGATTCTCCGTCCCACCGTTTTCTCTTTCAGGCTCCGGGGTTTCTGGTTGAGCAACTTCAGTCGAAAGCTCCGTGCCTACATAGTAGTGGTTCCTTGCCCTTCGTGCGTTCCAATAGCGCTTAAGGCGGATTCCTCCGTAACCAAGGGCGGCGATAGCCAGCCAAACCGGACTGAAGACTGCCACCCAGATTACTATGTTGACGACGCCCAGCGCCACCGCGGAAAGGGCCCGAATGGCCCATCTGGCCGATTCCAGCAGGTCCCAGTTTCCTACGACCAGGCCCTGTGACTCCGTAACGAAGACACTGAATGAACTGGAACCTCGTACTTCGCCGGCCTCGCTCTGTGCCGTTACCGTCAAAGTTACCTGGTAGGGGTCAGGGCGGTAATTTTCGAAGGTATGGAGTGCCGTAGCTCGGGTGTCTCCCTCCTCGGGAATTCCCGTAACCGTAGGGCTACCGTCGCTGAAATCCCAGCGATACTGCAGGTCCCACAGTCCGTCGCCGCGGGTAAATGAGCCGCTGTATTCAACCTCCTCTCCCTCCTCCACAAACAGGCTTTCTCCGGCGAATACCTCTATTGTGGGTATCCGAGTTATGGTGGCGATCAGCGTGTCTGTCCCTTCCACGAGACCTGCCGGACCGGTGCCGGTAAGCTCCAGTTGCACAATATAGGGGGAATCCGTGTCGTCCTCAAAGAAGTGAGTGACCGTGGCGGTAACCCACTGTCCCGGCACAGTGGTTGGAGCAGTCCCTGTACCTTCCGCCCTGCTGCCGTCGCCAAAATCCCAAAGGAAGCTAAACGAGTCGATACCTTGCGGAGGGGTAAAAGTGGCCCGGAATCGCGCCGGTTGGCCCGCGCTGAAAGTCTGGTCGGGACCGGCGTCCATGGCCAGGGACTTGGGCGCCAAAGTCAGGGTGACGTTGATCAAAGAGAAGGCGGCAGTCTGTTCCAGAAACTTGATCCGGCCCTCCAGGCTCTCAATCTCCGCCTGCAAGTCCGAAAGCTCTCGCTGGACCTCCAGGGCATCCTCCACGTCGTTCGCCTGCTTCAGCAGGTCCAGCAGGGCTTCTTCCGTGGCCCGCAGGCTGCGGAGGCGGGAGTTGCTGTCGACGTACTCGTCGGTAACGTCCTGGCTGGTGGAAGACTCCCAGTCCACCCGTATACCCAGTGCGCGGATGCGCCTGACTGCCTCATCCAATTGCTGGGCGGGCACCCTTACGGACACATTGCCGCGATGTATGGCGCTGCGGTCGCTGGACACGGTCCAGCCCCCCAGTTCTACAGCCACGTCACCAACCCGGTCTACTGAGCCCGCAACGTTGTCCACGATCAGTCCCATCCCCACGGTGCGGACGATGATCCGGTTCTGGGCGGACACCGACGCCTGCACTTCATCGAAAGTGGGAAGCAGCGAGTCGGCAGGTTGGGCAGCTTTTGCTGCCGCAGCCGGGGCGGCGGGAAGGGACATGGGCTCAGCGGCGGATTCCTCCATGGCCTCGGCTTCTACCGCAAACTCCCTTGCCATCTGTGGAGCCGAAATGGCGGTAGGGAAAGATTCGACAGAGTCAGCCATCTCCATGGAGAACCCTTGCTCCGATGCGGCTGCACAGCCCATCATGGCAAGCGCCGTCAGCAAGAGGAAGAAAGGTAGCAAGAACCTTCGCATAGAGGCAGAATAAAGCAATTGACCTCGATTCACAAGAAAACCTTTTACGCCCGGAATGCCGTAATTAAGCATGTTCCTCCCACCCCATAAGTGTCCGTTGAGTGCCTTTCCTAAAATGACGTGCATACCACGAGAAAAGTTCCCGAGCTCGACAACACGCCAAGTAACAACCGGCCCAAACCGGCAACACGCCGGTCTGTAATCCGGGCGGGCGAAATATTATACTCAAGAGAGGAACACGCCCTGAGGGAGTTCGGGACATGGTGGACGACAGCATCACCAGGCGGGTAGCCGAGTTGCGGGAACAGTTGAACTACCACAACCACCGCTATTACCTGCTTGACGATCCGGTTATCAGCGACTTCGGCTATGACCGGTTGATGCAGGAACTCAGGCAGGTTGAAGAGGAACACCCGGAACTGGTCACTCCGGACTCCCCTACCCACCGTATCGGTGGGGACCCAGCCGACGGTTTCGTGCAGGTGGAACACCGCCACACCATGATGTCGCTGGGGAACGTGTTCGACGATGAGTCCCTGGAGGCCTGGCACCGTCGGGTTAAGAACCTGTTGGACGACGCCGACTTTTCCATGACCTGCGAACTGAAGATAGACGGCCTGGCGGTGAGTTTGGTCTACGAAGACGGGATATTCGTCCAGGGTGCAACCCGGGGCAATGGCTTCGTCGGGGAAAATGTAACCCACAACCTGCGAACCATTCGCTCTATTCCCCTGACGTTGCAGGGATCGCCACCCCCATATCTGGAGGTCCGTGGCGAGGTCTACATGCCCGTTGATAGCTTCCGCCGCCTTAACGAACAGCGGGCGGAACGGGGCGAACCTCTGTTTGCCAATCCCCGCAACTCCGGCGCCGGCACTATTCGTCAGCTGGATCCCAAGGTTACAGCTTCCCGCAACATGCAGATCTGGGTCTATTCCCTGAACGATGCCGGCGAATCTCTTTATCCCGCGGGCCAATGGGAAACCCTGGAGTGGCTGCAGGAATTAGGCTTCCGCGTCAATCCGCTTAACCGCCTGTGCAACACATTGGACGAAGTCAAAGACTACTACCGCGAGTGGGTGGAAAAGCGGCATGAACTGCCCTACGAAGTGGACGGAGTGGTCGTAAAGGTCAACCCCTTCAACTTCCAGAACTCGTTGGGTTTTGTGGCACGGGAACCTCGCTGGGCCACCGCATATAAGTTTCCGGCGGAGCGGGCCGTGACACAACTGCTGGAAATCGGCATCAATGTTGGCCGCACCGGCAGTCTCAACCCATATGCCATCCTGGAACCCGTCATAGTCAGCGGTGCTACGGTGCAGCACGCTTCTCTGCACAATGAAGAGGATATCCGGCGGAAGGACATAAGGGTTGGCGACTGGGTAACGGTGGAACGCGCCGGCGACGTCATTCCCCAGGTTGTGGGGCCTATCCGCGACCGCCGCACCGGCGACGAGGCCGAGTTTTCCATGCCCGAGACCTGCCCGGAGTGCGGCACAGAAGTGGTTAAGCCGGAAGGCGAGGCGATGCACCGGTGCCCCAACTCCTCTTCCTGCCCCGCCCAGTTCTTTGAATTGCTGAAACATTTTGTCAGTCGTGGCGCCATGGACATGGACGGTCTGGGTGAGCAGTGGTGTCGCATCCTGATTGACAAGGGCTTTGCCAGCACAGTCGCGGACCTCTACTACCTCGAAAAGGACAAGCTCCTGGAACTGGACCGAATGGGCGAACGGCTCGCCACCAAGATTCAGAACAATATCGAGGCCAGCAAGACCCGACCACTGCCCCGTATACTATTTGCCCTGGGTATCACCCACGTTGGTGCAGAAGTTGCGGAATTGCTGACTCAGCGGTTCGCCAGTGTTGACCAACTGGCCCAGGCCGGCGAAGACGAACTGACTGGCATAGACGGTATCGGGCCCAAGATTGCCGAGAGCATCTACGGCTATTTCCAGGTGCCCGAAAATCTATCCGTGATCGAGAAGCTGAGGCAAGCCGGGGTAAAGCTCCAC
Source organism: Dehalococcoidia bacterium (assembly GCA_963664725.1). GTDB lineage: Bacteria > Chloroflexota > Dehalococcoidia > Lucifugimonadales > UBA3495 > Bin22. Next base: position 3,270,592 of record OY761558.1, read on the forward strand.
CACGACATCGAGATTGTGGATCCGACCGATTTGCCCTGGAATGGCCTTACTTTCGTGGTGACAGGCACTCTTTCCACCATGACTAGGCGCGAGGCTGAGGGCAGGATCAAGTCTTTGGGGGGCAACACGACATCCTCGGTGACGCGCAAGACAGCCTACCTGGTAGCTGGCGCTTCCCCGGGCTCCAAGCTGGACACTGCCATTCGGCTGGGTACTACCGTGCTTGACGAAAAGGCTTTTGCCGATCTCCTGGAGTCCCCGAGTGAAGCCCTGTTAACACCTCTGGAAGCCCAGGCATGACGACCGATTTGGATTCTGACAACAGGGAGAATCTCCCTGAACCCGAGGAAAGGGTCAGGCCCCCCCGTCACACCGAGGAACCCGACAATTCTATGAAGGTGATTGTTGGGTTGGGAAACCCCGGGGACCGCTACCGCAATACCCGTCATAACGTGGGCTTTCACTGTATAGACCTACTGGCCCGCCGCTGGGGTATCGACGTCAAAGAACGTCGGGCCAAGGCTGTCCTGGGGCGGGGCCGTTTCCGGGAGAGGGAAGTGGTGTTGGCCAAGCCGCGAACCTTTATGAACCGCAGCGGCGAGGCCATAAATTACCTGGTAGCCAGATTTGGCGTGAAGCCGGCGGACATCGTGGTCATTTACGACGAGATGGATCTGCCGGTTGGAAGGATCAGGATCAGGCCCGGCGGTAGTCCCGCCGGTCACAATGGAATTCGTTCCATCATTGGGGAACTACACACCCAGAATTTTCCGCGGGTAAGAGTGGGCATAGGCCAGCCGGAAACTCAGGGAGGGCAGGTTTCCCACGTACTGAACCGTTTTACCGACGAGGAGTCTGGGGACATCTCGGACGCCATTCAAAGGGTAGCCGATGCAATGGAGTGCCTGTTGGAAGAGAACATTACCATTGCCATGAACCGCTTCAACTGAAGCGGTTTAAGGTACTTCCCCGCGGATCAGGACCTGACATCTCTGGCGGCTACTATTTCCCGAACCTGAACAGGGATGTGGCAGTGCCGCCGAAGACATTATTTCTGTCCTCTTCGCTGCCGTACTCCACGTGTTCCATGGGCCATCGGAGGGCATTGCGGTAACCCTCCCTGAAGGCCACGGGTGGAAAGTCGCTGCCCCACATCAGTCGGTTGGCGCCAAAGGCTTCCAGCGCCATTTCGACCAGCGGCGGCACATTACCGGCAAAGGGGAAGGGCTGCACGAAGGGGTTGGGTCGCTCGCAGATTTCGCCAAGGCCCGGAATCTTCATATAGGTGTTGGGGTACTGTGCCAGTTCCAAAACTCGGTGGTAGGCCTCATAGGGTTCAGAGTCCCGCCCGCCTGCGCCCAGATGTTCTATAATCACCCTGAGATTGGGCAAGGACTTGATGATCTCTTCATACTCCGAAGAAGAGAAGGCATCAAGCTGCCCCCCGCAGCTTACTAACAGGCCCAATTCGTCTGCCTTCCGCCAGATAGCCAGCGGGTCGTCGCCGGGCGACCTGTTGGCTGCGTTGAGCCGCACGCCTTCCAACCCCATTGAAGGGAACTCGGCCAGCCTGTCCGGCGCATCCGGACTCCCGACGTCCACCATCCCCACGCCGGAAAAGCGTCCTGGGAACCGCTGCAAGCACTCGGCCAGGTAAGAGTTATCGAACACCCCATTGATCTGAATCAGCACGGCGTGGTCCACGTCGTTGCGAGTCATCTGGTCCAACAGGATTTCTACGGGTTCAAACCAGTAAGGTGTAGCATGGCAGTGCGTGTCGACGATCGGCATATTATCAGCTCCGGAAGAGTCCACTGCTTAAGAGCGGGACCATGTTCACTGCGTTTGTAGCCAGTGAAAGGGATCTCTACGGTTCCTGTTGGGTGCTCAAAATAGGCGGCCCCGACGTAGGACTGACCGGATAACTACGCTGCTCCAGCCCAATGGTTTCCTGTCTCCCTGCTACGTCCCGAACCTCGGGCTGCTCCGACTGGCAGACTTCGCACCAGACTTTTTCGTCGACAAAGAGGCGCATGTTGTCCTTCTTGACGGAAATTGTCTCAATCTCCTGGCGGCAGGCGCCGCACATTCTTACAATGGAAACCTGATCAATAGGCATTGCACGTCACCCTGTCTTTGCTTCTGGGCCTGGTCGAGTATTTCTTCGAGTGTAAATGGGGGTATGGTGGGTGTCAATGAATCAATGCTGTGTTGCTCTTTGCTGCATGGTCAGTAATTCGTAACACAAACAGCAAACAGGTTGCGATTCCTATGTGCCGTCACCGCAAAATACGTCAAAGTATTGGTGAGCGGCTTGAAATGTTGTATAGTGTGCCTAACAAGGGGTCAAGGAAGCGCCATCCTGTACATTTCGGAAGGGCGCATCATTCACCCTGATTTAGAGGAGGATTTGCAATGGCAAAACCTATACGTGTCGGACACCTGGTCCTTAACGTGAGGGATGTGGAAGCATCCACCAAGTTCTATACCGAATACCTGGGCTTTGAGATCTCCCGCCAGGGTGAGCAGGGCACCTTCCTGACCTGCGGCAAGATCCACCACGACTTGGCCCTCTTCAAGGCTCCCGTGGACGCTCTTCCCGTTACCCCCGGCCAGCTGGGGCTTAACCATTTTGCCGTCCAGGTTGCCGACTTTGAAGACCTGAAAGAGGTTTATAACAACCTGCTGGACAAGGGCGTCACCATGGACCACAACACGGATCACGGTATGACCTCCAGCGTCTACTTTATGGACCCGGACGGGAACCGGATCGAATTCTTCTGCAACAACCAGGAGGATCCTTCCGAGGGCCTGGCCCTGATGAGCGACCCCAGTCGTCGCAATAAGGAACTGGTCTTCAACTAGGCCAACTTTCTAACCCAGGGTCTCAAGAATCAACCCCCGCCAATCACGGCGGGGGTTTCCTTTATTGTGAATCTGCCTGTTTTTTCCCGAGGCCAGGGCACTCTCGCCATGGCGGTCGCCTACCCGATTTCTATTGAAACTCCAGCGTAGCCGACCGCAGCCCGCAAACCAGCCTGCCAATGACTTCCAGGCAACGGTCGTTGGACGGGGGCATCACCGGGCCGGCCAGGGCGTCCCGATGCCAGCGTTCCAGGGGCATGCTCTTCAGAAAGCCGCTTCCTCCCGCCATGCGCATGGCCTGCTCTGTAACCCTCACACCCGCCTCCGCGCACAGGTACTTGGCCTGGTTTGTCGCCAGGGACATTTGTTCACGGACGCCTGTCTTCCTCACTTCGGCCGCCTCACACAGCATCAGTTTGGCTGCCCTGATCTGAGTGCTCATCTCCCCAAGGTTTCGCTGCACACGGGAATCGTGGGAAAGCGGTTCTGTAGAAGGAGCAATTACACGGGTTTTTGAGTAGTCAAGTATGAAGTCATATGCGGCTTCTGCCACGCCCAAATAGGTGGCTGCGTATCCCAGGGCGAAGCCGGAAAGCTCAATGGTGAGCAACTCCCCCGGAGTTCCCATAACGTCAGCGGCAGAGACTTCAGTGTCGTAGCGGATACTGTGGCTGGTGGTGCCCCGCATTCCGGTTGCATTCCAGGGCCTCTCGAGAGTAATGCCTTCCTCGCTGCGGGGAACCAGCGCAGCCATGATGCCTTCCTGGGCGGTGGTCGCTCCTTCCCGCAAGCCCGTAACAAAATACCGGTTTGCAGCGTCACCCAGCGAGCAGAAGTGCTTTACGCCCTTAACCTGATAGCTGCCACCCGGCAAGGGAGTGAAGACCGTTCGCAGCACAAAGCGGTCGCGAAAGCTGGATTCTGGCTCACTCATTACGGTGGCCAACAGACTGCCCTCTTCCAACACTTCGTCGAAGTAACGCTGTTTCTGTTCGTGGGATGCCAACTGGTTGATGTTGACTATGACATTGGCGTGCATGTTGAAGGTCAGTGCTGTTGCCGGGCAACCCTTGGCCATCTCAAGCAAGGCCAGAACATAAGTGACGGGATCCACGCCAGGGCCACCGTATTCCTTTGGAACTGTCATGCCCAGCAGGCCCGCTTCTCTCAGATCCTGGTAATTCTCGAAGGGGAAGGAAGACTCGCTGTCGTACCTGTCAGCCCTGGGCGCAAACCGTTCCATGGCCAGGGTTGACACCTTCGCAACCAGGTCCTTGTTGTGGGGGAAACTGTGGTGCTGCGACGCCATTGTCAACTCCGCCCGGTTACTGGAAGTGGGGCATGACTTCTTCGGCAAACAATTTCATCGAGCGCATCACCGTTTCGTGGGGCATCCCGCCAAAGTCAAAGTTGCAGCCGAAATACTCAATCCCCTGCTCCTGGAACTCGCGAATCATTGCAACGCACTGCTCCGGCGTTCCGATCATCGCCCGTTTTTCTGCCAGGTAATCGTAAGTTGGCGGTACGCTGGTTCGGGTCCGCCGGAAGTTCTCCAGTCGCTGGTTTACTTCGCTTCCCAGGCTGATTGAGCGGCGCCAGTCTGTCATATCCATGGTCCAGGCGATGGCTGGCTCCGCATTCTTGCGTGCCTCTTTCTCGGTCTCGGCCACATGCAGGTAACGGAAGAATGGAATGGTGGACATGGGAATGTTGTATCCTGCTTCCTTGGACATTGCCACGAATCGGTTGCACAGGTCTATAGCATCGTCATGGTCCAGCACCACCCCGCAGATCAAGGGGTGGCCGGTGGACACCACGTATTCCAGGGTAGTAACGGTCCTGGTGGCAGCTATGTAAATCGGCGGGTGAGGTTTCTGAAGGGGCGGCGGCACCAGGTTAGCCTGGTTGACGTTGAAGTACTTGCCTTCGTAGTTGAAATCGGGAGTAGTCCAAAGGCCCTCGACGATGTTGATTGTTTCCTGGAACCTTTCCTGGCTTTCACCGGGGTCCACGTTGTAGCCCGTATACTCGTAATTTGCGGTGCCCCGCCCAAATCCAACGTCCAGCCTGCCCCCGCTGACCAGGTCCAGGGTTGCCGCGTCCTCGGCCAGGTGCACCGGATGATGAAGCGGGGGCACCAGCACGGCAGTGCCGAGGCGAATGGTCTTGGTCTGCGCCGCCAGGTTGCTCAGCACCACCATGGAGGAGGAACCTATCCCGTAGCGGGAGAAATGGTGCTCAGCGAACCAGGAACTGCAATACCCCAGTTCCTCGGCCAGGCACAGTTGCTCCATGGCTTCGTGGATAACCTGGCTGGGTGTTGTTCCTTCCGGCCAGGGCAGGTGGGAAAAGAGGCCAAACTTCATTGCCCGTCTCCATTGTCTGTTGGGGCCCGGCTAAATGCAGCCAAAGGCTTTTCGGGGGACCGTTTATCCGTTAAAGCGGGACGTTGCCGGTTGCTTGTTTCCGGCCCCAGTTTACCAGATTCGACGGTCGGGGTCGTGAAGGGTTGAGCATCATGTACTGCGAGGTAGTTGACAATTTTATTTGACCTCCCCAAAATATTTCATTAAGTCAAAAATAAATGGTGGTTATGTCTGAATATTTCCCCAGCGGGGACAGGGGCCAGCTTACTGAACAACTGGTTGACCTGTTCGAGCAGATAAACCGGGCGATGCACTGCACTCCCTCCGACGGTTGGGACGGTCTGGACCTGACATTTCAGCAAGTGAAGGTGCTCGCCCTGCTGTTTGAAGGACAGCAGAGGATGGGCAATATCGCCGCCTATATGGGCTGCATAATGTCCTCCGCCACCAACATAGTTGACCGACTGGTGGATAAGGAACTGGTTACCCGTTCCATAGACCCGGATGATCGCCGCGCCGTTATCTGCCGAATTACAGACCTCGGCAAGGATACTATTGAGCGGTTCTGGAGTATCGGGAGGGGGAAGATAATCACCCTGGCCGACCAACTGGATGCCGGTGAACTTGCGAAAGTTGTCCGCGCCGCAGTTCTGATGAACCAGGCCGCCACCATTGCCTTCCCTGCCGGTTATTCGCACCAGGAAAGCTAAACGGACTTCAGCCATACCATGCTCTCTTCTTGGAACCCCATGCCACTTCCGTACCTGCAGGCCCTCAATGTCTCGTTTCTGGGCGTACATCTCCGCATTGGTTCCGTCCTCCGGGGAGCAATCACTCTTAAGCAGGTCCAGCCGACAATGCGACCTGTCCCCGTTGAAGTTCTCTGTAGGTATTTTCCCCAGCGAAGTGTCCCATATTACGACCCTTGTCCACGGGAGGTCTTGGCTTGACCATCTTGACCAGGTTGGTCCTTCGGCGCAGTTCAGTGACCATGCTTGTGATGGTGCTAATACTCGTCGCCGGCGTCTACGCCTATAACGACCTGGAGCGGGAACTCTTCCCTGATATCGAGTTTCCCAACATTACCGTCACCACCTATTACCCCACTGCCGACCCGGAAACCGTGGTTCGAGAGGTGACTGAGCCGATTGAGGACGTCATCGCAGGCATGGCTGGTCTCCAGCAAATTCAGTCAAATTCTCAGCAGAATCTTTCAACTGTGCTGGCTACCTTTGACTTCGGCGAGGATATGGATGAGGCGGAACGCACCGTCGAAAGCAACGTAAACGGCATCCAGTTCCCGGCAGGAGTGGAATTCACTACTGTGTCGAGGATTAACAATGAGACCTTTCCAGTAATGCAGTTGAGTGTGGCCGGTGACCGGGATATTGCCTCTTTGCAGCGTCTCCTGGACGACGCGGTGGTCCCCAGCATAGAAGGCGTTGACGGTGTTTTCGAGGTGTTCGTCCTCGGCCGCGTTGATGAACGCGTCGCTGTCACGGTGGACACGGATGATTTGCAGGACCTGGGTCTCTCTTTCAGCCAGGTATCGGGCGCCATATCCAGCAATAACATAGGCATTCCCGCTGGCAGCATTACCGATGGCGCCAACACCTTTCCGGTACGCACTACTCACCAGCTGGGTTCAATAGAAGACATAGAAAATCTGGTAATTGGCTACGAACAGGTCTCCCTGCCTGGCGACGGCGCTGCAGCCCTGGCCCCCCGGGATGCCCAGGGTCAGCGGCCTGTCTTGCTGTCCGACGTGGCGACCGTGGAACTGGGTACTTCCGACGCCGCGGGAATCGCCCGCACAGTTGGAAAACCCAGCCTGAATCTGTGGATTATCAAGGAACCCGATGCCAATACTCTCGAAGTTACCGACGACGTCCTGGAAGAGATAGAAAATTTCCAGCTTCCCCCAGATGTGGAAATCCTCGAAATCTCCAATAATGGTCCCATCGTAGAGGAGTCCCTGTCAGACCTGCTTCGCGAGGGGCTGCTTGGGTTTCTCTTCGCCATCACCGCCGTCTTCTTATTCTTGCTCAATACCCGCCCAACTTTGCTGAGGGGACTTGCCCTGACCCTTCGCCCCACCACCATCATTGCCATTTCCATACCCCTTAGCGTGCTGGGCGGCATCATCCTGTTGAGGCTGACAGACATTTCCCTGAACTTCATGAGCCTGGCCGGCCTGGCCATCGCCGTGGGGCGGGTCGTGGACGACAGTATCGTCGTACTGGAGAATATGTACCGCCACATACAGCGGGGCGAGGATAGGTTCCAGGCCGCCCTGATAGGCACACAGGAGGTGGGCGCCGCCATCGTTGCCTCCACCCTGACCACGGTAGTCGTGTTCATTCCATTGGCCTTTATCCAAGGGCTGGTGGGAGAGTTCTTCACTCCCTTCGCTCTCTCCGTAAGCTACGCCCTGGTGGCGTCAACATTCGTGGCGTTGACGGCTGTTCCTGTCCTGGGAGCAGCCCTGCTCCAACCGGGGGATATCCCCGAGGCCGAGGAAGACCATCTCCAACTGGGCCGGGAAACGTGGTTGCAGCGGCTGTACTCCCCGGTCCTGATCTGGACGCTGCGTCACAAGTTCATTGCTCTGCTGGCTGCCATTGTCATTACCGGTTCGAGTATCAGTCTCATAACAATAATTCCAGTGACTTTTTTCCCCGCCGGTACTCCCGACTACCTTTTCATGAACATAGAACTGGAGGAAGGCACGGCCGTCAGCCGCACCTATGAACATGTGGGGAGGGTGGAGCAGATTCTGGACGAATTTGTTGAAGAAGGGCATCTTTCCCTGTATCAGGTAACGATAGGGCAGGCGGCGGACGACTTCAATGTTGGTGTGGGTACCGGGAGCCTTCACCTGGCTGGCTTTACTATGCGGGTCGCGGATGACGCCCCCAGGGAAATTACCGAAATGGTTCGGCGCAGACTGCCTGAACCCGGTGAAGGAGTCCGATACTTCCTGGACGAAGTAACCGACGGCCCGCCCGCCGAGGGGCTTGAAATCCGGGTTATTGGTCCCAACTACAGTGATATCACTGTTGCGGCGCGGGAATTGGAAGAAAGATTGTCTCGAATTGAAGGCATCGTCAACCTGGACAGCAACGTAACTTCCGCCAGGGACGAAGTGACCATCCGGATCGACAACGGTGAGGCATCCCAACACGGCCTGAGTACCCTGGCTGTTGCCCAACAGGTAAACCAGTTTGTGGTGGGTCGGGCCGTAACGGAAGTTGACGTTGATAACGTTAACCTGGATGTGGTGGTGCGCGGAATGCCCGATGATGTGGATGACATCGACAAACTGAAAGACCTGGACATTGAAGGGCCGTTCGGCACGGTCAAGCTGGGTTCCATCAGCGAGATAGGCATCGAGCGGGGGCCAGTGGCGGTTACCAGGTTCGACCGAGAGAGATCAGCCACCATTACCGGCACCATCACCGCCATCGATACCCGGGCCGCGGGCGCCGCGGTGCAGGATGCCATTGACTCTCTGCCAGTGACCCCGGGCATAGAAATAAGGACCGGAGGCATATTCGACCAGGTTAACGAAGGCTTCCAGGACGTGTTCCTGGCTATGGCGATTGGTGTGGTGCTGGTCTACCTGGTCATGGTCGCCAGCCTGGGGTCGCTGCGCGACCCGTTCATCATCGTTTTCAGCCTGCCTTTTGCCGTGGTCGGCGCTCTGATAGCGCTGGCATTGACGGGCAGGACCCTGAGCCTTTCGGCTATGATGGGATTCTTGCTACTCATCGGCATTGTAGTTACCAATGCCATTGTCTTCATTACCTTCGTAGAGCAGCTAAGAGAAAGGGGTTTGGGCGTTTACGAAGCCCTGGTTACCGGGGGACGTGTCCGTATTCGTCCCATCCTGATGACTGCCTTCACCACCACGTTTGCCTTGCTTCCTCTGGCCCTGGCAACCGATGGAGGTGGAGGCATCATTGGAGCCGAACTCGCTACGGTGGTCATCGGCGGGCTGATCAGTTCAACTATTCTTACCCTGATTGTTGTTCCCATCGCGTATACCTTGATGCACAGCACCATTCCGGGCATCCCTTCGGCCGTAAAGTCTTTCCTGCGGAGGGGCCGGGGAGTAGTCGGTGGATTAAGGGGTACGTCCTGAACCTGTCTAGTGTGGCGAGGGCAAGTCCCTCCCTGTAATGTCTTATTAGAGGTAATAAATGGTGAACAGACTCGTAAACTGGCCCATGGGGCGTAGAAATACCTGCCACGCATTGGTGCTTCTAGTTGTTCTGGCGTTACTGGCCGGTACCCTGGCCTGTAACCCGCTGGCTTCCCAATCCCCGGAGCAGGGATCGGGAGACGCTATGATGGGACAGCCCGTGGCCGAAGCCGACTCATACCAGACCGCGCCCCGACAAATCAACGTCGATGCCAGGCTGTATTTTCCGCTGCGGCAGGAACTTACCTTCGAGCGGAGCGGTGAAGTCTCAGAAGTGCTTGTCAGCCCCGGAAACAAGGTCGAGAAGGGCCAGCTCTTGGCCAGGCTGAATTCGGACCACTTTCCCGTTTTGGAAGAGGAACTGGCCAGGCTGAATCACCAGGTGGCTGAAGCCAGGGAGAATATCAGGTTGATCCAGTTGGGCCATTCCGCCGAGCCCTTGCTGGAAGCACAGCGGGAGGAAAATGTTGCCAGGTTGGAACTGGCCAACACTCAGGCAGTAGAGTTCGTGGAGGATATAGAAAGGAATTTCGGCGACCGGTTGACTGCCGCCCGTTCGGCCCGGGACCAGGCTAGAATTGCCCTGGATGCGGCCACCGATGCCCTTTCCGATGCCCAGCGGGATCTGGAAGCCAATCACGCCCAGACGGTTGCGGCTGCGGAGCAGGCCAGGGCGCAGGCTGAACTGTCCTTGGATCAGGCCACCGACCGGCTGTCAGATTACCGGAAGAACCTGAGCGACGACGCCGTGCGCACCGGCGATCGCGTAACGGAGTCAGGAGTCGCGCTCGACCTGGCCGTAGAAAGGCTTGAGGACTACAAAGAGGACCTGGAACAGAACCAGGTCAGGGCTCGGGATCGTGTAACCGAGGCAGAACTCGCTCTGGATCTGGCCCAGGACGCTCTGAAAGACTTTCTGGACGAGCACGACCGTCGGGTCATTCGCGCCAGGACCGTGGTGGGTGCCGCTGATGATGCGCTGGACGTTGCCAAGGCCCCCCTTACGCAATTCCTTCGCTCGCCCATCCGCGACGTCGAAGTAGACGGCAAGCCTGTGGACGTGGCCAAGCTGAACAGCCTGCAGGCAGCAGTGGACCTGGCCGAGGCGAACCTGGACAAGGCTGAAGAAGACCTGGAGGAATTGGAGGAGGGGCCGGACCTTCTGCGAGTCCAGGAATTGGAGTCGAATGTTTCCGTCGCGGAGTTGAACCTTACCCAGGCGAGGGAGGACTTGGCCGAACTGGAAGAGGGCCCCGACCCGGTGCTGCTGCAGGAACTGGAAACCAGCGTAAGTGTGGCCGAGCTTAACTTGGAGCGAGCCAGGGAGGACCTGACAGAGTTGAAGGCAGGCCCCGATATCCTTGTACTTAACCAGCTTCAGACACAGGTAGATCTGGCCCGGGTCAATGTCAGCTTGGCCACGAAGCGCCTGAACGAAGAACTGGAGGGCCCGGACCCGTTGATTCTGCCCAGTCTTGAAGTCAACGTCACTCTGGCACAGCGGCGTCTGGACTTGGCTGAGCGGGAATTACAGGATTTGCTGGACGAAGGGCCTGACAGGGATTCCGTGCCCCTGATGCAGAGTGAAATAACCACACGGCTGGCGCAGATTGACGAACTGTACGAAAGTCCGGACGCCGTGCAGATGGCGCAGGTAGAAGCTCTGAATGCCTTGATCGCCTTGGCATTTGACCGTATGGGGGATATTGAAGAGGAGATGGGTGAGTACTCTCTGCTGGCGCCCATTGATGGGTATGTATTCCTGGTAAATGTGGAAGAGGACGACTTGGTAAGCAAGCACTCCCGTGTCATTGAACTTCTGGACCCCAGCGAGGTTGTCGTCAAGGGATTTATAGACGCCAGCGAAAGTCAGAACGTTACCACCGGCTCAAGGGCTATCGTGAGCATTGACTCGCTGCCAGGGACCGAACTCACCGGCTCCGTGCTCAGGGTGGCCAAAGATCCCTCCACCGAACGGGGTATAATCAGCTACGTGGTAGAAATCCAGGTTGACTTGCCTTCAGGCTTGGAAGTGCCGCCGCGTTTGGCCGGGGTCGACGTCGCAATCATTCCGTAAGGTGCCGAGTTTTAGGCAGTCAACCGTCTATATGGGAGGCAACCATGAGGATTCCGCTGTTCAATCGTGGTGGAAAAAAGGAAACAGACCCGGTCTGTGATATGCAGGTGGAAAGCGCCAAGCCACCGGGTGGCACCTATGATCACCAGGGCACGACTTACTACTTCTGCGGTCCCGGATGCAATCGGGCGTTCCAGCGGGAACCCGAGGCTTACCTGTCCGGTGAGAAGAAGATCCAGATGTAACGGGGCTCTTGTAGCTGTCTGGCAGCATCCGTATGAGCAAGACAGGGGCGGGAGCGTTCCCGCCCCTGCATACCAGTGCGGTTCTTCCTCTATAGTCCTACTGACTCCACCAGTTGATGAAATTCCGCTCGCGTTTCCTCGGTGGTCTGCGGGCCCGGGTGCCTTACCCGGGCCGACGAGATCAGGCCTCTCTGCTGCAGGGCATACTTCCGTATAGCTACCCCGATTCCCTCTTGAAATTCAAACAGCAGCAGGGGCAGGTGGCGGTAGAACACATCCTCGGCTCCCTTTCTGTCCCCCTCCGCCATGTGCCTGCAGATGGCTACCAGAACTTCGGGGTAGGCGAAACCCGTCATTGCGCCGGCAGAACCCCTGGTCAGTTCATCCAGCAGGTACATGCCCCCCAGGCCACCGAAAATGGCCAGTTCATCTCCCGCCAGGGCGCGAATGGCGCTAATTTTGGTGGGGGTGGGAGGATCTTCCAACTTCAGGTAATGGACACTGGGAATCTCCTGGTACAGGCGAGTTATAAACCCGGGGGCCATGTGGACACCCGAAGTCTGCGGGTAGTCTTGAACCACTATGGACACATCCACGGCTTCGGCGATGCGGCTGTAGTGGGTGAACAATGAGTCAGGGTTGGGCTTGCCCATGGCCGGTGCTGAAACCATCACCGCCGCCGCACCCAGTTCCTGCGCTTCCCTGCTGTATGCCACTGCCGCGCTGGTGCCTGCCGCCGTTGTTCCCAGGGTAACGGGCATCCCGTTGGCGTTGGCGATAACCTCCTTGGCCACTGCCCGCCGTTCCGCGTCGGTCAAACGGGCGGCCTCGCCCGTAACGCCCAGGGCCACCACGCCCTCGCAGCCCGATGTGTAGGCCTTTTCCATCAGGTTCGAAATCGAACCCAGATCCAGTTGTTCGTCGTCCGTGAAGGGCGTCGCCAGCATCCAGTGAACGCCGGAAAACTTGTCTGCCATCTCTAGCTCCTGTGGTTTAAGTCTCGATAATACCGGGCTGCATTATAGCGCAGCGGGGTTTCTTAAACATCGCGGCACGCTGTGGGTTAGAATGGTCGCAGATTTTAAACTAGGGGATATATTAAATGGACGACCGCAACAGCAAGTACCCAACTCAGCACATTGGGACCACCATCATGGTGGTATCGATGCAGGTGGACCCGGAAGATGAGGAAGTGTTCAACCGCTGGTACGACGAGGAGCACCTGCTGGAACGCCTGGAAATACCGGGATATATCAGCGCCCGCAGGTTCAAGCTGGAGGAAGGAGAGGGAGTTCTTAATTATCTTTGCATTTGGGAACTGGAGGATGCAAGCCCGCTACAGAGCGACATGTACAAGGAACAACGGGCCCGCATAACGGAATTGCATCGCCGGGCTAACGAGGTCATCAAGCAGCGCGCCAGGGGTGTCTACAAGCAGATCTATCCGCTGGAAGGCGCATTTGAAGATCATTCAGGCTTTCACCCGGAGGCTGCGGTGGAGCAAGGGGCCGAATAAGAACAGCACCGGTCCAACCAGGATTGGTTAAGTATGGGCTAAAGCTGTACTGGCGTCCTGCCCTCTCCGGAAGCGCCTTAGTGTAATGGAAACTACGCCTGCCAAAGGGAGTGGCGGGCGTAGTAACAGAACCTTTAGGCAATCGCGGGGCCATGAATGTTTGCTTGGCAGGGACCCACTCCCCGATAACGGCGGACCCCGCGCCGACTCGCCAAATAAGGGCCGTCGAGCCCTGCGGAAGTTCTACGGCTAAATCTGGGTCAGACGCAGCACCTCCCCGATATCCTCCACCGTTTCCAGGTTCCACAGCCTTTCCAGCAGGGCGTCTGTCTGGGACGGCGTCAGCAGGTCGTATGCGAGAGAACGGAACTTGGCCTCAACTTCGGCGTCAGACATAGGGTTCCTGTAGTGGCCCCGGTGGTAGGGCACTTCTGCAGAATACCGGTCGCCAGACTTGGTTACCACATCCAGTTCACACAGCATGGCTTCCGGCGCCCTGCGGTCCGCTTCCTCCGAACCCTCAACCTTAACTCGGCTCGTAAGGTCCAGCAGTCCAGGGTTCCGATAGTATTGCTCGTCAAAGTGGTTCTGGTGCACTTCCCCGTGGGTAAGGGCAACGGCCACCGTGTAGGGCATGCTGTGGTCGGCGGTTTCACGGCTCTTTGGATCCCACTTCTCCTCATCGCCGGCCATGATATCGATAGCCTTCTGCATCGTCCTGATTTGTACCTCAGCTATCTCGTCAACGTTCACCGCAGGCATCTTCTCGCGGGCTTCCAGGGCTGCCTGTACCACGGTCTGTGAGTATTGGCCCAGAGGAAAGCGCTTGATGCTGCACTCACTAATCTTGAAGGGAACGTTTCCCCCGCCAAAAGTGTCGAGGCTGTATGGCTCCTGGGTAACGGCCCGGAAGAAACCGTGTTCGCCCTCGAAAATTGGTTCAGGCCCGGTCATGCCGCGCTGGGCCAGCATGGTGGCGAATACGGCGTTGCGGCTGGCATTGGCGTACGCGCACCCCTTCCAGTGGGAAAGTACGCCGCCCCTGGTCTGTCCCAGGGCTATGTTGGGCGCGATGCCCAAGTTCAACGCCTGGCGGGTTACGTCCTCGTCCAGCCCAAGTGAGCGGGTGGCTCCCAGGACGCTGGCGATGCAGCCGTTGGTGACGTGGTCATAGCCACGGTAGCGTAGGGTGGCAGCATCGCCCAGCCGGCAGAATGCTTCATAGGCTGCCACTGTGGCGGTGATGGCGCGACGGCCACCCAGTCCAGCCATTTCAGTGGCGGACAAGACCGCAGCGATACTGTCGCTTGGGTGCCCCGATTCTTGGCTGGTGTAGCCGTCGTTATAGTCCAGGTAACGGATCATCACACCATTGGCGAAGGTTGCGAGGTCGGGGCTGGATGCCTGGCCGCTGCCGATGATCGTACAGGGCTGGCTGCTGCTGATCGTTCCGGCGATGTCGCGGGCAATCTTGCTGGGTTCGCTGGTGTAGCCCCCAAGGGCACAGCCCATGGTGTCGATGATCATCCGCTTGGCCAGGTGGATCACTTCCTCGGGCAACCGGCTATAGTGCAGGGCCACGGTCCAGGTACTCATCTGTTCGGCAATGTTTGGCATGGTAGTTACTCCTTCTACTGCAGATGAAGCGAGATATGATGGAACGGGACCATCTTGTGGGATGGCGCGCCCCATCAGTTCAATATAGGCAACATTATGGAGATGGATCAGGTAGGTGAGGCTAACGCCCTTGAGTCTGTACACCGGGAACGGTGCAACCTACTGCCCTCGATGAAACTCCTCCACCTGCCGCAGAAAATTCCGCAGCAGGTCGTGGCCTACCGGCGTTAGTATCGATTCTGGATGAAACTGCACACCCTCTACCGGATGTTCCTTGTGCCGGAGGCCCATGATCAGTCCGTTCTCCGTCCACGCCGTTATCTCAAGTTCGTCGGGCACTGACTCGGGATATACCACCAGTGAATGGTACCGGATTCCCTCAAATGGGTTGGGCAGGCCAGCCAGAACTCCCTTGCCGGTGTGGTGGATCAGCGAAGTTTTCCCGTGATAGATTTCGCTGGCGCGCCCTACAGTTCCTCCGTAGACTTCCCCCATGCATTGGTGCCCCAGGCAAACTCCCAGCACTGGAAGCTTGTGCCCAAAATGGCGGATAACGTCGTTGGATACGCCTGCCTCGCTGGGGGTGCAGGGGCCGGGCGAAACGACAATTCCCTCCGGTGCCATCTCGTCGATATCCTCTATGGAGATCTTGTCGTTGCGAATAGTCACAACGTCTGCACCCAGTTCCGACAGGTACTGGTAAAGGTTGTATGTGAAGCTGTCGTAGTTGTCGATCATAAGCAGCATCAGAATAACTCCACGAACTCCAGCCAGTTGCCGTCGGGGTCCTGGGCGTAAAGGGCCTTGCGGAGCAATTTCCCATCATCGCCAAACAGGGACGCCGGTTCGTTATTGAAGGTTAGCCCGCGCTGGGACTTGTCCGAATAAAACTGGTCAATGTCTTCAACGAAGAAGGCCAGGTGCGACGCCCCCGCATCGTTAAGGTGCAGGTGCCCGTCGCCGACCGGCGGGTTGATGTACTGGATCAGTTCAAGCTGGTGTCCATCGCCCAGTTCAACGAATGCCCCTTTAATGTGCGCCTCCTGGAAACCCAGCAACTGGCAGGCAAAATCGCCTGTCCGTTCGGTGCGGCCCACCAGTTTCAGTCCCATCACGTTGGTGTAGAAATCTATGGTCTTGTCAATGTCCCGAACAACAAACCCGGTGTGAAACATGGACTTAAGCATCTGGCTTACCTCTCAATCTATTTTCCCTATTGAACGAAACTGTGCTACGAAAACCTCTTATCTTGGCGCGAATCGCTTCTTAAGCAACAGAACCAACCAACTTCGTGAGCGTCCGACGTAGAGAAAAGCCTTTAACCTCGTCCCTCGGCAATATCTATGGCCCGCAGCACGGCGCTGGATTTATGAATGGTCTCCATGTACTCATCCTCCGCCACGCTGTCGGCCACCACACCGCCGCCGGCCTGGACATACATCGTCCCGTCCTTGTAAATGCCGGTCCGCAGCACAAGGGCAGTATCCATATTGCCGGAAAAACTGAAGTAGCCAACCGCGCCACCGTAAGGCCCGCGCTTCTCGCCTTCTAGTTCCGATATGATCTCCATCGCCCGAATTTTCGGGGCCCCGGATACCGTGCCGGCGGGAAAACAGGACCGCAGGGCATCATAGGAAGACAACTCCGGCTTCAGGCGGCCCTCGACGTGGGAAACCAGGTGCATGACGTGGGAGAAGCGTTCCACATCCATCAACTGCGTCACTTCCACAGTCCCCGGGACACTGACCCGCCCAATGTCATTGCGGCCCAGATCCACCAGCATAATGTGCTCGGCCCGCTGCTTTTCGCTGGTCTTCAACTCCTGCTCCAGGGCAGCATCTTCCTCGGAAGTCTTGCCCCGCGGGCGGGTGCCGGCGATCGGGTGGGTGGCGACTATCCCGTCCTCCACCTTTGCCACAGTTTCGATTGCAGCCCCTATGATATCGAAGTCATCCAGGTGCAAATAGTACATATAAGGCGATGGATTAACACCCCGCAGCGCCCGGTAGACCTGGAAGGGATTTGCGTCAGTCTTCCGGGAAAAACGCTGCGAGTTGACCACCTGGATGACGTCGCCATCGTAGATGTACTCTACGCACTTTTCGACTGCCTCTTCGTACAGCGGTTGAGTAAAGTTGGACTCAACTACTGCAGCATCATCCGGTGACGGCGCCGGGCCCAAAGTCCCGGGGGGTAGTTCCAGGGGCTGGGAAAGACGGCTGACCAGTTCGTCAATCTTGTCGGTTGCATCTTTGTAGGCCTGGTCGATGTCTCCGTCCAACCTTACGTGACCGACCACTTTGATGTCATGACGCAGATGGTCAAACACCAGCAGGGTATCGGCGAACATGAAAACCGATTCCGGCAATCCCTGTGGATCGGCGGGCATCGGGGGGACCCGCGGCTCAAAGTAGCGAATGCAGTCATAGGCCAGGTAACCTACGCCGCCGCCGTGGAAGCGGGGAAGGCCCTCGACGGGTATCAGGCGGTACCGGTCCATTTCTTCCTGAACGGGACTCAGAGGGTCGATTTCGCCCAGGGACTCTTCCTTCCCGGTCTTTACCACCCGGTAGGGATCGGTGCCGATAAAGCTGTACCGGCCCAGTCGCTCCCCTCCCGACACGCTTTCCAAAAGGAAGGAATAGGGTGGCCTCGCGACCTTCAGATAGGCGGAAACCGGCGTTTCCAGGTCGGCGTTAATGGACCGGTAGATTGGCACTAGGTTGCCGTCGTTGGAAGCCGACAACGACTTGACGTCTTCAAGGGAAGGATAGTACATGCTGCCTCGGATTCGAAGTCTGATATTTGTTGCCTGGTTCTCTACAAACAAAAAAGCCCATCCCCATAGGGACGAGCTTTTCTCGCGTTGCCACCCTGATTGCCGGCGCTTCCGTAGGCGCATTCCCATCGTGCCAGCATCTTACCCGGCAAAGGGGACATTTCATATGCGCTGCCCCGGTGCCGCGGACTTCTAACGGCGCCCAACCGGCCTGGCCTACTCAATTTCCGCACGCACTGCAAACGTCGACGGAGTCTTTCGGCTGGCGGCTCGGGAGTCCATTCGTGCTTCTGCGCCTGGCGCCGGCTCACACCTTACCCGGCTCTCTGGGCCTCGCTGGAAGCCTACTAGTCTCCTTCACGGCCTTTTCAATTTAATTTTCAGCTTGAGTATAGTTTTGGCCCAGGAGCAGTGTCAATAATTTACGCAATAACTTCAGCGAAATTCGTCGCCCGCCTTGCAAATAGATTCCCTTCCCGACTATCCCCCCAGCACCGAGAACAATCCCGTAGTGTTGTCTATGTTTTCCAAATCCCGCAACCGCGTTACCGCTTCTTCTATGTGATCTGGCGGCAGTATGTAACGTGAACAATAAAGGAACTTGGCGTCTAACTCTTCTGTGGTCAAAGGCAAGTCCGACAGGCCCCGGGCAAATTCCGCCCGGTGGCTTAGCCGGCGCCCGTCGTTCAGGCTGACTGCAACCGAGGAAGGGAACGGAATGGATGCTGTGGGAGTCTCTGTGGCCTCCACGCTAACCCGTTCCATCAGGCCTCGCACCCGCGGGTCGGCAACTGCGGCATCGGTAAAATTGTCAATCAAAGGATGGCCATATGCCAGCGTGGACGCTACTAAGAAGCTCACGCAGGCGTGGGCCTGCCAGCCATTGGCCGGGGTTGTAAACGGCAATGCCGACAGGGCACAGGAAGTTACTCCCACCCGGACTTCGGCGAGGTCATCCGCGGAAAACCGGTACTGCTGCAATAGCTGCAGGGCGGCGTCAATGGCGGAATGAGCCTGGGACGCGCAGGGGTAGAGTTTCAGGGATACGCCCCGTGAGATTACGTCAAAGGGCTCGCCCAGGGTAAGGTTGAAGCCGTCCAGCCCGGTGGTGCCGGAGGCCAGGCCTGAAGCAGCCGGAAGTTCCGACTCCAGCCCGTGGAATGCCGGAGCTGCCTTAAGCCCCTGGTGGGCTAACAGGGCCGCCATTGTCCCTGCCATGGCCGCCCTTCCCTGACCGTACGCCTGGACCGGCCCCGCGTCACCCGCAGTTAGGACTGCGCCTGAATAGACTTCCGCGAGAAGCAGGGCCTGCAGAATTTCCTGCTCATTCAACCGCAGCAGTTTGCCAGCGGATACAACAGCCCCTAAGGTAGCGGAGGTTCCTGACCAGGCTGGCGACTGCCACTCTGGTCCCACGTTTGTCGTGTCTGCCCCGCAATCCAGGGACTGCAGCCTGGAACAGACTTCGCAGCCCGCGACAAAGGCAGCCACCACGTCTTTCCCATGCAACCCGTTCATCTCGCCCAGTGCCATCACCACCGGAAAGATAACACTGCTCGGGTGGGCTCCGTTCATTGGGACCTCATCGTCGAAATCCAACAGGCGAATCAGGATGCCGTTGGTCAGCGCGGCATACACGGGCGACGTTCGCAGCCCCTTGCCGATAATGGTGCAACGTCCGTTTCCACCCATTTCCTGGGCAAACCGGGTTACGGTGTGGCCATCAGCCTGGGCTGCCCCGGCCAGTCCCACGGCGGCGGCATTGACCATCATTTCCTTGGAAATGTGGATCAGTTCCGGCGACAATCGGCCGAAGTCGCTGTCTTCGGCAGCAAAGGTGGCGATGGATTGGAGCAAGCCCCGGTTCGGCAGCATTGTGTGACGGCTCCCCAGTTGGTGAGTGGCCGTTAGAGGATACTAACGGGGGTGAAGAATGGCAACTTGGCATTGCTGTTTTGCGTTAGACTCGACCATGCTTTATCATTACGCCAGCATTTGCCCCAACGCCCAGAAAAGCCGGCGGAATGGGGGCATGGAAGACAGGAGTTACACTTTATGAGCTACGAAACCATCAGTATTGACCAGGTGCAGCGGGTTGCCATCGTCACGTTGAATCGGCCCGAGGTGCTGAATGCCCTCAACCTTCAGTTGGTTCGGGATTTGGACGACGCAATAATCAACATGGTAGAGGATGAGGATGTGGGCGCAATAGTTATCACCGGCGCAGGGGAACGCGCCTTCTCTGCCGGGGCCGACATCCACGAAAACCGGGAGAAGTCCCAGGAAGAGCGGGACGCGGGGGCGGCAGAACGGGCCGAGTACACCTGGCGTATGGCCAGTTGCCCCAAGCCTATTATCGGCGCCATCAACGGCCTGTGCTACGGCGGCGGCACGGTCATGGCCACTTCTTTGGACTTCCTGATTGGCTGCGAAAAGAGCAGTTTCCGCTTCCTGGCAGTCAACTACGGCCAGATGAACGCCACTTGGAGCCTGCCCAACCTGATCGGGTGGCCCAGGGCCAAGGAACTGCTCTACAGCGGCCGCGAGGTATTCGCCGAAGAGGCCTTCCGCATCGGGCTGCTGAACCACCTGGTACCTGCGGACCAGGTGATCGACAAGGCAGTCGAGGTTGCTTCCGGCATCGCCAAGAATCGGGCGGAAGGCGTGGCAAACATCAAGCAAATGCTGCTGGAACACACCGGCAAGCCCATGGAAGACCAGTTCTGGAACGAAGTCAACTCCCGCCAGGGCCGGTTCCGTGGCCTCACCGTGGAGGAAGGATTCAGGGACTTCCTGGACAGAAAAGGAAGGAAGCCCCAGGTTTCCTAGTCAGCTCTTTCCTGTTGCCAACCCTTTAAGAAGCCCCCGGCTATGGGGGCTTCTGTTTGTCGCACTGGCCAAAATTGATCGGGTTTCTACCGAAGAGGAAGTTGTCTGGACGAACCAATATGGAAGGACTTGACGCAAGTAACCACTTGACCCCTCCTATGGGCCACTGTTCTGCTGAGCCGGACGTTATCGCCCCCGACGGTTCGGAAATTCGCCTGCTAATCGACCACCGCCATGCCGCCGTGGGCGCCAGCGTGGTCGAAGTAACCCTGCCTGCCGGGCAGGTCTCCAGGCCGGTGTACCATCGGACCGTTGAGGAGGTCTGGTATATTCTGGAAGGGACCGGAAAAGTGTGGCGCTGCCCTCCTGCGGCCGATGAGTCGTTGCTGGTTCCTGCGCTACCCGTTGCTCCTGGCGATGCCCTGGTGATACCCGTTGGGTGGATGTTCCAGTTCTCCGCCGATGAATCCGGCAACCTGCGTTTTCTTTGCGTCACCATGCCGCCCTGGCCTGGAAATGATGAGGCCCAGCCTGCCGGGTCTGGCGGCCTTGGATCACCCACCGTTTGACCTCCGGCAATGAGGCGAGGCTCCGTTAAGTTCCCTATTGTTCTCTTGCTGAAGCGCTACCGGGTTGGTGCTATACTGTAATTACCACTTCTACCTCTCAGCCGGTGTAGCTCAGTGGCAGAGCAGCGGTTTCGTAAACCGCAGGTCAAGGGTTCGACTCCCTTCACCGGCTCCATAGAATTCCTCCTCACCTGCATCTCCTATTTTGTGCTGTAAGGACCGGCATGTTGCTAGCAGCTTCAAGAGTCTTCTTCAAAAAGGTGGGGGCCCTCGGCGCAGCTTCCCTCCTCCTGGCGACGATCTTCATCGCGATAGCAGCGGGTTGCTCTGCGCCTGCTTCTCATCCATCTCCGGCCTTGCCACAAAGGGAACCTGCCAATCCTCCCGCCGAATCTTCACCAACTGCCAGTGTGGCCGCCCAACCGACCCAGGTTGCTGTAGAAGTAGCCCCACAGGTTCCACAGAACCTTTCTCCCACCGCCGAGGCAACCCGCTCCGGTGCGGTGGTCCCGCTGGAAGACTCCGGTTCCGTGTCAATCCCCGCTTTCGCCAGTCTGCCGCCTGCTGGCGTTCAGGTTCTCACCGAACTACCCCAACCCCCCGAGCGCGATTTGTTCAAACTGGCCTATGAACTGCTGCTTCCCCCGGGGCATCCTGAAGTCCCGACGATGGTTAACAAGACTCCGGTCAGCTACGAGGCTGGCAGGGCGGATCAATTTTACCTGGTGGATCTGGACGGCCTTGAAAAGTACCAGTCCCTGTTTGAATTGAGGCATGTCTCTCCTAACGCCTACTGGTACGTAGAGGAAGGTATTCGGGTGGCTCAGGAAGACATCCAGGAGGCTGCCATAGAGTTTGAGGAGGTCATATATCCCCGTGTCACGGGCTATTTCGGGGCAGAATGGAAGCCCGGCGTGGATAACGATCCCCATTTGACCATAGTCCACGGCGATATTCGGGGCGCCGGTGGGTACTTCAGCTCTACTGACGAGTATCCCTCGGACATCAGGCCACACAGCAACCAGCGTGAAATGATTTACATTAACGCCCGGTACCTGCGTGTTGCTTCGCCCTTCTATTACAGCGTCCTGGCCCACGAACTGAACCACGCCGTCATGTGGAATCACGACCCTTCAGAAGACACCTGGGTCAGCGAAGGTCTTGCCGAACTGTCGGTGACCGTTGCCGGCTATCCGGCAGAATCCATTCCCCAATACCTGCGGCGGCCCTTCGTTTCGCTGGTGCACTGGCCCCTGAACAGTGAAAACATCGGCGCTCACTACGGCGGCGCCTCTCTGTTCATGCACTACCTTTACGAACACTACAGCGGCAGCGACCGTGCCGGCCTCCGCCATCTCATGCCCGAGCAGGCCGATAACGTGGCCGGCATCAACAATTACCTGGAAAAAGCTGGTTATGACCGCGACTTTCATTCGGTTCTGGGGGACTGGGTAGCTGCGAATTTTCTCGATCTGGACGAGGTAATGCTTGGTTACCGCGACCTTGACGTTGAAGTTCAGCCAACCCGCAGGTTGAACCGTGCCGGCAAGATCGAACGTGAGATGGACCAGTACGGTACCCACTACATCGAACTGGGGGCAAGGCTCAAGGAAGGGACATTGAACTTCTCCTTCTTGGGTGAGGGGCACAACCGGATCATCCCCGCAGAAGTCCCTGAAGGCGGGTGCTGGTGGAGCAACAATGGCGACTCCATAATGTCCACTTTGACGCAGGAATTTGACCTGGCTGGCGCGGGGAATGTGACTCTCTCCTTCGATGCCTGGTACAGCATTGAGGAAGAATGGGACTACGTTTACCTTCAAGTGTCCACCGACGGAGGGATGCACTGGGAAATCCTGGATACCCAGCACACTTCTGCGGCCAATCCCATAGGTGTGGCCTTTGGGCCTGGGTACACTGGCAAAAGCGCTGGCTGGATATCCGAGGAAGTGGACTTGTCGGCTTACGCCGGGCAGCAAGTGAAGATTCGGTTCCAGTACGTGACTGACGATGCGCTCAATGACACCGGCATGTGCCTGAAGGAATTGACTGTATCCGGCGACGGCGTGCGATCAATGGGAGCAGGTTGGGACGACAAGGGGTTCGTTCTCATTGACAACGTGGTGCGTCAGGAGTTCATTGTTCAATTATTGCAGAAAGGGGATGCCAATCGGGTAGTTCGTATGCCACTTAGGCTGGACTCTTCAGGCGTGTGGGTGGGCGAACTCACACTGGATCCATATCAAGGGCTGGAAAGGGCCATGGTTGCAGTAACGCCCATTGCTCCCGCCACTAGGCAGAAGGCCGCATATGTGTTGGAAGTCAGCGAAGCAACCCCATAACCCGCACACGCTGTGCCGGCGCCAGTTAAGTTTCAGATGAACACCGCCAAATTCTCCCTTTGCGTAGTTGGTTGTGGCCGCTATGCAGCCGATTTCGCCGGCAGCCTTGCCCAGCTAAATGACGAAATTGACCTGTTTTTCGCCAGCCGGGACTCTGCCAGGGCGGAAGAATACTCCCTGAGATTTGGCGGACGGGACCATTTTGGCAGCTACCGGCAAGCGGCAGAAGACGACCGGGTTGACGCACTGTACATCTGCACTCCCCACCACCTGCACCGGCAACACAGTGAACTGGGGATAAGAAACGGCAAGCACATCCTGGTCGAAAAGCCACTGGCCCAATCCCTTGATGACGCCAGCGCAATAGTCCGTGCGGCTGATAATACCCGCGTCACCCTGATGGTGGCCGAAAACGTGCGCTACATGGCCCAGGTCAGGAAGTGCCATGAACTGGTATCAGACGGCGCGGTGGGCAGCCTGCGCTTCATCCAGTTCCAGGAGGAGTACCCCTTCCAGCCCGGGGGTTGGCGCAACAGGCAGGAAGACAACGGCGGAGGCGTCCTCGTAGACGGGGGAATCCACAAGGTGCACTTCATGCGGTACCTGGCTGGCGAACCGGAAACCGTCTATGCCGCCGACCTTCCCCGCGCAATGAGTGGGCAGGAGGGAGAAGACGGCATGGCCTTAATGCTTCGCTGGTCAAGCGGTGCAGCAGGAATGATCAACCACTCCTGGACTGCTGGCAGGCCCCTGCCGCCGGAGGTGAGAGTTACCGGGACCCGGGGCAATATCTCCTTCACTGTTGGCAACGGCCAGCTATTCCTGGAGAGGTTTAGCCAGGAAGAGTTATTCCAGTTTCCCCCGGACCATCGGGGCATTCCCGCCATGGTCCGCGACTTTGTCGCCTGTGTACGGGAAGAGCGAGAAGGTGAAACTTCCGGCACGGAAGGACTGAGAGACCTGGCCTTGGTGGTGGCAGCTTACGAATCTGCCCGCAGCGGCGAAGTCGTCAGAGTCAAGGATATCCTCCCCCAGCTACAGCTATAATGCAGCCCCGGCGCCAAGAGGTGGACGGCACCCCCGTTGAACTTGTAGCTGCTGGTCCTGACGTGAAATCCTAAAGGGTGGGAAGGTACCGCTCGATTTCATAGTCCGTAACGGTAGACCGGTATCGCTGCCACTCCAGACGTTTGTTACGGATAAAGCTCTCCAGGATGTGTTCTCCCAGCGCCTCTTTGAGCAGGGCGCTATCCTCAGCCAGGGAAATTGCCTCGCCCAGGCTACCGGGCAGCACCTTTATTCCCCGTGCCGTAAATTCCTCACGGCTCATGGCGTATACGTTCCCTTCCACCGGGGGAACTTCCGGATACTCCTCTTCGATTCCCTTCATTCCGGCGGCCAGCATCACGCTGAACGCCAGGTATGGATTGCAGGCTGGGTCCGGCGCCCGGTATTCGATCCTGACTGAGTTCTCATACCCGGGCTTGTAAGATGGCACCCGCACCAGGTCGGATCGGTTGCGGGCCCAGGAAATGTACACGGGTGCCTCGTAGCCCGGCACCAGGCGCTTGTAAGAGTTGATCCACTGGTTGGTAACCGGGGTAATTTCCGGGGCATGACGGATCAGACCAGCAATAAAACGCTTGGCAACAGTCGACAGCTTGTATTCATCCTCGGGGTCGTAAAAGGCATTTTCGTCCCCTTTGAAGAGCGACTGGTGAGTGTGCATCCCCGAACCGTTAGTGCCGGTGAATGGCTTGGGCATGAATGAGGCGTGGAAACCCCGCAGTTGTGCCAGTTCCTTGATGGCCAGCTTGGCGGTAATCACGCTGTCGGCCATCGTGAGGGCGTCGGTGTACTGCAGATCAATCTCGTGCTGGCTGTGGGCCCCCTCGTGGTGGGAATACTTTACAGGTATACCCAGGTCGGAAAGATTCAACACGGTGTCCCGCCGCAGATCGGCGGTGGGATTGCTGGAAAGCTGGTCAAAATACCCGTCCGAGTCCAGGGGTTGAGGCGGCCGCAGCTTGTTCGAACCGTCCTTCTCCGGTTTCTCCAGATAGAAGAACTCCAGTTCTGGCCCCACGTAGTAGGTATAACCCAAACGGGCCAGCCTTTCCAGGTTTCGCTTCAGCGCCAGCCGAGGATCCCCCATGAATGGGTCGCCGCTGGGAGAGTAAATGTCGCAGAACATCCGGGCCACTGCGTTCTGGCGCGGCCTCCAGGGAAGCACCGCAAAGGTCGTGGGGTCAGGGTAAGCCCGCATATCGCTTTCGTCTATCCGGTAGGAATCCTCGGTGGCGCGGGCAAACCCTTCTATTGCCGACCCGTCGAAGCCTACTCCCCTTTCGATGGCTTCTTCCAGATCATCCACGTTGATGGCAAATCCCTTCAGGTTGCCCAGGATGTCTGTAAACCACAGGCGAACAAACTTCACATCGTTGTCCCTGGCGGTACGCAGCACATATTCCTGCTCTGTAGTGCGCGAGTCCATCATTTCAGTCTCCCTGGGCCGGCTTAAAATTTCTGCAATCCCGAATAATTAAGGAAGGTCCAGAAAATTCGCCGGTGGCACAAATTTCTGACTTAAGGACACGGTATTCTAAAACTAAAAACAAAGGCGCCGCCACAGCCGGGCGGCGCCTTTCGCATTACGAAAAAACCGGACTAGGCGCCCTTCGCGTCGGCGCCCACCGTCTCGATGATCAGGCGGGTGACGAGGTAAGGGTCGGAGTTGGCGTTGGGGCGGCGGTCTTCGATGTAGCCTTTGCCGTCCCTGGCTACCTGCCAGGGAATCCTCACCGAGGCGCCCCGGTCGGACACGCCGTACCGGAATTCCCGATACGAGCAGGTCTCGTGAAGGCCGGTCAACCGTTCTTCAATCCGGTGACCATAGTTGGAGATGTGCAGGTCGTGGCGTTTCGACAGGGCCTCAGCCGCTGCAACGCAAGGTTCGTAGCTGTCGCGCATCGCATTGGTCGAGAAGTTGGTGTGCGCGCCAGCGCCATTCCAGTCGCCCTTCACGGGCTTGGGGTCCAGGGTAGCGCTGATGCCGCGGCGGCCGTCAACGGTCTCCACGTCTTCACCAATGCGATAGAGCAGCCAGCGGGCCAGCCAGAGGTGATCGCCAACGGCCGGAGCGCCGATGGGCCCAATCTGGAACTCCCACTGGGCCGGCATTACCTCGCCATTGATGCCGGAAAAGGCGAGTCCGGCATGGAGGCAGGCATCCATGTGTTTTTCCACCACCGGGCGGCCGAACACCTCGTCGGAACCCACGCCGCAGTAGTAACCGCCCTGGGGAGCAGGGAAACCGTTGTCCGGCCAGCCCAGGGGCTTGATGCCGTCAAAGAAGGTGTATTCCTGCTCGATACCGAACCAGAAATCCATGTCGGAGTACTGTGAGGCCGCCGCCGCGCAGGCCGCCCGGGTGTTGGAGGGGTGGGGAGTCATGTCGGTGAGCAGCACTTCGCACATGACCAGCTTGTTGTTGCCGCCACGAACCGGGTCGGGCACGACCAGCACCGGGTTAAGCACACAGTCGGAGGCCTCGCCGGGAGCCTGGTTAGTGCTGGAACCATCAAAGCCCCAGACCGGGGGCTCTTCTCCATCGGGCACGATCTTGCCCTTGGAGCGCAGCTTCGCAGTGGGCTCCTGCCCGTCAATCCAAATATATTCTGCCTTGTAGCTCATGATCCAAAACCTCGCTATATGTTTTACGCTCAGTGTCTTTTGCCGGAATCAGTTCCAAATTGATAACAGATTTAGTTCGTGTACGCACCCTCGCCGTGGCTGGCGACGTCCAGGCCCAATTGCTCCACGGGTTCCGTAACCCGTAGGCCGATAGTGTATTTCAAGGCAAGCAAAATGATGCTTGTGGCGATGAAAGACCAGGCAGCGGTACCAACGATACCCGCCAACTGGATAAGGACTTGCTCGCCTCGGCCCACACCGTCTGGCAGGGCGCTGTACCCGATTCCGACGAAAAGGCCGGTCGCCAGTGCGCCCCAGGTTCCGCCCATCCCGTGAACGCCCCATACAGCGAGAGCATCGTCCACCTTTAGCTTGAGCAGCAACTCAATGGCGCCATAACAGATTGCGCCGGCAACCAGACCAATTATAACTGCTGGCATGGGCCCGACAAAGCCTGCTGCAGGCGTGATTGCCACCAGTCCTGCTACGGCGCCCGATGCAGCGCCAATTATGCTGGGACGCTTGCCGAAGAACCACGACATGGCCACCCATGACACCAACGCCGCTGCTGCCGCCGTATTGGTTACCACAAAGGCGTTGACCGCCACGCCGTCGGCCGCCAGGGCGCTGCCGGCGTTGAAACCAAACCAGCCAAACCAGAGCAGTCCGGCGCCAAGAACGATCATCGGTACGTTATGGGGTGGCATTGGTTGTTCGCCGAACCCGATACGCTTTCCAATTATCAGGGCCGCCGCCAGCGCCGCGATGCCGGAGTTGATGTGGACTACGGTCCCGCCGGCGAAGTCCAGCGCGCCCAGGTTGCCAAGCCAGCCGCCGCCCCAGACCCAGTGGGTGACGGGGGCGTAAACGACGGTAACCCAGACCACAGTGAAAATAACGAAAGCGCTGAACTTCATCCTTTCCGCGAATCCGCCCGTGATCAGCGCTGGCGTTATGATTGCGAACATCCCCTGGAAGACCATAAAGGCCTGGTGAGAAATGTTGCTCGCATAAGGACCCGGTTCATCGGCGCTAACGCCGGCCAGGCCGAGCCATTGCAGATCGCCAACTATTCCAAGCCCCCCCAGGTCACCGCTGAAGGCCAGGCTGTAACCCCACAGGACCCACACCACACCGACCAGGCCCATGCACATTAGACTGTGCATGATCGTGGCCGTGGCGTTCTTTCGGCGGACCAGGCCACCGTAGAAGAATGCCAGCCCCGGGGTCATCAGCAAAACCAGCGCCGAGCAGGCCAGTATCCAGGCAGTATCTCCAGTATTCATACCTTGCCATCCCCCTTGCGGCGAGTGAGCCTTGAGTCCGTGGAAGTTTCGCTACCTTGAGCTTGCACTGCCGGCGGTGCATCCTGATCCATTCTGAACTCTTTCCAATAGAAACAGCCCATACTCCGGGAAAACCCTTGAAGCATGGACTCTTCTTCTGTAAGTAGGTTCAGGCTTGGCTGTGGAATGCGCGCTGGTCAGACTACGGCCTATTTCTTGAGGAACAGCTTGGGAAGGAGAACCCACATGCTGAACAGTCCAATAAAAGCGGCTCCGGCTGCGATTAACTCCATTTCCTGTTTGCTCCTTGCCTGTGGTTTATGGCCTGGATTTTGGCGGGGCGATGTTTCGTAGAATTTTCCAAGATGTTAACTTTTTGTTACATCGGAAAAATTGGTATTGGTGGCCTGAAAACTTACGGAACCACGGATTCTCAACCGGCTGGCACCGTGAACTGCGGTCCTTACTTCTTCAAGAAGACCTTGGGCACGATAACCCAGAGGCTGAACAAACCAACAAAGGCGACTGCGGCTAAAATGGCTTCCATCGTTTGGGACTCCCTTGATTTAGTTTATGAGGGTATTCTGGGGGATATTTGTTACGCGGAAGTATCGCAAAAGTAAACTTTGTGTTAATTGCCGGCGAGTGATGGGCCGGAAAATAACGGGCCAGGGAAACTCGCTCCCCGGCCCGTCCATTAACCCTTGTCTGAAATTGGGTTGGCGTCGCTAACCCTCCGGGTAGGCCACTATGCCGTGTTCCGAAGCGTCCACACCCATTTCTTCTTCCTCCGGCGTCAGCCGCACACCCATGGTGAACTTCAGGAGGAAAAACATCGCGAAACCGGTGGCCAGGGCCCATACCAGGACGACGGCCATGCTGACCAACTGCGGCACAATCAACGCCGCGCTGCCGCCCACCAGGCCGGTGACATCATTATTGCCGCTGGCGAAAATGGCCACCGCCAACAGACCCCAGAGGCCGCAAACACCGTGGACGGATACCGCGCCCACGGGGTCGTCAACCTTGATCAACTTTTCAATGACCGACACCGAGATCATCATTATCGGGGCAGCCAGGGCGCCGATAACTACGGCGGCCCACGGGTCAACGTAGGCTACCGGGGCTGTGATACCCACCAGCCCTGCCAGGGCGCCGTTGCAGGACATGAGGATGTCGGCCTTCCCCGTCCGTATCAACTGTGCGTAAAGGGCAACCACCGCGCCGGTGGCTCCAGCCAGGAGCGTATTGATGGCGTTCAACCCGATTGAGCCGCCGCCGCTAATGTTGAACCCAAACCAACCGAAGAACAGGATGAATGTGCCGATAATCACGAAGGGCACGTTGTGTCCTCTCAGGTCGTTGGCCGAGCCGTCTGCATTGTATTTGCCCATACGAGGGCCCACCACCGCCGCACCGGCCAGCGCCACGAAACCGCCTACCGCGTGCACCACGCCGGAACCGGCGTAGTCTGCCGCACCCATGATCGCCAGCCACCCTTCGCCGTTCCACACCCAGTGTCCGTACAGCGGATAAATGATGGCGCCGATGAGAAAGCTGTAGGCGAAGTAGGCCTGGGTCTTGGTCCGCTCGGCCACCGCCCCGGCCACAATGGTGGCGGCGGTGCCGGCGAACACCATCTGGAACATCCAGTCCACGTAGACCTGCCAGTCATTGCCGCCGGACAGCAGGAAAAAGTTGTCGGTACCGGCAATTCCCGCCGCCGACGTCCCCATCATTATGGCGAAACCGAAAGCCCAGAAGGACAACGATGCTATGGCGAAGTCCATGAAGCTCTTGGTCATGTAATTGACCGTGCTCTTGGCCCGGATTAAACCTGCTCCTAAAAAGGCAAAGCCCGCCTGCATAAAGAACACCAGGAACGCGGCAACCATTGTTGTCAGATTGCCCAGGTGGGTTGCCGTATCGTCGACTTCCTGCAGGGGCGGGTCGCCCTGCGCAAAGGCGATGTTCCAGCCTGCCATGATGGACGCTGCCAGCAATCCAGCCAGAACGTAAGGGAGAAACCGCCGCAAATTGGGGGTGCCAAGTGTGAGATTCCACTGTTTTACAAGCATAATCGGAAACCCAACCTCCTTTTTGTTGTTGCCTTTATGCTATTTCAGAGTATCAACAGAAATATTGCCTGGATGTAACGATAAGTTTTCCTCGGTGTAAACTTTTCCGTCTTTTGCGGCAGAATTGAAACCGATTTGTAACACTTGGCTACGAGTCCGGTAAGATCAAGCAAGGTCGGCCAAGTCTTCATTTCCGCCACCGCAGGTTGTAAACTGTTGCCTATGCAGGACAGAGAAGATGCCCTTATCGGAAGCCGAGTTGCCAAGCTGGAGCGGTTGCGGGAAAAAGGAATTGACCCTTATCCGCCCCGCTACCGGCGGTCTGCTGACACTGCCGCGGCAGTAGCGGAATTTGAGGCGTGGGAAGCAGAGGCGGAAGAAAGCCAGAATGAAAACGGATCGCCGCCGCCCCAACATTCCCTGGCTGGACGGGTCGTCTCGATGCGGGTAATGGGCCGCGCTGCCTTCCTGGACCTGCGTGACGGCTCCGGCTCTGTCCAGGCCATGTTCCGTCAGAACGTCCTGGGCGACGACTATGAGCTATTGCGCGATCTGGACCTGGGTGACTTCATAGGCGTTGCAGGCTCTATGCTCCGCACTCGCACTGGCGAGGTGACCATAGAGGCCCGAGAGGTAACCGTCCTGGCCAAGGGCATGCGGCCCCTTCCCGAGAAATTCCACGGTCTGCGGGACGTGGAAATTAGGTACCGCCAACGCTACCTGGACCTCATATCCGATCCGGAAATAATGTCGGCATTCACCCAGCGCAGCAAGGTTATCAATGGCATCCGCCGCTTCCTGGACAACCGGGGCTTCCTGGAGGTGGACACGCCCATCCTGGTGCCCGTGGCCGCCGGGGCCCACGCTCGCCCCTTCGACACGCACCACAATGCCCTGGACCAGCGGCTATACCTGCGGATCGCCACTGAACTTTACCTCAAGCGCCTGATTGTCGGCGGCTTCGACAAGGTCTATGAACTGGGACGCGTTTTTCGCAATGAGGGTATCGACCAGGACCACAACCCCGAGTTTTCCCTGCTCGAAAGCTATGAGGCCTACGCCGATTACAACGACGTTATGGACATGGTCGAAGCGATGATTTCCGCCGTTGCTCAGGAAGTCCGGGGATCGATGCAAATTCCCTACGGCGAGGATGTTATCGACTTCACTCCCCCCTGGAATCGGGTTAGCTTCAAGGAAGAACTTTACCGGCGCAGCGGCATTGATGTTGACCAATATCCCGACGACGCTCTGCTGGTCAGGGCAGCCCTTGAGCGGGGAGTAGAAATCGACGCCGGGGCCCGCGAGAGCCGGGGGCGCGTACTGGACAAGTTGCTGTCGGCCTATGTTGAACCCCACCTGGTGCAGCCAACTTTCATTCTGGACTACCCGGAGGTAATGTCACCCTTGGCTAAAGCCAAGCCCGGCATGCCGGGTTACGTGGAACGGTTCGAGGCCTTCGCCGCCGGCATGGAAATCGCCAACTCCTATACCGAGCTTAACGACCCGGCTGTCCAGCGGGAGCGCTTTGAGGCTCAGGAACACATCCGACAGGCTTTCCAGGATGAAGAGGTTGACCGGCTGGACGAAGACTTTCTAACCGCCTTGGAGTACGGCATGCCGCCCACCGGAGGCCTGGGCATTGGCATCGACCGCTTGGTCATGCTCATAACTGGCCAGTCCACCATCCGCGACGTGCTCCTGTTCCCCCAGATGCGCGTACGCAGGGAAGATCGTGGTGAATCCGAGGCCGAATCTGAATAAGGCCAACACAGGCCTGGCAGATTCCCTTTCACGCCTGAACTCTTGCCATCTGACTCGTAGGTTCCCCTGCAAACCAATCCATTCCATTTTTACATTACATAATAATTGTTACACTTTTACCTTACATAACTGAAGAACGGACATATGCTTTCGATAGAACAAATACGTCGCGACCCCGAATTTGTACGCCAGGCATTGGCTTCCCGCGGGGAGGAAGGACCAATGGACGAACTCCTGGCCCTGGACACCCAGCGCCGCCAGGCCATCAGCCAGGGCGACGAACTGCGCGCCCGGCGCAACCAGGCCAGCCGCGCCATTGGCCAGCTCCGCTCCCAGGGTCAGGAAGCGCCGGAGGACGTGGTCCGTGAAATGCGCGAAGTGGGCCAGCAAATAGACGTCCTGGAGCAGGAAACCAAAACGCTGGACGAGCGTATCCACTCCATCCTGCTGGAACTGCCCAACCTGCCCCGTGCCGACGTCCCCCAGGGTCTCAGCGAAGAAGAAAACGTTGTGGTGCGCCAGTGGGGCGAACCCAAAGCCCTGGACTTTACCGCCAAGCCCCACTGGGACCTGGCGGAAGAATTGGGAATTATCGACTTTCAGCGCGGCGTGAAACTCTCCGGCAGCAGGTTCTACACCATGTCCGGCTATGGCGCCAAGCTGGAACGCGCCACCATCGCATGGATGCTGGACCTGCACAGCCGGGAACACGGCTATACCGAATTGATGCTTCCCATCCTGGTGCGCCGTGAAGTCATGGAAGGCTCGGGCAACCTGCCCAAGTTTGCCGACAACCTGTACTGGGACGAGGAGGACGATCTGTGGCTTATCCCCACTGCCGAAGTCCCCATCACAAACCTGTACCGGGATGAAATTCTGCCTCCCGATTCCCTGCCCAGGTATTACGTTGCCCAGACTCCTTGCTTCCGCCGGGAAAAGACGGCGGCGGGCCGGGACACCCGGGGTATTAAACGTGTACACCAGTTTAACAAGGTAGAAATGTACAAGTTTGTCGACCCGGAAACGTCTAACGATGAACTGGACAGGCTGCTTGCTGATGCTGAGGATGTCTGCCAGCGGCTGGGCCTGGCTTACCGGGTGCTGCAACTCTGCACCGGCGACATCTCCTTCCCCTCAGCCAAGACCTTCGACATCGAAATCTGGTCCGCCGGGTGCGAGGAGTGGCTGGAGGCCAGTTCCTGCTCCAACTGCACAGATTTCCAGGCCCGGCGTGCCAATATCCGCTACCGTCCTGCCGCCGGCGCTCGTCCCGAATTCGTCCACACCCTTAACGGTTCCGGTTTGGCCTTGCCTCGGGTGATTATCGCCATCCTGGAAAACAACCAGCAGCCCGACGGCTCTGTGGTAATCCCCGAAGTGCTCCGCCCCTACACCGGGTTCGACCTCATCCCCGCGCCCGGCGGCTGACCACTGGAAAACGGGCCCAGAACGGCGGTCCTTTCTCGGAATCCATGTCATGGGAATCAAATGACGGAGGCGCCCTCATGTCCGGTATTTGGCCTGGCGATACCCAGTGCGTCGCAATGCTCACCTTTGACGTGGACGGCGTCTCGTCCTGGCTGTGGCGCGATGCCAACTTCGCCAGGTTTCCCAGCCTGATGTCAATGGCCGAATACGGGCCGTCGGTGGCGGCGCCCCGAATCCTGGACCTGCTGGACAAGCACGGCATCAAGGCCAGCTTTTACGTCCCCGGTTACGTGGCTGAAACCCATGTTGATTTGGTGGAAGACATTGCCAGGCGCGGCCACGAGGTCGGTCACCACGGCTACATGCACGAACCGCCCGGTTACCTGGACCCGGAACAGGAGAATGAAATTCTCGAAAAGGGCATCGAAATCCTGAAGGGCATAACCGGACAGGCTCCTACCGGCTACCGTTCGCCCAGTTGGGAACTGAGCGAGGTGTCAGTCGACCTGCTGGCCAGCCACAGCTTTACCTACGACAGTAGCCTGATGGGCGACGACGCTCCCTATGTCCTGAATGGCGACGACCCATCCCGCCGCCTCGTGGAAGTGCCGGTAAGTTGGTCGCTGGACGATGCTCCTAACTTCGTCTATGCCCCTGCCGCCAACCGCCTGGGTCCCATGCGCAATCCCGATGAAGTATTCGGCGCGTGGTCCGCCGAGTTCGAGGGCCTCTACCACTATGGCCGCTCCTTCAACCTGACCATGCATCCCCAGTACATTGGTCGGCCCGGCCGCCTCCTGATGCTGGAACGCCTGATCAACCACATCCGCACCTTCCCCAACGTGGATTTCATGCGGGTCTGCGACGTGGCAGATATGTGGCGCTGACAACCGCCCCTTGATGCCTGGGAAGATCCGCCTTTACCATGACTCTTGTGGCTGCTGTACTCCCTTTGCTGGCAACGGCCTGGCGAACCGGGAAAGGGATCCGGCCGTCAGGCACCCTGGAGTATGGGATGAAACCCGCCACTTTCTTCCACTTGGGTCTGAGCTTGTATCTGGAGTATGAGGGTTTCGGCGCCATTAGGGCGCCACTAATCCAGCAGCATCAGATACGAACCGGCAAAGAAATGAGTCGAAATGAGCGGAGAAGGAAGGAAAAAACGACATTTTGCACACCGCCGGTCCGTTCGCGAGAAATAAGCAGGTGCTGACTGCCGGTCTCCAGTGCCATGATGCCGGCGAAAATCGGATTACTAAACAGGCAATTTGCGCCTTTGGTAGTCAATCGTCAAAGAACTCTTGTGGTCGAACTCCAACCTTGTAACCCCTACCACAGCCCTTTATCATAGGCA
Organism: Dehalococcoidia bacterium; assembly: GCA_963664725.1. GTDB lineage: Bacteria > Chloroflexota > Dehalococcoidia > Lucifugimonadales > UBA3495 > Bin22. The sequence continues at coordinate 3,305,604 of OY761558.1, forward strand.
ACTACCGCCCTATATGGAGGATGCAATGTCGCAACCGCACGACCGGGGAGGCTGGCCCACCGACGAACCTATCAACCAGGACGAACATGTCCTTTCCGACTGGGAACGCCGGGTGGACGCCGTGCACAACGTTCTGGGCGCGAAGGGCCTGCGCCGCACTGACGAAATGCGCCGTGCGATCGAAAGCCTTGACCCTGAGACCTACGAGGCCTGTTCCTATTACGAGCGCTGGACCGCCGCCCTGGAGATTCTCCTGCTGGAAAAGGGTGTAATCTCTCAGGACGAACTGGAAAGCAAGTTCAAGGAAATTCAAGGGCAGGTGACGTCATGACCCAGTCTTCCAGCCAGCCCGGCGGAGAGGCTGTAAGGTACCAGCCCGGCGACAGTGTAGCGGTCCGGGTGGACAACCCCGGCGGCCACTTCAGGACCCCCAGGTACATCCAGGGGCAGACTGGTCGCGTCGACAAGCTTTGCGGAGTCTTTCCCAACCCTGAATCCCTGGCCTTCGGCGGCGACGGCCAGCCGGCGCAGCCCCTTTACCGGGTCGAATTTCTCCAGACCCAGGTTTGGTCGGGTTACGACGGACCCGGGTCGGACAAAATTTACGTTGACATTTACCAGCACTGGCTGGAACCCGCCCTGGAAGATAGCCAGCCCAGTAGGAGGCAGTGATGACTAACGCCAACGTTGGCAGCAACGGCCACGGCGACCACGACCACGAGGAACATCCCGGCACCGCCCACGACGAGGAATTGGGTTACTACGCTCTGCGTGCCAGGGCCATGGAGGCCTTGCTGGTGGAGAAGGGTATCTGTTCCACCGAAGAAATTCAGGACATGGTGGACCGGGTAGAAGCCCGTTCTCCCGCCGACGGCGCCCGCGTGGTGGCTCGCGCCTGGAGCAACCCGGACTTTAAAGCCCTGTTGCTATCAGATCCCGAAGCGGCCCTGGCTCAGTTGGGATACAGCCTGCCGGAAACCACTCCCAAGCTTGATGTTGTGGAGAACACGGAAAGTGTCCACCACCTCGTTGTCTGCACCCTTTGTTCCTGTTATCCCCGTGCCCTGCTGGGGCGGCCCCCGGACTGGTACAAAAGCTTTTCTTACCGTTCCCGCGCCGTCATCGACCCGAGGGGCGTCATTCGCGAATTTGGCCTGGACTTGCCGGGCGACGTGGAAGTCCGGGTGCTGGACAGCACCGCTGACCTGCGCTACCTGGTGCTGCCCCGCCGACCCGAAGGTACCGACGGCATGAGCGAGGCAGAACTGGCCGAACTGGTTACCCGGGACAGCATGATTGGAGTAACCGAGGCCCGCACGCCGGAAACGGCCAGCGCCGGCTGACACCACCGGCACGATGAAGGTGGCCCTGTTGACCGCCTGACTTCCTGGCGCCGCTTCGATGATCCGCAGTCCTACCCCATCCTTGCATTATGGGAGGCTTTAGATGAAAGGCCGGATTGTAGTAGTCAAGGAATACGGCAAGCCCTTCGAAATCGAGGAGTACGACGTTCCCGAACCTGAACCCGGCGCAGTCTTGCTGCGAATGACCCAGGCCGGGGTTTGCGGCTCCGACTTGCATACCTGGCGCGGTGATCAGACCCAGGAGCACATGCCCATCCCGCCCACGGGCCGCGTAATGGGCCACGAAGGCACCGGCGTCGTTGAGGTACTGGGCGAAGGCGTCGCCACCGACACCCTGGGCACTCCCATCGAGGAGGGCGACCGCGTGATCTATTCCGCCATCTTCCCCTGCCACCGCTGCCACCTTTGCTTGCGGGGCGATACCAACTGGTGCGCCAACCGGGCCTACCCCACTGCCGGAATCTACCCTTACTTTACCGGAACCTATGCCGACTTCCTTTACCTTCCGCCGCGTCATCCCTTCTTCCGCGTTCCGGACGAACTGCCCGACGATCTTCTGGGACCGGTCAACTGCGCCATGGGCACAGTAACCACGGGCCTGATGCGTGCCGGCGCCCACGAGGGACAGTTCGTCGTCATTCAGGGTGCCGGCGGCCTCGGCCTTAACGCCACCGCCATGGCAAAGGATATGGGCGCCGACCGGGTAATCGTTCTTGACCGCCTTGAGAACCGTCTTGAACTGGCCGAGGAGTTTGGCGCCGATTACACCATCAATATCGAGGAATTCAACACCCCGGAAACCCGCATCCGCCGGGTGTGGGAATTAACCAACGGTCGGGGGGCAGACGTGGTGATGGAACTGGTGGGACGGGCGGACCTGCTGGCCGAGGGCATCGACATGCTCAGCAATGGCGGCAGCTTCGTGGAGATAGGCGACATCGTTCGGGGCAGGGAAGTCTCCATTGACCCGTCCAAGCTGCTGTCCGGCAAGAACATTCTGGGTTCTCGCATGTACCGCCCCGACCTTCTGCCCACGCTGATGGCCTTCCTGGTTCGCAACCAGGACAAGCTGCCCTTCCACAAGGTGGTCTCGCACAAATTCCCCCTGGCCGAGGTAAACGAAGCCTTCGCTCAGGCGGAGTGGGACCAGCGCCAGACCCAGATTACCCGGGCCATGTTGGTGCCGTAGGAGTTGGTTATTCGGTGATGCTGAGGACGGGGCGGTCTTTTGGCGGCCCCGTTAACATCTACGGCAGCGTCTTACGTCAGCGGTAAAGGAGGCTGCCACCACTTGCTGGTGTCGTTGACTTCGATAGAGTCCACCCATTTGACCCATTCAAAGCCCCGCTTTCCCGGCGCCACCAACCGCAGGGGAAAACCGTGCCAGTGGGACAGGGACTCGTTGCCCACCCGCGTTGCTAATATGTACCTTTCGGCTTCATCAAGGGAGAAACGCCGAAAATACCCGGTTACCGATCGGACGGTAATGCTGCCCGCCTGGGGCTTGACTCCCGCCCGGTCCAGAACGTGTTGCAGGGTAACCCCCGTCCAGTCCTGAGTCGTGTGCCAACCGCCGGTGCAGTCCAGGGTCGCCCGAATCGTCTTGAACTCTGCTTCACCGGTTTCAAGATCGGCGAGGGAAATCGCAGTGGGACTTTCCACCAACCCGGTTACCCTGAGGTTCCACCGGTCAGGTTCCACCGGTTCAGGAGAGTCGTTCAGCCACGAAGTGGCAGGGAAACCGTTACCGGCCAGCGCGCCGCTAAGATAGGACCCGGTAAAGCGTCTGTCAGCGCCGGGCAGACTGCCCAGCCTGTTTAGCAATTCTCCTGTCTGCCACAAGGCCAGGCCGGCGATGCTCAACCCGCCCAGCTTCAGCGCCATGCGCCGGTCGGCCCAGAAACGGGTGCGGAAGTTCCAGCGGTGCCTGGCGGCATGCCACACCACGATGGGTGTCAGCGCCAGCGAGAGGTAAATGTGCCAGCTTACGCCGCTGATTCCGCCAAAATAGAAGGGGCCGGCGTGGCTCCAGGCAATGCCCAAACCGAGGGCGGTCAGCAACAGGGCCAGCATGAACAGGGAAAAGGAATAGGCCACCCAGTCCCGTTTCCACAGTTTCCAGATCAGCAGCCGACCCAGGATGTTCCGTACTTTCCAGAACAGCAATGCCACGATACCGAAACCCAGAATCCGATGGACGTGTAACGCAGCTACCCACTCGGGCGTTCCGTTTGTGAGGGCCAGGTAGCCCGTCAACAGTTCTGACCCGCCCAGGAAGAGGATGGCAATATTGGCCCAGGGGAACTTCATAGTGCCTCCCCGTTAGGTGCTTCCTGGTTATATACGGCAAGGAGACAGGCTTGGTTTGGGTTGCCAGGAAAGTGCAGCCCCTTCCCGAAACTGGCCGGGAAGGGGCCTGCCGCAAACTCAAAGCAAGGGAGAGGGAATCAGTCGGACGATGGGAGTTCCTTGGGCTGCTGCAGTTCCATCGGTTCACCGTTGTACCGCAGGTCGCAGCGTCCCGCCTTGGTCACCAGTACCGATACGGAGCCGTCTGGGGAAGTAAACCGCTTGCCCAGGGCCATATCAACGGCGTCCGAAGAAACGTCAATCCCGGCAAATGAGGCCTCTCCTCCCTTCAACTGCAGAGGAGTCTCGCCATCAAAAAAGTCGCCGTCGCCGCCCTTGGTTACTACCATTTCTGCCCCCCCTGGGCTTACAAAACGTTGTCCGGTTTTTACCATGATTGATCGAACCCTTCCATTTAGTGTTGACCCGATTATAGTTTTGCCACTGTTAAGGCGTCAACGAATGGCGCTCTGCCCACCGGGCTGGAACTAGTCGGCGACGCCGATAGTCCGTTTCACGCCCTCAAGCACCGCCTGGTTGCTTGTTACCACAGGACGGCCCGCCACCTCACGCAGTTCATTAAGCACGTCCACGGACTTCAAGTTAGCGCAGGATACGAAAAGGCAGTCCGACTCCACCCCTTCCAGCTCCTCCTGCACATACTGGAGGATTTCGTCGCTGGAGACGGCGGCTATGTTGAAGGCGCCCTTTACGTCCATACCGTTAATGTGCGGAACAGTGAACCCAGAGGTCTCCAAAGACTCCTTGATGGTGTCGTTGATCTCCTCCGAATAGGGTGTCAGCACCGCCACGCTCTTCACTCCCAGTCGCTCAAGCTCGTCCACCACGGCGCCCATGATGGTGATGGTGGGCGCGCCGGTGGCTTTGGATATCTCGCCGGCTAGTTCCTGCTCGTAGGTGGGGCCCCGCAGCGCCCCGGCCGAAGTGCAGCCAAAAACCACTACGTCTGGCATCAGTGTCCCGATCTGCCGGGCGCACTCGGGCAGGTAAACGTCCAGCATCAGCTCTTCCGCCTCAATGGTTACGCTGCCCTCCAGCAGCATCCGCGAGGTATGTACCGTGGTGCCGGCGGGCAGGTTGCGGTACAAGTCCGGTTCCATCACCGTATTCGTTGAAGGCACTATTAGCCCCACGCGCCGGCCTTCAACATTGCCGTTAACACTGGAAGTCATGCTCTCCTCCATGAAACTCTGCACCCTTCTAGGGCCAAAATTGCTCAGTCAACCGGATTCATTGTGCCATTATAAGGTAGTCAAACGCCTCCCTGTAAAGGCGGCTGAATTACCGCCTCGATCCCGGCCACTGTTGTAAACTGTGGAGGTGTATCGCATCTTCAATTGAATGAACAGAGTGGGATGATTATGGACCTTAAAGACGGCTATGCCGTTGTGGACCTGGAAACTACCGGTCTGGACTGCTGGAACGACCTGATAATTGAAATCGGCGTGTCGGTCGCCAGACCTGGGACGAGTCCCGAGACAGACTCAGTGCTGGTCAAGGTTGACCGCACCCTGCCTGACGTCATTGTCCGACTCACCGGAATTACCGATGCTGACCTGGCGTCTCGGGGACTGTCCATTGACGCCGCCCTGGCCTGGTTCGTGGGTCGGACCGCCGGCCTTCCCCTGGTAGGACACAATATAATCCGTTTCGACCGGGCTTTCTTGCTCGAAGCGGCCCGGGTCCACCGGCGGGCCGTAGAGGAAGGAAACTATCCCCGCCGGGTAATTGACGAAGTAGATCATCTGCCTGCGCGGCGGTTCATCGACACCATGGCCCTCTACAAGGGCCTGAAACTGGGCCAGTACGCTAGGGACGGCGAAAGCCACCCCGAATATGTCCAGCGAATCCTGGACATGAGAACCCCGCCGGGCCTGCGTTACAACCTGCAGGCCGCATGCCAGGACTTCGGCCTGTCAACCTCCCGTGTCCGAGCCCATCGCGCCCATGGCGACGTAGTACAAACCCAGAAGCTGTTTGAGAAATTGAAAGAAGCAGGGGCATTGTAACCAGTGCACTGCCATTACGACATCGGCAGCGCCCGTTTGCAATCCCCGTATCCTTTTGCCTAAAATGGCACCACTTCGGCTGGTAGAGAGGCTGGTTGTTTCTCTATGATCTCATTTCACATCCATTTCCACTGCGCATGAGGGGTAGAGCGATGGTTGAAAATACCGGTAGCATTGAGGCGTTGCTCCAGGAAGACCGCACCTTCCCGCCTCCTGAGGAGTTTGCCCGTAATGCCAACATAAAAGACCCCAACGTTTACGAGGAAGCTCGCCAGGATCCGGAAGCTTTCTGGGCCCGGTTTGCCGGTGAACTGGACTGGTTCGAACCTTGGGACCAGGTGCTGGACTGGAACCCTCCCTATGCCAAGTGGTTTGAGGGCGGCAAGCTGAACGCCTCCTACAACTGCGTGGACCGCCACGTGAAGAATGGGAGGCGGAACAAGGCTGCCATCATCTGGGAAGGAGAGCCGGGCGACTGGCAGGTCTATACTTACTGGGACCTCCTGCGGGAAGTTTGCCGTTTCGCTAACGGCCTCAAAAGCCTGGGAGTCCAGAAAGGCGATCGGGTTACAATTTACCTGCCCATGGTGCCGGAACTTCCCATTGCCATGCTGGCCTGCGCCCGGATCGGAGCCGCCCACAGCGTGATTTTTGGTGGCTTCAGCGCAGACTCCATCCGTGATCGACTCGACGATTCCCAGTCCAGGGTGATGATTACCGCCGACGGCGGGTACCGGCGGGGCGGCATTGTCCAGCTCAAGCAGAACGCCGACGAGTCTCTGGAAGGCGAAACACCGGTGGAAAAGGTGGTGGTGGTCCGCCGCACCGGCCACGCCGACGACAAGATGGTGGACGGGCGCGACGTCTGGTGGCACGACCTGGTAGAAGATCAGCCCATGACCTGTGAGCCGGAACCGATGGACAGCGAGGACATGCTATACATGCTGTACACCAGCGGCACTACCGGCAAGCCCAAGGGCATCGTGCATACCACCGGCGGCTACATGACCGGTACCTACGCCACCACTAAGTGGATTTTCGACCTGAAGGAAGACGACGTTTACTGGTGCACCGCCGACATCGGCTGGGTCACCGGTCACAGTTATATCGTCTACGGCCCCCTGGCCAACGGCGCCACCTCGGTCATGTACGAGGGTTCGCCCGACTATCCCGATCGGGACCGCTTCTGGGCCATCGTTGAGAAATACGGTTGTACCATCTGTTACACCGCGCCCACCGCTATACGCACTTTCATGCGATGGGGCGAGGAATATCCCAACCGCCACGACATGTCAACCTTGCGCCTGCTGGGTTCGGTGGGCGAACCCATCAATCCGGAAGCTTGGGTCTGGTACTGGCAGCACATTGGCGGCGGCCGCTGCCCCGTGGTGGACACCTGGTGGCAGACGGAGACGGGTTCCATATTGATCGCTCCCCTGCCCGGCATCACCACGCTGAAACCCGGCTCTGCCACCCACCCCTTCCCGGGTATTGAGGCTGAAATCCTGGACGAAGCGGGTAATCCCGTCGGCCCCGGTGGTGGCGGCTATCTCACCATCAAGCGCCCCTGGCCATCTATGCTGCGGGGCATTTACGGCGACCCGGAGCGCTTTGTTCAGCAGTATTGGTCCCGCTACCCGGACACCTACTTCACCTCCGACGGCGCCAAGCTCGACGAGGAAGGCTACTACTGGCTCTTGGGTAGGGTTGACGACGTGATCAACGTTTCAGCTCACCGCATCAGCACCATGGAGGTGGAAAGCGCTCTGGTGGATAACTCCAAGGTTGCCGAGGCCGCCTGCATCGGCCGCGCTCACGAAATCAAGGGCCAGGCCATCGTCGCCTTTGTAACCATCAAGGACCAGGTGCAGACATCCGACGACCTCATAACCGAGCTGAAGGCCCACGTTGCCACCAAGATAGGTCCCATGGCCCGCCCCGACGACATCTATTTTGCCGCCGAACTGCCCAAGACCCGCAGCGGCAAGATCATGCGCCGGCTGCTCCGCGACGTGGCGGAAGGCAGGGCTCTGGGCGACACCACAACCCTGGCAGACCCAGCAGTGGTGGAATCATTGAAAGCCCAGTATGGCGACGAGGAGTGATCGCCTCAGGTTGCAGGCATCTGCTCAATCAAGTTTCTTATTCTCTTGGACCGGGGCGTCGGTGAGTGTGTTTCATTGGCGCCCTCCCCCCTATTGCTGGAGTTGACCCGGATTCACATGTACCGCCTGGCAGTATTCCTGCTCTCTGTTTTATGTCTAACCTTGTTGGTGGAAATCGTCGCCGTGGTTGTGTGGCGCGACTATCAAAGAAACGGCGATATTGCTCCTGTTCGAGCCTTGAGCCACCTTGTTTCCGACAGGTTTGAGGCCAGAAGCAATGATGATGAAGCACTTGCTGGATCAGCGGTGGCGCCGGCAACTCTTCCCGAAATCCGGTCGGAACTGCTCTACCTCATTAATACTGAACGGATACTTGCCCAGGTTCCGCCCCTGAACCTGGGCTACAATGCCTCAGCCCAGCAGCACTCGGAAAGCATGAAGCAATATGGCTATCGCTCACACTGGGACCTGCACGGCCTGACTCCGCAGATGCGATACACCCTGGCTGGCGGAACCAATCGGGTCCGCCAGAACATCGTCGGTCCAATATCCTTACCTGCTTCAAATGAAACAGGGCTTGAGAATTGGAGAGCGGTAATCTCGGACACGCATCAGGGGTTCATGTCCAGGTCGGCGGAGAGGGCAAACGTCCTCGACCCGTGGCACCGAAGCGTAAGCTTGGGACTCTCGTGTAACGAATTCGAATGCTGGGTTGTCCAGCAGTTCGAGACCGACCATCTGAACTTTAGTAAGCCGCCTTCAGTATCTGGAACAATACTGGATATGGTGGTCCAGTTAAGCGAAGGGATTGAGATTGACGCTTTGGCGGTCTGGTTCCATCCCCATCCCCGTCGCCTTAGCCTGGGACAGTTGGACGCCACCTACCGGTACGGCTTCGGTCAGAAACCAGCCACCTTTATTCGACCGCCGGCATCACCCGAGAATTATTATTCCGACTCACTGGTCAGCTATGCGTGGGACTCCGGAATTGACCCCTATACTCTGGAGGCGGGTCTTCCGCGGTCTGCCGCTCCCCCGCTGGTTGTAGAAATTGCCCACTCGGCTGCCGTGCCCTGGACGACGGCAGACCGCTGGTCCCGGGAAGGTCCTCTTTTCTCGGTCGAAGCTGATCTGTCCGAGATAATAAGCGCCAACGGGACCGGGGTCTACACCGTTCAAATTTGGGGTCGGCAGGGGAAAGAGAGGGTTCCCCTGACTAACTATTCTGTCTTTCTGCCTTGAAAAGGGCGGGTTAGTTATTCACCGAGATTGTCGTGTGCAGGGCAATCGCAATATGTTTAAATGGTCATTCTGAACGAAGTGAAGAATCTAAACTCCATCCCGCAGGCCGACTGGGAGACCCGTAACCGAGCTGACATTCAGGATTTAGGCCCTTAAGCAAGTTCAGGGTGGCATGATTTACGGCTGGCGGACGTCTGACACCTATAGTTTGAATATAAAACGCGATTGCCCTGTTGTCGTGTGCCGTTGGCACATTTCAGCCCTGATATAATGCTCTGGTCAAAACTCCCTTGCGGCCCCCAAAAGCGTGGCCGGATGAAGGCATGAACTACGAAACAGTCATAGGCTTGGAGGTCCACGTCCAACTGCAGACCCGCAGCAAGATGTTCTGTGGTTGCCCAGCCAGCTACCAGAATGCCCCGCCGAATACCCACGTGTGCCCGGTTTGCCTCGGTTTGCCAGGCGCCCTGCCTGTAATAAATAAGAAGGCGGTGGAATACACCATAATGACCGGCCTCGCCCTGGGCTGCCGGATTCCGGAGTATTCCAAGTTTGACCGAAAGAACTATCCTTATCCCGACCTCATGAAGGGCTACCAGATTTCTCAATTCGACCTTCCCTTGGCTGAGGATGGGGTCCTCGAGATAGACACCGGAAGCGGTAGAAAGTCCATTGGCGTGATGCGGGTGCATCTGGAAGAAGACGCGGCGAAGCTGCTCCACTTTCCTGAGGGTCAAGGTGAACCACACAGCCTGGTCGACGTAAACCGCGCTGGTTCACCCCTTATGGAGGTTGTCAGCGCCCCGGATATGAGGTCGCCTGAAGAGGCTCGGGAATACTTGACGACCCTTCACTCCATTATGCAGTATCTCGGAGTTTCAGCCGGCAATATGCAGGACGGCAACTTCCGTTGTGATGCCAACGTCAGCATCCGTCCCATGGGCAGCAGCGAGTATGGTACCCGCACCGAAATCAAGAACATGAACAGCTTCCGGTCAGTCTACCTGGCCCTGGAGCACGAGGTGGAGCGTCAGCGACGTGTCTTGGAAGATGGTGGGCGCATAACCCAGGAGACCCGTGGCTGGGTTGAAGAGCGGGGCGTTACGGTTTCTCAGCGCAGCAAGGAGCACGCTCATGACTACCGTTACTTCCCTGATCCGGACCTGCCTCGTTTGGTTATTGGCGGCGAGTGGGTGGAAGAGATACGACGCGGTTTGCCGGAACTTGCGGGCAATCGAAGAGCCAGGTTCGTAGAGCAATACGGCTTGCCTGGATACGACGCTGCCCTGCTGACAGGGACTCGTCCCATGGCCGAATTTTTTGAAGAGACAGTGGCCTTACGCCCCGCCAATATCGCGGACCCTCAGTCATACGCCAAGAATGTGAGCAACTGGATTCTGGGCGACCTGAGCAGGCTGATGAACCTGGAGAGCCTCTCCATCGACGAAATCAAAGTCTCACCTAGTCATTTGGCTGAACTCCAGAACCTGGTTGACAATGGCACGCTTAGCAACACCCTGGCCAAGACGGTCCTGGAAGAGGCTTTCGCCACTGGACACGAACCGGGTAAAATTGTTGGTCAGAAGGGCCTCAGCCAGATCAGCGATTCGTCGGTGGTGGACGCTGCAGTGTCCCAGGCACTGGCAGAGAACCCCAGGGCCGTTGCAGACTTCATCAGTGGAAAGGCAACGGCTTCCAGGTTCCTGGTGGGGCAGGTAATGAAGCTGACCAGGGGCCAGGCCAAGCCGGAGTTAGTACAGGAACTGGTCCAGGCAGCTTTAGAGTCGGCCAGGGACACTGAATAGCTGGCGTCATCGGTATTCCTCCATTTTCCAGGGGGAGCCGCATCGCAGAACAAAGAGGTGGAGTCGCGTCTTCACTGGACGTGGCACCTGCTTTACGAAAGAGGAAGAAGTTTGATTTACCTGAATATTGCGCAGATTCTGGTATCCGTAGTCCTGGTGCTGATAATTCTCAGCCAGGTCAAGGAGAGCGGCAGCGGCCTCTTTGGTAGCGCCCAATCTACGGTTCGTACGCGTCGGGGCCTGGAGAAAACCCTTTTCCAATTCACCATTGCCCTTGCCGTTTTATTCATCGTGGTGTCCATTATCAGCGTGGGCCTGTTTTCGGGGTGATTCTTCTTTCTCGCTTCGCCCGCCTTGGAGTTTGCCGCCGATGACCGGCAATCCCCAGGCTAACGCCCCAATCGTCCTGACCACGGACTTTGGCACTTCCGACGCCTTCGTTGGAGTGATGAAGGGTGTAATCCTGGGCATCAACCCCAGCGCCACCATCGTTGACCTGACCCACGAAATCCGGCCACAGGACCTTCGCCAGGGCGCCTTAGTCCTGGGCGTAAACCATGCCTTTTTCCCCCCTGGCACGATCCACGTCGCTGTGGTCGACCCCGGTGTTGGCACTGATCGCAAGCCCATAGTCCTGGATACGCCGGCCGCCAGGTTTATCGCGCCCGACAATGGACTCCTCAGTGAAGTTGTGCGAGAGCACATCGCTCGTGAATCCCGTAATCTCGAGCATCAAGGAGCAATACCCTTACAGGCTCCCCTCTATTGCTTTGAACTTTCCAATCCCCGCTACCATCGGCATCCGGTAAGCAATACCTTCCACGGCCGGGACATATTCGCACCAGCCGCTGCCCACTTGTCTTTGGGAGTGAGGCCTGAAGAGTTTGGCCCCTTGGTCTCTGAAATGGCCTGCCTCCCATTGAATGAGCCCTCACAAGTAGGCAACGCCGTAACCGGAGAGGTCATTTACACGGACCATTTTGGAAACTTGGTCACCAACATCTTGGGAACCAGGTTTATCGGTCCCCGAGCAGATAAAGGCGCAGTTACCGTTGAAATCGGGACGCGCCAAATAAAGGGACTCAGCCGGACCTTTCACGATACGGCCCAGGATTCCAGCCCCCAACCAGATGGACTCCCTTTGGTTGCCCTTGTCGGCAGCAACGGCTACCTGGAAGTCGTAGTGCGCGACGGTAATGCCGCGGAATCAATTGGAATCGGCGTAGGGGAAATGGTACGGGTTGTATTCGGAGCCTGACTCACTTCTACTCTATTGACATCCCTTACCCCCGTGCTACTATTGGGAAAATTTCGGCTTCGTATTTGGTAACGCCTATCCGGCAGGGTGAGGAACTATGGAACTTGATCGGGAAATGTTGCTCTATCTCTACAGGACTATGACTACCATCCGGCACTTTGAGGAGCGAGGGATTCCCGAGACCGGGCAGCGCGGCATGTCCGGATCAGTGCATTCATCCGCGGGACAGGAGGCGGTACCTACCGGAATCTGTGCCCACCTGACGGAGGCTGACTACATCGGAAGCACTCACCGGGGTCATGGCCATTGCATCGCCAAGGGAGTGGACCCCAAGCTTATGATGGCTGAACTGTTCGGCCGGGTCACTGGCCCCAACAAGGGCAAGGGCGGGTCAATGCACATCGCCGACATGAGCAAGGGAATGCTGGGTACTAACGGCGTGGTCGCCGCCAGTGTCCCTCTGGCGGTAGGTGCGGGCCTCACGTCAAAGCTGCAGAATCTGGGGCGAGTTGCCGTGGCATTCTTTGGAGACGGCGGCGCTAACCAGGGCGTACTCCACGAGTGCATGAACCTGGCGTCAGTCTGGAAGCTGCCCGTGATATTTTGTTGCGAAAACAATGGCTACGCCGAGTCAACTCCAGTCGAATATGCTTTGTCCACCGCCCGGGTGGTAGACCGGGCGCCGGGATACGATATGCCGGGTATTCACGTGGACGGTATGGACGTGTTTGACGTATTTGAGGCCGCAGGTGAGGCGGTTCGGCGAGCCCGGTCCGGTGAGGGTCCCTCCCTGCTGGAGTGCCGCACCTACCGCTATTACGGGCACACCGTCTTTGACAATCCACTCAGCTACCGTACTCAGGAAGAGCAGGACTATTGGCGCGGCCGAGATCCCCTGAAACTGTTCCGGGAACGGGTGGCCGATGGAGGACAGGTAACCCAGGATGAACTGGACCGGCTGGACGATGAAGCCCGGGAACTTATGGAAGATGCCATCCGCTTCGCCGACGAGAGTCCCTTGCCCGAACCGCTGGAAATTTACGACGACGTCTATGTGGACTACCCCATTGGCATGATGAGTCGGGGCATAAACCTGGAAGTCTAGCCCCAAACTGATAACACCTGGTACGCCGCAGTAAGGAAGAACACCATGACTACAGCCATGACTCCCACCACTTCTCGAGAATTGCGCTACCGAGAGGCCATAAACGAAGCCCTTCGCCAGGAGATGGAGCGGGACGAGACCGTCATCATCATGGGTGAAGAGATTGCCGGCGGCGCAGGCCGGGAACACCTGGGCATTGTTGACGCTTGGGGCGGGCCATTTCGCACCACGGTCGGTCTTATTCAGCAATTCGGCAACCAGCGCGTGCTGGACACGCCCCTGTCCGAGGCCGCTTTTGTAGGAACGGCTATTGGCGCCGCCTCCACCGGAATGCGTGCCGTAGCCGAGCTGATGTTCGTCGACTTCGTGGGCGTTTGCATGGACCAGTTGCTGAATAACGCGGCCAAGATGCGGTACATGTTCGGGGGCCAGGTCAAGGTGCCATTCACCATGCTGACGCGTATCGGCGCCGGGTTCGGCAGCGCCGCCCAGCATTCAGAGTCTTTCTATTCGATCTTCAGTCACATCCCAGGTCTGAAGGGCGTTGTGCCCTCCGATCCCTATACTGCCAAGGGTCTTCTGATTGCGGCAATCCGCGATGACGACCCGGTGGTCTACTTTGAGCACAAGGGCCTTTACGGCGACACCGGTCCCGTTCCCGAAGAACCCTATGCGATACCGCTGGGCAAGGCGCGCACCGTCCGTTCGGGCAGCGACATTACACTTGTGGGAATTTCGCGCATGACCTGGGTCTGTACCGAGGCGGCCGAAGAATTGGCAAAGAACGGGGTTAACGCCGAGGTTGTGGATCTGCTCAGCGTTTCCCCAATTGACTACGACCTGATTATCGACTCAGTCCGCCGCACCCATCGACTGGTGGTGGTGGACGAGGACACCCCTGTCTGCAGCCTGGCCTCGGACATATGCGCCCGGGTTGCGGAAGAGGCCTTCGACTACCTGGATGCTCCGCCCTCGCGAGTCACGGCTCCCCACACGCCAGTGCCATACAGCCGTCCGCTGGAGAACCTCTACGTACCCAACGCGGCCCGGGTGGTTGGCACGGTGGAGAGACTGGTTGGGCGGTAAGGTTGGGTGGGACAAAACTTAAGCATCCTGTATTCGGAATACTGACTGGCAGGATCTGCGGTGTCTGGAACCTTCACCGCACTTCCAGCCAGTTTTTTCGTTACCCTAATCCCTCCGTAAACGCAGTCGTCACTACCTTTTCGTAAGGCTGCCATTCTTTGACCATTCCGGCAGCCGTGAGAATTCTTTGGAGCCCTCCGTAGGGTCTTTGTCCCATGTGGGGCGTGGTGGGCCAGGTTTGTTGTTCTTTGTAACGTGCGATGGACGCGGTTATCAGGTCCGACCGAGCCTCCGGGAAGAAAGGCGCCACCACTTCCGAAACCTGCTCGGGGGTGGCCTCGGCCAGCCAGGCGAGGGCCCTGGAATAACCGGCGACGAAGCGGTGGACCACGTCGGGTCGACTTTCGAGGAAGGCGTTGGTGGCGGCGAAAGAACTGTAGGTGATATGTCCATTCACCCGGCCCAGGGCCACGGACAGGTGAGCCTCACGGTCGGCAATTAACTGTGACGCCGCGGGTTCAGGCAAGTGAATGAACTCGGCTACCCCGGACTGGAACGCATCCACGGCCTCCTTCAGGCTCATGCCGTGCAAAATATGCAGCCCCTCGACACTTACCCTGTGATTCCGTAACGCGTACTGAAATGATGCCCAAGGCATGGGGGAAAAGCCAACGGGAATGATGGTTGCCCCTGTAAACTCTTCCCACTGAAAGTCTTGCGATCCATGGGCGCCGAGCACGAAGAATCCGTCCCTGCTATTAATTTCGGCGAAGTGGCGGGGCACTGTTTCAGCGCCCCAGTCGGATGCAATAATGGAACGCATGATGCCACTTTGAACTATATCCGCTGCTCTGTGATTCAAAGCGCTTAAGGGATGGGGAAACTGGGATGGACAAGTCTTGAAGTCCACATCCAGTCCCTCGGATTCCAGGTAGCCACCGGCAACGGTAACGTAGATGGGTGTGTAGAAAACGGTTCGAAAGGTTTCCATCAGGCGCAATTGAAAGTGTGTGCGGGCCACGGCAATAGCTCCTTTAGCTTGCTCTTCTTGAAAGTCTCCCAGGGTCAGTCAGGAAAAGTGTGTAGGGGCGCACCGCCGTGCGCCCCTACGGTTTTGGGCTGCCCGGTTTTCCCGGTTAACCCTGCGGCTGCAGGAAGGCTAGCACGGCGTCCATGAAGCCTTCCGGATCTTCAATTTGCGGTATGTGGCCCAGACCGGGCAGGATGGTCTTGCTGGCGTTAGCGATATTGTTGTGGAGCAGTTCCTCGCCGTCCCGAAGCATATCCTTTTCCCCGTACATTACCAGGGTTGAAGAGGCCTTGATCAGAGGAAGGCGCGAGAGGATATCGTAATAGGAAAGAGACAGGTGCAGGTTCCGCACCCATTCGCCGGCTTTCTGTCGGGTCTCGTTGGTGGCGTCCACCCATTCCTGCCTGGGTTCGGCGAATGTTGCACGCTCCTTCAACTGCTCCAGGGTGCGAGGAGAAGGCATGCCGCTGGCATCGTAGTCGGCCGCAGTGTCGGCCACCCGCTGATTCCCGCCCCAGGGATTCCAAAGGGGGCACCCCACCAGTACCAGTTTATCCACCCGCTCGGGGTAACTGGCGGCCATTTCCGTAGCCAGGCAGGCGCCCACGGAGTTGCCGACGTAATGACCCCGATGAATATTCAGCAACTGGCAGGCATCATCCAGCGCGCGGGCGTAGTCCGGAATGTTGAAATGCCGGGTAGGCTTGTCGGATTCGCCATGGCCCAGCATATCGAAAGCGTAACAGGTGTAGTGCTGGCTCAGACCGTCGATGACCGTGTGCCAGGCCCAGGTGGAAGTCCCCAGGGGATGAAGCATTACCAGGGGAAACCCGGAACCCTGCCGAACGAAGTGCATATTTCCCTCGCGGGTGGGAACGCTGTCTGTCAGGTCTCTGCGGACGAACATGGGCCCTCCTTTTGCTGCGGAAGCAAAATCCTGATTTTCCATTTTGCCCCTATCCTAGCCAGCGCCTACGGGTATGTCAATTTGGTTAACGGTGGATAAATAGGCGATGATATTTTTTTTACCTGGTCGTCGTTAGGTGGAGCTACCATGTTGCAGAGGATGCCATACGGCTGTTTTGAGAGGCAGCTATCTGGAGTTGGCTTCGCCAGGCCAGACTAGTCCTTCTGGCGCTACCTGCTGTATTTCTCGCCAGTCGCTTTCCTGCTCCGCGCGCCAATGGGACCAGTATTGCCAATTGAGATTTAATTCACAAATATTAATGAAGAATATCGTAAATTGTTATACAAAGGTTGCCTTTTGTGGAATTATGTGTCAGGATAGTATAACTAGACCATAGCATTCCAAGGTGGTCAATCTCTGGCGGTTCTAGTTCAGGGAAGGCGCCTATGTGGACTAAACAAGACCTACAAGGCCTGGTACAGCGGCAGACTGGCGAGTACCGCCTTATAATCGTTTCCAATCGGCAGCCTTACATTCACAATCTTGTGAATGGGGAGCCACAGTCTGTGGTTCCGGCCGGGGGGCTTACCAGCGCCCTAGACCCACTGATGCAGGCGTGCGGGGGAACCTGGATAGCCTACGGCAGTGGCAAGGGCGATCGTTACATCGTTGATAAAGATGACCGGGTCATGGTACCCCCCGACGACCCCGCCTACTCGTTACGCCTGGTTTGGCTTACCGAGGAGGAGGAGCAGGGGTATTACTACGGCTTTTCCAACGAGGCCCTGTGGCCTCTATGCCACAACGCCTATACCGAGCCCATATTTGATTCGAGAGACTGGCAGACGTATCAGTCCGTCAATCGAAAATTTGCTAACATGGTGCTGGACGAGGTTGGAGACCGTCCCGCGGTGGTACTTACGCAAGACTATCACCTTGCGCTTTTACCCCAGTATTTGAAGGAGTCTTCCGCCCCCGTAGTTACTGGGCAGTTTTGGCATATTCCGTGGCCCCATTCGGAGATTTTTCGTATTTGCCCCTGGCAGGCTGAAGTAGTCGAAGGATTGCTAGGCAACAACCTCCTGGGTTTCCACATCGGAGACCACTGCAGCAACTTTATGGACACGGCTTCCCGAACGTTGCCCGTCAGGGTGGACGGGGAGTATAACCGGGTGGTCTACCGGGGTGACACAACCCTGGTGCGCCCCTTCCCTATAAGTATCGATTTTGACGACATTTGTGGGTTCTCCATGAGTCCTGAAGTAGAAGAGGAGATGGAGCGGATTGAAGATGAGTGGGGCTTGGGAGGCAAACTGATAGGCCTGGGTATCGACCGGGTGGACTATACCAAGGGAATACCCCACCGCTTCCGCGCCATTGGCCGCTTCTTTGAAAAGTATCCGGAGCATCTTGAGAAAGTAGTTTTTGTCCAGGCTGGTGTCCTCAGCAGGAGCGACATAGAAGCCTACCAGCAACTGGGCGAACAGATAAACCACTTGGTGGAAGAAATCAACGGCCGATTCGGCCGAAACGGATGGCAGCCTATTGTTTACAAACCGGATGACCTTCCAGCCGTCACGCTGATGGCGCTGCGCCGTATGTCCAGATTCTGCATTGTCAGTTCTCTTCACGATGGGATGAACCTGGTGGCCAAGGAGTTTGTTGCCAGTCGATTTGATAATGATGGTGTCCTCATACTGAGTCCGTTTGCCGGGGCTGCTCTGGAACTCACGCAGTCGCTGATCGTCAATCCCTACGCCACTGATGAAATGGCCGAGGCGATTCGGGACGCGGTTGTCATGCCCGAAGAGGACCGTCGGTACCGAATGATGAACATGCGGGCCATTGTGCGGGAAAACAACATCTACAAGTGGGCAGCCCGTATCCTGGTGGAGCTGATGCAGTGCGCCCGCGGTTCCGCTTTTGGCCGCTCCCGGTACGCCGCGGTCCCAATGCGTTAGCTGACCCTCAAGTCTTTACCGTTCTAACCATGCCTCACTTGCTCAACGTATGGCCGCGCGTCAGCCGCCAAGTTGCCGGGTCTGACCACGTACTGATTCTCTCCGACTATGACGGTACGCTGGCCCCCATCGCGGGACGGCCAGACCTTGCGGTGCTGCCTCCTGGAACCCGGGAAGCTCTGATAGCAGTCCATCGATCGGATCGGTTTACTCTCGGCATAGTCAGCGGCAGGGGGTTGGCGGACGTTCGGGAAATGGTGGGAATTCCGGGACTGGTGTATGCAGGCAACCACGGCCTCGAAATAGAGGGACCCGGTGAGACTTTCATCCACCCCGAGGCCGAGGAGCTAAGGCCGCACCTTGACCTTGTGCTGCGGGACCTGGTAGAGCGGCTATCCGGCCTCCAGGGAGTATACGTGGAAGGCAAGGGCCTTACTCTAAGTGTCCATTACCGCCTCACTCCTGAGGACATGCGCCCGGAAGTCATGGCCGGCTTCGATGAAGTGATGGGCCGGGCAGTTGGCGAGGACGTTGTTCGAATCACCAAAGGCAAAGAGATCCTGGAGGTTCGCCCCCGGGTAGACTGGCATAAGGGCCGGGCTATTGCCAGAATAGCCCAGTTGTTCCCTCCCGGAACGCTAACCATCTACATGGGGGACGACCTGACGGATGAAGATGGTTTTGAGGCGGTGCACGAACTGAACGGCATGTCAGTGTTTGTCGGGCCTGCCCGCCAGCCTACGAAGGCGCTTTACCGTCTAGACTCGCCGGCAGAAGTGGCACAGACGCTGGAACTGTTGGCCAGGATATAGCAACCCACGGACCAATTCTCCGGATTCCCACGCGCGGCGTTCCATTCCTGCTGAGCCTATCCCTCTGCTTCCACCTGGTTAAGCTTGTCCAGTCGCCGCTGAAATCGGGGTTCAGGCATGAAGCTTGCCCCCAGGAAGGCGGTAACTATCTCCTTGGAAAGGTCCAGGCCTATGATGCGGGCGCCAAGGCAGATGGCGTTCATGTCGTCGTGTTCCACGCCTTGGTGAGCGCTGTAGGTGTCGTGGCACAGGCCCGCGCGCACGCCGGGCACCTTGTTAGCGGTGATGCTGGCGCCAACACCGCTGCCACAGCAGATGATTCCTCTTTGAGCCTCGCCCGCCTGGAGAAAACGAGCTACTAAAGCCGCAAAGTCAGGGTAGTCGTCTTCCGGGTCCAGGTCATGAGCGCCCAGGTCGGTTACCTGGTGGCCTGAGGCTTCCAGCCATGGCTTCAACTGTTCCTTGAGGGCGAAACCGGCGTGGTCTGCGCCAATGGCGATCTGCATTGTTGCTGCTCCATTGTGGGTCTTGGTCCGATTGCTAATATCAGCATAGTTTCATTCATTCCGGGGAGCAAGGGGGCTATACTTCCCTTTAACTGAAATTGTTACTCGATTCACAAGTCTGCCGGGCTATGCTAGAATGCGCTAACGGACGCCCGCCCCGGACAAATATTTAGTGCCTCATTACATCGAAAGCGCAAATAATAGGTCGGTCTAGCGAGGCTGCCGGGAGAAGAGCCGGACTAATGATCAAGGCAATATTCTTTGACTTCTACAATACGCTGGTCCGGTTTTGGCCTCCCCTGGACCAAATCCAGCAGGCTTCCTGCCAGGAATTTGGGTTCAATATAGAGCCTGAAGCTATCAGTTATGGCTACTCCGTGGCTGATATTTACTTCAACCGGGAAAATGAGATAAAACCCCTGGCCACCCGTACGGAAGAAGAACGACTGGACTTCTTCGCACGCTATGAGCAGATTCTCCTCGACAATGCCGGTCTTTCAGTAACCACGGACCTTGCCCGCCAGATTTGGCAGATCGCCATCAGCGTTCCCAAGGACTTCATTCTATTTGAGGACACCATTGGGGCGCTTGAGCGGTTGAAGGCTCAAGGCTACCAGCTAGGAGTCGTCTCCAATTTACGGCGGGACATGAACGAGTTGTGCCGGAACCTGGGGATTGGACCCTACCTGGACTTCTGTTTGACATCAGCTGAAATCGGCGTCGAAAAGCCGGACCCCGCAATATTTGTTGCTGCCCTGGAACGGGCAGGCGTGGCAGCCCCGGAAGCCGTCCACGTGGGGGACCAACCCCGCTCAGACCTGGTGGGCGCACGGGGCGCCGGACTGCATGCCGTGTTGCTTGATCGAGGGAACTGGCACCAGGAAATGGAAACTTGTGTGCGTATTTCCAAATTGCCGGAACTGGTTGATTTGCTGGCAGAGGCTCCTGAATCGCTTCAACTGACAAGAAATGGAGCCGGAGTCGCCGAAGTGTACGCTGACGAGCAGGCGGCTGAGTAACAGGCACACCTCTCCTGATTGAACTGCCCGGTCTTCGGACTTCACCCGACTTTCCACCCCCGCTTAACGCCCCCAACGTCTCCGCCAAGGAGGAAAAGATGGCAGAGGAGCTTCAACAGCAGGCTAACGGCGCCGACCCGGTGCGCGTTATTGTCTGGTACGACTATGTTTGACCCTGGTGCTACGTCGGCCTGGAACGAGTCGACAAGCTGGGGCACGAGTACAACATCGCAGTAGAAGGCCGGGCCTACCTGCTGCGGCCGGACACTCCGAAGGAAGGGTTGCTGCGACAGCCCCGCTCGGGAGAAACGGAGGACGAACTGAGTGAGCCGATCCGCTCCCAGGTAAGGGAAGCGGGGTTGATTATGCGTCCGCCGCCGGTTACGCCAAATACCATGTATGCGCTGGAAGCGACTGAATACGCCCAGCAGCACGGTAAGTTCATGGAGTTTCACCACGCCGCATATAAGGCTTACTGGGATGACCGGAAGGACCTGGGTCAGCTGGACGTGCTGGCCGAGGTTGCCAGGTCGGTGTCGCTTGACGCTGATGAAATGATCCAGTGCCTGGAAACCCACGAGTTCTCCAACCAGGTGATGGGCCAGTACCAGGAAGCACTTCAGCATGGCATCAGGGGCATTCCTACGTTCGTGGTGGGTAACCTGATGTTCACGGGCGCTCATCCCTACGATATCTTCAAGTCTGCGATGAACCAGTTCCTAACTTCTCAGTAGAACAAGTCAAACAACGTAACTGACTCTGAGAGGGCGGGCATGATCCGCCCTCTTTTTTTGTGCGAATGTTACGCCGGTGGCGAACCCGGTTGGCCGTTACCAGTTTGCCCTCATCTCCGGCCTCTCTTCCAGAGGGCGGTGGGTTCCTTCGACAGGCTCAGGATGAGCGGTTGCTGTGTCGCAGGTCTGCCCCTACCGTTGGCTTCCCCGGGCAGGGCGGCCACAAGGGCCACCCCTACGAAGGTTGCTGGTGGGCCAGGGCAGACACGCAGGTCTGCCCCTATCGGTCTGCCTCCCGGGCAGGGTGGCCACAAGGGCCGCCCCCACGTTGACCTGTCGAGGCCAGGGCAGACACACAGGTCTGCCCCTACGGTGGGCGGTTTGCCATCGTTCGGCCCCTATGCCATGGCGAACCAGCGGGCCCAGAGGAGGGACAGGTCGGGTTTGGGTTTCGGGGCGGGCAGTTCCCGCATTAACAGGTGGTCGTATTTGCTCTTCCACGCCCAGGGGAGCAGGGCCAGCAGCATGCGCCGGGGTTCGGGGATGTCTCCCTTCTCCCGCACCTTGTCCAGGTAGTTGTGCAGGTGCATCCAGGTGGTGAGACGGAATCCTTTGTCGGCGATCTTGCGGATTACCTCCAGGGGCTTGGGTGGTTCCTGCTGGTCTCCGACGGCGCGGGCGTAGTCGTTGTAGACCTGTTCGGTGACGCGGCGCATGCGGTAGATGGTGAGTTGGCGGTGGTATTTGCGCTGGAGGGCTCGGATTTCTTTCCTGATTTCGCTGAGGGTTCGCATGATTGGTTGTCTCCTTTTGTTTTTTTCCACGAAGGGACACGAAGGTGGGATTTTTTGAAAAGTGTGCCGTTTTGTGCCATTTTTGCCTTTGTCCCCGGGCCACAGCCTCTGGGCGAAGGGTGAGTATCCGGCAGGGTTAACCTCCTGGGGCAAGGCGGCCACAAGGGCCGCCCCTACGACGGGCAGGGCCGGCCACGCGGGTCTGGCCCTGCGGTCGCGTCCGTGGGCCAGGGCAGACACATAGGTACGCCCCTACGATTACGGCGGTGGGGCAAGGCGGCCACAAGGGCCGCCCCTACGATTGGGTGTCCACGAAGGGGCAGGGAGATTGGATATTTTTTGAAAAGTGTGCCATTTTGTGCCATTTTGTCTCGTTTTTCCTTTGGCCCCGGGGCCTCTCCCAGAGGGCGAGGGGGGGTTGTGTTTTCGATAGCGTTGACCTCCCAGGGCAGGGCGGCCCTTGTGGCCGCCCCTACGACGGACAGTACCGGCCTTGCGGGTCTGGTGCTATGGTCGCCTCAGTGGGCCAGGGCAGACACGCAGGTCTGCCCCTACGATGGGGAGTGTTTACCTCCGTTTCCCCTTTTCAAGTTTGTATTCTTATGGTGGAGATGGGTTATGCGGGATGGCAAGGGGGAGAGTCTGGTAAATTCAGCTGGTGGAGAGGGCGGGCGCACCGCTGTAGTCCACTGTGGAATGATGAAAACTTTTCGTTATATGGAAGGGTAATTGGACCCAAGTGCAGTTGAAGGGAAATTCGGCTATGTGGTAATATCCAAAGAGATTGTTACGGAATTCACGAACTTTTCCTGGCACCGGGTTTCTACCTTGATTTGAGGTGCGAAGGGCCGAGAGGCCCGAGTGATGGATGGGCTGAAGCAGCGAATCATCAAGGCCGTCCAAAATCAGCCTCAGCCTACAGTTACCATTCTTTCATCCCTGCTGGCAGTTGAGGATGAGTTGGGTTACATCCCCCGGGAAGCCGTTGAAGAGGTTGCGTCTCTGAATCAGGCGACCATCAACGATGTCTGGGCCGTCGTTTCCTTTTACCCCAATTTCCGCACCGTCCCCCCCTGTGATCACAGGATAGAGGTCTGCTGGGGCCCTTCGTGTCACCTGGTGGGGGCCATGCCCGTGATTGCGTCGGTGCTGGAAGCCGCCGGGCTGGAGGACGAGGGCGATACCCCGGATGGCAAGCTGACCATCCGTTATAACACCTGCCTGGGAGCGTGCGCGCTGGCGCCGGTAATGTCGGTAGACCACCACTTGGCGGGCAGGATAACTCCGGACAGAGGCAGAGAACTGGTTACCGAAACCCTGAAATCGACAGGAAGCGGAGAATCATAAGTGGCCTTTGCCCGCAGGAATGAGGAATTGACCGTCAAGTGGAAACTGGCTGGCGGTGGCTGGTAGATGGCCGCCGATTTTCTTGAAATCCAGGAAGAGGCCCTGCGCCGGTGGGAAGCGCTCACCGACGGCGACAGCCCGTGGATTCGGGTGGGCACTGCCCTCTGCGGACAGGCGGCGGGAGCGGACCAGGTAATTGCAACCCTCATATCCGAACTGGAGAGACAGGGACTGAACGCCCAGGTGAGCCGGGTAGGCTGCCTGGGTTTGTGCTTTGCCGAACCAATGGTGGATGTACTGGTGCCTGGGCAAGGACGGGTCGTTTACGGCAACGTTGGTCCTGGCGACGTAGGAGGGATTGTCTCCAGCCACCTGGGCAAGGGCGTGCCAGTGGCCGACCTGGTTCTGGGCTGCATTGGGGAAGAAAGCGGAGAAGGTTTACCATTACTGGAACAGCATCCCATGAAAGCCAGCGAGCAGCGCATTGCCCTCCGCAACGCGGGACATATAGACCCGCTGGACATTTACCAATACGTTGCCAACGGGGGCTACGGGGCGCTGAACCGGGCCCTCACCGAAATGACGGCGGCAGAGGCACTGGAAGAGGTAAATGCTTCGGGTCTCCGGGGGAGAGGGGGAGCGGCATTCCCCGCCGGAACCAAGTGGCGATTCCTGGCCGGGTCGAACGCACCCGACAAATACATACTCTGCAACTGTGAAGAAGGAGACCCCGGCGCGTTCAATGACAAGGGAATCCTGGAGAGCGACCCGCACACGGTGGTGGAGGGAATCATCCTGGCCGGTTATGCCACCGGCGCCAACCACGGGTATATCTTCATCCGCCACGGCCACGACGGGCCCATTGAGCGGGCGAGAGCGGCGGTAGACCAGGCCTACGAGCTGGGGCTGCTGGGGAAGGATATCCTGGGGACGGAGTTCACCTTCGACCTGGAGGTTGCCCTGACCGGCGACTCCTACGTTTCCGGCGAGGAAACGGCGTTGATGGAGGCCATCGAAGGCAGCCGGGCCATGCCCCGGTTCCGGCCTCCCTTTCCGGCCCAGGTGGGAGTATTCGGGAAACCTACCAACATCAACAACGTCAAGACCATGGCCTATGTTCCGGA
Organism: Dehalococcoidia bacterium; assembly: GCA_963664725.1. Taxonomy (GTDB): domain Bacteria; phylum Chloroflexota; class Dehalococcoidia; order Lucifugimonadales; family UBA3495; genus Bin22. The sequence goes on from OY761558.1 coordinate 3,330,182, forward strand.
GATCATATCCAAGGGGGGCGAGTGGTTCTCCGGCATTGGGCACGACAAGAGCACCGGAACCGCGATTCTGTGCCTTTCCGGCGCGCTGAACTACACGGGTATGGTGGAACTGCCCATGGGGATGAACCTGAACGATGTGCTGAACGAGGTGGCAGGGGGAGTGCCGGGCGGCAAGGGGTTGAGCTTCATTCAGACCGGCGGACCGCTGGGCGGTGTGCTCAGCGCGGCGGCGACGGATTTGGTGCTGGACTTTGACATCTTCCGCAGCGCCGGGGCAATCCTTGGTTCCGGGGGTATCATTGCCGCCGACGAGGATACCTGCGTTGTCGACCTGACCCGCGTTTTGATCGCCTTCTGCCAGTATGAGTCCTGCGGCAAGTGTTTTCCCTGCCGGATGGGAATGAGCCACATGCTGGAAGTCTTGGAAAGGATCTGCCGACTGGAAGGGACCCCCGACGACCTGGCCCTGATGCGCAACATCGGTGAGAACATGCAGGCGGGTTCCCTGTGCGGACACGGTCAGTTGGGATTCAACCCGGTATCTTCCGCATTGCGCTATTTTCCCGAGCAGTTTGAGGCCCACATCGTTGATAAGCGGTGCCCAACCGGCAGTTGCCGGGTTCGGCACTTTTCGCCCCGGCTGAGCCGGCGATAGGTATTCGACCAGGGACGGAGAAACATTAATGCCCGACGACATTACCATCTCCATTGACGGCGTGGAGATCAAGACCCAGCCCGGAAAGATGGTGCTGGAAGCGGCAATTGACGCCGGCATCTACGTCCCTTACCTGTGCTACCACCCGGGAATGAAGCCCTTTGCGGCCTGCCGAATGTGTGTGGTGTCGGTGGAAGGCGGTCGGGGGTTCCCTGCGGCTTGTACGCTGCCGGTGGCGGATGGCATGAGGGTACGCAGCGAGGCGAACGATGTGATTGAACTGCGGCGCAGCGTGATGCAGATGCTTATTGCCGAGCACCCCAATGGCTGCCTTACGTGCCATCGCGTTGATATATGCGGTCCAAGCGACGTGTGCCTGCGCCATGTATCGGTCAATGACCGTTGTGTTACCTGCCCAAAGAACGAACGGTGTGAGTTCAAGGACACCGTACGATATCTGGGCATGGAACTGGAGTCGCCGCTCAATTACAAGTACAAGCAGATTCCCCTGGAAGTCAGTGATCCCTTTTACGACCGGGACTACAATCTTTGCATTGCCTGTGGAAGGTGCGTGCGCGCCTGCGAGGAAATCCGGGGAGACGATGCCATCTGTTTCACGGAGCGGTCCGGCAAGGCGCTGGTGGGGACGTCTTTCGGTACTTCGCTGCTGGAGTCGGGGTGTGAGTTCTGCGGGGCCTGTATTGACGTTTGCCCGGTGGGCGCGCTGGTGGAAAGGGATCACAAGTGGGAGAAACCCCGGAGGATTGAGCCGACAATTTGTCCGCACTGTCCCGTGGGCTGCCAGTTGAATCTGGAGCTGAATGATGCCGACGAAATGATTCGGGTGGTGCCGGAATTTAACGCGCCGGCCAACCGGGGCCAGGCGTGCTTCAAGGGGAAGTTCGGCCTGGAGTTTCTTAACCGCCGTAATCGACTGAAGCAGCCACTCATTCGCCGAGACGGGAATTTGTCGGAGGCGACGTGGGAGGAAGCGCTGGATTTTGTTGCGAGCCGCCTTGCAGAGTACCAGGGAGAATCCTTTGCGCTGCTGGCAGCCCCGGACTGCACCAACGAGGAATTTTACCTGGCGCAGAAGTTTGCCAGGGTGGCGATGGGGTCCAACAACGTGGATGTGCTGTCTAACCTGCAACCAGAGGCAACACTGGCCCTGGAGCGGGGCATGGGTTACGCCGCTGCCACCAACTCCATTTGGGACCTGGAGCAGGCGGACTGCATCCTGGTTTTCAACGCCAATGTGACTGAAGACAATAATGTTCTGGCGTTGCCGGTAAAGGCTGCAAGGAAACGTGGGGCATCGGTGGTCGTGATTGACGTGCGGGAAGTTGAACTTACCCGACATTCCGATCTGTGGTTGAGGCCGGCGCCGGGTGCGGAATTGCTGTTGCTGGGCGGCATACTGCGGGAGATTATTGACCAGGGGCTGGACAAGAAAGACTGGGTTGAAAAGCACTGTGAAGACCCCTCAACCCTGATGTATTACCTGCACAACCTGGATATGGACGAGGTTGCGTCGGCTACCCAGGTGTCCAGGGAGAACATTGCCGAAGTTGCCAGGTTGTTTGGTCAAGGTGGCAAATCGGCGATCTGCTTTGGATTGGATACGATAGCGGAGGAGTTGCAGCGGGACTGCGCCAGCGCCCTGGTGGACATTGCCCTGTTGACGGGCAACGTGGGAGAGCCAGGGACTGGGCTTTACCCGATCAGGCAGGGGGCCAACGAACAGGGCGCGTGGGATGTTGGCTGTATCGCCAACCGCCTTCCTGGCCGAGGCTCCGCCACGAACGAAAGGGCCAGGACGGAGGTGGAGGAAATCCTGCAATGCTCCCTTCCCACTGGCAGGGGATTCGCAGTGAAACGGTGCCTTGAAGCCGTAAACGAAGGGCAGGTCAAGGCTGTGGTCCTGCTGGGGAACAGCCACAATGTGTCCAATGGACTACTAGGGGATGGCCTGGCCGCGCTGGAGAAGCTTGAGTTCCTGGTGGTGGCGGATACCTTTCTGTCAGAGAGCGCTCAACTGGCTGACGTGGTGTTTCCGCGGGCTGCACTGGCAGAGAAAGACGGCACCGTCACGAATTTGGAACGGCGCATCCAGCGAGTGAAACCGGCAATTCAGTCCTCGCCCGAAAATTCCGGTGACGACCAGTGGCTGTTGGCGGAGTTGGGCCAGAGGCTGGGCGCATCCGGCTTTGAGTTTTCAACGGCCGGCGAGGTGATGGAAGAGATTGCCAAGGTAGTTCCAGCCTACGCCGGAGTTTCTTATCCGGCCCTGGAAGCGGCCGGATCACTGGTGCTGATGTCGGGGCCGGAGAGTCCCAAGCCTACCCAGATGCTCTATGCCGGTCGGGCCCACCAGGGCATTCAGTGGCCGGTTTCCGAAGACCGGAGGAAGGGAACGCCCACACTCTATGCCGACACTTTCCCTATTGAGAAGGCGAATCTTGTGGCGCCCGACTTCCGGGCGTTGAGCGGAGAACCTGACACGGACTTTCCTGCCTGGCTGGCGCCGGGGCGGGTGCTACTGCAGCGAGACCGGGAGAACCGGGTGGAACTGCAGCGGGACACCAAGCGTAACGACATAATACGGGATGAGGTTGTGGAGCTAAACGCAACTGATGCCGTCCGGTGGCAAGTGGGCGAAGGAGACCGGGTGAGGGTGGAATGCCCGGGGCGGGAATTGAATGGTGTCGTGCAGGTGAACCCAGATTTGCCCAATGGCGTAATCGCTGTTACCGGGCTGTTCGGGCAACTGGCGGTAGAACTGGAAAACTCGCCGGAACCGGTTCCAATGTCCAGAGTCCCGGGGTTGGAACTGGCCCCGGCGAGGGTAGTGAAAACGGAATAACGCTCCCTGAATGTACCGGAAAGTCTGGAAAGACAGCGCAAGACTGTTTGAAATAGTTTTCGAGAATATCTCCAATAGATTAAAGAGGTGAGCAATGACCATTGGGGGACAGAGAGTAGTGACCGAAGGTGAGGATCAAAGGGAGCCTGTTTATCGGACGGACAGCCTTCCCCAAGCCAGGCTGGCTTACCGCGAAGACATAACGGAAGACCTGATGGTTATAAAGCTGGAGCCGGAAGACGGGCCCTTCCAGTTCAAGGCCGGCCAATATTGCACCCTCGGCAAGGAGGGTGTGGAAAGGGCTTATTCCATAGTCTCCGCTCCCTTTGAGGATGCTCTCGAGATTTTCGTGGAACTGGTGCCGGATGGTGAACTGACCCCGAAGATGTGGCGGATGAAAGTGGGCGAGACCATGTCGATCCGGCCCCGTCCCAAGGGGATCTTCACGCTGAACGAAGCGGTCCACCACCACCTGATGGTGGCCACGGTTACCGGCGTGGGGCCGTACCTCAGCATCATTCGGGAATACCTGCACCAGGGTGGACAGGGGCATTACTTTTACGTGCTATTCGGGGCAAGCTACCAGGAAGAACTGATTTACGACGCCGAGTTGCGCCAACTGGCCAAGGAACACCCGGAGTGTGTCAAGTACGTGGGCACCGTAAGCCGTCCGGCGGATGAAAGAAACGACGGCTGGCAGGGCGACCAGGGACGTGTCAACACGCTGGTAGAAAAGTACCTGGCGGAATTCGACCTGCCCAAGGACGATACCATGGTCTACACCTGCGGACACCCGGGCATGATCGCCGACGTTAAGGAGCAGGTTACTCCATTGGGCTGGCAATTCAAGGAAGAACGGTTCTGGAAGGAATAAAGGGCGAGAGCCTGAAAGTTGCCCTGAGCTATCTGGAAGGCGGACTAACCCCGCCTTCCTTTCTTTTGCCTAATGGTCTCATTTTCCTATTGTCTGGACACATCAGGGCTGAATGGCGGTTGCCTTTAGTCTACGTGATTGCTCCAGCTTATTTTGTTGATTAGACATGCTTCCAGTAGAATGGGAGCAACCGTCACCGCACGAGGAAGTTTCGTCTTTGACTACGGGCCGAACATTAACGCCGGTGCGCCGGCAATACCTTAAGGTCAAGAACGCTTATCCGGACGCAATCTTATTGTTCCGGATGGGAGACTTTTATGAGACCTTTGATGACGACGCGGAACTGGCGGCAAGGGAACTGGAAATAACGCTGACGTCCCGCAGCATGGGGAAGGATATCAAGGTCCCCATGGCCGGCGTACCCGCGCATGCCCTGGAGCCCTATCTGGCTCGTCTGATCAAGAAGGGACACAAGGTAGCCATCTGCGAGCAGCTTACCGATCCGGCCACATCGCGGGGCCTGGTGGAGCGGGATGTGGTGCGGGTAGTAACGCCCGGCACTGTTTTCGAATCCTCCCTTTTGGACGAAGAAACGAACAATTACCTGGCGGCCCTGGTGGAAGATGGAGACCAGGTCGGCCTGGCCTACGTGGACATCACGACGGGGGAGTTTGCCGCGACCCGGCTTGACCGGGACCACTTATACCCGGAACTGGCCCGTATTGCTCCCTCGGAAATTCTGATTCCAGCGGGAGACGCCCTGCCGGAATGGTTGCCTGAAGAGGAAAAATCCAGGCTTGCTGAAGAGGGGGATGACAACCTCGGGGCCGGACTACCCATCGTCCAGGTGAATCCTGCCTCCTTTGATCTGGACCTGGCAGGGGAGGCACTGCTGTCTCACTACGGCATTCATACCCTGGAGTCCTTCGGGTGCGAAAACCTGCCATTGGCGACCAGGGCTGCCGGGGCCATAGTGGACTACCTTTCCCTGACCCACAAAGCTGTTGTCCCCAGGCTGTCGCCGTTATCGGTATATTCGCTGGAAGGGTTTATGGCCCTGGATACCCAGACACGGCGCAACCTGGAACTTTTCCAGGCCGGCCGCTGGGAGAACAGGGAACTGTCCCTGTTTGCAGCGCTGGACCTGACCCGCACACCCATGGGCGGGCGAATGCTGCGGCGCTGGGTGGGGCAACCCTTGCTGGATGAACAGGAACTGGAGCGCCGGCTGGACGCGGTAGAGCACCTGGTTGAAGACGGCCTGAACCGGGCCAGGGTCAGTGAAACCCTGTCTGGAGTGTCGGACCTGGAGCGCATACTGGGGAGGCTTCAAACCGAGACGGCGGCGCCTCGGGACTTGATCGGACTCAAGCACGGAATAGGCGCGGCTGTACCTCTCTACAGTTCACTGGAGGCGGCCGAATCTGGCAAAACGGAATGGTTGCGGCAGCAGCTGGGTACGGTGCCGGAGGTGGCTGAACTGATAGAACAGGCCATCTACGGGGAACCCTCTGGGAGTGTGGGAGATGGCAACGTGATCCGGGACGGGTTCTCGCCCGAACTGGATGAGTTGAAGAAGTCCTCACGCGAGGCCCGTTCCTTTATCGCCGGCCTGGAGCAGCGAGAGCGTGACCGGACGGGCATTCGCAACCTGCGGGTGGGCTACAACCAGGTATTCGGGTATTACCTGGAGGTGAGCAAGTCGAACCAGGGACAGGTCCCGGAGGACTACATCCGCCGGCAGACGCTGGCGAACGGGGAACGGTATATAGTCCCAGAGCTGAAAGAGTATGAATCCCTGGTGCTCAATGCCAAGGAACGAATCGAGGAACTGGAGAGGAGCCTCTATCGCCAAGTATGCGCGCAGATTGCCCTGCATGCGGATGCCATCACGAGGCTGGCCGCCGGCATTGCAGTCGTGGACGTGGTTGCGTCGCTGGCAGAGGTGGCGGCCAGGCACCGCTACGTTCGTCCGACCATCAACCAGGGAAACGTCATCAACATAAGGAACGGGCGTCATCCGGTGGTGGAGCGGCACCTGGGAACGGGCAGCTTCGTTCCCAACGATGTTTACCTGGCCAACGACGACGTGCGGGTGGTGGTGCTGACGGGACCCAACATGGCCGGCAAGTCGACCTACATACGACAGGCAGCCATAATAGTGCTGATGGCCCAGATAGGCAGCTTCGTGCCGGCCGATGAGGCCACCATAGGGCTGGTGGACCGTATATTCACCCGAGTTGGGCTGCAGGACGACCTGGCAACCGGCCAGTCCACCTTCATGGTGGAAATGGTTGAAACCGCAGCTATTCTGAACCAGGCCACCCCCCGGTCCCTGGTAATACTGGACGAGATTGGCCGGGGAACCAGCACCTATGACGGGCTGTCCATAGCCCGGTCGGTCATCGAACACCTCCACAACAATCCTCGCTTGGGGTGCAAATCGCTGTTCGCCACCCATTACCACGAGTTGACCGAACTGGCTCGGACGCTGCCGGGCGTACGAAACTTCAGCGTAGCGGTGACGGAGGAGGAAGGCAGGGTTGTATTCCTGCACCGCATTGTGCCCGGCGGAGCAGACCGCAGCTATGGGGTACACGTAGCCCAGCTGGCCGGGCTTCCCCAGGCGGTGGTGAGCCGGGCCTGGGAAGTGCTGGAAGACCTGGAAAAGAACGGGGCGGGGAGAGGTTCAGCTTCTCGAAGTCGGCCAAGAGAGCCGGCAGTCCAGATGACCCTGTTTCAGCCGGAGCAGCAACTGAGGGATGCAGTGTTGAACTTGGACGTGGCAAATCTCACTCCCCTGGAGGCCATAAACAAGCTGTATGAGCTTCAAGAGGAGGCACGGCGTAACGAATAATAGTGGCAAGCCAGTTGGAAGGTGTCTGGTGTCCCCGGTGGTTCTCGAGTCCTTGAATCGTTCCCGTTTAGAGTAAATGCCCAGGGATTGTTTGGCCGGTCGCCTTAACATTTTCCTGAGAATGGTTAGAATGTACCACAACATTACGAGTCTACCGTCGCCCGGATTTCGGGCGGGCAGCCGATTCTGGAGGAGTAATGAGCAACGTAGCAACCTTCTACTGGTGGCCCCGTTGATCGTCCTGCCGCAAAGCAAGGGAGTTGCTCTTGCAGAAGGGACTGGAACTGGAGGAACGGGACTATTTCAAAGAACCACTCAGCAGGGAAGAACTGGAGGAACTGGCGGGGCTGTCGTCATTCTCAGACCTGTTTGCCTGGAGGAGTCCCAGTTTCAAGAAGATGGGACTGAGCGCGGACGAGGTTTCGGAAGATGAGATGCTCAGGTTGATGCTGGAGGAACCGCGCCTGTTGCGCCGGCCCGTAACCAGGGTGGGAAACAAGCTGATAATTGGGTCCAGCCCAAAGATGCTGGAGCAAGAACTATCCGCACTGGAGTAGTCGGTGTGGAGGCGGATAGACCGTTACTTCGGGTCAAGTGCGCCTGATACCTTTGCTGAATTCCAATGATGGAAGCCGCCTGTTATCAGGAAACTCGGGGGTTACAGGTAGGGCTGCGCTTTAGGAGCAGGAACGGAGCCCTGTCTTAAAGCGACTCTGCGAATGCTCTTGTTGCCTACATATCAAGAGATGTGATAGTATTTTGGCCTACCTTATGCCTCGGGGGAAAGCGTCATACTATGAAAATCTTCTTTGACGTTGACTACACCATTCTTGGCCTGGATGATACCCTTCGGCCTGGTACGAAGGAAACCTTCCAGAAACTTCTGGATGACAACCACGAGATATTCATCTGGTCAGGTATGGGTGAAAGGTGGGAAGTCATTGAGAAGCATGAGTTGAGCTGCTACATAAGCGGCGTTTACGAAAAACCCACCAACCATTTCCACGAGCGCCTCGAGGAACTGAAGATTCCCTTTGAGCCGGAATTTGTCATAGATGACTACCCCGAAGTGGTAGCCGCCTTTGGGGGCGCCTGGGTCCCTCCTTACTTTTTTGCGCGCAGCGTGGACCAGCAGATGGACCGCATCTATCAGATCGTCTGCGACTTTGCCAGCAGCGGCACTTCGGAGGACACCCAGTACAAGGCTAAGGGGACAGTGCTTCCTCTCTTTTAGTTCTTTTGGTCCTTCTTCCAACTCCAGGGCGTAGGCCATTGCTGCCAGTCGCCGTTCGCAAGGGGCGGCAGATTGCAGCGAGGAAGGTTACCCATGCCAATCAGGCAACTTCCCGCTGAACTAGCCGGACAGATAGCGGCCGGTGAAGTGGTCGAGCGCCCCGTTTCCGTAGTCAAGGAACTGGTGGAAAACTCGATAGATGCTGGAGCTTCCCGCATTTCGGTAGAAATTCGCGGCGGCGGCATCGAGCAGATCAGGGTTACCGACGACGGGGCAGGCATTCCACCCGATGAAGTAGCACTGGCCTTCCAGCGACACGCCACCAGCAAGCTGGACAATCCCTCGTTTCTTGATGCCATTCCCACTCTGGGCTTTCGAGGCGAAGCCCTGCCCAGCATAGCTGCCGTATCCCGAATGACAATGACCACCAGGCAGCGCCATTCGGACGTTGGTTACGGAGTGGAAGTGCATTGGGGAAGCCTCACGGAAGAGGGGTCCCGGGGCTGCCCGCCGGGCACCACAGTCCAGGTGGAAGACCTGTTCGGCAACCTGCCGGCCAGGCGAAGGTTCCTGAGGTCGCCCACGGCGGAAGGGGGGCGGGTTGGCGACCTGGTTTCTCGCTACGCTCTGGCTTACCCGGAGATTTCCTGCACCCTGAAGATTGGCGAGCGCACGACGCTATCTACGCCAGGTGACGGGCGGCAGGCCAATGCAATGGTTGCCGTGTACGGTGCAGAAACGGCGGCCAACTTGCTGGAAGTATCGTGGGAGGACCCGGAGACCGGTTACCGAGTTGAAGGATTTGTGGGCAATCCGGCGTTGCACCGGGCGAATCGGACGTATATGACCTTCTTCGTGAACCGCCGATGGATACAAAGCCGCATGCTCACCTTCGCGCTGGAGGAGGCCTACCATGGCCTGCTTCCCGAAAAGCGATATCCGCTGGCAGCCTTGAACCTGGTGCTCCCTTATGAGGATGTTGACGTTAACTCGCACCCCGGCAAACGAGAAGTGAGGTTCCGGCAGGAGGGAAAGGTTTATTCGGCGCTGCAACGGGGCGTAAGAAATGCGCTGGTGGCCCACTCACCCATCAGACCGGTACAGAATCCCCTGACCGGGAGGGGTTCGATGCCGGAAGAGGGTTCCGGTATGGCCGGTTTTTTTCGGAGTCCCTTCGATGGACGCCCGTCTCCCGTGCCGCCGTTTTCTGACGGGCGCAAGGGTGGGTCGAATAGCGGGCAGGGCCTGGATGAGGGCAAAGGCCCCCCGGGGGCCTCGCTGACACCTCAGCAAACGCTGCCAGCCCTGCGGGTTGTGGGCCAGGTGAGGCTGACTTACGTTGTGGCCGAGAGCCCGGACGGAATGTACCTGGTGGACCAGCATGCCGCCCACGAAAGGGTGCTGTTTGATCGCATTATCCGGGGGGCTTCGCAGAGAGAGTCCTTGTCGCAACCTTTGCTGGCGCCGGTGCACGTGGAACTAACGGCGGGACAAGTGTCTACGCTGGAGGAACAGCGTCAGTTCATGGCGGATTATGGGTTTGAGCTGGAGGAGTTTGGCGGAACCGCATACCTGGTTAGGGCGGTACCGGCGTTGCTGACCACCCAGGACCCCGGCAAGGCGCTGGTTGACGTGCTGGACATGGTGGCATTTGGGGGGCTGGTGAATGAACGGGAGTATGTGCTGGCGGCTTCGTTGGCCTGCCACAGCGCCATAAGGGCCGGTCAATCCATGACCGAACCGGAAATGCGGGCGCTGCTGGAGCAACTGGAGACCACAGACAACCCCCATACCTGCCCACATGGCAGACCTACGCTGATCCATTTCAGCGCCTACCACATGGAGCGGGAGTTCGGCCGGCGGTAGAAGGGTCGGGGGAGGAATCCGTCGTCAGTCGGGCGGCGGTGGAAGTGCCCCCGTTAGCTTTGCCGACGGGGGTCCTGGCGGGGGTCCTGGGCGGGATGGAAAATGGAGTCTGGGCCCGGAAATTCACCCGTACCTGTGGACTGCTTGATACCTGGACGAACCAAACCGGCCGAGATACCGGCAATGGCGGCAATTCCGACGCCCATCTTGGCCAGGAAGCTGCGGCGGCTTTCTCCGCCCTGTGATTTACGGGTTATCTTGCTTAGCACTGCCAACTCCAACTTCCGGCGAAGCGATAGGGTTTTCGGAAAGAATGTAGTGTCTCTCAGATATGCTTCACCGTACGCCATTATAGCAGTCTGTTTTCGGTTCTGCATCGTCGACTAACTGCCGGCGATAACCGCCGGCCTGCAATCAGTCTACGTTCGCATGGCTCGTCCGTGGAGCTTCCTATGTTAAGTCTCCGTAAGGACCCTTCAGGCGGCTGACCAGTCTTCCATGACCATTCGAGCCACCTCGCGGCCCATTTTAACCGAATAGTTGGTTCCCCGGTCTTCGGGGTAAATCTGGGTGGTGTTGGCCAGGTAGAGGTTCCTTAAGGGAGTGCGGTGATCGGGAATCTGGTCACCGTAGTTTACGCCAATGATGGGCTGGGCGCCGTCCACCTTGTGGTGGTAATACTCCTTTATCCAGGACCGGTCGAACTGGGGATTCAGCTTTTGGAGGTGGGGAATAAAGTCCTCCAGCAACTGTTCGCTGGTCTTCGCGTAGAGTTCACTGTCCCGAGGAGTGTAGTTGGTCAAGTATACGATGTGATTTCCGCCGTACAGGGACGGGTCGATCATATTAGTGTGCTCGATGACGCCCACGAAGGGCAGGCTCCTGTCGGCCACGTTGAGCCAGTATTTGGAGGTTAGGGGACGGTCCAGGGCAAGGATGACCAGCACGGCGGACAGGTATTGAGTGCTTACCAGTTTCTCGTGGTACGCCGGCGGCAGGGGCGGCACCAGGCGGGTAAATACATAGGAAGGAGTTGTCGCGATGATGGCATCGTAATCTCTCCGGCTGGGCTCCTGCCCTTCAAGCTGGGTTTCCAGGCCTGAAGCGACACCTTCTTCCACGACCACCCCGTTAACCCGGGCGGATATGTGGACCTGGCCACCACGCTGGACGATTGCTTCCTCCAATCGCTCGAAGATTTCGCCGAAGCTGCCCATGGGATAACCCAGCCGTTCTTTTTGCAGCGTCTTTCCCCGGGATGCCACCCGCAGGTAGATTTTGCCCCACAGCCAGGTCATGCTGATCTGGTCATAGTGCTCGCCAAACTTGCCCCGAAGCATGGGTTCCCAGATTGCCTGATAGATGTCCCTGCCGAGGTTGCGGGTCAGCCACTCCTGGGCGGTTATGCCCTCAAACTTCCGCCAGTTCGTGGTTTTCTGAAGTATAAAGGTCAGCAAGCCCAGTCGGATACGCTGGGGGAGAGTCAGGGGACTGAATTTCAGCAGGTCCATGGGGGTGGCGAAGTCCCAGATGCGGCCGCTATGGTAGACCCCGACCTTCGACTCCAGCCACGCCAGCTTTTCGCCCAGACCCAGTTCGTGAATCAACTCGGTAATGGCAGTGTCGCTGACGAAGAGATGGTGATAACCCCGTTCCAGCCGACCGCCGCCAATTTCAAACGTGGAGGCCTGGCCGCCCAGGAAGGGCGCCACCTCGAACACCTCGGCAAAGTGGCCCTGCTGGGTGAGTTCATAGGCCGCAGCCAGTCCCGCGGCGCCTCCGCCAATAATTCCTACCCGCATCAGCCAGCACCCCGATTCTTTATGGTTTCCTCGTCGGCCTGGGATTCCACCGGGGGAGAGGATGCCATCTGGGAGAGGGAAAGGTTCTCGCGCCACATGAATGCCAGTCCCGCCAGATTCACCGGCAGCCACAGGGCTACCAGGTGAACCACGAGGGCGTAACTGGCGGCGACTGCGGCGCCCACACCAAGTATGCCCAGGGTTTGCTGGGCGATAAGCTCGAAGGGGCCGATGCCACCAATGGTGACGGGTACGGCGGTTGACAGGTTGGACGTGGCGGTGACCAATACGATGGCCAGGGCCAGGTTCAGGTGAGAACCCAGGTAATCCTGCAGGCCGAAGGAGTAGGCCACGGTGAGATAGACGGCAATCTCAGCAAGCCAGACGGGCAATGACAGCAAGAACACCATTCCGTGCTGGCGGGGAGAGCTAAGGATACTGAGGCCCTGGATGAAGTTGATGGCGAGGTTCCTCAACCTGGGGCGGACTCTATCGGGCAGGAGGGCAATTATGCGATCAATGATGGACATTGTGTGGGGATTTGTGGCCATTACGGTGATAATGACGAGCCCTGCCACGAGGACCACGCCGGCAATGACGGCCAGGGCAATGCCGGTGTTACGGTATACATCGCCCAGGTCGCCAAACGCGCCCAACAGCAAGAGGAACAGAGTGGATATCACGGTTATGACGAAAAGCGTAATGCCGTCGTATATGCGCTCCACACCGATGGTGGCCAAGGCGGCACTCCCGCTGAAGCGCTCCCGCTGGGCCATGTAGTAAGCACGGACCAGCTCGCCAGCCCGGGCCGGCAGCACGTTGTTGGCGGCATACCCCATTACCACTACAGGGTACAGCCGAATGGCGGACACTTCGCGCAAAGGGGAGAGGATATACCGCCAACGGGCAGCGCGAAAATAGATGCCAATGAAGTATATGACAACGGCAGGAATCAGGTATAGGTAGTTCGCCTCCTTCAAAGCCCGCACGAGGTCGCTGAACTCTATGGTCCAGACCAGAAAGACCAGGAAAACGGCGCTGACGCCGATACCCAGCCAGAGCCGCCAGTTCTTAAAGTTCAACTAAATCGTCCCCTCACCCTGTGGCTCTAGCCGTCAATTAACGGACGCCATCGGAAGCCGTAGCGTCCTGCTGTACGTAAGTATAATACTCCGATTTGAACCAGTCGGACTCCATCCCCCGAGTAACCAGGTAGTTCAGGGCCTGGCGCCACTTTTCAATATCGGTGGCGGAATCCCTGAAGAATTCCAGGTCCAAAAGTATTTCTTCCACGATTTCTTCGCCCTGCCGGTTCTCGCCGGGTCTGCGGTAGGTCTCAGGAAACCAAAGAAGATTCCTGCGGGTCTCCGATTCCTCAAATCCCTGCATCGCGCCTGATGAAGAAGGCCGGTGATGCGAAGCCACCAGGAAGGCCGAGGCATCGGGTCCTTCTGGAACGGCGCTGCAACCACCGGCACCATCCTCATCCTTAAAGCAAGAGAACTGGAGGTGCCCCTCCTCGTCTATTTGCCGGACATACCATTGAAGGGGGTACCAGGCATCGTAGTCCACGCGCACCGGACTGGAAAGGAGGCTGGAGTCCGGGTCCTGGAAGAATTGCCGGTCCAAGTCGGCGAGGCTCTGCCTCAGGTCGTAGCTTCCCTGGGCGTAAACCAGGATTTCGGGGCGGGAATCGTCAAAGGTGTAGGCGGCCTGTACCGCCACCCACGCCGTGGCCGCAGCCAGGAATCCGGCGATACCCAACGAGAGCAGGGCGGCGCCGTTTCCGGGTACGGACTGTCGGACCAGCCATGCTGCGAACAGGGTCAATAGCAAAATCGCAGCCAGAAGGAAGGCGGCCGGGTAGGTCGACGCATCCGAGTCGTCGGTGAGTGTAAGGGCAACGTAGCCCCCGGCCGTCAGCACGAAGGCGGGAATGGCGAGAAGCATAAGGGAAGGGAGGCGCTGGGTTCTTTCCAATGCCTCCCCCCACCGTACGCGGTCAACAAGGTCGCCCAGGAGTTTTCCGGCCAGGAAGATGAAGGGCAGGGTGATGTTCACCAACAGCCAGGGCATCTTCTCGCTGGCAATGGTATAGGCAAGGAGGTTCACAAAGGTCCAGAAGGCCAGGGCCATGCCGAAGGGGTCGCGGCGCAATATGAACAGTACTGCCGCCAGGGTTCCGAGGACGAGGGGGAGAAACTCGTACACTGACATTCCCACGAAGTAGTAGTACCATGGCTGGTTTCCCCGAGCGACTTCCTGCTGGGCAATCCAGTAGCCCAAGCCCTGCCAGGACCCGCTGAAAATGCCGGCCAGGTTAGTGAAGAATGTGGTGTAAAGGACAGCCCAGATTGTGCCGAATATGGCGGCGCTGGTCAGCCAGACGCCACCCTTCCACATCAGTCCCAATGCCAAAGAAAGGGCCCATACCACCAGGAGGATGCCGCCGGCGACGAGGAAGTTCAGGGGCACGCCATTGCCGGCGTTCGCGACCTCGACTCCTTCAGGGAGGATTGAGGGCAGCAGGGAGTTTACGTCGATTAATGGCAGGAACAGGGCGAAATAGACCAGAGTGACAAGGAATGGCACGAAAAGCAGGAAAAGGCTGTGGCGCCACGGAAATCGGAAAAGCGCGAAAATCGCCACGCATATCGCTGACATAAAGAACGCAAGCACCGGGTCAAAAGGGAACCCGGTGGGGCGCAGCAGAGCGAACCCGGCAACGTAGGACGCTCCCAATGGGATGATGATTCCGCCCATTTGGCCCGCGCGGGAGCGGCCGAGCTTCCAGCCAATGAGGACGCAAACCGCTATAACCAACACCGCCAGCACTCCGGCGAACCAGCCGGCCAGCGCAGGCAGGGGCAGCTGAACAAAGGGGGTTCCCCAGACGGGAGCGCCTACTATGCCCTGGCTAGCGCCGTCCCGGTTCACCAGGGTCAGTCCAAAGCCACCCTCCAGGGCATGCTGGACGGCAGACCACTGCAGCCTGCCGGCAAGGGCGGCGCTGACTTCGCGGAATAGTTCTACGCCAGCGGACCAAAGCGGCAGGGATAAAGTGATCAGCAGAAGGAGGAATCCGCCAGCGGGATTGAGGCGAGACAAGTCGAGCATTCTCCATAAACCCGCGTCGCGTTCCCTGGGGAATTGTTCGGAATCAGGTGTCGGTTCGCGCTTTTGACCAACGCTGTCTTCAGGCTCCTCGATTGGTTCGGCATTCGAGACTCTCCTTAAGCGGCGGGAGAGGGAAGCGGTCAGGTCAGAGTAGGGAAGGGCCAACAACAGCGCCAGGGCGCCGAACATGGCCGAGATGATGTAGGCCGTTTCCTTGGCGGCAAAGGCGACGGCCAGAACGGCCGAAGCAAGGTATAGGTATTGGTTTCTGGGGTTGCGGGTGTATCGCCACAACAACGTAAAAAGCGCAACGGTCAGGACCGCCATTATGATGTCATTGCGGCCAAACCGGCTGAAGTAGAGAAGGGATGGAGAAATGGCCAGCATTATGCCGGTGAGCATTGCCCCGGCTCGACCGAGGTAATCTCGCAGAAAGAAGGGGAGGACTACCAGCACAGTTCCAAAAAGGGCGTAGGCCAGCCTGGCGGCGAAGTCGGTGTCGCCAAAGAGGTGGAGAAACAGAGCAACCAGTTCTATCTGGAAGGGCCCGTGCATCCAGGGGGAGTGGACGAAACCCTCCAGGTTAGCGAGGCGCCAGGAGTAGTAAAGGTGGATGGCCTCGTCGTAGTGCATCGTCCGCCCGGTCAGTTCCCAAAGGCGCAAGGCCAGGGCCAGGATGGCAATAGCGATGAAGCCTGCCAGGTATCGACCCTCCACGCTGGTGGCAAGGTACAGGAAGCCCCGCCCCAACCAGGACCGGCGGAAGGAAGGGTTGACCGGTTGAGGGTTGGAACTCAGGGTCTCTTCGGGCGTAGTCATTTCTGTTCGTTCTGCCAATGCGTCAGGGGCCCGCGAATCTTCGATAGATAGTTACGTCGTCTCGGGAGAAGATGGTTTCCAGAACGCCCTCGGCGGCAGGCAGGCGGTCAATGCCATATTTGGCCCGTTCCCGGTGGCCCAGGTAAACGTAGCGGACATCATAACGGTCTAGAAGTTGGCGTACAACATCAGGGTTGACAGACTGGTAGATAAGGGCAATGTCTTCCTCGCGGCCGGCGAAAATCAGGGTGGTACCACGCCACTGGTGCTCGTGTCCCTTCCAGCCCAGCACGGCGGGCCGGCCCGTGGCGGCGGATATCCTGCCGTACTCGGAGTAATCGCCACCGACGGCTTCCACCAGGTTGCCGGGAGCCGCCTCGTCGCGCAGCCAGGCGATGGCGGAGTATTCCCCGCGAGATTGGCCTTTAATGTAGGCCAGGCCGTCCAGTGTATTGTCCTGGAAGCTGTGGCCTTCGCCAAACAGGCCAGTACGGTCCAGCGCGGCTCCCGCCGGGTAGTAGAGAGCGAAGACCAGGAGAGTGGCCAGGACGCCGGCCCATGCCGTTCGCCCCAGCTTGCCGTTCAGTTGCAGGGTCTTCATCTCTCCGAACCAGAGGTAGATTCCGTAGGCGCCCACGATGCCAAGGAGGAGCCATGCCTGATAGTACACTTTGAAGACCGTGTTCATCCGGTTTCCGAAGAAATCGGCCAGGTGGTACAGTTCCGCGCCGGCAAGGAGGTAGAAGGCGCCGGCCAGCAGAAGCAGGGGGAAAGCGACGGTGGCGTTGCTCTGCCGGGCTGAGCGGTGCAGGGCGAGATACCCGGCAAGCCCAGCCAATGCCAAAATGGGTAGGACGGTGACAGTCCGGACCGCCAGCATGGTCGGCAGGCTTTCCAGCCCCTGGGTTACGGCACCCCAGGTGGACGCGAGAATGAGCCACAGCACAAGAGGCACGGCCGCCACTGCGGCCACAAGCACGATGACCGGGGCTTCTAAAGGCAGAGGGCGAAGGATGCGCCTGGCTTGAGGCCACAGAAAGGTGAGGCCGAGTAAGGCGGGAAGGCCCATGACGAGGGTGAAGTGGAGGGGGTGAGTTGCGGGACCCAGGTAGGGCAGGATTCCCGAAACCTGGGAGGTCAGGTCAATGTAGAACGGCAGGAAGAGCAGAACAGCTACAGCCAGGATGGGAAGGAGGAACAGGACAGAAGATGCAAAGGCTCGACGCAGGGCGGCCACACCATCGCTAATGGATTGCTGGGCAAGAGCCTGGTCCGATGGGGATGGCTGGCGGGCGGACTGGTCGCACCAGGCTCTGGCCAGGGTTACGGCTGCCAGGATGCCGGCGTAAACGGGAAAGTCCCAGGAGTTGATAAAGGCCAGCGCACCGAAACACAGGGACATGGACAACGCCTGCCACGGGTGATGAAGGTGCCAGCGAATGCCGATGGGTTCGTCGCTCCGGTACAGGTTTAGGGTCAGGGCCAGGGTCAGCAGGACGAAGGGCAACGCCAGGACGTGGGAGTGCAGGTCGCCCAGCAGGAAGCTGAAGAAGGGAAATTCGGTGATGGTGTAGTCGAGGCTGGCCCCGTCCTTCAGGGTGTCTATGACGCGGGTGGCCCGCCACCACCACCAGTTGGTATCGGGGAACAGACCGGCGCCGGCAGTGCCGTTGAGGTCCTTTATCCCGACCCATTGCCAGAATACCTCGCCGCCCCAGCCGCGCACCTGGATAAACTCAAGGACTCCTTCCAAGTTTCCCATGACGGTAATCAGGAGTGTAGCCAGCAGCCCCGACAGAATGCCGGACCGGAAGCTTCCACCGGACAGCCGTACCAGATTGTAGGTGAGACCCAATGCGCCAACTGCTACGAGGGCGGGAAGGGTGGCCAGGGCCAGGTTATACCCCACATTGGAGGTGATGCCTGCCAGCTTCATGGGAAGGGCCATGATGAAGTGACCGAAGTAGTAGTAGCTGATGGAATGGCCCGAAAGCCACGGGTCCCCCGGGGGAAAGGTTGCGCTTTGCAGGATGCTGGTCAGGAAAGCGAAGTCCATGGGCTTTTCGGTGTGGTTGATGCCCGGAACCTCGGAGACAATGAGAACCCAGACGAGGAAGATGGCCAGGAACAGGCCTTCCACGATGAGGATGTAACGCCACTGTGCCTTGAGGAAAGCTTCCAGTTCGGGCCACCGGCGGTAGTAAAGCCAGGCGAAGAGCGCTGTCCCCGCCAGCAGGATGCCGGCGACTGTCTGGGGTACGTTGAGTACGGAGCCCGTAAGGCCCAGTATCCAAAGCACGTACGCCGCCAGGAGCAATGCCAGCGGTTTTGATAAGGCGTATCCCCGGTCGGGCAGTCGTCCAAAAAGAAGGAAGGACAGCGGGAAACCCAGCACGCCCAACAGTGAGATTGCCAGCAGCCAGGCCAACGGGTCAGACACGGCGCACTCCGGCCGAGCAATGTGCGGTGTTAACAGGCTCGAAAACTGAGGGTAATGGATGGGTGATCAACGAGAAAGGGTTCATGGAGGGCCGGCGCGAAGCAGGGGAAGAGGCTTCCCGGTCAAGAAACCGGGGCAAGAAGAGAGTCCACGAAGTCGGCGGCGTCAAAGGGAGCAATATCTTCCAGGGACTCTCCGGTGCCGATGAAAAGGATGGGCACATTCAATTCCTGCTTAATGGCCAAGGCTATGCCGCCGCGGGCGGTACCGTCCAGCTTGGCCAGGAAGATGCCAGTACAACCCACCGCATCGGTGAAGGCCCTGGCCTGGGCCAGACCGTTCAGACCGGTAGTAGCGTCCAGGGTCAACAGCACATCCTGGGGCGCATCCGGGTCCAGCCGACTTATGACCCGGTGGACCTTCTTCAACTCTTCCATCAGGTTGGTGCGGGTGTGAAGCCGGCCGGCCGTATCTACAATCAACACGTCGGCGCCGCGTGCCTTGCTGGCGTGCCAGGCGTCATAGGCCACTGCGCCGGGGTCTGCCCCGGGCTGGTGGCTGATTACTTCTACGCCCACCCGGTCTCCAAGGATTTCCAGTTGCTCTTCGGCGGCGGCGCGGAAGGTATCGGCGGCGCCGAGAACGACCTTCTTTCCGTCCTGAGTAAGGTGATAGGCCAACTTGGCGATGCTGGTAGTCTTGCCGACGCCGTTGACGCCGACCATTAGAATCACGTATGGAGCCGTACCTGCTGCGACCTTGCCCCAATCCTCTGCAGGAGCGCCGGCAGCCAGTTCACGGGCCAGGGTCTCCTTGAGAAGGGTGAACGTGGAGTCGGCGTCGGACATACCTTCGGTTCGTACCCGTTCCCTCAGTTCCTCGATTATGCGCAGGGAAGTTTCGACGCCAACGTCGGCTGAAATCAAGATTTCTTCAAGCTCTTCCCAAACCGTCTCATCCAGATTAGAGGAGCGGAGGACGTCCAGGATGCGCCCAAACCAGCGCTCCCGGCTGGGCTTGACTCCTGCGTCGGTCTTTTGCTTGTTGCCTTCCCGATTTCTTTGGAAGAATGAGAGCATAGGTTGCCTTTGGGGGTATCCCCGAAATTTTCAGAGTGAGTTGATTCGGTTGACCTGGAACTGGAGGCGGCAGAAAAGCCGGCGCGGGACCTGGTAGAGGAGGAAGCGGCCTCCTGGTCCAGGGCCACCTGGGCTGCGGCGCGTTCCGCGTCCGTTTTGCGATTGCCGGTCCCCTGACCCATTACTTCGTCGCCCACCACGACCTGAACGGTAAAGATGGGCTGATGGTCGGGGCCTTCCGACGAAACCAGTTCGTAACGGGGGGTTGGCCTTCCCATGCCCTGCATCAGTTCCTGAAGGAGGGACTTGGGGTTGTCCACGGCCCGGCCCAAGCGGCAAATGTCGTCCAGATCCGGCCCGAGGGCAGTCAACACAAAGCGGCGGGCAGCCTCGTACCCCTGGTCCAGGTAAATGGCCGCTACCAGGGCCTCAAAGGTCTCTTCCAGGATAGATTCCCGGTCGTGACCGCCTGACTCCACCTCGCCTTTCCCCAGGGAAAGGTGCTTGCCGAGGGAGAGTCGGCGGGCCGCCCGAGCCAGGCTGGCCCGGCACACCAGGGAGGAACGTCCCTTGGTCAACTCCCCTTCGCTGACACGGGGCAGATCCTGGTAAAGCTGAGTGGAAACGATAAGCTCCAGCACTGCGTCTCCCAGGAACTCCATCCGTTCGTAGGAGTCGAGAGTTGAGCCGCCGTGCTCGTTCAAGTAGGAACGGTGAACCAGGGCCTGCCGCAACAGGCCCCGGTCGCTGAATGTTATGCCCAGAGAGGTTTCCAGATCTTCCAGGGACAATTCAGTACCCGGCGGACCTAGATGATACCGTGAGGCCACGGCGGGGATGGGCGCTTAACCTCGCCCACGTGCTGGGCATCGGTAATCACCCGGGTAACGGATTCGTAAATCTCGCCGGCCTGTTCATCGGGGGGAATGTGCATCTTGACGAACGCGGTACCGCCATTGGGGAATACGTAGGTGGGCACGCCGAAAGCGCCGTGGACTTCCACGGCCTCGGTGTGACTCTCCGCGATTTCCCTAAGCAGGTCCGGGTCGGCCAGGTCTTCCCGGAAGCGGGCCATATCTATGCCGGAAGCGGCAACAGCCTCTTCCATCACTTCCATTTCGGTCAGGCTGCGGCGGTCTTCGTGGCGCAACTTAAGCAGGGTGATGAAGAAGGACTCGAAAGCTTCTTTGCCCTGCCGCTTGGCGGCCAGTCCGGCGCGGTGTGCCAGCAGGGTATTGTCGGAGCCATCCAGAACCCCGGGCTGCTCCCAGAACTTGATCTCTTCGCCCTTGTTGTCGCTGTTAACCTGCTCAAGGGAGAAGGGCTGCCAGTCCACGTTTACTTCCTGTCCGGTGGTTTCACGTACCTTCGCCAGCCACATGGCAGCGTTGTACACGTAGGGTCAACGAAAATCGTAATAAGTCTTGAAATCGGATTCAGCCATTTCGGCACCTCCTTTTCGATTGTACCGATTCTAGCACATAGTCCATAGCGCGCCAACATTAAACCGGGTTGGCCCATTGAAAACTGAGCTTTCGGCTGCAACGTTGGAAGAGCACTCCGTATGCTATAATTTTTGCCGCTATGAACCCGTCATCCGACGACCTCCGTTCATCCTCCCTCGCCCTGTCCGCTATCGAAGAGTCCATTGGTGCTGTCCATCTCCCCCTGTTCAGCGCGCTCAAGGAACTGGCGGGAAGTTATGCGCTCTCCGTTTACCTGGTCGGTGGCCCGGTACGTGACTGGCTCATGGGCTGGCAAATGCGGGACCTGGACTTTGTCGTTGAGAGCGACGCACCCTCGCTGGCGCGAGTTCTGGCCCAGCGCGTAACCGGGCAGGTAGTTGCCCACCACCGGTTCGGCACGGCTACGGTGGAACTGGACGGCGCCGCAATAGACCTGGTTACCGCGCGGAAAGAGGTTTATCCAGTCCCCGGGGCCCTGCCCGTCGTAGAACCGGCCTCATTGCAGGATGACCTGGCCCGACGAGACTTTACGATTAACGCCATGGCGCTACCCCTGGATGGGGACGCGGGGGAGTTGGTTGACCCCTTGGGGGGGCGGCAGGACCTGGTTAGTGGTCTGGTCCGAACGATTCATCCGAAGAGCTTCAGTGACGATCCTACTCGCCTCTTCAGGGCGGTGCGCTATGAGCAGCGGCTGGATTTCACATTGTCAGACGAGACTATGAGCCAGTTCTCCGCCGCGGTGGAAAGAAGAAGCTGCGACACAGTGAGCGGCGACCGGCTGCGGCACGAACTCGCGCTCATTTTCCGGGAACAACACCCCGAAAGGGCGCTGAATCGGGCGAACGAACTGGGACTGCTTTCTTCGTTGGTTCCTGGCCTGGGGCAGGGGGAATGGGTGACTCGATGGGCCGAGTTTGGCGACAGCGATGGTAAAGGACAGGATGCGGAGTGGCGCCCCTGGCTGGCGGCGCTGGCCTATCCGCTGGGTACTGCCGATGGAGAGGCACTTATTCGCAGGTTGAACATGCCGCGAAACTGGGCAAGGGTGGTGCGCAGCAGCAACGAACTGCGGGCCATGACAGACAGTCTTTCCAGTTCAGGCTTGTCTCTGTCCGTGCTGGCCCGTCTGCTGGATGGCCTGGAGGCGGATACAATCGGAATCGTGTCGTCTATTTCCGACTCGCCACAGATGGCCCGGAACCTGAACCGTTACCTGGAAAGCAACGGCGACTTGAGACCGGCGCTGAAGGGCGGCGATCTTCTGAAAATGGGTGTTCCCAGCGGGCCCATGATAGGAAAGGTGCTCTCCGAATTGAGAGATTTGCGGCTGGATCGGCGAATCAGTTCGGAGGAAGAAGAACGCCAATGGGTGAAAAAACTCGTGGCTACCCAGGGCTTTAGCGGTGGCCGCGGCTAGCTGTTTAACTTGGTGTGGAAACATTCGGGGAAGGTGAAGGCAATGCAGGAAGAACTGGAGCTAGAGTCATGCGTCATTTGTGACGGCCCCCTGGATGGCGTCCACCAGACATCCTGCCAGATGTGTGGCGGCAAGTTTCACCAGCCCTGGACCCAGGATGGAGAAATTCCCCGCTGTGGGCGCATTTCCAGCCACGAGGAAGCCCTGGCAATAGTTTACCTTTGTAACGATTGTTACGAAGGGCGGCGGCCGTAAATTGACCACGGTCAGCTTCAAGCCAATCAAATACCGAACCTGGCGAAAAGTAGCGGGAGACGATAACCGATGAAGGCAGTTTACATTGAAACTCACGGGGGCACGGAAGCGCTGGTTTACGGGGATAGACCGGAGCCCCAAACCAACGCCGGAGAGGTGAAGATCCGGGTAAAGGCGTCGGCGCTGAACCGGCTGGATCTTTATACCCGGGAGGGAGGGCGCGGCCTGCGCCGGGAGTTTCCACCGCCGTTGATCCTGGGTGGGGACTGCGCCGGCGACGTGGTCGAAGTTGGAGAAGGCGTTCGAAGCCTTCAGTCCG
Organism: Dehalococcoidia bacterium; assembly: GCA_963664725.1. Lineage (GTDB taxonomy): Bacteria > Chloroflexota > Dehalococcoidia > Lucifugimonadales > UBA3495 > Bin22. The sequence goes on from OY761558.1 coordinate 3,353,248, forward strand.
GCGACCGGGTGGTGGTGAATCCGCGAATAAGCTGCAACCAATGCCCGGCCTGCATGTCTGGTCGGGACGACCTTTGTCCCCGCTCCAGGTTCATGGGCAGCGCCTCCGACGGCAGTTACGCCGAGTTCATTACAGCGCCGGCGGTTAACGCTCACAAAATTGCCGACTCGGTCAGTTACGAGGAGGCCGCCGCCATTCCCACAACCTTCCTGCCAGTGTGGAACATGATGGTTCGCCGGGCCCAGTTGCAGCCGTGGGAGACGGTGCTGGTGCTGTCCGCCTCGGCCGGAGTGGGTACCGCGGCAATCCAGGTGGCGAAGAACGTGGTGGGGGCGCGGGTTATCGCTACCACCAGCACCGAGGACAAGGCAGCCAAGGCCCGGGAGTTGGGGGCCGACGAGGTGATCAACTACCGGGAAGAGGATTTGGTGGAACGGGTGAAGGCGTTGACCGGCAACGCGGGGGTTGACGTTTTGGTGGACCACGTAGGAGCCGAGTTCTTCACCAGCGCTTTCAATTCACTGCGGCCGGGTGGCCGGTATACCATCTGCGGCGCAACCACGGGGCTGCGGGCGGAACTGCACCTGGGCCTGCTGTTTACCCGCCAGATTGAGATTTACGGCACGTTTATGGGGAGCAAAGAGGATATGCGGCAGATCGTGGAAATGCTGAACCGGGGAGTTATCCGGCCGGCGATACACCAGGTGTTCCCGCTTTCGGAAGCTGCCGCCGCGCACCAGACGATGGAGGAAGCCAACTTTTTTGGGAAGCTGGTGCTGACGCCGTAATTGTCAATCCTGTATCCAAACAGGGGTGAATTACCTAAGGAAGACAGGTAAGGTTGGGCGTTAGCTGAAGGAGGGTTTTTGTCTGCCGGGTTTTTGAAGCATGTCGTGGAAAAGGAACTGCCCCGCATAACCGGCGTATTGACCAAAGTGTTCGTTGAAAAGCGAAGCTAATACGGGCAGTTCTGAATCTCTAGCCAAGCCAAGACCAGCAAAGTATTCTTCTGCCAAAGCTCTGCCGATGTGTCGGTCTATGGGGAACGCATCGAGTTTATCCAGTGAAAAAAGAAGAACGCAGCCGGCGATTTTCTCCCCGACTCCATCACACTTTAGAAGTCGTGCCCTGGCTTTTTGCATGGTCGCATTCCTCAGGTCTACCAGATCTAGCGCCCCTTTCTCCACTTCCCCGGCCAACTTATAGATGTCATCGGCCCTCCTAAGGCCCAGCTTGAGGTTCTTGAGCTGACACAGACCAGCATTGATCACTTCGGCTGATGTGGGGAAGGTATTCCTGCATTCCGCACCTAAGGTCAATTGCCTGCCGAACGTTTGGGACAGCCTTTCGCAAATGCGGCAAATTTGTTGAATGTTATTGTTGGCAGAGCACAAGTAAGCCACCAGGCATTCCCACGGGTCCTGCCGCAGGAGCCGTAGCCCGGGGTACTTGTGGATTAACTGGGCTATTGTGGGATCCCGACTTAGTTCGCCGTGGATGGCTTGCACGTCGTCATCCAGTCTGAAATAGCTTTCAAGCATTGTTTTAACCTGGTCATCGCCCCGATTGCTGCGGTACTCAATGCCTCCCTCGGCAACGCGAACATTGACCAGGCAATCCCGAATCACGCCTGAAAACCAACCGCTGCTTGTAGGAATCCAGCGAAAGGCCTGGCCCCCCAACAGGGTGGCTTCGAGGTCAATGGCTGGGTGGATTTTCAGGTAGTACGTTTCAAGCAACTTAGGGTCCTTCATCCTCGGATGCAGCTTCAGATTGCTTGCTGCCCCGCTTTTGCAGTCTCCTACCGTGGAAGAGATATTGCTGGGCGTAGCCGGCGTATTGGCCGAAGTAGCCCCGGGCCCAGGCCAGGAGTTCCCGGTCGGGCGGGGGTTTTTCGCCGGGGAAGTACCATTCCCCCAGGGCGCGACGGACCCACACGTCGATGGGGAACGCCTCCAGCTTTTCCAGTGAGAAGACGGAGATGCAGTCGGCGATCTTGGTGCCGATGCCGTAGCATTCCATGAGGCGTTCCTTGGCATCCAGATATGGCTGGCGGATCAGGTCGTTCAGGTCCAGGGAGCCATCTACCACTTCCCGAGTGGCCCGGTCCACGTAGGGGGCGCGAAAGCCCAGGCCCAACCGGCGCAACTCCATTTCACCGGCTTCCACCAGTTGGACTGGCGTGGGAAATGTGTGGCGCACCTGGCCGTCCAGTTCGACGGGACTGCCAAAGGCGTGGGCCATGTTTTCCATGACCTGGTGAATGCGCTGGATGTTGGAGTTGGCCGAGCAGATGTAGGCTACCAGGCATTCCCAGGGTTCCTGGCGCAGCACGCGCAGGCCCGGGTACTGGTTCACCATGGCCGCTACCCGCCAGTCGTGGCTGATTTCCTTCTGGATGTGGGGCAGGTTGTCGTCCAGCCGGAAGTAGTGCTGGAGGATGGGGATGCAGGAGACTTCGGGCCAGGGGGCGGCGTGAAATTCAATGCGGTCTGGGGCAGACTGCCGCAGGCGAAGGAAGTTGCCGCGTACTACGCCGGAGTACCAGGGGTCTTCCTCGGTACCCTCCATTCGCCAGCGGTGGGCCTGTCCTCCCAGGAGGCTGGCATCCAGGTCGAGGGGGTGGTCAACGACCAGTTCCACGGTCCGCCTCTTCTATCCACTGGGCAGCCTGGGAGCCCAGGCTGGAGAGGTTGCTGGGTTTCAGGGTGCAGGGCGGGATGGACTGGAGGAAGGCCTGACCGTAGTTGCGTCCGGTTACCCGTTTGTCCAGGACGACTATGGCGCCGCTGTCTCCCTTGTTGCGGATCAGGCGACCCATGCCCTGCCGAAAACGCAGCACCGCCTGGGGAACGGAGAAGTCGTTGAAAGCGTTTTCGTACTGCTCTGAACGGGCCTTCACCACCGGGTCGGTGGGCACCTGGAAGGGAAGACGGGTAATAACCAGGGCGCGCATCACCCCGCTGGGGAAGTCCACACCCTCCCAGAAGCTGCTGGTGCCGAGCAGCACTGCCTTGGGGTTATCGACAAAGCGGCGGTTGATCTGGGCGGGGGAGCCGTCCACTCCCTGGGCGAGGACCTCGATGCCGTGCTGCTCAAGACGATTGCGGATACGGTTGGCGACGTTGCGCAGGGCGGAGTAGGACGTGAAAAGGGCCATGGTCCTGCCCGACAAATTCAGGGCCAGGTCCATAATGGCGCGGCCCATGGCTTCCACGTAGCCCTCTGTCTGCGGCTGGGGCATATCTTCAGGAATCATGAGAAGGGCGGCCTTGCGATAATCGAAGGGGGATCCCACCAATAATTCGTCGCTGTCATCAGGCAAGCTGAGTCGGCGCCGGGCGTAGTCGAAAGTACCGTGGGCGCTGAGAGTTGCACTGGTAAGCACCACGCTGTCTTTTTCGTCGAAGAGCCGCTGCCGCAAGGTGGGGCCCACTTCCAGTGGCGCGGAGTTGAAGTTCACTTCGCCCTTTGCCTGGTCCAGCTTGAGCCAGTGAATCCTGGCGGCGTCTTCCCTGGCTATTATGGACGCCAGTTGGTCTTTCAGCTCTTCCGAATTGCCCTGCAGCGCGCTACATTCTGAAATGATCGCAGAAATGTCGCCCGATCCGGCAGGAAGCTCTCCGTCGGAATCCGCCGGGAACTCGGTCTCAAACAGGTAGGCGTGCAGCCTGCCCAGGGCCTGGGCCAGGTTGTCCAGGCCCACGTCCACGTTTTCCCAGGCTGTTGACAGGTCTTGCCAACCTCGCTGGCCACGGGACCTGGGGGTGATAAGGAAGTCGTCGGTGTTGGAACCCTGGGCCTGGAAGAACCGGAGGGCGGCGTTCCACATATCGTTCCAGTTCTGCCTCAGGCGGGGCACAACCTCGTCCAACTGCGCCACCAGGGCCTCGCCGTTCTGCCTTACCGGGGGCTGAAGCTGGTAGGTGTTGAGAGACAGGCGGGTTTCCCGGCTGAGGCGGGTTACCATGTCAACGATGTCTCCCAGCAGATCGGCAGTCAACAGGAAGCCAAACTGCCTGGTGGCTTCGTCTTCGAGGTTGTGGGCCTCGTCGATTATCAGGTTCTGGTAGTCGGGGATGATGCCTCCTCCGTAGACCAGGTCAGACAGGAGGAGGGCGTGATTGACTACGACGATGTGGGCCTGGTCGGCCCGCTCCCGGGCGCTACGCAGGAAGCAAGCGGAGTTGCTGTTGCGGAGGGCGGGACAGCCTCCCTTGTCGCCGGCCGAAACCTTGCTCCAGGTGAAGGCGTCGCGGCCGGAAAGGTTGATCTCCGCCCGGTCGCCGGCCACCGTGTCCTGCATCCAGACGGCAGTCTTGCTGAGGAGCCTGGTCTCGTCCACCGACGGACTGTCATTGTTCGCCAGGTAGTTCCACCGGCGCAGGCAAAGATAGTTGGCGCGCCCTTTGAGCTGGGTGGCCTTGACCAGTCCCTCTTCCACCAGCCCGGAGCTTTCCAGTATATCGATGACAGCAGGGATGTCCTTGTTCATCAGCTGTTCCTGGAGACTGATGGTGTTGGTGGAAATTACGACCCGGAGGCCTCGGGACGCCGCAAAGAGGACGGCGGGCAAGAGGTAGGCCATGGACTTGCCGACGCCGGTGCCGCCTTCGACGATCAGCTTGCGGCCCTGGTAGATGGCGCCGGTGACGGCCTTAAGCATTTCCACCTGTTCGTCCCGCTGCTCGAAGCCCTGAAAGGCCTGGGAGAAGGGGCCGGTGGGGCTCAACAGGCTGGCGATCTTGTCCTCAGTCAAATGCACCAGGTTTTCGTCGTAGCGCCGACGTTCCGGACGGCCCAGGCGGGCGGCCAGGCGGCCAAAGTCCAGGCCCGACGCGCCAAACAGGGGGGGACCTTCGGCGTCGTAATGGCCGTCATCAAAGGTCGTTTCCAGGTTGGAGAGAAGGCTGGCAACGCCCCAGTTGCTGCGGTTGGCCAGAGTGCAGATGTAGGCCAGGAGAGCCGGGTCCAGTTCTGAAGCCTTGCGCAACAGGGTAACGAAAAGCTGGCGAGTGGCGTCAGCGTCGTCGATTGCCTGGTGAGCCCGCAGGTGCTCCAGCCCGAACTGGCGGGCCAGGGAACCGAGGGAATACTCGGCACTGCGGGGCAGAACGAAAGAAGCCAGGTCCCAGGTGTCGTACCGGGCATTAGGCAGGCTCAGCCCGTGAGTCTCGAGAAAGCGCAGGTCGAAGGCGACGTTGTGGCCAATGACCGGGTGGTCTTCAATGAAGTTTTCCAGACCCTGGCTGACCGAGGAAAAATAGGGGGCGCGGCTGACCTGGTCAGGTCGTATGCCGGTGAGGCGCTGGATGAATTCGGGTATTGCCCGTCCGGGGTTGACGAAGGTTTCGAACCGGTCGAGCACCTGGTCGCCACAGAACTTGACCGCGCCAACCTGGATAATCTTTTCCCGGTCGGCATCAAGGCCGGTGGTTTCCAGGTCCAGGGCGACGAAGGTCCTTTCCAGTGTCGGCGGGTTGGCAGCGGTTGATCCCAGGGTCATCTTGACTGACTCATTATTAACATAAAATTAGCTTGGGCAGGGACAGATTCGGCAGAGATAAATGTGGCGGGACTAGCGACCTGACCTACGGAACGTCGGACCGGCGCCCGTCTTGCTATTGGCCGGTATAGGGCCGAAGTTGCCCGGACCTCAATCCCACGGCAGGAAAATAATTGCCGGAGCGCAGCGCGGTTAAGAATTCCGCCTCGGTATTGATTTCGTCGGCGAAAGCGGTAACGTAGCGCCCCAGTCCATGTACAGAGTGAGCGTCGCTGCCGCCGGTTACAGGCATACGAAGCAGGCTGGCAACTTCCATGGCAAAGCCGTTTTCCTCGTCTGCGGTCCCGCCGTTCACCACCTCGATGGCGTTGGCCAGCTTGAATACCGGGTGCTCGAGGGCCTGTTCCGGAACAGTTGGCATCGGCTCGTCGGGCAAGGAACGGTAGAGATAGGGGCGTTCCCGCATTTGCCTGCCCAGCACTCCGCGGAAGGGGTGAGCGCTGACCACGAAGCCGCCCTGTGCCCTGGCCGTCTTGCAGAGGATTTCAGCTTTGTGGAAACCTGATTGGTATTTGTCCATGCCAAAGGCCAGCATGTGGCCCATATCGGTATCGGCTTCCATGGCCCTGACAAGCACAACGCTATGGAGACTGGCAAACCGCTCAAACTCGTGGCGGTCCCACGGGCCACTGTGTTCGGTGATACAGAGTCCCCGCAGACCTAGCCGCTCAGCCTCGAGAATCAGGTCCTCGGGAGAAAGGTTACTGTCGGCGCTGCCCTTGGTGGTGTGGATATGGAGGTCAAATATGCGAGCCATTTGGGGCGATTGTATCGGCGGCAATGGGGATAGTCAATGAGCGGATGTCATCGCCAGCACCGTTTTGATGCTGACTGGTTATGGGTAATTGGTACTGGGAGTTCTCCGATTCCTGGACTGCTCCGATTCCTGGACTGCTAGCAGGGGAGACAGGCCGAAGAAATCGCGATCCTGCCAGCGCAGTTCGAAGCCTGGAAGGCCGGCTGACCGGCGGAAACAAATTAGCTCGTCTGGACTCGCCGGACTTGCCGTCAAGAGCAGTAATTCGGTCCGGCTCGGGAAATGGCGCCTGCAGGGTATTGATTGCGAATGAAATTGAATATAGAATCTATTACTGTTTCCCGTTATTCAGGGGTCAAAACCCCGATAATGAAGAGGAGGGCAGGTGATTGAATGTACTAGGTCTGCACCTTTTGTTGGAACTCAAGGAGTGTAACCCGCATCTCCTTGACGACTTGGACCACGTCCGCAGTGTACTGTATGGAGCCGCCGAAGGTGTGGGAGCCCAGGTAATTGGCGAGTCTTTCCATCAGTTCACTCCACAAGGGGTCACCGGCATATTGTCTATCGCCGAGTCCCACATATCTATCCACACCTGGCCGGAGTACGGCTACGCCGCCGCTGATATCTTCACCTGCGGTTCCACGATCCAGCCCCGGGATGCCGCGAAAATCATGATCGACCTGTTTGAGTCAGGATCGCCAGAAATTACCGAAGTCCGGCGGGGACTGCTTTCCCTGCCAGTGGGCATTCAGGCTTAGAGGTATCCTGCCTTAAAGATGGAAGAACTAACCGGCAAATGGCTAATCGAAACGGTTTATCCCGATCTGGCCGTAATGTTGAGGGTGCAGCAGGTTATCTTCTCCGGAAGGACTGAGTACCAGCACGTAGAAGTGCTGGAGTCTGACCTGTATGGCCGAAGCCTGGTGCTGGATGGCAAGACCCAATCTACGGAACGGGATGAGCATATCTATCACCAAAGCCTGGTACATCCCGCCATGCTCCTCCACCCCAATCCCGCCAGCGTCTTCATCGGCGGGGGCGGCGAAGGAGGGACTCTGCGGGAGGCTCTGACCCACAAATCGGTCGAGCGGGCAGTCATGATTGACCTGGACCAGCAGGTTGTGGAACTTTGTCGCCAGTATCTTCCCCACCATCACCAGGGCGGTTTTGACGATCCCCGGGTACAGTTGCTGCATCGGGATGCCAGGGCTTACCTGGCGGAAACGGACGAGACCTTTGATATCATGATCATGGACCTGGTTGACCCCATGGAAGGGGGACCGGCCTATTTGCTCTATACGCGGCAGTATTACGAGATTGCGAAGGCCCGGCTTAACCCCGGGGGAATCCTGGTCACCCAGTCGGGCCCAGCCGGGCTGCTGAGTCACCAGGAGTGTTTCACGACTATCAACCGTACTCTATCAGTAACATTCGCCCACTGCCTGCCCTGCCAGGTACATGTTCCTGCCTTCCAGACCCTTTGGGGCTTCAACATTGCCTCCGACTCGCCGCTGCCCAGCCTGGGCCCGGAGGAAGTTGATCGAGCGCTGGCGGAGCGTGTAGGCCGGGAGATGGAGTTCTACGACGGCGAAACCCACCAGGGCATGTTTAGTCTCCCCAAGTTTCTCCGCACCGGGATCGCAGATGAGACCCGTATAAACCTGGACGAGTCCCCGGTTTTCATGGTTTAGTACCGATCCCCTACAGGCGCCGGGTTAGACTACCTGGCAGCCTCTCGCAGGCCAGGAAAGTCATCCAGGCTCAATGTTTCCCCGGTTGCCTCGAAATGGTCAATCATTTCCCTGATGGCGTCCGGCACTCGCCTCGTTGTCTCCGTTTCAGGGTAAAACCCCGCGTACACCGCTTCGATGTTAGTCAGCAGCCTGTCGGACCCCTCGGCGTAGATTTCCACCAGCAGGGTCAAGCTGGTGTTGCCGATGCGTGCCACCCGGGCGAAAAGCTCCAGCGCCTCGTCCACGCGGGCCGGAGCCTTGAATTCCAGGTCCGCCTTGACCACCGCGCTGTCGAAATAGCCATTCTGAGCTATGCGGTAGATTGAGAAGCCCAGGTTGCGGAAGTACTCCGCCTGGGCAATCTCCAGGTAGCCCAGGTAGGCGCCGTTGAAGACGATCCCCTGGGCGTCGCATTCCATCCAGCGGACCCGGACCGGGGTGGAGAATTTGAAGTCGGACTTGGGCATCAGTACTGAGAGGAATCCTCAGTATTGAGTGGATCACCCGATGCTGCGGTAGATGACTCATGCCCCAGTTCGGCGAGGTAGGCCAGGTCGGCCTCGGTGAGGTGGGCGGATGCCAGCAGGTCGGGCCGGCGTTCCAGCGTGCGGCGCAGCGACTCCCGGCGGCGCCAGCGGTCGATCTCCCCGTGGTGCCCGGACCGCAGTATTTCCGGCGCCTCCATGCCCCGATATTCCGCCGGTCGGGTGTAAAGGGGGTGCTGCAGGAGCCCCGATGTGATGGAGTCTTCCAGCACGTTTTCGGCCGAACCCACTACGTCGGGAATAAACCTGGAGACGGCGTCAATGACCACCATTGCCGCCAGTTCCCCGCCGGTCAGGATGTAATCGCCGATGCTGACGTCGTGGGTGGCAAGATGGGCGCGGACCCGCTCGTCCACTCCGGCGTAGTGGCCGCAAATCAGGGCCATTGCCGGGGCTTGCGCCAGTTCCAGCACCAGTTGCTGGTCCAGCTTGCGGCCCTGGGGAGACAGCAGAACTATTGGTATGGACGGCCGCAGCTCTTCACCATAAGGAGTAAGATTGTCGTCCACGGCATCGAATATGGGCTCGGGCTTCAGGACCATGCCGTGACCCCCACCGAACTGGTAGTCATCGGCTGTCCCGTGGGCGTCGGTGGCGTAGGTGCGGATGTCGGTTATCTGGACCTCAATGAGCCCGCGCTGAATGGCCCGCCCCAGCATGCTGTGCCGGACCGGGCCCTCAAAGGCTTCCGGGAAAAGGGTCAGAATGTGAAAGCGCATTGCTTACCGGTTCATGCGGCTCGTTCGGGACTCGTTGGTTCGGATTGCCGTCTCCCCCGTATCGGCGATTCGCCCCTACGCCACCCGCTCCCTTTCCCGCACCGGCAGCCGGTCCACCACCGCCTGCCCTCCCTTCATCACCATCTTGATGTTCTCGGGACGGCGCAGCACTTCTATGTCTTTCAACGGGTCCCCGTCCAGCACCAGCAGGTCGGCGTACTTGCCCTTGGCGACGGTGCCGATGTCTTTGTCCAGGTCGACGCATTCGGCGGCCCACCCGGTGCAGGCCTGGATGGCTTGCATGTTCGACATCCCCTTCTCCACCATTATCTGTATTTCCCGCGCGTTGTCCCCGTGGACGTATCCCCCCGCGTCGGTGCCGCCCACTACTTTGACTCCCGCCGCCAAGGCCCGGTGCATGGTCTCCTGGTGTATGTCCATCAGCGCCCGCGACCGGGCCTGCATGTGCGGCGCGCTCAGCGTGGCGTGGAATTCGTATATCTCGAAGGTCGGCACCAGGAACGTGCCCTGGTCCGCCATCATTTTCAGCAGGTCCGGGTCTTCCGCCAGGTAGCAGCCGTGCTCGACGGAGTGGACGCCTGCTTCAACGGACATTCTCAGTCCCGGGCCGCCCACGGCGTGGCACATGGTCCGCCTGCCCAGGGCCCTGGCTTCGTCTACCAGTGCCGCTACTTCCGATGGCCCGAAGGCTGTGTCCAGCGGTCCGTGCCCGGGACGTGAACTGGCCCCGCCCGTGGTGGCGAATTTGACGACGTCCGCTCCCGCCCGGCACATTTCCCTCACCTTGGCCCGCACCGGGTTGTCTCCGTCGGCTATGCCCGAGGGCATCATCGGGTCGGGATGCGGAAAGCGCTGGCCCGAGGGTGTTACCTTGTCGGCCAGGCCCCCCGTGGGGGATATGATGGCTACCGATAGCACCAGCCGCGGGCCCGGATACAGTCCCGTTTCCACCGCTTGCTTGAACCCGATGTCCAGTCCGCCTCCGTCCCGCACGCAGGTGTACCCCGCTGCCAGCGTTTGCTCCAGTACCTTGGCCGTCCGCAGGTGCTGGAGGGATACCGGACTGTCGATTCCCATCCGGCTGGCCATCCCGTAGTCCTTGGACGCCAGGTGGTCGTGGCAGTCTATCATCCCCGGCATCACCACCATCCCCCCCACGTCCACCACTTCCGTCCCCTCCATCATCCCCACCATCCCTCTTTCCCCCACCTGCACAATCCGTTCCCCCTCCATCAGCACCACCGCGTCTTTAACCACCGGTCCCCCGGTCCCGTCTATCAGGTCCGCTCCCACCAGCGCTTTCATAACCATTCCTCCACCAGCCTTTCGGTCCAGCCTTTCGGTCCAGCCTTTCCGTGCCTTGGCCCATCACAGTTAACTTGCGGTGGCCCCGCAATTTGCAGTTAAGTTAATGACGCGCCCCAGCCTTGTCAAGGCAGCGAAATTCTGTGGCTCATCCTGGAAGGGACTCTAGTGCCTGCGAGCGTATTCTCCCCCGGACTGTGGTCGGTTGGCGTTAAATTAACGAAACTTGCCGGAAAGTGTACATAATCTTAATGGCCTTTCCGCTGGAATTTGTCGTAACCTTTTATCCAATGTAAACGCGTTCTTTCAATCCGTTGCCCTGGCTGAGGCACGACGGGAGGTAGTGTTGGATGATGAAGTTGCCGAGTGTCAATTACCTTAGTTCAATGCCGGCAATGCTGGCCCTGGCGGCGCTGGCGTTAGCCATGGTGATGGGGTGTTCCTTCATACCATCCGGGGACAGCGGGATTGTGTTCGTTTCGGATACTGACGGGGACCGGGACCTTTACGTGGTGGACGCAACGACCGGTGAGACTTCCCGCCTGACCAATAACGGCGGCCCGGACGAGGAGCCCAGGTGGTCGCCCGACGGTCAGCAGATAGCCTACGTTTCCCGGGAATCGGGGGACAAGGAAATAAACGTGATAAGCAGGGAAGGCGAGAACCTGACAAGACTGACCGACAGTCCCGGTCTGGACGCCTCGCCGCGCTGGTCTCCCAATATGGATACGCTGGCCTACGTTTCCGAGGCCGACGAGGATGGCGGGACCGGATCCGAGATCTATTCCATAGCCCTGGAAAGCCGGGAAGTTGACCAGGTAACTTTCGACGGGCCCGCCGAGGAATTGGGCGACTGGTCGCCGGATGGTCAATGGCTGGTCTTCTACAATATGGAACCTGAGGATCAGCAGGGCCTGTGGATTCGCAATCCGGCGGGGGTGAACCTGTTGCGGCTCACCGAAGGGCAGGACTCGCAACCTGCCTGGTCGCCGGACGGGAAGTACATCGCGTTTGTGCGCCAGCAGGAAGATGCGCAGGTAATCTACCTCGGCCAGCCAGCCAAAGGGGATTCGTGGGATGACGGCGTCGAGGAGACCCGCCTTACCCAGGGGGGATTCAATGATTATGCGCCGGTATGGCACCCCAACAGCAAGACCCTGGCCTTCGTTTCGACGAGAAACGGCAACCCGGAAATCTACACGATGCAGGCTGACGGCGCCGAGCAGAAGCGGTTGACCAGCAACAACGCGGACGACGTTTCGCCGGTGTGGTCGCCCAACGGCAAACAACTGGCCTTCGTAACCCACCTGTACGGCTCGGCGGACATCCTGGTAATGAATGCGGACGGGTCGGAGCAGCGTCGGCTGACCAAGAACGGCGGCGACGACATTATGCCCGACTGGTAGGGGCTGCCACCGTTGGGGTGATTCGCGAATCGCCACTGCCCTTGCAGCGCCTTTCGACAAGGTTCCCGGGCGGTGATAAACTGCGGCGTAGGGGCGATTCGCGAATCGCCCCTACATCTGACACACGCGGCGGCTGGCAGAATGGAATACCAGGACATTGCGCCAATAATGGGCCGGCTGTGGTCGCCCCTGGCGGTGGTTACCACCCACTGGGAAGGGAAGGCAAATGCCCAAATCGCCGTCGCCATCAGCGCCGCCTCCATAGTGCCGGACCGGCCGCGCGTGCTAATGCAGATCTACAAGGGAAACTACAGTCATCAGCTGATATCCCACAGCCACGCCTTCGGCCTTAACTTTCTCAGCCGCGATCAGCTTCACTTCATCCGGGACTTCGGCCTGGTGTCCGGCAAAGACCGGGAGAAACTGGCTGAGGTGGACTATTCCTTGGGTCAGACAAGTGTCCCCATACTTGAAGGGTGCATGGGCTACCTGGAATGCCGGGTGGTCAACGCCATGGATGGCGGGGACATGACCTGTTTCCTCGCCGACGTGGTGGCCGGTTCAGCCAACGCCGATGTGGCGCCAGTGACGTGGCGGGAGGCTCGGGCCCTGATTCCTGATGAATGGAATGACGCCTGGAATGAGAAGATCGCCTCAGAGATAGAGATTTCCCGGGGACGGATGTCGGACATTTCGCCGCGTCTGATTTCCCCGTAGGGGCAGACCTGTGTGTCTGCCCTGCCCGGCGGCAACCAACCGTAGTGGCAGACCTGTGTGTCTGCCCGAACCGCCTGCGTATGTGTGTCTGCCCTTCCCGTAGGGGCGATTCGCGAATCGCCCCCGCCCTTGCCGGCGATAACCCAACCGCGCAACCCGGAGGACCGTCATGGACCACCAAATACAAGACGTAATCGTCAATCTGCACGCGACGCCCCATAAATCCGTGCTGGCGGTGGCCGGCGCCGGCAGCGGGGCCATGTCCTGGCTGCTGGGCGTTTCCGGGGCGTCGCGCACGCTGCTGGAAACCCTGGTGCCCTACGGCCGGCTGTCTATGATCGACCTGGTGGGAGAGGAGCCGGCGCAGTACGTTTCGCCCCAGAACGCCCGCGATATGGCCCGGGCGTGCTACCGCCGTGGCCTGAATCTGCTGGAGGACGACTCGCCCGTCGTAGGGGTGGCATGTACCGCCACCATCGCCACCGACTATACCAAGCGGGGTGACCACCGGGCCTGCATCGCCACCTGGGACGGGTCAGGGGTAACGTCGTACAACCTGAAGCTGGATAAGGGACATCGGGACCGTGTTGGTGAGGAGGAGGTGGTCAGCCGCCTGTTGATCCAGGCCATGGCCCAGGCCTTCGGGGTGGAGGCTGACATTGACATCGGGTTCACTGCGGTGGAACTGCCGGAAATCGAGGCGACACGCCATGCCGGACCCATCCAGCGGCTGTTGTCCGGAGAGGTTGGCCTGGTGATGGTGGGGGAAGCGGGGAACATATCGTCCTGGGAGGGGGATTCGCCCGCTCCCATGGTGGTCCTGCCCGGCTCCTTCAATCCCCTCCACGACGGCCACCGCCGGATGGCGTCAGTGGCCCGGGAGCTGACGGGCCTGGACTCGGTTTTTGAGCTGGCCGTGCTTAACGTCGATAAGCCCCCCCTCGAGGAGTCGGAGATATTGGGCAGACTTGCCGGGCTGAAGGGCGAAGGAGCGGTGGCGCTGACTCGCACCCCCACATTCCAGGGAAAGGCCGAAATCTTCCCCGGCAGCGTCTTTGTAATCGGATGGGACACCATGGTCCGGGTGATCGACTCCAAATACTATGGGGACTCAGAGACTGCAATGCTGACGGCCCTGGCGGAAATCTGGGCCAAAGGCTGCACCTTCCTGGTAGCGGGACGGCAAGTGGGCGGCTCCTTCCGCACCCTCGACGAAGTCCCCATCCCCCAGGGCTTCCACCCCCTCTTCCACCCCATACCCGAAACCCGCTTCCGCGCCGACATCTCATCAACACACTTGCGGGCGCAGGGTTCCTAATACCTGAATGCCAGCCCCCAAATTGACACCCCAGATACCCGGTGATATCATTTTTTCGCTTTCGAACCTGGCTATAGTCTTCAGGCGGTAAGTTAGTGCCCTTCGACCCAAACATTTATGCCGGTAACTGGACGATGGTGGCGTTAGCCTCCATTGTGGCCGTCGTAGCAATTGGCGGCATGTTCCTGGCAAGCCGTATCCTATCTTCCCGCCGGCCTTCTGAGACCAAGCTGAGCACCTACGAGTGCGGGATTGAACCCGCCCGGTACAGCTGGTCAAACATCAATCTTCGCTTCTACATTTTCGCCATCCTGTTCCTGATTTTTGACGTGGAAGCGGTGTTTCTGTTCCCGTGGGCCGTGGTCTTCCTGGAGCAGCGGGACCTGGGCAACTCGATACCTTTCTACGCTATGGTTCTGTTCCTTGGTGTGCTGTTCTTCGCAATTATCTACGCCTGGAGAAAAGGGGTCCTTGAATGGCAGAAATAATTCTGGGCCCAGGTAATACTCCTGCTCCCAGCCTGCTGACCCAGGCCACCGCCGGCAAGGTGCCAGGGGTCATAACCACCAGTTCCGAGCAACTTTTCGGGATGGCTCGCAAGTCGTCTCTATGGATGCTGAGTTTCGGTCTGGCCTGCTGTGCCATCGAAATGATTTCCACATACATGGCACACCACGACTTCGACCGGTTCGGGGTGGTAACGTGGCCGTCGCCACGGCAGTCCGATGTCATGATTGTGGCCGGCACCGTCGTTAAGAAGATGGCCGAGCCCATCAAGCTGCTTTACGAACAGATGCCTGATCCAAAGTGGGTAATTGCCATGGGCAGTTGCGCCACCAATGGGGGCCCTTACTACCGCTCCTATTCGGTAGTGATGGGCGTTGACCACATAATCCCGGTGGACGTTTACGTACCGGGGTGCCCGCCGCGGCCGGAAGCGCTGCTTTTCGGGATCCTGAAGCTCCAGGAAAAGATCATGCAGGATGCGAAGAACAGTGGCCGCTAACCGCCATGCCGCCCATGACGCCGAGGCCGAAGAAGAGCAGCCCGATTATTCGGTGCTGACTGAGAAGGGCCTGCAAACGCTGGAACTGGCCGAGGAACTGTTCAAGGACTTTAATCCCGAGCGGGGCCTCCTTTCCGATTTGCCCCAGGTAACGGTGGATGCCGCCGGAATCGCCGATGTGTGCCGGCTGGCTAAGAGCGACGCCAACCTGGACCTGAAGATGCTCCTGTGCCTGTCATGCGTGGACTACGAGGAAAGCTTCCAGTTGGTCTATTTCCTCCACTCGCTGGAGCGGGAGCAGACCCTGGTGGTGAAGACTAACCTGTCCTACGAAGACCCTGAAGTTCCTTCTGTTTCCGATGTATGGGCTGCCGCGGAGTGGTACGAGCGGGAGGCAAGGGACCTGTTTGGCGTGATTTTCTCGGGCAATCCCGACTCGGCTCCCCTGCTGTTGTATGAGGGATTTGGAGGTTACCCAGGCCGGAAGAGCTATCCCTTTTACGAGTACCGGGAGTTTTAGAGCGGTGGAGCGAGCCGTCTTGACCGCTAGCGTGGAGTTGCAAGATGGCATTTACTTGGCTTCCATCGAGTCCCTGGGCCTTTCGGCGGAAGGTGAGACAATAGAGGCGGCGCAGAACGAACTGATCAACGTTATGCGCAACTGGATCGAAATACAGGACGCCCGAAGCCTGCTGGAGGATGCCCTGGCGCAGGCGGGGATTCCCGGAGTCGAAGAGGAAACCGAACTGCAGTTGGAGTTCGTGGAGCAGTCTCCGGAACAGTAGTCCCATATTGGGCGCGGCGGTTTGTAACGGAAATTAGTGGATAAGATCGTTTACCAGATTGAAGAGTCCCGGGATGGCAAACATTACCTGGCTTATTGCCCGGAACTGGTGATAACCGGCTTTGGCGATTCGGCTGAGCAGGCCCGTGGCTCTTTGAGAGCCGAAATTGCGGCGTACCTTGAGGACTGTGAAACGTTGGGAATTTTGGATGACGTACTTATCGACGCCGGGTTTTACGATAATGATGAAGTGTGGATGAGCAGCCTGGTTACTCCGCCCAAAGAACCAAGAATCGAGTTTCTTTAGCCTGTGTTTCCCCAGAATAATAACTGACGAAGAAAGCATGGCAGAAATCCATTCCAGTATGACGACCACACCGCCGGCGAACGCCGAGCCGGTAGAAATGCTTCTGAACATGGGACCCCAGCACCCGTCTACCCACGGGGTTTTCCGCATGGTGTTGTGGGTTGACGGGGAGAAGATAGTCGATGTCGAACCCCATATCGGCTACTTGCACCGGGGATCGGAAAAACTGTGCGAGGGTGAGCAATACCACCAGGTAATCACGCTGTTCGACCGACTGGATTACGTAGCCAATTTCAATAACGAACTGGTCTATTGCCAGGCGGTCGAAAAGTTGATGGGACTGGATGTGCCCGAGCGGGCGGAGTACGTGCGGGTCATTCTGTGTGAATTGAACCGTATCGCCAGCCACCTGCTTTACGTTGGCACCATTGGTCTGGACGCCGGCGCGATGACGCCCACCATGTTTGCCTTTCGGGGACGGGAGCGGATACAGTCGGTGTTTGAGGCCGTTTCCGGCGCCCGCATGATGCACAACTACTTCCGTATCGGCGGGGTGAAGGAAGACCTGCCAGACAACTTTGAGCAGCTTATCGCCGACCTGCTTCCCGTGCTTCGCGAAGATGTGGAAGAGAGCGACCGTATTCTCACCTTCAACGAGATCTTCCTGACCCGGCTCAAGGACGTGGGCGCCATTTCCGCCGAGGAGGCCATTGACTTTGGCTTTACGGGGCCGTGCCTGCGTGGCTGTGGGATTGAATACGACGTGCGGAAAGCCCAGCCATACTCCATCTACGATCGTTTCGACTTTGAAATACCCATTGGGCTGGACGGAGACTGCTGGGACCGCCACTGGGTGCGGGTCCAGGAAATGTACGAGTCTCTGAAGATAATCGAACAGGCATTGGGGCAGATGCCAGGGGGCGAGGTCGTGTCATCCCTGGGTCGTCGCCTGATCCGTCCGCCGGCCGGCGAAGTGTATGTGCGGGCTGAGAATCCACGGGGCGAAATCGGCGTCCACCTGATCAGCAATGGTACCGACCGCCCGTATCGGTTGAAGGTCCGTCCCCCGTCGTTTTGCAACCTGTCCGCCATCAAGCGGCTGCTAAGGAACTCCTGGATTGCCGATTCGGTGGTGATTCTGGGGTCGCTGGACATTGTGCTGGGCGAGGTGGACCGGTAATGGAATCATACGTCCCCCTGCTGGCAGTGAGCCTTACAGATATTGTCTGGATGATTGTAGCCCTGCTGTCCATGTTCACTGGGCTGTCAATCGTGGTTCTGTCACTGGTGTGGCTGGAGCGGAAAGCGCTGGGCCGGCTTCAACTGCGTTTGGGGCCCACCCGGACAGGTCTTTTTGGCCTGCTGCAGCCTGTGGCCGACGCTATCAAGCTGATTCTCAAAGAAGACATCATTCCTACCTCGTCAGACCGGGCCATTTTCTGGGCGGCGCCGGTCATTGTTGCCCTGTCCGCGTTCATGATCTGGGTCACGATTCCTGCCACCGAGAGCCTGGTGTTGCGGAACCTGGAATTGGGTCTCTTTTACATAACCGCATTTGCCGTGCTGGGGATCCTGGGGCTGGTGCTGGCCGGTTGGGGTTCGGCCAACAAGTATGGCGTTCTGGGGGGATTGCGCTCGGCGGCCCAGCTAATCAGCTATGAAATACCCATCATCATGGTGGTGGTGGCAGTGGGGATGCTGGCAAAGTCCCTGGACCTGAGGGTAATTGTTGCCGCCCAGGAACAGATTCCGTATGTGGCGCTCCTGCCCCTGGGAATGGTGGTCTTTTTCATCGCCGGCCTGGCTGAGGTGGGACGGACACCCTTCGACATATACCATGCGGAGTCCGAGGTGGTGGGCGGACCCTTTGTTGAATACAGCGGCGCCCACTGGTCGGTCTTTTTCCTGGCTGAATACATTAACACCTTCGCTATTGCCGCCCTGGTTGTGCTGCTGTTTCTGGGCGGGTGGTCGTGGCCCTTTGACACCGCAGCGCTGGCGTGGTTGCCATCGTTGCCGGATATGGCCTGGCTGGGCGGGCTGCTGAGTGTGGTCTGGTTCCTGTTCAAGGTATATGCGGTGATATTGGTGGTGTTCTGGATACGGGGCACCTTCCCCCGTTTGCGGATTGACCAGTTGATGGCCTTTGCCTGGAAAGCCATGGTTCCCCTGTCCTTCTACGCCATAGTTATAACCGGGGTGTACCTGTTCTACGACTGGCCGGCATGGACCCTTACTCTGATGTCGTTGACCGGTCTGGTAGTAGTAGGCTACATTGTGTATCGGAAAATGATGGAGCCAGCGAGGCGGGTCGCGGCGGTCAAGGCGCGGCAGGCCGCGCTGAGTGCGGAACGCAGGGCCTCTCGGCAGTCCGGTTAGCCCAACCGGGGAGATGGAAGATGCTAAACAGCGTGAAGGGAATGATGTTGACCCTGGCTTCCACGATCCAGGGTTTAAGGAAGCCTGTAACCAGGGAGTACCCCAAGGCGCCCACTCCGGTGCAGCCCCGTTTCATGGGCTTTCCCGCGCTGACCTACGATGATGACGTGGGTGAACCCTTCTGCACGGGGTGCATGGTGTGCATTCGCAACTGCCCGACCCAGTGCATGTCGGCCAGCATGATGGACAATCCTCTCCAGCAAGAGGGGCAAAGCCATCGGCGGAAGATTGTGGACTACTTCGAAATTAACCTTAACCGCTGTATACTCTGCGGGATCTGCGTGGAACTGTGCAATTTCGATGCCATAGTGATGAGCCACGAGCACGAAATGAGCACTTACGAACGAAACGGCGACCGGGTCGCGCTGCCTGCGCTGCTGGAAATTGGCCAAAAGTATCAACGGGAGACCAACTGGATTCCCCCGACGGTTCTGGCCAAGGCCAAGAAGGATGCCGAGGACGCTGCCAAGGCCGCGGAGGCAGCCAAGGCGGAACCGGCAGCCGCCGCACAGGAAGCGGACTAAGGTCTTTTCTGAATAGACTTCCCTTAGATTAAGCGATCGGGACGAGGTCGGCTCATTCCCAAGCGAGAAGACGAACGAAACCTGAACTTGTCGGGAAAGCACCCGGCGTATTGTACCTGTCAGGCATGTACCGACAAGTTCTTGAACCGACGGAAAATTAAGCCGTCGCGGCGGAGCGTGCAGGAGCCGGAGAAAGTCACGAAACATCCCAGGAACTGCAACTGCGCTACCTGTCATTTGCTGGCTTCGGTGGGTGAATTGCCACCATTGCAGAACAAAAAGCCTGGGCTGCTGAAAAGACTGTTTGGATCAGGTCGATAGCTGGCATATCAATCGTCATCATATAGTTGCAATGAATTACGGATCAACTTACACCATTGGCACGATATCCAGAACTGCCTCACAGCAGAGGGGCATTATGGCAGCCTGTCGGCCCAGCGAGGGCCGCTGATCGTGTCCTGGTTTCTCTTCATCATACTGGCATTCTTCACCCTGGCCGGTGGGCTGGGCGTAGTGGTTACCCGTAACGTGGTGCATGCTGCCCTGTTCCTGCTGGTTTCCCTGGTGGCCGTTGCCGGCCTGTACCTAATCCTGTTTGCCGAGTTCCTGGCTCTGGTGCAGGTCTTGATTTATGGCGGGGCGATCATCATTGTGATGCTTTTCGCCATAATGCTGACCCGCAGCGCAGAATATCCCTACATTTCGGACAACAAGCAGTGGCCCCTGGCGGCCGTTGCGGCGGCGGCAGTGGGTGTGGTGCTGGGAGCGGCCTTCCTTGACAACAACCTTCCTGAAACTACTCCCAACAGTCCAGCATTCGCTGACCTGGCTAATTCCCTGTTCACGACTTGGGCGATACCCTTCGAGGTGGCGTCGCTGGTACTGTTGGTGGCGCTTATCGGGGCCATCATCATTGCCCGTACCGGGGAGGACAACCGCTGACCCATGGTGCCGTTGATTGCATTCCAGGTATTGAGCGCGGCTCTGTTCGCCATAGGTCTCTATGGGGTTATGGCCCGCCGCAGCGCGGTTTTGATCATAATGTCAATCGAGTTGATGCTGAACGCAGTCAACATAAACCTGATTGCCGCGGCGTCGCATCTGGACGGCATGGGCAAGTGGGCCAACTTCGACGGGCAGATCATCGCTATCTTCATCATCACGGTGGCCGCCGCAGAGGTTGGCCTGGGAATGGCGATTATCCTGCGCATGTACCGCAACCGCTCCACGGTTAACGTGGACGAAATCAACCTGATGAAATGGTAAGGCTGAAGAGCTTGATTACGACCAATGCTATTGCCGGCGTAAACCGGCCTGCGGGAATGGAGGTCCAAGCCTAATATGGTATGGGCCTGGCTTATCCCGGTACTCAGCTTTGCTGCTGTCCCCCTGATCATCCTTTTCGGCAAGCGACTGCCCGGCAAGGGATCGCCGCTGGCAATCCTGGCAATCCTGGCGGGATTTGCCATCTTCTGGGTAGTCTTTGCCGGCTTCCTGTCTGCTTCCCCAGACACGGAAGGGTGCGAAATAGGCGTTGGCACCGAGGCCCTGACCTGTAATTTCCAGATTACGTGGTTTGAGGCCGGTATACCCGGTGCGGACACCAAGGATCATGACCGCATAGAAGTCGCCTGGGGCATGACCATAGACCCTTTGACGGTGGCGATGCTGGGTCTGGCCACCTTTGTGGCCCTGATGGTGCAGATTTACTCCCTGGGCTACATGCACGGCGACCCCCGGATAGACTGGTACTACGCCTTCCACGCCCTGTTTATCGCTTCCATGCTGACACTGGTGCTGGCGGACAACTTCCTGCTGCTGTATGTGGCCTGGGAGCTGGTGGGGCTGTGCTCCTACTTGCTGATCGGCTTCTGGCACGAGCGGCCCGAACCGCGTGAAGCGGCCAAGAAGGCTTTCATAGTCACCCGGATCGGCGATGTGGGACTGCTGGTTGGGATATTGCTGCTGTGGAGCCAGGTGGGCAGCTTCAGCATGACCGAAACCTTTGCTGCTGTGGAGCAGGGTGAGCTGAGCCAGGGCGTGATCACGGTGTCGGCCCTGCTGCTGTTCCTGGGAGCCATGGGCAAGTCGGCCCAGTTCCCCTTCCACGTTTGGCTGCCCGATGCCATGGAAGGCCCCACTCCCGTCAGTGCATTGATTCACGCGGCGACGATGGTGGCGGCCGGGGTTTACCTGGTGGCACGGGCTTTCCCGCTTTTCAGCGCTTCCGACACGGCAATGCTGGTGGTGGCCACGGTAGGCCTGATCACGGCCCTTGGGGCGGCGACCATCGCCCTGGTGGCAACGGACCTGAAACGCATCCTGGCATATTCGACCATCAGCCACCTGGGGTTGATGATGTTATCGCTGGGGGCTTTCGGCTATACGGCGGCTATTTTCCACCTGCTGGCCCACGGGTTCTCCAAGGCCTTGCTGTTCCTGGGCGCAGGCAGCGTGATGCACAGCACCGAGGAACTGGATGTCCGGAAGATGGGCGGGCTGCGCAAGGTTATGCCCATCACAGCGATTCTGTTTTCAATAGGGGCATTGTCTCTGGGCGGCATTCCGATTTTGGCCGGGTTCTGGAGCAAGGATGAAATCCTGGTGGCGGTCAACAAGGACCTGCCAGTCATATTTATCGTATTGACGCTGCTAACCGCGCTGCTGAGCGCCCTGTACATGGCGCGGGCAATGTTTGTGGTGTTCTACGGCAGGTTTGCCGAGCAGTTTGAGCATGTCCACGACGCTCCGCCTACCATGTGGATAACCATGGGGTTGCTGGCGGTACTGGCCATTGTCTTTGGACTATTGGCGCTGGATCTGCCTGGGCCGTTCAAGGGTATAGGCTATGCCATTTTCTACCACGAAGGCCACGGCCTTGAGATCGTGATTTGGCTGGCGGCGGTCTCCACTGTCCTGGCAATTGCCGCGTTCATTTATGGCTACCTGGCCTACGCGCGGAAGAGTGTCAACCTGGAAGGGGCGAGACGGACATTTGGCTGGCCCCTGAAGGTGGCGGAAAACAAGTACTACGTCGATGAGGTTTACCAG
Source organism: Dehalococcoidia bacterium (assembly GCA_963664725.1). Lineage (GTDB taxonomy): Bacteria > Chloroflexota > Dehalococcoidia > Lucifugimonadales > UBA3495 > Bin22. The sequence continues at coordinate 3,375,449 of OY761558.1, forward strand.
TGGACCGTGGACCGGGTGGTGCTGTCCTTCTCGCGCTTCATCGCGTGGGTGGACCGGGCGCTGGTCAACGACGTGGGAATCAACGGCCCGGGGGACGTTACCCGCGTGTTGGGCGACCGGTTGAAGTATCACGTTACCGGCTACGTTTATACCTATGCGCTGGCCATGGCCCTGGGCCTGATCGGGCTGGCGATTTTCTGGTGGGTGGTGTCCGGTTAGCCGGGACTCAACCAAACTATGAACAGTTTTGACCAATCCGCATTGTTGTTGACGATCCTGGTGCCGCTGGCCGGAGCCGGGTTGTCCATGTTTCTGCCCAGGAACCGTCCCAACGATGCCTGGTACTTCGCCATTTTCGTATCGGCCATCACGCTGGTCATCTCCATAGGCCTGTTTGTCCGCTATGACTTCGGCGTGGGCGGGTACCAGTTCCAGCGCATTTACGAGTGGCTGGACGCCCCCCTGAATATTGACCTTCACCTGGCAATGGACGGCATTGCGGCGACGCTGGTGCTGCTTAACGGCATCGTGCTGTTCGGGGCAGTGCTGATCTCCCAAACCATCAAGCACCGTACGCGGGATTTCTTCGTATTGTTGCTGTCTCTGGGATCGGGTGTATTTGGTGTTTTCGTAGCCCAGGACCTGTTCTTCCTGTTCTTCTTCTACGAACTTGCAGTGCTGCCCATGTACCTGTTGATCGGAGTTTGGGGCAGCAGCACGATATTTGACCCGGACCGGCAGAGACTGTGGGGGATTCCCATACCCTTTGACCTGGGTTCGTACAACCGGCCCAAGGAATACGGGGCGATGAAGCTGATGCTGGTCCTGGTGGCCGGCAGCGTTCTGATCTGGGTGGGCATTCTCGCTTTGTACGTAGCCTCCGCGCAGGTGGGACAGGGCACTTTCTCCATGGTGGAGCTGGGAATCCTGGCGGAAAGAGGGGAGTTCAGCCCCGCTTTCCAGAACTGGGTCTTTCCGCTATTCATGATCGGGTTCGGGGTGCTGGCCGGTCTTTGGCCCTTCCATACTTGGTCGCCGGATGGTCACGTGGCCGCCCCCACGGGCGTGAGCATGCTCCACGCCGGGGTGCTGATGAAGCTGGGTGCCTTTGGCATTATCCGCGTGGGCATGGTCCTGCTGCCTGACGGGGCGGAAGCGTGGATGCCGGTATTAATTGTCCTGGGCACGGTGAACGTGGTGTACGGGGCGATTTCGGCCATGTCCCAGCGGGATTTGAAGTACATAATCGGCTATTCCAGCGTCAGCCACATGGGCTACGTGATTATGGGAATAGCCACCCTGCACCCGGTGGGCCTTACCGGCGCGGTGCTGCAGATGTTCTCCCACGGAATAATGACGGCCCTGATGTTCGCAATGGTTGGGGCCATTTACGAGCGTACCCACATCCGCGACATTACCGTCCTGAACGGGTTGATGAAGCGGATGGGCTTCGCCAGTTTCTTTTTCGCCATCGCCGGCCTGGCGTCCCTGGGGCTGCCGGGTCTGAGCGGTTTCGTTGCGGAGTTCATGGTGTTCGTAGGCGTGTTCAAGACCTACCTGCCGCTGGCGGTGCTGGCAGTGTTCGGGGCGGCCCTGACCGCCATCTACATACTTCGCCTGCTGGCTCGGACCTTCTATGGCGAACCGGACCCGCGGTGGGAAGGTTTGAACGATGCGAGCCCGGTGGAAAAGTCGGTGGGCGCTGCCTTTGTGCTGATACTGCTGTTCGTGGGCGTGTGGCCCGCGCCGTTGACCCGGGTGATTAACGTAGGCGTCGATTCGGTAATGAGACTCTTCTAGGCATTAATTGGACTGCTTTGACTGCTGAGAACCTGACCGCCAACTTGCATCTTCTGACGCCGGAGTTTGTCCTGGCGGGCTTCGCGCTGCTGGTGTTCGCCCTGGACCTTTTCCTGGATGATGAGCACAAGGACCTGCTGGGCTGGCTGTCGGCTTTGGGGCTGATCGGTCTGGCCATCCTGTCGGTGCTGATGCTGGCCGGGGAGAACGAGTCGCTGTACAACGGCCTGCTGGCGGTGGATGCGTACTCCCTGTTCTTCAAGGTCTTCTTCTGCGGGATTGGCGTCTTCATCATTCTCAGTTCCATTGACTACGTCAAGAAATTCCTGAACCATCCCGGCGAATTTTACGGCCTCCTGCTCTTCTCCATTCTGGGCATGAACCTGATGGCCATGTCCCGGGAGTTGCTGACGGCATACATTTCGCTGGAACTGTTAAGCTTCAGCCTTTACGTGATGGTGGCTTACGCGCTGGGAAATCCCAGGTCCAATGAAGGAAGCCTGAAGTACATAATCATTGGGGCTCTGTCGTCGGCTATCCTGCTCTACGGCCTGAGCATGGTCTATAGCACGCTGGGCGTTACCAGGTTTGATGCCATTGCCGAGGAATTGAGTAAGGCCGGCGACGTCAGCCCCGCGCTGTGGGCCGGTCTGGCGCTGATTGTGGCAGGCCTGGGGTTCAAGCTGGCGGCGGTGCCCTTCCACATGTGGGCGCCCGATGCCTACGAAGGCGCTCCCCTGCCGGTAACGGCCTACCTGGCTATTGCGTCCAAGGCGGCGGCCTTTGCCCTGGTGTTGAGGCTGCTGGCGGAGGCCTTTGTGCCTGCCGGAGATCGGTGGGACCAGTGGCAGATCATCATCGTGGTGCTGGCGGCCCTGTCCATGCTGGTGGGCAACCTGGTGGCCCTGGCCCAGCGGAACCTGAAGCGATTGATGGCTTATTCCAGCGTAGGGCATGTGGGCTATATCCTGGCCGGGATTGCTGTCCTGGCGCAGGACTCGTTGCTGGGCGCCAACGGGGTCATTTTCTACCTGGTGGGCTATTCGGTTACCAGTATGTTGGTGTTCGCGGCCCTGATCGCCTTCTTCAACGCAACCGGACAGGAAGAAATACCGGACCTGGCCGGCTTGGCCGACCGGCAGCCCTTCCTGGCGATGGCCATTGCCATCGGGCTGTTTTCGCTGAGCGGGCTGCCCATTTTCGTTGGCTTTACCATCAAGTTCTACCTGTTCACCGCCGTTGCCAATGAAGGTTATCTGTGGCTGGCTGGTCTGGCAATCTTGACGAGCCTTATATCGCTTTACTACTACCTGCAGGTCATTCGCCAGATGTACATCCAGCCGGCGCTGGCTGCGCCTGCGGATGGGGACGAACACGACGGGGATGCGGAAGCTGAAGTAGCGGAAGACGCCGGCGAAACCGATGAACACCTCCACACGCCGGCCCATCACGAACCCGGTTCGGACTATGTGCCGCTGCCCAGACCTTCCCCTGCGCTGATTGCGGTAGTGTTCCTGGGACTGGTAGCCACCATCGGCTTGGGCGTATACCCTGCACCGCTTCTGGACCTGGTAGAAGTTGCCAGCGCGGCTATCCTGCCTGGCGGTTAGTCACCGGAAGAGGACATACCAATTGGACTCGGAAATCCGAGAACAAATACTGGGATCCTATGGCAACGCGGCATTCGAACTGGATGCCGCGCTGAAACGATTCCCCAGAGAGATGTGGCATTTCCGGGACGAGCATGGCTGCTGGAGTATCCACGAGCATATCGTCCACATCACCGACAGCGAAGTGAACAGCTACATTCGGTGCCGGAGATTGATCGCCGAACCCGGCCTGGACCTGATGGCCTACGATGAGAACCGCTGGGCGGCGGCGCTGGATTACCATTCCGTTGAAACCGAAGGGGCAGTTGAATTGTTCCGGATCTTGCGCCGGCAGACTTACGAACTCGTGAGGAACCTGCCCGACTCCGCCTGGTCGAACACCTGCTACCACCCGGAAGACGGAGATATGACCTTGGACAACTGGCTCGAAGTCTACGAAAGGCACGTGGCCGAGCACCTGGATTACATGCAGCAGAACTACGAAGAGTGGGAAAAGGCTAACAGTGTGAACACGCCGGCGTGACGGCCGCGAGGAAGGGATGCTTATGATTATTGCAGTTATTGGGAGCAGCACGGCAAAGCCCGAACACGCTGCCCTGGCCGAGAAAGTTGGTCGGGAACTGGCCCGGCGTGGAGCGATGGTTGCCTGTGGCGGTATGACCGGTGTGATGGAGGCGGTATGCCGGGGCGCAAAGGCCGAGGGAGGCACCACTATTGGCATCCTGCCGGGACGGCGCGGGTCCCCCTTCAATTCCTATATTGATATACCAATATTTACCACCCTGGGTTATGCCCGGAACATTATTGTGGTCCACTCCGGCGAGGCCTGCATAGCCATCGGCGGGGCCTTTGGGACACTTTCGGAAATTGGCTATGCCATGGACGCCAAGATTCCGGTGGTTGCCCTGAACACATGGGAGTTGACTGTCAAAGGAGACGGCGACCCCATAGTGGAGGGCATGATTCCAGCCACCGACCCGGCGGACGCTGTCGATAAGGCATTGGAAGCGGCAAGAAACGCAGGCGGTGTAATTGTTTAGGTTAGACATCGTACTCGTGCGATACGTCGGGGAATATTAACAGGCGTGCCGGATTGGAAATCAGTCCGGCTTGCATTTCCCAGGAGCAGGGAGAGGTTGGAGCAAATGACCGGGCAGGACGGCAACGCAGTTATAGCTGGAATACAGGGCCGGGAGGTCCTGGACTCCAGGGGCAATCCCACAGTAGAGGCGGAAGTGCGTCTGTCCAATGGAGTCAAAGCGCACGCCCTGGTGCCGTCGGGGGCCAGCACCGGCAGTCACGAAGCGTTGGAACTGCGTGACGGCGATGCCGGAAGGTTTGGCGGCACAGGAGTTCGACAAGCCGTTGCCAATATTGACGGAATTATCGGACCTGCCCTTGTCGGGCAATCTCCCTTCGACCAGGCAGCCATTGACCAGGCCATGCTGGGCCTGGACGGCACGCCGGCCAAGAGTCGGGTTGGGGCAAACGCCATCCTGGCAGTATCGATGGCAACGGCCCGGGCCGCGTCCATTGCCTCTCCCGATTCCGGCGGCGAGTTGTGGCGTTACCTGGCGCTGGATGAGCCGGTCAGCCTGCCGGCGCCCATGTTCAACATCCTTAACGGTGGCCGTCACGCCTCCAACTCGGCAGACATTCAGGAATTCATGGTTTCCCCTGCCGGTTTGCCCACTTTTTCCGATGCTTTGCGGGCGGGTAGCGAGATTTACCAGGCGTTGAAGGGCATTCTGCGAGCCGGGGGACACAACCTGAACGTGGGTGACGAAGGGGGATTCGCGCCGTCGCTTCCGTCTAACCGGGACGCCATTGAAGTGGTGCTCAGTGCAATTGAGGCGGCCGGCTATGTGCCGGGAAGAGATGTTTATTTGACCCTGGACGTGGCCGCTGCGGAACTCTACGACCGGGACACGGGCCGGTACGTGCTGGAGCGGGAGGGCAGGACCCTGGATGCGGGACAACTGGTAGACCTGTACGCAGAATGGAAGCAGTCTTACCCAATCGTCAGCATAGAAGACGGGCTGGACGAGGACGACTGGCAGGGTTGGGCCGAATTGACCCGCCGGCTAGGGGCAACGGCGCAATTGGTTGGCGACGACCTCTTTGTCACCAATATTTTCCGCATTCAGAGAGGCGTGGATGAGGGTGCCGGCAACTCGGTATTGCTAAAACCCAACCAGATTGGTACGCTAACTGAAACCCTTCAGGCTTTACAGATGACGCGGGATGCCGGCTGGGGCGCGGTCATGAGCCACCGATCCGGCGAGACGGAAGACACCACGATAGCGGATCTCGCCGTGGGATGGAACGTAGGACAGATAAAGACCGGTGCGCCGGCAAGGTCGGAACGCGTAGCCAAGTATAATCGTTTGCTTCGAATCGAGGCGGAACTGGGCGCGGAGGCCAATTATGCCGGAAACAGAGCCTACGCAGGTTACGGGGTTAACTAAGTCCTACTTGGCCTGGCGGATAACCCGCTATCTGGCCATCAGGGGTTCCAAGCGATTACTGCGCTTTTCGTGGTGGTTGGTGGTTATTACCGGGCGAATACTATTGGGGCTGGCTCGTCTGATTTCCGCCCCAACTCCCAGCTACGTCAATCGGGCGAGGGTGAGCATTTACGGCTGGAGAATGTGGCGCCGCTGGTAAGCCCGCCGGCCTGTGTTCGATTCCACTAATGCAGCAAGGAAACCTGCCGGCAGACACTTTGGGCTTTTTCCGGCAGTAACCAGGGAAACGGTAGATTGGAGAAGTAAGGAATGACTACACGGATCGGAGTCAATGGCTTTGGCAGAATTGGGCGGCTGGTGACGCGGGCCACCATGGAACGGTACCCGGACAAGCTGGAAGTGGCGGCGGTTAACGACCTTACCGACGACAAGACCAACGCGCATCTATTCAAATATGACACCAGTTACGGCGTGTACCAGGGGCAGGTCGAGGCCAACAATGGCGACCTGGTTATTGATGGCCGCAACATCAAGGTGTTTTCGGAAAGGGACCCGGCGCGTATCCCCTGGTCGGAAATGGGTGTGGACCTGGTGGTGGAATCCACCGGCATTTTCACCGACGGGGCACAGGCTGCCGGTCACATGGAAGGCGGCGCGAGCAAGGTGATCATTTCCGCCCCAGCTAGCAATGTGGACCTTACCATGGTGCTGGGCGTGAACGACGACCAGTACGACAAGGAAAAGCACAATATTGTTTCCAACGCGTCCTGCACCACCAACTGCTTTGCGCCCATGGTTAAGGTGCTGCACGAAGCTTTTGGCATTGAGCACGGCCTGATGTCCACGATACATTCATATACGAATGACCAGGCCATTCTTGACCAGCGGCATTCGGACCTGCGCCGGGCACGAGCGGCTGCCATGAATATCATTCCCACTAGCACCGGCGCGGCGCGGGCGGTGGGTCTGGTGCTGCCGGAACTGAACGGGAAGCTACATGGTATCGCCTTCCGGGTTCCCACGGCCACCGGGTCGGTAACCGACTTCGTGGTTGACCTGGGCAGGGGTGTCACGGTGGACGAGGTCAATGCTGCCTTCAAGGCCGCGGCCGAGGGCCCGCTGAAAGGAATCCTGGAGTACACCGAAGATCCCATTGTCAGTTCCGATGTGCGGGGCAACTCCCACAGTTGTGTTTTCGACGCCCTTTCCACCATTGTCATGCAGGACAACATGGTGAAGATCATGGGCTGGTATGACAATGAATGGGGTTACTCCTGCCGCACGGCGGACCTCTGCTCGTTCATGAGCGACAAGGGCATTTAGCTCACTTCAACTGGCGGAAAACTTGGGGCGGGGAGGGACGATTGCCTTATGGGAATAGTTCCTTTTCGCCCCTTTACTATTGTCTTCAACTGGCCACCTTCCGTCTCCTCCTCCGGTTGGTCGTCTTTCGCCGTCGTCGTAGGGGGTGAAGGGTGCGCCGCCTGACCCGAGTCCAACTGCCACAGCTTTCGGTTGAGCACATTCTTCTGCTCCTGATCGTCATTGTGGCTTTTGCCCTTCGCCTTAACGGGCTGAACTGGGACTCGGGGTATGGCTTTCACCCGGACGAACGGTCGTTTTACATGCGGGCCGGTTGTATGTACGACCTGCTTACGGAGCGACCTGGCTACGAGGAATGCCTGAAAGACCACCCCCAGATTCAACCGGGGTTGCCTGGAATACGCACCCTCCTGGACTTTGACCGCAGCCCCCTGAACCCCAACTGGTTCCCACTGGGAAGCGTGCTCATTTACGCCCTGGTGCTTTGCAGATCAGTGATCGAGTTGTTCACTGACGTGGGCGCGCTGGACATGCGGTACGTAGGGCGAAGCCTGTCTGCCCTGGCTGACGTAGGGACCGTCATTATGGTGTACGTGCTGGGCCGCCGGATATACGGACGCCTCTACGGTCCGTGGGTGGGCCTGCTTGCGGCGGCGCTGGTCGCCTTTGCTGTGATACACGTCCAGAACAGCCACTTCTTCCGTCCCGAAACCTTTTCTGCCTTCTGGGTCCTGGCGGTCTTCTGGGCCATATTGCAGGTCATGGAGCGGCAGAGACTGCGGGACTCGCTGCTGCTGGGGCTGTTCACGGGGCTGGCATTCGCTCCCAAAGTGAGCATCGCTCCCTTACTGCTGCCTCTGGCATTGTGCTACTGCTTTCGAATGGTGGACCTGGGGAACGGTCGGTTGATTGGTGTGCCCCGTCGCGTTCTGGAACAGACCTGCCTGCACGCACTGGCCGCTGCTGCGGTGGCACTGGCAGCATTTTTTCTGGTTACGCCCTATGGCCTTTTGAACCTTTCCAACTTCCTGGGCGACCAGGCATTCCAGACCAACATGGCAAGCAACGCCGGGTTGTTGCCCTTCACCATACAGTACGTAGGGACGCCGACATTCCTTTACCAGTTCAAGCAAACGGCTGTGTGGGGACTGGGCCCTCCTTTGGGGCTGGTGGCGTGGGCGTCTATTGTTTTTACGGCAATCCTTGCCTGGCGGGGTTCGTTCGCCAGGCGAGGCGACGTCCTGATTCTTGCGTGGCTCATCCCCAGCATACTGCTTTTGGAGTCTTTTGAAGTCCGCTTTCAGCGGTACTATTTTGCGCTGATACCCTTTATGGTGCTCTTGGGTAGCCGGATGCTGCTGTGGGGGCCCTTTTATGTCCAAAGCATAATGGGCGGAACGGGGAGACGGCGCAGGCTGGCAATGACCAGCGCCGACAGGGAGTCGTCTGCTTTCTTGGGAAGCAATGTATGGTCATACTTCCGGTATAACCCCACTGGTCAGCGCTGGATGCTGGGGACAGCTTGGGCCCTGGTTTGCCTGGTGATGGGCTTTACCATCGTCTACTCGCTGGCCTTTCAGAACATCTATCTTAATCCCCACCCGGCGGTTAGAGCGTCCCAGTGGATTAACGACAATGTTCCCCGGGGTACGCCCATTGTCAGCGACAATCACTGGGACGAGTTTATTCCCGAACTGTATCCCCCCGACGTATGGCAGTTTAAGGCCTATGAACCTGACGGAGTCGGCAAGATGGCGGAACTGGGGGGGTGGCTGGCTAATTCCGAGTATGTCGTCTTTTACAGTCAGCGGCCCTACGTCAGCGTAGCCAGCGACCCGGAACGCTTCCCAATGACCCTGGAGTACTACCGTCAGTTGTTTGGTGGGGAACTGGGATACCAGATTGAAAGGGTCTTCGGCTCTCACCCGTCCCTGTTGGGCATAACCGTCAGGGACGACCCCTTCGAGCGGACGGGACTGCCCAGGCCGGGCCGCTGGGCCTCGTCATCCGAAGTGGCCCTGTCGTCGCCTGGCTTTGCCTTTAGCTGGGGTTATGCCGATGACAACGTGGTGGGCTATGACCATCCGACGGTGATGGTGTTCCGAAACGTCGAACAGTTGCCGGCGGAAACCCTGGTGAGCCGGCTGGTGCTGAGCCAAGCGGAGCCCACCAAAGGGCTAAAGTTCACCGATGTTGACTTGGCTCGCCAGCAGGAAGGGGGTACCTGGTCGGAGCTGTTTGACAGGGACAGCATTGCCAACCAGGCACCGGTACTGGCCTGGTTGCTGGTTGTCGAGTTTATCTATCTCATCAGCCTGCCCCTGTGCCTGTTCCTGTTCCGGCCACTGGCGGACCGGGGACTGGTCCTGGCACGCATCGTTGGCCTGCTGGTTGTAGCCTACCTGGCCTGGATCGTGGTCAGCCTGGGCTGGATGAGTTTCTCAACTCCAGTCACGTTGTTGGGCATGGCCGTAATCGCCGCCCTCTCCGGGATCGTACTTGCCTTGCAATGGCGACAGATGCGGGAGTTTGTCAAGCAGCGATGGCAATACCTGGCAATTGCCGAGGCTCTTTTCCTGGTAGCCTTCTTCGCTTTTGCGATCATCAGGGCCCTGAACCCCGACCTGTGGCATCCCTTCCGAGGCGGGGAAAAGCCCATGGAGATGGCCTACTTCAACGCCGTGATCCGGTCAACCCTGCTTCCGCCTTACGATCCCTGGTTTGCCGGTGGCTACCTCAACTATTACTACTGGGGTTATTTCATTCTGGCGATTCCCACCCGTCTGGCGGGCATTGTGCCAACGACGGCATTCAACCTTGCGGTGCCACTGCTCTTCGCTCTAACCGTAACAGGTGCATTCTCGGTGGTTTACAACCTGGCCGAGGGGTTCCGGCGGGCGGTGCGGCCTGTTCGTTCGGGGATCGGCGATTCAAACGACGTGGAAGCCGATTCGGAGTATGCGGGGGACTATGAGGTAAATCCCGGGCAACACTTCAGCCGGGCGGAGCGCGCCATCCGTAGCCCCATCACAGCCGGTTTTACCGGTGCCCTCTTCGTGGCTGTAATCGGGAATCTGGACGGGACCATTCAGCTCGTGCAGGGCGTGTGGGGAAAGGTGACCGGTGCAGGCGCCAGCGTGTTGCCCTTCGACTTCTGGCGAAGCAGCCGTATGCTGCCAAACTCGGAGAGCGTGGAGGCCAACCCCTTTGCCTTCTGGCTTTGGGGTACGGCAGGATCGCAACCCGAAGTTTCCTGGCACATTACGGAGTTCCCCTTCTTCAGTTTCCTGTTTGCGGATTTACACGCACACATGATAGCCATTCCCTTCACCATCCTGGTGATTGGGTTAAGCCTGAATTTCGCGGCGGGCTTCCGGCGCCTGGGCTGGGTTTGGGACTCGGCGTCATTGGCCGCGCTGGGCCTGGCCGCAGGCTCTCTTTGGCTGATCAACAGTTGGGACTACCCCAGTTTTCTGCTTCTGGCCTTGGCTATGGCGGCAATAGCGGCCTATAGAGCGTGGGATTTGCTGAAGCTACGGGTCACGTGGGGAATGGGGCTGTCTGTGATTCTTGTGGCAATAAGCCTGGTTGCGTTCCTGCCCTTTCATCAATCGGTGGAGACTTTCGGCACAGGTCTGGAGGTTACAAGGTGGAGGACACCCCTGGTCAACTTCCTGGGGATCCACGGCCTTTTCCTTGTTGTCATAGGCGTTTTCCTCGCGTGGCAAGCCCGGCGCCCGTTGTTCGTAATAGTGGGTGATAGCTTGCGCCTGCCGTACCTAGACGTAGCCACTGAAACCGACGCCTACCGGCAAAGTTTTCAGAGGTGGCTTCGGTTATTTTCCTGGGTAGCCATTGCCCTGGCGGCGCTGTTCGTGGCTGCGGGGTACTTCACGGCAGCGGTGATGATAGTCTTCCTGACACTGACCTGCCTGGTGGCATGGGATGCCATGACCAGCCGGGAGCGGGGACAAATCTATGGGGTCTTTCCGCTGGTGATGACGGCCCTGGCCCTGGGCCTGATTATCGGTGTTGACCTCGTGAGGGTTGAGGATGACATTGGCAGGATGAACACCCTGTTCAAGTATTACCTGGAAGTCTGGGTGCTCCTGGCGCTGGCCTCCGCCTTCTTCCTGTGGCGAATGTGGTACGACAACCGGTTCCGCCCTATGCCTATCGATGCGGCCCACCTGGTGTGGTTCGGTATAGTGGTGTCGTTGATCCTGTTCAGCCTTGTCTACACACTGCTGGGGACTCAGGCCCGGCTGGACGACAGGTTTAATCCTCTGCCTCCAACCCTGGATGGGACGGCCTTCATGGAGCAGGCTGTCCACTGGGAGAGAGAACAGCCCATAGAACTAAAATGGGACCGGGAGGCTATCAACTGGCTGCAGGACAACGTGGAAGGTTCGCCCGTTATTCTGGAAGCCCATACGGAGCAATACCGGTGGGGCGGCAGAATGGCCAACTACACCGGGCTGCCCACGGTGCTGGCCTGGCCTTGGCACCAGATTCAACAGCGGGGCCCCTACAGTGCGGAAGTGCATACCAGGGCCAGGGACATTCAGAACATCTACATGACGGATGATCTGGCCGAAGCCAAGACATTGTTGGACGGGTATGGTGTCCGGTATGTGGTAGTGGGCGACCTGGAGCGAGTATTCTATCCCGGGGAGGGACTGGGCAAGTTTGATATAATGGCGCAGCTTGGAGCCGCCGCCAAAGTGTTCGACAACGGGCATACCGCCATCTACCGCATCGACAAGCAAGTCACATTCAACAACTGATACCCGTCGCTCAACAATAAAGCATTTCAGCATCAACTACCGCAAGGAGCAGGCATGGACGAAAGCACCCTGGTTATTGTGGCCTTCGTAAAAGACCTGATGATTATTGTCTCGCTGGCAATTCTAATAGTCGTGCTGGTTGCCCTTGCTATCGCGGCGTTCAATTTGATAGGACCGATAAAGTCGCTCCAGAGGACAGCAAAGAACCTGGAGGAGACTTCGGGTGTGGTGCTGAGCACGACTAAAGACGTCTCCAGGACGTTCAGTTTCTTCGGAAACTTGAACAACGTTCTGGACCGGGTGCGGGATCGCCTGCGGCGTGGCCAGGAATAGCAGGGGCTGCCCGGGTACGGCAGTCAGTTTCCTGCCGTTTGCTGCCAGCGGGGATAGGAACCGAAGACCTTCAGGCTGCTGACCAGGCTCTCGAGGGCCCCCAGGGCTTCCTTTACCAGATCGCTGTCCCGGTGCCCTTCGCAGTCCACCAGAAAATTGTACTGCCCAAGGGATTCCTTGGTGGGGCGGGACTCAATCTTCACCAGGTTGATGTTGCGGCCGGCGAATACTCCCAATGCATTGAATAGAGAACCCGGAGCATCCTGGTCGAAGGTGAAACAGAGAGAGGTCTTGTCGTCGCCGGTGGGTTCATGGTCATTCCACCCCAGGATAACGAAGCGGGTTACGTTGTTGGTAACGTCCTGGATCCCGGAGCCGATGATTTCAGCCCCATAGAGTTCGGCGGCCCTTTGCGGAGCAATGGCGGCCGCGGTGGTCGCGCTTTCCATCATGTTATTGACGGCGGCCGAATTGCTGAGAGAGGCGATTGGTTCAGCATTGGGGAAATTGTCCTCAAGGAAGTGACGGCACTGCGCCAGGGACTGGGGGTGGGAATAGATTATGCCGACGTCTTCCGTGCGGGTCCCTGGCTTTATCATCAGGCAGTGTTGAATGGGAAGAACAACCTCTTGAAAGATGGACAGGTCGGTTTCGCTGATCAGGTAATCCAGGGTGTAAACCACCGATCCCTCAATGCTGTTCTCGATGGGGACGATACCCTCGTCCGCCAGGCCGTCGGAAACGGCGCGGCACACTGCCGGTATAGTCGGGAAGGGGACAAGTTCAGCCTGGGCGTCGTAGAGTATGGCTGCCTCTTCGCTGTAGGTACCGGCCGGCCCCAAATATGACAGACGCTTTACCATCACCAAATTCCAGTAAGTTTCTCGTACAAATTGCTTTCTTCGTCGGAAGTAGTTACCGCAAATAATTCATCGTGGGCTTCAAGGACCATGTCTGCAACAGGCGGCATTGGTTTGCCGCCTCGCACCACGACGCAGGGGAAACTCTCGCGGAAGGGACCGTTATCGTTGCGTTCCTGTTCGTCTTCAGCCTCCCGTTTGACGATACCCAGGGCCAACAGGCTCATGCCCACTGCCGAAGCGTCGTCAGGGACGGTTAAGCTTACCAGAAAGGTGTTGGGGTCACGAAGGGTGGACAGGTGGTTAAAACTACTTTCGACGATGGTACGCTCCAGAATGTCCAGCACCAAGTCACCCGAGTTTACCACGGAGTCCACTCCCAGAATTCGAAACACTGTGTGATTCTTGGTGTCCTTGATAGTGGCGACGGTGCGGTCAACGGAAAAAGTGTGCTTGGCCAGCTGGCAGATGACCAGGTTTGTCTCATCCTTGTCGGTGACTGCAACCACTGTATCGGCGCGGGTAATGCCTGCTCTTCGCAGGTCTTCCTGGTCGGTTCCGTCCCCGTTTATAACTACGCTTCCCAGTTCATCCCACAGTCGGTGGCAGCGGGAAAGGCTTTTCTCCAGGACCACGACCTCATGCTGGGCCACAAGCAGCAACTTGGCAAGATGGTAACCGGTGGCGTTGCAACCTACGATAATGACAAACATGGGAGAAGCCTCTATTGGTCCAACAGTTCTCGTGCGGAACCAAGAAAACTATGGCCGCCATTCAGGACCCGCAAGCCCAGGGATTCGTAGAAGACCTGAAGCTGTGGGTCGGACAATAAGCACATAGTTCGCGGTATGTTGTAAATTGCCGAAGCTATCTGGCAAAGCAGCAGGTTCCTGTGGTCGTCTTCAGACAGGGAGTAAAAGGCCTCGGCAGAGTCAATCTTCCCCTCCATCAGAAAGTCCTGAATCAAATGGTCGGAAATCCAGACGGAATCGACGCCCGTCTGTTTCTCGATTATGGCCAGGCGGTCTGCATCGGTGTCCATCACTGTCACTTGGTGACCGTCCTGAACCAAGACCGGAATCAGGGCGTCAGCAAGGCGCGTACACCCGTAAATGAGTACGTCCATCAGGTCAGTCTATTTCCTTGCGGGTATTGGGCACTGGTTCGCGGGAGACGACCACCTGGCAGTGGGCGTTCTTAAGGACATAATCTGTGGTGCTGCCAATGGCCACCGCCGCCGCGCCCTTGCGGTATGGAGCGCCCAGAACAAGCAAGTCAACCTCGCGCGTGCTTGCTTCCAGAATTATGGCTGGCCCAGCATTTCTTGCGGCGATCATACCTGCGGAGACGCGGCAATGCTCGGCTTCAGCTATCTTCTCAATCTGGCGAAGAATTTCCTCACCCTCTTGAACATCGCCACGACCCGTGAACGACTCCACGGCAAATGCCATGGGAATCTCGAATACATAGATGGCAAGCAGTTCCGAGTGAGACTGGCGAGCCAAGTGGCAAGACCACCGGAAGGCGTGCTTGCTCGCCCTGGTTCCATTGACCGGCGTCAGAATACGGTGTCTAGGCCTTCGCAACATCCGAAATTAGCCTAGGATTCCTGCTCGGCGGCCGCAAGTGAACGATCGCGTTCGCTGCCGGTGAAGACCCTGGCCACCAGATTGCTGGGACCTGCTACCAGCAGAACGTCTCCCGCCGTGATGGTCTCATCCCTTGCAGGGTTCAGGATCAACCGGCGCCCGCGGCGGAGGGCAATAACCGTCAGGGAGTTATCGTCATGATTGCCGAACAGTCCGGCTTCCTCCACCGTGCGTCTGAGCATGTTGGGGCGGGGGCGTACTTTACTGATACCCACGTTGTTCAGAACATCCATGTAGTCCAGTATGTCGGGGTTGATATGAAGGTGGGCCAACCGTTTGGCGCTCTCTTCTTCGGGATACACCACCTTTCCCACGCCAACCCTGGTAAGGGCCTCACCGTGCAGTTGGGTGGAGGCCCGAGCAACAATCATGGAGATGCCCATATCCCGCAGTACCATGGCTATGATAATGCTGGCTTCGACATTGTCATCGCCCAAGGCCAGGATAACTGCGTCGTATTTGGCTATGCCCAGGCCGCTCAGTGCCTCGTCGGAGGTGGCGTCCATAGTAATGGCATAGGTCACTTTCCCCAGCATGCCCTGGACTTTTTCTTCGTTGCGGTCAATCACCAGGACGTCGTGCCCTGACTGGTAAAGTTCCGTGGCTACACCCGTGCCAAAACGTCCCAACCCTATCACGCAGATGCGCTTGTACATTTGCCCCCCCTTTCCTCACCCTATTTTAACTGGTTCCTGTGCATAACGGTACAGTGTATTTCTCTCGGGAGCCAGAGTCAGGGCCAGAGTTAGTGGACCGATACGTCCCACAAACATGGCTGCAACAAATATAAGCTGTCCCACTATGCCCAATTGGGGAACGATGCCGGTCGACGACCCGTTGGTGGCAAAGGCGGAAACCGTATCAAAGAAAAGGTCAAGGAACTTCATATCGCCGGCCCTGAGAGCGTCAGCCTCCGTAATGGTGAGAATGGGAACGGTAATAACTATAAACAGCATGGCAAGGGCGGCAACAGAAATTGCCCGAAACACCTGTGTCTGAGGTATTTCGCGGCCAAACGCCTCCGCTTGCTGCCGTGCCCGTATGAATGATACAACCGTGACGAGCAGCACCATGAAGGTATTGATCTTGATTCCGCCGGCTACTGAGGCCGATGCTCCCCCAATAAGCATAAGAAAGGTGAAAACCAGCTTGATGAAGTCCTCTGCGGCGCCAAAGTCGGCGATGATGAAGCCGGCCGTCCTGCCGCTTATGGAGTGAAAAATGGCCGTCCCCGCCTGCTGTCCAAAGTCGATACCGTCCTGACCGCCGCTGGCAATATAGCTGGCAAGAAAGTAAGTAAAAAATCCCAGGCCCCACAGCAATATGCTGCCAAGAAGTACCAGCTTGGTGTCCAGGGAGAAACGTACAACACGCTTCTTTTTCCAGATGTCTTCAAATACCCCATAACCTATGCTGCCAACCATGATCAGCAGGATCATGACCGTCTGGATTATCCACTGGTTGTCCAGTATGGCGAGTGACCGGGGGTCTGAGACTTCCGGCAAAATGGAAAAACCGGCGTTGTTGAAAGAAGAGACGGACAAGAATGCGGACTGCCACAGGGCCTCGACAATGCCGAACCCCGTAATATCCTGGATTCGCGGTAAGAGGATAAGAGCGCCAATCACATAAAGCGAGAAGGCCATGATGAGGATTTTGCGAGTTAAGTGCCCCATCCTGCCCATATTCCTTTCGTCCTCTGCCATCGTTTCCCGAAGTATCAGTTCATGGGTAATCGAAGTCCTCTGCCGGACCAACTCCAGTATGAAGGTGGCGCCCGCCATGAAGCCCAGTCCCCCCACAAGCATGAGCAGGAAGATCACGGCCTGACCAAAATAACTCCAGTGCTGGGTGGTACTGACCGCGGTGTGGCCGGTAACAGTTACGGCGGAAGTCGCCGTAAAGAGGGCCACGATCAAAGAAGTGGACCGGCCATGGGAATCAGAAAAGGGCAGAGAGAGTAACAGGGTTCCCAACGCGATCAGGCCAATGAACCCGTAAAGGAGTACAAAAGGGGGCGTGAAAATGCGTCTGCGCCGCCGAAGCGGTGGTTCGTAGACATCCCTGGGCGCCGTGTCAGAGGCCCGGGGCAAACGGATTATAGTGTCGTAAGGTTTTCGGGGAGGATTCGGACTCACCTGATTTCTCGTCGCAGCCCGTGGATCAACTGCCAATCTCTTGAGTAAATGTTCATTATCCTGCCGGTTGCGCTGGGCGAAGAGTCATTTCGATTCTAGGTTGCGGCATTGTGAGTGTCAATTGCAAGAAAGAAAGTCTCCTCCAGAGATGTTCGACTATTGGGACGAGAGCTCTCGTCTTTGAGTAAGGAAGCTGAAGTCACCGATGAAGCAGGCCCCGGATGGGCCCTTAACAGACGCTGTTTTCCCGGGATGCCCGCCCGCGCCCTAAGTATCACGAAGCGCTTTGTTCCGGCGACGGGCCTGTTTCTGTGCTAATATATGTGCTAGCCGCTCGATCCGAGGTGACAATATATGACCTCCGCGCCCCGACAGGTAGAACTCCGGTTCAATCCCGTTGAAATTGACCGGAAGTGGCAGGAACGCTGGGCTAAGGACGACCTGTACCACGTGGATGACGATGACTCTCGTCCAAAGTGGTATGACCTCACCATGTATCCCTATCCCTCGGGAGACCTGCACATCGGGCACTGGTATGCCATGGCTCCGTCGGATTGCCATGCCCGCTTCAGGCGAATGCAGGGCTACAACGTGCTGCATCCCATCGGTTTTGACGCGTTTGGCCTTCCTGCGGAAAACGCGGCCATCAGCAGGGGTATTCACCCTTACAGCTGGACGATGAGCAACATCGAAAACATGCGGGAGCAACTACGCTCCATCGGAGCGATTTACGATTGGGACAGGGAAGTAATCTGCTGCCTGCCCGAATACTACCGCTGGAACCAGTGGTTTTTCCTGAAGTTCCTTGAGCATGGCCTGGCTTACCGGGCCAAGGCGCCGGTGGTTTGGTGCCCTTCATGCCAGACGGTGCTGGCCAATGAACAGGTACTCAATGGCAGCTGCGAACGATGCAACACGGTGGTGACCCGTCGTGACCTGGAACAGTGGTTCCTTCGGATTACGGACTATGCGGACGAGTTGCTGGACTTCAGCGGTCTGATCGAGTGGCCCGAAAAAATTCTGATGATGCAGCGAAACTGGATTGGCCGCAGCGAGGGCGTGGAAATCAGTTTCGACATCTCCCATCACGGGCTGGAAGAGAAGGAGATTCGTACCTTCACTACCCGCATCGATACCATATTCGGCGTTACTTTCATGGTGCTGGCGCCGGAGCATCCCCTGGTGGCCCAGTTGACCACTGACGGGCAGCGGGAGCAGGTGGAAGCTTACGTCAATCAGGCCCGTCAAACTTCCGAGATAGAGCGCCTGTCGACGGAAAAGGAAAAGACGGGAGTACCCCTTGGTTCTTATGCCGTAAACCGGCTTAACGGCGAACGCATCCCCATCTACACCGCCGATTACGTTCTGACCACCTACGGCACCGGCGCGGTGATGGGTGTGCCGGCCCATGACGAGCGGGACTATATGTTCGCTCGCAAGTACGGCCTGCCCGTGCGCATGGTTATCGCTCCCCTGGACTGGGATGGTAAGGAACCCACCGAGGCCCACATTGGCCCCGGTTTCATGACCAATTCGGGCAAGTACGACGGTATGACCGACGACGAAGGTAAGGCGGCCATCGCCGATGATGTGGAAAAGGAAGGGTGGGGCCACCGGACCACATCCTACCGGCTGCGGGACTGGCTGATTTCACGTCAACGGTACTGGGGAACGCCTATTCCGGTGGTCTACTGTGACGGTTGCGGCGCGGTTCCGGTTCCCGAAGACCAGCTTCCTGTGCTGCTGCCGGAGGACGCCGAGTTCAAACCTACCGGAGAGTCCCCGCTGGTGGAACACGAGGCCTTCCGAAACACCGCCTGTCCCCGCTGCGGTGGACCGGCGCTTCGGGAGACTGATACCATGGACACCTTTGTAGATTCGTCCTGGTATATGCTGCGGTACACCGGCCCAAAGTTTGATGAAGGCGCTTTTGATCCGGACGTTTTGAAGCACTGGCTTCCGGTGGACCAGTACACGGGCGGCGCCGAGCACGCCGTGATGCACCTGCTATATTCCCGCTTCTTCATCAAGGCCATGCGAGACATTGGCATGGTGGACTTTGATGAGCCCTTCCTGCGCCTGTTCAACCAGGGAGTTATCCTGGGCTCCGATCGCGAGAAGATGAGCAAGAGCCGGGGCAACGTGGTGAACCCGGACGATGTGGTGGGCGTAATGGGCGCCGACGCCGTTCGTTGCTTCCTGATGTTCATCGGGCCCTGGGACCAGGGTGGCCCCTGGAGCGATGTCGGCATTAACGGAGTGGCCCGCTGGCTGAATCGGGTATGGGCGCTGGTGGAACGCAATCCTGACGACTTGTCTACTGGGCAGCCGGACCCCCAGGCGGTGCGAGAAACCCTGCGGGTACTGCACCAGACCATGCGCAAGTGCCACGGCGACCTGGATCGGTTCAAGTTCAATACGGCCATCGCGTCGCTGATGGAACTGGTCAACCACCTGAGCAAGGTGTGGGCCGAGGCTACAGTGGACCCTGACACGTGGCACGAATGTATCGAAAAATTCCTGCTGATGCTAGCGCCCATCGCTCCCCACATTTCGGAAGAGCTTTGGGAAAAGACGGGCCATGCCTACAGCATCCACCAGCAAAGTTATCCGGAATGGGATGATGCCCTGGCAGCCGATGAGACCATAACCCTGGTGGTGCAGGTCAACGGCAGGGTGCGGGATCGGATTGAGGTGCCGGCCAATATCGACGAATCCACTGCCAACGAACTTGCCCTGGCTAGCGAAAAGGTGCAGCCCTACACCGAGGGGAAGGTGGTCGACAAGGCTATCTACGTCCCCGGCCGTCTGGTTAACGTGGTGGTGGTGTAGGGACGTTTCGATGACCCTGGTTCAGAAATACGCTTTACTGCCCGAGGAAATCGATCGGGAAAGCCTGAAAATGGTCCAGGCCGATCTGCCGGAAGGGCTGGACCTGGCGCCGGGGGAGCATTACGTTCTGTGCCGCATTGTGCGGGCGGAAGGCGACCCAGCTATAGCGGAGGCGGTCCGGTTCAGTGAAGGCGCCATAGACCGGGGCTTGGAAGCCATCAACACCGGCATTGACATCGTAACCGACGTTCGCATGGTTGAGATGGGCATATCCAAAGCCCTGCTGGGCCGCCGGGGCGTTGGCACCAAGTGCCTGATAGACGCGCCCGAAGTTGCAGCGCGGGCCCAGCGGGAGGGCACGACCCGCTCGGTGGCGGCGGTACGGGAACTGGCTCCCCACATTGATGGGGCGGTAGTGGCCGTCGGCAACGCCCCCACCGCCTTGCTGGCGCTGCTGGACCTGGTGGACGAAGGAGAGGTTTCCCCTGCGCTGGTGGTGGGTATGCCTGTCGGGTTTGTGGCCTGTCCCGAGTCCAAGGAAGAATTGGTCAAGCGAAATATACCCTACATTACTATCATGGGTCGTCGGGGCGGCAGTTCGGCCGCGGCGGCGACAATTAATGCTCTGCTGGAGTTGGCAGGCGGGCGCTAAGGTCAGCCAGGTCAGCCCAGTGCGAGATACAATACTGAACAAGCGCGGAGCACGAGAGATTGGTGAATAACGTCGAGTCTTCGTGGGGAGTCATACTGCTAGGGCACGGGAGCCAGCGGGGTTCCAGTCCCCTGGAGTGCGCCTGCGCCTGGCAGCAAACAACTCCTGACGACAATGGCCTAGGCAATGGCGCAGGCTCGGTGACAGATTTGCCGGGCTGGCCAGCGTGGTGTAGGCAGTGTCCCAATACTCCCCAGGGGCTGGGCGAGGTGGCAGACCGCCTGCAAGCCAGGCTGGGCGAAGAGCGGGCCCAAGTATTGCTTTCTTGCCTGGAGTTTATCGAACCTTTCCCTGATGAGGCCGTGCGAATGCTTTCCCAACAAGGCAGGAACCGGGTGGTGGTGCTGCCCTACTTGCTGGGCAATGGCAAGCACGCCACGGTGGAAATGGACGAGATGTTGGACGATGTGCGTGCTCAGTCTCCCGAGGTGGAACTCGTGCTTGCGGACGGGCTGGGTTCCGATCCCAGGCTGGCCGAGTTGATTGTAGAACGAATCTCAGACCTGGGAGATGCTGCCCTCGTGCCTAGCAACGGACAGTCAGTGGGCATAATGGTGGTGAAGGCTGGCACTCGCACTCAGTATGATGACTGCCTGTGGCTGGAGGATTTGGGCCGGATGGTTGAGGCAAGGATGGGTGAGGGCTATGCAGTGGATGTGGCCCAGTCTCACTATGGCGATCCCACCATGGAGTTCGCTGCCGCCCGCCTGATTGTCGAGCGGGGGGTTACATCCCTGATTTGCGTACCCTACATTTTCTTTCCTGGACTGATTTTGACCCGCAACGTGGTGGGTACGTTGAATCGCCTGCAGGAAACATATCCGACGGTAAAGATGACCGTGGCGCCGCCCTTGGGAGTGGACGACCGACTGATTGAGGTGGCCGCCGACCGCGTGTTCCAGGCGTGGGGAGAGGGCTGAACAGAAATAAACAATCACAAACGTTAGCGGCTCAATCCGGCTTCACGCCGGAAATCGACAGTGAATAGGCTGAATGGCAGAAAATCCCGAAATACAAGAACGCCCTGAGAGTGACTACAGCCGGCAGACCGTCCGACGCCGGGAGCTTCGTACGGGTTATACCACCGGTTCCTGCGCGGCGGCAGCATCAAAGGCTGCGGCCCATGCTTTGCTCAGCGGCGAAGAGGTTAGTGAAGTCACGATTCACTTGCCAGTTGGGAGTGATGTTGCATTCCAGGTATACCGTTGCCAGCGAAGTGAAAGCGGCGACAGCGTAACCTGCTCGGTCATCAAGGACGGGGGAGACGACCCGGACGTTACCCACGGCGCAGAGATCTGCGCCACGGTTTGGCTGGACGCTGATTCCGAAAGCGTAGGAGTCCGGTTGCTGGGAGGTCCGGGTGTGGGGACGGTTACGCGCCCTGGAACGGGGATCGAAGTGGGAGAGCCGGCGGTAACCAGAGTGCCGCGCCGGATGATTGCCGAGTCTGTAGCTCAGGCTGCAGCGGACAATGGGCTGAACCCGGACACCGGCTTTGCAGTCCAGGTATCAGTGCCGGGTGGTGAAGAGATTGCACTGAAGACCACCAATTCCCGGTTGGGCGTCCTGAACGGTATATCCATCCTGGGCAGCACCGGCGTGGTCCAGCCTTTCTCCACGGCGGCATGGCGGGCAAGCGTACACCTGGCC
Source organism: Dehalococcoidia bacterium (assembly GCA_963664725.1). Taxonomy (GTDB): domain Bacteria; phylum Chloroflexota; class Dehalococcoidia; order Lucifugimonadales; family UBA3495; genus Bin22. Next base: position 3,397,611 of record OY761558.1, read on the forward strand.
ATCGACGTTGCGGCCACCAATGAACTGTCTCACCTGGTCCTTTCCACCGGCACCCGCAGCGAGGAATACGCACGCCGGCATTTGGACCTGCCCGATATGGCCTACATCGAGGCGGGAATTTTCAGCGGTCCGGCAATGAAACGGTGCGTTATGCGAAACGTGGGCCGCGCCGCCCACGTGGGTATGGTCGGCAAGCTGTCCAAAATGGCGATGGGGTATTTCGTTACTCACGTGGCCGGTAATCAGGTAGATACTGGCTTCCTGGCCGAACTTGCAGCCGAATGCGGGGCTTCGCAAGAATTGCAGGAAGAAGTGCGGCAGGCCAGCAGCGCGCGTCACTTCCAGGAAATCGCCCAGGCCAATGGCTTGCTGGAGGTTTTTCCACTGATGTGCCGGATGGTGTGCGACGAAAGCCGCAAGCAACTGGGTGACGATGCCGACGCCCTTATTGTGGACGTGCTCTGTTTTGACTTCGAGGGGAACCTGCTGGGCCACGCTTCCACGTCGCCCGAAGGTGTACCGCTGGCGGCAGGCGCCGGAGCTTAGAAGATGGCAGACGGTGAACCTGCCGAAGAAGGGGAATCCACCTTCGAAGCTGTTATGGGGGATTCCTCGGCCGCAAGCAGGCTTTGGGGTCTGCGGGACGAAGATTTTGAGCAAAGGCGGCCGCTAAGGGGACAAATAACGAAACGGGAAGTCCGCGCCTTCAGCTTGTATTGTCTGGGCCTGCGGAAAAACAGCATAGTGTGGGACATCGGCGCAGGAACGGGCTCCATTTCGGTGGAGGCCGGTTTCATTGCCCACCGGGGCAGGGTTTTCGCCATTGAACGGGACGAAGACAGCGTTCCCCTGTTGCGCGAGAACGTGGATAGGTTTGGGATTGGCAACGTTGAGGTTGTAACAGGCTCGGCGCCACAGGCTCTGGCCGAGTTGCCCGATCCGCACTCGGTTTTCCTGGGCGGCAGCGGCGGCAATCTGCCGGAAATATTGGAAAAGTGTGCATCCAGGTTGCGAAGTGACGGGCGCATTGTCGCCAATTTCGCCACGCTGGAAAGGACTAACGAAACGTACCAATGGTTTCAGAATCGGGAATTTCTCACCGAAATAAGCATGATCAACGCGGCCCGCAGTCGGCCCATGCCCGATGGTTCGGTCCGGTTGGAAGCCCTGAATCCCGTGTTCATAGTTTGTGCGTGGAGGCAGGGTCCGTCTTCGGAGGACTGGGTTGATGAGCGCTGAATACCGAAATCCCAACTATGGTTGCCTTTACGGAGTTGGCGTAGGTCCAGGCGACCCGGAACTGGTAACGCTAAAGGCCCAGCGCGTCCTGGCGGCAGTGCCCATAATATGCGCGCCCCACGCGGATACCAGCCGGGACAGCTTCGCCCTGAATATTGCCCGGCAGTATATCGACACCGACCGGCAAGAACTGTTGCGGTTCGGGTTTCCTACTGATGACGCGGAGGCGGCGTCCCGCGTGTGGGAGACGGCGGCGGAGGCCCTGGCGGAACGGCTAATGGGCGGCCAGGACGTGGCCTTCATAACTGAAGGCGACCCAATGCTGTTCAGTACTTTTTCTTACGTTCTGGAAAGCATTCGCGCCAATCACCCGGACATTGCCGTGGAAATCATACCGGGCGTTTCATCAGTCATGGCTGCTGCGGCCCGGGCCAGCGTCCCCCTGGTTACCCACGGGCAGCGTCTGGCCATCCTGCCGGCCGTATATGGCATCGACGACCTGCGGGAAGCCATCGCCAACTACGACACCATCGTCCTGATGAAGGTCAACCGGGTGCTGCTGGACGCTCTGGCAAACCTGGAGAGCCTGGGGCTGGCTGGAAAGGGAATCTACGTCCGCCGCGCTACTACGGAAAGGGAACAGGTGGTACAGGACCTGCAACAGTTGACCGAGGAAGATCTGGACTATTTCTCCCTACTTATTATCAGAAGGTGAAGCCATGTCAGCCGGAAAGGTATATTTCATAGGCGGAGGCCCGGGCGATCCGGAACTGCTGACGCTGAAGGCCAAGCGCTTGATCGAGACGGCGGACGTGGTCATCTACGCCGATTCGCTGGTACATCCTTCCATAGTGGAATTCGCCCGAGAGGACGCCCAGGTCTACGGCAGCAAGGATATGGACCTGGACGCAATTATGCGGGTGACCCTGGAAGCTGCCGACGAAGGCAAAACAGTGGCCCGCATCCAGAGCGGCGATCCGTCGGTGTACGGCGCCATGCTGGAACAGATGCGGGTGCTGGAGGGTGCTGGAGTCGATTATGAAATTATCCCCGGTGTGAGCGCGGCCTTTGCTGCCGCTGCCAAGCTTAAGGCCGAGCTTACGGTGCCCGACGTAACCCAAACAATTATCATGACCCGGGCCCAGGGCCGGATTGCCATGCCGCCCAAGGAACAGTTGCGGGACCTGGCCGCCCACGGGTGCAGCCTGATCATCTTCCTGGGAATTACCCGGATGCCCCGAATTGTCCGCGACCTGGAAGCCGCCGGTTATCCCAAGGACACCCCCGTGGCTATCGCCTACCGGGTGGGCTGGGAGGACGAGCAATTCATCCGCGGTACCTTGGAGGACATATCCGGTAAGGTGCGGGATGCCAAGATCACTCGCCAGGCGCTGATATTTGTGGGCAAAGCCGTGGATCCGGACCTGCGTGACCCGGAACTGGTATCTGACGAGGAATTCGCCACTTCCCATCTCTACTCAGGCAACTACACCCATCTGTTCCGACGCTCGCGGGACCGGGCCGGAACTGCAGCCGACTAGGCTGTCTCCATGCCCCCGCCTGGCGACAGGGCCGATTCCCATATTCAAGCCAACTCCACGGCTCAAGATGGTAAGGGTCGGCAGGTCCTGAGTATCAAAACCGACGGAGAATCTGCGCCGGAAACCGCTATTGTGGTAATTTCCAGCGGTGGGGCTGATGTAGCCTGCCTGCTGGCGGCCAGACTCTCTGGAGCGCTGTCATTCCACGTGGCTGAGAAATACCTGGCCCAGCTTTCCAGCCAGTCAGGATGTGTGGTCGAGTCTTTTCCCCTGCCTTTGCGGCCAGTAATCAGCCAGCTTTTTGGACGGTACCGACGCCTGGTGTTGATCATGCCCCTGGGCGCGGCGGTTCGCCTGATTGCACCCCTTCTGGAGCACAAGCATGAAGACCCGGCGGTAGTCTGTGTAGACGATACGGGCCGCTTTGCCGTCAGCCTTCTGTCTGGGCATCTGGGCGGTGCGGATGCTTTGGCCAAGGAAGTGGCCGACGCCCTGGGCGCCACTCCGGTAATAACTTCGGCGTCCCATGTCAAGAACACTCTAGCCGTGGACTTGCTGGGACGGGAGTTCGGCTGGCAACTGCAAGCCGACTCCAACACTGTGACCAGGGTAAGCGCGGCGGTGGTCAACGGTGAGCCTGTGGCGGTTTTGCAGGAGGCCGGTGAGCGGGACTGGCAGTCAGATGACACCGCAGAGTTGCCCAACCTGAAGTTTTGCGCTACTCCACGGGAAATAGTCTCTGCCGACTGCCAGGCCGGTCTGATCATCAGTGACCGCGAAGACCCCTTTGCCGAAGTCACCAATGCCGGTGGATTTAAAGCACCAATTGTTTTGTATCGTCCCCGTAGCCTGGTGGTAGGGATGGGGTGCCGGCGAGGAGTTCACCGGGAACACCTGGAAGAATTGATGGCAGGGGCTTTTCGGCGGCATAACCTTTCTCTGGAGTGCATCAAGTGCATCGCCACAGCCGAAATTAAGAAGGACGAACCTGGGATCCTGGAACTGGCCACAAGATATGGTGTCCCCGTGGTGTGCTACGGCGCCGAGGAGCTTAACTCGGTGTTCGACGTGAATATCGAAGCGTCACCTTCAGAAACGATCGAGGTTAGAAGCCCGGCCGCCGAGACTCTGACCAGGTCTCAAGCCGCTCACCGACTGCTGGGTGTTTGGGGCGTTTCCGAGCCGTCTGCTCTGCTTGCATCCGGCGCCAGCCAACTGCTGGTGAGTCGTGAGAAGACCGACCGGGCTACTGTAGCCGTGGCCCGAATACCCTTCGATTAACGCAACTATCATCTCATTTCTTTGGGGACAGTTTGACCTATGCCAAATGAAGCAAGCAATGGAGCTGGGACACTATACCTGGTAGGACTTGGGCCCGGCTCGCCGGATTTGCTCGCCCCGGGGGCGGCCGCCGCTCTGGAGGATTCCGATGTGGTTGTTGGCTTTCGCGGCTACATGGAACAGATTACTTCTCTGACGGAAGGTAAAGAAATAGTCTCCATGGAACTTGGGCAGGAACTGGATCGGGCCGCCCGCGCGGTGGACCTGGCCTATAGCGGCTCTGCGGTGGCCGTGGTCTCGTCGGGTGATGCAGGGGTGTATGGTATGGCCGGACCCGTGTTCAGGGTTTTGACCGATCGCAACTGGGACGGGGTATTTCCCCGTGTGGTTACTGTTCCGGGTGTATCTGCATTGCAATCCGCCGCATCCTTGCTGGGTTCACCGCTCATGCAGGACTTTTGCGCCATCAGTCTCAGCAACTTGCTGACCCCGTGGGAGACAATAAAACGGCGACTGGAGGCCGCCGCAGCCGGCGATTTTGTAGTGGCTCTCTATAACCCCCGTAGCCAGCGGCGTGACTGGCAACTGCTGGAGGCCCGACGCATACTGCTGGAACATCGAGAGGGAAAGACGCCTGTGGGTCTGGTGAGGGAGGCTTACCGGGAGCAACAGGGAGTGGCCTTAACTGACTTGGCAGGCCTGGAGTCCAGGGCGGACGAGGTTGACATGTTCACCACGGTAATTATCGGTAATTCGACCAGTTACGTCCTGAACGGCAAGATGGTTACCCCCCGGGGATACGAGGAAAAGAAGGGTCCCTCTCCCGAGTAATGTTGAGGCAACGCTATCCAATCGAGGTTAAGTATGGCGGATATCAGAAGAAACAATCTCAAAGATAAGCTGGCTGCCGGCCAGGTGACAGTCACAATTTCCGGCGTGTTGAGCAGCGAGATGGTGGATTTCCTGGGCCCCTTGGGGTTTGACGGCATCTGGCTGGAGTGCGAGCACGGCGGAGTAACCTGGGAACAGTTGGGAGACATGACCCGGGGCTGTGACCTGTGGGGCGTTACGCCCATAACGCGGGTCAACGCCAATGAACCGTGGCTCATCACCCGCACACTGGACCGGGGTTCAATGGGGATTGTCACTCCGCATATCAACAATCGGGAAGAGGCGGAGAAGGCGGCCAAGTCCGCAAAGTACGCTCCCCTGGGCTACCGTGGCATGTTCGGAGGACGGCAATCCTACGGGGTGGCCGACTACTTCCAGGCCGCAAATGACCAGAGCATGGTGATTGTGCTTCTGGAGGAGGCGGAGGCCTTGCAGAACCTGGACGAAATCCTGCGGGTCGACGACATTGACGTCTTTTTCGTCGCCCCGTCTGACCTGGCACAGACGATGGGGCACTTGGGCAACCCGGGCCATCCCGAGGTTCAGGCGGCCATTGACGAAGCCATAGCCAAGATTATTGGCTCGGGACGAACGGCCGGCACGCTGGTCAACGACGCCAACGTGGAAGCGTTTATTGGCAAAGGCGTGAAGTTCCTGATGACTTCTTTTAATGGCTGGATAGTCCAGGGTTCAGCCGACTTTCTTGGCAAGGTGTCCGACGCCAACTGATGGCAATCGGTCGTATTGGGGCGGTCAGTCGGCTTCTTCCAGCGAATGCTCCCTGGCGGCCACCAGGTCTTCGTGGTCCTGGTTGAGGGGCAGCAGCAATAGACTGCCCAACACGAAGAGCAGAGCACAGATTACCAGGAGACCGGCGTAGCCCGCCCCGGTGGAAACAAACCGGTTGGAGACGTCGACCAGGGGCCCCAGCAATTTGGAGAAGGCCGCGCCCGCGATGGTGGCCAGGTTCACAATTGCTATGTGCTGGCCTTCACGCCCCGGCACGGCCATTTCATTGGCCAGCGCCCAACTGGCGCTAAGCACCGGCCCAATGCACAGCCCGATGATGCTGGAAATTGCTACCACTTGTATGGTGCCGTTAGCCCAGAAAATGAGGACAGAGCCGGCAGCAGCGCCGATGGCTCCCCCGATGATAACGGGTTTGCGGCCAATACGGTCTGATAGCCACCCGGCGGGATAGATACTCAGTGCCAGAGCTCCGCCAATGGCGATGACCGCCGTGCCCAGGGTCTGGGCAGGGTTGGCTACCATCACCACGTCCCGCAGGAAGTAAAGTCCGTAAGTCGGGAAGACGAATGTGGCGGTAATCAGGAGGAACCTGGACAGCAGGAACCAAATCAGGTGCGGATGCAGGCCCCGGGTAGGATGCCGCAGGGTCGTCGCGCCCCGGTGCAGCGCCCTGGTGGCCCGTTCGCGGGTAAAGGCAATGGACGCGCTGATCAGCACCGTTACTATAAGGGTGCCCCCAAGTACCCCGAAAGTTATTCGGAGCCAATGGATGGATTCGGGTCCCTGGTAGAAACTGATGAAGCTGCCGCAAACTGCGACCATCACCACGCCGCCGCCGGCGTCCGCGAGTATTTTCAGGGAGGATGCTACGCCGATACGACTGGTGGGCACCAGGTCGCCGATCAGGGCCAGGTAGGGTGCGGCGCTGATTCCCGCGTTGGCCTGGATGAATATCCAGATGATCATCAGAGATACAAGGGTCAGCGTGAACGATAGCCCTGTAAGCCCCAAGCAGACGAAGACCACTCCCCATAGCATGTAGGGTACCCGGCGCCCCAGCGGCGATCTGGTCCGATCGCTGTAGGAACCCACAATGGGTTGCGCCAGGGCCGCGGCCACCAACCCGCTGAAGCCGAGAAATCCCAGCAGAGTGTTCTTGGCTCCTTCCGGGGCCACGTCCAACACCAGGGTCGGGAGAACTATGGTCTCCATGGTAAGGAAGAAACCGGTCAGGCCGAAGCTGAAAGCCCCCAGCCGGATGAAGGCCAGGGTGTTCCAGTTCAAAACAGGTTGTGGCTGTGGCTGGGCCATTTGGTAAGATCCGAGGCAGGCAGATAAACCCGGCGTTCCAGGAATATGGCGGAGTTGCCGGCTGGAAAGATATCTACTGTACAGGGTGACATATATTTTACATTATGGTTATAAGTGGATTCCACGACTCCGCGGTGCCATTGTGTGAATTAATTGTCAGTCCTTCTTGAAGAGAGTGCGGGTTATGAAGATTTGTTCACTGTTGCCCAGCGGCACCGAAATCCTGTATGCCCTGGGCCTGGGTGACCAGATAGTGGGGGTTACAGACCTGTGCGACTATCCCCCCGAAGTGAAGGACAAGCCGGTGGTGTGCCGGAGCCGAATTGACGTGGACTCGATGACCAGCCAGCAGGTGGAGTCCATGATGCGCAGCATTATGGAGGCGGGCGAGAGTCCCTACGAACTGGACGGCGAATGGATTGCCAATAACTCCCCGGACGTGGTGCTTACCCAGGACCTTTGCTATTTCTGCGAAGTGGACGCCCAGACCGTAGGCCGTACCGTGGAACAAATGCCCATGCCCCCGGAAGTGGTGGTTCTGAATCCCAGGACACTCCAGGGCATTTTCGATTCAATCATGCAAGTAGGAGAAACCTGCGGCGTTGGCGACAGGGCCCGCTCCCTTGTATTGGAACTGGAAGACAGAGTGCGAGTCGTTGAAATGGCCTTGTCAGCTGTGGCGGCAAGACCCCGGGTCTTTTCCCTGGAAGGAATTAACCCTCTGGTAATTGGGGGACACTGGATACCTGACTTGCTGCTGAGGGCGGGCGGGATAATGGATGCTTTTTCGCCGGGGTGTTCGGCTACCCGCCTGGAATGGGGGGATGTGGTTAACTATGCGCCGGACAAGCTCTTCGTTGACCTTTGCTCGTCCAATCTTCAGCGGCATAAGACGGAAATACCGTGGCTTGCTGCCCAGGATGATTGGGATGTGCTTCCTGCAGTCCAGTCCGGAGAAGTCTATCTAATCGATCATGTCTATTTCAGTGTGCCAGGCCCGCGTGTTGTGCAAGGTTTGGAAATCCTCGCCCAGTTGACCCATCCGGATGTGTTTGACGGCTTGATACCGGAGAGTACAGTGCTGAAACTGGATCCCGGAAAGTATGGCGGAGTTGCGCCGAGCGGTATAGGGGACTGCTTCGTGCCATGGCCAGACGAAAGAGCCTAGCGAATGGCCCTGCTGGCCTGCCAGGCTAACTTATCTGCCGATCGAAGTACGACCGGAAAGCAAGCTGTTTCAGGTAGCGAGTTATTCTGCCATTGGGTATAATTGGGCAAAATCGGTGAGGGAAGGAAGGTATCTTGACTAGCAGAGACGATTTCCGATCGGCAATGTCCCTTTTTGCAACCGGCGTAACCGTGGTCACGTCCTTGGATGAACATGGAATTCCCCATTCCATGACCGCCAATTCCTTTACATCGGTGTGCCTGGATCCCCCCACTGTCTTGATTTGCGTGGCCCACGGTACACACACCTACGGGTACGTGGAGAGCACGGGCCGCTTCGGGGTCAACATCCTCGGTGAGGAACAGGAAGAGCTGGGCGTATATTTCGCCAAGCGGCCGGAGGACCGCCAGGAGGGCACGGATTACCATTACACCATGGGCCAGGACCAGGTGCCGATGCTCGATAACTCCATGGTTTTCTTCGGATGCGAAGTGGTGGGCTCTCATGTCTATGGCGACCACACGGTTTACATGGGAGAGGTGAAGGAGGTTATCCGCAATGAGGCGGGCAATCCCCTTATGTTTTTCCAGAGCCGCTGGTACCATCCAAACGATCGGCTGGAATAAGCTCAGCAAAGCAAGAGGGCCGGGTGTGCGAAGGCTTCGCTCCCGGCCCTGAACTCTCCGGATTCCTCTTCAGTGCAAGTCCTCACTTCCTCAGCAACGCCAAAAACTCCTCAATACTTGCATTCACCTGCTTATATTTCTGAAGCTGCACAAAATGTGAAGCGCCCGGAACGATTACCTTCTTCGCTCCAGGGATATTCTCGGAAAGATAGTCGGCGTACTTCACCGGCGTCATAGTGTCCTGGTCCCCGCTGATGACCAGCGTGGGCAGATTGATGTCCCGGATTTCGTTCATGACGTCAAACTGGTCGCAGGCCTTCAAGTCGTTCAGTTCTACCGAAGGCCCGATTTCTACTGAGCGACGTTTGAGGGACTGCACCATGTCCTGGGCGACGCCAGGGTAGTAGGACATCTGGTTTTCCAGCCACTTTGAATCGTCTTCGACGGAATCCCGTCCCAGTTGCATATAGTCGGGGTGAACCCGCAGACGGGCGCCAGTCCCCATAAGGATTATTCCCCGCACTTCTTCGGGGTAACGCAGGGCGTAAAGCATGCTGATGGCTCCGCCCATAGAGTGGCCGCAGATGACCATGTTCTTGTAACGGCGCGCAGCAGTAAAGCCCCGTACCCACTCCAGGTACTGTTCTATGGTAGGGCAGGGACGACCAGTGGGATGCCCCGGCAAATCCAGAGCCTTGGAGTTACGAAAATGCTGAAGTTGGTAATAGAAGGCCAGGCTAGAACTCCCTGCTCCGTGAATGAATACCAACTTCACTTCGTTTCCTCCATTATCTTCTTGTCCATCAGTGGAAAGATGACTTATGCATCATTAACATGGGTTGAAAAAGGCAACGTTAGAGATTATATGAGATAAATATAAATAAATCAAGGGAGCTAGCAGGGGTTATTCTGCCAGCTCCCACTTTCTTTCACGAAACCGTTACTATTTGTCCGATTTGGCGCCTTACCGGTGTACCAAGCTAATGGCTATTCGTCATTTGAGGCTTCCTCTTCGGTGGTGGATTCCTCTTCCTCCTTTCCAACGTAGCCGCTGTCTTCCCCGGCCTCCTCCCAAGAATCGACCGATGCGGTCGGTTCGGTGCTGGCGGCTGTCTGGGACGCGTCACCGTTGGCGTCGGCAGCGCCGCCTGTGGAGTAATCATTCTCAGTGAAACAGGCAACTGACGCTACGTAGTCGTCTGCTTCGCGGTCGCGCCATACTATAACGCCCTGGGTGTAGCGGCTATTGGTGACGCGAACGTCCTCCAAGTTGATGCGGACAACCTGAGCCTTGGCGGAGATGATAAAGACCTCTTGACCTTCATCGTCCGTGACTACCCGGGAGGCGGCCACAGGGCCGGTCTTTTCGGTAACCTTAAAGGTGCGGACGCCCTGACCGCTGCGACCATGGCGTGGATAGTTCTTCAACGGGGTGGACTTACCGTAGCCGCCCTGGCTCACGACAAGAAGATGGCCGTCGGCAGTAACCGGGGCCATGCCGACAACCTTGTCGTCAGTCAGCAGCTTAATGCCCTTTACGCCGCCGGCAGACCGGGATCGGGGTGTCATATTCTTGCGCGGATCGTCGCAGTTACGGTATTGGAAAATAATAGCCTGGCCCTTTTCGGTTACCAGCACTACTTCGTCGCTGTCTCCGGCCTGGGCCACGCCGACCAGTTCATCGCCGTCCTCCAAATCCATAACAATCAAACCGGAAGGACGGATGTTGGTCAGCTCACCCTCTTTCAGAGCCTTGATTTCACCCATGCGGGTGGCAAGAAGCAGCATCGCGCTGTCTCTGGCGTTCTTGACGGGGAGCATGGCCTGGACCTGCTCGTTACGGGCAATAGGTATCAGGTTGACCAGGAGGGTGCCCCGGCTGGTGCGGGAGGTGTCCCCCTGTATCTGGTAGGCCTTGAGCGGATACACCCGGCCCCGATTGGTGAAGAAGAGCAGAGTGTCATGGGTATCAACTACTACCAGGTCCATCAGAGCGTCGTCGTCCCGGGTGGTCATTCCCCGGACACCCTTGCCGCCCCGATTCTGGGTGCGGTAGGTATCGCAGGGAAGCCTCTTGATGTAGCCCCGCTGGCTGAGGGTGATCACCACGTCCTGGTGGGGAATGAACTGTTCTGCCGACTGCTCTCCCACTTCTTCGTGCTCTATACGGGTGCGGCGGGCATCGCCAAAGTCTTTCTTGAGCTTGCGGGTCTCCTTCTTGATTTCACTAAGAATCTTGGCTGGGTCGCCCAGCAACGCTTCCAGGCTGGCGATGGTCTTCTGCAGCTCCTCGTGCTCGTTCAACAGTCGTTGTCGTTCAAGCGCGGCCAGGCGGCGCAACTGCATATCCAGGATGGCCTGGGCCTGTACCTGGCTAAGGTCAAACTCGGTCATCAGGTTGGTGCGGGCGGTCTCCGCATCGTCGGAGGTGCGGATAATCTGAATCACCTCGTCCATCACGTCCAGGGCCAACAGCAGGCCCTGGAGGATATGGTCCCGGTCGCGTGCCCTCTGGAGGAGGAACTCGGACCGGCGGCGGATAACTTCCTGGCGGTGTTCAACGAAAAGGGTGAGGGCCCGCTTCAAAGGAAGCACCTGAGGTTGGCCAGCCACCAGGGCCAGCATTATGGCGTTGAAAGAACTGCGCAGGGCGGTGTGGCGGTACAGGTTGTTCAGGACAATATTGGCCTGGGCATCGCGGCGAAGTTCAATAACAACGCGCATACCCTGGCGGTCCGACTCATCCCGAATATCGGAAATACCTTCTATGCGCTTGTCCCGTACCAGTTGGGCAATCTTCTCCACCAGGGAGGCTTTGTTGACCTGGTAGGGCAATTCGGTAACAACGATGCGCTGGCGGCCGCCCCGCATTTCCTCGATCTCGGTCTTGGCCTCCATCACGATGCGACCGCGCCCGGTGGTGTAGGTATCAATGATGCCCTGGGTACCGCGGATGAAACCATGCGTAGGGAAGTCCGGCCCTGGAACCAGCTTCATCAGGTCTTCGGTAACGCAGTTAGGGTGGTCGATGACGTGACAGACTGCGTCGCAGATTTCTCCCAGGTTGTGGGGCGGCAGGTTGGTGGCCATTCCGACGGCGATTCCGGTGGCGCCATTGACCAGCAGGTTCGGCATACGGCTGGGCAGGACTACCGGTTCGTTCAGGGAGTCGTCAAAGTTAAGGGAGAAGTCAACGGTATTCAGGTCGATATCGGCCAGGAGTTCTTCGGCGATATTGGCCAGCCGAGCCTCGGTATAGCGCATGGCCGCCGGTGGATCGCCGTCCACGCTGCCGAAGTTCCCTTGTCCGTCGATCAACGGGTAACGCATTGAGAAGGTCTGGGCCATTCGGACCAGGGCGTCGTACACTGGGGTATCGCTGTGGGGATGGAATTTGCCCAGTACCTCGCCCACTATGCGGGCGCTCTTGCGGTGGCCCTGGTTAGGGCGCATTCCCATTTCGTGCATGGCGTAAAGAATGCGCCGCTGCACCGGCTTCAGCCCGTCCCGCACGTCGGGCAAGGCCCTGGATACGATTACGCTCATAGCGTAACTCAGGTATGAGTTCCGCATCTCCTCTTCGATGCGGATGGGCCTTATTCCGCCTGAAGGCGGTACGGGGGCTGAAGTTACCATGATTTATGCTCCTTGGAATCTGGAATCGTAGTGGGCGAATTGGGACAAACTCTCGCGCCTATCCGGCAAGGTACATCTCTGCCCGCTCGTAGAAACCGGAGAAAAGGTTGGCGAAACTGCGGGGCACCTCGTTCTGGCGCTCCGGGTGGCATTGCAGGCCGATCACCCAGCTATGGTTGGGGCTCTCCAGTCCCTCGATAAGGCCGTCTTCCACCGAGTAAGCGCTGGTCATGAGGCGGGGCGACCGTTGGGCTTCCCTGAGCCCCTGGTGGTGCAGGCTGTTGACCCGAAAAAATCCGGCGCTGCCCACGATGGCAGCGGCCTTTGCACCCGGCGCCATGTAAATGAGGTGCTTTTCCGGCTGCCAGCATCCGTCCGCCCGTTCCGCCTTATGGCCTGGAAGGTCCTGGATTAACTGTCCCCCGAAGGCTACGTTCAGAAGTTGCATTCCCCGGCAAATGGCCAGTACGGGCATGTCGTGATCCAGGGCGTAGTCCAGCAGCCGGAGTTCCAGGTCATCCAGGGGGCGGCAGAGCTCAAGGTCGGCGTCGGGGTCCGGTTCGGCGCCGTAAAGGGCCGGGTCAACGTCGGGCCCGCCGGTCAGCAGCAACCCGCCAGATCCATTCAGAAGCTTGCTGGCATTACCTTCCTCGGGAGGGGTCACAACACTCACTTCCGCACCAAGGGATTCCATAATCTGGACGTAGCGGCGGGAATTGCGGAGGTCTACTGAGGTGATAACGACCTTATACATATATGTACCACATTATATCTGAATCTAATGATATTTCCCAGCATAACGGCTGCAAATTAGAAGACAATTCCACAGGGAATCAGTTGCCTGCCGCTTTCGCTTGAGCCACGAAGGGGAATTTTTCGAAAACGTCCCATTTTGTCTCATTTCGTCCCATTTTGTTGGGTCCGGTCATCCCCATTCCTTCGGCAAGCACGGGACGAGCTCTTATTTTCTCCGTCAAGGTGAAGGGACCCCTGGGCAGGGCAGACTCAAACATCAGTCCCTTCTTATTCGGAATCCGGCTGTTTTCATAGTTTAATTGTGGAGACGGGTAATGCCAGCCGGCAAGTTGGGAGTTTTCATAGAAGTCCCCGTCGTTGCTGGTACGACGGGTTGCCCAATCAGTTGATATGCGATGGCCCTGCGCCGAAATGATGCCATTAATCTTATGTGTCGTTTGTTGGCAGGGCCAAAATTTGTTAAGCTTGGGACGGTATCAGAAGGTGTCTTTTCAGCTATAATTCAATTCGTAACGCTGTTATGGATTTGAGGCGCAAGTATGAAAGAGGTCATCGAGGAAACTGTCAGGCAGATCCAGGACCAACAGCCCTGTGTGTTGGCCACCGTGGTGCGCACCAAGGGATCCACGCCCCAGAAGGCCGGTTCCATGTTGCTGGTAAGGCAGGACGGTTCCGGCGTAGGTACCCTGGGTGGCGGCTGTGTTGAGGGAGATATCTGGTATGCCGCGAGGGAGATGCTCCGCAACCACAGCGGTCCGGAGTTCAAGGACTATTTTCTCAACGAAGACATTGCCGCCCGGGACGGACTGGTGTGCGGCGGCACTATGTACTTTTACCTGGAACCCATTTATGAACCCGATTCCTTCCTGGAAATCGGTCATCGACTGGTTGATGCCTACGAAGGTGGGGATCCGGTGGGGCTGGCTACGGTGGTAAATGTGCCGGAGGGGAGCCCAAACCTGGGGGCGAAGCTGATGCTGTTACTCGATGGCGGGATAGCCGGCACGCTGGGCAGCAAAGAGCTGGATGACCGGGCCGTGGCCGCCTGCCGCCAGGTGGCCGACGTGGGGTCGACGGACAGCTTTACTACGGATGAAGGGCTCGAGGTATTCGTCGAAGGCTTCACCACTCCACCCACTCTGACGGTGATCGGCGGCGGACACGTGGGAAAGGCCACGGCTGACCTGGCCAATATGCTGGGTTACCGAGTATTCATCGTAGACGACCGCCAGGAATTCTCCAATGCTGAGCGGTTTCCGTACGCCGAGCAGACAGTCGTGACTCAATACGACCGCTGGTCGGAAGACCTGTCGGTCAATGTAAATACATTTGTGGTGGTCGCCACCCGGGGACACCGCTTTGACGACATGGCGCTGGAGTCGGCCCTCAAGACTAAGGCCCGGTACATTGGCCTGATGGGCAGCCGGCGGAAGAACCTGATGATCTACCGGCGCCTGCTGGACCAGGGAGTATCCCTGGAACGATTGAAGCAGGTGCATGCTCCCATAGGTCTGGACATTGGCGGCCTGCAACCGGAAGAACTGGCCGTCAGCATAATGTCCGAGATCATAATGGTGCGGCGGGGCGGCAAGGGCGGCCCCTTGCAGATGGACGAGTGGTACCTCGACCGGGTGGCCGAGCGGTTCCACGATGCCATCGAGGTGTAAGCCGGGCCTGCCCGCCGGGCCAGGAGAGCGGAACAAAGATGCCTGAAACCGCGGCAATTCTCCTCGCTGCAGGGGAGTCCAGAAGAATGGGCGACCTTAAGGCCCTGCTACCATGGCAGGGCCAAACCCTTATTTCCCACCAGGTTGCTGCCCTGGCCGATGGGGGAGTGGACCGGATTGTGGTTGTTCTAGGTCACCGCCACGAGGAACTGCGGCCGGAACTGGAGGGAAAGTCCCGTGTCGAATGGACCTGGAATCCCGACTACCTGCAGGGCAAAACCACGTCCATTAAGGCGGGGCTGAAGGCGCTGGCTGGCCGGTCTCCTGAGACCATACTGCTGCTAAATGTTGACCAGCCCCGGAGCGCGGAGACGGTCAGGGACTTGCTGTTGCAACACCGCAGCAGCGGTGCCTTCATAACCATCCCTACCTTTGGCGGTAAGGGCGGGCACCCGGTGGTTTTCGACGGCGTGCTGCTGGACGAGTTATCGAACATCGCGGAAGAGACGCAGGGCATCCGCGAGGTGGTCCGCCGGCACCAGGAAGGCACATTACGGGTGGAAGTGGAAACAGCGGAAGTGCTCTGGGACCTTAATACCCCGGAACAGTACCGGGCGGCGCTGGACCAATCTGGCTAGGGCCGTCCCGCCGCCGGGGTCGATGACTGAGGTCATTGAAGAAAAATCAGGGAATACACAATCAGGGCCCGGTACGCCTACCGGGCCCTGACCTGCTTTCGCTTAGTAGTCTCGCCATTCCGGCACACTTACCGGAGTACCCTTCCTGAGGTCGCTCACCAAGGAAATTGGTTCACTTGGTATCTGCGCGAGACCTACTTTTTTCGTATTCTCCCTGCCGGTGGTGGAGCATCCCCTTGCGGGTCACCCTTCACGTTCCGAGCCGGCAGGGACGTTACAAGGGAAAATCCATTTATGGCATAGTTCGAAAACCTTTACCACTTTCCACCTCCTTACCGTATTTCGGAACATTCGGGGCAATGATGCCCGTCTTGCTCTACTAAAAGGCTATCACGTGGCGATATAGTTGTCAACACCTTTTTCAAGAATTGGTACAAAGTTCATACAAATAGGAAGGGGCGGACTCTTGCCCGCCCCTTTTGTTCAGTGACCTGGTTCTCTTTTGAGCCGATTATGCTGCCTGGGCCATGGCCCTGGGCTTGTTGGGAATCAGGAATGCGACCAACAGACCGAAGAAGTAGATGACGGCAGATATGTAGAAACCGGACTCCCAGCCAAACCACCGTACCGCAAAGAAGATGAACACGGCAGATATGGCTCCAAACAGGGTGTTGTTTCCCCACATCAGACCCAGGAAGGAGGATTCCAGCCGCCGTCCCACCGCAATGTCCGCAGCCGCGGCCTGGGTAAGATTGTTGACGGAGAAATTGAAGGTGCCGTAGATGGCGATGAGAATCGTAATTACGGGCGTATAACCGCCTGCCATCTGGGCGCTTATGACTGTGGCCAGGGTCAGCAAGGTCGTCAGAGCCATGACGAAAACAATTATCAGCTTTCTGCCAATTCGGTCTGATACCGCGCCGATGATCGGGCCCGAGAAAATGCCGGGAATAACCATGAGCGCTACGTGGAATGCCAAGAGAGTGACGACATACGGGTCCAACACCTGGTAACCCTCCTGCTCCAGGAGGTATGCCAAATACAGGGGGACCAGGAACAGGTAAGACCGGTCTGCCATGCCCCGGACTGCGGAGACCGTAAAGATGGCCCACATTCCGGTGCCCCGGAAAGCGTCTTTCATTCCCTGCCAGTTGGTGTTAAACCTCTGGCGAATGTCTATTCCTTCCGGTTTTTCTCCACCCGCTCTTCGAAGCAAGAAAAGGATGATCACGCTGGAGGTGAACATAATTATTGTGCTGAAGCCTACTATGAGGCGCCAATTAATCGGGTCCCAGGGCAAGTCCCAGGAGAACAGGCCTTCCCAGGCAATGACTCCACCCAGGAACGCCCCCAATGCCAGGGGACTGATGGCGTCACCAATGCTGCCCATGGACCGGTGCAGGGAGATGAATACGCCACGCCGTTCAGGGAAGCGCCTGGCGAGCAAACCCAGCGCCGGCGGATGCCACATGGCGCTGCCAATGGAACCCAGAGACAAGGCAGCCAGAATCAGGACATAGCTGGGCGCCACCGACATCAGCAGGTAGCCCAAACCAACGCTGAAGGCACTTATGGAGAGGACCCAGGCCACCCGATGGTGGTACAGGTCTACAAAAAAGCCTCCCACAGTGCTGCTTACCCCACCAAATATGGAACGTATTGCCGGTATCAACAGGCCAAGGGTGGCGTTAACTCCCAGGTCCGCCAATATAATGGGCGCCAGCAGTGGGATGCTATGGGCATAGAGGTGTTCAAAGGCATGGGCCCCGATGAGGGTCGTAGCCAACACCGAGTTTTTGGTTCGCCCCTCTTGCCCGGTTTGGGGGGCCACAGCCGAAGTTGTTGCCAAAGTCGTCACCTGCCCTTTACAAGATTGACTCGACGAAGGGTGATCCAATGGCCGGATTAGCCAGTTTTGTGGGGAATTTGAGGCCGATTATACACCCTTGAGAACATCAGCAGAACAATTGTTGCCAGCATTTACAGAAGGGACGCAGCTGCAAACGTTCAGCATTTTCCGGTTGCCGGGGGGTGTCTTCAAGGTCAAATCAGGATGGCAGGTTGGTGTGGCGAGAGTGAACGGGAGGGGTTGGGACAGGGCAGCGCCGCGCCGCATGGACGCCAGGACAATTCCGGACGGGTCTGGGAACTTCTTGAGCCTTATTTGCTGGGGGGACAGGGAAGGAGGGCCGGCATACCGAAGCCAACCGTTTGTTCGTGAACTTGGTGTTTTGGGAACTGGGATATAAAGGCACACCGTTCTTTTGGAATGATGAGGAAAGGGGCCCCTGGAACCGGTCAGTCAATAATTGTTGTCTTGATGGGCGAACGGGGAAATAGCTATCAATCCAATTGAATGGAACTACTAAACCGATGCCGGAGAGGGATGTGCATTTCCACTATGGGCGGGCAGGGATAGGGTCGGAATTCCCAACTGCCCAACAGCAAGGCTTTCAATCTGTGTGAAGAGATGGGTCCAAACTTTTGAAGGTTGGGAAGGTATTTGGCGGCCGGGATTTTGGATCCTTCACGAAGTGAAGGATGACAGTTGCTTCGTTCAGGATTACAGTCCTTTTGGGCAGCCGGGATATTAGATCCTTCACTTCGTTCAGGATGACAGTTGCTTCGTTCAGGATTACAGTCCTTTTGGGCAGCCGGGTTATTAGATCCTTCACTTCGTTCAGGATGACAGTTGGTTCTTAAAGGGTGACAATTAATCTTTACAGGATGACAATCTTTCCCCAACAGGTCATCACTGTGTGCTTTCCATTATGGCTTTGGTTCAGTACACAGTGAACATTCGCTGGATATCTGGCCTTTCATGGGTCCTGGTCAAGGCCAGCATGAGCAGAATCCTGGCTTTCTGTGGCTGCAGGTTGTCGGAAACGATGAAGCCCTGGTCAGCCTTCCGGGGGGTCATAACTACCCGTCCATTGGGGGAACGAGAGGCCAGCACCACGGGTATCCCGTCATTTACAGCCATAGTCGCCGCTTCGATGGCCCTGGGCGGAAAGCTGCCGCCGCCGAAACCGGCCAGTACCAGCCCGTCGGACCCGTTGGCCCGCACCGCATTGATCAGAAGATCATCGGAGCCGGCGTAACAATAGACTATGTCTACACGGGGCAGCGAGTCCATGCCTGAAACGTCAAATTCTGTGGCGGTAGTGTGCCGGCGCAGAGGCGCGCGGTACATTACAACCTGGCCATCGGAATCGGCGTAGCCAAGGAAACCCAGTTCGTTGGGTTTGAATGTCTCGACCCGGAAGGTGTTGGTCTTAACCACGTCCCGGGCGCACTGGATTTCGTTGTTGAGGACCGTCAGGACGCCGATGTTCCCGGCATCAGGACTGGCGGCCACCCGAATGGCGTCCAGCAGATTGAGGTCGGCGTCGGTGCCCATAGCGGTGGGAGGCCGCATGGCCCCGGTGACCACGACAGGTTTGCGGGACTTAACGGTCAGATGGAGAAAGAAGGCCGTTTCTTCCAGGGTGGCGGTGCCGTGGGTGACCACCACGCCGTCCGTGTCGTCGTTTTCGAGCAACGCATTGATCCGTTGCGCCAGGCGCAGCCAGTCTTCGGGACCAATGGCGGTACTGCCAACACTTACCAGGTCTTCGGCCGAGATGGTGGCGATTTCCGCGGCTTCCGGAATTCGGTCGAGAGACTGTTCAATGGTGATATGATCGCCCAGTTCCGGGTATAGGATGAAGTCCAGGCGGTCGGGCCCGACACCGGCAATGCTGCCGCCGGTGGCTACGATGTAGATTCGCGGCTTCGGCTGGTCCATGTCTCCTCCTCGATAAGTCCCAAGATCCCTGTCTGCAGGTTGTGGCGGGAACCACCATGCGAGGATAAGGGTCTGCCAGGATGATTGATATAGTTGATTGATATAATGGCAGGCGTTGGGTTGCAGGCTAAAATCCAGTAGCCTTCCTGTCAATCAACTCAGCTGTCAATAAACGAAACTGGCAATAACCGGACGGGGTGCCAGGAATTGAGGGTCATTACTTTTGCGAGCACTGATAGTTTCAGACATTCACTCCAACCTGGAGGCCCTGGAGGCGGTAATCGCCGATGCCCAGCGGCGAGGGGGTTTTGATTCGGTCTGGTGCCTGGGCGATTCAGTGGGTTACGGCCCGGACCCCGAGGCCTGCCTGGACCTGCTGAAGAGTTTCCCCCTGGTGGCGGTGGCAGGCAACCACGACCGGGCTGCCCTGAACCTTCGGGAAAGCGCCGATTTCAACAATGCCGCAGCCTTTGCCGCGGATTGGACGGCGCGGCGACTAAGCCAGGAACACCGGGAGTTTCTTGGAGGATTGCCCGAAGTGACTAATGCCGCCGAGTTCACCCTGGTCCACGGCAGCCTGCGGGCGCCCCTGCGGGAATATCTGCTCAACGAGGAGGCCGCGGCCAGCACCTTCGGACGGCTGACAACGGGCTACTGCCTGGTCGGTCACTCGCACATGCCTTTCCTTTGCCTGGAAAACCGGGACGGTCCCAACTTCGTACAGTTTTCCGAGGATGAAGTATTTCCGCTGGACCAGCGACGCTGGATCGCCAACCCGGGCAGCGTGGGACAGCCAAGGGACTATGACCCCCGGCCCAGCTATGCCCTGTATGTGGATGAAGAGGGAATCGCTCCCGGCTCCCTGGAACGTCACCGGGTGGAGTATGACCGCGCCGCGACGCAGGAAAAGATGCGGCAGGCAGGATTGCCCCGCAGCCTGATAGACCGGCTGGACCACGGGGTTTGATGGCGCCAACTGACAGGCAAGTTCAGATACGCTTGAGGGCCGTGTGCGGGAAGGGGACTCTATTGACAAGTTGGGGTACTGTTGATAGGCTTTTGCAACCTGAAATGCAGTGTTTTTGGGTAGGGAACTTGTGGCCCGCTAGCTCAACTGGCAGAGCAACGGACTCTTAATCCGTAGGTTCTCGGTTCGACCCCGAGGCGGGTCACCAACAAAGTAACATGGTGAAAAAAGGGGATTGCAGTCTGGGGGAGTGTCGGAATTGGTAGACGAGCATGACTTAGGATCATGTGCTGCAAAGCGTGGGAGTTCGAGTCTCCCCTTCCCCACCACTCCGATAACCTGTAAAGGGCCCTGATTTCGGGCCACTATCTTGAATCCGGCGCAACAAGTGAATAGATCGTTTATTGCCGCCGGGGGGAGGGCTGTTGGCTACGCTTCTGGAAGTTAATGACCTTAGGACACATTTCTTCACCTTTGAGGGTGTCGTTAAGGCAGTGGACGGCGTTTCTTACGAGGTGGAAGAGGGCGAAACCCTGGGCCTTGTAGGGGAGAGCGGCTGCGGGAAGAGTGTGAGCGCCTTGTCGCTGATGCGGCTGATACCAGACCCGCCGGGCAAGATCGTGGCGGGCGAATTGCTGTTCGAGGGCGAGGACATTCTGAAGATAGATATGGACGACATGCGCCGCATTCGGGGCGCAAAAATGTCCATGGTCTTTCAGGAGCCCATGACGTCGCTCAACCCCGTGCTCACGCTGGAAAGGCAACTCAGTGAGACCCTGCAGCTTCACAGGGGCATGAGCAGGGAAGAGGCTCGGGTAGAGTCTGTAGACTTGCTGGCTCGCGTGGGCATTCCGGATGCGGAACGCCGCGTGAAGCAGTACCCCCACCAGTTCAGCGGCGGGATGCGTCAGAGGGTTATGATCGCCATGGCGCTCAGCTGCAATCCCAAGCTTATCATCGCTGATGAGCCCACCACCGCGCTTGACGTGACTATTCAAGCGCAGATTCTGGAGCTGATGAAGTCGCTGACCAACGAGTTCGGCGTGTCCCTGATCGTTATTACCCATAATCTGGGCGTGGTGGCCCGCTACGCCGACCGCATGAACATCATGTACGCCGGCAAGATAATCGAAAGGGGCGCTGCCCGCGAGGTCTACAGTAACCCCAGGCACCCCTATACCGTGGGTCTGCTTAAGTCGGTCCCGCGACTGGACCTGCCCCGCCGGGCGAAGCTTGATCCCATCGAAGGCCAGCCCCCTGATCTGATCAACCTGCCCGAGGGTTGCGCGTTCCGCGACCGCTGTCGGTGGGCCGTAGACAAGTGCGCGACGGAAGAGCCACCCTTGATGCTGGTGAACGAAGGCCACTGGTCGGCCTGCTGGAGGTCCGACGAATTGGGCCCCTCTGCCCTGGACTTTTTGCTTGACCCGGATATGCAGGACGGCCCGACCAATGGCAACGGAGTTGCCGAGCCGGAAACTGACGACGAAAACTAGCCCGCGGAGTGTATGAGAATATGACCATGATGTCTGAAGCCGACCAGCGTGCCAGCGGGCCATCGGCCCACGGCGACGTACTTGTCGAGGTCAGGAACCTGCAGATGTATTTCCCGGTGACCGCGGGGATCATCTTCCAGCGGGCAGTAGCCCAGATTAAGGCCGTGGACGATGTGAGCTTTTTCGTCCGCAAAGGCGAGACCCTGGGCTTGGTGGGTGAAAGCGGTTGCGGCAAGACTACCACCGGTCGCTGCATTCTGCAGCTCTACAAGCCTACGGGCGGCCAGGTGCATTTCGAAGGGGAAGAACTGACGTCCATGTCCACCCGGCAGATGCGGGTGATGCGGCGAAAGATGCAGGTCATCTTCCAGGATCCATACAGCTCCCTCAATCCCCGGATGACGGCCGGCAACATTATCGGCGAACCGCTGATTGTTCACGGCCTGGTCAACAGCAAAGAGGAATACCGGGACCGGGTGGCGGAGCTGCTGCAGAATGTGGGTCTGAACCCGTACATGGCCGACCGATTTCCCCACGAGTTCAGCGGGGGCCAGCGCCAGCGCATCGGCGTAGCTCGCGCCCTTTCCGTAGATCCGTCTTTCATAGTTTGCGACGAGCCGGTATCCGCGCTGGACGTGTCCATCCAGGCCCAGATCGTAAATCTGCTGGAGGACCTGCAGGAACAGTTTGATCTGACCTACCTGTTCATCGCCCACGACCTTTCGGTGGTGCGGCACATCAGCAACCGGGTTGCCGTGATGTACCTGGGGCACATAGTAGAGATCGCCGACAGAAACGAAATCTACGCCAATCCGCTGCACCCGTACACCCGAGCGCTGCTTTCCGCAGTGCCCATTCCCGACCCGATTATTGACGCCCAGCGGGAGCGCATTCTGTTGAGCGGTGAAGTCCCGAGCCCGTTGAACCCGCCCAGCGGTTGCGTGTTCCACCCGCGCTGCCCCATTGCCATAGACGAATGCCAGGGCGTTATTCCCGAACTGCGGGAGGTGGAACCCGATCATTGGGCTGCCTGTATCCAGTCGCCCGGTTACGGTTCCTACTAACGCCGCAGCGAGGCATTGCGTTGTACCTGAGGGCCGGCACATCGCCGGCCCTTTTTGATGTTGACGGTTCTCCCGGTGTAGTCGGCAGTCTTTACCTAACGCGCCGCCAGTAGTGTGCGGTCAGCGGCCGCCGTCCATTTCCGCAACCTGTTGCGACCAGTTCTGTGCCTTGGGAAACCCAATCGGCGTTTGGGCGAGTACGTCACTCATCTATAGCGGGAATCTATGTTCCCGTGGCGCCAGGTTCCCGTTCTTGCCGTAACGTCGAGACAGTGGTCTCTTTTCAGATGCGACATCTTTTGGCTTCTTCAGCACTCTTATTGTTACTGAAGTTGGTAGCGTGATACTATGGTTGAGCTATGAATCCTGAATTTATTCGTAACTTCTGCATAATCGCCCACATTGACCACGGCAAGTCTACTCTTGCCGACCGGTTCCTTGAAATTACCGAAACGGTCCGGCCCTCGGAGATGAAAGCCCAGTTCATGGACCAGATGGAACTGGAACGGGAACGTGGCATCACCATCAAGGGAAAGGCCGTAGCCATGCGGCACAAGGCAGGGGACGGTCAGGTTTACCAGTTGAACCTGATTGATACCCCGGGCCACGTTGATTTCAGCTATGAAGTGTCCCGTGCCCTGGCCGCCTGCGAAGGGGCCCTGCTGGTGGTGGATGCCAGCCAGGGAATCGAGGCTCAGACCATTGCCAACACCCTGCTGGCCATGGAGTATGACCTGGAGCTTATTCCGGTGGTCAACAAGGTTGATCTGCCCCAGGCGGAACCCGACCGGGTGGCAGGCGAGCTTCAGCAGGTATTCGGGTTTCGCGAGGAAGAAATCCTGTACGTTTCTGCCAAGGAGGGAACCGGGGCCCACGACATTCTGGATGCAGTAGTTGAACGCCTGAAGCCGCCGTCGGGAGACACGGAGGGCGCCATGCGGGCGCTGGTGTTCGACTCGGTATACAACACCTACAAGGGCATCATCGGGCATGTGAGGGTGGAAGACGGCAAGGTCTCCAAGCACGACAAGATAATGGTGATGTCGTCAGGTAGAGTGGCTGATATTATGGAAGTGGGCGTCTTCTCGCCCCACCCTACTCCGGTGGACGCGTTGTTCACCGGCCAGGTAGGCTACATTGCCACGGGCTTCAAGGACGTGCAGGAATGCGCGGTGGGCGATACCCTGACCATTGCCAACCGTCCGGCGACGGAACCGCTGCCCGGTTACGTGGAACTGAAGTCCATGGTGTTCGCCGGTCTCTACCCGTCCGACGGGGAAGAGTACAACAGCCTGCGGGCGGCCCTGGAGAAGCTGCGGCTGAACGATGCATCCCTGACGATGGAACCGGAGAGCAGCGGGGCGCTGGGGTTTGGTTTTCGCTGCGGATTTCTGGGCCTGATGCACCTGGAGATTATCCAGGAGCGGCTGGAACGGGAGTATGACCTGGACCTGATCGTTACCGCGCCCAGCGTGGCCTACCAGGTAATACTGCAGGACGACGAGGCTATCCGAATTGATAACCCTTCCAAGCTGCCCCAGCCGCACGAAATCCGGGAAATCCAGGAACCGGTGCTGGGAGTCACCATCGTGGCGCCCAACCGGCACGTTGGCGCCATCATGGAGTTGATGCACGGCCGGCGGTCGGAATTCAGGCGAATGGAATACATCCAGGGCATTTCAACAAAAGAAGGAGTGGAGGCCAGGGAAGAACAGACCAGGGTGGTCATGGAATACATGATGCCCCTGTCGGAGATGCTGGCCGATTTCTACAACCAGCTTAAGTCCCGAACCCAGGGCTATGCTTCGCTGGACTACACTTTTGAAGGCTACCGGGCCGCCCCCCTGAGCAGGGTGGACGTCCTGATCAACCACCAGGCGGTGGAGGCTCTTTCCATGATCGTCCACCGGGACCTGGCCGTGATCCATGGGCGGGCGCTGGTAGACAAGCTGAAGGCAACCATACCAAGGCAGCTTTTTGAGGTGCCCATCCAGGCCGCCATTGGCAGCAGGATTATCGCCCGGGAGACGGTGCGGGCGTTGCGGAAGGACGTGCTGGCCAAGTGCTATGGTGGGGACATTACCCGCAAGCGGAAGCTG
This sequence comes from Dehalococcoidia bacterium, assembly GCA_963664725.1. Lineage (GTDB taxonomy): Bacteria > Chloroflexota > Dehalococcoidia > Lucifugimonadales > UBA3495 > Bin22. The sequence goes on from OY761558.1 coordinate 3,422,528, forward strand.
CTGGAAAAGCAGAAGGAAGGCAAGAAACGGATGAAGAGCGTGGGCAGGGTTGAAGTGCCCCAGGAAGCCTTTCTGAGCCTGCTGGGAATCGGCAGTGAGACCTAGCCAGCACGCCCGTTAACCCGCGAATCAGGCTTTAGCCCTGCGCGTCCTGCTTCAACTCCCCTAACTGGACCAGATGTTCGCGCCAGTGGCCGGCGAAAAGCCGTTCTACCAGCCACTGGGCCGGTCTTGGTTCGTCCCAGTGGCGGTTGCGCTGGTGGACCAGGGCCGTGGTCTCCGCCAGGGTATCATCGTCCAGCGACTCCAGTTGGCGCTCCAGGCTTTGGAAGTAGCCGTTGAACTGCTCCTTCACCTGCTCCAGCGTCCACCCCTTCGCTTCTTCGGTCAAGTACTTCTGGTCGGCCCAAAGGTCGTACTCGCGGACTGCGCCCGACAGCAAACCTTGAAGTATTTCAGGGACTCCGCCCGGCGGAGTGTAGAGCATGTGGGTGATAACCTCGCGGGCGGACCAGGACTCTTCATCGGCACGCCAGTCCAGGTTGTTTTCCATTCCTTCAAGAATCTGGAACAGTTCAGAGCGTATTTCAGTCACGTTGGTCAGATGCTGGTCCCTGGCAGTGGTCATAAAGTCCTCCAGAAAAGGGCTGGGTCCTGGATCAGGGCTTGAACACCATCAGGAACAGGACTATCACCGGGATCAGGGTCATGATACCCCCGACCATGTTCCAGATCTTGCTGGCCCGCCGGTAGTTGTCCTCCTGGTCTATGCCTTCCAGAGAATCGGCAGCGAACCGGGCCATGCGCCGCTGCTGGGGCAGCAACACCGCCAACCAGAGTATCGCCATTATGATAACGAGGACAAAGGATGCGCCCAGCCATGGTTCCTGGAATCGGTCCCAGCCGGTCAGCCCGGCCATCCAGATTCCAGTGCCCAACAACAGGACGATCCCGGGTCCGGTGAACATGAAATCCGATCTCACCAGCGCCTGGGCGGCGGTGGCAATGGTCTCCGGGTTTCCTGAGCGGTCTGCCCGGGCCTTCCAGAAGGCTGAACTTATCAGGTGACCCATCAGCCATACGGCGGAGAGAATGTGAAGCGTCAGCAACAGGTTAAACATCAATATCTCCAGTTAAGAGTTCTGCTCCTCAGGGACTGCATTGGGTGTACCCTTCCAGGTTAGCAGTCCAACCACCAACAGCAACCACAGCAGCAGCGCCCCGCCACCCAGACGGTGCAGTGCCGTCGCTTCCGGGTCCCAGATAAAGAACATGGCAACGGCGGTGGCCCAGCCGGCCCAGCCCAGCCACCGGGGCAGAGGCTTGGCGAGGACAATCAGAGCGCTCCACGCGGCAATAGCCAGCGCCGCGGCGGTGAAACCCACCCGGCCGGCAATGGCCCGTACCGGTTCTATGGCAGCAAAGGCAAACTGTTCCGGATTGCTGGTCAGGACCGCAGTCTCAGCAACCCCTTGTCCGTAAATTTCGGCCAACGCCAGGCCCGCCAGGCTGGAATACAGCCAGAATATTCCCGCAGTCCCCAGCAACACGGCGGTGAGAAGGGACAGCGTTTGGTCATGAACGCGAAACACCTGGAAGATGGGGACTGCCGATGCCAGTAGTACAAAAGCAGCGGCCAGGTTGGCAATTTTGCTGGCCAGATACCATGAATGATTGGCTGAAATCATTGCCATGGACCCGAGGGCATCAGGCTGGTCGGCGCCGCTGGCAATTCTGGTTACTATGGTGATGACCTGGGCAATGCCGTAGACGATCAAGAGGACAGCAGTAAAGCGCTCCAGGGTCCGATGAGCCAGGATTCCCTGCCGATGGTCATTGGCAATTGGGGAGGTCTGCATAGAGGTTGTTTCGTCCTTCAAGATTCCGCCAGTTTGTTGCACAGGCCGTTGATCAAAGCGGCCACGGAATCCCGCGTATCTTCCCGGGCCAGGCCATACTCCAGGGATGCGCGCAACAGGCCCAAGGGAGTACCCCCGTCGTGCCTGGAACCGAGGAACTCGTAAGCGTAAATGTCCTGCTGCTCCAACAGCAACTGGATGCCGTCGGTAAGCTGGATTTCGCCCTTGGCGCCGGGCTGCGTCTGCTCCAGGCAGTCGAAAATCTCCGGGGGCAAAATGTAGCGACCCACGATGCTCAAGTTGGAGGGAGCATCTTCCCTGGCCGGCTTTTCCACCAGCCCTTTAACGAAATGGGTTCTACCGCCCCGGTCTTCAGCATCCACGACCCCGTAGTTGTGTATCACTTCCCAGGGTACCTGCTCCACGGCAATTACGCCGCCGTCGTAGTGATTCGAAACCTCCAGCATCTGGGAGATTACCCCGGGGCGGTGGTCGATAATGTCGTCGGGCAGAATGACTACGAAGGGCTCTTCACCGACCGCGTCCCTGGCAGCCAGCACTGCGTGGCCCAGCCCCAGGGGTTCCTCCTGGATTACGAAGGAAACGTCGGCCAGACCGGAAACATGCTGAATTGACTCAAGGAGGTCGATGGCTCCCGTTTCGAGGAGTCGCTGTTCCAATTCGGGACGAGGTTGGAAATAGGCGGCAATGGATTCCTTCCCCCTGGCGGTTACCACGATCACTTCTTCGATGCCCGCCTCGGCGGCCTCTTCCACTACGTACTGCAGCATGGGCCGGTCCAGGATGGGCAGCAGTTCTTTTGGCAACGATTTGGTAATGGGCAGGAATCGGGTGCCCAATCCGGCGGCTGGTATTACTGCTTTCCTGATCTGCATTGAAATCTCCTGCGGATATAATTCTAACATCCACCCACTCGCATTTGGGAACGATGGCGCAAATGAGGGTCAACCCGTGCGACGGTTTTTCGTGACATGGCTGGGACTAAGCGGGTCAGAGGCATGTACCGGGGCGGGGCAGTCCACTCTCAGCTCCAGAATAATGGAACTTCCCAAAGGTGGCTAACTTCCCAGGCCATGCGAATGCGGCTTGCCGGGCGAGAAGGCGGTCAGGAACTGTATTTGACAGTGGTGCGGGACTACCCTACCATTGTTCGGGAGACCGTGCTAGGCGGGGAGCTAGCGGTGCCCTGTACCCGCAATCCGCTATAGCGGGGTGTAATTCCCCCCCTAGGCCAAACCTGTTGGACCGCTTCCCAGGGTGCGCAGTGTTGATGGCCGGGTCCCACGCGGCGCAGGCTTGTGAACCCCGCCAGGTCCGAGAGGAAGCAACGGTAAACAGGTCCCTGCGGGTGCCGTGGGAACGCCTGGCCTGAGTTGTGGCCCTGGAAATGCCCATAGGGTTTTCGTCAACGGGGGGTGCGCGGTCTCTTAACCGAGGTTCTCGTAATTGTTGTGACTGCCATAACTTCCGCACCATCTTTTTCCGCCTCCCGCCCGCGAAAGTCCCTGGGACAGCACTTTCTGGTTGATAACCGGATTGTGGCCCGGATAGTGGCGGCGGGGCAGTTGGCCGATGACGACCTGGTAGTGGAAATTGGCCCCGGCCGAGGCGCATTGACCCGCCGGCTGCTGTCCCACTCTGCCCACGTGGTGGCAATTGAGATGGACGCCGACCTGGCGCAGTCCCTTCCCGCCCGACTGGATGAACCCGCCAACCTTACCGTATTGAATGCAGACGCCCGCACCGTTGACCTGGGAGAGGTGACAGGTAACAGTTCGTATAAGGTGGTGGCCAATCTACCCTATTACGCTGCCAATCCCATAATCCGGCGTTTGCTGGAGGGCGACCACCGGCCGACCAAGATGGTGGTAATGGTGCAGCGAGAAGTGGCCGAAAGCATGACCGCCGCCCCAGGCAAGATGTCCCTCCTTTCGGTCGCCGTGCAGTTTTATGCGACTGCCAGTATTGTGTGCAGCGTTCCACCCTCAGCCTTCCGCCCGGCTCCCAAAGTTACTTCTTCGGTGGTACGGCTGGACCTTATGCCGAGATCGGCCCTGGATGAAACCGAGGCGCAGGGGTTTTTCAATCTCGTACGGGGCGGCTTTTCCGCCCCCCGGAAGCAGCTGCACAATTCAATGGGGCAAGGGCTGGCTCTGGCTTCATCGGAAACGCACAGGATGCTGGAGGCTGCCGGCATTGACGGCTCAAGAAGGGCGGGAACTCTCTCCCTGCAGGAATGGCTGGATGTTTACCGGGTATGGGCAAACACCGATGGTTGCTAGTGGGAACGGGGAACGGCGTTGCTAGTCCAGGCCCATGCCAAGCTGAACCTGTGCCTGGAAGTTCTGGGACGCCGCCCGGACGGGTACCACGAGGTCAAGACGGTTATGCAGGCCATTGACCTGTTTGACGACCTGGAGATTGTGCCGTCGGCCACCCTGCGGGTCAGGTGCGACGATCCGGCGCTGGAGGGTGAGAACAACCTGGTGTGGCAGGCGGCCAAAGCGCTGGCTGCCAGTAGCGGGCGGCTACCGCTGGCAGATATCGCCGTGAAAAAGCGCATTCCGGCAGGGATGGGCCTGGGAGGCGGAAGCAGCGATGCGGCGGCGGCCCTGCTGGCGCTTAACGAGCTTTGGGGCATAAACGTGCCCCTAAAGAGATTGGTGGAAATCGGCTCCCGCATTGGGTCCGACGTTCCCTATTTCTTTTGGGGCGGCGCCGCGCTGGCCAGCGGGCGAGGTGATATCATTGAACCCGTTCCCGGCGGGCCAGCGGTTCCAGTAACCATGATCTTTCCGGAATCCACCATCGAGTCAAAGACCGCTCGTATGTACGGTTACCTGGGTCCTTCCGATTTCAGCGATGGCGGTGTAACCCGACATTGCTTGCAGAACCTGATGGCAGGGCGGTTGGCAGACGATCTTTTCTATAATGTATTTCAGGAAATAGCGCTCCGGGAATTCCCGGGACTGGAGGACATTCTTGATGAGGTAACCGCAGCCTGCGGAAGGCGTCCTCACCTTACCGGCGCCGGGCCTGCCATGTTTCTGCTTCCTTCTTCTGAGGAGGAGAGCGCCGTGGTGAACCAGGTATTGCAACCTTATGGGGCACAGGCGTATTTTGTACGCACGCTGGGACGGTCTGACAGGAAGTTCACTCCCGTAGGCCAATAGAATTCCTAATGCAGTAATCACTCCCTTCCTTTAGAGAGAAATATTTAATGAGCATTCTGGGCGCAATTAACATACCCTTCAGTCCCTATATCATTGATTTCGGGCCGTTCCTGCTTTCGTGGCACGGATTCTTTACGTTCGTGGCGGTGGCGGCCGCCGTCTATCTGGCCGTTCGCTGGGGCCGCCGGGAAGGTCTGGACGGCGACGCCGTGCTGTCCATTTCCGTGTGGTGCATTATTGGCGGCATCATAGGGGCCAGGATTCTCCATGTCATTGATTTTTGGAGTGTCTATTCCGCTGATCCGCTCCGCATTTTAATGGTTTGGCAGGGCGGTATTGCCATATTCGGGGCTATTATTGGCGGTTTCTTTGGCGGTTCGGCCTACATTCTGGTCAGAAACTCTGATTGGTTCTTAGGGGTTTGGGGCAAGTTTTTCAGGTTCGCGGGGGAACCGGAGAAGGCTCCCCTCCCAAACATTGGGCACCTGGCAGACGTGGCGGCTCCCGCCCTGCTGCTGGCCATGGCCATTGGCAGGATTGGAGACGTAATAAACGGCGAGCACTGGGCCAAATTTACGGACCTGCCGTGGGGCGTGGTCTACTCCCACTTGGAAAGCCCCGGGGCCTTCCGGGCGGCCAGCCACCCGGCGGTGGCTTACGAGCTGATTATGGACCTGGTTATCTTCGCGATAATCTGGCCAATGCGGCACCGGTTGCGTCCCCAGGGAATGGTGTTCGTCCTTTACGGGGCGCTTTATTCCATCGGCCGGTTCTTCATAAGCTTCCTGCGCGTGGAGTCCAACACCTACTTTGGCGGAGCCTTGAACGAGGCGCAGATAGTTTCGCTGGTAGTGATACTCATTGCGGTGCCTCTGCTGGTCTACAAGGCCCAAATTGTCCGCCCAACCCGGCGGCGTGCCACATCCCCCCAACGCCGGACTGGGGCTACGGAAGAATAACGGCGAAGAGCATGAATTTTCACGGTCTAAGGGAATCACAAAGCAGGAATGGAGCCCGCAATTCTACGGCGCGGCCGGTGAGCTACGATGAAATTTGCGAGGGTCTGGAAGCTCTTTGCGAAATGATAGCCGCCTCGCCGGATGGCTGGCGTCCCGACGCGATAGTCGCGGTGGCGCGTGGGGGCCTGGTTCCTGCCACCCACGTTTGCCATTTTTTCGACCGTCCCATCTACTTCATATACAACGACGTGCTGCTGGACTCGCTGGACGGCCATCACCGAATCCTTATTGTTGACGAAATCAACGATACAGGCAGCGCCTTCCAACGCATTCAGAGTCGTATTTTCAGCCAGCCGCCCAATGATGAGCTGGACGTAAGGTATGCCGTCCTGTACACCCGGCATACAACCAGCTTCAGGGCCAACTATTTCCTGGACTTTGAACCCTATTTTCTCAGGGACGTCACCTGGCAAAATTTTCCCTGGGAGAGGCCGTAGAGTTCTGATCGATAAATCTGCTCCCTCGGCAGGTTGTCAGAACGTTTCGCCGCTGCGCCGGAAGTCCTCCACCATCAAGCTTATCTGCCGTCTTCCCTGCCATGTGTCTTCGCTGATAGTGAAGACCAAATCCACAAGCGCGGTCTTTTCAATCCACTCCTGAGCACGATTGAAGATCAAGGCGGGAAACTGCTGGCGGCCGTCGCTAACCAGCAGTTTCAAGTGTTGTCCTTCATTTCCCATTACCCACTGATTCTTAACCTGCAACTGGCGAGCAAGGAACAGAGGGCGGGGATTGCCTATGCCAAAAGGCTCCAAATGGGCCAGGACCGCCAGAAATTGGGACGTGAGGTCGGACAGGGAGATTTCCGCGTCGATATTCAGCACGGGGTCCACCTGGAGGTCAATAAGTGCCTCCCGAGCCAATGCCGACAACCTTTCCACCATATTATCAACATTCCCGGAATGTATGTTGAAACCTGCGGCCTGGGCGTGTCCGCCGTGCCGGACAAACAAGTCAGCACAGTCATCCAAGGCCCGGACCAGGTTAAATTCGGGGATGCTCCGCCCGCTTCCCACAAGGGTGTCTTCGCCCACTTGCGCCAGGGCAAACGCCGGCCGCATGTACGTCCTGGCAAGCTGCCCGGCGACCAGGCCGGCAATGCCGGGAGTTATCGCCGGGTCTTCAACCACTATCAAAGGCGGTATGGCAGCCAGACGATCCACACTGGCGCGGGCAGCGGCGAATGCCAGTCGGGTTAAGTGCTGTCGCTGTCGGTTCTGGTCTTCCAGCCCGGCCGCCAGCGTTTCGGCCTCGCCGGAGTTCTGGGTGGTGAGTAGTTGCAGACTATCAATGGCGTGGCCCATCCGGCCGGCGGCATTGAGCCGGGGCGCAATCTGAAATGCCACCGTTTCTGCGGTGATGGGCTTGCCTTCCAGCCTGGCTAGCCGGTACAGGGCCCTTAGCCCGGGGCGATGAGTTTGGGCCAATTCTACGAGGCCTTCCTGAACGAGGTAACGGTTTTCGTCCCGCAGGGGAACCATGTCGGCAATGGTGCCAAGGGCCACCAGTTCAAGAAGGTGACGGGGCGTGGGAAGCCCCATCAACTGGCAAAGGCCCTGGGCCAGCTTTAGCGCCAGACCGGCTCCACACAGGTGTGAAAAAGGATATTCGCTGCCCGGTATTACTGGATTGATTATTGCCGTGGCATTGGGAAGTAAGGCCGGCGGGACATGATGGTCGGTGATTATGACGTCAATTCCCAACGAACGAGCCAGTTCCACCTCGGTAACGGAGGAAACGCCGCAGTCTACCGTTACGATAAGCTCCACGCCTCGATCCGCCAGAAAGCGGATCGCTTCCTCGGAAAGGCCGTGGCCTTCGGAAATGCGGTGGGGCAAGTAAGGAATGACTTCGATGCCGAAGTTCGCCAGTGCTTCCACCAGTATGGCGGCGCCCGTAATGCCGTCCACGTCGAAGTCACCAACTATTCCCACCCTGCGGCCAGGACCGGGCAGGACGCTGGTGGGGATCGCTAGCTGAATGTGGCGCAGGGCGGCCTCCATACCGGAGAGGCGCATGGGACAGTAGGGTAACCGGTGGGGGGGATTCAGGAACAGGCACAACTGTTCCTCCGTTTCAATACCCTGTGCTGCCAGCACCTTGGCCAGGGCAGGAGGTACGTCTAAGGGACAGTCGGCAGTGCCGGTTCTTGCGGGCGCATCATTCAGCTTCCATTTCTTCATTGCGATATCGATTAATCCGACTGATCTGAAACAAAGCCCGGACTCGTGTAGCTGTCAAGGCAGTGGCGAAGAGAAACGACTAAAGTGGACTTAATGACAACGTAGGTCGAGGGTGTCATTGGCTGGCAACAGACTAAAGGCAGGTTAACCCATTGGGCAATGGAATTGCCAGAGGCAACTGTCAGTGGCCTTAACCGGAGGGGGTGGATGGCGGCTGACTTGGGGGTTGGTTGTTGTCGCGGGCTTCCCGGCGCCGCCGGCGCATTTCCTTGCGGTCCAGGTTGGCGCTTGTAATCCGGTCCACGAAATTGCTGATTAAGATATAGCGGAAATCGTAACCCCATGCCGTGTCCCACGCGCCCCAAAGCGAGTAAAGAAAGAGAAGGAAGGCCAATACAAAGGCAAACAGGGTTACCTGGGAGGGCACTGTTCCTGCGGCCTGTCCGGCGCCGGTGAAGTATGCGACGAAAACCAGGACAACCAGAACCAGGTGTATGAGGGTGGCCTGCATACCCTGGAATGCGCCCCAGACCGACTGCTGGTTCCGGAATGCTCGGGAAATGATGTAGGCGATGATGGGGCTGGGCAACAAGGCAAAACCCACGTTTCCAAGGAGGGGAAACAGGGGAACTCCGAATATTAGCGGTGCTGCGTGGGCAACCGCTCCACCAAGCCGCTCCAGCTTAGTGAAGACAGGACGCTCTTCCAGTTCGTCAGCCCGAGGACGGCGGAACATAGACTGAATGGCCTGCTAGCCGGCCCACCCTGGGTCGGTGAATACCAGCACGGAATTGTGTCCTCCAAATCCGAAGGAATTACTCATGGCCACGTTTACCTTCACCGGACGGGCCGTTAGTGGCGTATAGTCCAGATCGCACTCGGGGTCGGGGTCCACCAGGTTTATGGTGGGAGGAATGACGTCCTCCTGGATGGCCTTGACGCACAGGGCGGCTTCCAGCGCCCCCCCGGCGCCCAGCAGGTGACCGGTCATGGATTTGGTGGAACTAATGGGCACCCGGTAGGCTTCCTCGCCCATGGCCAGCTTTATGGCCTTGGTCTCCTGCCAGTCGTTGAGGGGTGTGGATGTGCCGTGGGCGTTGAGGTAGTCCACCTCGGAAACATCAACTGCGGCAGCCTTCAGGGCCAGCCCAATGGCATTGGCTGCGCTTCGGCCGGTGGGGTTAGGCTCAGTGAGGTGGTGGGCGTCGGAGGTGGCCCCATAACCCCGCAGTTCGGCCAAGGCCGTGGCACCCCTTTGGGCCAGGTGTTCTTCACTCTCCAGCACCAGCACCGCAGACCCTTCGCCCATAACGAAGCCGTCCCGGTCCCGGTTGAATGGCTTGCTGGCGCGGGGAGGGTCTTCATTGAAGCGGGATAACGCCCTAAGGGAATTGAACCCGGCCACGGCAATGGGCACTATGGGAGCCTCGCTGCCGCCGGCGAGAACAACATCGGACTGGCCACGCCGGATCATTTCCCACCCCTGGCCCAGGGCGTCGGCACCGCTGGAGCAGGAAGACACCACGCAATAATTGGCGCCCATGGCCCCGGTGACCATGGATACCTGAGCTGACGCCATATCTCCCAGCATCATGGGAATCAGGAAGGGCGTGACCCTTCTTGGTCCCCGGTCTCGGAGAACGCTGTACTGCTGGGAGAGGGTGAGGATGCCGCCGATACCGCTGCCAATGATGGCGCCAACCCGGAAAGGGTCTTCGTTGGCCAGGTTGATCCCCGCGTCTCGGCAGGCTTCCTGGGCTGCCACGGCGGCGAACTGGGCAAAGCGGTCCATGCGACGGCTTTCCTTGCGCTCCAGGTATGCCTCGGGCTCGAATCCTCTTACTTCTGCGGCAAAGGTGGTGTCGAAACCGCCCGTGTCAAAGGATGTGATGAAATCGATGCCTGACTTGCCAGCTACGATAGACTTCCATGTGGTCTGAACGTCCAGGCCCAAAGGACTTATAACTCCCAAGCCGGTTACAAATACCCGTTGCGCGGATTCGCTCATCTTGTCCTTTGCCTTGAAGCTGGCCGGTGCGCCGAAGTTAATGAACTATTCGTGGAATATTCCGTTAGGACATTCAGTTGAGCGTCCACAGGAAATCCGGGGGCAGGCCTGCCCCTTATAGCAATTGACAGGCCTGGAACCAGCGTACTGCTGCATTCCCAGGCCTGTCCGGTTTCTCTTCAAGAGAGTCAAGGCTCCCGTCCCCATTACTCCTTAACGGGACGGCGCCGGGAAGAGGATTCCACGACCACCCGGTTTACCATGTCGTAAATCTCGGTGATCTTGGTCGATACATTATCGGCCAGATCCTTGCTGCCAACGCTTACCGGGTCCGACATGCTCTTCAGAGAATCGGTCAACTCATTGACCTTTACGTTGATGTTCTCGATCAAGTCCCGCTGGGCATTCGCCAGTGGCTGAGACATGCTGCGTAATGTTTCTGCCAGTTCGTCCACGCGCTGGGAGATGTTCTGGCCAAATTCCTTGCCGGCCACGGAAACCGGGTCGGCCCAGTTCTGCATATAGCTGGAGGCCTCGGCGATGCGGGTGTTTATGGAATCGCTCAATTCGTTGCCGGACGTAGCTACTCGCAGCCTGTAGGACCTCAGAATGCGGAAGACGCGGCCATACAGGTCGTCAATGGAGGTCAACTTGGCAGCATACTGGTCAAACAGGTCCCTGCTCTCCTGCATCGTCCACCGCTTGTCGTAGTGGACAAACTGGCGGCCTGTATAGAGATGATAGGGGCGGATTTCCCCTTCCTGAAGCAAGTCCCCGTTCTCATTCAGCGGTTGCAGGTCCGTCCAGTTGGAGGTGGCCGGCAGCGGCGTAAGCAGGTTAGCAGTCTGGTACCTACTGTGCTGGGTAACCCATTCCGCCAGATTCATTATGTCCTCCTCCTTGTCGAAGGGGAGGCCTATGATGGTCATGGCGACCACCGAGAACTCCATGGCATTCAGCGTGCGCAGGTCGCTTTCCATTTGCCCCGGTTCCTGCCGCTTGTTGACCGCCAGCAGGTTCTCGGCGTTGTTGGACTCCACGCCCAGGTAGAGCATCTTTATATTGGCGTCCACCATGGCCTCGGCCAATTCCGGGTCCTGGCCTATTTCGGCCCGGGCCTGGCAGATCATGTACATATTGTCCGTGTGACCCTTCCAGTTCTTGAGACGCTCCAGGCGCTCGTTGCGGAACTTGACGGCCCTGAGGGGCGGAGTGTGCAGGTCATCGGAAATAAAGACATTGAACCTGCCATTGCGGGACGTGTGCAGCAACCCCTCTGATGCCAGTTCCTGCAACTGGTTGAGACGCTTGATTTCAGTTTCCCGGGGAATCATCCGATAACCCAGAAACTGCTGGATTACCTGGCAGTAGGTGCAATTCTCGGTGCAGCCTCGAACAGTTTCCAGCACGCCGCCAGGCATGGGATGGTCGGGGGAGAGATCTTTGATGGAACGATAGTCGGGAAGTTCGGCAAAGGCTGGATTCACGAGGCCTTGCCGGCGAGTCTGGATGACCTGACCGTCTTTCCGATAGCTGATGCCAGGCACTTTCTCCAGGTAAGCTTCCCGAACTCCTTGCGGATGGGTCAGCATCAGATCGCAAAGGGGAGCTACGATGTCCTCTCCCTCTCGCTGGACTATAACGTCGAAGTTGCCCAGGGCAAAGGCTTCCTCGGGCAGCGGGCTCATCTGCGGGCCGCCGCCGATGATGACCAAGTCTGGGTGGTACATTTTGGCCAGTCGGGCCAATTGGTATGCCCGCGGGGCCTCGTTGATCAGGGCAGTAACCAGCAGGATGTCCACATCCTCCAAGTCCTTGTCAGGGTCCATTAGGCCACTGCGGTCTTCAAACCATATTTCCCGTTCGTAGAGGAAGGGCCCGTCCTCCCACTGGCCTAAAGCGGTAGAAAGGAACAGCATTCCCTGCCTGGGAATCGCCATGTATTCGAAGTTGCCGCCGGCCGATGCCGGCTGGACCAGTACTACCCGCTTGATCCTGGACGCTGTCGTAGCCATTTCTTCACCTTGTACGTGCTTGGGCAGCAGGCACTCACGATATATTATTCAGATATACAATATTATCGTATTTCCTCACTTTGTTCAATGATGTTTGGAGGGTTCGCTGGTCCACAGGCCTGTCAATAGTCTCGCCGATTCTCCCAAGCAGCAGTGTGAGACCAATTCCCCCGCGTGCTAGGCAAACCTGGGCAGAATTTCCGAGGCTATGGCCTCAATATGACGCACCCTGTCCTCCCTGGGACAGGCGACGCTGAAAACTATGTGCCTGGCGCCGGCCTCAATGTACTCCTCCAGTCGTTGGGCGCACATTTCAGGGGTGCCCAGCAAGCAATAGCTGCGGACTATGTTCAGAAAATCCCCGCCATACAGGTACCTGCCACCCAAGGCCTCCGCGGCAGCCTCCGCAGCCTCCTGCTCCGTGGGATAGATGGATATGTAAGGGAAGTAGGCCCATTGAAACATGGCGAGGTCCCGGTCTTCCTCCTCCGCCATAGCCGTAATTTTCTCGACGCTGTCCCGGTACCTTTCAGGGTTGTAAAAATAAGGAAACCAGCCATCGCCAAAACGGACCGCCCGGCGCATTGCCGCTTCCCGGCGACCGGCAACCCAGATGGGTGGATTCGGGTCCTGGGTGGGCCGTGGATTCAGTGCCGCATCCTGGAAGGCAAAGTGGCGGCCACTAAAGGACACCTCTTGTCCCGACCACAAGCGCCTCAGGGCGTCCAGGCATTCGTCCGTGCGGCGGCCTCTCTGACGAACATCAAGGCCCGCCGCTTCGAACTCCACGGGAAACTCGCCACCAATGCCCACGCCCAGGGTCAGCCTTCCGCCGGAGGCAATGTCCAGAGAGGCCGTCATCCGCGCCAGCACCAGGGGTTGATAGAAGGGGACCAACAGGATTGAGGAGAGCAGACGGATACGCTCAGTGGCGCCGGCCGCTACCCCCAAGAGCGGCAGGGCAGCGTGGGTTGGCCCCGGAGGGCTGCCCCGCATGAAATGCTCACCGACGGACAGGTACTCGAAGCCAAGGCTTTCCAGCCACGCCGCCTCTGCGGCAATTTCAGCAGCGCCCAGCACCGCGCTGGCGCCAAAGTTAAGCCGGGGATGCGTCATAATTTCGCCCTAGTCGATCGGCTGCAACCGCAGGGATTTGGCCGACTGGTCTTCGTAGATTATGGTGTGCCGGCCTAAAGAGGGTCGACCGGGAGAGTGAGCGGCACGCCGGCGTTTATATTACAATAATAGTAACCAGATTAGTGTTCCTGCAGACGAGGGCAGGGTAAAACCGATTGGATTGCCTCCTGGGAGCAGGTCATGACGGTGTTGGTAACGGGATCAACGGGTTTCCTCGGCAGGCGTGTGGTTCAAAAGTTGATTGAGCACAACTACCAGGTGCGCTGCCTGGTCCGCACTCCGGGAAACGAGCGGATGTTCGAACGCGATTCGGTGGACGTCTATTACGGTGATATAGGAAACCCTGAAGCCCTGGCCAGCGCCTGCCAGGGGGTAGACCAGGTTATCCACCTGGTGGCCGTGATCAGGGAAAACGGCAAGGCAACTTACGAGACCGTTAATCACCTGGGAGCGAAACAGGTGGTCGAGGCGGCGAAGAGCGCCGGCGGATTAAAACAATTTGTTCATGTCAGCGCGGTGGGCGCAGTGAACGATCCGGACCTGCCCTATCTCCGAAGCAAGTGGCAAGGTGAACAGGCCGTTATTGGCAGCGGCCTGACCTACACCATAATCAGGCCCTCGCTTATCTTTGGGCAGGGGGATGAGTTCATCAACTCACTGGCGGCGGTGGTGCGGTTGTTCCCCGTGGTACCGGTTATTGCCGGGGGTCGCAACCGGTTACAGCCAATATGGGTAGACGACCTGGCTCAGTGTATTGCTCTTTCGCTTAGTCGGTACGACCTCCACGACCACACGCTGGAGTTGGGTGGGCCGGATCAGCTTAGTTACAACCAGATTGTCGACATCATTTCCCGCACCATGAGGCGGCGCCGCCTCAAAATGCATGTGCCTATCTGGGTGATGAGAATTAATGTCGCCTTAATGGAACTCTTAATGTCGCGGCCGCCAATAAATGCCGAAATGTTGAAAATGCTCCGGGTCAGGAACGTGGCTGAATTGGGCATGGTGGAGCAGACCTTCGGGTTTAGGCCAAGGCCCATGGAGGGCAGCATAGACTTTGTAAACCAGGTTACGCTTGGGGATGCCATGAAGATCAATATGGGCGCCATGCCCACCCACATCAGGGACCATTAAGGCCATGGAATCACGGCATCAGATTACAGAATACGGACAGGCCGTTAGTTACCTTTTGTCCCTGGTAGACCACGAACGTCAGGCTCCGTCCCTGCCCCGGCAGAAGCGAATTTATGATTTGCGGCGAGTGGCTGCCTTTCTTGACCGGCTGGGTAATCCCCACCTGTCGGCCCGCACCGTCCACATCGCGGGAACGAAGGGTAAAGGAAGCACTGCTGCGATGGTGGATTCCATCCTGGGAGTTGCCGGCTACCGAACGGGGTTCTATTCTTCACCCCATTTGCACACGTTCCGGGAAAGGATAAGGCTGGGCGGCGAACCAGTATCCGAGGGTATGTTCTCGGGGTTGGTGGCCAGGCTGGCGCCGGTGGCTGCCGGGCTGGAGCAGGAAACGGAACTGGGGCCGGTTACGCTCTTTGAATTTATGACGGCCATGGCCTTCCAGTGCTTTGCCGACGAAGGTGTGGATTTTCAGACAGTTGAGGTAGGGTTGGGTGGTCGACTGGACGCCACGAACGTCGTAAGACCGGATGTTTGTGCCATAACCTCCGTCAGCCTCGACCATATGGCCATCCTGGGTGATACCGTGGAGGAAATAGCCGCTGACAAAGCTGGCATTATCAAGCAGGGAGTTCCCCTGGTTGTGGCCCCCCAAGATCCCGGCGCTCTGGAGGTCATCCTGACAACGGCTCGCGAGAAACACGCTCCGGCGACCCTGGTTGGCCGGGATGTGACGTGGGAATTTGGAGGCCACATACGGGGCTGCCAAAGGGCGGAGATTGTCGGCAGGCGGGGAAAGTTGACGGCCAATGTGCCACTCCTGGGTCGCCACCAGTTGGAGAATGTCGCCATGGCGGTGGCCGTAGCGGATACCCTTACTGAAAGTGGGCACACTGTAACAACGCCTGACATGGTCAAGGGACTTATGCGCGTACAGTGGCCGTGCCGACTGGAGGTGCTGGCCCGGGATCCCCTTGTAGTTTGTGACGGCGCCCATAACGTCTATTCCATGGAGACTATGCTTTCGTCCCTTCGGGAGTATTTTGACTTCGAGCGCCTGCTGGTGGTGGCCGGATTTTCGCGGGACAAGAGTGTTGAGGGTATGGTGAAGGCGATGGCGCCGCATGCGGATGTGACGATAGCCACCCGTTCCCGGCACCCACGTTCACTGGCGCCTTCCTCGTTGGAGGAACTGTTGAGGAACTGTGGAACAGGAGACGTCCGGCAGGTAGAGGATGTTTGCGGAGCCCTGGAACTGGCCAGAAAGGAAGCAAGTTCAAGGGACCTTATTCTGGCTACCGGCTCCCTTTTTGTCGCAGCTGAGGCTCGGGAAACAGTGCTGGGGATTGAACCTGAACTCTATCCGGACCTGCTGCCGCCTGACCTTAGGTAACATTGTCCAGCGAAGGCAGGCACTGACGTGGGTTGGGGGGATTGGTCAATGCCGAAGGCGGGATTCAGCGTGAGTAGAGTTAATTCGCAATCGGAGGACGCGGGGCATGGGTCAGCTATGGAAAAGAAGAGGGTTGTAGTTACCGGGGTCGGGGCCATAACCCCGCTGGGACAAACTGCCGAGACTTTCTGGGCTAATCTTGTCGAGGGCAAGTCGGGCATTGGACCCATGACGCTGTGCGACCCCACCGGTTATCCCTGCCGCATTGCCGGTGAGGTCATTGACTTCGACCCGACGGAATACATGGCCGCTAGGGACGCCCGGCGCATGGCCCGATTTTCCCAGTTGGCCGTGGCGGCGGGTTTGCAGGCTTCTGAAGCTGCGGGGTTCAACCTGGACCAGGAGGACCCTTTTCGGGTTGGCGTAGTGCTCGGCAACGGCAACGGCGGCTTTCCGACCCTGGAGGACAACTGCCGAATCCTGGCGGCCAGGGGTGGGATGCGAATGTCGCCCTTCTTCTTCCCCATGGTCCTGCCCAACATGGCAGCGGCCAACGTCAGCCATTACCTGGGCGCCCGTGGCTACAATTCTACGGCTACCACTGCCTGCGCTGCCTCCAACCAGGCCATCGGGGAAGCCCTGCGCCTGCTGCAGCGCGGGGAGGCCGACGTCATCTTCGCCGGCGGCGCGGAGGCCGGCATCAGCCAACTGGGTCTGGCCGGGTTTGCCGTAATGCGTGCCTTGAGCACCCGGAATGATGAACCGCAAAAGGCCAGCCGTCCTTTCGACGCCGATCGGGACGGGTTTGTGCCTGCGGAAGGATCGGTAATACTGGTGCTGGAAACGGAAGAGCACGCGTTAGGTCGTGGGGCCCGCATCCAGGCGGAACTAGCCGGATTCGGCTGCACCGCCGACGCCGGTCACCTGGTTCAGCCTGAAGAATCCGGTGGCAGCGCGGCGGCGGCAATGCGCCTGGCCCTTAAAGATGCCAACGTGAGAATCGATGAAGTGGACTACATCAACGCTCACGGCACTTCCACGCCATTGAACGATGCCGTGGAGACGTTGGCCATCAAGCGCCTGTTTGGAGAGCGTGCCTACCGCATTCCCGTAAGCTCGACCAAGTCCATGATCGGTCACGCCCTGGGTGCTTCGGGATCGCTGGAGGCGGCGGCCTGCATCAGCACTATAACCACTGGCAAGATTCACCCGACAATCAACTACGAGAATCCGGACCCGGAGTGCGACCTGGACTATGTGCCCAACAAAGCCCGGGAGCAGCAGGTAAACGTGGCCTTGTCCAACGCTTTTGGCTTCGGCGGCCAGAACGCTTGCCTTGTGTTCCAGAAATATTTGGAGTGATGGTCCATTTTCCTGTTGGGACCTGGGGGAGCGCGGCTTTCCCAGGATCCCGGTATGGTCGAATCGGGAACGTCCTTCGCGACAAAGAGATGGGCCGGGAGCTTGAACGCTCCCGGCCCTTGCTTTCCACTGAAGGTCACCCGGCTGAATTGCAGCCCGGCGCTAGCTGCCGGCGGCTTCCGCGGCTTCCACGGCCTCCTGGGCTTTCTCTCGCTGGGCAAGAACGTCATCCAGCATTCGCTGCAAGGCCATAATGTGGCTGCACACGCCCCTGGTGTGGAAGAACAGGCACTCGCACTTCCATTCGCCGGACTCAAAACTCACCTGGTAGGTGTTGTGATTGCCTTCGAAGGTCGCATGGAAACTGTCTATGCTGACTCGGTCCCGCTCTTCAGCGTACTTTCTGGCCTTGTCGATTTTCCCGATGAAGCTGGAATTCATTCAGTCCTCCCTCAATTCGGTGCGGCACTTCTTTCGTGGTCTTGCTTGCGCCCCTTTGTTAAAGGGCAATTAAATTGTAAGGTCATTGTCATAAAGGGGTCAAGGATAGAAGCAGCCTCTTTTCCCGTCTGCCCTCGTTTGCTCAGATAGCGGGGAGTGAAACCTTACAGGAAGCTCACACTAAAATGGCACTAGCAAGCCCAATTATTCCGGCAGGATATCAGTGAAACAGGGAAACCCGGAGCTTGGGCCGGGCAGAATAATTGACGCTACCGGGGGGCTGGCATAAAATCCGAACTGTTGGCACGCAGATTGCAATCTGGCTGCCAGCCAAACTTCCATAAATCCTGCAGGTGAACCACTTTGATGACCGGCGACGAAATTAGGGATTCTTATATCAGGTTTTTCGAGGGCAAGGACCATCTTCACATGCCCAGCGCTTCGCTCATTCCGGCCGGCGACCCCACCCTCCTCTTTACCAGCGCCGGTATGGTTCCATTCAAGCCCTTCTTCATGGGCGAGCAGACTCCTCCCCATCGCCGATTGACCAGTTCGCAGAAGAGTTTTCGCACCACCGACATTGACGAGGTGGGCGACCACAAGCACCTGACCTTCTTTGAGATGCTGGGAAACTTCAGCATTGGAGATTACTTCAAAGAGAACGCTATTTCCTTCGCGTGGGAATTGGTTACTTCCCTGTTCCAACTGCCGCCGGATCGGCTTTACGTAACCATACACTTGGACGACGACGAGGCTTACGTACTCTGGCGGGACAACGTCGGGGTGCCCGAGGAACGGATCTACCGATATGGTGACAGCGATAACTGGTGGGGGCCGGCCGGCACCGAAGGACCCACCGGGCCCTGCACCGAAATTCACTACGATGGCGGCGCGGAAAAAGGCTGCGCGCCGATGGTCCCTCCCGACCGGTTGACCACCATCTTCCGCCGCGAACGGGAAACGGGTGAGGAGCAGGAGATTCCCGGCTGCCACCCCAACTGCGACTGCGAGCGGTTTGTGGAAATGTGGAACCTGGTATTCATGCAGTTTTACCAGGACCCGGAACGGAACCGCACGCCCCTGCCGGCCCCCAGCGTGGATACCGGGATGGGCCTGGAGCGTGCCGCCGCTGTCCTGCAGAACAAGCCCAACGTATATGAGACCGACCTGTTCCAGCCCATTATTGATAAGGCTTGTGAATTAAGCGGCAAGTCTTATGGCTACGACCGGGAAACCGACTACGCCCTGCGGGTGGTGGCGGAGCACGCCAGGGCGGCTTGCTTCCTGATTGGCGACGGCGTGGTTCCCGGAAACGAAGGCCGAGGTTACGTACTGCGCCGGGTCATCCGCCGGGCCATTCGCTACGGCCGCCGGCTGGGACTGTCCCAGTCCTTCCTTACCCAGGTGGCTGAGGTTGTCCTGGCCAGGTTCAGCCCAGTTTACGGCGAACTGTCGGAGAACCACGACTTCATCCTGCGCGTAGTGGGCCTGGAGGAGGAACGGTTCAGCCGGACCTTCGAGCGGGGCAACGACATTCTGGGTGGCATGGTGGCCTATCGAGAACTGGTTACCGAGGCTGCCAGTCAGATAACCGCTGCTTCCGACACGTCCGCTGCCTTGCCCGATGACCATCTTGGCGCCAACGAGTCAGAAAATATGGGGGCGCAACTGGCGAACGAAGTCCTGGCGGAAACTCTGTCAGCCACCGTTAATAATCAGGAAACCGCCCCCGCCGCAATACAGAGATGGTCGGCCATTATCACCGGCAGGGAGACCTTTGTCCTCTACGACACCTACGGTTTTCCTCCTGAACTAACCGCCGAGATGGCCCGCGAGAACGGCCTGGAAGTCGACACCGAGGGTTTCGAGGCCGAAATGGAATCCCAGCGGGAACAGTCCCGTTCGGCCCAGGGATTCAGCGGCGGAATGGAAATGCTGACCGCCTACGAGACACTGGGCATTGGCGCGACCCACTTTGTCGGGTACCGGCATCTGGTACAGGAAACCCAGGTGGCCGCCCTGCTGGTGGACAACGAGGTGGCGGGTCATGCGACGCGGGGCCAGCAGGTAGAGGTGCTTTTGGAAGGCACCCCCTTCTACGCGGAGAGCGGCGGCCAGGTGGGAGATCGAGGCATCATTGAGGGCCCAAACGGCACGGTGCGAGTGGAAGACACCCAGAGCCCTGTGGCCGGCCTTATAGCGCACCGGGGGGTGGTGGAGGCGGGCGATATTTCCCTGGGTGAATTGGTGACAGCAAGAGTTGACATAAGTCGTCGGCTGGATGCCGCCCGCAATCATAGCGGCACTCACCTGCTTCACGCTTCCCTGCGCTCGGTGCTGGGCCCTCATGTCAGGCAAGCCGGATCCCTGGTTACTCCCGACCGACTGCGGTTTGACTTCAGCCACGTCGGCCCCCTGTCGCCGGAGGAGCAGCTATCCGTCCAGAACATGGCCAATGCCAGGGTACGGGACAACCTGGAAGTGTCCACCCAGGAAAGCACGTACGCCGAGGCGGTGCGGGACGGCGCCCTTGCATTCTTCGGCGACCGGTATGGCGACACCGTCCGGGTAGTGAGAATGTCCAATGGCGATGCTTTCAGCGTGGAGGTGTGCGGCGGTACCCACGTCGGCGCAACGGGACAGGTGGGCACAATGTTCGTTCTGGGCGAATCGGGCATTGGCGGGGGCATGCGGCGTATCGAGGCCGTAACCGGCCGGGGCGCAGAACAGCTTTTCGTCGAGCAGGCCACCCGCCTGGAGTCTTTGGCCCGCCGGCTTCAGACGCCGGTGGTGGACCTGGAGTCAAGGCTGGAGACTTTTATCCAGGATACCGACGAACTTCGCCGGCGGCTGTCAACCCTGGAGCGGGGCAGTTTGAGGTCTGAAGCCGAGGCCTTGCTGGAAACCGTCCAGGATGTGGACGGAATCAAGGTGGTAACTGGCCGCACTTCTGCCAATAGCGCCGAGGCCATGCGGGAGATGGGGGACTTTATAAAGACTCGGGTTCCCAGCGCGGTTATCTGCCTGGGGGCTGTCGTAAACGGCAATCCCTTGATGGTAACCATGGTTACGCCGGACCTGGTAGACAGGGGGCTGCACGCTGGAAACATGGTGCGCGATGCCGCTCGAGTTATGGGCGGCGGAGGTGGCGGCCAGCCCGAGATGGCCCAGGCCGGCGGTCGGCAGGCCGACAAGCTGGAAGATGCCCTGCGCCGGGTGGCGGAACTGGTTCGGGAAGGCCAGTAATCCCGAGGGACTGTGAATCATGCGATACCTGGCCTTGGACCTAGGTAACCGGCGGATCGGCCTGGCAACGGGCGGGGACGAAGGTGTTCCGGTGGTGCCGGCGGGCTATTTGGAGCGAAGGACCCTGCGGCAGGACTTGGACCGGGTTCTGGCAGTGGCGGCGGAACGGGCTGCCAGCGCCATAGTGGTGGGAATGCCCTACTCCCTTACGGGCGAAGCTGGCCCCCAGGCGAAGCTGGCCCAAGGATTTGTGCGGGAACTGCGCAAGCGGACACGGTTGCCTGTGCATACGGTAGACGAGCGGTTCTCATCGGTGGAGGCCGAGGGCCTGTTAAGGGAATCGGGCGTCCAGCCTTCCCGGCGAAAAGGCGACGTGGACGCGATGGCCGCAGCGCTGATCCTGGAACGCTTTCTGGCCCGAGAAGCGGGTCAGAGGTAAATTCGGTCGAAATCCCCGGACAGGCAGGTCATCTGCTCCAGGTCCCAGTCGAAGCTGAGAATTACCGACCGGTCGCAGGTAGCCTCCAGCAATCTCTGCCCGTCCTTTGCCACCACGCTTTCCGCTCTCCGGTAGTCCAGTTCCTCGTCTTCCTGGCCGGAGCGGTTGCAGACAATGATGGGCAGGCCGTTATCCAGCGAACGCTGTTCCCATTCTCCATCCGGGGCGCACTGCCCGGGTCCCCAGGAAACCGGAGAAACATAAAGCTGGGCCCCCTTGTCTTTCAATGCTTGGGCCACTTCATTCTTGTAAGCGTCGGCGCACACCATGATCCCCACCTGGACGCCGTCGCAATCAACCGGCTCAATGACCGTGCCGGCCGTTGACCAGCCCTCTGCCCCTCGCAATGCCTTGATCTTGCTGTGCCTTCCCACTATGTCGCCGGCCGAGTTTATGACGAAGGCGGTATTATAGAGCTTGTCTGTTTTCGGGTCACGTTCTGGGTGGGACAGGAACACCGTTAATCCCAGTTCCCGCACCATCTCGCAGTAGCTCGTCATCCAGGCGTCCGGTTGCGGCAGAATCCAGTCCGTGCCGATCTGCTTCATAAACATATAGCCTGGGATGCAAAGCTCCGGTGTAACCACCCAGTTGGCGCCGGCCTCGGCCGCCACTCTAGTGCCCCGTTCCACCAGCGCCCGGTTCTGGGCCACCTGGCTGGTAATTGGAGCCAGGTGCAGAAGGGCTACGCGAATCTTTTTCATTGCATCATCCCAGTAAGCGCCGCCGGATGCAGAACCAGTGGGGAGTCAGTCGAAGTCCCCGCCAACGAGCCCATTATAGCATCGCCTGATTGAGTCGCCGGTCTTGACTGGAAATGTGCTGCAGTCCAGAATGATAGCCGGATTCGCCCCGGGGTCGGTTTGGAGTAATTGGCCCAGACGGGGCGCCCGTTTCGTTGCCCGGTGGTGTAGCGGTAGCACGTCAGCCTTTGGAGCTGTAAGCCCTGGTTCGAACCCAGGCCGGGCAGCCACCGTTTTCCCTCTTACCAATAGCCCGCGATTGTTCCCCTTGTACTTCGGGAATTATGCACTTCCAGCCCAGCATTGTACCCGCCCCACTTGAGGTTACCTGTCTGAAAAAAAGAAAGGGTTTGAGCATAGTGTTGCCCAAACCCCTTGCGGCCTGCTTAAATTGGATTGGAATGGCTGTTTGCCGCCTCGATTGGCCGTAACTACTCCTGGCGCCTCATGCCTTGCGACCCATGCACTCCCCAAAGGCCAGCGCCCCAAAGGCGGAGGGAGAGTGGCGCCAGTTATCCAGCTCACTGCGCCAGAAATCGAACTTCTCCCTGCTGGCAATGCCCAGCCCGGTAACCCGTTCAATTAGCTGCTCCGAAAAGAACCAGTCGATTATGAAAGCGTAGTAAAAGTCCAGGTCTGCCGGGGTTCCGTAGCTGTCGAAGGAAGCTGAGCACCGGATGTCGATAAAGCCTGCGTCTCGCATAACTCCCTTCATTTCCTTGCCGATCTCCGGATGAGCGCCGTTGCCCCGCATCAGTGTCGTAAAGGTCGTCCATGCTTCCCGCAGGCCGTCGTTAACGGGTTCGAAAAAGCTGGACTCGCCTATCAGGTCGCGGGTGGAAAGAAGGCCACCGGGCTTTAGCACCCTCCTGGCTTCTGCCAGGGCTGCCCTTGTGTCCGGTATATGCATGATTACGGCATGGGCGTGAACCACGTCAAAGGTCTCGTTTTCAAATGGGAGGGAAAGGGCATTCCCCACCTGGAATATGGCGTTAGTGTGGTTGCTGTCTTTCGCCGCGGCCTGTGCCAAAGCTATTTGTGACTCTTCCATGTCGATGCCGTGAACTTCGCCCGGATTGACGGCTTCGGCAAGTCCCATGGTGATGGTACCGGGGCCGCAACCCAAGTCCAGAAGCTTCATGCCGGGTTCAAGCAAGGGCAAAAGATGCGCGGCGCAATTGCCGGCATTCCGCCGGTCCAGCATCTGCAGAAACTCTTCGCTGTAACCCATGGTATAGTTGTGCGCCGATTGGTCTTGAGCGGTCATTCCTTTAGCCTCTCCCATTTGATGTGCGTTATTGCCAAAACTGGTACTCCAAATCAATTATAGACGATCGCCCAGGCAGACACACTCGAATGACGAGGTATGATACCGTATTGACCAACGAATGCGGGACGGTATCTGTGGCGGGGCAGACTGGTAAGTCAGGGCGTAGGTTGGTCGGGGCCGCGTCGGAGGGTCGGACGACAGTTATTCGAAGCTTCATTTGACCTGCCAATGGGCCAAAGGTATATTACTGTAGTTTCCGGACAATAGTGCCAGTGCAATGATTCCAAAAGGCGTTAATGTCCCCATAGTCATAGAGGCCCATCAATGTATGCTTTGATTCTGGCGGGCGGCAAGGGTGAGCGGCTTCGTCCCTTGACCGACACCCTTCCCAAGCCTCTGGTTCCGCTGGATGGCAAGCCCATCCTCTGGTACCAGGTAGAGTGGCTGAAACAGGCCGGCGTTACCAACGTAATTTTCCTGGTGGGATACCGCTGGGAAATGGTGCGAGAGTATTTTGGCGATGGGTCAAGATTCGGTATCAAGCCCATTTACAGTGTGGAGACCCGACCCCTGGGCAGGGGCGGCGCCATACGAAGCGGCATGGCCCACGTTCCTGAAGAAGAGGACACTGTAATTGTCTTGAATGGTGACATTATCACCGGCCAGGATCCCAACATGGTGATGGACTATCACATTGGCAAACGGAAGGCTAGCGGTGACCACCTGGCAACCATTCTGGTTGTTCCCATGGTGAGTCCCTACGGCCTGGTGGACTTGAACGACGAAAATGACGTGGTCGGGTTTCGTGAGAAAGTGGAACTCCCTCACTGGATCAATGCTGGCGTATACGTTTTCGACCGGGCTATAGGGCCGCTTATGCCGGAACTGGGCGACCATGAAGTAAGCACCTTTCCCGACCTGGCAGAACAGGGACGGATTTCCGCCTTCAAGTCGCATCAGTTCTGGCGCAGCGTAGATTCCTTCAAGGACTTGAAGGAGGCGGAGGAATACGTCAAAGAGGCCCGGCTTGGGGCGGAAGTTGACGCAGAGGGGCTGAATCGATAGTGGCGACAATCATCTCCCCGGAAATGGTCACACAGGTTTCCCAGGCTGCCGCCAGGGTGACAGAGAACATTGGGCGCGTATTGGTGGGCAAGGAAGGGGTGGTGGAGCTGACATTGGCCGCGGTGCTCAGCGGTGGCCACATCCTGGTGGAGGACGTACCAGGCATTGGCAAGACCACGCTGGCTCGGGCCCTGGCAGGTTCGCTGGACTGCGCTTTCCGCCGTATCCAGTTCACACCCGACCTTATGCCTTCCGACATTTCCGGAGTAAATTTCTACAACCAGAAGACCGGCGAGTTTGAGTTTCGGCCAGGGCCGGTCATTTCCCAGGTTGTCCTGGCGGACGAGATTAACCGGGCCACGCCTCGAACCCAGTCGGCGCTGCTGGAAGCCATGGGTGAGCAGCAGCTGACCATAGACGAGGTTACCATACCCCTGCCGGCTCCTTTCCTGGTCATCGCCACCCAGAATCCGATTGAACTGGAAGGTACCTTCCCCCTGCCCGAGGCCCAGCTGGACCGTTTCCTGCTTAGACTGCAGGTGGGCTACCCCGAAGAGGAGCAGGAGGAGGAAATGCTGCTCCGCTTCGAAAATGCCAATCCGCTTGCGGAACTTGCCCCGGTAGCCACGGGTCCCGAAATAGTTCAGTACCAGGCGATGACGCAACGGGTGTACGTGGACCCGGTGCTGCGCAATTACACGGTCCGCATCGCCCAGGCCACCCGCCAGCACCCGGAGGTTGAGCTGGGCGCCAGTCCCAGGGCGACTATGGGCCTTTACCGGTGCAGCCAGGCCCTGGCGGTTATGCGCGGGCGGGAATACGTTACCCCAGACGAAATCAAGGAACTGGCCCCTTATGCCCTGGGCCACCGCATAATTCTCAAGTCGCAGGCGCGGCTGAGGGAACGCACCACTGGCGGCATCATACAGGAAGTGCTGGAACAGGTTACCGTTCCGGTCTAGTTGGCCGCAAACCAGCTCCGGCGAGTAGTGAGATGCTCAACGATTTCTGGCTTTTTGCCAGCGCAATTCTGCTCTTTGTCGGGCTGGTTGCCAGCCAGGGTCTGTTGCTGATTGTGGGTTCCCTGGTGTTGATTGTGTGGGTCCTTGCCAAGTTCTGGGACCGCTTCGCGTTCAAGCGAGTGAATCACTCCAGGAGTCTGGAGAGGAACCGGGCCTTTGTGGGCGATTCGGTGGAGTATTCCGTCACCCTGGTCAACGACAAGGTAGTCCCCTTGATTTGGGTGGATATTCACGACAATTTCCCTCGGGAACTGGACCTTCCCGGCGCCACAGTGCGGGGCACCGGCATGGAGGTAGACCGGGAACACCGTATCACCACTTCACTGCTGCCCTACCAGCAGGTTACCTGGAAATACAACCTCCGCTGTCTTGCCCGGGGCTACCACCGTATTGGCCCCGTCAGGCTGCGCAGCGGTGATATTTTTGGTTTCACCGCGGCGGAGAGCCGTATTGAAGGGGTCGATCATATCCTGGTTTATCCCAGGATAATAGACCTGAAGGAATTGATACTGCCTACGGAGCATCCGCTGGGGGATATTGGCAGCCGGAGGCCCCTGTACCAGGACCCCAGCAGGTTTTTCGGCCTGCGGGATTACCGCATCCAGGATCCCATGAAGCACATAGACTGGAAGGCAACTGCCAGGCGGTCACAGCTTCAAACCAAGGTCTTTGAGCCGGTAGTTTCCCTGGATGTTCTGATTGCCCTGAACGCAACTACCAGCGAGTTTGCGTGGCAGGGGAGCAACCGCCGATTGTTCGAGCGGGCCGTTACGGTGGCGGCGTCGGTGGCAGATCACTGCTCCCAGATGGGTTACGAGTTCGGCCTGATCAGCAACGGCGTGGCAGTTTATTCCGGAAAGTGGCTCAGCGTACCCTTCAGCAGTTCCTCGCTGCAACTGGGGCTGGTGTTGGAGTCCCTGGCCATGGCGGGCCCCTATTCGGTAATTTCTCTAAGCGACGTGCTTCAACATGAACGGTCTTCGATACCGCCGGGCGCTACCATAGTGGTCATTACTTCTGTGGTCACTCGCGCGCTGTCCGACGAAATCTACAATATGCAGACTAGGGGCTACCGGGTGATAGTTCTCTTTTCGGGTGACGGCGGGCCTCAATTCCGGTTGCCAAACGTAACCGTAATCTCCCTGGGCCGGGCCCTGGAAGCCCTCGAAGTTGAAACGGTGGAAACTGATGAGCCAGTTCTGGCGAGTTAGCGTCGTAACATTAACGGCCCTTTACCTGGAGGCGACGGGTGCTTACCTGGCCTTCTCCCTGTTCACTGCCCTGACCAACACGGCCGCTGCCCGTCTTCCACTGTGGCTCGTCTTCCTGGCGCTTATCTGGTCATTTGTCCTCTCTCTTTACATCCAGACTATCCGTTTCTCCTTGAACCTGCGCGGCGTCATCGGCCTTGTTGTCAGTGGCCTCTCCCTGTTGGTGCTGGCGAACCTGAACTCCGGAATGGGCTTCTTCCCCATCGGCCGGTTGATATATGGAGACCTTCACCTGGCCTTTGCGCTGGCGTTGTCCTTTGTCTTCATTGTGGGTTTGTGGTGGCGGGGCACCGGCCTGGCCCACGACGAGGTTTCCCTGGAGACGGTGAGGGCAGCCTTCCAATGGGCGTTGGCCGTTGTGATTGTGGCGGTGGTTGCGGACACTCTGGTGCCGGTGGATATAGTTGGCGGTTTCACCATTCTGGGTTTCTTCGCGGTGGGACTCTTTGGCCTCTCCCTGGCCCGGTTCTCCACGGAGTCGGCGGATGCCCAGATGATGTCCCGGGAGTGGTTCATCCCCATAGGAGCCGCCGTAGGGGCCGTGTTGCTGTTGGCGCTGCTGATTTCGGGACTGGGTGTGGGCGGCCTGGACGACGTTACCAGGGTGTTGCTCAGGCTTATCGGGAACGCGGGCGAGTGGCTGCTGCGGCCCATATTGCTGGGCCTGGGCTACATAGCCGAGGCACTGGTAGTGTTCGGCAAGTGGCTTACATCTGTGATGGGCGGCGGCGACCTCAGCGGCCTGAATGAAGCCCAGGAGCAACTGCGACGTTTCCACGAGAACCTGGAAGATGTAGAAGGCGCCGGGTTGCCCCAGTGGGTCTATACCCTGCTACGGGTGAGCGTCTTTCTGCTGGCGTCCGCGATCATTGCTTTCCTGGTGTTCCGCGTATTCCGATTCCGGAGGCTGTTCAAGCTTTCCGGCGACGTCCAGGAAGTTCGGGAGTCGCTGTTCACCTGGGGTAAGGCCAATGCGGACCTGGCTGGCCTGGTGGAAGGGTGGTGGAACGATCTGGTAGGCAAGGCGATTAACGACGGTAAGGCAGAGCCGGAACCCGAAGACCCCCGGGAGGTCTACCACCGGTTCCTGAACATCTCGGACACGATGGGCCATCCCAAGGCGGAAGGACAGACACCGCGGGAACACCAGGGTGACGTTGAAGAAGAACTGCCTCCCCTGCCGGTTGACCGGATAGTTGGTGGCTTTCACTCTGCCCACTACGGCAACCACCCGACAGGCAGCGGTGAGATGCAGATCCTGTTGCACGATTTGGCCGAATTGCGACAGCGCGAGGCCGAATGGAAGGAAAGGGAAAAGGCCCGGGAGAAAGAAAATTCGGAAGAGGCTACCGAGTAAGCCATCTCCCGAACTGTTCAGTCTCACGTGATGTGCTGTTGGCTATCGGAACTGCGGTATTGTCTCCGTCGCCAGCGACTCCATTAGCTCCCTGATACGGCTGACGTCCCCAGTGTTGAGGGCCAGCACCATGTGCTCTACGCCGGCTTCCCGGTATGCCGCCACGGACAAGGCCGTTTGCTCCAGGTCGCGGCCGGGAATGCGGGCCCGGCTGGCGGCACGGTCGCTGGAGGGCCCTCCGGATGCTTCGACTTCCACGCGGGCCGACCAGGTGAATGCTGCCGGGTCTCGCCCAACTTCGGCCGCCATCTGGCTGATTTGCTCCTTTTTTTGAGCGTATTCATCGGGCGATACCCCCGAAGGATGCCAACCGTCGCCCATGTGCGCGGCCCGGCGGAGAGCGCCGGGGCTTGCACCACCGATCCACAAGGGAATGTGCGGACTCTGGACGGGCTTAGGCGAAAACCGCAGGTCGTCAAAGTTCCACCGCCGGCTGTGGTAGCTGGGCGCCGGACTTTCCCACAATTCCCGCATGACCCGGATGCACTCGTTGGTAAGGGACGCCCTTTCCGACATTGGAATACCCAAGGCGTCGAATTCCTCGGTCATGGCGCCCACACCCACTCCCAGCGTTACCCGCCCGCCGGACATCTGGTCCAGGGTTGCGGTGTACTTGGCCAGTTCCACCGGGTTGTGGTAAGGCAGCACCAGCACCGACGTTCCCAGCAGCACCCTGCTGGTAGTGGCGGAGAGGTATGTCAGGGTGGCCAGAGGATGGTAGTAGGGCTTGTCGTCCAGCCTTTCGCGGATGTAGCCGTTGTTGAACAGGTGGTCCATGACCCAGACCGAGTCGTAGCCCAGTTCCTCCGCCAGCGGTCCGAAGGCCAGGGCTTCCTGAACGTTCTCGATGCCCCAGTTGTTGGGAACGGTTACTCCGAATTCCATTGGGCGCCTCCCCCAGGTTAACCCGTATTGATGGACTGAATCAGCCTGGAAGTTTCTATGGCTGCGACGGCGGCATTGGTGCCGATGTTGCCGGACTTTCCTCCGGCCCGGTTGATGGCCTGGTCCATGTTGTCGGCAGTCAAAACGCCAAAAATAGTGGGGACGCCAGTTTCCAGGCCCACCGATGCGATGCCGCCTGACGCCTGGCCAGCCACCATTTCGTAATGGTCCGTTTCGCCGCGGATTACCGCGCCCAAACAGATAACCG
The DNA here is from genome assembly GCA_963664725.1 of Dehalococcoidia bacterium. Classification (GTDB taxonomy): domain Bacteria; phylum Chloroflexota; class Dehalococcoidia; order Lucifugimonadales; family UBA3495; genus Bin22. The sequence goes on from OY761558.1 coordinate 3,451,959, forward strand.
AATCATATCTGCCTGTCTTGGCCAGGGCTTTGGCCACTACGGGCAGTTCGAAGGAGCCGGGCACCCAGGCAACACTAATGTCATCGTCGCGGACGCCGAACCGTACCAGGGTTTCCACGGCGCCGTTAAGCAACTGCCTGGTAACGAAATCATTGAAGCGGGCCACCACCACGGCAACCCTCAAGCCCTGACCGTCCATGTCTCCGTTTATCTCCTGGGGCACGGTATCCTCTCCAACGTAAGAAATCTATTGGCGATTTTCTGGGACTGATTGCTGGCTGGGCTCTGGCCTGCCGGCCAGCAGCACTTGCTCCAGCATCCGGTCTTCCGTTACGGGGGCAGCAACTCGGTAGAAGTCGTTGATTATAGCCAGGGGAATTGAACTGACGCCCAGGCTGCGGGCGAGGGATGGGTAGTCCCGGATCTGCACCGCGGAGGCGATTATATTCGGATTTTCCCTGGTCATGGCAAAGGCAGTATAGACTGCCTCCGCACCGGTCTGCTCCTCCGGGGTGACGATGACTTGCAGATTTACGAACCGCGTTACCTGCCTGAGCATTCTCCGGGTGCTGTTCTGTAATGGACTTACGCCCCGGGAAAGGGAGCGTATGGTCTCGACTATGGCGGCCATCTGGTGGCCCAGGGGGGCGCCGTAGAACGCCATTCGAGGACGGTCTTCTTGGCCGACAAGTATGGCGGGAATGCGGGCCACCGCCATAGCCTGGGCCGTGGCAGGGTCGCCAAAGAAGTCGTGCATTTCGAGATTAATCCTGGTTGAGGCGCTGGCGACTTCTTCAATAAGCTGCTGGGTCTGATCGCATGTGGGACATTCCCGTCCGGGTATGGTGATGGGGGATGCCCCTCGGGTAAACAGGCGCAATTTCACTGGCGCCTTCAGGTCCTTGCGGAAAGTGCGCCTGAGCTGATTACGTTGCTGGGCCGAGATGGCCGGCGGCTGAGTCAAACCTGAAACTCCAGGGTGGTGGCAACTAATCCGACTCGTACCGACACGTTCCTGACAATGACCATCTGGTTGGGAATTGGTTGAATTCCAAGATCACCCTCTGTGCCGGGTCAGCCCAGTTTACACGCCAGCGGTGGGCTTAGCTACCCTTTTCGAGCAAGCCCTTGATGGCCCACATACGCTGGAAAAGGGTGAAGCAGGATACGACGGCGATGGCCAGCAATATCCACGGCATTAGCGGGAATGCGGTCAGGCCATCGACTATCAAACCAACACCCAGGATGATGACCCTCTCGGTGCGGGTCATCACACCGTCCCGGGTGAATGCGCCCAGGCCCTCACCCCGGGCCCGCAGGTAGCTGACGATCTGGGAAAAAATCAGTGCCAGTAGCAGGATTGCCACGTACAGTGTCAGGGTGTCGCTGCCAAAGCTGCCCCTAAGGAAATAGAGGCCCATCCCCACGAACAGGGCGGCTTCCCCAAGGCGGTCAAACACCGAATCCATCAACGCGCCGAAAGGGCTGGCCTTGCCTGACATGCGGGCCAGGGCGCCGTCAAACATATCAAGGCCCCCGCCCACCAGGAAAACAATGCCGCCGGCCAGAAGCCAACCGCTGCTTACCATGTAGGCGGCCACAACGCAGACGGCAAAACCCATTAGGGTAATTGCGTTGGGCGTCAGGCCAATGGCTTGAAACAACCTGGCCCCGGGTACTTCGACGTACTGGGAAAGGGCCGTCCGGATTTCTTCTCTACCTGGTAACGCCATTGGTCTCCGCAATGCAGTCGTAGTAATAGCTTTCCACCTGGCGCGCCACCACTTTCCAGCGATATTGCTCCACCATGCGGCGCCCGGTTTCACCCAACCGGCGGGCATATTCAGGATTCTCGACCAATGTTGCCAGGGTGTTGGCAAGGGCCTGGGCGTCCTTACGAGGGAAGAGCAGCCCCTGCTCCCCGTCTTTGACGATACCCATGTAACCCTCAATGGCGGAGGCGACAATTGGCTTTCCGCAGGCCATCGCCTCAAGAAGGACGATTCCGAAGCTTTCCTGTCCGGTGGCGGGCGAACAGTAAATGTCCGCCGAAGCGTAGTACCTGGGCAAGTCCTGGTATGGCACACCGCCCACCAGCACCACATCTCCGGGGTTGCGTGCGCTCAGGATGCTGTGCGAGTCGCGATCCAGGTTGCCAGGTCCCACCACGATCAGCCGGGTATTGGGATGCTCCCACTTCAGGCGGCAGTAGGCTTCAAGCAGGTACTTGAGACCCTTCCGCTTTTCCATTCGCCCGACAAACAGGATGTTTGTCTTTCCGTCCTGGTACTCTGGCCAGGGCACCGAGTTGCCGGTAAAGTGGTCAACGTCAATGCCGTTGGGGATTATGCGGTACTCCCTGGGGAAGAAGTTATGGACATACTCGTGGGCGGCAGGGGAGACTGCAATGCCGCCGTGCAGCCTTTGGTGCCAGCGCTTGATAATGGGCTGACTGAAGCGATATAGATGCTGCCGGGTGTAGTAGGCGTGAAAGGTGCCCACGTTGACGGTGTTGGAGCATTCTAGAAAGCAAAGTGGCAGCACCGGAGCCAGGGGTTCGTGCAGGTGAATCACATCGAAGCACTCTTCGTCCAGGATTTCACGCACCCGCCGGTAAAGCCACCACGAAAGGGAGACCCGGGCAATGGAACCGCCGCTGGGGACGGGAACAGACCTCCCTAAGGGGACGAAAGATTCAGCCTCGAAGCACTCGCGGGAAGGAGAGTGGGGCGCTAGTACCTTAACCTGGTGTCCGGCGTGGCACAACTCCTGGGCCAGCTGCGATACGTGGGCCGTAACGCCTCCCGGCCAGGTAAAGTCGTAAGGGGAGACCATCGCTATTTTCATAGCAGCCCTTCATCCACTGCTCGCTGCCAGACATCGAGCGCCGGAACCTTTTAGCTGGTTAGCTGGCTTCTTCTTCTACGGCATCTTCGACGGGACCCTGTACACTCTTGGCGGGCGCCATTGGGTTCTTGTCCTCGCCACTGATAAAGGCTTCTACCATGTTGCGGGCAACGTCGTCAGTGTACTGTACTGGGGGAGACTTCATGAAGTAGGCGCTGGGGCCCGCGATTGCGCCACCAATCCCCCGGTCCAGGGCCAGCTTGGCGCAACGGATGGCATCAACCACCACACCGGCAGAGTTGGGGCTGTCCCAGACTTCCAGCTTGGCTTCCAGGTTAACGGGGGCGCCGCCGAAAAGCTCCCCTTCCATGCGTATATAGCACCACTTGCGGTCCTTGAGCCAGGGGACATGGTCGCTGGGACCAATGTGGATCTGGTCGGGTTCGATTTCAAAGTCCATCTGAGACGTTACAGAGCCAGTCTTGGAGATCTTCTTGGATACCAGGCGCTCCCGCTCCAGCATGTTCAAAAAGTCGGTGTTGCCGCCAAAGTTGAGCTGGTAGGTGTTTTCTATGGTGGCGCCACGGTCTTCAAACAGGCGGGTAAGGATGCGATGGAGAATGGTGGCCCCGACCTGGGACTTGATGTCGTCCCCAACGATGGGGACGTTCCGTTCCATAAAACGGTTCCGCCAGTATTCCTCGCGGGCGATAAAGACCGGGATGCAGTTAACCATGGCGCAGCGGGCTTCAAGAATCTGCTCCGCGTACCATTTGGTGGCCATTTCGCTGCCTACGGGCAGGTAATTGATGACCACGTCCACCTTTCGTTCCTTCAGGATGCCCGATATGTCGGCGGTGGAGTGGGGAGACTTCTTAACCAGGTGGGAAACATAACGCCCGATGCCGTCGTGGGTCATCCCTCGTTCCACGGTCACGCCCGTCCTGGGGACATCGGCAAACTTTATAGTGTTATTGGGCTGGGTGAAAATAGCATCGGAGAGGTCTTTGCCGACCTTGTTTTCATCCACGTCGAAGGCGGCCACTACTTCGATGTCCTCAATCCGGTAGTCGCCGATATGGTTGTGCATGATCCCGGGAATTTCGGCGTCGGTAGGGACTTCCACGTACTTGTGAATGCCCTGCACCAGGGACGAAGCGCAGTTGCCCACGCCGATAATAGCGACGTTAATCTTGCCCAAGTTATATCTCCTTTGCGTTTCCCCCCAATGCTGGGACAAACCGGTTAATCTTGAAATTCTATCAGCTATGAAACACTCTAACAAGAACGGCAGGCGACCGCAGGCATCCCCGCACCTGGTGGTTGCACCCCATACTCGTGGGAACCACTATTGGAAGAAACGGAAAATTGCGCTCTGGTCGTCGTGCCTGAAACGGCCCCCCAGGAGTTCGGGAGTAATGCCCCTCTCAAGCCTTTCGTCAATGGTCTGTTTGACTGCGGCGCTGGCGTCTTCCGGTGTGCCGGAGTTGCGGACAAACTCGGCCAACTCGGTGGGATTTACGTTGTCTGTCACCCCGTCGGAGGCTGTAACCAGGCGATCGCCGGATTCCAGCAGCACTTCGGTCCGGTGCAGGTTCAGGTTCTGCCCCGCGCCAATGGCCTGGGCAGTGCCCATCCTGAGTATGCCGCCAATTCTGCCCGACAGTTGCTTGCTCTCTGCCCCACGAATGTGGAATATGGGACTGTCGCCAGCACTGATGATGTAAAGGGGGCCGCCCAGATATAGGGCGACCGAGACCGTGGTCAGCAGGAACCGCCCGCCGCCAACCTGGAAGAAGTCAGCGTTCTGTTCCTCAAGCACAGCCACAATGTCTTCCGGTGAGGTTATGGACGCTGTTTCCAGCGCCTGGGCCACCGATGTGCTGGCTTCCTCGCCGCCATGTCCGGTTACGCCGTCCATGACCGCGTCCAGGAAGTGGCCGTTTCCCAGGTCCCGTATCAGGAATGTATCTTCACCATGGGTGGAATTATCGAACAAGGTTGCTACAACGCTGGTTAGGCTACCGTTGGCCATTTTCCTCCCTCGTCAATTTCTGAATTAAGTCGATTTGGCGTATGGATTTCGTTCAGGCGCCGCCAAGTTCCTTCAGCTCTTCGTCAGCATTGAAGGCATATTTGCGCCAGTGATCTTCCCGCAACAACTGGAGAGCGTCGATCCATGCCTGCCGCGCCTGATCCGTGTTGGGAAGGGCCAGGTTTCTCTGGCGGATGGCTTCCAGATATGTCGCTAGTCCGTCCCGAAACTCGGCGAAACTCTCGCAAGCCCGTCCTCGAACCTTTTCCATCAAGGGGAGACCGGCTTGCCGGCACTCATCGGTGGCTGCAGGTTCCACAGATAGGCCACGGGCCATTTCCTGGAGTTCCTGTTCGAAGTTCACTACCGGACGCATGTTGAACGGGTCGCGATAGCCGGAAACGTCCGTTGGCGGCGCTTGAAAAGTGGTGTAGAACTTGAGCATTTCCAGGTAGAAGTCGTGAATGTCCTGGGGCGCCCGGCCCACCGGCGTACGGTCCATCTCTCCGGTTAGAAGGGCTCCCGGGTCGATGACGCTGATCTTGGCTTCGGCCGGCTGAAAGAATATATTCTGCGGACCCATGTCCAGCAGAACGTACCCTGCCTGGTAAAATCTCTCCTCGGCGTCCAGCAACTGCATCTGGACTGGGAAGGGATCGTCACTTTCGGCAAAGCAAACAGGGTGCAGGCAGAAGAGATTCTGACCCAGTCCAATGGGCACCCGCAGTATCCGTGCTCTTACATCGCCGACCAGGGGTATGCCCCGGGCACGCTGGGATATGGTAACCCGGTACTCCTGGCCCAGATCATCACCAAAAAAGGCGTCGTGGTTGGCCCGGTCGGTGTAGCCAAGCATGGGACAAACCTGCGGGATGGAATTGGCCAGTTCTTCGTATGCCCGAATGGTCCGGTCAGTCCGCTCTTCGACGGAGCCGTGCATGCGGCGGGAAATCATCTGGGGCACCGGCCGCTTTACGACCACTTCCTCGCCCGTGACCCGTTCTATAGCGGAACGCACTTCATAGTCTGCTCCGCTTCCAAGCAGGCCCGTAAGTTCGTAACTATCTAGTTGGACAATATCCATGGCGCCGTTTTCCTGAATGCGGTCAAAATTATAGCACCATTTCGTAAAAGTACTAACGATTGTCAACCTGGTTTGCAGGATATGGTAACCCAATCTTCCCGCGGCCATAGTTCCAGGTCGACAAATCCGGCGTTCAGCAGGGCCTCCCGGGTTTCGGGAAGCTGTTCATCAATTATGCCGGAAGCTATCAGTACGCCGCCGGGCTTCAACGACGGCAGTATATCAGGGGCGCGTTCCCGAACGCCCCGGGATGAGATATTGGCGACAACCAGGTCAAAAGTTCCCGGTGGCGCCAGGCGGTGGGGCAGGCTGCCCTGGTCCAGGTCCGCCAGGTCACCCATGCGGGTGCGGCGAAAGTTCTGCCGGGATGCCTTGACGGCCTGCGGATCAATATCCAAAGCCACCACGCGCTGGGCCCCGAGCTTGATCGCTGCAATGGTGAGAATACCGGACCCGCAACCCAGGTCCAGGACTACGGTGCCCGGGTTGATCAGTTGTTCCAGCACTTCCAGGCAGGTATAGGTAGTTGGGTGGTAGCCCGTGCCGAATGCCAGGCCCGGATCAAGCTCCACCATCACATCGCCTTCCTCCGGTTCATAGTCGATCCAGGAGGGCTTGATAACCAGCCGCTGCCCGACCCGCAGAAGGGTAAAGTGTTCCTTCCACGCGTTCTGCCAGTCGGCGTCGTTATCCAGAGGAGTTACCTGCAAATCACCCAGTGGTTCAAGGATGCTGGCCAGCTTGACCCCCACTTCAATGTGGGAATAGCGCTGTCGGGCGTCGCTGGGCAGGTAAGTGCGTAACCTGATCTTGTCCGGCCCGTCGTCCTCCATGGAGAGGCCATACCCGTACCGGTCAAAGAGGTACGAAATTGGTTCAACGTACTCGAAGGGCACACTTAAGCTGACTTCCTGCCACATATAACCCTGTTTGCTCCACAAAAAAACCCGGCGGCTGGCGAGCCGGGTCTTCTGTCCGATTTATAGTGATTATTCGTGCCCTGTCAGACCGGCTATCGCAGACTGAGGACATATCCTCATTGGCACACTGGACAGTCCGGACTGTCAGCTTAATGCATCCTTGATCCGGTCGAAAAGCCCCTTGTCCTTGTCCGACTTGCCAGCGCCACCGCGGAGCAGGTCACCGTCATCTTCCTCTGAGGCTTCCTCGTACTGCAAACCTGCGTCGCCCTCTCCAGCAACGGGCTCTGAGTATTCTTCTGCGACGTCCTTGCCGTAGTTGGGATCGAACGAAAGGGCCAATTCCTCCAGGAGTTTTCGCTGCTTGCCGTTGAGTTTGCCGGGCACCTGCACATCGACGAAAACACGAAGGTCGCCCTTGCGGCCGTTGTTGATGTGGCTTATGCCTCGGCCACGGACTCGAAACTCGGCGCCATGCTGGGTTCCCTGCGGAATCTTGAGAGTTGCGGAGTCTCCTTCCAAAGTGGGAACGTCTTTTTCCACACCCAGGGCCGCTTCAGCCATGTTGATGGGAAGGGTGTACAACAAATCAAACTGGTCGCGCTCGAAAACTTTGTGAGGCTTCACTTCCACGAGGATGTAAAGATTGCCCGGCGGTCCGCCGTTGGCGCCGACGTTCCCTTCGCCGGTAAGACGGACCTGCATTCCATCCTGTATACCGGCCGGGATGTTGACCATAGTTTTCCGGTTGCGCCGCTCCATTCCCACGCCCCGACAAAGGCCGCAGGGATTCTCAATCGTTGTCCCTTTTCCCTGGCAAGTTGGGCAGGTTGTTACCTGGGCAAACTGGCCAAATACGCTACGCTGGGTACGCCGAACCTGGCCATTGCCGCCGCAGGTGCCGCAGGTATTAATGGGAGTGCCGGGTTCGTTGCCTGCGCCGGAGCACTCATGGCAAATCTCGACACGAGATACGTCGATTTCCCGTTCAATACCAAAGGCGGCATCTTCGAAGGCCAGCGAAACCCGCTGTTGAAGGTCACTGCCTCTTTGGGGGGCGCGGCTGCGACGACCGCCGGCATCACCAAAGAAGGAATCGAAAATATCGCCAAATCCGCCAAAAACGTCGAAGCCGTCGAAAGGCCTGTCGTAGCTTCCCCCGTTGACGCCGGCGTGGCCGAACCGGTCATATTGCGCCCGCTTGGTCGAGTCGCTGAGGACCTGGTAGGCCTCGTTTATCTCCTTGAACTTTTCCTCGGCGTCGGGTTCCTTATTGCGGTCGGGATGGTACTCCATAGCCTTCTTGCGAAAGGCCCGGCGTATCTCTTCCTCGGAATCCTGTCGCTTAACCCCGAGGACCTCGTAATAGTCAGTCTGAGCCATTCCTCGTCACCCTGAACCTGGGGCAGGCGCCAACAGCCTGCCAGAATTGGTTCTTATCCTTGTGTACCGGTACATTATAGACCAGTATGGAAATATCCCTCAATCAGAGTCACCCGTCCCAAGGGACGTATCCTGGCACTATTGCACTAAACCCGTTTCCGAGAGTAGAAAGCACCTTCGTATATGTCCGGGTTTCCGCTGGCCGATTCTTCACTTGCTTACACTGAAAAACCGTCAAGCAACCGGCATAACCCTTGCTATACGAGGTATTAGCCTATAAAATCTTTGACCGTGCGTTGAGCAGTTGGTTCCTGGAAGTGACGTCTTTATAGACTTCCAGTAATAACCTTATATACTGTAGAAATCCGGCAACAGGGGTTTGCACACAATAGAGACTGCCTGGACAAGCGATACCCGTCAAACTCGGGCAACACCCGAAATTTAGAGAGGACGACTATGGCGTTGATGACACCGGACCCAACTTTTTATCCTTCTGCTCGCCTGGCGGGGCAGGCGCCCGCAGAGCGGTTAGGGTACGTCGCAGTGCTGAACACAAACGGCAAACCGGACGCTATGTCCGTCGTTGATTTGGACCCCAGTTCCCCCACTTATAGCACGATCGTGAACTCCCTGGATATGCCCAACGTGGGAGACGAGTTGCACCATTTCGGCTGGAACGCCTGCAGCGCCAGCCTCTGTCCCTATGCGCCCCATCCCCACCTGGAACGGCGCTATTTGATTGTGCCTACGTTGAGAACTTCACGCATCTACGTTATCGACACCAAGCCCGACCCCTACAATCCCCAGATTGTTAAGACCGTTGAGGCAGACGTTATTGCCAACCGCACCGGTTACACCCGGTTGCACACGGTACACTGTGGCCCCGACGCCATTTACTTGAACGGCATCGGTTCGGCCGACGGCGTTTCCCCTGGTGGCATTCTCAGGATAGACCACAATACCTTTGAGCCCCTGGGCGCTTGGGAACTGGACCGAGGCACTCAAACTCTCGCCTACGACTTCTGGTGGCATATTGGCCTGGATGTAGCGATGACCAGCGAATGGTGTACCCCAGAGCTTTTTGAAAGCGGCCCTTCGCTCGCCGACATCGTTGCCGGCAATTATGGGCACAAGGTCCATTTCTGGGACCTGCGCCGTCGCCGCCATCTCCAGGAAGTAGACCTGGGCGTCGAAAACCAGATGGTGCTGGAGTTGCGGCCATCCCACAATCCCACAAAGGCCTACGGGTTTGTGGGCGTGGTCGTCAACAATCAGGACCTCTCCGGTTCCGTATGGACCTGGTATCAGGACAACGGCAAGTGGGCCGTAACCAAGGTTATCGAAATTCCTGCCCAACCGGCAGATCCCGATCTGCTGCCCGAGGCCCTGAAGGGTCTTGGCGCAGTTCCGCCGCTGATAACGGACATTGACCTTTCCCTGGACGACAAGTTCCTCTATGTTTCGTGCTGGGGCACTGGCGAACTTCGTCAATACGACGTTTCAGACCCCTTCAATGCCAAACATACCGGCACCGTCGAGTTGGGCGGCATTGTCAAGAAGGCTGCGCACCCCAGGTCTGGCCCCCTGGTGGGTGGCCCCCAGATGATAGAAATCAGCCGTGATGGCCGGCGAGTATACCCCACCAACTCCCTCTATAGCTCGTGGGACGACACTTTCTACGATAACATTACCGGCTGGATGACCAAGGTCAACGTCAACCCTGAAGGTGGTATTTCCTTGGACGAAGACTTCTTCGTTGACTTCGGGGAAGGCCGGGCCCACCAGGTCCGTCTGGAGGGGGGAGATGCCTCTTCCGATTCCTTCTGCTACCCCTAATATGACGCGCTGATGCTTGGCGCTCTTCCGGTTCATGCCGAACCCGCCGCGCTGGTTTCCCTAGGGCCGCTGATTGGATTGGCGGCCCTTGGCGCTTTCCACGGCATCAACCCGGCCATGGGATGGCTGTTTGCCGTGAGCCTCGGACTGCAGCGCCAGGCAATCCTGTCCGTGGTCAGCGCCACCCTCTATATCGCGGCAGGACACATCGCCTCTCTGGCGGTGGTAGCGGTCGCGCTGGCTGTGGCCGGCTACTTTATACCCCTCCTGTGGGTGCGGATCGCATCCGCCGTTTTCCTTGTGGGATTTGGCATCTACAAGCTGGTGCTCTACTACCGGCACTTTCGATGGGTTGGTATGAACGTCAGCGGCCGGGATCTGGTGGTCTGGTCCTTCCTGATGGCCACCTCCCACGGCGCGGGCTTGATGCTGGCCCCAATTATCCTGAACCTGGAAGAGGAGGGGGCCGGCGCAGCTCTCGACCTGGACCATCACGCCGGGCTACTGGACTTGACTGACACCGCGGCGGCCTGGGGAATTGGCCTGGCAACACATACCGTCGCAATGCTGGCCGTTATGCTGATCATCGCGATTGTGGTTTACCAGAAACTGGGTCTGGCTTTTCTCCGACGTGGTTGGCTTAACGTGGACCTGCTTTGGGCGGCCGCCTTGATTCTGGCGGGGCTGGTCACCCTGGGCCTCGCCTTGAGCTAAGAATTTTGCATTGTTTTCCGTCTGGATTACCCAAAGAAAGTGTAACCGAAAGGTCCACTGAACCAACCCGTTTTGTAGCTGAGACATTGACAATTTCTTGACATAGACAGGTTCAATTAGTACGATATTAAGTTAAGGGATGTATTCCCTCAAAGCGCATATCCAGACGGAAAGGAAGAGTAAACCATGGAACTGACCATTTTCCTTACCGTCCTGGCGGTAGCAGGGATAATCGGAACGGGGGCCGCCTGCTGGCTGGTCTTTCGTTCCAGGGTTGACGGCAAGCGGGTAGAAAATGCCAGGGAAGAGGCCGGAACAGTCGTAGCTCAGGCGGAGGAAGAGAAACGGAGGATCCTCCTTGAGACCCAGGAAGAAGTTCTGAAGCTGAGGTCCGAAGGGGAGCAGGAGATCAAGGAACAGCGTCAGGAACTAACTCGGCTGGAACGTCGGTATCTCCAGCGGGAAGAACAACTGGAGAAAAAAGGCGAAGCCCTCGAAGAGCAGCGCGTAACCCTTACCACGAAGGAATCTGAAGTTGACAAGACCCTGGAAGAAGTGAAGGGTCTGAAGGATCAGCAAGTTAAGGTCCTGGAAGAATCTGCCGGCTTGTCGGTGGAAGAGGCCAGGGAATTGGTGGTGAAGGAAGGCGAAGAGAAGGCCAGGCACGAACTGGCGCGCCGCACTTACGATCTCGAACGAGAATACAAAGCCACCGCAGAGGAAAATGCCCGCCGAATTATAACCCTCGCCATTAATCGTCTGGCTACGGATGTCGTCTCCGAAACCACGACTTCTATCGTATCCCTGCCCAACGATGAGATGAAGGGACGTCTCATCGGCCGTGAAGGACGGAATATTCGAGCACTGGAATCCCTCACCGGGGTTGATATCGTTATTGATGACACCCCGGAAATTGTAACTTTATCCTGTTTTGACCCGGTACGCCGTGAAGTGGCGCGGCTGGCCCTGGAGAGGCTGGTGAGCGATGGTCGCATCCAGCCGGCTCGTATTGAAGACATGGTAAACCGCGCTCAGGTGGATATTGAGCAGACCATCTGGAAGGCGGGTGAGCAGTCCACTTTTGATGTCGGACTCAGCGGGATAGATCCCGAATTGATCCGTTTGCTGGGGCAGTTGAAGTACCGCTACAGCTACGGGGAGAACGTACTGAAACATTCCATTGAGGTCTGTCTCTTGTCAGGTATGCTGGCGGCCGAAATAGGCGCCAACATCCAGGTGGCGAAGATCGGCGGTCTGCTCCATGACGTGGGCAAGGCTTTGACCCATGAAATTGCGGGACCCCATGCCGAAATTGGCGCCGATCTGGCCAAGAAGTTTGGGATAAACCATAACTCCTACCTGTCCATTCTGGAGCACCACGACGATGAGCATTCGACTATCGAGTCCTTCGTCGTTGCCAGCGCGGACGCCATCAGCGCTGCCAGGCCCGGGGCGCGAAAGGAGTCCCTGGACCAATACGTCAAGCGCCTGCGGGACTTGGAAGATACCGCCATTGGGTTTGGCGGCGTTGAAAGGGCCTTTGCCATTCAGGCAGGTCGCGAAGTTCGGGTAATGGTAAAACCCACCGACATTGACGACATAGGGTCCGCCGCCCTGGCACGGGACATTGCCCGCAAGGTGGAAGAGGACCTGGTATTCCCGGGCCAGATAAAGGTGACCGTGATTCGGGAAACCAGGAATGTGGAAATTGCCCGCTAATTTCTTCTTGCGAAATATTAGGGCCGGTAAGGTGATCTGCAGACCGGTCAACCCGGTATTCGATAGCTAGAAATCAGGCCCAGGAGCCGGAACAGTCGGCCCTTGGGCCTAATTTTTTGGCCCGGTTCGACGATGCCTGCGGGGTTCGTCAAGAGCCCGCCGGTTACATACTTTTATTGCCCGGAAAATGGCTGGGTCAGCCTGTAGTGTCCCAATTCGGTATAAGGAAGGCCAAGTTGCGAATCTTAATGATAGGGGACATCATCGGCCAGCCTGGTCGGCACGCCATCGGGCGGATCTTGCCGGATCTGCGCCGGGAACTGGCTGTCGACATGGTGATTGCCAATGGTGAAAACGTTGCCGGCGGGTTTGGCATAACCCCTGAAACGGCCGGAGAACTGCTGGACTGCGGAGTAGATATCCTGACATCCGGCAACCACATCTGGGACCAAAAGGAAATCATTCCGCACATGGATGAGGGGCTTCCCCTGATACGCCCCGCCAACTATCCTGACGCGCCGGGCCGAGGTTACCTGGTCCAGGATGGCGTTATGGTCATTAATCTCATGGGACGGGTATTTATGCCAACGCTGGACTGTCCATTCCGGACCGCCAGCGCAATCCTGGAAGAAGCTGAGACGGAACACGCCCCTCGTGCTATAATCGTGGACTTCCACGCCGAGGCTACATCGGAGAAGCAGGGAATGGGCTGGTACCTGGATGGCAAGGTTAGCGCGGTTCTAGGAACCCATACCCACGTGGGCACTGTTGATGCCAGGGTGCTGCCCAAGGGTACAGCCTTCCTCACTGATGTGGGAATGACGGGGCCGGTGAATTCGGTCATAGGCAGCGATACCAACGCCGTTCTGGACCGGTTCCTTACCGGACTGCCGCAGCGGCTTCCCGTTGCCAGGGGGCCGGTGATTATGAACTCTGCCCTTGTGGAAATAGATGACCAAAACGGAAAGGCCGTCTCAATTCAGAGAATAGACCGCATGGTGGAATAGTATGGATGGACTAGTAGATCTGCATCTGCATACCCTGGCCTCGGACGGACGCCTGACCCCCACTCAACTGGTTGATCTGATCGCCAGCAAGGGAGTTACCGTTGCTGCTATCTCTGACCACGATACAACCGACGGTATCGCCGAGGCTGGGCGGGCGGCCGCCGGGCACTCCAACCTGGAAATCATCCCGGCCATTGAATTGAGCACCGATATACCGGGGGATGAAATACACATGCTCGGTTACTTCCTTCAGTACGAGGATGAGGAGTTCCAGGGAATTCTGCGCAACTTCCGGGAGGGACGCCTGGAGCGAGGCAGGATGATGGTGGAGAAGCTGGCAGCCTTGGGCAAGCCAGTTGACTGGGAGAGGGTGCAGGAGATCGCCGGCGACGGTTCCGTAGGCCGCCCCCATATCGCCCTGGCCATGGTGGAAGCCGGATACTTCAAGGAGCCCAAGGAGGCCTTTTACGAATACCTGGGCCGCAATGGCCTCGCCTATGCCGAGCGGGAAAAGATGACGCCGGAAGAAGGTGTCCAAATGCTGGCCAGGGTGGGAGGCAGTGCTGTCCTCGCTCACCCGGCAAATTTGGAGGACCTGGATACAAAGGTGGCTCAGTTGAAGGAAGCTGGACTGGTGGGTATGGAAGTCCACTATTCCATGTATACCGAGGAAACCATCCAGCGCCTGCTGGAAGTGGCCAATCGGCACGGATTGATACCCTGTGGTGGCAGTGATTACCACGGCTTGGGGAATACGGGTGAACAGGAACCCGGGCTTCTGGGTCCGCCCATGGACTCGGTCGAGCGATTGGCGGGCATCTCACGAGACCTGGCGAAGAACCGCTAAAGTAGCCCAATCGTAGCATGGGTATGGAGCTGTTAGGCCTCTACCTCTACGCCTACCTGGCCGGGGCCGTGCCTACGCCTTACCTGATTGCCAGGCTGGTCAAGGGAATTGACATAAGGCAATACGGCAGCGGTAATGTCGGCGGCTCCAATGTAGTCAGGCAGCTTGGGAAGGGTTGGGTAGTTCCCCTTGCGGCGATTGAGTTCCTGCTTAAGGGCCTGTCGCCGTCACTATTGGCATATCTGATTCTCGCAGACGATTTCCCTGCAGGCCCCCGGGCTTCCTTGTTGTTCTTGATCGTGCCGCTCCTGGCCCTGGTAGGCAATAACTGGTCCGTTTTTCTCCGGTTTCAGGGTGGGCGGGGACTGATGGTGATATGCGGGATAACCCTCGCACTGTTGCCGGTATTGTTCCTGGTAACAATGACGGTTTACCTGGTGGGTTGGCGAATCAGCCGCAGTTCAGCGGTGTGGGCATTGATCGCAGTTGCACTATTGCCTCTCCTGTCCCTGGCGCCTGGCAGCATCCTGACAGTGGACTGGCAAGGGCTGTGGTCACTGGCGCGGGACGGTGTTCTTGCTCCCTCGGGACAAAGCGAGTCCCTTGTTATCAGCCTGATGTGCGTAGCCATTTTCTGCCTGGTAGTCTTGAAGCGCCTGGTCGGGAATTCCCTGCAGTTGTCACAGGACGTTCCGAGGAGCAAGGTGCTTTTCAACCGGCTTTTTAGAGATCGGGACGTAGACGACCGGGAGAAGTGGGTGGGCCGTGTCCCCGATTAGCCTGGCATAGAACAGGGAGGCATCCAATTGGCACAAGCGCCATCGGAACAGACACGAAACGACAGCCGAAATCCCAACGTTTGCTTCTGGCATTCGGAGGTGGAGACTGGTCTGTCGTGCGGCAGGTGCGGCAAGTACATTTGCGCCCAGTGCCTGGTCCAGGCGCCGGTTGGGATTCGTTGCCGGGAATGCGGCAAAGCTCAACCCATGCCTACCTATGATGTCCGGCCGGCCAACTACACCTTGGGAATCGCGGTGGCCATTCTGCTGATGGTCGTGGGAACTCCCGCTTGGGTCGTGCTGGACAATGTGCTGCTCGTTTTTGGCGCCTATGGCCCGGTATCGGGGTTAATGGCCATAGCTTTTGGCTATGTCACCGGCGACCTGGTGAGCCGCACCGTCAACCGTAAGCGCAGCGCGCTGCTTGCCTATACTGCCTGTGCCGTTGTAGTTCTGGCATACCTGGTCAGCAGGCTGTTCAGCCCCTTTGGGTTTGGCTTGATGGACGTTCTGTTTCTTGGGGTGGGGGCGTTCCTGGCCTGGCAGAGGCTTCGACCTTAATCTTCCTGAAGCTCGGACCACAACAAATCGATGGCTTCCCTCGTTGTGCCGTAGCTGAAGCCCCGCCGCTGGAGGAAGGGGATCAGCTTCTGGCGGAATTGTTGAGGATTGCTCCCCTGTGCGGACAGCTTACTTGCCTGCCTTCGGCCTGCGTTGCAGGCGCTGGCCGTTTCATCCATACCTTCAAGGGCTTCCTCTATCAGATGCTGCTCCACTCCCAATCGCCTCAGTTCCTGCTGCAAAGCACGACTGCCCCTGGGCCGGCGCCGTTCGCGGCTTCCGATCCACTGTGCGCAGAAAGAGGCGTCGTCCAGGTACTTTAGCTCCCTCAGGTAGTCGATTGTCTTGTCAACCATCGGGGCGGCGAAGCGACCTTCCAGACGGCGCTCTACTTCCTTTACGGTGCGTGGCCTGTAGCTGAGAAAACGCAACGCGACAGTCAGGCAATCTGAGAAAGATTGTCCTTCTGCCGCGTCGTCGACTTCATTCCTCGGCCTATGGGACGGCATAATGCGCCTTAAATGGACTTCGGAACTGGATTATCCCTCTTCTTCGGGTTCTGTCAGTGTGGCCAGTATGGCATCTACGTCGGCTTCCCCGGGAGGATTGGCCGGTTCTGCGTCGGCGCCCTGGGGAGAAAGTTTGGTCCGAACTCTGGTTTCGATGGATTCGGCTATTTCCGGGTGTTGCAGCAGGAAGTCCTTGGAGTTTTCCCTGCCCTGACCCAGCCGGGTGTCGCCGTAAGAGTAGAAGGCGCCGGCCTTCTTCAAAATACCTTCAGTGACTCCCAGTTCCAGCAGGTCGCCCATCTTGCTGATACCCCTGTTGAACATAATGTCAAATTCGGTAACCCGGAAGGGGGCTGCGATCTTGTTTTTCACTACGCGGGCACGGACCCGGCTGCCGATGATGTCAGAACCCTGCTTTATGGACTCTGTTCGGCGCAGGTCTATTCTCACCGAACTGTAGAACTTCAGGGCCCTTCCCCCGGGCGTAACTTCCGGGCTGCCGTAAGTAATGCCGACCTTCTCCCGAAGCTGGTTGATGAAGATCACGGCAGTACGTGAATGATGGATAGTGGACGTTAGCTTACGGAGAGCCTGTGACATAAGGCGGGCCTGCAGGCCAACGTGGGTGTCCCCTATGTCGCCTTCGATTTCGGCCTGGGGCACGAGCGCGGCGACGCTGTCCACGACAATAGTGTCCACGGCGCCGCTGCGTACCAGTTGCTCAGTGATGTCCAGGGCCTGTTCCCCGCTGTCGGGCTGGGAAATCAACAAGTCCTCCAGGCTCAACCCGCAATTGGAAGCGTAGGCTGGGTCCAGCGCGTGCTCGGCGTCCACGTAAGCGGCAATTCCCCCCAGTTTTTGGGTCTCTGCCATTATGTGTATAGCCAGTGTGGACTTACCGGCCGACTCGCTGCCGTAAATCTCGGTAACCCGTCCCCGGGGGATGCCGCCGGCGCCCAGGGCTATATCCAGCGCCAGTGACCCGGTGGGAATTACCTCGGTACTCAGACGCTGGGCTGCTTCCTGGCCCAGGCGCATGACGGCCCCCCGGCCGTGATCCTTTTCGATCCGACCCAAGGCTATCTCCAGCGCGGCCAGTTTGTCTTTCTTGGAATCTGCGGTCATATCCTTCCCATCCCCTTAACAAGTTATGGGAATCCTAGCACGGGGCCCGGAAGCCCAACAAGTAGCAAGTGTCAGTAAAAAAAGAACGAGCTTGAGATGGCAGGTCTGTCTGGCAACAACCTGGACCGGGTCACCCCTTGTTTGGATGACCCAGGTTGACTGTGCGGTTGGATTTTCGTGTTGTTTGAAACCCGCTCTGAGAGGCAGCGATTGTGGGATATTGGTGGAAGGCCTACGGCTTTCCCGCTAGAAGTCTCAATAGCCGCCCTTGTATCCGATGATGATGGCGCCGTCCTGAACGATTACCGGCGTAATACGTTCGCCGTTGGTCAGTTCCAACAGCGCGGGAATCTGATCGGGCTGCTTGGCCAGGTCAATCTCCGTGTATGCCGTCTTGCTTCGGCGGTACTCCATCTTGGCCGCTGCGGAGAATGAACAGTCCGGGTGAGTATAGATGACGATTTCCGGGGAGCTTTCGGTGGTCACAGGGCAACTCCTTGGAACGATAAGTTTGGCCAGCGCCTGCCAGCCTGAGGGAACTAAGATGAGGATTTTTGCTGGTCTTATCCTGTATTCTACGTTTACCCGCTTCAATATTCAACGAAGGCCCGGCCGGTCGGTTTGACAATGCGCATTTACCGTGTGCCGGCAGGGAGAAACCGGCAATTGTGAAGTTACCCTGGTCAATTTCCGCTATGCCGAGTTGCGTCAATTCGTGATATGCTTTTTCATCCCAAATGAATCGGCAGGAAATCAGACCTGTAAGCGTGGGTGCGTGTAATGGAAGAGGCAGAAGCCCTTCGCGACAAGCTAATTGTACTATTGCAGGATCACGCCATTGGCGTGGCATATTTGACTCCCATACCCAGGGGCGGCCGACTGCGGGGCGCGGCTGCCAGGGAGATGGAAAGCGCCCTGGACGGACTGGCCTCGGCGTCGCCCGATGGTATCGAGGTATCGGTTGACCTGGTCTATGGAAATGGCTGCTTCGCCGTTGGCCGTTACGCCGATGCCGCGAAAGTGTACGCAGGTATTCTTGGTCACGAACCGGAGGACCTGATCGCCAGGTTCAACCTTGGTATTTCCCTGCTCCGGCTGAAAAAACCCGACCTGGCGGTAGGCGAACTGTCCCGCGTCCTGGAAAGGCAGCCCGACATGCCGGAGGCCTATTACCAGCGGGGCAATGCACTGGACGATATGGATCGGGCCGAGGCTGCTCTGGCAGACTATGAGACTGCCATCGCCCTGGCGCCCGAATATCTGCAAGCCCACTTCAACCAGGGCGTGGTGCTTGCCAGGATCGGGCGCCACCAGGACGCCGTATCCGCCTTTGACCGGGTCATAGAACTGCGGCCGGCACTCTCCAACGCATACCTTAACCGCGGCGCTTCCCTGGACGAACTGGAACGGCACGACCAGGCCATAGAGGACTACTCCTCAGCAATTGAATGCAATCCCGAGAGCGCCGACGCATATTTCAATCGCGCCCGAACGTACTACTACCTGGGGCAGATTGAAGAGGCTATTGCAGACTACACCGAAGTGGTAACCATCCGCCCGGAGGATGCCGAGGCCTTCAACAACCGGGGCCTGGCCTACGACGCCCTGGGGGAGTATGGACACGCCCTGTCGGACTATAGCGCCGCGGTGATCCTGCTTCCCGATTTCCAGGCAGCATTGAACAATCGTGGCGCCGCCTACGAGGCTATGGGTAAAGAGCAGGATGCTCTGGCAGACTATCGCGCCGCAATTTCTGCGGACCGGACCTTTGCTGTGGCCTGGTACAACGCTGCCCGGTATTACGCGCGACAGGGCGAGATTGAGCTTTGCCTGGAGCATCTGGATGAAGCGGTGCGCCTGGAATCCCACTTTGCCGAGGAAGCCCCGGAGGACGAGAATTTGGGCTGGGTGATGAAGCTGATGGACCTGAAGGATAATTTCTGCCACCGACAGTAGCCACGACCTGCCGGGCCGGCGTTCACCAGGTGTCCCATATTCGCCGGACAATCTTCTGCGATCAGGGGCCGGAAAGTGTCAAAAAGGCAAAAGAAATAAGCCGGACGTGCATCTCTCACGTCCGGCTTTGGTATTTCTGGGAAGAAGGGCGCCCCTGTGCGTTAAGTCTTTTCCGGGAGCTCAGGTTCCAGGCCAGCGTCCGTAAAGTCATCCAAATCCGTGTCTTCGTCCGGATCCTCTATTCGTTCCGCCAGGGCAGGCGCCCGTAGCCGGTGAATCAATACGTTGTGGAAGATTACCAGCAGCGCCAGCACCGAAAGCTCCAGCACGAATAGTCGTTGGCCGTAAAAATAAGGGAGGGTCTGGCTGACAATCAGCAGCAACCCGAAACAGGCCGTAATTCCCAGGGATGACCTGAAAGGCGAACGGCGGGAAACGTACACCGTAGCCACCCCAACGGCTATGCCCAACACGAACAGGACCGGCGTCAGGGCCAGGGTTACACCCGCGAGAGTCACCATCCCATCGCCGCCCCGAAACCTGGTAAAAATCGACTTCCAGTGCCCGGCTACCGCGGCTCCGCCGGCGATGATTAACGCATTTTCCGGAACCCCCAGAAGGCTGGCTATCTTTACTGCCAGGAACCCCTTGAAAGCGTCGCCCGCGAAAACCAGTATCCCGTTCTTTCTGCTGATATTCCAGAATACGTTGGCGGTGCCGGCCCGAGTGCTGCCGGTGTTAAATATATCTATGCCCCGGCGCCTGGCTGCCAGATGAGCCAGCGGGATGGATCCCAGGAGATAGCCCACCACTATGGAAGCCAGCAAGCTTTGAATTAGAGCAATTTCTGTCGACACCGAACCCCCATCACCTTTCCTGCTTGCCCCCAACCTGTGACTTATGCCGCAAGGGCTAACCGCTAATATAGCACGTTGCCACTGTCAAAAACAGGGCAACGAACGCCGATTAGACGGCGCCGCATTGGCAACACGAGACTCCGTGCCAGTTTATCCTGAGTTAGTGGCGGCGCTACCTGTCAGCAAAGCGCAGCTCATTGACTCCGCCAGGAGAGCTTCGTCGAAGACTTCGCAACAATGCCGACGTATTTTGTGGCATCTGGCTTGTTTCAAGCGCGGATACGGCTGGAGTTCATCCAAATTGACCAGGCTTCTCGCCAATGTATAACCAATAGCCCAGATGGCCGGCGCTGACCAGTTGTTCGAGTTTTTCTACCAGCCCAATCCAATCGGTTGTTGGCGAAAGTTCGCCGTATATTGTGCCTTGCTCCGAACCATCAAGCCTACCTGCAAACAGGGAGAGTGTAGCCAGTCCCGCCTTTATTCTGACCAGCAACTCCGCCACGTACTCCGAGGCGTCTTCCCGGTATATTTTTTCCAGCCCTGCCCCTGAAAACAGTTGGGCGTAACCCTCCACCCCCAGGGCTCCGGTGACGCAGAGCATCTGGCCCAGGGAGTTGTCCAGTTCTTCAGGCAGGTAGCCAGGCTCGATCATCACGTCGCTGATGCCCAGCCTGCCCCCTGGCTTGAGGAGCCTGGCTGCCTGGGCGACGGCGACTTCCTTGGATAGGAACGTACTCAGGGAACATTCAGCTAACACAGCGTCGAAACTTTCGGGTTTCAGGGGAGGCGCTTCGGCGTCAGCCTGGATGAACCAGGAATCGGAAGGTATAGCCGCGTCAAGGACCCTTTGCCTGGCAGCCTCCACCGCCTCCCTTCCATACTCAATCCCAACAACTTTGCAACGGAACGACCGTGCTATGGCCGCCGCGCTGGTTCCCTGGCCGCAAGCCAGGTCGGCCACCCAGCCCCCCTGCCTCAACCCCATTAACCTTCCCAATCGGTTGGTCAGCCGCAATCCTCCGGGGTGGAGAGAATCGCCCAGCAGCATTCGCGCCATGTCGGACTGGTAAAGGTCGGCGCAGCAGGCTTTGGCTTGCATCTCCGTATTGTCATTCAAGATGGGCCTGCCTTTGTTGCCTGGTCAGTTCCTCCCTTACCTGTTCCCGGTATCCCACCGAATTATAGGCGCAGAAGGGAATGGCCCGGCCGTCGGGAACCAGGACGGCGACGCAGCACTTCATAACCTGCTTCACGTTGAAGGTGTAGGCGTCCAGGAAGTCTTTGATGGCAATCTGGAAAATGTGCTTATTCAGGTGGTCAATTCCGAATGGCAGGTCCAATCCCGGCCCGCAGGCGCACTGGAACTGGCCGGCTGTCTTGTCAGACCCGGGTACTGCCGACGCGGACCACAGGCCTTCCAGTGCTTCCCGTATTTGCGCCGCGTCCGGCACTTTGGGCAGGGCGACGTTGGTAATGTAGTCCAGGTAGTCCTCTATTTTCAGCAGTCGGGGCAGGGGAGTCACCTGTTCCTCATCCACGTAAACGTAGGAGTTTACCTGGCAGGTGGGGAAACAGCAGGGTACCGGCACGAAGTCTTCCAGGACAAAACGGCCGCTGGTCTGCTCGACGATTCCGTGGATGACGTCAGGAATAGTTACCCGGTGCATTGGGTCGAAGGGAATGTGCCGTCCCACGTGGGTGACTGGCTGCAGCACTACTCCCCGCACCGCCGGGTGTTTCAGGCCGAACTCGAGGATCGCGCCGACTTCGTCCAGATTCACGTCGTATTCAATGGCTGCCACCAGCACGGCGTCCAGTCCTGCGCCGGCCATACGTTCCAGCGCCAGGAGCTTGGTATCCAGCAGATCCTCGCCACGGATCGTCTGGTAGGTCTCCCGTCGCAGTCCGTCGAACTGGAAGTAGATGACCGGATTCAGGCGAGCCATCAGGTCCAGGAACCGGTCGTCCCGAGCCAGGCGTATCCCGTTGGTGTTGACCATGACCTGGCCTATTCCCCGGTCTATGGCTGCCTGGATCATTGCGGGAAGCTCGGGGTGGATGGTGGGTTCTCCACCGCTGAACTGGACAACTTCAGGGTTGCCCTCAGTCTCCACGTAGCGGTCCAGCATGCCCTCCACCTGCTCCAGCGTGAGGCTGTACCCGACTCCCGCGTCGGCAAAGCAGATGGGGCAATCGAGGTTGCATCCGGTGTTTACTTCTATTAATGCAAGGCAGACGTGCTGCTTGTGCTCGGGGCAAAGACCACAGTCCAGCGGGCACCCCCGATCCACTTGGGTGTTGAAGTCCAGGGGAATGGTTCCGGGCTTGTTGTAGCCGATGGAATCAACGTACATCTTGGCGTCCGAACTGACGATTCCTTCGAACCAGCCGTGGTCGGGGCACCTCTTTCTCATATAGACCTTGTTTTCCCTGATTATCACTTGGGCGTCTATAACTTGCTTGCATTGGGGGCAAATGCTGCGGGTAAATTCATGAAATATGAAATCAGCATCCTGTTTGACACGCGTTGAATTCAATGGCTTTCTCGAGTCTTCCATCCAACCTCCAGACACTTCCTTGAAATACACTTGACATAAGCCGGGGAAAACAGCTTGCGATTATCCCGGTTAGTCTAGGGCGGGAAGTCCGAAACTGGCAAATATCCCGGGTGGGTTATACTGCGCTCTTAAGAGTGGGAAAGCTATAGCTGCTCTCACGCTTCTACGCTGGATTTTTCCGGAGAACCACAAATGACTGAACGCAAATTGCCCCTGGAAGGAATGGTTGTTCTGGACCTGACCCAGATTATGGCGGGCCCCGTTTGCACCATGCTGCTTGCTGATATGGGCGCCGACGTAATCAAGATTGAAAAGCCCAACGGCGGCGACGATACTCGCCGCATGGGGCCGCCCTTTACCGGTGGATGGGCTTCCGGGTTTCTGGCGCTTAACCGGAACAAGCGAAGCCTCGGGTTGAACCTGCGGGAAGACGAGGGTCGGAAGATTTTCCGGCGGTTGCTGGAGTCTGCCGACGTTGTGGTGGAGAACTTTCGGCCGGGTGTGATGGACCGGCTTGGCCTCGGCTATGCCGACCTGGCTGCCCTGCGGCCGTCCCTGGTCTATTGTTCCATATCAGGCTTCGGCGCAACCGGTCCTTACCGTGACCGGGGCGGGTTCGACCTGGTGGCCCAGGGCATGAGCGGCCTGATGAGCATAACAGGATTTCCCGACAGTCCTCCCGCCAAAGTGGGAGTCCCCATTACCGACATTTCCGCCGGCACCCAGGCCGCATTTGGTGTTATGTGCGCATACATTCATGCCCTGAAGACCGGTCGCGGCCAGATGGTTGACGCATCCCTGTTGGATGCCGGCATCTTCTACACCGTCTGGGAGTCTGCACTCTACTTTTCCGAGGGGGAGGTACCCGGCCCCCTGGGCTCGGCTCACCGAGTGTCGGCGCCCTACCAGGCCCTGCGCACCAGCGACGGTTACATCAACATTGGGGCCGCCACCCAGTCTACCTGGGAGCAGTTCTGCCGCGCCACCGCCCTGGAAGCCCTCATCGATGATGAAAGGTTCAGGCTGCCTGGCGACCGGAAAGCCAGGGAGGAGGAACTGGCCGACCTGCTGGAAACTACCCTGTCCACACAGCCCACGGCTTACTGGCTGGAACTGCTGGACCAGGCTGGCGTGGTGGCCGGGCCGATATACGATATGCAGCAAGTCTACGATGACCCGCAGGTGAATGCCAGGAATATGGTCGTGGACCTGGAGGACGAAAATCTCGGAGTTCTTCGCCACATCGGAGTTCCCGTTAAATTGTCGGAAACCCCGGGTGGGATCAGGCGCCGGGCGCCGGCCCTGGGCGAGCATAGCGAGGAAATCTTGAAGGCAGCCGGATACACGGCTGCCGAAGTCGAAACCCTCGTTGAAACAGGAATCGTGGTATGCCAGTAGGTAGCGGTAGTCAGGGAATCGACTTGACTTGACTCAGTGCGGCAATTCGCTCGGTTGACCCTAACCCTTCTCTAGCCGTTACGCCATTCGAGCCCTTCGGTAACTTCCAGGAAGCAGTCTATAAGGTGCTGGCTGGAAACAATAACGCTGGGAGTGAACAGGTCGGCATTCTGGCCCTGGCGATCCACCACATTGCCTCCGGCTTCACGGGCCAGTAGCAGTCCCGAGGCGCTGTCCCACGGGGACAGAGAATGGTGGAAGTACAGATCCAGTCGGCCAGCGGCGGCATAGGCCATTCCCAGGGCCGAAGAACCCAACAGGCGCATGGTCTGGAACCCCGGCCAAAGGGACCGGATCATGTCCAAAGCGGTTGCGGCCTTGTCGTCGTAGTAACCCAGGTCAAACCCCAGCACGCACTGCGGTATTTCCTGCCGTTCCGATACTGACATGCGTTCTCCGTTCAGCCATGCTCCCCCTCCCTGCTGGGCGGTGAAGGTCTCCTCCTTGATAGGATCGTAGGTAACGCCCATCACCACATCGTTGCCCCTGGCGAGGGCTACGACCACGCAAAAATGGGGGATTCCTTCGGCAAAATTGCGAGTGCCGTCTATTGGGTCGATAACCCACGTGTAGGGAGAACCCGTTTCAATGGGGCTGGATTCCTCGGAGAGAACGCTGAACTGGGGAAACTCGGACTGGACCAGGTCCAGGATTACCCGCTCCGCCGCCAGGTCTACGTCGGTAACGATGTCGGCTCGCCCCTTGAAGCGCACTTCTTTGTCAGTAAGGAAACGTTCCTTGATGATCTCACCGGCCCGCCGGGCCGCATCTATGGAAACTTCGAGAGCGGAACTGCCGCTTTGAGAAAGCGGGATTGTCTCGTTGTCTTGCTGGTCCATCAATAATCCTCAGGGTCAAGAGTCGAAAAAATCGTCCAGGCGGGCCGCGGCCCCGTTATTCCGCCTGGGCAATGCTATACCATTTGGCCCAGCCCCATCTTCTCGTAAACTTCGCCCATTGTTTCGCGGGCAATGGCGCGGGCCTTCTTGCCCCCTTCTGACAGCACTTCCTTCACGTAATCCGGTTTCTCTTCCAGTTCCCGGCGTCGCTCTCGCAAGGGTTCAAGGAAGGCGTTGATGCTGCCGGCCAAGTGCCGTTTGCAGTCTACACAACCCCGCTGGGCGCCGGTGCATTCGTCATAGACCTGGCCCAATTCCTGGGAGGGGCTGAAAATCTTGTGCAGGGAATAAACGTTGCACACCTCGGGACGGCCGGGGTCGCTGCGCCGCTGCCGCTGGGGGTCGGTGAATGCCGTGAGTACCCTCTGGGTGGTTTCTTCGGGCGTGGAGGCAAGGTCTATGTGGTTGTCCAGGGACTTGCTCATCTTCTGCTGGCCTTCCAACCCCAGGATCAGGGGGGCCTCCGTCAACTTGGCCTGGGGCTCAGGGAACGTGTCACCAAAGCGGTAGTTAAAGCGGCGCACAATCTCCCTGGCAAGTTCCAGGTGGGGCAACTGGTCTTGGCCCACGGGCACCGTGTCTGCCTTGTAGATGATGATGTCGGCGGTCTGTAGAACGGGGTACCCTACCAGTCCGTAGTTGACGCTCTCCTCCGTCTCGTCCATTTGCCGGACCTTCTCCTTGAAAGTCGGAACTCTCAGCAACCAGCCCAGGGGCGTAACCATGCTGAGCAGGGTGTGGAGGGCCATCACCTCGGGCACGTGAGACTGGATAAAGACTATGCTTTGCTCCGGATCAACCCCGGCCGCCAGCCAGTCCAGCGCCATTTCGTGAATGTTAGGCTGGATATTCGCTACGTCCCCCGGGTCTTCCACGGTGGTCAGGGCGTGCACGTCAACGATGCTGTATATGCACCGGTAGTCCTGCTGGAGATTCACCCAGTTTTCCAGAGCCCCCAGGTAGTTGCCCAGATGCAGCTTTCCCGTCGGCCGCATTCCCGAGAGTATAGTTCCCTTCACCGAAGTGGCCGCTTCGTCTTGTGAGAGCATTTTCCTGATTTCGCTCCGTTGGAATATTTGAAACCATATCTGGAGTCAAGTGTTACGATTTTCGCAACCGATGGCTCCGAAAGTCTAGCACGCAGGACAATGCAGGGGCAACATAACACTTGTCAAACATTGACAGCATACTCCTTTAAGCTGCCTGCTTCCCTGTGTATACTCTGCGTGTGACGCAGGAATTGGGAAGGCCCCTGGTGGGCGTGGGAGTGGTTTTTGTGCGGCAGGACAGGGTATTCCTGGCCCGACGGCAGGGTGCGCACGGAGAGGAAACCTGGGCCTCGGCCGGCGGGCACCTGGAGTGGGGCGAAACTCTGGAAGAGTGTGCCAGGAGGGAGGCGCTGGAAGAACTGGGTGTGACGGTGGGCGGCTTGCAATTCCTCTGCATCAGCAACATTATCGCCTACGGCCGCCACTACGTGGACGTAGAGTTCCTGGGAGATATTGGCGACCAGGAACCTCAACTGGCCGAACCCGAGGCCTTCTCGGAATTCGGATGGTTTTCCCTCGACGATCTTCCTGAACCCCTTTTCCAGGCTGCAAGGTATGCCCTGGAAAGCTATCGCAGCGGCCGAACCTACTTCTCGGGGGACTAAATTTGTCCACCCCGGGCTGAATAACCATATTTGCCAGGATCCGGCGCCGCGTTAAAGTCTTCGCAAAAAGATCGTACCGGGGAAATGTAATGTACCGCTCCGCAGCCCCAGGCAATCGGTCTAAGAAAGGTCTGCGGTTGAGCCATATTTTGTATCTGAAAAGAGGCAATTTAGCTATAAATCTGGTATAATGTAAGCCGCAAGAAAAGTTAACCACTGCCGACCTCCACCAGATAGCTGGTTACACATCCTCGCTTGTCCGCACCGTTCACAATCGGCGTCAGTTGTCAGGGATTTCGACGGTGTGCGCATGACCAGGGTTGGGGAATGGGCGTTCCTGCCAGGGACGAATTGGTGTCGGAAAAGACTGCGCACAATATTCGCAGGAGGGATGGATAAGACATGCAAGGACGACTGATGACCGAACAGGAAGCTGCCACTCCTGAACTTCCTCCCGTCGTAGCCGAGATTAACGGCCAGGCTGAACCTGCTACCCAGCCTGCAGAGTCCGAACCCGGGGAATACACCGCCAAGGATATTCAGGTACTGGAGGGGCTGGAGGCGGTCCGCGTCCGCCCGGGCATGTACATTGGAAGCACCGACCAGCGGGGCTTGCACCACCTGATTTACGAAATTCTTGATAATGCTGTTGACGAGGCCATGGCCGGTTTCTGCACCAGGGTGAACTTGACCCTGGGCAACGACGGCTTGATTTCCATTGCCGACGATGGGCGGGGCATTCCGGTTGACGTTCACCCCTCCACCGGCAAGTCCGGACTGGAAACGGTTATGACTACTTTGCACGCCGGTGGCAAGTTCGGCGGCGGCGCCTACAAGGTGACCGGCGGGCTGCACGGCGTTGGAGGTTCCGTGGTAAACGGGCTCTCCTCTTACCTGAAGGCAGAGGTCCACCGCGACGGACATGTTCATCACCAGGAATACTCCCAGGGTATCCCCACTTGCGAAGTAATCCAGGGAAAGCGCACTTCCAGCCATGGCACCATTATCTCCTTCAGGCCGGACCCGGAGATTTTCCCCGATATCGAGTACGACTTCGAAATGTTGACGGACCATTTCAAGGAGATTGCCTATCTGAACAAGGGTCTGGAAATCCGGTTTGTCAGCTACTGGCACGAAAACCAGCGTCGGGGTGATATCGAGCGAACTTACTATTTCGACGGGGGTATTGCCAACCTGGTGCGCAATGTGAACAAGCGCCGCCGGGTGTTCCAGCAGGCTCCTTTCTACTACGAAAAGGCGATAGACGAGACTTCGGTGGAAGTGGCGATTCAGTACAACGACAGCTTCACTGAGTCGGTAATTTCCTTTGCCAATTGTATTAACACCCAGGAGGGGGGCAGCCACCTGACCGGTTTCCGCACCGCCCTTACCCGAGTGATCAACGACTATACGCGCAAGAACAACTTCATTAAGGACGACCAGCCCAACCTGGCCGGCGAGGACGTACGTGAGGGACTGGCGGCGGTGATCAGCGTCAAGCTGACTAACCCCCAGTTTGAGGGCCAGACCAAGACCAAGCTGGGTAACGCCGAGGTTCGCAGCGTAGTGGACTCAGTGGTCAGCGAAGGCCTTAGCCGGTACCTTGAGGAACACCCCGTTGAGAGCAAGCAGATAGTCGAGAAGTGCCTTACCTCCCAGCGGGCCAGGGAAGCGGCCAAGAAGGCCAGGGAACTGGTTATACGAAAGAACGCCCTGGACGGCACGTCCCTGCCCGGTAAGTTGGCAGACTGCGCTGAGCGGGACCCTGCCAAGTCGGAACTCTACATCGTTGAGGGTGAGTCCGCCGGCGGTTCGGCGAAAATGGGTCGTGACCGCAGTTTTCAGGCCATTCTCCCCTTGAAGGGCAAGATTCTAAATGTGGAACGGGTGCTGCAACAACCGGATAAGATCCTGGGTCACGAGGAAATCCGTTCCATCATTGCAGCAGTGGGGGCCGGCGAGGGCGACGATTTTGACCCGGCAAAAGTCCGGTATCACAAGGTCATAATCATGACGGATGCCGACGTGGACGGCTCACATATCCGCACCCTGGTTCTGACCTTCTTCTTCCGCCGCATGCAGAGCCTGATTGACAACGGGTACCTGTATATCGCACAACCCCCGCTGTATCGCATTCAGGCGGGACGCAGCGCCCCTCAGTACGTTTATACTGAAGAGGAAAAGGAGAAGTTGCTGGGTAAGATGGAAGGTCGCCGCAATATCCAGCTTCAGCGGTATAAGGGTTTGGGCGAGATGAATCCGGAACAGTTGTGGGAAACTACCATGAATCCGGACAGCCGCCAAATGCTACAGGTCAACATAGAGGACATTATTGAAGTGGATGATGTGTTCACCACCCTGATGAGCGAGGCGGTGGGGCCCCGCAAGAGCTTTATCCAGTCCCACGCCCGTAGCGTAAGGAACCTGGACGTCTAGCCTTTCAGGCATTTTCCAGGAGAAATACCGCCAGGGGTTGAGCGCGGACAGGGACCTTGGGATCAGTGGGCAGTACAGTTCGCACTTGAGTTGGAAAGTTTCACCGATTTCCCTTATAATAATCTTCCTGATAAAACAGGCTGAAGTCCAGTTAGAAATTGTGGAGGAACCCGTTGCCAGCTAAGAAGGCCGCACGTAAATCCGTTAAACGCTATCGCAGAAACCAGAGCGTCCGTCGCACGACCCGTACTGCCATCACTGGCGCCCACCGGGCGGTCAGGTCAGGTGACACCGAAGTGGCTGAACCGGCAATTAAGCATGCCATTAGCCTGTTGGACAAGGCGGTCAAGAAGGGCATCCTTCACAAGAATAATGCGTCCCGCCGAAAGTCCCGGCTGGCCGCCAGGTTGAACCAGATGCAGAACTGAAGGTCTGCTTTCCCCTGAAGTTGTTACCGGTGCGCGGGATTTCCCCGCGCACTCTGTTTTGTCCGAAGCCTCTCCGACCGCTTGTTCCGCATTAGCAGAGTCCTCGCATAACCTTCAAACAACATCGCCCGCCCTGTCCAATCATTGGCAATGTGTGCCTGGGAAGGCCCAGGCCGCAGCAGTACATTGGTCCCCCCCACAACCTGTTGATCCCTCATTCCGCCTCCAGATCACTGACACCCGCCCCTGGCCAGGTTCCGTGCACTTCGCATACCATTAGATTGGACGATGCTTAATCCCTCGGGTAATGTGCCGTCTCACCGTCAGTTGGCCCCGTCATTAGGTTAGCGTATGAGAACGTAGATCCGCCATTTCGCCGCCAATTCCAACTGGTAAGGACAAGGCATCAAATACAATTCAGTAGGAAATGCGTGGAAATGATCGGGAAAACTGCATTTTCCCATTGCCCGTTCCACGGTAAGGCGTTTTTGCCCTCTCGCCTGTTTCACGGGCCCGTGGGAGGTAGATCAGGATCATGGGACAGTTCGCGATTCTTGCCGTAGCAGGGTCCACACTCGAAGGTAGCAGGGTTCTTTCCTCTTCAGGACGGGGAAGGTATTCCAGATTACTGGATACGGTCTTCCTTCAGCAAGAAACAAAATTGACATAAATGTTCGCATCTGCTAGGCTTGTGCGAACTAATGTTTTAAAGGTGTGGAATGACGACTAATAAGAAACTTCCTGCTCGCCGGCAGCGGATTCTGGAGTTTATCCAGGATTTCATCGAAGAGAATGGCCTTCCCCCTACGGTCAGGGACATTCAGAAGGCATGTGAAATCAGTTCGACTTCAGTGGTGGATTACAATCTCCGCATATTGAATCGGGACGGTTACCTTAACCGGCGGCCCGACGTGGCCCGCGGCATAGAACTGCTCGATGACTCGGGCCAGCCCGTGAACGCGGTGCCCAAGGTGCAAGTCGTGGGTCGGATTGCTGCAGGGTCGCCATTGCCTGCATTTTCAACAGAGGAAAGCGCGTCGGGCCAGGAATTTGACACCATCGAAGTGGCGCCGGAATTGACCAGGAGATACGGTCGGTTGTACGCTCTGGCGGTTCAGGGGCAGTCGATGATTGACGCGCTGATTGACGACGGGGACGTGGTCATTATCAAGCCATCGGAACTGGCGGAGCCCGGGGAGATGGTAGTGGCCTGGCTGAAGGAAGAAGAAGAGGCTACATTGAAGAAGTTCTATCCTGAAGGCGAACAAGTTCGGCTTCAGCCGGCTAATTCCAGCATGTCCCCCATCTACAGCCCTGCCGAAAACGTTGAAATACGCGGAAAGGTGGTTAGCGTTATCAGAAAATTCGGCTAGGGTCATCCCTTCCCTTATGACCTGCTGCGCCTCGCTCTGCATCCAGAGCGGGGCGTTCGGCTTATCTACGGCTGTTGGTCAAGGCGCCATAGGTGGCTACCAGGAAGGGTACGCAATAGGTGAGCGGGATCTTCCAGTATAGGGCGCTGTTCCACTGTCCGGCTAATAAGAGGTCGCCCTGGTTGAGCGCGGTCAATATAGTGCCGACTACGGCTGCTGCAACCGCTGACCGTTTCAGCATCGGCTTGTGCAACAAAGCGCAGGGCAGGCACTTAACGCCGCCGACGGTCGCTCCGATTGTTCTTGGGGGGCGAAAGGCGAAGGAGGGCGAGTCGCGCAGGTCCCTGCTACAACTGCTGCAGGTGTTGGGTTCGTGGTTCTGGGTTGCCAAAAGGGCTTTCCTCCATGGCAAACTGTTACGTGAAAATTGCGTTCCGCGCCATGTCCCAGTTATACCGCCTCGAAGGACCAGCTTCAGTCGCCGAAAAAGTCGAAGGCGCAGCACCCCAGCCGGAATGTTGCGCCTTCTCAGATCTAGCCGACATTATCGTGCTTCACTGTTTTCTGTCTTGCCGGATTGCGGTCATTACGCATAAGGAAACAGGCGGACTTGGTGCCCGCTCCTGCACTTGAGCAGTCTAGCTGGACTTGCCTATGCGAAATACCTTGGTGCCACACTCGGGGCAAGTACCGTGGGTGGCCGGACGTCCATTTTTCAGGGTGACCTCTTCGGGGTTATTTATTTCCCGCTTGCTGCGGCATTTGAAGCAATACGCTTCCATCCTCCTCTCCCTCCTTTTTAGTTTTGTTTAGCAGATACTCACCTGTGGTGGCTTGGCTATCTCACCCAGTGGATGATCGTCTCCGAATCGTTCCGATTAGTGAAGCTGTCGGCTTGCCTCCGCAATGAACGGACTGGCCTGGCAGGAGTGAGACGCTTCCAAAAGGGGCTAACGTTTCTGCTATGTTATGTAATACAAAAACGAGGCGACCTTTGTCAAGGCAGAATGCCAGATTGTCCGCTTGATTCGCTGGATTTGCCCTGATTTATGAGTCGAGCAGCATTCTGAGGCCGTCTATTGTGAAGAAACGGTGAAGGGAGTGTTGGATAATCACGCTTCAAGCGGATTGCAGGAATCTCCCGCATATTGTGAGGGTTCTTCCAGATTGAAGACCTTCACTGGCTGCCAGGTGTTGGTCTGGCGATTATGACGCGCCAGAGCCACAAAGCGGCCGTCGGACCCGTAGACCCGAAACTGCTCGAGGTAGCTCGGCTGATTGGGAAGGTCTCTCGCGGCAGCGTCCTGCCCATTTCGCAACTGCTTTTCCGCGGGACCACTGACGGTAATTGCCCTGTAACGCCTAAGGACGTGGTCCAGGGGATGGATGTATTGGACCCACGATTCACTTTCACCTACTTCGCTGACGGCCGCGTCCAGCGCTTCAGGAGTAATGCCATCTTCGGCCCGGAAGCCAGCTGAATACTGCCTCTCGAGGTCTGTGACGTAGCCGCCACACCCTAGCGCCATCCCCAGATCATGAGCCAGGGAGCGCATGTAGACGCCCCTGCCGCACTCTACATCCATGGTGACGAAAGGAAGGTCAAACTCCGCGATCCGAATAGCGAAAATTTCCACCTGCCGCGCTTCTCTGTCTATTTCCACGCCGGCTCGGGCCAGTTTGTAGAGGCGTTGCCCTTTAACCTTTACGGCGCTGTACATGGGTGGCTTCTGATCGATTTCGCCGATGAAGGGTTGGCAGGCTTGTGCCACCATTTCTTCAGTCACGTAGTCGGGATCACGAACCGGTTCAGGTTCTCCTTCCGAATCATAAGTCTGGGTAGTGGCGCCCAGCCGGACTACCATACGGTAAAGCTTGTTTCCATCCACCACGTATTCCATCAGCCTGGTGGCCTGTCCAAAACAAACAGGCAGGACTCCCCGGGCAAGGGGATCCATGGTACCGGCGTGGCCCACTTTCCTGCGCTGTCCGGTTATGCGTTTTACTTGACGCAGGGCTTCCATGGAACTGATGCCAATGGGCTTGTACAGGTTTAGAAAGCCGTTGACCGTGGGAGGCGCCTGCCGATTGGCTGGTATTTTTCCTCTGGTCATGGGGATCAGCTCCGGCGAGGGAAGGAAAGAGGCCCAGAGTAGCCTGGCAAGGACTCCAGGTCCGGCACAGGTTCGGGCTCATCATGGAGCCGGTCCATGATGCGAAGCACCGCGTCTGCGTCTGCAATGCTGTCGTCCATGGCAAACTTGAGGAAGGGCACGTATCGCAGTTTCAGACGGTCGCGGAGGGACCTGCGCAGGAAAGACGCTGCGGATTGTATTCCATCCAGCGCGGCATCCTTGGTATCCTGGTCTCCCAGGACACTTACGAACACCCGGGCGCTGCGGAGGTCAGAAGAGGTATGGACTTCCGTGATGCTGATTATGCCATTCAGGCGTGGGTCCTTGATTTCCCTGGAAAGCAGGTAGCTGATTTCCTGGCGCAGCAATCCATTGATGCGATCAGCACGGCGAGTCATAGTTTGCTCCACGGCCAAGAATCGATACAGGCAATACTGGTGGACGCCCGGCCATCCAATGTGCCAGATGGCCGGGCGAAGGGGTCTGGAATTTGAAGGAACTAACGCTGGGCCCTTTCCTGGCGGTGAGCCTGGAGGACATCTCCGACTTCGAATTCGTTAAAGTCGTCGAGCAGAATTCCGCAATCCATCCCGTTGGTAACCTCATTAACCTCATCACGAAAATGGCGTAGACTGGCAATATTGGTATCGCCCAGCGGTTCCCCTTCTCGCAGCACGCGAATGGAGGCGCCACGGTTCATCCTGCCGCTAGTCACGCGGCAACCGGCGATATTGACGTTGCGCCGGGACTGGAAGACTTCGCGGATTTCGGCTTCGCCCAGGATAACGTCGGTGAAGGCAGGTTCCAGCATGCCGTGCAAGGCCTGGCCAATGTCGTCAATCATCTGGTAGATGATCTTGTAATGACGGACTTCCACCCCCATTCGATCGGCCAATCGTTCCACACCGATTTCCTCGCCTACCGAGAAGCCCACTACAATTGCGCCAGATGCACTGGCCAGCAAAACGTCGGACTCAGTTACGTTTCCGCTACCCGCGTGAAGGATGCGGACCCGGGCTTCGGCGTCGGTCAAGCGTTCAAGTGACTGCCGGACGGCTTCCACGCTGCCCTGAACATCGGCCTTCAATACCAGGTTCAGTTCCTTGACGTCCCCCGCGTCAATTTGCTTGACCACTTCCTCCAGGGTCAATGCTCTTACCTGGGATTGCTGGGAGGCCCTGGCCCGGTCCCTCTCCTGGATGAGGGCCCTGGCGGTTTTCTCGTTGGGCATAACAGTCATCAGTTCACCGGCTTCGGGAACGCTGCCGAAAGCCAACACCTCTGCGGGAGCCCCTGGCACCACATCGGTAGTCGCTCGTCCCCGGTCATCGGCGATGGCCTTCACCCGGCCCCACGAAGTGCCGGCTACGACATAATCCCCTACGGAAAGAGTCCCGCCCTGAATGAGCACTGTAGCTACGGGGCCACGCTTCCGGTCCAGTTTGGCTTCAATTATCACGCCGCTGGCAGGCCGATGCGGGTTTGCCTTGAGTTCTGATATTTCCGAGAGAATGATGATATTTTCCAGCAGTTCATCTATTCCCTCGCCCGTTCTGGCGGAAACTGGAACGGAAATAATGTCGCCCCCCCAGTCTTCCACCAGCAGGTTGTGCTGGCTTAGCTGGCGTTTCACCCGTTCCGGATCGGCGCCCGGCAAATCCATTTTGTTGATTGCTACAACAATGGGAACCTCTGCAGCGCGGGCGTGGTCTATGGCTTCTTCAGTCTGGGGCATTATGCCGTCATCGGCGGCTACTACCAGGATAGCTATGTCAGTCACCCGCGCTCCTCTAGAGCGGATGGAAGTGAAGGCTTCGTGGCCGGGCGTGTCCAGGAATGTGATCTTTTTGCCCTCGTGCTCGACCTGGTAAGCGCCAATGTGTTGGGTAATTCCGCCGACTTCCCGGTCGGCGACATGGGCGTGCCGAATGGAATCCAGGAGGCTGGTCTTCCCATGGTCGACGTGTCCCAAAATGGTGACTACGGGAGGACGCTCGGCCAGCTTGGCGGGGTCTTCTTGAGAGGAACCTCCATCCATTGTAGTGCTGTCCAGGGCGCCGGTCTCAGAGACTTCTTCGGCCACGCGGGTGCGGATACCGTATGCGGCGGTAACCAGGGAAGCGACTTCATGGTCGATCATCTGGTTCATGGAGACCATGATGCCGTTTCGCATCAGTTGCTTGATAACATCTACGGGGGTCTGGTCAATTAACTCTGAAAGGTGCTTTACCGTGAGTGTTTGGGGCAGTATCAAAGTGCGAGAAGGGCCGCGGCGGCCACTTCTCGTTTGTCCTTCTGTTGTCATGTTATCCCTCCATTGGGGCGGCCGAAGCTACCCTCTCCCGAAAGTAGTCCAACAGGACCTCCCGGTCCCGAGGGGGAATGGTAACCTGAAGGTTTCTTTCCAGGTTTCCTTTACGGACTCCCCTGTCCCAGCAGTCTATGGAACTACACAAATAGGCGCCTCGACCGGAAGATTTGCCGGTCGAATCGGCGAGAACCGTGCCCTGGGGGGTACGAACTATGCGGGTCAATTCACGTTTGGGCGCCCGCTGCCCACAGGCAACGCACCTGCGCTCAGGAACATGGCGAGGTTTGGCCAAGCGCAACCTCCTTCCCCAAGTAGACGAATTGACGGCCGGGAAGGGATTCGGTTACCTGCCGCCACCCCTTCGTGCACCCCGGTTGGCTCCGCCTCCCGTGTTGCGTCGACCACGGCGCCCGCGGCCGGCGCCACGGGTTTCTCCTACCAGGTCTTCGGCGAAACGGATCTTTCCCGCGTCCGGGGTCAAAATAGGTACTTCGGGCAAATCGGGGAAGATACCTTCCTCTTCGTCTTCGTCTTCTTCCTCTTCCATTACATCGTCGAGTGTAAAGGTTGCCAGATCATCAACGCTGAGGGTTTCTTCCGGTTCAGTTTCTTCAGGCTTTGCTTCTTCCTCGTCGCGTATCAGGGCTTCAAGCAGGGCTTCTTCGTCTATCGCCTCTACTTCGGCAACTGCTACAGGTTGTTCCGCTGTAGTTGAAGCTGCTTCTTCAACCTCTGCAGTGGGCCGCGACTGCTCCACAGTCTGCTCGGCCTCTGCCACGATGGCTTCCGCTTCCGCCACAGCATCCTGGGCCTCAGTCTGCGCTGCTTCCCTGGCCGCTTCGGCGGCTTCCTGCGCTGCGAGACGCCGCTGCTCTTCAATTTCGCGCTGGCGGGTTTCCTTGATTTCCTCCCACTCCACGAGGCCCTTGATGTCCAGGCGCCAACCTACCAGGCGGGCGGCCAAGCGGGCGTTCTGTCCCTCCTTGCCAATGGCCAGGGACAACTGGCGGTCAGGGACCACCACTATGGCAGTCTGGTCAGTTGGATTCAGTTCCACATGGGAGACTTCGGATGGGCTGATTGCCCTGGCAATGAAAGCCTTGGGATCAGCGTCCCAGGGCACCACGTCGATTTTCTCGCCCTGCAGTTCGTTAACGATGCTTTGTATCCGGTTGCCCCGCAAACCAATACAGGCGCCCACCGGGTCCACACCTTCCTGGGTCGAATGTACCGCCACCTTGCTGCGGAAACCTGCGTCCCTGGAGATGGCCTTGATTTCCACAGTACCGTTGTAAACTTCCGGAACCTCGATTTCAAAGAGGCGCTTCAGCATATTACGGTCGCTGCGGGAAACCAGAATTTCCGGACCCTTTGGACCGCTGCGGACATCAAGTACAAATACCTTGATGCGCTGGCCCTTCTTGTACCGTTCCGTGGGTACCTGTTCGTCTTGAGGCATTATGGCCTGGGCCCGCCCCATATCCAGGGTAATGGTCCGGTTGCCCTCCATCTGTTCTACCACGCCGGTGATGATATCTTGCCGGTGCTGAAGGAACTCTTCATAAAGCAGTTCCCTCTCCGCCTCCCGAAGCCGCTGCAGGACTACCTGCTTGGCCGTCTGGGCAGCAATGCGGCTGGCGTTATGCGGCAGAGGCTCCGCGGCGGCCACTTCGTCGCCCAACTCCGCGTCCCGCCTTATGGCAGTTGCGTCTTTCATGGAGATTTCGCGGGTGGGATCTTCTACTTCCTCCACCACTGTTTTAAGTGCAAATACGCTGACATCGCCGGTGTTTGGATTCAGAGTGACCGTGATGTTCTGTCCTGCCACCGGATTGTCTTTCTTGAAGGCCGATGCCAAGGCCACCTCGATGGCCTGCAGCACCTGCTCCTTGGGCAAATGACGTTCGGCGGCCAACTGAGTCAATGCAATCAAAAAATCGCTTTTCACTGCCACCCTCCCAAGTATCAGTTCTTAAAAAGTACCAAACTAACAGGGTTCTAACCAACAAGAAAGCGGGTCTACCCCGCTTTCTACAACAAGCACATGGCCAGTATAACATTGCCCCTAGTGGCTTTCAACTTTACGAATATCCAAGCTCCAGTAAGGGCATGTCTGCAACACTTTTGGCACGCCTCTTTGGGTACCTGACCTGACGCCGATCCGTTATAGGAAGGTGGCGCCCAGACTCCTGAGGTTCCCTGGACAAACGCCGTCTGCTTGGGCAATTCATGAACTGAGGAGAATTTCTGGATACCGCCGATGCCTGGCACTTAAAGGTTCCAGACTGCCCGATTGGAGACCCTGCCCACAATAAAACAGACGTGGATAATCCTTCCACGTCTGCTGCGGTTTTCGGTCTCTTATTCAGGCTGGCCCTTACTTTGCGCCGCCCTCAATGTGAAAGCTGGGTGCGTTTCTCGATCCGCACCACTACCACCAGATCTTTCCCTGTACGTCCTGCTCCAACTCTTCGTAATCCTTGGTCCAGAGACTGGTGCTCAGGTACTTCCAGCCGCCGTCCGCGAGCAGACAAACGATATTGCCGCTCTCCATGCGTTCCGCTTGCCGCATTGCCCCGTATACCACGGAACCTGAAGATATTCCCGCGAATATGCCCTCTTCATGGAGGAGTGCCTTCGTAGTGCGGAAGGCAGGCAAGCTTCCCACCAGCAGGCGGGCGTCCAGCATTTTAATGTCGAGGATAGGCGGGATATAACCATCTTCCAATCGGCGCAGTCCGGAAATGAAGTCATCCGGCTCAGGAGCCACGGCGACGATGCGGACGTCCGGATTATGCTCTTTCAAACTGCGGGCAACGCCCATCAGCGTGCCGCCTGTGCCCAGGCCCGCTACAAACGCGGTTACTTCGGGAACAGCCTCGATCACTTCCGGCCCGGTAGTCTCATAATGAGCATCCGGATTACCGCTGTTGCCATACTGGTACATCATCAAGTAGTCGTGAGGGCTCCTGGCGGCCATTTCCTGGGCGACTTCAATGGAGCCGTTGCTGCCTTTCTCACCATCGGAAAATACTATATCGGCGCCGTAGGCATACAAAAGCTGGCTCCGTTCCTCGCTGACGTTCTCCGGCATTACCACCCTTACCCTGTATCCTTTGAGGCGGCCAATCATGGCCAGCGAGATACCGGTGTTGCCGCTGGTGGGTTCCAGTATCGTCCGGTTAGACGAAAGTTCTCCGTCGGCCTCCGCCCGTTCGATCATTTTCAGGGCAATTCGGTCTTTGACGCTGCCGGTAGGATTCTGCCCTTCCAGTTTGGCAAAAATCCGCACTTCAGGATTGGGACTGAGGCGCTGCAACTCCACCATAGGCGTGTTGCCTATGGTGGCCAGGATGCCCTTGTATGCCAGCCGAGTTACCATAAACCTAGCTTATACCTGCCTCTAATTACCTGACTTGGCCAACAGCTTGATCGCTAATTGTCGGCCACACCGGCAACTTCGGGGGCCGCAACGCCACAAAAGACCTCGTAGTCTATCAGTTCCGTTACCGTGGGGTTGTCACCACACAACGGGCACGCTGGATTCCGCTTCAACTTGACCTCGCGGAAGGTCATACTCAGGGCATCTACCAGCAGCAGCCTCGAGCAAAGGCTCTCACCGATACCGAGGAAATACTTCAACGCTTCGGTGGCCTGAATGCTGCCTACAAGGCCGGTCAGAGCGCCCAGCACGCCGGCTTCAGCGCAGTTGGGGACCATGCCCGGAGGAGGCGGGGACGGGAAAAGGCAACGGTAGCAGCCCTGACCCGGCAGGAACACGGTGGATTGGCCGTCAAATATCAGTATGCTTCCATCCACCAGGGGTTTGTTCAACAGGTAGCACGCATCATTCACCAAGTAGCGGGTGGCGAAGTTGTCGGCACCGTTAATCACCAGGTCATACTGGCTGATGATTTCCATGGCGTTGTCCGACTCCAGCCGCACCTCGTGAGGTATAACATTGACGTCGGGGTTGTAGGCGTGAATGTTGTCAATGGCAGACTGCAGCTTGGGCCTGCCTATATCGCCGGTATGGTGGAGGATCTGCCGTTGCAAGTTGGAAATCTCTACAACATCAAAGTCCACTATGCCCACAGTTCCCACGCCAGCCAGGGCCAGGTATATGGCGGAAGGGGAACCCAGGCCGCCGGCGCCTACGATCAAGGCCTTGGACTGAATCAGTTTACGCTGACCGGAACTGCCCACATCACCCATGATGATGTGTCGGCTATAGCGTCTTACTTGATCAGGGGTGAGGGCGAGAGGTTGTTGAGTCATCGAAGTCGAATCCTCCTTGTTCAAAAGTCAATATCTTCTCGTATCCTGGGGAGGTTACCATTTGACGCGCGCAACATGGTGGGCGTTGGCTTGGTGGTGCCGATGCTGGCCGTGTTCAATATTCAACAAAAAACCCGCACCCCTCTGTGGGCTGCCCTGGTTGGGCGGGTGCAGGCTTCAAACGGTACTATCAG
Source organism: Dehalococcoidia bacterium (assembly GCA_963664725.1). Taxonomy (GTDB): domain Bacteria; phylum Chloroflexota; class Dehalococcoidia; order Lucifugimonadales; family UBA3495; genus Bin22. The sequence continues at coordinate 3,491,865 of OY761558.1, forward strand.
CCTGCCCCCTATGTGCGGGGACAGGTACAGATAGAATTTCTGTCTAATCCGTTGTGATTCATTGGCGAGCTAAAGTCTATTCTTGGGTTTTCTGCTTGTCAACTTGAAAAGCTCGGGGAAAATTTCCACAAGCGCTGCTAAAGGCCCGAGGGTACGTGCCAATGCTCCCTCTGCCGCGCCAACTATACATTCAGCGTCGAAAGGTATTTCTGCCGTTGCGCCAGATGCTCGAGGGTAATGTTGGTAAGGACTCCCTCAATCGCTTCTTCAACTGACTTCCAGATTTCCTGTTGAGCGCATGAATCGGCAAAGATGCAGTCGCTGGCGTAACTGAGGCAGTCCAGCGCTGAAGTATTCCCGTCAAGGGTAGTCATTACAACGTGCAGGTTAATGGTCGAAGGTTCAACGGCCAAGCTGTGACCGCCGTGCGGACCCCTCCGGCTCTGGACCAGCCCGCAACGATTCAGTGTTGTCATTAATTGCACCAAATAGGACTCGGGAATTCCCTGCTTTGATGCAATCTCGGAGGTCTGCACCTGCCTCTCACCATAATGCATGGCCAATTCCACCAGGGCACGGACGCCATAGTCCACTTTCATCGGGATTCGCATGACGCTTACCTCCAACTCTCTGGGGCAGTGCAATTATAGCACCAACCGGTACGGCGGAAAAGGAACGGCATCAATCACGATGGTTTGCCGCTGTGTTAGAATTTTCTGCGTTTGACCCGTTATCAATAAGTTGAGGGGCCACGGGCATATGATCGTCGGCGTTCTGGTTGGGTTGGCCATAATGGTGGGCTGCTTCCTGATTCCCATTGCCCACTTTGTGCTGGCGCCGGCCGGACCCTTCATAGCGGGGTATTGGGGAATACAATATGCGCATAACCCTGGCCGCCATTATGCCTTGCACGGACTGATGTTCGGTTCGCTCTTGGCCCTGTTCATGGGATTCATACTGGCCGGAGTGGCAACGCTATTGACGGCTATGTTCAGCGACCCGAGGGTGGCCACCCTGGCGTGGCTGGGCGCAGCGGTCTTCACCCTCTACACGGGAAGCATGGGGACCATGGGCGCCATGTTTTACTCGCTCAGGGAACAGCAACGGTCTGAAAGAGAAGCGGGATCCCAGAGCGGCGAAGTGGATAATGGTGTATAACACCTGCATCATGAGAAAGCCCATAACAAAGAGTGAAAGAGAGATGGTTTCCCGAGGCATTGACTAACTATGGCCCGCTTTTCAGCCATGCTAGTGGACTTGGACGGTACCTTGATGGTGACCGACGAGATTTCGGCTAGGGTCGCCCACGCAATTGCCAGGGTATCGGAACTGATCCCAGTGTCCATTGCTACCGGCCGTAGAGCCTCTGACGTCAGGGATTATGCAAGCAAGCTGGGCCTCAACGCTCCCCAGATCTGCAACGGGGGCGCAACCTTGATTGATCCCGTGTCCGGTGCATATATTTGGAATGCTCACTTGCGGGCAGACGCTGCAAGGACAATAATCAAGACTTTGAGCCTGCGTTCCATCCCCTTCATTGCGACTCATCCAGAGGGTGACTCAGAGTCGGTTGGCCAGATCCGATGCTGGGATCTGACCCGCATTTCAGCTATGGATATTTCCCAGTCTCACGCTGACGAACTGGTTTCAATGTATGGCGGGGAACCAGACCTGAACGTGGTCAAGGTTTACTTGCACTATAATGGGTGGTGGGCGGTGGACTTTACCGCCGCCGGCGTTCACAAGGGGGCGGCGGCACTGACTCTTGCCAATCGGATGAGCATCAGTCCGAAAGAATTTATTGCTGCCGGAGACAGTTTTAATGACCTGCCCATGCTCGAAGTAGCCGGTCTTCGAATCGCGATGGATTCGGCGCCTTCGGCGTTGAAGGAAATTGCGGACTACCTGGCTCCGCCGGTAGAAGCGGACGGGCTGGCAACTGCCATCGAGGAAGTGGTGCTGCCGGCGCTTCGGGTTTCGGCAGACTGACTTCACACTGACCTAGGCGCACTCCCGGTACAATTGCCGAATCGGTTTCTCCCCAGACATGGTGCATGGATTCAGCTCCTTATATCAATAATCACACAAGACCTGACGGCGGGCTCTTTTTCGATGACCAGTTCTGAATTGCGGCGAAGACTGGAGCAACTCCGACAGGGAAACTGCACCGTTGAGGACGTCCTGGAGTTCCTCAACGACTATCCGTACCAGGACCTGGACTTTGCGAGGATTGACCATCATAGACCACTGCGGACCGGCTTTCCCGAAGTAGTGTTTGGGCAGGGCAAAACCCCGGAGCAGGTGGCCGCCATAGTCCAATCCCTTGCAGGTCACGGGCATCCCGTTTTAGTTACAAGAACTGACAGTGTGGCCCACCATGCAGTGGTTAAACTCGTCCCCCAGGCCGAATTTTACGAACAGGCCAGGGCCATTGTGGCGTTAGATGATGGAAACAGAGAGGCCTATGAGGGTGTACTAGTGGTGACTGCAGGTACAGCCGACCTGCCAGTCGCCGAGGAAGTGGCCCTAACTTCGACTCTCATGGGTTGCGCGCCAGCACGACTAAATGACGTGGGAGTAGCCGGGCTGCACCGTCTCCTCGGCTCGCTGGAAGATTTAAGGGCGGCCAGAGTCATTGTGGTGGTTGCTGGCATGGAGGCCGCCCTGGCCAGCGTCGTCTCCGGTTTGGTGTCCGCGCCGGTAATCGCGGTACCCACCAGCGTGGGATATGGTGCATCCTTCGAAGGTCTTTCGGCCCTGCTGGGTATGTTGAATAGCTGCGCCCCGGGCGTGGCCACGGTAAATATTGACAACGGGTTCGGCGCTGGCTACCTTGCCGCACAGATAAACCTGATGAGTGTTCCTGGTGAGTAGCGGCGGGCGAAAGCTGCTGCTGGTAGTATTCCTCGTCTGCCTGGTTTTCGCCGGCGTGGCTGGGTATGGTGATATCCAGGAGGTCTGGAGACGGATAGTTCATTTCCCGCCGCTCTATCTCCTGTGGGCGTTCGGGTTGGCGCTGGTCAACTACCTGCTGCGATTCTTGCGCTGGTCAATTTACCTGAAACTGTTGCACATCAATGTGTCTTTCCCCGTGAGTTTGCTGGTGTTCCTCGGTGGCCTTGCGATGACCATCACCCCGGGCAAGGTCGGTGAACTGGTTAAGTGCTATTTGCTCCGAGATCGCGCCGGGGTACCTGTCACTGCTTCCATTCCCGCAGTGCTGATGGAAAGAATAACCGACCTGGTTTCGGTAGTCTTGATGGGCTTGGCGGGACTATTTCTACTACCGCCCTTGCTCTCGACGTCGTTGGTGCTGGCGCTGGCGATGCTATCTGGCGCACTGTATATGCTTTCGGCCCGCCACACAGACCGCGTACAAGGTTTTCCGCTGGTTCGACGCTGGCAGGGGGAGATACGGGAAACCAGGCAAGGGATCAGGGCCTTATCCCGTCCTTGGCCAATGGCGGCAGCATTGACCCTTGGGCTGGTTTCGTGGATCAGCGAAGGAGTAGCGCTTTGGGTGGTTCTTAAGGGCCTGGGTGCGGAAGTGAGTGCCTTGCTTTCCCTGCCCGTCTATGCCGGCTCGACGCTGGTGGGTGCCGCCACCACCTTGCCGGGGGGGTTACTTGGTACGGAAGGAGCGATGGTAGCGATCCTGCAGCAGATTGGAGAGGAACGGGACGTTGCCGCCGCTGGCACCCTGATTGTCAGGGTGGCTACGCTGTGGTTCGCAGTGGCGGTAGGGGTCGCCGCACTAGCCAGTCTTCACTTTATCTTGCCGCCGCGTGCTGTGAGCGGGCTGATTAACGACGGCGCCCAGAGTCCGCCCGCCGATGCAGTTCGCGAGAGCAAGTCCGATGGATAGTCCCCAAGTCGGTAGAGTGCCTCAGGTCCCGGCTGGCGCAGGCTCCGGTCGCCTGGCGCTGGTCCGCGCCTTGCGACCGCGACAATGGATTAAGAACGGCCTGGTGTTTCTCCCTTTTCTCTTTGCCGTTAACCTGGCCTGGACACCGTCCGAACCGGAAGCAATTCCCGGGTTATTGTTTCGGGTGGCTCTGGCGGCTGCAGCCTTCTGTTCCCTGTCCGCTGCCGTCTATCTCTTTAACGATCTCCAGGACCGGAACTCAGACCGGAATCATCCTGTAAAGCGCCTGCGCCCCGTAGCCTCCGGTCAAGTCAGCGTCACATTGGCAGTCCTGACTCTAGCCAGTTGCCTGGTAATCGGTCTGGTCATCTTCAGCCTGATCAATCTCTCGCTCACGGGAATTGGGGTACTTTACCTGGCTTTGAACACGGGATATTCCCTCGGGCTGAAACGTTTGGTAGTGATTGACGTGTTGCTCGTGGCCAGCGGGTACGTCTTCAGAACGGTCGTGGGGGCACTGGTTATCGGGGTAGCCCCTTCTCCCTGGCTGTATACCACCACCGGGGCGGCGGCACTGTTCATAGTGCTGGGCCGGCGTTTTGCCGAGGTCAGGCTGGCAGGTGACTCACCCGAGGTCCAACGTCCGGTTCTGGGGCAGTATCCCCTGTCCTTCGTCGGACAACTATTGATCATTACGGCGGCCACCGCGCTGGTCAGTTACGCCTTGTACACAATCGAGGCCGCCAACTTGCCGGACAACGATGCCATGCTGCTCACAATTCCCCTGGTTGCCTTTGGTCTTTTCCGTTTTCTTTACCTCGTCCACACCAGCGACGATGCAGAGTATCCCGAACTGTTGATAGCAAGGGACTGGCCTATGGTAATATCGGTAATAACGTGGCTGGCCGTGGCCGCCGTTATCCTGATGCTGGATGGTGCGGGCTAGCCGCCCTTGGGAGAGACAAGAAATGCAAGAAGCCGGGAATCCCGGGACCCTTCCTGGTCCCGTCATCGAGAAAGAGACTGGCCGGCCGTCGGGCCGCTCCGTCGTGGCTGTTGTGGCAACCCGGCCCGAATCGGTGCTGGATGACGTGGGCCGGGCCATGACGCTGGCGGGTGTTGAGCAGGTCCTTTCGCCGGACCTGGCGACGTTGTTGAAAATTAACATTTCCTGGCAGCATTGGTATCCTGGCTGTTCCACCACCCCCTGGCAACTGGAGGGGGTGGTGCGGGCCCTTCAGAAGCTGGGCCACAGTGAATTAATCGCGGCCCACAATGGCACAGTGGTGGTTGATTCCTACGAAGGGGAGGAGAACAACAAGCATAAGGCGGTGCAAGACAAGTACAGCCTTCCCACGGTGCACCTGGACACCCCGCCAAACGTGTGGATCGACTACAAACCCAGGGCGGAGATGCTGGTGCTGGATGACATATTTCCAGAGGGAATCCAGATTCCCGAGATATTTCCCGGCAAGAACATCATCCAGTTGCCCACTATGAAGACGCACGTCTTCACCACCATGACCGGCGCGATGAAGAACGCCTTTGGCGGCCTGTTGCACCGCAAGCGCCACTGGACCCATTCCGTGATTCACGAGACGCTGGTGGATCTGTTGGCCATCCAGCAGGAGATTCACCCCGGCCTGTTCGCTGTGATGGACGGCACTTTCGCTGGCGACGGCCCCGGCCCCCGGGCCATGCGCTGGCACGTCAAAGATCGCATCCTGGCCAGTTCTGACCAGGTGGCTATCGACGCCGTTGCGGCCCACATGATGGGGTTTGATCCCATGAGCCTGAAATTCATCCGGCTGGCCCACGAGCGTGGCCTGGGCTGCGGGGATATATCGCAGATTGAAGTGGTGGGGGAAGACATCAGCCAGGTCAACTGGCGTTTCTCGGGCACGGAAAATACCTTTGCCAGCAAGGGCCAGAAGCTGATCTACTGGGGCCCGCTGAAGCCCCTGGAGAATTTCCTGCTCCGCAGTCCCCTGGCGTCCTGGGCCTATATGGCCTCCAACGTCTACCACAACGGATACTGGCTGAATACTCACGGCAAGGGCCGCATTAACGCCGCACTGAAGACCGAGTGGGGTAAGTTGTTCCAGTCCTACTAGCGCAGCTCGGGAACAAAGGGGACTAAGTTAGAAACTGTTCCCGCGCCTCCGCCTCAGCCAGGCGATAAATGTCCTGCAATGGCTTACCGGACTCCAGCGCCAGCACCCGGCAGTCTTCGTATTCAGGTGCGGCTGCGACAACGGTTCCGGCCAGGTATTTCAACTTTATACGGACCGGTCCCAGCGGCGTTTCCATCTTAACAATCTTGCGTTCCGCAGCGTATCTCTCCACGGAGCGACTCCGCACTCCCAGCGTGGGCGTCTCCCTCAGGATTAACTCCACCCCTGCCTCTTCCAGGTGGTCCGGCAGCAATGCGGACAGGATTACGCCTGGGCGGTTCTTCTTCATTTGTATGGGCGTGTGCCAGACATCCAGGGCGCCCAGGTTAAATAGTCGCTCTTGTGCGAAACCAAGCACCTCGCCAGTTACGTCGTCCAGGTTCGTTTCCAGCAGGACTATGCCCTTTTGTTTTTGGGCAAAACTCGGCCCTGACTCAGTAATTTGGGAAGTTTCCCCAATCCAGATGCGGACTGCGTTGGGGAAGGCTTCCGGGTCTTTGCCCCCCAGGCCGACGCCGACGGCTTCCACTGTCAAAGCGGGTCTCTCGAAAGTTGCCAGGGTGCTTATGATGGCAGCGCCCGTGGGCGTGGTCAGTTCCCCTACTCCCCGGTGGATATCCAGTTCCGGCGTGACTGGGGCACCCGCCATGGCTACCAGTTCAAGTGTTGCCGGAGCAGGGTTGGAGTAGCCACCGGGCCAGCGGGGCGGCGAAGATGCGCCCAGTACCAGCGGCGCCGAGTAAACTTCGGAGACTCCGAGATGGTACAGGCCGTAGGCAAACCCCACTACGTCTACCAGGGTATCAACGGTGCCCAGTTCCTCCAGTTCCAGCACACCCGGTTCTTCTCCGTGGACGCGGCACTCGGCCTGCCAAAGGTTGTTCAGCACCTGAATGCTCTGGGTCTTGACCTGCTCGGGAAGGGCGCTGGAGGCAACAGCTTCGTTCAGTTCCCTGGGTGATAACCGTTTCCCGTCTTCAAGGGTTACGGTCAGCTTGGTGCCGCGGACCTCGCACCTGGTTTCCTGGGTGGTGGTGAGTTGGTAGCCGTCTGTTTCCATCGACGATAGCCCTTCGCGCAGGACTTCAAGGGGAAGGCCCAAGTCCAAAAGAGCGCCGAGCAGCATGTCGCCGCTGGCGCCGCCGATGGACTGGATGTAGGCTGCTCTCATGGAAAAGGCCTGTTCGGGAATGCTATTAAGCTAATGGAGCGCCAGGTTTTGGCTTTGCGGAACGACGGTTTTTTCGTGTAGTTGGTCATTCAGGCTGCCGGAACGTAGTCCCGACAAGTCCAGCGACACCCACAGGTAACCGATGTCCTTGAGGGCCGACGCAATTTCCCTGCGGTGGGCGAATGCCAGTTCCATCTCGGCTTCTCCCACCTCGACGCGGCAATGGTTCTGGTGGTGACGGGCCCGCACTTCCTTCAGTCCCACCGATTTGAGGAAGTCTTCCGCCCGCTCAATCATAGACAGGTTTTCCAGAGTGACCGGCGTGCCGTAGGGAATCCTCGATGACAGGCAGGGTTGGGCCGGTTTGTCCCATACCGGCAAATCAAGGTGGCGTGCCAGGCGGCGGACGGCGCCCTTGTCCAGGTTCGCCTCTACGAGTGGACTGCGGACCCGATTTTCGGCGGCGGCTTGCAGGCCGGGCCGGTAGTCCCCAAGGTCGTCCAGGTTGGCGCCGTTGGCAACCCAGTTGTAGCCTTCCGCTTCGGCCAGTTGGCACAGTTCGGAGTAGAGTTCGGTCTTGCAGAAATAGCAGCGGTTTGGGGCGTTGGCAGCGTAGCCTTCCCGCTCCATTTCGGCGGTGTTGATTGTCCGGTGGCAAAAACCGAACCGCCTAGCCAGTTCTTCCGCGCCGTCCAGTTCCCGCGCTGCCAAAGCCGGAGAGATGGCGGTGACGGCCAGTGCGCCCTTGCCCAGGGCGCGGTGGGCGGCAACTGCCAGCAGCGCGCTGTCCACGCCGCCCGAATAAGCGACGATTACCGAGCCCATATCCCGAAGGATAGCCTCCAACTGTCCCAGGGCGTCGGTAATACTGGTTTCAGGCTGTGGTGCGGCTTTTGCCATTTTTCCGGTCCGTTTGCTACCATCTGAATAGGGGATTGAATCCCCTGGGTTGTTGCCATTATACCAGCGAGTTAAGACAGGGAGATAAGGTTGACGGTACAAAACATTAGCGCGGTGACTTTGGGCGTGCATGACATGGCCAGGTCAGTCGTGTTCTATAGAGACAGGGTGGGATTGGAGATGCTGTATGGCGGGGAAGACGCCGGCTTTACGAGTTTCAAAGTGGGCGATGCATTCCTTAACCTGATTGCTACCGACCGGCCCCTGACCTGGTGGGGCAGAACCATATTTCACGTAGACGACGTCGACCGGATGCATGCCAAGCTGGTAAATGCCGGGCTCACCGCCGATACCGATCCTGCAGACGCTCCCTGGGGGGAACGGTATTTTCACATTACCGACCCGGACGGACACGAACTCAGCTTTGCACGCTTCTTGGATGGTTCGGGTCACTGATCAGGTCCTTGCTGTAGTGAAGCACGGTTACGGTGCCGTACCGACTTTGGCCCGCCAGCCTGTAACCAGTCCCTTCGTAAAGAGCTATGGCCGGCTGAAGCGGTGTTATGGTGGACAGACAAATGGTGGTGTAGCCCTGCTTACGGGCAAAGGCCTCCGCCGTCTCAAGCAACCTTCGGCCCAAGCCCCTTCGTCGCCATCCGATGTCAACCGCCATTCGACGCAATTCGCAAGTGTCGGAGTCTATCCGCTGCAATCCCGCTATGCCAACTACCTGTCCCCCGCTTTCCAGCACCCAGAAGTTGCTGCCGGGTCTGTCAACGTAGTTGCCCCAAATGTCTGCTAAGTCCCCCTTCAGGCTATCTCGTATGTAGGAATCAAGCTCCCGCTCAACTCCGGCGGAAAACTGGCGTTGTCCTTCAGTGAACAGGCGGCGTACCTCGTCGGCGTCATCCCGCCGGAATTGTCGGATGGATAACAAGGCGGGCCACCCGGCGGTGCCGGTCAGACGTTGACCAGGAAATTAATGACGTCGCCGTCCTTGACCGGGTAAGTCTTGCCCTCGGAGCGGAGCGCGCCTTCCTTGCGGCCTTGAGCGGTGCTTCCGCATCGGCGCAGGTCGTCGTAGGGAATGACTTCGGCTCGGATGAAGCCCCGCACAAAGTCCGAATGAATCGTGCCTGCCGCTTCCTGGGCGGGAAGGCCATTGGGAACGCTCCACGCCCTTACCTCGTCTGGGCCAACGGTCAGGAAAGATATCAAGCCCAGGGTTCTGTAACTGGAGCGGATGACCCGGTTCATGGCCGAGTCGTCCAGGCCCAGGTCGGAGCGAAATTCCTCGGCTTCTTCATCGGGCATCAATGCCAGTTCGGCCTCCAGCCTGGCGCTCAGACACACTTCGCCCAGGGGCGCGCCTTCGGGCAAGTCCAGGTCCATATTGTCCAGCGAAGGTTCCGGGCCGTCCTCGTTGGTGTTGAAGACCACTATAACCGGCCTTCCAGTGAGCAACTGGTAGTTGACCAGAATGGCCGATTCGGATTCGGTAACCTGCTGGGCCCGCAGTGGTATGCCCGCTTCCAGGCCTTCCTTCACTTTCCGGATAGTCTCCATTTGGCGGGTCATGGTGGGGCGCTCTGCCGGCTTGGCCTTCTTCATACCGTCTTCCAGCCTTTCTACGGCCCGGTCCATAACCTCCAGGTCGGCAAAGGTCAATTCACCCAGCATGGTCTCCACGTCCCGTCCGGGGTCGATGGTTTCCATGGGGTGCATCACTGCCGGGTTGTCGAAGGCCCGCACTACGACCAGGAAAGCGTCGGCGCCCTGGAGAATGTTGCGGTATTGGCCCACGATGCCCTGAGACTTGGCAAGAGACTCCGGGCCGGGCACGTCCCAGTACCTGATCTCCGCCGGCACCACCCGCTTGGGGTTGTACATGCCGGACAGGACTTCCAGCCTGGGATCTGGGACCTTCACCACGCCAAGGTGCATTTCAGTAGCAGACCCGCTGGCGCCGCTGGTGTCAGCGTTGCCGCTGGTCAAAGCGTTAAAAACCGTGGTCTTCCCCGACTGTGGAAGACCGATAATTCCTATGTCCATTGGTTATTGCATCCTGCCTGCTCTTTTTGTCGGGTTTTCCTTTAGTCTCGGCCCAGAATTACCGTGCCGGTAGACGACAGGGAACCCCCGGTGCCGTTGACCAGGGAGATTTTCGGGCTGTCGCTGCCGTCCTTGGCCTTCACCTGGCGGTCGCCGCACTCGCCACGCAACTGGCGGACGGATTCTACCAGCAGGAAGCTGCCGTACATGCCCGGGTGGGTGTAGGACAGGCCGCCGCCGGCTGTGTTCAGGGGGAAGTCGCCGCCCGGGGCGGTTCGCTGATCGGCCACGAAATCCGGGGCCTCTCCGGGGCCGCAGAAACCTAGACCCTCCAGGGACAGCATTACCGTGTAGGTGAAGGAGTCGTATATCAGGGTTACGTCAACGTCGTCATGGGTTACGCCGGCGCGCTGCAAGGCGTTGGGGCCGGTTTCGCGAGCAATCAGCGAAGTGTAGGAAGGCATCTGGCTGATTAGGTTATGGTCGTGGGCTTCGGCAGCGCCAAGCAGCCAGACCGGGGCCTTGCGGCAGTTGGCGGCCTTCTCCGCCGTGGTTACCACGATGGCTGCGCCCGAGTCGGTTACCAGGCAACAGTCGAACAGATGGAAGGGCCAGGAAACCCAGCGGGAGTTGTGGTAGTCGTCGAAGGACATGGGTGTGTCGTGCATCACCGCCTTAGGGTTAAGGTTGGCCCACTTACGAGTAGAAACAGCGAGTTCCGCCATGGCCTGGCGGGTCCGATCCTCGCCGTACTCGTGCATGTAGCGAGTGCAGGCCATCGAATAGTTGATGGGCTGACCAATAAGGCCGTAGGGAGACTCGTACTGGGCAACGGGCAAATTGGGGTCCGCGGGGACCCGAGCGCGGGTGGAACGGCCGGCCTGGCCGTGGGTGATCAGCACGGTGTCGCAGTATCCGGCACGGATGGCCGCGGCGGCGTGGGCGACGTGGATGACAAAGGACGAACCGCCAACGGAGGTGTTGTCGGTGAAGCCTGGTTGGATGCCCATGTATTCGGCAGTGGCCAGCGTGGAAAAGCCGGCGGTAAGCAGGCCGTTGACCTCGGACTTGGCGATGCCGGCGTCTTCCAGGGCGTTGTAAGCTGCTTCGGCATGGTGTTGCAGGGACGACTTGTTGGGAACTGTCCCCATCTCGTCCGATTCGGCAACTCCTACTATGGCGATGTCTCTGTCGCGTGTCGAGCTAGACGTCATGTTTTGCTATTCCTCCTGACCGGCCCCAAAGGTGCGGGTTCCGGTGTTCTGGAAGATGTTACACTAAATCATTCCCTAGGGACAATGGGAAGACTGGGCCAAGCGCGCCCTCGTTTTGAGCGAGAGCCTGGCCTCACAAAATGTTAAAATAAACGGGCGGCTTTAGGGGCCGCCAGGCTGGCAAAGAGGGAACGGTATGCCCCGTAATTTTTGGATGATCACCTGCAGCGAAGAGAACTTTAATATAACTCGCCAGATGGACTTTAAAAGGCAGGGCCTGAAGTCGGAGTACCGGCGCAAGGTGCAGCGGGTGGAGAAGGACGATCGGCTGCTGTACTACGTTATGGGCATTCGGAAATTCACCGCCACCGCCACGGTCACCCAGTCCTACAAAGAGGAAGACCCCGGGTACTGGAAGAACGAAGGCAGCGCCACCTGGCCCTACCTGATAGAAATCAAGCCGGAACTGATTCTGGACGAAGAGCAGTATATAGAAGCCGGCCTGCTTGCCCACCGCCTGGACTACATTCGCCGCTGGCCCCCCGAGAACTGGTATATGGCCTTCCAGGGCAACTTGCACCTACTTCCCAAGGGCGACTTCTTCCTCATCGAAGAGGAAATGAAAAAGCTGAAGTTTGGTCGTTCTTACCTGGAAGAAACGCCGGCCCAACCAGCGCCCAGCGCCCGCAACCGAAAGTCGCGCCGGCCTGCACCCCGGAAAGAGGCCCAAGCCAAGGCGGAAACCGTCAACGACTGATCTTTCTGCCCCACGGTATCGTATTCCAGCTACTGCCTGGATTGGGATCAGGGTAAGTCTCCTTCACCTGCCGTCTTGCAATTCACACTTGGAGCCTCCAGGGCCGCCCAGATCTCAGCCAGCACATCTTCGTTTGCTTCCGAGATGGAAGCCTTCTCCAAGGCGTTCCGGACTACGACTCCTCCTATCTCTCCCAACGCCCAGGCCGCGTGTCCCCTGACCAGCGCGTCGCCGGCTGTCAGGGCGAGGGCCAGCGCTGGTGTCGCCTCACGGGACCGCAGGTTTCCCAGGGCAACACAGGCGTTTCGTTGCAGGCCAACTCGCCTGGCTCGCATGATGGGGGTGCCGGCAAACCGCTCCAGGAACTGGGTGTCGGTCATCTCCAGGATTTCAACGAGGTTGGCCACGGACAGGCTGCGACGGCCGAAGTCGGACTCGCTTGTGGGCGTCTCCTTCCGGTTTACCGGGCAGACTTCCTGGCAGATGTCGCAGCCGAAGACCCAGTCCAGCATCAAGGGCCTAAGTTCAATGGGAATGGGGCCCCGGTTCTCAATGGTCTGGAATGAGATGCACCGTGTGTTGTCGATAACGTAGGGGGCGACGATGGCCCCGGTGGGGCAGGCGTCGATGCATCGGACACAACTGCCGCAGGACTTCTTGACGGGCGGGTCAGGTTCCAGGTCCAGGTCGGTAATGATCTGGCCCAGGAAAATCCAGGAGCCCAGCTCGGTGGTCAGGATGTTGGTGTTCTTGCCGAACCAGCCAAGGCCCGCCCTCGCCGCTGCCGCCCGATCCAGCATGGGGCCGTCGTCCACGTACCAGCGGGCGGAGACGTCCGTTTCCAGTCCATCTGACAACTGAGCAACCAGGTCCCGCATCTTCCGCTTCATCAACCGGTGATAGTCCCGACCACGGGCGTACCGGGCGATTTTGCCCGTTGCAGTCTCGACATTATGGGTCTGCTCTTCGGCTGATTGTTGAGGTTCTGGATCGTTGAACTCCCCGGGGAAGTAGTTCAGGGCAAGGCAGATGATTGAGTGGGCGCCAGGCAGAAGCTCCTGAGGAGATGTCCCTCGATTCACCCGGGCCCGGTTATACCAGGGCAGTCCGTCCATCAGCCCTTCGTCAATTCGTTGGAGGGCCACATCCCGGTCTTTGGGAAAATCCTCCGCCGTGGTGATGCGCACCAGGTCAAAACCTGCTTCCAGGGCCCGTTTCTTGACCAGTTTGGTGGCTTTCGCCTTTGCTGTTGGCTGGGTCATGGCCGCTCACCCTGGTATTGGCCCTGATAGCCCTGGTCAACGGGCTGGGAGAGCCGCAGGAAGATCATCTGCATCAGTCTGGCGCCGTGCTGCAAGCGGTAGCCGGAAGGGTTGTGGACGGTGAGCAAAGCCTGGGAACGGCCGCTGTAGCCGGGGTCCCAGACGGCGGTGGGAAGGCTGACGCCGCTGCGCAACAGGCTGGAGCGGGGGAAGGCCAGGCCAACCAAGTCCAGGGGAATGTTGACCACCTCGTTTAAAGTTACGAGGTAGATACCGGCCTCAAGATCCAGCCAACCGTCGGAGTCGAACTCCAGGGGCTCGTACTGCGGCAGGCTGCGGTCGCCGGCGGCGCTGCCCAGGCTGCCTCCAGAATTGAAACTGTCCACCCGCAGCAGGCTGAAGTCCAGGCCGCTGGGCTGAAGCTGTTCTTCAATAGAGGTGAGACCTTCGACCAGGGGGGACTGTCCTTCAGGAGGGCTGGTGATCAGTTGCAGGATGCTTGCCCGGTCGAGCGCGGCGCCGTACTGCATGATACCCCGGTGAAGAGAAGGGGGAGCCACTCCATTGGTGGGCTCCCCGCTTCGAAATTGCCTGTTGGCTTGCCTTGTCAGGGCACCATTAGCCCGTCCGCAGGCTAGTCGTGCATGAAGTCCTGGACATCGGCCGGCAGGGGTGTGTGAACCGGGATTTCAGCCACCACGGCCTGGGTGGTGAGCAGCATTCCGGCGATGCTGCCCGCGTTCTGAAGAGCGGACCTGGTTACTTTTGCCGGGTCGATAATACCGGCCTGGATCAGGTGGGTGTACTCGCCCTTTTCGGCGTCGAATCCCCAGTCGCCTTCACCTTCCCGTACTTTGTCCAGTACCACCATGCCAGGGTGGCCGGCGTTCTGGGCTATGAGTTCCAGGGGAGCTGACAGGGCGTGACTGATCAACCGCACGCCCAGGGCCTCGTCGCCCCGCAGGGAGGACTGCAAGTCTTCCAGCACCTGCTCAGCCCTGACCAAAGTGACACCGCCGCCGGGGACGATACCTTCTTCGACGGCGGCTCTGGTGGCCGACAGGGCGTCTTCAGTACGGGACTTGCGCTCGTTCATTTCCGGTTCGGTGGCAGCGCCAACCTTGATTACCGCCACGCCACCCACCAGGGCTGCCAGGCGTTCCTGCAGCTTCTCCCGGTCGTAGTCGGAAGTGGTCTCCTCGATCTGAACGCGAATCTGGGACACGCGGGCTTCGGTGTCTTCGGGGGAACCATTGCCCTCCACTATTGTGGTCTCGTCCTTCACGGCCAGGATGCGCCGGGCGGAACCCAACTGGTCAAACTCAACGGCGTCCAATGAGAGCCCGGTGTCCTTGCTGATGACCGTCGCGCCGGTGAGGATGGCGATGTCTTCCAGCAGGGCCTTCCGGCGGTCGCCGAAGCCGGGCGCCTTGACGGCAACACAACTGATGGTGCCGCGCAGCTTATTGACTACCAGGGTGGCCAGGGCCTCACCGTCCACGTCCTCGGCGATTATGGCCAGGGGACGGCCGCCGGCCTGGGACACTTTCTCCAGGGTGGGAACAATGTCGTTGACCGAGGAAACCTTGGTATCGGTTATCAGGATCAAGGGGTTGTCCAGGCTGACTTCCATCCGCTCCGCATCGGTAACGAAATGGGGTGACAGGTAGCCCCGATCCAGCCGCATGCCCTCCACAAAATCCAGTTCGTCGGTCATGCTCTTGGACTCTTCGATGGTTATGACGCCTTCGCGGCCCACCTTGTCCATGGCTTCCGCAATCAGGTCTGCGATGCTCTCTTCGTGGGCGGAAAGGGCGGCTACCCTGGCAACCTGCTCCCGGTTTTCCACCGGAATGGCGCTAGCGGAAATCTCCTTGACCACGGCGGCGACGGCCTTGTCGATGCCCGACTTTAGGCTCATGCCGTTGGCGCCGGCGGCGATGTTCATAAAGCCTTCCCGGACCATGGAGCGGGTCAAGACCACGGAAGTGGTCGTGCCGTCGCCAACTACGTCGTTGGTCTTGGAAGCGGCTTCTTTTACCAGTTGGGCGCCCATGTTTTCGTAGACGTTGGGGAGTTCAACCTCTTTAGCTATGGTTACGCCGTCGCTGCAGACCACGGGAAGGGACCACATGCGGTTCAACAGCACGTTACGGCCGCTGGGGCCAAGGGTTAAACCGACAACCCGGCCAAGTTCCTCGACGCCGCGCATCAGGCTGGACCGGGCCTGGTCGTCAAAAATCAGTTGCTTATCTGCCATTCCTGCTTAAACCTCCGTACCACATTCGTCGCTCGCCAGGGGCGGCGACCATTATTTCCAGGATTCCCTTGGGGCGCAACGAATTTGCCGCCTGACGGCGACGAAATCACTGCAAGGTAGAATATGCGATAGAGCCCGCCGATTGTCAACAGGTTGGGCCGAAAAGGTCAGGGCAATCGCTTACGGAGTTGGCCACATTTGCCGACGCCTCAATCAAGAATGGAACAGAACTGCCCCAAGGCTGTGTTTCCCGAGAAGATGGGAAAGACGGATTATTTCCCAAGGCTGAAGTGCGATTGCTATGTTGTCCCAAAGGGGGAGCCACACCCTGCTTGATTTCCCTTCACTTTTCCATGCAGAGAGTCCGCCAGTCAGAAATTTTATTTCCGCCCCATTCTGGCCCATTTTGTGCCGTTTTATATTTGGCCTGGACGCAAGATGGAGACCTGGGGGGCCGCCGATGGGCCAGTTGCCAAATAGGCGACCGGACGAAAGTTGCGCAAAAACGGGGCTCGTTGTGCCGTTACGAACAGTTTGGGCCATTTGTTAAATAGGTAAATGGGCTCTTCCCGTAGTTCGCTGATTCTTCAGTGCTCTGGCCACGGAAGATGAACCTCCCACAGGTCTATGGTAGTTGTGTGTTATCTGATGGCTCAATAGGCAGGTGTCATACTAGGCTGACGAACCCGGTGCTTACGCTCCTTGATTGTTAAAGTGGGCCCGCTCCAAGGTGCGAGGTTCGCGCCTCTGTGGAAACTACGGGGTCATGTCCCATAACGACGGGCTCTTACCCGATGTTGATATGCGATAGCCGTGAGACGCAACTAAGCAAGTGTTGACCAGCGATGGACTCCGCTTCGCCCCTCGACTGATGCAGCCAGGCACTCTATGCGTTTGTTGGCGGATGGATGCACCACATGGCCGGCGATTTCGGCCAGCGGAATCAGGACAAAGGCCCGTTCCAGCATACGGGAGTGGGGGATCTGCAGGTCTGGGGTCTGCCAGTTGATCACAAGGCTGCCGAAAAGAAGGATATCAATGTCAATGTTGCGGGGACCGTACTTGATGGTAGTGACCCGGCCCATTATTTCTTCTATCTTCTTCACTGCGGTCAGCAGCGCGCCCGGGTCCAGAAGGGTCTGGACTTCGACGGCGGCGTTCAGGAACCTGGGCTGATCGGTCAATCCCCAGGGTTCCGTTTCGTAGATGTACGAACGCCTGCCTACTTCGATACCGCAGGTAGCGGCTAGCAATTCCAGCGCCCGGTCCAGGTTGGCCTTGCGGTCGCCAACGTTGGATCCCAGGCCAAGGTAGGCGGTGCCGGCTTCTAGTGATCCCACTTTGCAGGTCTCCAGCCCCGGACAATGGCATCGGTCATCCGGCAGACCCGCCCCATTTCCCTCACGTCGTGCACCCGCACGATGTCGGCCCCGCCGGCTATGGACAGGGCGACGGTGGCGGCGGTCCCTTCCATTCGCTGGTCCACCGGCAAGTCCAGAACAAATCCAATGGTGGACTTGCGGGAGGTGCCCAGAAGGAGGGGATAGCCCAGGGCCCTGATCTCGCCCAGGCGGTTCATTATTTCAAGGTTATGGTCCGGCGTTTTGCCAAATCCGATGCCTGGGTCAAGGATGATATTGTGGGGCGCCACGCCGGAGCTAATCGCCGCTTGAACACTGTTGTTCAGGCTGGCCAGGATTTCAGGCATTAACTTATGGTAGTGGCGGTTTTCCTGGTTGTGCATCAAGACTATGGGCGCCCCCGTTTCCGCGGCCACCAGGGCCAGTTGCGGGTCTGCCTTCAGGCCCCACACATCGTTGATAATGGATGCCCCGGCTGCCAGGGCCTGCCTGGCCACGCCGGCCTTGTAGGTGTCCACGCTGATGGGTAAGGTTGCGACCGCCGCCACAGCCTCCAGCGCCGGAGCAAGCAGGCTGATTTCCTTATCAGCGGAAACAGGCGTTGATCCCGGGCGGGTGGATTCGGCGCCGAGGTCCAGGAAATCGGCCCCCTCTTCCTGGAAACGGAGGGCCTGTTCTACAACGGCAGGAATGTCCGTCCCCAGGCCGTCGCCGGAAAAGGAGTCAAGACTCAGGTTGATTATGCCCATTACGTAGGTGCGGCGTCCCCAGGACAGGGTTTCGCCGTTGGCCACAATCATGTTTTTCAATGGCGTGGTTCGCAGATTCGGCATTGGTGGTCGCCTGAAGTAAGCAGCCAAGTTTTTCATTCAGATAAATTCTCTGCCAAGTATTATATTCTGCTTTGCGCTATAATGGGCCAACCCTGAAAAACGTCTTCCGAAGCGCCGGAATTCCGGCAATAACGCCAGCCTTTCCAGGAGCGCCAGTGACTACCGAGAAGCGGGTAATTGACCAGAAAATCGAGACCTTGCAGGAGATGCGGGGACGTTCCCGCACGGGCGGCGGGCAGCAACGCATCGAGCAGCAGCATAACCGGGGCAAGCTGACCGCTCGAGAAAGACTAACGCGGCTGATGGACGACGGGACTTTCCAGGAGATCGATTCCTTCGTTACTCACAGGACTACCGACTTCGGCCTGGCCGACCGGAAATTCCTTGGGGACGCGGTGGTAACGGGTTATGGACGGGTCAACGGCCGGCAGGTCTTCGCCTATGCCCAGGACTTTACGGTATTCGGCGGTTCGCTGTCGGAAGTGGTGGGGGAGAAAATCTGCAAGGTCATGGATATGGCTGGGAAGACGGGCTGCCCATTGGTAGGAATCAACGACTCGGGGGGCGCGCGCATCCAGGAAGGGGTAATCAGCCTCGGCGCTTACGGGGATATTTTCCTGCGCAACACCCTGTATTCGGGGGTGATACCGCAGATTTCGGTCATTATGGGCCCGGCCGCCGGCGGGGCCGTCTATTCGCCGGCCATCACCGACTTTGTATTCATGGTAAAGGGTACCGGCCAGATGTATATCACCGGCCCGGACGTGGTAAAGGCCGTTACCGGTGCGGAAGTTACCCATGAAGAACTGGGAGGAGCCACGTCCCACGCCACCCGCAGCGGCGTGGCCCACTTCGTTTACGACAGCGAGCACCAGTGCCTGGCAGAAGTAAGGCGACTGTTGGGGTTCCTGCCCTCCAATAACGTGGCGGACCCGCCCCTGTTGCCCCTGGGAGACCCGGTGAATCGCATTGACCCGGACCTGCGGTACCTGGTGCCCGACGAACCCAACCGTCCCTACGACATCCGGGACATTATCTACCGGATAGTGGACATCGGAGGCGAGGAGGAACTGGAGGAAGTCCCCATCGAGGAGTTCCTGGAAGTGCAGCCGGACTTCGCCCCCAACGTAGTGGTCGGGTTTGGGCGGTTCAACGGCAGCACGGTGGGAATTATCGGGAACCAGCCCTCTTACCTGGCCGGGGTGCTGGATATTGACGCATCGGCCAAGGCGGCCAGGTTCGTGCGGTTCTGCGATTGTTTCAATATACCGCTGGTGACCCTGGTGGACGTGCCAGGCTTCATGCCGGGCGTGGACCAGGAGTACGGCGGCATCATCCGGCACGGGGCGAAACTGATCTATGCCTACGCGGAGGCCACGGTGCCGAAGATCAGCATCATCATCCGGAAGGCATACGGCGGCGCATACATCGTAATGAGCAGCAAGCATCTGCGCTCGGACATAAACATGGCCTGGCCTTCAGCGGAAATTGCGGTAATGGGTCCCGACGGCGCGGTAAACATAATCTACCGGGAGGAAATTGCCGGAGCCGAAGACCCGGAGGCCAGGCGCGCTGAGCTTATCGCTGACTACCAGGAAAAATTCACCAATCCCTATATTGCCGCCGGCCAGGGTTTCCTGGATGATGTGATTGATCCGGCGGACACCCGGGCGCGAATTATCAGCGCGCTGGAGATGCTGCGAAACAAGCGGGACAGTCTTCCGGCCAAAAAGCACGGGAATATACCTTTGTAGCTAAGCAGTCCCTGCTGCCAAGTCGGGCGAGGCAGGACGGGTAACCTATAAGAGACCAGCTCCGCCGTTGGCGGGCTTGAATTCAGGAGCCAGGTATGGAATTCGGAATCTTCTATCAGCTTCCCTGCGCCGATGACCAGACTCCTGCCGGGCGTTATGCTGACACCATTTCCCAGGCGCAACTGGCCGACCAGTTGGGATTTGACGCGGTTTGGCTGGCGGAGGTGCATTTCAATCCGAGGTTTTCCGTCCTGCCCGCTCCGTTGCTGCTGGGTTCCGCCATCGCCCAGACGACCAGCCAGTTGAAGATTGCCACGGCGGTTAATTTGATGCCCCTGCACCATCCGGTCAGGCTGGCGGAAGAGTTTGCCACGCTGGACGTGATTTCTCATGGCAGGGCTATCCTGGGTACGGGCCGAGGGGCTATGCTGCGGCAGTACCAAGGGTACGGGGTTGACGTTGAGGAGGGCCGGGAACGGTTTGTCGAAGGCCTGGACATGGTCCTGAAGGCGTGGACTTCGGACGAACTGGACTACGAGGGCAAGTATTACCGGGCTTCGGGCGTCCGGGTGGTGCCCAAGCCTTACCAGCAGCCCCATCCCCCAGTATACATAGCGTCCAATAGCAACGACACTTTCCCGCTGGTGGGAGAGTTGGGCCATAACATCCTGATTGCACCCATTGTGGTGTCGCTGGACGGCGCCAAAGCGGGGTTGGATGAGTACCGAAGCCAGCTAAAGGCCCACGGGCATGACCCCGGCACGAAGAGGGTGAACGTCAATGTGCTGGTACACACTACCAAGAACGAGGGCGGCAGCTCAGAGCAAGGCTTCGAGGGCAGTGTCCGCAATTACCTTTCCAACCTGCAGGTCAACCGGTCGCGAGTTGTAACCGGACGGGTGCGGGACTTGAGCTACGAGCATGTCTCCACCGAACTATCTGCCATTGGCAGCCCGGAGCGGGTTATCGACAAGCTGGAATCCATAATTGAACTGCTGGGCGCCGATGAGATCATGTGCTGGTTTGCCACGGGCGGGCTGATGCCCAACGAAGACGTTCATGCCTCCATGCGGCTGTTTGCCGAGGAGGTAATCCCGCATTTCAAGTAGGCGGCGTTGACAACCCCGGATTCGCTTTTTGATTTTGGCCGACAACAGCGGGCAAACGTAACAGCGCCGCTGGCCGAGCGAATGCGCCCCCGCAATTTTGACGAATTTGTCGGGCAGGAGCACATCCTGGGTAACGACCGGGTGCTGCGCCGGGCCATTGCCGCCGACCGATTGCCTTCCTTCATCCTGTGGGGCCCGCCGGGCAGCGGCAAGACCACGCTGGCCCGCCTGGTTGCTACTGTTACTGAAGCCCACTTCGAACCGGTCAGCGCCGTAACCTCCGGTGTAGCAGACCTGCGCCGTATCGTGGCCGAGGCTAGGGACCGGCAGGGCATATACCAGCGGCGGACAATCCTTTTCGTTGACGAGATTCACCGGTTTAACAAGGCCCAGCAGGACGTTATTCTGCCCCATGTTGAGGACGGCACGGTTACCTTCATCGGGGCGACCACTGAAAACCCGTCGTTTGAGGTTAATGCACCCCTGCTGTCCCGCTGCCGGGTGTTTGCGCTGCAAGCCCTTACCGAGGAGCAGGTCGCAAGCATCGTGTCTCGCGCCATGGAGGATGTCCGACAGGGCTTGGGCGGGCTGAAACTTTCGCTGGAGCCAGAGGCGCTGGACCACCTGGTGAATATTGCTAACGGTGACGCGCGGGTGGCCCTAAACGCCGTGGAAACTGCTGCCTTCGCCGTAGGGTCGGATACCGGCGGCGACAGAGTTATCACGGTTGACGTAATATCCGACGCCCTGCAGCGGCGGTCACCCCTTTACGACAAGGCGGGAGAGGGCCACTACGACACCATTTCTGCCTTCATCAAGTCAGTAAGGGGCTCGTCGCCGGACGGGGCCCTCTACTGGCTGGCCCGAATGTTGGAGGCCGGCGAAGATCCCCTGTTCATCGCCCGCCGGCTGGTAATCCTGGCTTCTGAGGACATTGGTCTGGCGGAACCCCAAGCGCTGCCGCTGGCGGTGGCGGCCCAGCAGGCGGTGCATTTTCTGGGCATGCCCGAGGCGCGGATTCCCCTGGCCGAAGCCACCGTATTCCTGGCCACCGCGCCCAAGAGCAACACGGCGTACATGGCGCTGGAGCGAGCCCTGGCGGACGTGCGGGGAAAACCCAATGAGCCGGTGCCGCTGCACTTGCGTAACGCGGTTACGGGAATGATGAGGGCCATGGACTACGGCAAGGGCTACCGCTATTCCCACGATTACGCGGGGCACTTTGCGGAGCAGGAGTACCTGCCACTCGGCCTGAAAGATGCCAGATATTACTTTCCCGCCCCCCAAGGGAAGGAGCGGGAAATTGAAGAACGGATGAGGGAATGGTGGGGCGACGACGAAAAGGGTCAGGAGGAAAGCGCCTGAATTACGTCGGCTGACTGAACCACGTCCGCCTGGCGGGGGAAGATGCGCTGGGTGAGGAAGTCATGGACTTCCGGGTCCTGGTCGGAACAGCAGTCCTCTACGATTATCAGCCGGAAGTCGGCATCTGAGGCGTAGCGGGTGGTGGAAAGAACCACCCCGCTGGTGGCGTAGCCCAGCATGACCAGGGTCTCAATGTTGTTGGCCCGCAGGGACATTTCCAGGTCAGTGCCGAACATGGCGTTCACGCGGTGCTTTCCAGCCACCACTTCACCTTCGATGGGCCTTACGGACTCGTGAATGACCTGGACGGGGTCGCTGACCGCCGGCTGACCCGAGGCCTTGCGCTGGCTGAAGGTCTTGTTCCGGTCGCTGATCTCGGGGTACCCCGGCCGGAAGACTGTGGCCGAGTAACAGACCATAATGCCGGAATCCCGGGCCGCCTGCTGCAGCGCCCGCGTCTTTTCTACTACGCCCCGGTCTATGGCGTGGGGAATGGAGTTCATCATCTCGGCGTAAAAGTCCGCGATGAGAAGGGCGGTGGTCGCCTTGTCCAGCACTACCTCGGCCATTTTGCGCGCTCCTTAGCTGTGTTGATCACCCTGTCCAACCAGTGAGGGTACCGCTCAGGATGCGTTGCGCTGTTTCAGTTCTGCAACCACCTGTCCCGCCCTGGCCAGGGCCTCCTCCACATCGGCGCCGTCTACCTGCCGGTGGGTTACCATGCGGAGAGTCTGGGCTCGGGAAGGAGTAACCTTAACACCCGCTTCGGCCAGGGCCCGCAAAACCTCGGGCGCCGTGCCCACAGAGGGGTCAATCTCGAAAATGACGATGTTGGTCTGGATACTTTCCGTGTCCACATTGAGGCCGTCGATGTTAGAAAGGCCCTGGGCCAGCCTGCGGGCGTTGGCGTGGTCGTCGGCCAGGCGCTCAATCATGGTGTCCAACGCCACCAGGCCAGCGGCGGCCAACACGCCAGCCTGCCTCATACCGCCGCCAATCATCTTGCGCCAGCGGCGGGCCTCGCCGATAAACTCTTCGGAACCGCATATGACGGAACCAACCGGGCAACTGAGGGCCTTGGACAGGCAGAAGGAAACATCGTCCACGTCCTTGACCAATTCGCTGGGGGGGACCTCCAGGCCGACGGCGGCGTTGAAGATGCGGGCGCCGTCCATGTGGACGCTGGCGCCGGCTTCGTGGGCCAGGTCGGCGACCCGCTTGGTGTCTTCCGGTGTCAGGGCCGCGCCGCTGCAGCGGTTGTGGGTGTTTTCCAGGCACACCAAGGTTGTGGGTGGCATGTGCACATTACCCCGAGGGCGAATGGCGTCCGCAACGTCCTGAGGGTCCAGGCGGCCCTGGTCGTCGTTGGGCACCAGCCTTACCTGGGCGCCGGCCAGGGCGGAAATGCCGGCCGACTCGTTCCAGAACATGTGGGCCTGGTCGCCCATGATTACTTCATCGCCCCGGTGGCAATAGGTAAGCGCCGCCACCAGGTTGCTCATAGTGCCGCTGGCGGTCAGCAGGCCCGCCTCCTTGCCCAGCAACTGGGCGGCGCGCTGCTCCAGCAGGTTTATTGAAGGGTCTTCCCCATATACGTCATCGCCCACCTCGGCTTCGGCCATGGCCCGCCTCATTTCGTCGGTGGGGTGGGTGATGGTATCGCTTCGCAAATCAATGATATTCATCGGATTCTCCCGTAGGGCAGGTGGCGGTTATTCTAGCAGGATTCCTTGCCAAACTCTATGCAGTCTTCTAATATGGGTTGAAGCGCAGGAAAGGCAATTCGGAGGACGGCAAATGCGACAAAGCGCGGTCAGTTTCAAGGCCAAGGGTCTCAACTTTGAGGGCATAGTTGCCACGCCGGACGACATGGGAAGCGAGGTCCCGGGCATCGTCATTTGCCATCCCCACCCTCTGTTTGGCGGCAACATGGACAACAACGTGGTGATTGCCCTGTCCTTCACGCTGGTAGAGCAGGGATTCGCCACCATCCGGTTTAACTTCCGAGGCGTTGGGAACAGCGAGGGCGAACACTCGAAGGGAGAGAATGAGCACCAGGAAGTGCTGGGCGCATTCGAGTTAATGAAGGCATGGAACGGTATTGACGGCCGGAAGCTTGGCCTGGTGGGCTATTCCTTTGGTACCGGGGTCATCCTGGGCAGCAAAGACGTGCAGAAAAAGGCCAAGTCAATTGCACTGGTCTCCCCCAATATTCGCGCCATTTCCGACACTCCGCTGAAGAAAGCCAAGACACCCACAATGATTATCACCGGCAGTCGGGACAAGCTGGTGGAGGCCGAGAACCTGCAAGAGAATCTTGACGCCTTTGCTCAAGCTCCCCGTTTCGAAGTGGTCAACGGGGCGGACCATTTCTGGGGCGGCATGGAGCGTCAGGCGGCCGCGCCCGTGGCCGAGTTCTTTGCCGAGAATCTGAAGTAACCCTCCGATGGAGACCCCGGCCAACCGAGAGGCAGATTCTTCATGCAATGGGGATAATGCAGCAGCATCTTCGGCGGAAGCAACTTCCCCGCTAGACGGAGAAGAAAAGCCAGCAGAGCCTGAACCAGCACGAATTGTCAGGGCAGATTCAGTCGGGGTGGCTGATGCCCACGAAGATTCGGGGTTGGGGGACGGTGTCGGGTTTCGGAAGCGGCCGATCTTCCTGGATTTTGACCTGCTGCAGCTGGCGGCGATCTTCTTCCTGCTGGACCAGCTGACCAAGTTCCTGGTTCGCGCGTACCTGCCCTTTGGCTACTCCTATCCCGCGACCGGCTTCTTCCGATTTACCCACGCCGAAAATACCGGCAGCGCCTTCGGGCTGTTCCAGGGACACAACACTCCGCTGATTGTCATATCGTTCGTCGGCATACTTGTGCTGGCGATGATTTACCAGAGCCAGCCACGGCCTACCAATCTGCTGAGGCTGAGCCTGGGACTGCAGATCGGGGGCGCGCTGGGGAACCTGGTGGACCGCTTCCGCCTGGGAGCTGTGACGGACTTTATTGACGTGGGCCCGTGGCCCATATTTAACCTGGCAGATTCCTCGATTATTTGCGGCCTCGTGCTGCTGGGCTGGATAATCCTGCAGCCGGGCAGGAGATCCGCCGGATCCGGTTCCATAGCAGTGAGGGACTACAGTCTGAAACGGCGGGGCCGGTGCGCCCGCTGCGGCCGGTTTCATGCGGGCAGGCGAGCAGGCTGCCGAACGGTGGCGCATGTGACAGGCACGCGCCGGATGTCGCGAAGGACTCTTCGCAGGTAGGATTTGGAATGTCGCAGGACTCTGAAACCAGGGTCAGGGAATACGTTGCCGGCGGCGGCAACGACCGGCTGGACCGTTTCCTGTCCGAGCGAGAAAAGGGGCTGACCCGCAGCCGCATTCACTCCCTGATCAGCGAAGGCTGGGTCAGCATTAACGACGGGCAGGCAAGGCCGGCGCAAAGGGTGAAAGCCGGCGACCGGGTTGTGATGACAATTCCACCGGTCCGGGAATATGACGTCTCACCTCAGGCCATTCCGCTGGACGTGGCGTACCAGGACTCGGAGATTGTGGTGGTAGACAAACCGGCCGGCCTTTCAGTCCACCCCGGCCCGGGCCACCCGGACGGGACGCTGGTAAACGCCCTGCTGGCGCTATGTCCCGACATCCAGGGGATTGGGGGCGTGTACCGCCCGGGCATAGTCCACCGGCTGGACAAGGACACTTCCGGCCTGATGGTAGTGGCCAAGACGGAAAGGGCGCATCACGGGCTGTCGGCGCAGATCAAAGACCGGGAGGTCCACAAGGGTTACCTGGCGCTGACCGTCGGGGTACCGCCCCAGGACAAAGGCACCATTGATGTCCCCATCGCCCGAGACCCGCGCCATCGCCAGCGAATGGCCGTGGTCCTGGACGGACGGGAAGCCCGCACCCACTACCGGGTGGTGGACGAACTGGGCGGCCATGCCCTGCTGGAACTGGACCTGGAAACGGGCCGGACGCACCAGATCAGGGTGCACCTGGCCCACCTGGGATACCCCCTTTACGGCGATGAAGTCTACGGCAAGCGTCGCCCCGAGCTGAACCGGCACTTTCTCCACGCGAATGAACTGGGATTCCGGCATCCCCGTTCAGGCAAGGAAGTGCATTTCAGGTCAGACCTGCCTGGCGAATTGCAGGACGTTCTGGTGTCCCTGAAGCGAAGTTAGACGGGCGGCAAACCCGCCGGGATGTGTCCGGCCTGTGGTTTCTGGGCGGACGCAGGGCAATAGCGTCTTAGATTCAGACTACTGGTGGCAGACATCCGCCAGGCATAAGTCATGCCGCCCTGAGCTTGCTTATGGGCCTGAAATCCTGCACGTCAGCCCGGTTACGGGTCCCCCGAGTCTGCCTGTGGGATGTATTTAGATTCTGCACTCCGTTCAGTATGACAATCTAATCATAATGCGATTGCCCTGACGGCGGATTGTGTTCTCCTGCCAACGCGACTCATCGTGCTAAAATATGCGGGATACGCCGCCGGCGTAACATCGGCTTAACTACAATGTGCCAGAGGAATCAACCTGAATGACATCCCCGGAAAGCGTTTCAACCGACTTTATCCGCACCATCGTGCAGGACGATCTTGAGTCAAACAAGTATGACGGAAGGGTGGTAACCCGCTTCCCGCCCGAACCCAACGGTTACCTTCATATCGGCCACGCCAAGTCCATTTGTCTCAACTTCGGCGTTGCGTCGGAATATCCCGGCGGGGTGTGCCACCTGCGATTTGACGACACCAACCCCTTGCGGGAGGACGTGGAATACATCAACTCCATCCAGGAGGACGTGCGCTGGCTGGGCTTCGACTGGGGGAGCCACCTGTACTACGCCTCGGACTATTTTGATGCGCTGTACAACTTCGCAGAGCAGCTTATCCTGGACGGCCGGGCTTATGTGGACAGTCTTACCGCCGACGAAATTCGGGAGCATCGAGGGACCCTGACGGAACCGGGGCGGGAGAGTCCCTACCGGGACCGGTCGGTGGAGGAGAACCTGGACCTGTTCCGGCGGATGCGGGACGGCGAATTTGAGGACGGCGCCCACGTATTGCGGGCCAGGATAGACATGGCGTCGCCCAATCTAAACATGCGGGACCCCACAATTTACCGGATCAGGCGGGCCACCCACCACCGGACGGGCGACAAGTGGTGCATCTACCCGATGTATGACTACGCGCACGCCCTGTCGGATTCCATCGAGAACATAACGCATTCGCTGTGCACGCTGGAGTTTGAAGACCACCGGCCCCTTTATGACTGGACGCTGGAAGTGCTGGACGTTTACCGCTCCCAGCAGATTGAGTTTGCACGCCTGAACCTGACCAACACGGTGATGAGCAAGCGCCGCCTGTTGCAACTGGTGGAAGGCGGCTACGTTTCCGGCTGGGACGATCCCCGGATGCCTACCATCAGCGGGCTGCGCCGGAGGGGCTACACCCCGGAGGCGATTCGCGCTTTCTGCGAGCACGTGGGCATTTCCAAGCGGGACACGGTGGTGAACATGGCGCTGCTGGAGCACTGCATCCGGGAAGATCTGAACCAGCACGCGCCCCGGGTGATGGCAGTGCTCAATCCGTTGAAGGTGATTATCGACAACTTTCCGGAAGACGAAACACTGGAGTTTGACGCAGTCAACAATCCGGAAGACCCGTCCATGGGGTCGCGCAAGGTGCCCTTTTCCAGGGAGGTCTATATTGAACGGGATGATTTTCGGGAGGACCCGCCTTCCCGTTTCTTCCGCCTGGCCCCGGGCCGGGAGGTGCGGCTGCGCTACGCCTGTTACATAACCTGCCAGGAAGTGGTGAAAGACCCGGTGACGGGGGAGATAACCGAACTGCATTGCACCTATGATCCTGAGTCGGTGGGCGGTTCCACGCCCGACGGCCGGCGGGTTCGCGGGACGCTGCACTGGGTTTCGGCGCGCCACGCCCTGCCGGCGGAAGTGCGACTGTATGACTACCTGCTGCGTGATGCGGAAGATGAGTCGGAAGAGGACAGCCGGGACTTTATATCCCTGCTCAACCCCGAATCTCTGCAGGTGCTGAGCGGCTGCCAGGTGGAGCCGGGGCTGGCGAATGCGGAGCCGGGAAGCAGGTATCAGTTCGAGCGGCAAGGTTATTTCTGCGCAGATGCTAGGGATTCCAGGCCGGGGAGTCCGGTGTTCAATCGCACCGTTTCGCTGCGGGATTCGTGGGCCAGGATTGAGCAGTCGCAGGCGGGCGGGAGCGGGTAATTGCGGCGGGCGTGGGAACAGCGGCAGGTGTGATGGCGGTGGTCGCCATCCAACTGTCCTAAACCAAAGCCGGAGTGGGATGTGCATTTCCATAATGGGCGGGCAGGCATCGGGTCAGAATTCCCAACTGCCATGCTGTCAATCTGAGTGAAGCGCCGGACCCAGATTTCTAAAAGTCGGAAACGTACCTGGAGGCCAGGATTCTAGATCCTTCATTTCGTTCTGGAGGACAGTCTTTCCCCAGCAGGTCATTCCTGGGTACATTCCGTCATGGCTCTGGTTTAGCATCGGATCGGCCGCGACACTTTTTAAGCGAAAGTGTGAAGTCTGTCTGGTTAGCTTTCAAGAGTGAACTTAATTGTCGGAGACGGGTCATCCACCCGATTACAACGGCACAAGTGTTCCAGGAGGATAGTGGTGGCTAACGAAGTCCGCGTCAGGTATGCGCCCAGTCCCACGGGAATGCCTCACATTGGCAACATTCGCACGGCGATGTTCAACTGGCTGTTTGCCCGCCACCACGGGGGCAAGTTCATAGTCAGGATCGAGGACACGGACCAGGAAAGGCTGGTGCCGGGCGCGGTGGACGGCATTCTGGATGGCCTGGAGTGGCTGGATATTGACTGGGACGAGGGTCCCAGAGTGGGCGGTGATTTCGGATCCTATTTTCAGTCGGAGCGGCTGCCCATTTACCACGCCGAGGCGGAACGGTTGATTGCCCAGGGGGACGCCTACCGGTGCTACTGCAACCGGGAACGCCTTGCGGATCTTCGCAAGCAGCAGGAACTCGCTAAGACTGCACTGGGTTACGACGGCCACTGCAAGCGCCTGGGCGAAGCAGAACGGCGAACGCTGGAGGAAGAGGGCGCGCCCTGCGTGGTGCGGTTCGCAATGCCCGACTCCGGCATAACGCACCTGCACGACCTGATCCGGGACGACGTGGAGTGGCAGAACGAACTGGTGGACGACTTTGTCCTCCTGAAGTCCGACGGCTTTCCCACGTACCATCTGGCGGTGGTGACTGACGACCACCTGATGGAGATTAGCCACGTGCTGAGGGCGGAAGAGTGGCTGTCCAGCGCGCCTCGCCACCTGCAACTTTACCGGGCGCTGGGCTATGAGCCGCCACAACACGGCCACCTGCCAATGATCCTGGGTCCCGACCGGGCGAAACTGTCCAAGCGGCACGGCGCAACATCCATCCTGGAGTACCGGGATGACGGCTTTTTGCCCGACGCCCTGAGCAACTTCATGGTGCTGCTGGGCTGGTCGCTGGACGACAAAACGGAAGTTATGCCCGTCGAGACCATCGTCGAAAACTTCACGCTGGACCGGGTGGGCAAGCCGGCGGCGATTTTCGACCGGGAAAAACTGTCCTGGATGAACGGGGTTTATATTCGCGAAATGTCGCCGGAAGCCCTGGCCGATGCGATTATGCCCTTCCTGGAGAAGGGGCTGCCGTCCCACCTGCAGCCAGTGGACCGGGAATACCTGCTGAGCATAGTCCCGCTGGTACAGGAGAGAATAAAGGTCCTGACCGAGGCGCCGGAGATGGTCTCGTATTTCCTTGAAGAGCAGCCGGTGTACGACTCGGCCAACCTGGTGCAGCGGGGGATGACCGGGGAAGAAGCGTCGAGGGCGCTGGAGAGGTCAATTGCGGCCCTGGGCGACTGCGATTTCAGCGCCGGGGCGCTGGAGGAACTGCTGCGCTCACTGGGGGAAGAACTGGAACTGACGCCACGCCGGTTCTTCGGGACGTTGCGGTGGGCCGCCACGGGCCGCAACGTGTCGCCTCCGCTGTTTGAGACTCTGGAAGTGCTGGGAAGAGAGCGGGTGTTGTCCAGGCTGCAGTGGGCGCTGGACAATCTTTCAGAGTAGCGGGGAATGAGGCAGGCTGGCGGGCCAAAAGGCTTGGAATGATGCGCGCTGAACCTTTGTCGTTGTTCGGGGGTTGAGCCGAATGGGGGGATGCCAGGGGACAGCGATGGTTTAGAGGTAGGAGTCCTGGATTCCGGCTTTCGCCGGAAAGACGGCTAATCCCCAGCCCATGACTACAATGCTGTTGATCTATTAGATTGGGCTCGCAAATTGAGGATGTTTAGAAACCTTTGACGCACCGGCTTCTTGGCCGGTGCGTCAACTTTAGTTTAGGCCGGTCGCGGAGACGGGGTTTACTGCCATACTGCCGCCACCCGGTAGGCCAGCTGGGTATGAGACTCGCGGACGTCCACGATTTCCGCGGGGGTGTCGCCCAGGATGCCCAGGGCAATAATCCAGTTCAGGATTTCGTGGTCTCCCGACTGCTGGAGTTCCTCGGGAGCGAGTTCGGCCAGCTTGTGGCCCTGGCCGGTGCGGATCCACTCGAGGTTCCGGCGGTCGGTCGCAATGTCAATGGCGCAGCACTGGAACTTGTGGGCCAGGAAGCTGTGGGACCAACTGGAAGAGGCGACCACGGCCACCCGCTCATCCCGGGTGTCCAGGAACCTGCGGATGCCCTGGCCCAGTTGGTAGCAGCGCCTGGGCGTGGGGCGGGGCGGATAGTCCGGCCCTGCCTCTTCGCCGTAGCAGTTAACGAACAGGGGCAACAGCGGGAACTTTCCATCGGGGTCGAGGTAGACCAGGGGGTTGATTATGGCGTGAGCCAGGCCCCAGTCCCAATTCTTGAGTTCGCTGGACGAGGACATGTCGAAGCCATCGCGGATCAGGAAGTTGCGTATATCCCGGGAGAAGTCCTTAGGGCACTGGAAGGTGAATTTCGTTTCGGGCGCAGCGTCCCAAAGGTTGGTGCGGGCCGCGGCGCGCTGGAAGGGGTAACCGTCCACCTCCGTCCCCGTGTAAAGACAGAAAGGAGGCAGGTTATCCTGCCGGAAGTTTTCCGCCTGGTCGTCGCCGATGATCATGAGGACATCCGGGTTAAACTCGTGCAGTCGGTCGTGAAGGACGTTAAATGCGGCCACCACCTTCTTCTGGTCGCTGATGTCCTGGCTTAGTCCATTGTCTTGTCCGAGTTCCTCCAGCAATTGGGCCGGGGGTTCGTAGTTGGGAATGCGGGCGAAAACCCGGTCCCTGCCCTTGGCCCAAACCTCCGGGGGAGTCAGGATTATGGGCCCGTGGGAACAGCCCAGCCCCAGTAGATCAGCCATGATGTCCTCCTGTGAGACCGCAGATTAAGAATTGCTCGGATTGTGGCAATTGTAGGTAGAGCGGCAATTCGGTGTCAATTGATGGGCTAATCTGGGTGATTGTTGGCGAAAGGCTACTATTTTTGCCCAAGAATTGGAGTCAATCATCAACCAATGGAAGTCCAGCGGCAGGTCCGGCCGGAGCCTGCCCCTTATCTATGGCGGTCCGGCCTATCTTCGCTGGCCTACGAGGCCAATGAGGCTCAATAAGTGCCGAGGCCAGGTCGGAAAGGTCGTGGCGTCGAGGTGGTGCTGTGATGTCGCCACCCGTCAGGGTCAGCATCGCACCGGCAACTTGCCATCATGTTTTGACGTTGACGGGACACCCCCAAGTTATTTGGATCATTAAGCCAGAATTATATGCTACTGTTCCTTAACTAGAGCTATCTAAGGGTTACGGAGGTACAGGTGGAAAGCAATAATTATCACGAATTGTACGACTTTATGCGACAGGTCAGTGATGAAATGGCTTCGGAGTACGAAAGAATTCGACGGCGCACCTCCGAAGATCCAGGCACCGCAGGCGACCAAGGGGAGGAAAATTGGGCTACATTACTGCGGGACTGGCTCCCCTCTACTTTTGAAGTTGTAACCAAGGGCAAAATTATTAGCTCCGATGGTACTACCAGTCCCCAGGTCGACGTGATTGTGCTGAAAGACGTCTACCCTAGAAAACTGCTCGACAAGAAGCTCTTCTTGGCTGGAGGGGTTGCTGCGGCCTTTGAGTGCAAGACAACTCTTCGAAGTCACCACATTGGTAAGGCAGTCAAAACTGCTGGGATCATAAAGAGGCTGTGTCCACTTCGAACGGGAAGCCCTTACGTTGAGTTGCACGCCCCCATCCTATATGGTCTTTTAGCTCATTCCCATTCTTGGACACAGCCCGATTCCCAGCCAAGGAAGAATGTTTCTGCTAGGTTGGAAGAATCCGACCGATTTTACGCGACACACCCACGGGAAAGTATGGACTTGATTTGCGTTGCCGACTTGGGCTTATGGGCTTTAGCAAAGATGACATTCTTGGGAGGGCTGACTATCCCGAACAGCAACATAAATGGAGAGAAGGGATATGCGGTAAGTGCCTATCGAGGTCAAAGAAATATTGAAGAAGGCACAAAGAGCTTTACTGCCATAGGTGGCTTGATAGCCTATCTCTCTAGGAGTCTTGCTTGGGAGAATCCTTCGCTCCGTCCATTAGCCGACTATTATCAGAAAACCGATATGGAGGGGCCCGGCGGGGGGGCTCAGCGCCAATGGGCTAGTTCAATATATAGCGACGATATCCGTCATCAGGTGGAACAGAGGCAGCTTGTGCGCAGCGTTGGATGGAGCAAGTGGAGGCAGGTTTTCTATTAGAGCCAGCATTTCACAAGTCTCGGCATGATAGAAAACTTTTTTGGCGATACTGACTTGATAGTTTACCCAGGGGATTCTTATGGCGACGCTCCATACGCTTAGGCAGTGTCGTCAAGATAATATTGTCCACATTTCCATTTCTCGAATCTGGCAGGCTGCCAGGAAGGTAGCTTCTTTTCTGGCTTACCTGGTCGCCATTCCACATCATTCCCTGCTCTTCGGCTTGGGCTACTATGGCGTTGCTGTCGTAGCCACGGTCAGGCAGCAGGTACGGGGCTACCAGGTCGGGAATCAGTCTAGGGGTTTGAGTGCAGCCGGGAGAGGTGCCCTCGGTTAGGATCATGCGTACTGGCATGCCATGGGAATCCACGGCAAGTGTCAGTGGATGAGGGTGGAGCAGAGACACAGGTCTGCCCTTACGATTGGTTTGAGGTTCCGGCCTGCACGGGAAGGACGGGGTTTCCCCGAACGGGATCGAGGTTCCGGCAAGCGCCGGGATGACGGCTGCCCGTTGCGGACCGGGTCAAATGTCCGACATCATTAGTCGGAATCTTCAATCAACAGGCCGCAGTGGGGGCAATATTGGGCCTCGCGGTTTCGTTTTTGAATTTCGTCCAGGAAGCCGGATCCGAGAATGCCGGCCGGCAACGCGAACATGCCGATGCCCATTACGGCGATGATTCCCGCCATCACCTTGCCAAGGGGGGTCACGGGCGACACGTCTCCGTACCCAACGGTGGTCAGGGTAATAATGCTCCACCACATTGCCTCGGGGATGCTGCCAAAGTCGTCGGGCTGGGCCAGGTGTTCAGCGTAGTACATCATTGACGATGCGAGCACCAGCATCACTGCCAGGACTATCACCACTGTTGCAAGATCAAGCGCCTTGCTTTGCAGCACCTTGCCAAGCGTGCGGATGCCCTCGAAGTATCTACCTAATCTGGCGGCCCAGGCGAGCAGTCGCAGGGCCCTCAGGGTGCGCAGGTCCTCCAACCCCAGGAATGGCAAAAAGAAGGGGAGGAGAGCAAGGAAGTCTATGATGAGCAGCGGCGTAAAGGCGAAGCGCAGCCGTCCGAAAACAGGGTGAGAATATCGGGATTCCGTGGTGCATGACCAGATTCTTAGGAGGTATTCCAGGGTGAAGATGACCAAAGATGCCAACTCCAGCACGGGGAAAAACCAGGGAGCGGTATTGTAAACGGCATCAACGGTCTCAAGAATTTGCGCGGCCGTGTTGACCACAATCAGCGAAATGATGAAGTAGTCAATGGCCTTGTCGAGGCGGTCGCCTTCCTGCCCGACCTCGAGAAGTTCATGGACCCGGGCCCGGATTCTGGATTGGGAATTGATAGCGTCTCCCTCCAATCCCCGAATAAGAAAATGTCGCCTGTTTGCGTCCCCACTGGAACGAAGAGACAGGCGGGCTGCTCTGGTGGTGAAGATTTATCCGAATTTCAAAATAATTTAAAAAGTGCCTTGACAACCCCCAAGGGGGGGTCTCTTAACCTGTTATAACCGAGGTAGTCTCTCCCAAAATTATCGGAACGATTACTCCCCCGCCTCGGAGGGGACCCCCAACAGCAATCCGGCAGTAGAAGGCATTATTGTCCCAGGCGTATCCCCGCTGGAATCATTGGGGCAAGGAATACCTCAAAACGTGTCAGGCAGTATTACCATCCTGAAACCGGGCTGAACTGAATTCCGTGGGCCCCGAACCTTCGACCGGGCGAGGGATGAACCGGAGCAAAGGAATACTAGCGGATACTTCAAGGAAAGGCATTATTGGGATAGAGCGGTTTGGAAGGATTTTGGTGGTGAGGTGGGTATATGGGCTTAACAAAAGCAAACATACTTTGCGACGGTACCTTCAAGGTTGACGGTGGCGCCTTGTATGGTCAACTGGCCAAGACGGTCTGGGAGACCATGACTCCGACCGATCGCAGGAATCGGGTGACCCTGGGCCTGAACTGCTGGCTGCTCCGCATCGCCGACAAATGGGTCCTGGTGGACACCGGCGTGGGAAGCAATCACAGCGAAAAGGACCGCGATCATTACGGCCTGGGGACCAACCGCCTGTTCAAGGAACTGAAGGTGGCAAACCTGACGCCCAAGGACATAGACATTGTTGTCCTTACCCACATGCAGTTTGAGCACAGTGGGGGCAGTACCCGGATGGACCGGACAGGGGCTATTGTGCCTACCTTTCCCCGCGCCACGTACATGGTGCAGCGGGCTTCCTGGGAGGAGGCCCTGAATCCCAGCGAGCGGGGAAGATATGCCTACCGGGCGGACAACTTCATGCCGATAGCCGAGCGGGGTCAGTTGGAACTGCTGGATGGCGATACCCAGATAATGCCCGGTCTGCAGGTGATCGAGTGCGATGGTCCGGCCAGGGGACACCATATGGTGTTGTTCAATCACGGCGGCGAACTCCTGGTAATCCTGGGAGACCTGGTGCCTACTCCCTTTCACCTAAGCCTGCCCATAATATCGGCATTTGATTACTCTCCCCAGGACTCCCTGGAGCAAAAACGTGAAGTTCTGACGGACGCCGAGAAATACGGATGGCTACTGGGCTTCTCCCACGGGCATGAAGTGAAGGGCGGGTACCTGGAAAGGCGGGGCGAGATGGTATATATCACGCCAGTGGACTTGACGATTGGAGGCCGCGGCTAGGCTGGCCTGTTCTTACAAGGTATATTTTTCCGAAACCAGGACTTGATGATGAGTGGCCCCGCCAATGCGGCGGGGCCACTCTCACTTTGGGGGACGAACAGCCGGCGTTATTGTGGGCAGCCCGTGAAGGGCTTTCCCGCCGGAGGGGTCTCAACCAACCGGTATGGCCTTCACCACGTGTCCCGACAACTCCAGCAGACTCGCCAGAGTGACTTTGTTCATCAGGTCGGAGCGCAATTCATCCGAATCTTCCTGGACCATTTCGACTCGGATGTAGTTGTCTGTCAAGCCTCCAGCGATGTTGCCTTTTGCAGCCCGTCCCTCCCAAAGCACGGGCCTGGCGGACCCGAGGTGGTTGATTCTGAACCTTTCAAAAGAGGCGCCGGCCATCTCCAGAACCTGCCGCATCCGCTCCCTTTTGACCTGATCTGCCACCTGGCCCTCGAGGTAGACAGCCGAGGTGCCGGGCCGCCTGGAGTAAGGGAAGGCATGCATATCGCTGAACTCCATCTCTGAAGCGAAGGCCAGGCTATCGGCAAACTCCTCTGCGCCCTCACCGGGAAAACCCACGATCAGGTCGGTGGTAATGCCGGCGTCGGGGACAACGGCCCGGACCAACTGCACCGTTTCTTCAAATTGGGAGGTGGTGTAGCGCCGGCGCATGGCCTTGAGG
This sequence comes from Dehalococcoidia bacterium, assembly GCA_963664725.1. Lineage (GTDB taxonomy): Bacteria > Chloroflexota > Dehalococcoidia > Lucifugimonadales > UBA3495 > Bin22. Next base: position 3,528,082 of record OY761558.1, read on the forward strand.
ATGGGGTCGCTGCCGCTCTGCAGGGGGATGTGGAAATGGGGGCAGAGACGCGAATCGTTTTGCCAAAGGCGGAGTAGGCGTTCGTCGATTTCCTGAGGCTGCAGGGAAGATACCCGAAGTCGGGTTACATCGGTGTCTTCAAGTATCCGGCAGATCAGGTCGACGAGATTCGTGCCTGGCAAATCGAACCCGTAGGTACCCAACTGGGTGCCGGTCAGGACCACTTCCTGGCAGCCTTCCGCAACGGACCGGCGCACTTGCCGGATAATCTGCTGGGGGGGAATGCTTCGTTCCCGTCCCCTTACCCTGGGGACAATGCAGTAGGCGCAGACCTGGTCGCAGCCTTCCTGGATTTTCACTATGGACCTGGTGCGCCCCGGCAGGTTGCCACCGGCGTTATCGTCGTAAAGGCGTTCGTATGCCGCGTCCGGGAATGCGAAATCGGCGCCGGCGCGTTCCCGGTGGGCCTCGATAGCGAGGGATGCCAGGTTTTCCTTTTCAGCGTTGCCTACCACCAGATTAACCGCCGGCATTCTGGCAAGCTCATCGGCGGCGCGCTGGGGGTAACAGCCGGCAGCGACCACTATTGCGTCGGGACTGGCGCGGCGGGCGGCCCGGAGGGTCTGGCGGGCCTTGGAGTCGGCGGTAGCGGTAACGGTGCAGGTGTTGAGGACGTAGATATCGGCCTGTGCAACGTCCTCTACCACCCGGTAGCCGGCGCGGCGGAACTGGCGGGCGAGGATGCTGCTGTCGGCCTGGTTGAGCTTGCAGCCGTGGGTGTGAATGACAACGTTGCCGGCGTGGCCTGCCGGGGAAACGGGGCTTACCCCGGTTACCGAAATGGGCTGGCCTTCCTGGCGAAGGGTATCTGACATCAAAGGACTACCCTTTGTCATCCTGGGCGGCCAGGTTAGTGTCTACCAGGTCCCACAGTCTCTCTATGGCCCCGCCGATATCTTCCAGCACTCGGTAAACCCGATCTACGCGCCGGCGGGTTTCGCGGGACCGTTCCAGCGAGTCGGTCAGGGATGCCAGTTGTTCGAATGCTTCGCGGACCCGCCTGTCCCGGAGTTCGGAGCCGAGGGCCTGGGCGTAAGCCTTCACAGCCGGGTCATCCTCCACGTTATTGCCGCGGCTGAGGGCTGCGCCCTTTACGGCCAGGGTGAGGCTGCCCCACAGCAGTTCCTCGGAGCGGGTCCATTTTCCGCCCTGTAACTCGGTCATGGCGGCATTGAGCAGCCTGATGCTCTGGCTGCGGTAGCGGTTGATTCTTGCCTGGTCGCTGTATGAAGTCATAAATTTGCTATATGGGATTAGCCTGGTTACTCCTCCGGCTACGGACGCGGGAGGAATGTCCGGCAATTACCCTGCAACTATCCTATCACCGCGTCCAAACCGTGGGGTGGCGTCTGGAAGGGAGGACGCAGGTTGGGCATTGGCACCTCGATTACTGCCGGCCGGCCGGCGCGCAGGGCATCGTGAAGGGCAGGGCCCAGTTCCCGGCGGTCGGGCAGCTTGATTCCCAGGGCGCCATAGACTTCGGCGAGTTGCGCGAAGTCGGGATTGAGCAGTTCCGTGCCAATGGCCCGCCCCTGGTAGCGGTTCATCTGGTCTGCCCGGGAGGCGCCCAGCATTCCGTTGTTGAAGACCAGCGTTACCAGGTTAATGCCTTCCTGGACGGCGGTGGAGAGTTCGCTGCTGGCGTACATAAACCCGCCGTCTCCGATGGTCGCCACCACCTGACGGTTGGGATTGCCCACTTTGGCGCCGAGGGCCGTAGGGAAGGCGTAGCCCAGGGTGGCGAAGTAGCTGGATGTAAGGTACGAGCGGGGCGCCAGCACCGGGAATGCCAGGTGGCCCCAATATGCCACTTCCGTAGTGCCGGCCACCATTATGGCGTCGTCGTCCAGTTCGGCCCGGATAGTCTCAATGATTTCTACCTGCAATGGGGCCAAGGCCCGGGTATCCTCGGCGGCCTTCTGACGAATAACCTCAAGCTCTTCGCTTTCCCACTGACTGGCGCCGGTAGCGCCGCCCCACTCGGCCAGAATGTCGTTCACGGCAAGCCTGGCGTCTGCCACCATGCCAACGCGAGACTCGACGTTCCTGCCCAGTTCCGCGGGGTCGGCGTCTATTCGGATGATGACCTGGTCGGGCCGAAGGGACCAAGGAGTACGGGGGTTCATGTTCATGCGGCTGCCGATGGCCAGGATGACGTCTGCCTGGGGCAGGGTGTAGTAGGCCGCGCCGTGGCCGTAGTAGAAGGTGCCCACCGACATGGGATCATTTTCGGGGATGGAACCCTTGCCTTCCGGCGTGGTGATTACCGGCGCGTTCAGTGCCTCGGCCAACTGGGCCAACTCGTTCGTAATATCCGCCTCACGGCAACCGCCTCCGGCCCAAATCAGGGGACGCTCCGCCTTTGCCAGCAGTTCCACTGCCTCCTTCACTCTGGCCGGGTCCGGGGATTGCCTGATAGCACCCTCCCGCTCCAGGAGTTCAATGTCGTAAGAGCCGGGAAGAATGTCGAAGGGCACTTCAATTTCCACCGGCCGGGGCCGGCCGTCGACTACCTGCTGCATGCCCATGTGGACCAGGCTGGGAATCTCCTCCGCCTTGGTAGTGCGGGCATTCCACTTGGTTATTGGCTTGAAAACGTCAAGCTGGTCATCTACCTCGTGGAGGGCGCCCCGGTTCTGCCCCAGCATGGCGCTGTCAACCTGCCCAGAAATAAGCATAACTGGCGAGGATGTGGCGTAGGCGGTGCCCACTGCGGCGGCGGCATTAAGGGCGCCGGGGCCCGGCACTACGAGCGCCACGCCCACCCGGCCTGTGGTGCGGGCATACCCGTCGGCCATGTAGCCGGCTGACTGCTCGTGGCGCACCGTGATCAGGCGGATGCCGGGCCGCTCGTAAAGGGCATCGTATATTTCCATGATCTGGACACCCGGCAGGCCGAAAACCACCTCTACGCCTTCGCGTGCCAGGGACTGGATCAATGCCTGGGCGCCCGACAAATTAGCCATTGTTTACCTCATCCGCAGTATGAAATCTCATCGATTATGATGATTCCCGGAATCCCCGGTGTCAATGGGAATAGAGTATGTGGTCGGGCGTGCCGTTTGATTACGATCTTCCTCGAACTTTCGCATACTCTCCGATAGAGGATACTTCCCAATGCACCGAATTCCGCGTTTGTGGTATAACATTGGCAATTCCGAACTACTGGTAAACGTGGAAGAGGCAACTTGTAATGAAGTATGACGTGATAATAGTGGGAGCCGGAGCTGCCGGCTGTGTCCTGGCGGCGAGGCTCTCGGAGGACCCGGAACGGTCGGTGCTTTTGCTGGAGGCGGGCCCTGACTATCCCGATTTTGACCAGCTTCCCGTTGACCTGAAGGAAGGCAACAACATGTGGCGGTCGGCCTATGGCCCTCACAACTGGGGCTACACGGCGACGGCCACTCCCCTTCAGGCTGACCCTGTCCAGCTACCCAGGGGCCGGGCCATCGGGGGTTCCACCTCCATCAATGGCCAGGTGCTCTTCCGCGGCGTGCCCGGAGACTACGATAACTGGGCCGCCTGGGGCAACGACGAGTGGTCCTACCTGAATGTTTTGCCCTATTTCCGGAAACTGGAAACAGACCTGGACTACCCGGGCGATGATTTTCACGGCAGCAACGGGCCCATCCCCGTGCGCCGGTACAAGCGGGAGGAATGGCTGCCCCATGCTACGGCCTTTTATGATGCCTGCGTTGACCTGGGGTTCCGTCAAGACCCGGACCAGAACCACCCCGACTCCGGCGGCATCGCAGCCCGCCCCCTGAACAATGTCAACGGGGTGCGGATGAGCACGGCCATAACTTACCTCAACCCAGTGCGAAACCGCCTGAACCTCACTGTGCGTGGTGATGTCACGGTTCGCCGGGTGGTATTCGAGGGCAAGCGGGCCGTGGGCATTGAAGCGGAAAGCGGCGGCGAGACCTTTGTGCTGGAAGGCGAGGAAGTCATCGTCAGCAGCGGGGCCATTGCTTCGCCGCAAATCCTGATGCTTTCCGGTGTGGGACCTGCCGACCATCTGCGGGAGTTCGGCATCGACGTGGTTCATGATATGCCCGGCGTGGGCGAGAACCTGCGCGACCATCCCTCGTGTTTCACCTTGTTCCGGGGCCAGGGCGACCCGCCGGAAGAACTGGCTCCCAGCATCCAGGTGGGACTGCGCTTCAGCCTGGAGGACTCGCCCACTACCGGCGACATTCAACTGGCGCCCATTTTGATGAACAGCGAACACCGGCCGGCCAACGTGGTCATCGAAAGTAACGACTTTCACTTCGGGTTCAGCGCCGCCATCCAGAATGCCGTCAGCGCGGGCCGGCTGCGCCTGGCATCCACCGATCCCAGGGTCCAGCCGGACCTCAACTACGACTGGCTGTCCAGCCCATACGATCGGCAGCGGATGCGGGGCGCCGTCAGGACAGGTTTGCGCATCGCCGACCATCCGCTTTTCAGCGACATAATCGTGGAACGCCTGAACCCCTCGGACGCCGACCTGGAATCTGATGAAGCCCTGGACAACTGGATGCTGCGCAACGTGGGTACCCAGCACCACTCGTCGGGCACCTGCAAAATGGGACCGGCCGGTGACCCCATGGCGGTGGTGGATCAGTACTGCCGTGTCCACGGTATGGAAGGACTTCGAGTGGTTGACTCTTCGGTGATGCCGGATGTTATTCGTGCAAACACCAACGCAACCACGATCATGATTGGCGAAAGGGTGGCCGACTGGATAAGGGAAGGGAAGTAGGGCCGCCGCTTACCTCATTAGCAAGACCCACCAGAAACAGCAGGACGGTATTTCTGAAATGACGACCAGCAACCCCAACGTGAGAATAGAACGAGATTCCATGGGCCAGATGGAGGTGCCTGTTGATGCCCTGTACGGGGCTTCGACCATGCGGGCAGTGTTGAATTTCCCGATAAGCGACTTGAGATTTCCCCGTACCTTTATTCGGGCCCTGGGTCTGATTAAACAATCGGCCGCCAAGACCAACATGTCCCTGGGCGTTCTGGACGAGACTGTCGGCAATGCCATTGTCGAGTCGGCCCAGGAGGTTATAGACGGCAAGCTGGACAGCCACTTCGTACTCGACATTTTCCAGACCGGTTCCGGCACATCAACCAATACGAACGCCAACGAGGTCATCGCCAACCGGGCCTCCCAGCTTCTGGGTGGCGACCTGGGTTCGCGAATTGTGCACCCCAATGACCACGTCAACCTGGGCCAGTCCTCCAACGACGTCATACCTACGGCCATCCACCTGGCAGCGTTGATTGGCATAAAGGAGGACCTGATCCCGGGCCTGGAATTTCTCCGGGACGAACTGCAGAATAAAGCGGACGAGTTCTGGCCAGTCATCAAGACCGGGCGGACTCATCTGCAGGATGCCACTCCCGTTCGGCTGGGACAGGAATTCCTGGGGTATGCGGGGCAGGCGGAGAACGGCGTCCGCCGACTGCGCCGGGCCCAGGATGCGCTGGCGGAGGTGGCCCTGGGCGGAACCGCGGTGGGCACCGGCGTCAATACCCACCCGGAGTTTTCGGCCCGCACCTGCCAGACGCTGTCTGACGTGACCGGTGTCCATGTCCGGGAAACCGATAATCACTTCCAGGCCCAGGCCACCCTGGACGGGATTGTGGAGGCCAGCGGGGAACTGCGAACTATCGCCATCAGCCTGCACAAGATTGCAAACGATATCCGGTTCATCGCCTGTGGACCCCGGGCCGGCCTGGGAGAGATCACCGTACCTGAGGTGCAGCCGGGCAGTTCCATCATGCCGGGCAAGGTGAACCCGGTAATCTCCGAGTCGGTAATCCAGGTGGCGGCCCACGTGGTAGGCAACGATGCCGCTGTCACTCTGGCCGGCCAGGGTGGTTATTTTGAGCTGAATACCATGATGCCGGTGGCGGCATACAACCTGCTGCAGTCGATTTCCCTTCTGGCGGCCTCGGCCAACAACTTTGCCGAACAGTGCGTCAAGGGCATAGAAGCAACCGATGTGGGACCGGCCATGGTTGAGAAGGGGCTTATGCTGGGTACGGCCCTGGCGCCGGCCATCGGCTACGACGCGGCGGCGGCCATTGCCAAGGAGGCCGCGGCCACCGGCCAGACCATACGCGAGGTAGCCAAACTGCGTACGGAGATAACCGATGAGCAGCTATCGGAACTCTTGAACCCGGAAGAGATGACCAGGCCCAGCCTGGAAGTTCGTGGCGGTGGGGGCTAACCCATTAACCGCAGCGGGACCGGTTTCCCCCGTGCGTCCTGCGTTCTGGCGGTACCGAACTGAAACCACTAGACAAAGCGAAGGAGTAGAAGAATGGCACTGGTACGATGCGTAACGGAAATGGGAATGGGTGTGGACGTTCATGGCCTGGACTACACCAACGCGGCCAAGCGGGCCGTTTTCGATGCCCTGCACCACAGCAGCCTGGGCTTTCAGCGGCTGATCGGCAAGACTGCCGACGATATGCGGGTTGATGTGACAATCGGCGTGCCGGAGCCCGGCAAGGTTGACGGCGATGCGGTAGTCGCCACGCTGCCTCACGGCACCGGTTTCATTAACGTGGTGCATGGAGGCCTCCAGGTATTAAACGACGAGGGAACCGACGGGACCCTGATTGCCAACGCTATAGTCATCGTTAGTTTCGACGACGGCAACTAGGGTCAACCAGGCTAGGGCCAGGCAAGAGTTAGGGCCCCGGACTGCAGTCCGGGGCCCTTCCATTGTCGAAGAGAGTTGCCTCCCTAAAGGTTACTCGCCCTCGGGAGCGCGGGTTCCGAATACCTTCTGGCCCTTGACGAAGATGCACCTGCGGATGTTGTTTTCCAGTTCCGTGGGGTCTTCCACTGCCGGGTAGCGCTGGCGACCTTCGGGAGAACGGAGGTAGTCATAGGCCTTGCCAAGAACCTCATCCTCGGATTCGCCGGTAATTATTGTCTTGTCGCGAGAGTCGGACAGGAAATTGCTGGGCCTCACATAGTAGACGTCTGGCATAACTCCTCCTCCTTTGATACCAGTGATTTCGGCGCAGGAACTGAACCGCATTTTATATAGAAAATCTATACACTAACTCAAGCTTAATTGTCAATGCTGGCATAGAGCAATGATATTCCAGCCCCTATTTTCCACCTTCAGCCGGAGGCTGTCCCCAACCGCCTCCTCCTGGAGTGCGAATGCTCAAAATGTCACCCGCTTCCACGTCGAGGGTCTCCTTGCCGGCCAGGTGCACCTCCTCGTAGCCGCCCTTAAGCAGCAGGTTCTCGCCAGGCTGGCCGTGGTGTCCTCCGTGGAATCCCGGTGGATGGAACTTGCGCCTTTCCGAGAGGATGGTAACCCGCGCGGGACTCAGGAATTCTACGTCGCGCACCAGGCCATCGCCGCCCCTGTGGAGGCCATCGCCCCCGGACCCGCGGCGAAGGGCGTACCGCTTTAACCTGAGAGGGAAGGCGAACTCCAGGGCCTCGATGGGGGTGTTCATGGTGTTGGTCATGTGGGTATGGATGCCGGAAATGCCGTCCTTGGTGGGCCGGCCGCCCATACCGCCACCGATGGTCTCGTAATAGACGAAGGGCCGCTCCCGCTCCAGGTCGTGGCCGCCGATAAGCAGGTTGTTCATGGTGCCCTGGCTGGCCGCGGGAATAAGTTCCGGCAAGGCCTGGGCCATAGCCGTGAGCAGCACGTCGGTAATGCGCTGGGAAGTTTCGACGTTACCGCCGGCAACTCCCCGCTGGGGTTCTGGGTTGACCAGGGTGCCCCGGGGAGTGATGACGTTCACCGGACGCAGGCAGCCCTGGTTGGCCGGCGCCTCGTCGCCCACCACGCACCGCACCATGTAAAGGCTGGCGGACATGGTGACGGCCTGGGGAGCGTTAATGCACCCCGGCCGCTGGCGGGAGGTTCCGGTGAAGTCAATGGTCATGGCGTCGCCGGCAATGGTGATGGTCACGGCGATGGGAACAGGTTCCTCGGTCAGACCGTCGTCATCCATGTAGTCCACCACCCGGTATACGCCGTCCGGGATTCGGCTGATGGCCTGGCGCGTCACCCTTTCCGAGTAGTCCAGAAGGGCCGCCATGTGTTCGCCGGTCTCGGCAACTCCGTACCTTTCCACCACCTCCTGCAGCCGTTTTTCTCCCACCCGGATGGAGGCAATCTGGGCGGCCAGATCGCCGCGCCGCTCCTCGGGAGTACGTGAGTTGCGGCAGATCAACTGCACCACCTCCTGATTCAGGCGGCCGCCTCGGGCCAGCTTGACAGGCGGTAGAATCAGCCCCTCCTGGTACAGTTCCGTGGACAGGGGCAGAGAGCCCGGGGTCATGCCGCCCACGTCGGCATGGTGCCCCCGGTTGGACACGAATCCCACCATTTCCCGTTCGCCTTCCACGGTGACAAAGACGGGCGCCACCAGGGTGATATCGGGCAGGTGGGTGCCGCCCAGGTAAGGATCATTGAGGATGACCATGTCCCCGGGCCGGAGCGAGCCTGGAAATGTGTCGAGAGCGGCCCGCACCGACGCCGGCATGGCCCCCAGGTGGACCGGCTGGTGCGCCGCCTGGGCCACCATCTGTCCCTCAGGATCAAAGATGGCGCAGGAAAAATCGCGCCTCTCCTTGATGTTAGGAGAGTAGGCGGTGCGGAGCAGGGCAACGCCCATCTCCTCGGAAACGGAGATGAACATGTTCTTGAAGACTTCGAGGCTGATGGCATCAACCGACATTTAGAAACTCCCGGGCTCTTTTACCGGAGCGGGGACGTACCTTGAAGACTGCCCAACAGATCACCTTTCGGAAGAGCCGCTTCGGGGTACACCAGAGTGTAATACTCGGTGCCCATAATCTCCCGCATCATTTCCTGAGGCAACTGGGCAAAGGGCCCGTCGGGGTTGATCTGAGTTCGGTGGCGGTTCAGCGATTCAATCTTAGTGTCTACATAGTCGCTGATATCCAGAACCGTCGTCACTTCCTCGTCGGGTGTTCCTACCTTGTCGATGTCCCGGTTGGCGAAGGGAGGGGAGATGTCCATTTCCACCATCTTCCGCCACATGCGCTGGAAGTTGCTGCGGGGAAAGCAAACATAATAGAGAGAGATTTCCGCCGGGTCCCGGTTTTCCATTGCCCGCCTGTAGGCCTCCGTGGTGTGCCGGCACATGGCCCGGTGGTCGGGGTGGCCGTATCCGCCTGACGGGTCGTGGGTGATGACGATGTCGGGCCTGGTCTCCAGTATGATATCGACCAGAGTCTCAACCACTCCCGACGAATCCGCCTGGTGCAAGGAGTTTGGGTGCTCGTTATCTTCCGTGCCTGCCATGCCCGAGTCGCGGTAGTTGAGAAAGCGGATGTCGTTTACACCGGTGACGGTCATGGCATTCTGAAGTTCTTGCTGTCGGACTTGCGGCAGGGTTTCCGGCGTCGCCAGGACAGGGTCGCTGATTTCGCCCACGTCGCCGTTGGTGCCGCACACCAGGGTTACTTGAACTCCTCGAGCGACGAGCATTGCCAGGGTGCCACCGCTGCCGAACCCTTCATCGTCGGGGTGGGCGAAGGCGGCCAGCAAGCGCAGGTGGGCCAGGTCTTTATCAGGCTTTGTCATATTAGGGAGACTCCGGGAATCCGGTTCATCAAAATTGAGCCACTAAGCCGGTTCCAGCACCAGGTTGCCATACAGGTCTACGAATCCCGCCCAACCTGGCGGCACTACTATCGTTGTATCCAGTTGGACAAGCAGGGCCGGGCCGGCAATGCGGTTGCCGGACAGCAGCAGGTCCCGGATATACAGGGTTGCGGCAACCGGTCCCTGTCGGAAAACGACCTCAGTCTCTCCCATTTGGGCTGCTGATGCGTCGTCCTGACCCTGTTGCTGGAGGGTTGCCCTAGGCTTTTCCACTCCCAATTCCATTTTCAGGCGCAGGTTCACAATTTCCACCGCCTCGTTGCGGTCGGCGTATCCGAAGCGTTGCAGATGGGCCTGGTAGAAGCTGTTGGCGATGGCCCGCCGCAGGTCCGACCTGCGGTTGAGAGATGGCAAGTCTATGGTCAACTCAAAGGACTGGCCCACGTAACGGGCGTCCACGTATCGGCGGGAGACCATATCGTCTGCGGGCAGCGCTTCCTGCCGCAGTTCGGCCCTGGCCTGGCCCTCCATTCCGTGAAACTCCTCTTCAAGCCTGACCTGGTTGATGTCTTCTCCGCGCAGCATGACCGTACGGGAGTAGTCCTTTACGATGTCGGCGATGGCAACTCCCAGGGCGGACAGGATGCCCGGGTGGGTGGGAATAAGCACGCGGGGAATACCCAGTTCCTGGGCCAGTTCGCAACTGTGCATGGGGCCGGCGCCGCCAAAGGGCACCAGGGTAAAAAGGCGGGGGTCATATCCCCGTTCAAGGGAAATGGTGCGAATGGCCCGCTCCATGTTGGCGTTGACCACCCGGATGATGCCGAGGGCCGCGGCTTCCGGCGTTGTTCCTATGTCCTTTGCCAGGTCTGAAATAAGAGCCAGTGACCGTTCCCTGTCCAGCGTCAACCGACCGCCCAGGAACTGGGCCGGCATCAGCCTTCCCAATGCCAGATTGGCGTCTGTTACCGTTATTCGGTCGCCTTTGCCATAGCAGGCAGGGCCGGGATCAGCCCCCGCCGATTCGGGGCCCACTACCAGCGCGCCACCCGCGTCCACATGGGCGATGGAACCACCGCCGGCGCCAACAGTGTGAATTTCTATCATGGGTACGCTGATGGGGTATCCGCCAAGGGTGGCAGATGTGGTCTCTTTGATGCGGCCGGGGCAGAGGGATACGTCGGTGGACGTTCCGCCCATGTCCAGGGTGATGATATCGAGATAACCGGCCTGGCTGCCGGTGTAGAAGGCGCCCACCACGCCGCCGGCCGGGCCGCTGAGAATGGTGCGGACGGGCTGCTCCGAGGCCATACGGGCGGTGATGCTGCCGCCCGAGGACTGCATGATCCGCAGACCGCTGCCCAGCGACTGTTCCAGTTCCCCCAGGTACCGGGCCATAATCGGTCCCACGTACGAATTCACAACCACGGTGCTGGTGCGCTCGTATTCGCGGAACTCTGGTATGACCTGGGAAGATACGGATATGAAGGGCGCGTCGGACATCCGGCGCAGGGCGGCCAGCAGTTTTTCTTCATGGAGCGGATTGAGGAAAGAAAAAAGGAAAGACACCGCGACGCCGTCTACCCCTGTGTCCCGCAGCAGGTTAACCAGGGTTTCGATGGCATCGTCCTGCAGGTCTTCCAGGATTTCTCCCCGGTAGTCCACCCTTTCCGGCAAGCCGAAACGAAGCTCCCAGGGGGCGAGGGCAGGCGCCCGGTCCAGGTTCAGATCGTAAAGGTCAGACCTGCTTTGCCGGCCAATTTCCAGGACGTCCTCAAAACCAAGGGTTGTAACCAGCGCCGTCCGTCCCCCCTTGCCTTCCAGCAGGGCGTTGGTGGCAACGGTGGAGCCGTGGACATACTGGGCGGGGCCGGCATCGATTTCGGCTATGCCCTGGCGTACGCCCTGGGATGGGTCTGCAGGTGTAGAGGGAAGCTTGTGGACGGACAGGACGCCATCGCGAAGAATGGCAATATCGGTGAAGGTGCCGCCGACATCAATGCCGACTATGGTTTGCGTCATGGATGCTCTTCAGCGCCGGATTGGGTTGCCTGCGGATACTTTGACTGCGTGATATTCAGGAATTGTGAAACTTTGTGCCAGGGGCTTGTAGCCGGAACGTCAAAGTCACCTTTGGCTGCTCTTACTCGGCCAACGCGATTCTCAATCGCTTGTTGATGCGGCCCTTGCTTTCGTGTCCCACCACCCGGATGGGCCCCACTTCAGAAGTATTGGCCACGTGGGTGCCGCCGTCGGCCTGCAGGTCGAGGCCGGAAATATCGATAGTCCGGACTTCATGGATTTTGGCAGGCAGCAGGTTGATCCTGGTACGGATGAGGTCAGGGACTTCTTCCGCCTGAGACCGGGACAGCACGTTGACGTGTATGGGACGGGCCGCAGCCACTTCGGCGTTAACCTTCTCCTCAACCTCAGTGGCAAACTCGGCGCTCATCTGCTCGAGTTCAAAGTCCATCCGGGCCTCGCCGGGCCGCATGTCACCGCCGGTTACCTTGGCCCCGTAGTCCCGCCAAACTACGCCACAAAGAATATGCAGGGCGGTGTGGGTCCTCATCAACCGGTAACGGGTATCCCAGTCTATCCGTCCCGTAACCGATGCTCCCTGCGCAGGGAGGACTCCATCAATCTGGTGGACCATCTGGCCATCAACACGGCCCACCCGCTTCACGGTATAAGTCTCGCTGCCATCTTCCAGAGTACCCGTATCGCAGGGCTGGCCGCCGCCGCCAGTGTAAAACCCGGTGCGATCCAGGACAACGCCGCCCTCCACCACATCGGTAACGGTGGCGGGGAATTCCCGAAGGTAAGCGTCAGTCTGGGCCAGCAGTTCGGTCATGGGCAATTTCCTTCCGTAAGTGATGGGAAACTGCCCCGCATTATAGCAGAAAACCCGTAAATTCCTGACTTTTCCCCCTTTGAGTGAATTGGAAATTGCCAAGCTGATTCCTGCTCTCCTTCACCCTGGGTGGTTCAGGATACTAAGGAGAGAGTGACATTGCCCCCTTTGCTATACTGGGCAGTGATGTCATAATAATTGCTGATGTTTGATATACCGCAATATAGAGTCGGAAGACAGAAAATATTTCGTTCACAGGTGACCCGTCAATGAAACTCTCCTGCCTGCAAGAAAACCTGAGTCGCGGTCTTTCCATAGTTGGTCGCGCGGTGGCCACCCGGGCGACTTTGCCCATTACCCAGAATGTGCTGCTGGAAACCGACCGGTCCATGCTGAAGCTGTCGGCTACCAACCTGGAAATAGCCATCACCACCTGGATCGGCGCCATGATCGAGGAGGAAGGCTCCATAACCCTGCCGGCTCGGCTGCTGACTGAATTTGTTAATTCACTGCCCAGCGACCGCATTGACCTGGAACTTGAGGCCGGGAGCGGCGTAATGGAACTGGTTTGTGGACGCGCCGAAGCACGGATTCACGGGGCCAGCGCCGACGATTTTCCGCCCATTCCCCAGGTTGAAGAGGGCGTGTCCGCCCGCATCGGATCGCAGGATCTGAAGAACGCCATTGCCAGGGTGGTCTTTGCCGCCGCTACCGAGGAGTCCCGTCCCGTTTTGACGGGAGTGGAGGCCAAATTGACAGGTGACCGTTTCACCTTCGCAGCGGCCGACGGTTTCCGACTGGCGGTGCAGCACGGCAACCTGGCCGAACCGGTTGCGGAAGAGATCGGAGTAATTGTCCCGGCAAGGACTCTGAATGAGTTGAGCCGACTGCTGGGAGACCAGGACGATCCGGTGGAGATTATGATGGTTCCCGCCCGGGGCCAGGTGCTGTTCAAGGTTTCCGGGGTAGAGATTGTCTCCCAGTTGTTGCAGGGAACCTTCCCCAACTACGACCAATTGATTCCCCAGAGCTACGATACCCGCAGCGTGTTCGACCTTCAGAAACTGCTTCGGGCCGCGCGCACGGCCGCCATTTTTGCCCGGGACGGCAGCAACATCATCAGGCTGCAAATGACTCCCGGCGAAGAAGAGGGAGTCTCAGGCAAAGCGGTGATCTCCGCACGTTCGGAAGAGGTGGGGGATAACCAGGGTGAGGTGGATACGGAGTCCATGGAAGGGGGCGAATCAAAGATCGCCTTCAACAGCAGGTATCTTCAGGACGTTTTGGCGGTGCTGGAAAGAGGGCAGGTGGCCCTTGAGACTACGACTTCCTCCAGCCCGGGCGTGTTCAAGCCCATCGGTACTGACGATTATGTGCATGTTGTCATGCCGATGTTCGTTCAGTGGTAACAACATTGGGGTCGTGTCACTGGCGGAAAAAAAGGGTTAATTGCCCGGCAAGCAAATTAGAAGCGTCCCGGTCGGATGGGGCTGCATTCGGCCTGACTCTTCGGCTCTGCCGCTAGTGTCCAACTTCCAGTACACACTCCCAACTCGCAGGTTTATCCATGGTACCCCCGGTTCCACAGATCTGAACTCGCTGGCAGGGCCACTGGATGAATCGCCAGCTTGGTGCGATAACTGCCGGATTTCGAAACATTTACAACGAATAAGGCCCGTGTTACTATTTCACAGCGCCAATTTCCCATTAGGTGAATGCGCGAGTCTTGCAGGGAATTAGTCTGCTGAATGGCTGACCTGGGCGAAATTTCACTTTGGATTGGTCTGGCCCTCTCCTGTTATGCCCTTTTTGGCTCGCTGGCGGGCCGTGTGAGGGGCATCCCCGCGCTGGTTGACAGCGCCCGCCGCTCCGTTTATGTCCTGGTTCTCGTAATGTTGGTATCCACCCTGAGCCTGGTGGGTTCCTTCATCAATCGGGACTACGAAGTGGCCTACGTGGCGCTCCACAGCAACGACGCCATGGCGGACATCTACACCTGGGTCGCTTTCTACGCTGGCAACGAGGGTTCGCTGCTTTATATTGCCTTCGTACTGTCGGTTATGTCCGCAGTCGCCATAAGGTGGGCGCCGGAGCGGGTGAAGGACTTCCTGCCCTACACCATCGCCATCCTTATGGTGGTGCAGGTATTTTTCATCGCCGTTATGGGGTTTATGGCCAACCCCTTCACCAAGCTGCCCTTCGTGCCCCCGGATGGCGAGGGAATCAACCCGTTGCTTACTCATTTCGGCATGTTCTTCCATCCGCCGGCGTTAATGGCCGGGCTTATCGGAATGAGCATTCCCTTTGCATTTGCGCTGGGGTCGCTGGTAGCCGGAAAACAAAGGGACGAGTGGGCCGATACAGGCCGACTCTGGGGAATCGTAGTGTGGGCCCTGCTTGCCAGTGGGCTGCTGCTGGGTTCCTGGTGGGCCTATACCATCCTGGGGTGGGGCGGATTCTGGTTCTGGGACCCGGTGGAGAATGCCGCATTCATGCCCTGGCTGGCGTTGACGGCCTTTGTCCATTCCATCATGGTGCAAAAGCGGCGGGGAATGTTCCGGATGTGGAACATAGTCCTGATCAACGTGGCATTCGGGCTGGCGCTGTACGGAATGTTCATGAATCGGGGCGGGCCCACTCCCTCGGTTCATTCCTTTGGCGCTTCATCCCTGGGCTGGGTATTCCTGCTTTTCCTGGCCGTGGGAGTGCTGGTTCCCCTGGTCATCTTCTTCTGGCGATACAACCTGCTGAAGAGCGCCCAGAATCTGGACTCTATGCTGTCCAGGGAGGCCGCCTTCCTGGTCAACAACCTGCTATTGCTGGGAATAGCATTCGTGACCCTTTGGGGCACCGTCTATCCCCTTTTCGTCAAACTGGGCGGTGGTGAGGAAATCACAATTGCCCGGCCCTTCTACGACCAGGTCAACGGGCCATTGTTGCTGGTCCTGGTGTTATTGATGGGCGTAGGGCCCTTGCTGCCGTGGCGCAGGGCCAACTGGGCCAGCCTGCGCCGGGCTTTGTTGATACCCTGTTGCGTGGCGGCGGCGGTGGTCGTTGTCCTGGCCGTACTGGTTACCCGCCAGCCCTTCGCCCTGACCGGCTTCGGTCTGTGCGCGCTGGTCACCACAGGTATTGCCCTGGAGTGGTGGCGGGGAATGCTGGCGCGCCACCGCAATTCCGGAGAGAATCATGTCTTTGCGCTTTTACGTCTTATAGGCGCCAACCGGCCCCGCTACGGCGGTTACATTGTCCACCTGTCGGTGGTGATGGTGGCCCTGGGCGTCCTGGGCGGGTCACTGTTTGAGGTTCAGCGGGACGTGGTATTGGCCCCCGGGGAAACTTATGAAGTTTCCGGGTATGAATTGCGATATTTGGACACGGTCCAAGCCTTGAAGTCTGATCGGACCGAGTATTTCTCCAGGTTAGAACTCTACCGGAATGGCGAATTCCTGGAAGAACTCGAGGCCAGGCGAAGTTTCTACCCGTCCTTCAATATGGCGTCCACCCTGGCGGCAATACGATCGACACCGGTGGAAGACTTTTACGTGGTCCCCAGCGAGAACTTGCCGGACGGGTCGGTGGGATTTCGCATCCTGGTAAACCCCCTGGTGTGGTGGATGTGGGTTGCGGGCCCCGTGCTGGTACTGGGGACAGTGGTTTCCCTGTGGCCCGAGGGCAGCCGGCAGAGGGTGAGAGTCGCCCGCCCCGAATCCGTCACGGTCAATCCCGGTGAAACCCGCCCTAACGTCGTATGAACCGCACCTTCAGACTCCTTCCCGAAGGTAAAGCTGACCATGACCGGATGTCCCAATGGCCCTGGTAATCGGAGGCATCCTGGCGTTGCTGGGCATTGCCGTGGCGATTTATCCCTTTGTCCGGCACCGCTTTTTTGGGGAAGCTACCGGTCCCGACTCCGAAGCACCCGAAGATGTATCTGTCCCTGATGCGGTCCTGGCTGAAGACGAACTGGAGGAAATCTACCGCGCTATTGGCACGTTGAGACTGGAGCGGGAACTGGGCAACATCCCTGAAGGACTGTACCGCGAACAGTTGAATGGCTACCGATTGAGGGCTGCCCAGGTGCTGCGTCACCGCGAACTGGCTCCCGGCGATGATGAGGATTGGGCCCTTGAGGAGGAAATCAGGGTGGCCCGCTCCGGGCTGTTTGGAAGCGGAGTGGACACCTTTACCTGCGCGAACTGCGGCAGGCCGGCACTGGCTGATATAGCCGAATGTCCCGAGTGTGGGGCGGCAATCTCCCGCCCGGACGTCGGGGCATTTCCCCCATCCGGTATAGAGGATAAAGACTGATAGATGACGTTTCATAGTTTCCCCCATCCTGCCCTGGCATTACCCCTGGCTTTCCCCCTGGTGCTCTGCCTGTTGCTGATCGCACTGGCGTTTCATACGCCTTCCACAGTCAACGCCCAAGGCCCCGAAGAGATAGAAGTGCGAGGTGTCGCCGTCAATCACACCGAAGGCGGCCCGATACCCGCATCGCTTCCTGTTTCGCTGCACGTCATCGACCCGGTAGCGGGCCGGGTGGCCACCTACAATGCAGTGACTGACGCGGAAGGGCGCTTTACGTTTGAGGAAATAATCCCAATAGCTGGCGCCAGTTACGTACTTGTGATGGACTACGAGAATATGCGTTACAGCGAACTTCTGGAGTTCAAGGACCTGGGAGAGTCGGTTGAACTTCCGGTATTCGGCATTACCCGCGACATTGGGGTAATCGAAGTGCAGCGCCAAGCGATGATAGTAGCCGACATTGATGAGCAGAACCGGGAAATTCAGGCGCTGGAAGTTCTGAGCATCCGCAATGGATCGGACCGAACTCTGCTGCCCGAGTTGACCAACATAACCAATCCCGCCGACATCAACTTTCTAAGGTTTTCCCTGCCTGCGGATTCTACGAACCTGTCGGCCCAGTCCAGCCTGCCCGGCGGCGACACCATTCCAATGGGCACGGGCTTTGCGATTACCGCGCCTGTTCCGCCTGGCGACCACGAAGTGACCTATACCTATCGGTTTCCCTACCAGGGAGACGCTGTTACCTTCAGCCAGCGGTTGATACAAGGAGCGCAGCAATACCAGGTGCTGGCTCCCGTCTCGCTGTCCGAGATGCAGGTATCCCCACTGGAACCCAGGCCCCGGGTGGACGTGGGTGGCGTTTCCTACCTGGTCTGGGAAGCGGAGCAGATCCCGCCAGGTAGGGGCATTGTGCTGGAGTTTTCCCAATTGCCGCAGCCTTCGCTGACCGCACGAGCAATCACTTTTTTGTCAGGCCCTGAATTATGGTTGACTTCCATTCCATTGGTTCTGGCCCTTGCGCTGGTTGCGCTTCTTTTGTGGGCTTTATTCCGCGCCCCGCGGTCTGCCCGCCCAAGTATAGTGGTTGACTTGACAGAACAGTCTCGGCGTCAGTCCCTGGTCCAGGCAATAGCGGTACTGGACGAAAGGTCCGAGGGGGGACAATTGTCTGAGGAAGAATACAGCCCCCGTCGCCATGAACTAATGGAGCAACTGCGCAGAATGACTCCGATGGCGGGTGGCTGAGTGGGTATTCAGTGAACAAGCGCGTCTGGTTATTCGTGGCCGCCGGCGTTCCAGTGCTGGCATTTCTGGGCATCCTGGTCTGGGCTTCAGCGCAAACCGGGGGCCGTGCCGGAGGTATGGGGGTCAATACCGAGTTCGGAGTGGCCGAAATTAATACCGAGGCCGCGCCAGACTTTAGCCTGGTTCTTCAGGGTGGCGGCCAGGCCAGTCTCTCGGAGTTGCGCGGCAAGGTTGTCCTGGTGGACTTCTGGGCTTCGTGGTGTGCGCCCTGCCGGCAGGAAGCGCCCGTACTGGAAAATGCCTATCAGGATTATGCTGGCGCCGACGTGGAGTTTGTGGGAGTGAACATCTGGGACTTGCCGGACAACGCCGCCAATTACGTGGACCAGTTTGGCATCAGCTACCCCAATGGCGTGGATGAGGACGGCAAGATCGCCATTGATTTCGGCGTCCAGGGCATTCCCGAGAAGTTCTTTATTGATCGGAATGGCTTGATTCGGCAGAAGTTCGTCGGTCCCATAAGGGAGTCGATCCTTAAGGAGACCCTGGACTCCCTGTTGTCAGAGTAGGTCTGCTGTCGGCGCCGAGTACGATACAAGGGGCGAGCAAGGCAAGGGACGGGCAAGGTCTTCGCACAGCGCTTCCCCCGGCGTAGTTTTCATTTCTGCCGGGGCGGTATAACATAATCTGACAATAAGTGCTCGGCTTGCGATTCCTGGCATTGCCGGTGGCAAATCGAAAGGATGGTGTGGGTAGATGATGCAGGAAAGTTCGGTGGCATTGGCAATGGATTGGGGCGGCACCTGGTGCCGTATTGCGGTGGTGAGTCGGGATGGCAGGATTCTCTGGCAGTCCAGGGTGCGAAACGCCGCCGGCGCCGAGAAGGAAAAGTTGCTGGACGGCGCCCTGGACCTGATTCAGCAGGCCCGGGACTGGTGCGGCAGCGGCAAGCCCATAGTTGGCCTGGGCGTCGCGGCGGCGGGTCCAGTGGACTCGGACTCAGGGACTCTGCGGGAGCCACCCAACCTGCAGGCTCTGGACGGTGTTTCCCTTAGATCGGCCTGGGAATCCAAGCTTGGCTTTCCGGTGCGGGTGGGCAACGACGCTAACCTGGCTGCCCTGGGCGAGTTTGCCTACGGCGCAGGCCTGGAGGCCCGCCAGTTTCGTCCAGAATCCAACAGCCTCGTTTATATCACCGTCAGCACCGGCATCGGCGGCGGAGTTATCGACCGAGGGAGGTTGCTGCTGGGGGCCCGCGGGCTGGCCGGCGAAGTGGGGCACATGGTGATCGACATGGGGCCCGAGGCGCCGACATGTCAGTGTGGCAACAAAGGCTGCCTGGAAGCCCTGGCTTCGGGCACTGCCATAGCAAAAGTGGCTCGCGAGAAGTCGGCGCAACCAGGGGAGAAAAATGGCGTGCTTGGGGAACTGGAACCTGGAATCATAACTGCGGAGCGGGTGCTGGACGCCGCGGGCGAGGGCGACTCTCTTGCCTGGAGCATCCTTGAGAACGTTATAGACTCCCTGTCCGTTGGAATGACCAATTTGCTTCACCTATATAACCCCGACGTCGTGGTTATGGGCGGCGGCGTAACTTTTGGCCTGGTTCGAATGGGTCTATTGCCAAGAATCTACGGCCAAATGCAGCAGAGGGCCATGACCGATGGCCACCGCACTTTCCAACTTATCCCCAGCCGGCTGGGAGATGCCCCAGGTATGCTGGGTGCGGCAAGCCTGGTATGGAACGGAAGTTAGGCGTTACGCGGCAGCTTCCGGGGGCTGCGTCAGGCTGCTATCTCGCTTAGCTGGAACGGCCGCACCAGGTCAAAAAATGTATCTGCCTCCCATTACGTTCAACCTGTCCCCCGTAATGTAGCTTGACTCATCGGAAGCAAAGAACAGGCAGGCTTCGGCTATGTCGTGCACCGTACCCTGGCGGCGCATGGGTATGCTGGAAACGTGGGCATCTGAACCGCGATCGACTTCCTGAAATTCGGGATACCATTCGGGGTGGGCGCGGGTGGTGTCGGTGGAACCAGGGTTAACCATGTTGGCCCGGATGTTGTACGGCGCCATTTCAGCGGCTACCGCACGGATCAGTCCGAGAAGCCCGGTCTTGGCCGTCGTCACCAGGGCGGTTTCCGGCCTGCCCGTGATGGCCGACTGGCCACCCAGGGCGATGATGCTCCCGTTTCGCCGTTCCATCATGCCAGGCAGGGCTGCCTTGATCAGGTAAAAGGCGGGGAAGAGGTTAATCTCCATCACCTGCCGCCATTCCTCGTTGGAAATGTCCAGAATGGGCTTGTGGGGGCGGATTGCAACGTTGCTAACGAGGATGTCAACTTTGCCCAGCGCGGCGATGCCTTCTTCCACAACGTTGGCGGCAACATCGGGGTCAGATACATCCCCCATGGCCAGGTGGGTATTAACTCCCAGTTCGCGGCACTGGGCTTCCACCTCTTCCAGTTCCTGCCGGCTCTGCCGTGTGTTCAAGACCAGGTCTGCCCCTTCCCGTGCGAAGGTCAAGGCAACCTGCCGCCCTATGTTTCTGCTGGCTCCCGTGATCAGCGCCGTCTTTCCCTGTAAACGCATCAATCCTCCTCGCTGCCGCCAGGAATTTGGTAGAGGAACTCACCGAATTGCAGTGCCGTTGGACGTTACCATAGAGTGCCGAGGGACGCAATTATGGCGGCTGTTTAGACTGGGACCGACTCAGATGGGCTCCCAATGCGAGGGCTGGCAGTTGAGTGATTGGCTTCTTCGGAGTCACCTGGATTACGGTTCTCGCCGGCTTGACGGCATTCCAGGCCACCTCACCTGGAAAATGAACTATGCGCGGACCTGTACGGGCCTATTGACGAGAGTCACGCAAGGTAGTAATCTTGGGGCAAGTTCAGAGGAAGCCTTAACAATCGAACAATAGCTGAAGGTGGCCCCGAAATACCGGGGCTGAAAAGGGAAGTCGGTGAAATTCCGACGTGGTCGCGCCACTGTAACTGGCAAGAACCTGCCCAATCCTGTATGGAAGCCACTGGCCTGCGTGAGAAGGCTGGGAAGGCGGGTAAGTTCGTTGGTAGCCAGGAGCCAGGAGACCTGCCTTCAGGTTAGTACCAGGTACGCTTCGCGGTAAGGTGTATGGTTTCTTGATAAATTCAGCCTGACCGGAGTGGTCAGGCTTTTTTGTTTTTTGGGGTGCCTTGTCCTGCCTGGTACTTCTTACCTTCCGAAAAACTACTCCCGTCTAACGTGGTTAGCGTTAGGCATTTCCAATGGGAGTTGGCTGGGTGGTTTCCAATCGGGTCGTGCAGGACCTCCTCCCCTCATGACCAGTGGGCGCAGCAAGCCTGCACCCTGGCGACCATCCAGCCAACTCGCTGGCGCTGGGCCAGCATTGCCCATTTCGGCGCTGGCATTATGTTCCACAAGATATCATAATGGCCCCAACCGGGACACTGCGGAGGATGGAATGTTACGTCAGCTTCTGGAAGAATGCCAGCAGGGATTTCACCAGGTAGGGTTCAACGAGGTAGTGTTGATGTTGTCCAACACCGCGGCAACTTCCGAAGTTTACATGGAAATGGACGACTTGCGGTTCTCCGAAGACGGCAATATCGTCACCTTCATGGCGGAAGGCGGGACCCATCTCCACATGTACCTGGATCGGGTGGAAGAGGTACGGCTCCAGCACCGGATGAACGACGAGGGGTTGCCCAGTTACTCCGTTTGGTTCATGGACGAGAACGATGACCCGGTGTTGAGAATTTACCTCAGGAAGTCAGAGAACGAAGAAACCAACCAGCCGCGTCATGAACTCTTCATGGCCCTTATGGAAAAGTATGGCACTGCGGTGAAATTGGGCTAGGTCCCTTTCATTTGCGAGATTTCCTTTCCCTGAGTTGTTAAACACATACCGCTATCCAGGGCGCACGGCCACACCGGGGCTGGCAAGGCAGGCGAGCTAATGACCAAGGCTGTAGTAATAGCCGGCGTTCGCAGTGGGGTGGGGAAGACCACCATAGCCACGGGAATTATGGGCGCGCTTACTCGCCGCGGCCATAAGGTGCAGCCTTTCAAGGCCGGCCCCGACTATATTGACCCTTCCTACCATAATCTGGCCTGTGGCGTCCCTTCCCGGAACCTGGATACCTGGCTGTTGCCCCATCCGACGGTTACGGAACTGTTCCGGCGGGCCGGCGGCGACGATAAGGTCTGTGTGGTGGAAGGCGTGATGGGCGTGTTTGACGGCCACTCCAGCCTGACGGAAGAGGGTTCAACGGCCCAGTTGGCCAAGTTGCTGAACGCGCCCGTTATTCTGGTCGTCGATGCCGCCAAGGTGGCGCGCAGTGTGGCCGCCGAAGTTCTGGGCTACCAGACCTTTGATCCTTCCTTGCGTATAGCCGGCGTGATCCTCAACGGCGTTGGGGGCCCCAGGCACATGGAGTTCTGCCAGCCACAAATTGAAGCCACTACCGGCTTGCCGGTGCTGGGATATTTGCCTCGTCGGGAGGAGTTCATTCAACCAGAACGGCACCTGGGATTGATACCGACGGTGGAAGGCACGGTGGTTCAGGAATGGTATGACGCCATTGTCGCCCAGGTGGAAGAGACCATCGACCTGGAACGAATACTGAAGATCTCGGCCACTGCCAGTCCGCCGGCTGAAGAACCCCAGGTCTATCCCTCGGAACCGCAACCGGTAAGGTCCCGCATAGCCATCGCCCAGGACAAGGCGTTCAGCTTCTACTACCAGGACTCGCTGGACTTGTTGCAGGCCTGGGGGGCCGAACTGGCTCCCTTCAGCCCATTGACCGATGAGGCTCTCCCTCAAGGCGTTGGCGGTGTTTACATCGGCGGTGGATTTCCCGAGATGTTTGCCAGGGAGTTGTCGGAAAATGGTCCCATGTTGGAATCCATGCGTAGTGCCCTGGCCCGCAATATACCGATCTATGCCGAGTGCGGCGGGCTGATGTATCTGGGCCAAAGTCTTTCTGACATGGACGGAGCCGAGTTTCCCATGGTGGGAGCCCTGCCGGTCATAACTTCAATGAGCAACCGCCGGTTGACGCTGGGCTACCGGGAGGTGGAAGCCTGCGAGGAAACACCTCTCCTGGACCAGGGACAAAGAGTGCGCGGGCACGAATTTCACTGGTCGGTGCTGACGGAGCAGCCGGCGCCAGAAGAAGCAGTCTACCGTGTGGTGGACCAGGACAACCGGCTGGAAGGATTCAGAGTTGGCAGCGTGTGGGCTTCCTACATCCACATCCACCTGGGAAGCGCGCCGGGCCTGGCCCGCCGGTTTGTCGAAACCTGCGTGATAGAATAAGTCTGCCTGCTTCGTAAAGGGCATTGTATAGCCGGTTTAGTGGTGGGCAAACCAGCCGGAGGATTAAGCCAGAATGAGTACAAACCAGGAGACGCAGGAAGGGCCCCAGTCGGTAAAGGGCCCCCGCATCAATAAGGGCCTGGTGATTGTCAACACAGGCAATGGTAAAGGCAAGACCACGGCGGCCATGGGTGTCCTTTTCCGCGCCTGGGGCCGCGACATGCGGGTGGTCATGTTGCAGTTCATCAAGCACACCACGGCCAACTTCGGTGAGCAGCGGGCAGCCCAGAAGATCGGCGTCGACATTAGAGCCATGGGCGACGGATTTACCTGGCGGTCCCGAGACCTGGATCAGAGCGCCGACCTGGCCCGTGCGCTGTGGGAAGATGCCAAGGAAGTGTTGGAGTCGGAAAATTACGACGTGGTGGTGCTGGACGAATTCACCTACCCCATGCACTATGGCTGGATAGACACGGAAGAGGTTATCGACGCGCTCAAGAATCGCCCGGAAATGCTTCACGTCATCATTACGGGGCGCCACGCTCCCGAGGCCCTGGTCGAATACGCGGACCTGGTTACTGAAATGAACGTGGTCAAGCATCCCTACCAGAGCGGCATAAAGGCCCAACCCGGCATCGAGTTTTAAATGACCGGCTCCAGCAGTCTGACGGGTAGGCAGCCCAAGCAAGAATCAGGAGACCGCCATGACCATCTCACCACTGGTTGACACTACTGTAGACAACATAACCTCTCTGAATGAGGTGGCCATGGAAGCGGCCCGGGCCAGGCAGGATACTCTGACCAAGCCCCTGGGCAGCCTGGGTCGTCTGGAAGACCTGTCGGTCATGCTGGCCGGAATGTTCGGCGATCCCATACCTCGCATCAATCGCAAGTCGGTAATCCTGGCGGCGGCAGACCATGGTGTCGTAGCCGAGGGCGTCAGCGCCTATCCCCAGGAAGTTACCCCGCAGATGGTCTACAACTTCCTGCGCGGCGGCGCCGGGATCAATGTTCTGGCCCGCCATGCCGGTGCCGACATTGTAGTCCTGGACGCCGGTGTGGCTGCGGATCTGGAACCCAATCCCCTGCTGCGATCGGTGAAGGTAGCCTACGGAACGGCGAACATGGCGGTCGGTCCTGCCATGACCCGCGAGCAGGCTATTCGCTGCCTGGAAATCGGCATAGACGCTGCCAGGGAACAAATTGGCGAGGGAGCGGACCTGATCGCCTGCGGTGACATGGGAATCGGCAATACCACCGCTTCCAGCGCCATAACCTCCGTTATCACCGGCGCGGACCCGGCTGTAACGACTGGCCGTGGTACGGGACTGGACGACCCTGGACTGGAACATAAGGTCGAAGTAATCCGGCGCGCTATCGAGGTTAATCAGCCGAACCGTGCCGACGGGTTGGACGTTCTAACCAAAGTGGGCGGACTGGAGATAGGGGTGCTGGCCGGGGCTATGCTGGGCACGGCGGCCAGCAACAGGCCCGTGGTGGTGGACGGCTTTATTTCCGGTGCGGCGGCCCTGATAGCCTGGCTGATTTCGCCGCCGGCGCGTGACTACTTCATCGCCGCCCATCAGTCTGTGGAGCCGGGCCACCGAGTGGGCCTGGATGCCATGGGACTCACGCCTCTGCTGGACATGGGCATGCGGCTGGGTGAGGGCACCGGGGCCGCGCTGGCTATGCATCTGATTGAAGCCGCTTCACTGTGCATGGCCGAAATGGCAACCTTTGCCGAAGCCGGTGTTTCGGAACGCAGCGACGATGAATAGTAGCCGGCGGTTGGTGGCCTGGCATATATCCGGCTGTATGTTTTGCTCACGACTGCTGCAACTCGATCGCGTTCATCCCTGCGGCCAGCGGTAGAGTAGGGCCCCTTGGCTTCCCTTCTGGCTGCCCTGAGCTTTTTGACTATTTTCCCTTCGCCAAAGGAAGCGGACCTCTCCCAGCAGGTGGTCAGCAATTCCCGCGCCTGGTTTCCATTTGTGGGTCTGCTCATAGGCCTGATGCTGGTGGGGCTGGAATGGGTTCTTGGGTATGTGTTTCCCCCTTACCTAAACGCCGGTCTCTTGGTGGTCTTCCTGGTAATCGTCAACAGGGCGCTCCACCTGGACGGATTAATGGATTCCTGCGATGGGCTGTTCGGGGGACAAACGCCAGAACGTCGTCGGGAGATCATGCGAGACTCCACCGTGGGAGCTTTTGCCGTGGCCGGCGCCGGCAGTATTCTCTTGCTCAAGTATGCCGCCATGGTGTCCATTCTTTCCGCGAATTTGCCGGGCAAGGAAGCGGCGCTGCTGGTCTTTCCGGTAGTCTCCCGGTATGCCATGGTACTCCAGTTGATGGTGTATCCATATGCAAGAACTCCCGGCCTGGGGTCTCCGTTTCATGGGCGCGACGCTCGTCTCCCATCAACAGTGGCAGTTGTGATCGCGGCATTGGCAGCCGGAATTCTTGGCGGGTTGGGTGGGATACTGATATTGGCGGCAATTTGCCTGCTGGCACTGGCCCTGGGGCAGTTGGCCATGAGATTGATTGGCGGGTTGACCGGCGACATTTATGGGGCTACTAACGAGATAACGGAAGTGACCGCGCTCCTGGTTGCCGTTGCTCTGTTGCCCTTGGGATTGCTGTCTCCCATCACCCATCAGGTAAGTGTTTATCTTGGGGCCTTCTGAAATGCCTTTTTCCGTGGCCGGCATGCCTTTGGATGCGGGAGTTATCGTGCTGGCCATTCTTCTGGACCTGGTTGGCAGGGAACTGCCGTCGCGCTTGCACCCCACGGTCTGGATAGGTCAGACTATCCGACTGGTAGAAAGGTCAGCGCCGCGCAACAGGGTGGGCGGGTTAACTGTTGGGGTCCTTATGGCGTTGCTTATCCCGGGCTTCTGGGCGTTGGCTGCCTGGCTGGCGACGTGGGGCCTGCAAGAGCTACATCCCCTGGCCTACCTGCTGGGCGGCGCTGTCTTGCTGAAGTCCACTTTTGCGGTGGCGATGCTGCACCGCGTCGCTGCCAGGACCCGGTTGCTTGTGGTTAATGGAGACTTGACCGGCCTGAGGGAGAACATGCGGTCCCTGGTCAGCCGGGACGTATCTGCGATGGGTCCCCAGCAGGCCATTGCCGCCACTGTAGAATCCGTCTCTGAGAACACCACTGATAGCTTTATTGGCCCGTGGCTGGCATTTGCAATTTTTGGTCTTCCCGGCGCTTTTGCCTACCGGGCCATTAACACTTTGGACAGTATGGTAGGCTATCGGGGCGAGTACGAATTTCTTGGGAAGGCAGCGGCCAGGCTGGACGACCTGGTAAATTTTGCGCCAGCGCGGCTTACAGCGCTGTTGCTGGCAACAGGCAGCGCCTTACTTCCGGGCCAGCGGGCCGCCGGCGCCTGGCGCATAATGTGGCGCGACCATTCCCGCACGGCCAGCCCCAACGCGGGTTGGACCATGAGCGGCATGGCCGGAGCATTGGGCGTGGCCCTGGAAAAGGAGGGCCATTACCGGTTGGGTGATGCCAATCGTCCCCTGGAAGCTGCCGACATCACCCGCGCCGTCCAGTCCATGTATTTCATTGCCGGCCTGGGCGCGGTAATAGCTTTGGCCCTGAGCCTGGCAAAGGACCGGTTCTTCGGCTGAATGAGCGAGTCTAACCTTTCTGGGCAAACGGCATCCCGCCCGGTGCATGGCGGCATTCGGCCGGCCCAATTGCGCGCGCTCGGGCTAGAACCTTCCGAAGTGCTGGATTTCAGCGCCAGCGTAAGCCCTCTTGGGCCTCCGCAGGGTCTTTGGGAAGCGTTGCAGCGGGTCGATCTTACTGCCTACCCGGATCCTGAATGCCTGGAACTCAAAGAAGCCCTGGCACAATTTCACGGGCTGGGTACCGACCAAATACTAGTGGGCAACGGCTCCACCGAATTGATACATTTGCTGGCCAGGTCATATCTCGGCCACCCTTCCGTTGGCGCAGGGCGAACTGTCCTGCTAATGACTCCCACCTACGGCGAATACGCCGGAGCCTGCTTGCTGGAAGGGGCAGAAATTCAAGAGGTCATTGCGTGCCGTGAGGCAGGGTTTTCCTGGGATCTGGAAGGGACGGCCGACATAATTGCCAGCGAAGAGCCTGCTTTGGCGTTTCTCTGCAACCCCAACAATCCCACGGGCGTTTACCTGGGAATGGAGGACATTACTGGCTTGTCGTCTGTTGCCTCGCGGTCGGGAACCCTGCTGGTTTTGGATGAGGCCTACGTAAATTTTGTTGAGGACCAGTGGGACGGGACATCTTTGCTGCAAGGAGATGCCGGGGAAAGCATTGTCCTGCTTCGCTCAATGACCAAGAACTACGCGCTTACCAGTTTGCGGCTTGGCTATGCCCTTGCTTCGCCAGGTGTTATCGCCAGGCTGGCGGGACTGCAACCGGATTGGAGCGTCAACGGCCTGGCACAAGCCGCCGGGCTGGTCGCCCTTGCCGACAAGGACTACCTCACCGCCACCCGGCAGGCGGTGAGAGAAGCTAAGGATTTCCTGGTAGGGAGCTTCCAGCAAATGGGATTCCGGCCGCTGCCTTCTTCGGCCAATTATCTCCTGATAGAAGTTGGCGATGGCGCAGTGTGGCGAGAGAAACTTATGGGAAGGGGAATATTCGTCCGGGATTGCGCTTCCTTTGGCCTGCCGGACTGCATCCGTATAGGTATTCGCGCCATGCCTGACTGCCGGAAGCTTGTTGAAGCCATGATATTCGAAATGGGAAGATAAGAAGGATAGTGGGACGTTCCATAGTGTTCGCCTATCCTGTTGCGATGTGATAGATAAGCATGAAGACGGACCGCAACTGAGGAGAGCAAAGCCCATGGGCAACGTTTATATTGTGCGCCACGGCGAAACTATGTGGAACGCCGCCGGCCGAATCCAGGGACACACCGATGTTGAACTGACGGAACGGGGCAAGGAACAGGCGCGGGCAACGGCGCGCCGGCTTGCGGGAGTAAACTTTGGAGTTGCCTACTCCAGCGATATGAGCCGTGCCCGTGATACCGCCCTGATTATCCTGGGGGAACGGGAAACCCCGCTCCATTCGGTGCCAGAACTGCGGGAGTACAATAAGGGCGTCTTCGAAGGGTTGACCCCGGAGGAATACCGCCAACGTTACCCGGAACACTATCATGCGTCCCTGGTCAACGACCTCGATTTTACACCCCCCGGGGGCGAGACCATACGTCAATGCCAGGCCCGCCTTTCCGCTTTCGTAAGGGCGCTAAAGGGCAAGCACTCTGACGAGGATGTGCTACTGGTGGGACACGGCGGTTCCCTGCGAAGTGGGATCGTTGCCCTGCTGGACCTGCCCCTGGAAGCCAACTGGAAGTTTGTTATGCATAATTGTGCCCTGTCTGTCATTCGGATCTATTCCAATAATGCGGTAATGCATCTGTACAACGACACGTCCCACCTGGGTGGGGACTAGAGGTCCCGGGACATCTTTTCCTTAAGCGGAAGCTGAATGCAATGAATCACCTAAATGTACCTATGGGCAAAGTCTTGATGGTCCAGGGCACCGCCTCTCACGTGGGGAAGAGTGTGCTGGTCTCTGCCCTTTGCCGCATTTTTCGTCAGGACGGCTATCGGGTCGCGCCCTTCAAGGCCCAGAACATGTCCAATAACTCTTACGTCACCCGCGATGGTGGGGAGATTGGTCGCGCCCAGGCGGTGCAGGCCGAAGCCGCCGGTGTCGAGGCACGGGTGGAAATGAACCCGGTGCTGCTGAAACCGGAAGCCGACCATATCGCGCAGGTCGTCCGCATGGGCCGCCCTTTGGTCTCAGCCCGAGTAAGGGACTACTTTGGTCTCAAGGCCCAGCTATGGGAGTCAGTGAGTTCTTCCCTGGACATTCTCAGAAATGAATATGACATTGTTGTCATTGAAGGAGCCGGCAGTCCCGCCGAAATTAACCTTAAGGCCACCGAAATCGTCAACATGCGAGTGGCTCTCTATGCCGATTCCCCGGTGCTGCTCTGCGGCGATATCGACCGTGGCGGGGTTTTTGCAGCCCTGGTGGGGACGCTGGAACTTCTTGAGCCCCGGGAACGGGAAGTCATAAAGGGCTTCATAATCAACAAGTTTCGTGGTGATGCCAGTCTGCTAACCGATGGACTGACCATGCTGGAAGACCGCACCGGCATTCCTGTGGCCGGCGTGGTGCACCACTACCGGGACATCCACATTCCCGAAGAAGACTCGGTGGCGCTGGATATACCGTTCAGGTCTGCCGGCAACGGCCGGGCGGCGCTGGATATCGCGGTTATCCAATTGCCCCACATTTCTAACTTCGACGACTTTGATCCGCTGGCCCGAGAGCCGGGAGTCAGCTTGCGTTACGTCAGCAGCGGCAGTGAACTGGGAAGCCCCGACCTGATCATTCTGCCTGGCAGCAAGACTACCATACCTGATTTGGCCTGGATGAACTCCCAGGGGTTAAGCCACGGCGTACAGCAGCTTTACAGTGAAGGCGCGGCGGCCATTGTCGGCATCTGCGGCGGATATCAGATGCTGGGACAACACCTGTACGACCCCGACGGCATAGAATCCCCCGTCCCCGAAATGGAAGGTCTTGGAATTCTTCCCCTTACCACCGTTTTTGCCGGCACCAAGGAGACTCACCGGATTCATGGTGAGGTTGTCGAAGCTTCCGGGTTGTTGAGATCCGCTACCGGCGCTCCCTTAAGTGGCTACGAAATTCATATGGGCCGCACCACCGGCGAAGGTGTTGCCTTACCGTTTCGCATCAATGACCGCACAGATGTCCCCGTTACACCGGAGACGAATTTCGATGGGGCGATGGATGGGTCAGGCAGAGTGTTGGGGACCTACATTCACGGGCTTTTTCACAATGGCCAGTTGCGTCGTGCCATTATGGAAGAACTGGCCCGCCGGAAAGGGGCAGCGCTTCCCGCCGCCGCGGAACTGGGAGTCATGGATGGTGAGTTCGACAAGCTGGCCGACTGGGTACGTGGCAGCCTGAACATGGACTTGATCTATGACATTACTGGCCTGGACCGCAACTTCGACCGGATTTGGTCTTCGTAAATGCCCGGAAAAGTAGCTTTGGTTCTGGGCGGAATCCGTTCCGGAAAGAGCGTCTTTGCCGAAGAACTGGCTGGCCATTCAGTGGAACGGGTTCTCTACGTGGCGACCGGCCAGGCTTTTGACGAGGAAATGGCTGATCGCATCCGCAAGCATCGAGAGCGCCGCCCCGCCCACTGGGACACTCTGGAAGAGCCACTGTCGGTGCCAGAGTCCTTAGCCCATTTCTGGCAGGCTAATCCCGAAGTCGACATCATTCTCCTGGATTCTGTGGACGTTTGGGTTTCCAACCTGATTCTGGCTCGGGAAGGAGAGGACCCTGACGTCACCGAAATGCTTGCCCTGGAGGCGCTGGAAACTGTACTGGAACTGTGCCGTCAATGGGCCAAGCAGGCCGTGATGGTCAGCAGCGAGACGGGTCTGAGCCCGGTCTCACCCAACCGCCTCGGCCGCCAGTTCCAGGACTTGCTTGGCATCGTGAACCAGAGGGCTGCGGCCCAGGCTGATGAAGTCTTTCTGGTTCTGGCGGGGATTCCTGTGAAAATAAAGCCGTCGCAACAGGGGTAGCAACTTGATGGGATATAATGGCCTTCAACCAGCAGTGTTGGTATTCCATTTGAGGATGAAATTCGCCCTGGTAGCGTATTGCCCAATATCGAGAAAGTGGGACTAATCTCGCGTCCAGGCTGGTGCCCAAACAAGACCTTGAATCAACAAATTTAGAGATCGGTCCATTCAGTGGTTTCGCAGTTTTCGCCTTCTTGTATAGCCTCTGCCACCGTCCGCGCCCCCGGGGTATGCGGAGAGCTGGCCCAGGGGCTGCTGGGCAATAGCTATTTCCTGGTAACCTGCCCCGTGGATTTCTTCGCCCGGGTACGCGTGGACTTGTACCAGGAGCCGATAGGGATTAATGTACCGCCGCATTGTTCCAAGACCGCCTCTGCCGTGCTGGGAACTCTGGAATACCTCGGCTATGCTCATATGGGCGGCCGTATTTCGATATCCAATCCGATCCCTCGCAGCAAGGGCTTTGGCAGTAGCAGCGCCGATTTGTCCGCCGCTATTGCCGCCACCGGACTGGCATTGGGGATTGAACTTACACCCACCCAGATCGGTCAACTTGCGCTTAAGGTGGAACCCACCGATGGCGTAATGTTTCCTGGCATAGTCATGTTTGACCATCGCGATGGTACCGTGGAGGAACAACTGGGCCCACCACCGCCCGTAGAGATTGTTGCACTGGACTTTGGCGGCGAAGTGGACACGCTGGCCTTCAACCAGGTGGACCGCAGCGCACAGTGGCGGGCGGCGCAACCTGAAACCGGCGAGGCCCTGACGCTGGTTCGGGAGGGCCTGCGGTTGAGCGATCCCTTTGCGCTGGGCCGGGGCGCTACAAAGAGCGCGCTGGCGGCACAGCAAGTCCTGTTCAAAGCGCGGCTTCCCGATGTCATTGCATTTGCGGAGGAAGTGGGGGCGGTCGGTGTCAATGTTGCCCACAGTGGCACGGCCATCGGCGTACTGCTGGACGCTACCCAACGGCGGGGCAAGTCCACCTTCCGCCAAGCCCGCCAGGCATTTCCGGAGGCTGAAGCCGTTTATCACCTGCGGCTGCTGGGAGGCGGCGTCCAACGGGTGTAGGATTCGGACCGCGCTGCTTTGACTTCGGCTATAATCCCTCCCAACTGTTTTCGCTGTGTGACAAACAACAGAGTCAATATTCAAGGAGCATTTCCCAATGGCAATACACAACCTGGCGATCATTGGCGGAGATGGAATCGGTCCGGAGGTGGTAGGCGAGGGAAAGAAAGTCCTGGACTATCTGGCCGATAGCACTCCCGATTTGGGTTTCAATTACACCGAGTTTCCCTGGGGTTCCGCCTACTACCGAGAGACGGGCAGAATGATGCCGGAGGACGGCCTGGAGTTGGTGGCCGTTAATGAAGCCATCCTGTTTGGGGCCGTGGGTGACCCGAACATTCCCGACCATATAACCTTGCAGGGCCTGCTGTTGCCTATGCGGCGGGCTTACGACCAGGGCGTCTGCATCCGTCCCTCCTACTTACACCCGGGCGTGACATCGCCACTGGCTGGCAAAGACGCCGGTCAGGTAGACCTGGTCATATTCCGCGAAAACACCGAGGGTGAATATGCACCCGTGGGCGGCCGCCTGTATCCCGGAACTCCCCATGAAACGGTTATGCAGACCAACGTATTCACCCGCCGGGGCACTGAGCGCATCATCCGCGCCGCCTTTGAGTATTGCATTCGCCGGGGCAAGCGGATGAAGGTGACCTCCGTCACCAAGTCCAATGCCCAGGCCTTCGGCATGGTCTTCTGGGACGAGGTTTTCGAGGTCGTGGCTGCCGAATATCCCCAGGTGGAAACCGAGTCGCTCCTGGTGGACCGGGTGGCTATGGACCTGGTGCGGTGGCCCGAGGACTTCGACGTGATGGTGGCGTCGAACTTGTTCGCAGACATTATTTCCGACATTGCGGCGGTGGTAACCGGCAGCATGGGCCTGGCGCCCAGCGCCAACATCAACCCCGAGCGCGAGTTTCCTTCCATGTTCGAGCCCGTCCACGGGGCAGCATTTGATATCACCGGCAAGGGAATTGCCAATCCCCTGGCCACCATTTCCGCTGTGGCCATGATGCTGGACCACCTGGGAGAAGCCGATGCGGCAAGGAGGGTGGATGCGGCGGTGATACGCAGCCTGGAGGAGAGGCGGGTTGTGACCCCCGACCTGGGCGGGACTGCTACTACGTCACAAGTGGGGGATGAAGTCGTGAGATTGCTGGGTGAGAACTGAAGAACCTTCCGCAACTCTTTCGGGCGGGATCGTGCGCCCTGCCGACGACTTTGGTTTTCAATATTGAGCATTGTGCCTTCAGGCACTTCTACCTCGGGTGCGGGCAGATCCATTGGGGATTAAGTTTTTGTGTAATCCGTCAATAGTTGCGGTTGGTCGCACACGGCATCGAATCTGCCATACCTTGTGCTGATTGGGAAAAGCCGCTTATAATCTTTGCCAAATAGTATTGTCCTGCAAGGGGGAAAAGCCGTGAGTACAGGTCAGACCAGCAGCCAGGCCGGTGAGTTGTTAGCCTTTTTCAAGGGAGACTATGTTCCCCTGAGCCAGGCCAAGGTCAGCGTTATGACCCACGCACTGCACTACGGCACCGGCGTATTCGAGGGTATTCGCGGCAACTGGAATGAGGAGCAGGGAGTAGTCAACATTTTCCGTTTGCGTGAGCATTACGAGCGACTGCTGCGTGGCGCCCGACTGCTTATGCTTAACATTCCCTACTCCGTTGAAGATCTTTGCGACATCACCGTGGAACTGGTGGAACGCAACGAGCACAGCCAGGACATCTACATCCGCCCCCTGGTATACAAGAGCGCCGAAATGGTGGCTAACCTGAAGCTTCAGGACCTGGAGAGCGACTTCACTCTCATTACCGTACCCTTTGGGAATTACCTGGGATCCGACCTCCTTCATTGCTGCACCTCCTCCTGGCGCAGGGTAGATGACCCCATGATTCCCGCCCGCCTTAAGATATGCGGCATCTACGTCAATAGCATACTGGCCAAAACGGAAGCCACCCTCGCTGGTTTTGATGAAGCAATCATTCTGAATCAAGATGGCCACGTCTGTGAGGGTTCCGGCGAGAACCTGTTCGTCATATCCGACGGCAAGATCATAACCCCCAATCTGGAGGACAATGTTCTTCCGGGTATTACCCGGGACACGGTTATGGAGTTGGCCGAGAATGAATTGGGCCTGAAAGTGCAGGAGCGGAGCATAGACCGCAGCGAACTCTACTTGGCTGACGAGGTGTTCCTCACCGGAACTGCGGCCCACCTCACTCCGGTGGTCGAACTGGACCATCGCCTGATTGCCGACGGCAATGCCGGTCCGGTGTCCACCAAACTCCAAAGGATGTACTTTGACATAGTCGTTGGACGCAACGAGAAGTACCGCCACTGGTGTACCCCCGCATCGCCCCGCCTGGTGACCGTGTAGGCAACGAAAGGCACGGCTCCTGACCCCAGATTGAACAATCCGTTTTCTGGAGGTTGAAGGAGATGTGGCTCCAGTCTCCACCGAACTGGGAGCTTCTGGCGCTGGTTGTGTCCCTTGTGGTCGCCTCCTACCTGGTGGGCAGCTTTTCGCCCTCCTATGTAGTGGTGCGGCGGCGCCTCGGACTGGACATAAGGCGACTGGGAAACGGCAATGCCGGGGCGGAGAACGTGTCCCGTGTTGTTGGTATCCGGCCCGCAGTCCTGGTAGCGGTCATTGATATTGCCAAAGGGCTCCTGGTAGTGCTTATCGCCCGCTGGCTTTCACCTCCTTCAACAATTGAAAACCCTTTGGCAGGTGGCTTTTCGGTAGATGGTTTCAGAAACGGGGTCACTCTGGCGGCGGGCGTGGCCGCCGTCGTCGGCCACAGTTGGTCAGTCTACCTGAAGGGCGCCGGAGGGCGAGGAGCAGCTACCGCAGTGGGAGCCCTTTGTGGCATGGTCACCTTTCCAGCATTGCTGATCGCAGTGCCTGCCCTCTTGCTGTTTTGGCGTCACCGCAGCACCACCTGGGGCCTGGCTACATTCTTTGTTGGGACAGTGTCGTTTACCGCTCTGATGGGTTATTTGAACTTGTTCGGATACACATTGTTATGGGCCGCCTATGCGGTTACCTTGCCAGCGGTGGTGGGAGTAATTCACTTTGCCAGCCTCAAAAGGCAAGCGCCCCCCGCTCCGGTCCTGCCTGGCCAATGAGAGTGACCACTTCTGCCCAACCGCAGCCAAAATTGCAAGTCAACCTGACTGTGTGGCCCATACGCAAAAAATGGTTCGTTGCCGGTACCTGTAGTATTGCCGGCGGCGATTATTGCCCTCCCGGGGCGTTTGACGCCAGGTCCATGGCCTAATGTGGATCATCATTTCCCTGGTAACGGCAGCCACGCTGGCCGTTGTCAATCTTGCCGACAAGCGCCTCCTGGACCGCCACCTTCCCAGCTTGGACTGCCTTTACGCCTGGGTCGCCTTCGTCCTGGTCGTCTACATCGTTGGGGCAATCGCAATATTTGGGGTTCCCAGCGACACATCGCCTCCTTACATTTTTGCAGCGCTGGCTTCAGGGCTGACCCTGGGAATAGGGTACGCCCTGCTCTTTGTGGCTTTGAAAGTCGATGAAGCTTCGCGAGCCGTGGCAATTTCCCAGGTTTACCCCATAGTGGTGGCGCTTCTGGCGGTGCCGTTCCTGGGTGAGCAGCTTAACCTCTTTCAGTGGGCCTCAATACTATTGGTGGTTCTGGGAACTATCCTGATTTCCCTGCCGCCGTCCCCCGGTGGCCTGGTCATGCCCCGGTTGTCTCGTGGGGTTCCCGCGGCGGTCGCCAGTGGCCTGTTCCTGGGAGTAGGGATATTTTCCGCCAAGGTAGCCCTGGAAGATAGTTCGCTCGTGACGGTTTTCATCTACCAGCAGGTGGGAACGCTACTGGCGTTCCTGCCCTTTTGCCGTCCCCGTGTTTGTGTGCAACTCGTGAAGGCGATGCGAGAGCCCCAGACGGTGGCGCTGCTGTCGGTGGGTGAAGGTCTCCTGCCACTGGTGGTAGTGTCGGGTGCTCTGCTGGCGACCAAGCTGGGGCCCGTGTCCCTGGTGAGCGCCTTTCTGGCGACAACCCCCATGTTTGTGTTCGCTATCGCAACTACGCTTAGCCAGCGTCGCTGGCAGGTCATGCAGGAAGCCATCCACAGGCAGGCCCTGGTGATGAAACTGGCGGCGATCACTATGATCGTGGTTGGCGTGAGCGCGCTCGGCCTCTTCTGAGTTGAAGGCAATCTATAGCGGACTCATCGCCCAGGCAAGTGGTGGAAGCCCACGCTAGTCAACGCTGCGGACAGGTTGCACCTACTGTTTCCTGAATCTATTTGTCCGTAGATTGGTTTGACAGTTTCGCCCTGCTGGCCCACAATCCAGGTCAAATTTAGGCGTAGCTACACCTGAACTGGGAGGACTCTATGGGCTGGTCCAGTCACCACAAGAATGGAGTGATCTACTATAACCCCCAGCAGAGTTACCGCGGCTACACGCTGGTAGCCACCAACCGGGGCGGTTCCTTTGCGAACCTCATCGACATGGAAGGCCGCATATGCCACCGCTGGTATCATCCGGAAGAGATAGTCTACGGTTACTTGCTTCCGAACGGAAACCTGCTATTTCGAAGTAGAACCGCCCGGAACGAAAGTGAAGGCCCACAATTCGGCGGCCGCTCCCTGTCCCTGATAGAACTGGACTGGGACAGCAACATTGTATGGCAATACCGCAGCCCCGACATGTACCTGCACCACGACTTTGAACGTCTGTTGAATGGCAACACTCTGGTCCTCCTTTGGTCTCCGGTGCCGGCCGATCTGGCGGCGCAGGTCAAGGGAGGGTACGCCGCAGACGGTGAAGAGGAAATGTGGGGCGACGTTGTCCATGAAATAACTCCCGACGGCGAAGTTATCTACGAATGGAAATCGTGGGATTTCCTTGACGTGGACGAAGATGTTATCTGCCCCATGGAGGGCCGGCACGAATGGTCGCACCAGAACGCCCTGAACGTGACGCCCGAAGGTGACCTGCTGGTCAGTTATCGCCAGACCAGCACCGTTGGTATCGTTGACAAGGCCACTGGCCAGTTCCGTTGGAAGTGGGGACCTGGCGAGGTAAACCACCAGCACCATCCTACCTGGTTGCCTAACGGCCGTGTGATGATTTTCGACAACGGCTGCCACCGCCGGGGCGCCAGCCGCTCCCGCATCATTGAGGTGGACCCCGAAACCAACGAAATTGGATGGGAGTACACGGGTACGCCGGACATATCCTTTTTCAGTTACAACATCAGCAGCGCCGAGCGGCAGCCTAATGGCAACACCGTTATTTGCGAAGGGGCACCGGGCCGCATTTTCGAGGTAACCCAGTCAGGCCAGATAGTGTGGGAGTATGTCAGCCCCTTCTACGGGGAAGGCGGGGGCCCGCCGCAGAATGGGGTGTTTCGGGCCCACCGCTACGGGCCAGACCATACCGCTCTTATCGGAAAAGATCTGGACCCGGCCCGCTATTCTAATCTGAACCGCCTGTACGGGACGGAATAACTTTCGATGGGTGGCCGGGGCAAATAAACAGACGCAATGCCGTCAGAATGAAAGCGTAGTCTTCTCAGCAGGATTTTTCTTAAAACAGACCAAGAGCAGGAGCAGCGAATTATGGGTAAGCTGGACGATAAGGTAGCCCTGATAACGGGTTCCGGCCGCAACATAGGCCGGGCCACGGCCCTCAAGTTTGCCGAGGAGGGTGCGGACATAATAGTCAACGCCCGCAGCAATCGGGAGGAGGCGGAAGCCGTTGCCGAGGAAATACGGGCCCTGGGCCGCCGCGCCCTGCCCGTGCTGGCCGATGTTTCCAACAAGGAACAGGTGGACAGCATGGTCAAGATGGCCCTGGACGAGTTTGGCCGCGTCGACATTCTCCTGAACAACGCCGCCATTCGTCCCCACAAGCCCTTCCTGGACTTGACCCAGGAGGACTGGGAATACGTGCGGGGCGTGGTGCTGGACGGGGCATTCTATTGCACCCAGGCGGTGATGCCGTCCATGGTGGAAAACAACTTCGGCCGGGTGCTCTTCTTCACCGGAGACGGCGCCTGGGCCGGGGGAGCCGAGCGGGGGCACGTTTCAGCCGCCAAGATGGGCCTGGTGGGCTTTAGCCGCAGCCTGGCGACCGAGTTTGCGCCCCACAACGTGCGGGTAAACGTGGTATCTCCTGGGAGCATCGACACCAGCCGGGCCAACCCGGAATGGTACCCGGGCAGCAACCCGCCAAACGCCGCGGGCATCCCCCTGGGCCGCCAGGGCAAGACCGACGAAATCGCCGCTGCATGTCTCTTCCTGGTCAGCGACGACGGTGGGTTTATAACTGGACAGACCCTGCACGTGAATGGCGGGGCGGCGTTCTTCTAAAACATGGCAGGCCGTCTATGAGGCAAAAAGATTGGGGGCGAGTCAAATACTCGCCCCCAGTGCCATTGGTCTTGTTGAATTCGCGGCCCCTGCAGGAGCTTCCCTCTAATCCCTGAACCGGAACTCCTTCAAGTCTGACGGTATGATCAGCTCCGCCTCCGTAAGTTCCTGGATCTCTTCAGCGTTCCAGCCCGGGGCGTGTTCCCGCAATTCAAAACCGTTGGGAGTTACCTTGAAGAGGCCCAGGTCGGTGGCCACCAGGGTTACCACGCCGGGGGCGGTAATGGGCAGAGCGCAACGCTTCAACATCCGGGGC
This sequence comes from Dehalococcoidia bacterium, assembly GCA_963664725.1. Taxonomy (GTDB): domain Bacteria; phylum Chloroflexota; class Dehalococcoidia; order Lucifugimonadales; family UBA3495; genus Bin22. The sequence goes on from OY761558.1 coordinate 3,566,889, forward strand.
TTGCCGTCCCGGGTGGTATGTTCCATGGCTATGAAGACCTGCTTGGCGCATGCCGCCAGGTCCATGGCGCCACCAATGCCGCCGCCCTTGCGGTTGGGGATGCGCCAGTTGGCGAAGTCTCCGTTCTCGGCCACCTCATAGGCGCCCATCACCGTCACGTCCACCATTCCGCCGCGGATAAGGGCAAAGGAGTCGGCATGGTGCACGATGGCCATTCCCGGGATGGGCACGACGTTTTGGCCGCCCGCATTGACCAGGTGTCTGTCCTCTTCGCCGGCGGGAGCCAGCGGGCCGTAGCCAATCACCCCGTTCTCCGAGTGAAAGATCAAATCCTTGGTAGGGTCAACATAATTGGAACACAGCGTGGGCATTCCCACACCCAGGTTCACAATCCAGTCGTCCTGAAATTCCATGGCCAGCCGGTCGCACATAGCCTGGCGCTGCAGCTTGGGTTTCTCTTCAGCCATCTTGGTTCCTCCTTGAGGGAACTTGCGTTTAATGCGGAAGCCCTGGCTTAATCGAATATGCCGTCAGGGGGTATTTTGACCAGGCGATTCACGTAAACGCCAGGCACGTGAATCTTGTCCGGGTCCAGTTCCCCAACCGGCACAATTTCGTCTTCAATTTCAACGACGGTGATCCGCGCGGCCATTGCCATAATGGGATTGAAGTTGCGCTGGGCCAGGCGGAACTGCAGGTTGCCGAACTCATCCGCCCTCCAGGCCCTGATCAGCGCGTAGTCGGCGTGGAGCGGGTACTCCAGTACGTAGGTGCGCCCGTTAATCTCCCGGTGTTCCTTCCCCTCGGCCAGTTCGGTGCCGACGCTGGCGGGGGTGTAAAAGGCGCCGATACCCGAAGCCGCGGCTCGAATTCTCTCGGCCAGGGTGCCCTGGGGAACGGTTTCAGCATCAATTGTCCCTTCGTTGAACATTCTCACAAAGGGACTTATCTGGGATGGATGGGTGGGAGAAGTGAAAGCCGCGTACATCATTTTTACCTGGCCCGCTTCAATCAGGGTGCCCACGTCTACCTTTTCATCCAGGCTGCCACAGTTGTTGGAAATGCCGGTAAGGTTCTTGGCTCCCTGCCTGTGAAGGGCGGCCAGCAGGTTGCGGGGCACGCCCACGCCGCTGAATCCGGGTGACATAAACGTGGAACCGTCGGGGACGTCAGCCAGCGCTTCGTCAAAAGTCTGGTAGATCTTGTTTTTCATCTATGCCTGCTCCTGGAGGACTATGTGCCCTACATACTACCGCACACCGTCGTTCCTTGCCACATTTTGGACTAATTTTGCACGCTCCCAGGAATGCCGGCGCATCCTCACCCCTTGACAATGGAGCCGATTAGCAGAAAAATCCATTGGGTAAACGTAGCGACGTTTCAAATCGCAAACAGAATGGGAGGGCTAGTATGGCTGCTGAGCACCGCACCCACCTTTACGTAGGAATTGCCGGTGAAGGACCGCTGATTGAGGGGATTGGAGAACCCAGGCCCCTGGGCAGTGGCGGCCTTTTCCGCCAGTCCGATGGCGAGGACGACTGGCAGAACGTCACCAAGGGGCTGCCCGGAGAACCCCAGGTGAGAGCCCTGCTGGTCCATCCTGAGAGTCCATCGGTGGTATACGCCGGTACCCAGGCTGGGGTCTTCCGCAGTGAGGATAGAGGAGACCACTGGGAACGTACCGATTCGCCGGAGGGAGATGTCTGGTCCCTGGCCGTTCACCCGCAGGACCCGTCCATCATGTACGCCGGCTACGACCAGTACGTCATTTGCCGCTCTGATGACGGGGGAGCCACCTGGCGAAAGGGCAACACCGCCGAAATCACTTTCCCCCACATAACTATGAACCCCTATCCCATTTGCAAGCGGGTAATTGGCCTGGCCATCGACGCTCATAACCCGCAGGACATTTATGGCGCCATCGAAGTGGGCGGGCTTGTCGCCAGCCGGGATGGCGGCGAAAACTGGGAGTCTATCACCGACGGCCATTACACCAGGACCGGCCCGGTGGACCTGCACGGCGTCCAGGTGAACCCCAAGGCTCCGGGACTGGTCTATATCATCACCCAATTGGCCATGTTCCGCAGCCGTAACCGGGGGAGCAACTGGGAGTTTGTGGACATTGAAGAAATGTTCCCCGGCGGAAGCTACTGCCGAGACCTGGCAGTGGCCCCCGACGATCCCAACACCATGTACCTGGCGGCCGGCGCCGGTGGCGGCAGCTCTCCTCCTGGTACCACGGAAGCCGGGGTGCTGGTCCGCAGCCGGGACGCGGGAGAGACCTGGGAACGGGTCGACCTTGGGGAGATTGCCCCCAGCCGCATGTTCCAGATTGCAATTGACCCCAAGGCGCCCGGCAACGTGTACTGCACCGATCGGGATGGCCTGGTGTTCCGCAGCAATGATCGTGGGGAGACCTGGACCAAGACCCAGGTTCCCGGCGAGATGTCCCGCGGCCGCCACGTTTATCCCATGGTTTGCGGGTAAACGGCCCGCAACTAAAGTGAAGGGCAGGGGCGCTTGAATAAAACGGTCTGGCGCCCCTTCCCTTCCCCCAAATATTTTCTGACAGGAAAGCGAGGTTCCCATTGACATCCGCAGCATTAGAACGCGCCACCTACCGAGTTTCAGATTTGGACCTGGAATACATGGTTCTGGACCGCGGCGAACTTCCCGTTGATTTTCAGGGTTACCAGCAGGTTCGGGTGGGTGTTCTGGACAATGAAAACATGGCGGCCCACGGGTTCGCCGGCAGCACTGCGGACCGGTTCCGAGAAGCTGGCCGTATCACTGGTTATATGCGGGAATTCGGTCCCACCTCGGAAATGAACGTATTCGACGGGTTCAACTTTGTTGGCTCAACGGTGGCCCACCTGTTTGAGAATGCCGAGTCCGTAACTTCCTGGATGCATGACATCTTCCTCAATGACTTCGAAAGCAACGTAGGGGAAAGCGTGGGCGAGGGCCATCAGTTGATTTCGGTGGACCGGTTGAATCCATCGGGCTTTTTTGACGAAGCCGTGGCTCTAAAGGCGGTGCAGGGCGGCCCCCAGGGTGTCGTTTCTTCTACTGTGGTAGATTTCCGGGTGGGAAGAATCCTGGGAGTGGCATTCGTGGGTACCGTGGGCAACCACGACCGCCTGGACCTGGCCGGCCAATTGGCCCTGGCGCTGGAGAAACGAATAGTTCAAGTGGTTTTGGGGGCGATCTAGGGTACTTACCTCGCCTCACGCACGGGACTTTGGCGACCTGTGGCTATCGGCCCAGGGCAGCACTTATCTCGCTAGTAATCCCCACCGTCACAATCGCTTAAGGATGCAGCCATGGCAGATCGCGACCGACTGGTTGACACACTTATTGAATTGATCCGGATCGACAGCCCGACCGGTGAGGAGGACGAAATTGACCGGGAGGTCACTTCCCGCCTCCGGGCCCTGGGGTTTAACGTACAGCACGATGATTACAAGAATGTGATTGCCACCCTTGAAGGACGAGGCGAGCCCCTGATGCTGTCTGCCCACCTGGACACCGTTGAACCTGGTCGGGGCATTCGACCGCACCTCGATGGCGATGTCCTGCGGTCCGATGGGACTACTATCCTGGGCGGCGACTGCAAGGCCGGCGTCGCCATTGTCCTGGAAGCGCTGACCGCGGTGGTTGAATCGGGAGAGCATCACTTGCCGGTGGAGGTGGTGTTCTCGCGAGCGGAGGAAGGCGGCCTGAACGGGGCACGCAATCTGGATTTCAGCCTTGTCAGCGCCAGGCGCGGGGTAGTTTTTGACGGCGAGGGCCCGGTCAATCGAGTGACCGTTTCGGCACCGGCTCAAAACGTGGTCAAGGCCGAAATTATTGGCCGGGCTTCTCATGCCGGACTGGAACCCGAGAATGGCATATCTGCTCTTGTAATCGCTGGTCACCTACTCACCCGGCTTCCCCTGGGCAGGATTGACGAAGAGACCACTTCCAACATCGGGTACCTGGAAGGTGGCCTTAAGCGTAATATAGTCCCAGAGCGAGCCTTTCTAGATGGTGAAATTCGCAGCAGGGACCAGCAGAAGCTGGACCACTATACGGAAAGCTTTTGCAGCGTTTTCAAGGAAGTTGCGGCCATGTATCCGGAGGCCCGCCTCGATCTGGACATTACCAACTCCTATCAGTCCTACAGGGTGGAACCCGAACATCCCACGGTGGTTATGCTGGCCCAGGCGCTGGCTCAAGTCGGCCTGGAGCCTATGCTTTGCGGTAGCGGAGGAGGCTCCGACGCCAACGTGTTCTTTCAGCACGGAATCGCTGCCTTGCCCGTGGGGATAGGAGTCCGCTCCTTCCACACCAGGGAAGAGACCGCCATAATTCCGGAAGTCCTGAAGGGGGCTGAAATGTGTGAAAAGCTGCTTCTGGCCTATCAATGGTAGAGAAGCGGCCTCCTGACCCGCTTCGGCGGATGTAAGGCCCGTGGTTCGCCAGGTTTTCCCCACAGCAAATAAACAGCCCCGGCCTTTCACCTAAGGCCGGGGCTGTTTTGTCTTCAGTCTCTGAGACTTCTACTGGCTGAGGGTTATGCCGTTTCGTTCCAGGAGTTCCTGCACCCGACGATCCGCTAGCCTGCGGAGCTTGTCGGCATTGGCCCGCTCCTCATCCATTCCCCGGTAGACATCGCTCTCGTAGGGGGCCCATGTGTTGGCCAGGCTGCGCAGGGCAGCGCCCTCCCGTTCCACTGCCTCGGAGAGCAGATCTGAACTGGGCCGGAGGTATGAGACCTGAGAAAGGCCGCGTACACGGCTGCCAATCTCGCTGAAACGCTGGTTGTAAAGCTGCAGAGCCGATGAGGCCCCCGCGCTGTTGCAATCCCCCTCGGAGCGGACCCACCCATCAAACTCGTCGTGGAAACTGTCCCAGGCATCCATCAATTCCCCAAAGGCTGACACGAAACTGGCCAGCGCTTCTCGGTCATTCTCGCTAAATCCCTCCACCAGATCTTCCAAGTCCCTGTCTGCCTTTCGGCGTACGGCTCTTGTGCTGTCCAGTGTGTCATCAAAAGTATCAAAGTGTTCGGAATAATCTGGTAGTTCTACTCCACTCTCCGGGGATTCCTCGGAGGATTCGGACGATGCCTGAGGAGGATCGCCTCCATTCTCTTCATCGCCGCCTTCTTCCATCTCTTCCATGCTTGTCATCTCGCCGTTGCCGTCGGTGGCTTCGACGGGAGCTTCAGCGTCAGACGGTTCATCCCCGTTGCCCTCCATACTGACCGCTTCTTCTCGGGCGGCCCGGCGCATGGTGTCCAGCAGATCACCCAGGGCTTCCGCCTCAGCCTCTGCGGCCTCAATCAAGGGGTCCTGTACCGGGTCGGTTACCTTATCAGACGGGGCGTCTTCCAGCCCTTCCACCACGGCTTCATGGGCGTCAACCAGGTCCCGCAGCCGACTCACTATTTCGCTGGCGTCCAGTTCCAGGTGTTCGTCCTCCAACGCGCCGTAGGAGTCGTAAAACTCATCCCACGACGATTCCACATCAGCCAGATTCCTGGCAAAATCCTTGGCGATTTGCCGGTCGTCGGGATCGTCCATTTCTTCCAGCCTGTCCACAGCCACCTGGGTCGCCCGAAGCATGTCGGCGGCTTCGGCCCGGGTCGTCTGGGCATTTTCCAGGAGCATGGTATTGGCGGGGTTCCAGTTGTCTCTCAAGCCCCTGAGGGAAGCCTCCTCGCTGGTGGCGGCGGCAATCACGTCGTTCGGTAATTCGCGCGCAATTCCCTTGCCGGGCAGGCTACGGGCCAAGCGAGTAATTTCACCAAAATCGCTGGCGAAAAGACGGAGGGCAGTCTCCGCCGCCGCACGGTCACAGGCGTTGATGCCGGACCGCCACCGATCAAAGTCAACGTGGAAAGAGTCCCAGTCTTGGTTGATGGCCTGCTGGGCTTCGGCGTGGTCTTGAATGAGTTCCGGGGATACCGGAATAGGGGTGGGGGACATACTGCTGGCCGGAGACGAGTCCGTGCTCAGGCTGGGCCCGGACTCTGAAGTAGAGTCTGCCTGGCTGGCGCAAGCCATAGACAGGAGCGCCAGGAGTCCCAGAGAGGAAAAAAACAAAGGACGGAGGATTATCTTCATTTGGTCTCTAACACCCCTGTATTATCGTTGACCAGGCTGTTCCTGAAGGCACCGCTCTGAAGGCGCGATATCGCCGTCCCCAGTCCCTCCGCAGAATCCGCCATTATCACCAGTACGTCCCTGTCCCCGGAGCTATTGAGGGATATGACAGCCAGGTCTTCGAGCGGAATGCCGGAAGCGAAGGGCGTAGTTAAGGTGTCGCTGATAAGTATTCCGTTGGTTTCGAGGTATCGCGCCGCGCTGGAGTGCTCACTGAAGAGGCCAAGGAAGACGGTATCGCGGCCTACGTTTTCGGACCCCTGTAATTGGGCGGTTACACCCTCATCGGACAGCAATCGTTTCATAGAGGCGGCCCTGGCCACCAGGCTGGGGTCCTCCACCAGAATGTCCACGTCTCCCTGGAAGTACCTGGGGAACTGGGTCAGCCGGTAATTTCGGTCGCTTTCGGTCAGGAAGTCCGCAATATTGGATACCATTCTGGCGTTGTCTTTCACGCCACTGTATGGCGGTATCATGAATGTCCAGTCATAGACTGCCAGCACGTTCCGGTGGGCGCCAATGGCGATGGGAGAATGCCGGTCATTGACCTCGGATATGCTGGAATAGGTTTGGCCGCCAGTGTAGGCCAGGCCCGGGCCGGCGGAGTTCAGCGACCCGGCATAGTAGAAGGCCAACTCACTCACGCCCGCCGTAATTGGATCTGCTTCAAAGTCCCGAACAAAGATCTCCCGGAAGTTTGAGTCGTACTCATCCAGGTTGTAAAGGTAGTCGGGCTGAAAAAATACGCCCAGCGGTTCGGACAGGTCGTTCATATGGAAGAAACGGCCAGGGTCGCCTACCAGCAGCACTTTGCCGCCCCCTTCCACAAAGTCCAGAACGGCTGCTAATTCACTGGGAGAGAACCACACCACTGGCAGGATTACCAGGAAAGCGTCTGCCTGGCTGAGTTCCTCGGCCAACGAACCCCGGCTGTCTGCATCGTAGAAACTGGAGCTATACCCCCTGGCGGAAACCCGGGAAAGGAGGACGTTCAGCTCCGAGTGCCCAAAATTGTTGCGGTGTGCCGCATCAATGAGCAAATGTCCTCGAGCATCATCTCCCACCGGGCTGGAAGTCATAACGGGCTGGTCCGGGTAGTTGATGCTGGTGGCCGGAACGGATTCTATCTCCTGAAAAGCTATATCAGGGAGTGGCGGCGGCGTATAGGTTCCCCGGTAAAAGACCAGGAATGCCGCCAAAAGGAAGGCAACGAGGAAAACTGGAAGGACGAGAAGTTTCCACACTTTAGTGGTCGGCTCCTACGTATAGGTAATAAAACTGGGGACGATTCATTTCCAGGGGAAGATTCGGGAACTGTTGTTCCGTAGGTACTCCAAAGACACCATACTCCAGAGGCCGGTTAATGAGACCCGTACCATCCAACGAGGGCGCTATTTCAACCTGCTCTATGGATTCGGGAAAATCTGAGGACTCCGGGTTCGGGGCAGGTGCTGCCTGCTCAAGGAGAGAATTACGGCTCGCCAGGATCCTGAGAAGGTCGACGTCGGACTCGGTTAGCGGTTCACTGGCGTCGCCGGTCGAAGAATAAATGCGTCGCAGGTCCTGGACATAAAGGCGATTCACCTCGACATTTACGTTGACCAGGCTGTAATTCCGGATGCCGGCCAGTTCCGCCACCTTCTTGAAAGCCTCGGTATCGCTGCCTATTTCATCGACCAGGCCCAGCGCCACGGCTTCCATACCGGTATAGAGTTTCCCGTCTCCCAGTTCTTCTCGGGAAATCTTCAGCTTGTCACCTCGCTCCCGGACCACCATCTCAACAAAGGCTTGCTTGAGCATGTCCAGGTCTGAGATCCAGTCCCGGCGAGAAACGCCGGTGAGCTTGTAAGGGCCCGTAAAGGCAAACTGTTCGGGAATCTGAGGGGGGAAAATGGGACCGGTTCCCGCCACCACGCCCACGTTGCCCACCAGGGATGAGGTCTTGGCGTAGCTGTGATTGACCCCCATGGCCATCATGTAACCGCCGCTGGCCATCATGCCATTCATGACCAGCACTACCGGCTTTTCCGCCCGAAGCCTGGCAGTTGCATGGTATAACTGCTCGCTGGCAGACGCGCCGCCGCCGGGGCTTGCCATCTTGATGACGACGCCCTTTATTTCGGGGTTGCGGCGGGAATATTCGAGAAAAGAAGTAATAATTGCTGCGGAGTCTTCGGAGATTCCGGTAAAGGGAATATCAATTACGCCAATCTTGGGCTTGGTCGGCAGTGCGTAGAAGAATAACCCGTAACCTATGGCAATGCCTAGTACGGCCAGTATAGGCCCAGCCACCCACCAGCTTGTCAGTATTCGTCCCAAACCTGAAAGAACTCGCATTCCTACCTTCGTGTTCCCGCAGTCGGCAAGGCGGGAAATGGTGACCAGCAATCCCGAATCTAACTGAAACCCTGAATTTCTAGCTATCGATGGTATCCTACGTATACATAGGTGTCAACGACTTGGTCAGCCGAGGCAACCTGCCAGAGTCTGTTGCCTCCCTGTCAAGTATCTGGAAATACGCCACGAGGGCGGGAATGGATTTTCCTCTGTAATTTCCCTGTGCTGGATGAGATTCCAGGACAGGATAGCCTAAGAATTTCAAGAAAATGTGAAGTTCTCGGCGGGTGGCGCACTGGATTGTTTCTGCAGGGGAAGGATCTGGGGATCAAACAGATGGGGGTTCGATCCCCCTCCCAATCGCCACATGTCCTGGGAGCGCTGATCCCTACCCGACGGGACATGTTTGAATTCAGAAGAAGGCTGGTCCACCTCTGGATCTAGTCGGCGCCAGCGCGCAAATCAAACTTTTGGAACGCCTTTAGCGACAGGCCGATCAGGGCGGCAATGTAAGCCGCAAAAATGGGGATGTACCAGGCGGCGCTCCACAACTCGCTGTCGCCTTGCAAGCCCTGGCTTACTCCCCATAGTGTCCAGGCGGTCACTTCCCGGACGGGCCACTCAAGGAATGCTCCCACCGTGTTGGCAATGGGCAGGAGGATGTTCTCCGCGAATACAATTGCCAGCCCTACCCCCACGGTGAAGGTGATGGACTGCCTCCAGTGCGCGAGCGCAATCCCCAGCGACAGGTACAGCAAGGACGCCAGGAAGGATACTCCAATTGCCTGAAGGCCCTCCCGCCAGGCCTGGAAATGGGGCGGCAAGAAGGCTGATATGGCAGCGGCAATGGCCAGCAATACCACGTGAAAACCCAGCAACAGGGCTGAAGCCAGCAGGGTCTTGGCTGCCAGGATACATGCTCTGGGCGCCCCACGGGAGGTCAGTGTCCTCATACTTCCGTTCTGCAGATCAGCGGCGTGAGTAAATGAGGCCAATACTACGGCCAGCAGCGGGGAAACTGCGGAAGCGGAGGCCGCTGCCAATTCAATGAAGCCGGAACCAATGAAGGCAGATATCCAGCCGACTTCCTGGGTCACCTTAACCAGAAGAACGAGTACGGGGATTGTCAGGCTCAACGCCGCCAGAACCAGAAAGGGCGTGCGCCGCCAGAGCCTGAACCATTCCCAGCGAGTCAATCGCAATGCTTCAAACATAAGCTTCCTGACCTGATGAGGTAGTAGCCCGTCCCACCGCTTTCAAGTACTTTTGCTCCAGTGAGCCGGAACCGTCTTGCGTCTTTGCCTTTTGCATAGCGGAAGGATAGATGCCTCTGTCCGCCAGGTCTCGCGCCACTTTCCACTCCCCACCCTTGGCAGTCTCCACTTCCAAGCAGGCAGGTCGCCCATTCTTGCGTGGGACCCGTGATATATTCCAGCCCAGCGATTCAAGAACCTGGGCCGCTGACTCGTTGTCGGTGGTGTTCAGTTGCAAGGCGGCATAGGTGTTGGAGGGAGCGTCGAGCGTGCCCTGATCAACCAGGTTTCCCCGGTAGATGATGGCGTAACTGTCGCAGGTCTGCTCGACTTCGTTCAACAGGTGGCTGGACATGATGATGGTCCGGTCTTCCTGCTGGCCCAGGGTTCGGACCAACTCCCGTATTTCCACCATTCCCTCCGGGTCCAGGCCGGTGGTGGGTTCGTCCAGGAGCACCAGGTGTGGATTGCCCATCAAGGCGGCGGCGATGCCGAGGCGCTGTTTCATTCCCGTGGAGCAATGGCCGAATTTCCGGTCCGCGGCATTGCCCTCCAGCCCCACCTGGGTGAGGAGCAATTCAACTGAATCGAGGCTGGACTCCTTCGAGAATATACCTTGCATGCAACGCAGGTTGTCACGGCAAGTCAAATGGGGCCAGAACAGAGGCTTGGAAATCAGTGAACCGGTCCGGGCCAGCGCCCGGCGATGATCGGTTTCACCCAGGAGGCGCAGGCCGCCGGAAGTGGAGGCAATGAAACCGGCAAGTATGCTCAAAAGTGTGGTTTTGCCCGAACCGTTGGGGCCCAACAGCCCAAGCAATGCGCCGGCGGGTACCTCAAGATTGACATTTTCCAGGGCGACGAATCGCCCAAATCTCCTGGTCAGTTCCCTGGTAACGACTGCTGGTGCGCCGGCAGTCGTTTGTTGCCAGTTTAGTGCCATTGCCACCGCCCCTCACAACCTGTTGATGTACTCTGAGGCATATTATAACGAACGTGTCCGGCGCCAGGGCCGGAGGACTCCAGCGCGGTGGCAGGAGCCAGGCATCCCAAGAGGGGGTGGTGGATGGAATACCAGCGGCCCCTACCAATATATACTACGCACAATAAATTCAGCTGGATTTATTACTTTCTGGAGGGTCGGCTAAACACTAGTTGTTCGGTGCCGGGTAGTCATCCAGGCTGAAGGGCTCCCCGTTAAGGTTGATGGTGTCCTCGAACAACTCGGGCTGCCCAAATGACTGGCGGGCGAAACAACCATTGCGGGCGTTCCGCATCACTCCGGCAACTCGTTCCGGGGCGTCGCTTGATTCCACGTCGTAGTGAATAGCAATCTTGTCTGCCTTGGCCTGGATGGTCTGTCGCAGCACGGAGCCTTCGGCGGAGACGGTGTAGCCGATGTTGGCCTTGATCTGACCCATGTCCACTTTCATCATTTGAGCGTACCGCTCAAGCTGGGTCATTTCTCAAAACAGGATGGCTACCGCAAAGTAGGTCATGGGGGAAGGGGCGGTGTTGTCGCCCATGGGCGGGCCCTCGTCGCACATTATGGTGAACCCACGGGCCTCAGCCTGCTTCTTCATTCCGTCCAGGGTCATGGCGTCGCCCTGGATGGTGAATGAACGGGAAAAACGGTCGTTATCCGGAGTGGTCATGGCGTTCTCCTTTCATCTTGGGTTGGCAGAGAGTATAGCACGGGGCCGGCGCCTTGCCCTGGCAGTGGGAAGCTGCACCGGTGGAAAATCGTAGCCGGAGTGCCTCAGGTGATTCTACCTCAGGGCCTCTGGCGCCTGCCATTAAGGAGGATGTGATTTCCTGTACAATAGCCGCTGCAACAGTACGCGAGCCAAGCCGTGCGTTAGAGCAGGCCAGGAGGAGGACGCTATGCCCATCATTGACCATTCCCAAGCGCCAGAGGTTCCCTGGAGGCCCGGCTACCGCAAATGGGATGTGGCTGGACACGAGCAGGGAGTCACCAGCACCTTCAGCATTAACACTGCCGAACCAGGGACCGGCGCCCCGTTGCACACCCATACTATCGATGAGTTGATCGTCATTATGGAAGGGACCCTGGAAGTAAGCATGGATGGCGAGACCCAAACCGTGGGGCCCAACCACACCGTCGTCATACCTCCCGGGGCCGAGCACAGCTTCCGCGTTACAGGCACGGACACTGCGCACCTGCTGGTCTTCTTCCCCGCCCTGAATCCCTACTCTGAAGAACATACCCATTACCTGGAAGGAGCGCGTCCCGCTTCCGTAGGTGACTAACCAGACACGCACACTTAGTTCGCATTCGGAACATCCGCTGCGGATATTCATTCACTCTTGTTCATTATGAGGAGCCGCTTATGACCTGGATCAGACAGGAAGACGTGGGAATGCCCGGCATTATCAGTTCCATGTCCATAAACCCGACAATGATGGAAGCGGTGCGGAACCTGAACCAGGCCGTCAGCTTTGGCGCATCGGAGTTGACTCGGGTGCAGGAGGAGTCCATAGCCGTGGCGGTCTCGGTAATAAACCGCTGCCGGTATTGAGCATCCTCCCACGGAGGGTTCCTCCGTCTGCACTCTGATGATCCGGAATACGCCAGCCACGTCCTGCACGACTACACAACCGCCGACCTGGACCCGCAGACACGGGCAATGCTGGACTTTGCCGTTAAGCTCACAAGGCAACCCACCGAAATGAGGGAATCCGATGTCCTTCAACTGCGCGATCTGGGCCTGACCGACGAGCAGATACTGTCGGTGGTGGGGATAACCTGCCTGTTCAACTTCATGAACCGACTGGCCGACGGCCTGGGTGTGGACATTGACGCCGACCGGCAACGGGCTATGGACGGTTGGGTTACGGGGCCAGCACGCGACCAGGAGTGGCTCTGGGCATTCAAGGAACAGAGGGTTTAGCGCTTTACATCAGGGGTATTCGCGATGAGTCTGTAACGTCATATCGTGGAAAGTCTCAATTCGGAGATCCTGCTTGAATACAGGCTATCTGGCCGGACACGGTGCACGGATCATGTACCCGCAAAAAATCAGGGGGCAGGCGAAGAGCCTGCCCCCGAATTCTTTGGTCCTGATGCCGGTCTTGCCTAATCCGGTCGGTCAGAATGTATTCCTGACCTGTTCCAGTAATCCCACAGGTTGGCGGCGTTCATCCGCATGACGCGGGGCGAGGTGCCGTCCTGTCCCACGTCCATGGGATAGCGGTCGGTCAGGTCAACGAGGTTTTCGACCGCTTCATCGCGGGTCATTCCCCGCTCCACGGCATTGCGGGCATATTCCTTCCACTCCAGGATGTACTCCCCTTGCTCATCCAGGTAGCTCTTGTCGCAACGCCTGCCGTGCCCCGGAATGAATATTTCCTCGTCCAGCATGCGCAGGGACTCCAGGGTCCGCAACCACTGGTCGGGGTTGGCTTCCTGAATGTAGGTCTGCACCTTGTGGAAAATGTTGTCGCTGGTGAAAACCACGCCCTCTTCCTTGATAAGGATGGCTGCCTGATATAGGGTGTGGCCTGGCATATGAATCATCTGGAAAGTGTGGTCACCGATGTGCAGCGTCATGCCGTTTCGGAAGGTGATAACCGGAGCATTGGGCGTGTAGTTCTCCAGCAGGGCAGGTTCGTCCGGGCCCATGCCGGCTACGCGGGCAACGTGCTCCTCCAGGTTGGTATCCAGGATCCGCTGACGGACACCCTCGTGAGCGATGACCGGCACGTCAAAATAGGCATTTCCGGTCCAGTGGTCGCCGTGGGGTTCGGTGTTGATGATGTAAAGCAGTTCGCCGTGTTTGGCGATTTCCTCCTTGAGCTTCAGGGCATCGCTGGGCTTCTGGGGGCTGTCGATCATTACAACGCCTTCCGACGTTACCACAAAACCATGGTTGCAACCCCGAATCTGGGTTTCCGCGAATACGCTGCTGCTTACTTGTTCCATCTTGTCTCCCCCTTCGAGTTCTTCATTCAGGCTTACCCGCGCTCTCCGCGCCGGGCTTGCGTTTCTGCCTAGTTCAGTTGCCGAAGTTTGGGATCCAGGCGGTCCCGCAACCAGTCGCCAAAGAGATTCAGGGAAAGGACCGTCAAGAGAATAGCCACGCCGGGCATTGTTGATATCCACCATGCATCTGCCAGGAAGTCCCGTCCGTCCGCCACCATGGAGCCCCATGCCGGAGTGGGTGGTGGAACGCCGGCGCCCAGGAAGCTAAGGGTCGATTCCACCAGAATGACGATGCTCACCTGTAGGGTAGCCACCACGATCAGTGTGTTGATCACCCCCGGGAAGAGGTGGATGAACATGATTCGCGGAGTCGACGCCCCGGCCACTTTGGCCAGTGAAACATAGTCCATGGTCTTTAGTTGCAGCACTTCACCACGGATCTGGCGGGCGAACCGCACCCAGATGAACAGGACCAGCACCATGGTGGTGATGAAGAAGGACTGGCCCACCGCCACCACCAGCACCAGGGCGACCAGCACCAAAGGCAGGGCCAGGAAAATGTCGACGATGCGCATCAGCAGTTCGTCCACCAGTTTTCCAAAATACCCGGCGATCAGGCCCAGGCCGGTGCCTATGGCTCCACCTATACCCAGGGTCACGACCGCGATGATCAGGGAGATGCGAGCACCGTAAATGATGCGGCTAAGAATATCCCGCCCTAAATCGTCGGTCCCCAGCAGGTACCTGGACTCTCCCCCCTCCCGCAGTACCACAGCAACTTCCCCGCCCAGGACGGCGTTAGGGTCGATCCGTTGGGCCCTGGAAATGGAAATCTGACGGTGGCTGAGACCGGGTTCGGGGAATTCCACTACCGTCTTGGTGGTCGTGCGCTCACCAATCCAGACCGGGGGCAACTTCTGATCAGCCAGATTACCCCGGTGGGGATTGTGGGGAGCAATCAGGGGGGCCAGTATGCCGGTGCCGAACACCAAGAGCAAGAGGAATACGGAAATTCCCAGCACGACATGGCGGCGGCGGAGTTTTCGCACCCACACCGTGGGGCTAAATGTAGATGGTGGCCGAGTTGCGAGGACTGTGTCTGCCATTAATCGTCTCTCCAGCCCCTAGCTGTAGCGAATTCTGGGATCCAGGTAGGCATACAGAATATCCACGAGCAGTGAAGTTCCCAAATACATTACCGCAAAGAAAATGACGATTCCCTGTAGCAGAGAGTAATCGGACTGGCGCAGTGCATCGAAGGCCAGCAGTCCGATTCCCGGCCAGGCAAAGACGGTCTCAGCCACTATGGATCCCGTGACCAGGGTACCGAGCGTTATGCCCATAAAAGTTAGCGGCGGGATTACCGCGTTCTTCAGGGCGTGCTTCCAGATAATCTGGGTCTCGGATACACCCTTGGCTCTAGCCAGCTTGATGTACTCGGTATCCAGGCTGTCCAGCATGGCAGACCGGACAATACGCATGTTGGCGGCTACCGTGAACCATCCCAGGGTGATGGCTGGCAATACGAAGCTATTCCAGTCGTAACGCCCGGAAGGGGGGACCCACCCCAGCATTACAGCAAAGAAAAAGATCATCATAATTCCCAGCCAGAAGGGCGGCATGGACTGTCCCAGGAGCGCTACCATTTTGCCCACCTGGTCCCAAAGGCTGTCCCGTCTAATGGAAGAAAGGATGCCCAGGGGTATTCCAATTGCCAGGGAGAATACAAAAGCCGCGGTCCCAAGCTGTAGTGTGGCAGGCAGGCGATCGAGAATCGTTGCTGTTACCGGCTGATTATCGATTACCGAATCGCCAAAATCCAGCAGTAGCGCATCTCCCAGGAAGATGGCGTACTGAACATAAAGAGGTCGGTCCAACCCCAGTTCGACGCCCAGTTCGTCCCACATTTCAGTGCTGGCGTAATCGTCCAGCAACAACGTACGCGGGTCGCCGGAAGCCCGGGCCATAACAAAGACGATCAGGGATACCAGGATTAACGTGACTACGGTTATGAGCAACCGACGAAGGATGAACTTTTGCACTGCTTAATCCCCCCGGACCAAAACGAAGCTACCTTGTAAGAGTCTCTTTCGCCTGGGCAATCAATGGGTTCTCAGGCGATAACTTACTACGCCGGCGAAGGTGCCGAAACGTCATCTGTCCAACAACGCCACAAATCAGGGCCGCCGCATTAGAAAAGATGACTGCTCCAATTACGGCGTAGGTGAGCGGCCCTATAGTGGGCGAGGCGCAGCATTCCGGTTCCACTCCAGTTCCATATCGGAAGGCTACCCATGCCCCGGCCACTCCCGCCGTTACCGCTAACAGGGCCAGGAAGGAAGAGAACACGCTTCCCATGCCCTTCAGCCAGAGCCACGCTGTTGCGCTCCCCAGTCCGGCTCCCAGCCCGATGCCGCCCAACAGCATTGCCAGCCAACCCACCCAGGAAGTTACCCCGAAAAGCAGCAACCCCATTCGCGCCAGGATTACTCCCAACCCTGCGGCCACAACGGCAAGGCCTATGCCCAGGGCAGTTCTGCCCAGGTATGCGGCAATGTATCCGGCTAAAAGTTGGCGCAAATTGGTTCCGCTCGAGGGACTTTCAGCACTGAAAGTGGGATGGCAACCCTTTGAATTGTGTGAAGGATACTACCATAAAGTGCAGTTGGTTACTATCAAATAATATAGTCGACAGGAACATGTCAGCTTGCCGAGTTTCCCCCTCAACAACAAACGGGCGAGGGCAGAACTTTCTGCCCTCGCCCCGGTATCCATCGAACTAAGGAATCTACTTCTCTGGCTTGCTGGGAACTTTAGCCCCCTACAGGAGCGCCAGCAAATGCCTCCCGGAGGCAGGCGGCAGCCTGTTCCACAGCTTCCTTAGACTTGTCCACCGCCGCGTACATGCCGAAGAAGCCGTGAATCATGCCGTCGTAGCGGGTACATACGGTCGGGACTCCGGCTTCAACCAGCTTTTGGCCGAAAGCCTCGCCTTCATCGCGGAGAGGATCATACTCAGCTGTGATAACCAGGGCCGGAGGCAGTCCGCTCAAGTCCGCTGCATGCATGGGAGCGGCGTAGGGATTCATGGCGTCAGCTTCACCGGCCAGGTAATGGTCCCAGAACCAGATCATGCCACCGCGAGTCAGGGAGTAGCCTTCGCCGTTAACAGTGTAGGAAACATTGTCAAAGTTCCGTTCTGTCACGGGGTAAACCAGCAACTGGAAAACCAGGTCGCATCCGCCCCGGTCGCGGGACATCAGGGAAACTGCGGCTGACAGGTTTCCGCCGGCGCTGTCCCCTCCAGTGGCAATATATCTTGGATCCACGTTCAGGGAAGCGGCATTTTCCGCCAGCCACTGGGTTGCGGCATAGCAGTCGTCGGCAGCGCCGGGAAACTTGGTCTCCGGGGCAAGGCGATAGTCAACGGAGACAACCACGCAGTTAGCGCCAACGCACATGTGCCTGGCAGAGCCGTCGGCGGTATCCAGATCGCCGACCACCCAGCCTCCACCGTGAAACCAGGCAAGGGCAGGGAAAGGCCCCGGGCCTTCTGGAGTGTATATGCGGACGGGTATTTCTCCGCCAGGACCAGGTATGGTGCGGTCTTCTACCTTTCCGACATCGGGGCCGGGAGCCCGGGGACGCATTTTCCCGTTTATCCGCGCCTGCTCGGGCGACACTTCATTGTTGGGCGGCAGGCCGAGGGCCGCCACAGCTTCCATTACCGTTACGATTTGCGGGTCAAGGGGCATGATGTACCTCCTTAGAATACAGAGTGGCAAGGTCAATTGAGGGCATTGTAACCTGTTGAACAAGTCTCGCCAAATCTTGGCTCGATCCGCTGAATTGATGTCTTCTTGCGGCTTTCCCCCGTGCTTTCGAGAGACGCTATCCGTAGGCAACTCGGCAAGAGTTTCAGTAGATAAGAAACAAGGCCGCCCGCTCTGACAAGAACGGGCGGTAAGTGAGATCGAACGTGTCAACGCCGGCCTACGGCTCCGACCTCCACCGCAGGTTGGGATGCCTGGCGGCGCCCGCCTCGTCCAGCCGGGAGACCGGAGTGGTGTGGGGCGCGTGGTGCACGTGGTCGGGGTCGTCGTAAGATTCCTGATTAATGTCCCTTAAAGCCTGGATGAAGGCGTCCAGGGTGTCCCGGTTTTCCGACTCGGTGGGTTCAATCATCAGGGCCTCGTGGACGATGAGCGGGAAATACATGGTTGGTGCGTGGAAACCGTAGTCAAGCAGGCGCTTGGCCACGTCCAGGCCGCTGACACCCCTGACTCGCTGCCAGTCGGCGGATATTACCACCTCGTGCATGCAGGTGCGGTCGTAGGGCAGGAAGTAGGTGTCCTTCAGAGCCTGGAGCAGATAGTTGGCGTTGAGCACCGCGTTGCCGCTGATGGACTTGATTCCAGCGTCGCCCAGGGTACGGATGTAAGTGTAGGCTCGAACCAGCACGCCAAAGTTGCCGTGGTAGCCGCTCATCTTGCCGATGCTCTGCTCGGGGGTAGACAGTGAGTAGGAATTTCCTGAACCATTGCCGTTAGAGCCATTGGCAGCTACGATCGGTGCCGCCAAATATGGTTCCAGGATGGGAGCGCAACACACCGGGCCCGCGCCCGGCCCACCACCGCCGTGTGGAGTGCTGAAGGTCTTGTGCAGATTCAGGTGGATGACGTCGAAGCCCAGTTCGCCCAGCTTGGTGCGGCCCAGCAGGGCGTTCATGTTGGCTCCGTCGCCATACACCAGACCGCCCGCTTCGTGGACAATGCGGCAAACTTCGACGATGTTCTGGTCGAACAGGCCAAGGGTGCTGGGCAGGGTTATCATTACGCCGGCCAGGTCCGGCCCAGCCAGTTCGTGCAGGGCCTCCAGGTCTACGTTTCCATCCTGGTCCGACGCCAGGGTAACCACGTCGAAACCGGCCATGGCAGCCGACGCCGGGTTGGTGCCGTGGGCGCTATCGGGGATGGCCATCTTGGTGCGCCCGGTATCGCCATGGGCGTGGTGATAGGCCCGCATCATCAGTACGCCGGCAAGTTCACCGTGGGCGCCGGCCAGGGTGGCCAGGCTGACGCCGGTCATACCGGTAATTTCCCCCAAAAATTCCTGGAGCCGGTATAACAACTCCAGCGCCCCCTGGCTTTGCGCCTCGGGTTGCAGGGGGTGAATGGCGGCGAACCCGGGCAGGAAGGCAATCTCGTCATTGACCTTGGGGTTGTACTTCATGGTGCAACTGCCCAGGGGATAGAACTGGGTGTCGATGGAAAAGTTAAGCTGGCTGAGGGCCGTAAAGTACTGCACTACCTCCGGCTCCGACACTTCGGGAAGGGCCAGGTCGTTGCGCAGCAGGGACTGATCTGGCAAGGGTTGGAGCGGCACGTCCAGCGGCGGCGTTACCACCCCCACTCGGCCCGGAACGCTGCGTTCCATCAGCAGTCTGCTAGTATCGCGTGATCCACCTTTGAGCATCAGTTAAACTCCGCCAGCCCTGCCACCAGGGCGTCTATGTCGTCCTTGCTGTTCATTTCGGTTACGCACAGCAGCATGCCCTTGTCCAAGTCCGGGGGAAGCGGATCGCTGTACGGGGGGATGCTGATATCCAGGCCGCCCAGAATGTTTCGTTCCATCAGCCGTCGGTTAATCTGGGCTGGCGGCGCTGGGCACTGGACCACGAATTCCTGGAAGAACGGGCCGCGTTTGAAGGGAATGCTGTAGCCCGGCAGGGCTTCAATCGCCGCTGCGGCGTGGTGAGCCTTGTGGTAGCACAGTTCAGCCACCTGCTTCAGCCCCTGCCGACCCATGGCTGCCAGATAAATGGTGGCTGCCAGCGCGTAAAGGGCTTCGTTGGTGCAGATGTTGCTGGTAGCCCTTTCCCGGCGGATGTGTTGCTCCCTGGTCTGCAGGGTCAGCACGTAGCCCGTGCGTTCCTGGGTGTCCACGGTGCGGCCCACCAGGCGGCTGGGCATTTGCCTTATGTATTGCTCCTTGCAGGTGAACAGGCCCAGGTAAGGCCCACCGAAGCTGGAAGGTATACCCAGGGGTTGCCCTTCACCGGTTACGATGTCCGCGCTGTAATGGCCTGGGGGATTAAGCATCCCGCAGGCAAGGGGGTCTGCGGAAACGACCAGCAAGGCGCCATGCCCGTGGGCCAACTGGGCGAACTCTCCCAGGTCTTCAATTCCACCGTAGAAATTTGGGTACTGGGCCACTAAGCAAGCGGTATCGTCTCCTACTTCAGGTTCCCAATGGCGTACCACTTCAATTGATACGCCTTGAGCCTGGCAATAGGTTCGAATTACCTGGAGATAGATGGGGGAGACCGTATCTGCAACTGCTACCCGGTCCCGTCGGGTGACACGGCATGCCATAAGCACGCCTTCGGCCAGGCTGGTCGCGCCATCGTACATTCCGGCGTTGGCTACTTCCATGCCGAAGAGGCTGCTGATGAGGGTCTGAAACTCGTAGATCACCTGCAGCGTACCCTGGCTTACTTCCGGCTGATAGGGGGTGTAAGCGGTCAGGAATTCGCCGCGGGTCATCAAAGCCTTGACTATAGAAGGTATGAAGTGATGGTACGAACCAGCGCCCAGGAAGGACGGGCCACTGCCCATGGAGCGGTTCCTGGAGGCCAGCCCGGCCAACTCCCGCTGAATGTCAAGTTCGGAGAGGGGTTCGGGCAGTTGCAGGGGAGGGTTGCGGAACTCGTCTGGAATGTCGTGGAACAGTTCGTCGATGGTTGTAAGGCCAAGGGTAGCAAGCATTTCTGCCTGCTCCTGCTCGGTGTTAGGGATGTAATGGGATTGAAAGTGGGCTGTAGTCAAGGGCGATTCTCCTGAATAATACGACCCGGCCGGAATGGGCATACTCCCTCAGGTGTACCCTCGCCTGGCCTCGTCTAGGTGTTCATCCCAGCGTCTCCCGCCCAGCACGTTTACTGTTTTCACCTTTAGTCGGAGCCTATGTACTCGTCATACTCCGGCGCGGTCATCAACGTATCCAGCTCTGCCAGGTCCGACAGGGTAACCTTCATTATCCATCCGGCTTCAAAGGGGTCGTCGTTAACCAACTCCGGATGGTCTACCAGGTCGTCATTAACGGCTTCAATCCGGCCGGTTACCGGGGAAAACAGGTCGGAAACAGCTTTTACTGACTCCACCTCACCCATCTTCACCATATAGGAAACGTTGTCTCCGGCGTTGGGCAGATCGAAATATACAATGTCCCCAAGTTCGTCTTGGGCAAAAGCCGTTATCCCCACCGAAACCAGCCTGCTATCGGCATCGTCCAACTTGGCCCATTCGTGTTCACGAGTATACTTGCGGTCGTCAGGGCTCATCCTTGTCCAGTCCTCCTGGTCTGCGGGTTTCTATTGTCCCCGGTCGTAAAAGGGGAGGGTTACTACTTCCGCTGCTGCCGTCCGGCCCCGTATATCTACTTCTAAAGACGTACCGGGTTCGGAATGGCCCGCCAAAACGTAGCCCAAAGCTATGCTGGTGTCAAGGGTAGGGGAAAAGCTGCCGCTGGTAATGTGCCCTATCTCCAGTCCCTGGGCCAATATGGGATAGCCCGCCCGGGGCGCGCTGCGACCCGGCAGAGTCAAGCCCACCAGCTTGCGGTCAGCGCCGTTCTCCCGCTGGCTTGCCAGCATGGGTTGACCGATATAGTTGCCTTCTCGGCGAACGAACCTTTCCAGTCCCGCCTCAATGGGTGAAGTTTCGGGATCGATCTCGTGACCGTGCAGAGGCAATGCCGCCTCCAGGCGCAGCACATCCCGCGCTCCAAGGCCACACGGCAATGCGCCCGCCTCCATTAATGAGTTCCAGATGGACGTCGCCGCTTCGCCGTGCATGGAAAGTTCAAATCCGTCTTCACCGGTGTAACCCGTACGCCCGACAAATACCTCGTGGTTGCCCAGCGTGCCCTGTCCCCAGGCGAAAAAACGCAGGGAAGAAGGGAGCTCTCCTCCGGAAATTCGGCAAAGACTGTCCAGTAATTTGGCTGCCCCGGGGCCCTGCAGTGCGATGAGACCAGTTTCCCGGGTCCGGTCGTCTATTTGCACGCCCCCAGCGAATTCAGTCTCGGTCCACCGGCTGAACCACTCAACGACCGCTGGCCGGTTGCCGGCGTTTGGTATCAGTAAGAATTCGCCGTCACCCAGCCTGTAAAAGATAGTGTCGTCGATTACGCCCCCATCTTCATTGCAGATCAGGCAATAGCGCGCCCTTCCCGTCCTGAGGTTGGTTGCGGATCCGGTAAGCATCCTGTCAAGAAATTGACCTGCCTGGGGGCCGGAAATATTTAGCCGACCCATGTGGGAAACGTCAAATATTCCTGAGGCCGAGCGGACTGCTTTCACTTCGTTGATGATGCCGGAATACTGAACGGGCATGTCCCAACCGCCGAAGGGGACCATGCGGGCGCCCAGGTCAACATGGTTTTGGTACAGCATTGTTTGCAGGTTCATACTTCAATTATAGGGGTTGCCAATGAGGTTTACCAACCGCCGAATGCCATCCTGATGACTCCCAATAAAGAAGGATAACAATGAGAACTGGGGCATACGCATTCGAAAATCGTAAAAACTTCGCCGATGTTGTCTGGGACTAGGGAATCGGGTCTTTTCCACAAATTTCACTTTGTGGTCACAAAAGCATTGCCTACCTGACCCGGAGAGATAGGGGCTTTACTGGCAACGGTATTTCCGAGACCGGCTGAGAGTCCGATAGTCGGGGGACGGCGTAACATATCAGGGAGCATGTTTACATACAAAAGCATACGGATTCGGCATATAATGATCTGGGGTATTAGTTTGGGGATCAAAGCTGTCAGTGTTGCGACCCCCTGGCAAGGCTGGGCTGGATCCTGACAGGAAAAGGATGGATTGGAGATGAGAGGGATTTTCGCCATTACGATTGCGGTTCTGCTGGGTATGGCAAGTCTTCTTCTGGTGGTGTACGGGCCCGAGGTAGTAGTAGCCCAGCAGTCTGAAATTCAGGTGCTTAACCAACGGGTGGACACCAACTTCCCCACGGACGTCAAGTTCTACGTTGAAGTTACTGGTCCAGACGAAATTGAGGAAGTTCGTGTAATCATGAAGACGCTGGGACAAACTACCCGCAGCGCCTACCGGCAGGTGGAATTTGAGCCGGGCAACAGCGTCAGCGGCGAAGCGGAACTTCTGACAAGCGGCAATAACTATGTGCCGCCTGGCACCCGAATGGCCTACTCCTTCGAGGTCACGGACGAAGCAGGCCGGACTCTCCAGACTGAGGAACAGGTCTTCGTCTATCTGGACAGCCGCTTCGAATGGTTTACCGTTTCCGAGGGGATAGTCACGGTCTATTTCAACGATCCCCTGGTCAAAAGCAGGGCCGAGCATGTGCTGGAGACCGCGCTGAAGTCTATGGCAATTACCGGACCGGCGCTGGGAATCAACCCCGATGTGCCTCTGCACATCGTTACTTACCATAACTATCGCGACATGGTCGGGGCGCTGCCTTTTCGCTCCCAGGCTACCAGCAGCCAATTAATTACGCAGGGCATGGCCTTTGACGAAGAACGGGTGTTGATGGTCCACTCGGGTGACGGTTCGGTAACGTCCACCACTGCCCACGAATTTGTACATCTGCTGGTGGGGGATGCGCTGGGCAGGGCCTATTCCCGGGTCCCCGCCTGGCTTAACGAGGGCCTGGCCGAGTACGGGTCGCGCCACGGCGGTGACCGGCAACTATTGAACCGGGGCATCGAACGGGCCATTGACACGGGGACGGTCCGTCCTCTCTGGCACCTCGGTTCCTACAGTGGCACACCCCAAGAGATCATTTACGCCTACGCCCATGGAGAGTCGGTGGTTACCTTCATGATACTGGAGTATGGCGAAGGGAAGATGGCCGAGTTGATGCAGGCCATTGCCCGTACGCTGGACATTGATTCCGCCCTGATGCAGGTGTATGGCCTGGACCAGCATGGAATTGACTCGGCCTGGCGCCAGGAACTGGGTCTGGAACCCCTGCCCAAGCCCGATGAACCCCGACGGCGCCCCCTGCTGGAGAATATTCCCGATTCCACGGTGGCCCCGATCCTGATGCCAACCTTCGCACCAAGGGAAACGGCGCCCGATAGTGCTTCCGGCCCTGTATCCGCGCCGGCGCCGGCGGTGGAATCTGAGCCGGTTCCCACGCGGACGGCGCCGCAAATGGTTAATCAGCAACCCACAACGGCGGCGGTAGCGCCGCCGCCAGTCCTGGCGCAACCTACCGCCATATCTCAGGAATCCGCCGCTCCGGTAATGGAATCGCCTGACGGCAGTGCGCCGGCGGCCAACGCGGGAGGCTGCAGCCCCCCGGGGATGCAAGGAGGCTTCGTTGGTGAATTTGCCCTGCTTCTGTTGTTAGGCGCACTGCTGGGGCTGATTGGAATCCGACGGTTCAAAGGACGGAAGAAGTAGTCTGGCGGCAAGGAAGTGGCAACGGGTAATCCCGCAGAGCCATGGAAACTGTAGAGGCGGGGCCCGCAGAGCTTGTTCGACAACTCTGCGGGCCCCGCCTTCTTTGTTCCCTTAAGGGCAAGCGGCGTCAATGGGCTCGGGGATTAAATGCGTCGTTTAAGCCGTCGCCCAGCAGGCTGAATGTGAACAATAGGAGCACCAGCACACTGGAGGGTACCAGGGTCAGGTGCGGGTCGCTGCGCAGCACGGAAATGTTGCCGTTCTCGAAGATCATAACCCCGAGGCTGGGTGTGGGGGGCTGGATTCCGATGCCCAGCCAGCTAAGCACTACCTCGGCGCCCGCTACGGCGCCCAGGCCGGCTGAGACGGATACTATCACTGGGCTTATCACGTTGGGCAGCAGGTGACGACCCAGAATCCTTTTGGAACTGGACCCCAGGGCTCTTGCGGCTTCTATGTACTGGTTCTCCCGCGCCTGGAGCACCTGGCCCCGTACCAGGCGGGCCATGCCAAACCAGGAGAACGCCGCCAGCGCCAGGGAAATCACCGTGTAGTCGACTATACCCAGGCGAATAATCCAGTCGATGCCTGTAGCATCTTCAAATCCACGCACCCACTGCAAAATCCGTGGTTTCACCGTCGCGACTATTATCAATACCAGGAAGATGTCGGGGAATGCGGACGTTACCTCTCCCACCCGCATGATTATTCCGTCGGCCCATTTCCCGAAGTAGCCCGCTATCAGCCCCATGCTGACGCCAATAAGGAGGGCCCCGGGTACCAGCGAAGTTATGGTGATGATCACAGTAGTGCGTAGCGAATACATTACCCGGCTTAGCAAGTCCCGCCCCAGGCGGTCGGTGCCCAGGGGATGTGTCGGGCTGGGTCTCTCCTTTACGGACGAAAGGTCCTGATCGTTATAGCCGTGTGGGGCCACCAGCGGCGCAAATATGCCGGAACCGTACATGATGGCGATGATGATCAGGCAGGCCATCGCCAGCTTCTTTCGCGTCAGGCGTCGCACCGACAGGTAAAAATAGCTGTGTCCCCTGGTATCCGACTCAGGTAGCTGGAGGCGCTGGACTTCATCCCGCAACGTAATCACCTCCCAGCCGTATCCGGGGGTCCAGCATGGGATAGATAATGTCTACTACCAGATTGGCAATGACGAAAAGAGTGGTTCCCAGCAAGGTCACCGCCATGATAATCGGGTAATCCCTCGAGAAGAGGGACTCGATAGTCAGAAGTCCCACGCCGGGAATGCCAAAATACAGTTCCACGATAAAGGAACCGCTGGCCAGGCCAGCCAGGGAAAAGCCCAGGGTGGTAACCACCGGAATCATCGAGTTACGCAGGATGTGGCGGACCCGAACCAATCGCTCCGGCAAACCCTTGGCACGGGCGGTGCGGATGTAGTCCTGGCCGATAACGTCCAGGGTGCTGGCCCTGGTCAGGCGCGTGACAATGGCTACCCCGGGGATGCCCAGCACAATGGCCGGCATAATGATACTGGTGGAGAAAAAGCCGTCCCAGCCGTGGGTTGGCAGAATACCCAGTTTCAGGGAAAAGATGAGCAGGGCAATGGGAATGGTGAGGAATACGTGCATGGACTGCCCCACCAGCGTGAATGCCACCATGGCGCTGTCCCACCAGGTGCCCTGGCGGAGGGCGGCGAACAGGCCCGCCGCCACCCCCAGGGTAACGGAAATCAGCAGGGCAGCAAAGTTCAGCTGGGCGGAAATCCAGATCTTGCTCTTGAGGAGGTCTGTAACACTCCTCCCCCGGTACTGGTAACTCTCACCAAAGTCTCCACGCAATGCGTTGCCAATGTACCGCGCATACTGGATCGCAATGGGGTCGTCCAGTCCCTGCTGTGCGCGGATTCTATCGTAAGCGTCCTGCCTGAAGTTCTGCCCCAGCAGAATCTGCACCGGATCCCCTGGGCCGAAGCGGCCCAGGGCAAAGGTGATGAAGGATACGATAACCAGGAGTATCGGTACCCAGATCAACCGGCGGACGATATAAGTTGCCACGGCTAACTCCTAGTTGCCGGCTTAGCTTTCTTCGAAGTAAATGTACCGGAACTTGGGTATGGTCAGCGGCAGCAGGAAGTAGTCCCTTACCTGGGGCTTGATCAGGAAGTACCAGTCCTCGTCATTCCAGAGCAACACCCACGGAGCGTCCTCCAGGATCATTTCTTCTACCTGGTTGTACAACTCAAAACGACGGGTAACGTCCTGCTCAACTCTTGCCTGCTCCAGAACGGCGTCCACTTCCGGATTGGAGTAATTGGTGCGGTTGCCATCGCTTTCGCTATGGAACAGCAGGTCGAGGAAGTTCTCCGGGTCCGGGTAGTCGGCGCCCCAGCCCAGGGAGAACATCTGGTAGCGCTCCTGATTCACGTCCTCAAGGAAAGTTGCCCATTCCGTTTGCTGAATCTCCACATTCAGGCCCAGTTCCTGCTCCCACGCCTGCAAGATTACCTCCAGTCCCAGCGGTACCGCCGCGCCCAGACTGCCCGAAATGCTCAGCACCAGGCGGGGTATGCTGTCGGGATCTGCCCCATACCTGGATTCGGCCAGCAGGCGGCGTGCCTCCTCCGGGTCATAGGGATAGGGGTCCAGCTCAGGATTGAATGATGGGAACCTCGGCGGGATGATTGTCCTGGCCGGCCGCACGGCTCCCTCGTAAACCACGTCTGCAATCTGGTTCCGGTCAAAGGCGAGATTCAGCGCCTTTCGAAACTTGGGATCGTCCAGTGGGGGATCCTCCGCGTTAAGTCCAATGTAGCTGGTGGTGAATCGTGCCGGATAGGGATGAACCAGCGGGTGCAAGGTGCTGGTCGGGTCCAGGATCCGCTCAAGGTCGGCCAGGCCCACGCCGGTGACGTGAATCTCGTCATTTTCGAAGAGAATCATGCTGGAACCACCGCTCAGGATCATTTCCACCTCGTCCAGGTGAGGCGGGCCCAGGTGGTAGTGCTCATTGCGGGCCAGGCGAATGGTCTCCCCGATGGTGTATTCGGCCAGTTTGAAGGGGCCGGTGCCGTTGGGAGTTTCAAACCAGTTGTCGCCAGTCTCCACGTTTTCCTGGTCCAGCACGAATCCGGTGGGGTAGGTAAGCTTGGCCAGGAAGTAGGCCTTGGGAGCGTCGATGGTAAACCGGATGGTCTGATCGTCAACCACCTGGACCCCGGAAACTTCGGAAGCCGCCTCGTCCAGCCTGGCTTCAATGCCAACAACGTCGTTCAGGTACTGGTCAACCACTGGCGAGACCAGTTCCGGGTCCGCCACCCGTTCGATGGACCATTTTACGTCCTGGGCAGTAACGGGAGTGCCGTCGTGGAACTTGGCGTTCGGGTGGAGGGTGAATGTGTATTGGGTACCGTCGGGGCTGATTTCCCACCTTTCCGCCAGGTCGAGAGCAACAGAGAAGTTGAAGGGTTCGATATTGACCAACCCGCCGAAAACTTCGTTGACCAGCAGGCCCGAAATGTTGTCCTCTGCCAGGTGGGGGTCAAAGGTGGGCGGGTCTGCGAACAACAGACGGAGCGTACCGCCGTCTGTCGCCATCCCATTGCCGCTGTTTGCAGGACGGGTTCCTCCCACGTATTCGGCCTGGCTTGGCGCCTCCTGGGAGAATATGGGAGCCGGAGGTTCAACCACCGGTGATTGAGGAATCTCCGCAGGGGCTGGCACGGCGGTGGGTTGTGTATCGGCTTGGTTATCCGGTGGACTATCAGGCTGTGTATTGGTGCTGGCCGCAGTATTGGCCACTGTCGGCTCTGGAGCCTGAGAGTCGTTGCTTGCGGGCGTCGTTGGATTCGCTTCAGTCACCGGATCTTCTGTAGAATCTCCAGGGAAGCAGGCAACCACGAACAGCCCTAGAAGGGTCAAAATGAGGAGTGTCGTCCAGCGCATACGTACCTTCCAATTTGGTAAGTTAAACAAAGGCTTCTTAGGGAGAAATAGCAGGCTACTTGCGTAATAACATAACTTGCCTCAAGCATTATATTTGGTTATTGCCTCGCAAGGCAATAAACAGGTACCAAGAATCAATAACGCTCTCCGTCGCTTCCCCCCAAAAGGGGGATAGGGTTTGAACGGTGGCGGCGCGCAGTTGAACGAGTGAAGACCTCGCTACCCGCGGGTTCAGTTGAAAGCGCGCCGGCTTTTTGTTACCATATCTGATACCACTTGACCCGGGCGACATTCTCCTGGGAAAGTAGCGCAAACTTCGCATGGCGAGCGTAGCCAAGAGGCCTAAGGCGCCTGTCTGTGGCACAGGAGATCACGGGTTCGAATCCCGTCGCTCGCCCCAACCACCAAGCCCCTTCAGCGCCTGTAGCTCAATGGATAGAGCACTGGGCTTCGGACCCAGGGGTTGCGGGTTCGAGTCCTGCCAGGCGCGCCACCTGTCATCCACTTCCAACCGGCCCCGGACGCCGGTTGCGTCAGATAGCGTCTTGTTTCCTGGTTGCATCTATATACGTGGCAGCGTCCCTTTCGGATGCGGCCCAGGAGTCAGGTCATCATTTTTCAGGGAACCGAAGATTGAATCGGGAAAGAAGGACAATCTGGCTGCTGGGCCACCGCGTCTGTATGCTGGGACTGGTGGACCTGGCATGAGAACTTAGGGACCTGGCAGGTCGGGGCGACCTGCAAAATGAGGATGCCATTGCTCTAGCTGCCAATCTGCTGCAGGAGAAGATTCGAGCATGCTTCGTGGCTGGCGCCGTCGAAATGGCCTCAACCCTGAGGGATGAACTCCGGGCCCTGCGTCAGGTAGCCTGGCCTGCCGCCAGCAAGACGGATTCGAATCCGCCGGTAACGCCGTAGCGTTAGCCACCGTGGCAGCGCTTGTACTTCTTGTTGCTGCCGCAGGGGCACTTTTCGTTGCGGCCAATCTTGCGCCCTTCTCGACGAGAGATGGCCTTCTTTTCTTCGCAGGTGTTGCAGGTACAGGCCGGCGGGTGCTCGGTGTACCAGTTCGTTCTTACCATTTAGTTCCTTACCATCTTATGAATCCGGATTCCCCGGCTATCCTATGAAGAGGTCAGGGGAGACTTACTTCACTTCCAGAAGTTCCACCTCGAAAACCAGGGTAGAGTTGGAAGGAATCAGCCCGTTGCCGACACTGCGTTCGCCGTAGGCCAGTTCCGGGGGGATGGTGAACTTCCATTTGTCTCCCACCTGCATCAGGGCGACTCCCTCGTCCCAGCCCGGGATTACGTTGCCCTGGCCGACTGCAAATTCGAAAGGCCGGTCCCGGTCCACCGAACTGTCGAACTTGGTGCCGTCGGTGAGCCACCCAGTATAATGGACTACGGCCATGTCACCGCTGGAAGGGGATTCCCCGTCGCCTGACGCAAGCACCTCGTATTGAAGGCCGGAGGCGGTGGAAATCAGGCCGGCGCTCTCTTCCTGGGAACAGGCCACGAGGAGCAGTGCTAGTAGGGGCAGGATTATCCAGAGCTTCACGGGTCCCTCCTGGTCAGGTTCACTACTTCGGCGTTGGAGGCGGCAACGAGGTCGCCAGGGGTGATTATGATTTCCTGGCCCCAGACTCCTGCGCCCACACCCAGCACATCGTACTCGGTCAAGGTCGCGTCCAGCAGGGAACGGAACCCTGCCGGCTGCCAGTGGAAAGGCGGGATTGAGCCGATTACATAGCCCGTTACTTCCTTGACAACCTCAGGGTCTGCCAGGCTGATGTTGCGAGAGCCCAGGGCCCGCTTTAGCTGACCGGATATGGCGTGGCGATCCCCGCCCAGCATTACCAGGGCCATCTGGCCTTCAGCGGTACGGAAGAGCAATGTCTTGACCATCTGCCCCTCCTCGAAGTCCAGTGCGTGCGCCACGCTGGCCGCTCCCTTATCCGTGTCCGGCGAAAACTCCAGCCTGCGATAGAGTATGCCACGCTCATCCAGGTAAGTATGGGCCGGCAAGTCCATTTGTGCTTGAACCTCGCGCGCCTTGTTTTGGAAGGGGTTGCAGGTAGCGTAGGCCAAATTTCACTGCCGGTCAATAATGGAAGGGTCGAAGCACGACGAGAAGGCTCGCCAGGACGGAGAAGGGGGCGGCTGCAATAGCCGCCCCCCTAATTTAGTGGATACGCCTTGGGAATTATCGGGCAGGCCGGGTACCCAGTTTGACCGTCAATTGCACGGATTCGCCGTCGCGAATTACTTCCATCGCAACTTCCTGGTCCGGACGGGTGTTGGCGACCAGGTATGCGATGACGTCGTCTATGGTTTCCACGGGGTCGCCGTCAATGGCGACAATGATGTCGCCTCCTATAGGCATTTCAAGGCCCTCCAGTTCCAGGGTCTCGTCGCTGCCTTCCAGGCCGGCATCTTCGGCGGGGCCATCCCGCACCACGTCAATAACCAGGGCGCCCTGAGTTCGCCGGGGCAGGTCCATAGCCTCGGCCAGGTCGGGCCTGAGAGTCGTCCCGCTTATGCCGAGCCAGGAGTACTCGTACTCTCCGCCACCGATGATGGACGGAACCACCTGTTTGGCGATGTTGATGGGCACCGCGAAGCCGATGCCGCTGTTGGCCCCGGAGCGGCTGATTATCTGGGTGTTGACCCCGATAACGTGTCCGTAGCGGTCCAGCAGGGGGCCGCCCGAGTTGCCGGGATTGATTGGGGCATCAGTCTGGATAACCTCAGGAATGGAGAACTGGCTATGCCCGCTGCGAATGGTGCGGCCGATGCCGCTGACAATGCCGGCCGTGATGCTGAACTCCTGGCCAAAGGGATTGCCGACGGCGGCTGCCAACTGGCCCATTGCCACGTCGTCGCTGTCTGCCAGGGTAGCGGCTTTAAGGAACCCGTCGGGGTCTGACACCTTGAGAACCGCCAGGTCGGAATCCGGATCGCTTCCCAGAAGCTCGGCCTCCATTTCAACCCGGTTGGGCAGCATCACGATAATCCGGTCGGCCTCGGTTACTACGTGGTGGTTAGTAACGATGTGCCCCTGCTCGTCCCAAACGAAGCCCGATCCGCCGGAGCGCTCAAGAAAGTCATCGGGGATGTTAGGTATATCGGGAATATTGGGTCGTTCAGCCATTGAGCCCAGGTTCCGGGAGATACGGATATAGACCACCGAAGGCAGGGTTGATTCATATATGTCGCGCAGCACCTGGTCCTGGGCCGCGACGATTTCCAGGGGAGTCAGACCGGAGAGTTGCGGCCTGGGCTCACCGGGGCCGCCTTCGCCGGGAGTAGACACTTCCGGAACGTTGTCGCCGAGAATGTCCTTCAGCGGGCCCGCTGGGGTGTCGGATGTTTCAGTCGCGGCGCCTTCGATGGATGTCGCGTCAGATTCAGGAGCCTGCTGCGATGATGCGGTATTGGTTTCTGCCGGCGCTGGTTCGCTTTCGGTGGTGGAAGCAATACGCTGCAGTGAATCGGTGCTTTTTTCCAGGGTAACCGAACGCACCTGTGGTTCTTCTGCAGTGGTGGTGGCGGCCGGTTCTACCATCTGCCCGTCAGAAAAGTCGGGTTGCAGGAAAGAGCAACCCGCCATAATCACCGAAAACGCCGCCACCGCCAAGGGCAGGAAAATGTTAGGCTGGAGAGAAGGGATTCTACGTGCGCGGCCTGGGGTTAATGACAGGGAACTAAACAAACGTCGCACAATCGGCCTCCTTCATTAGATTTTGAATTTGGTCTGCCTTTTTTCCGTAAGCTCAGTATAGCCCAAGAATGTGGGCGAATTGTTGGCGCAATCCCTATCGAATACGCCCTGTTTCCGGCGCCGGATTTGCGGGCGGCGGCAGGCTGAAAGCCGGAGTTCCACCCCATGGCAGAACCTCCCTCTCCAAAACAGGAATTGCTCCTTGAGTTTGGCGGTGCAATTGCAAGGTAAGGCCAGCCAGTAATCTCCGCAGGGGGCCATAGCCTTTAACTTGATTCAAGGGAAGAGCAACAGTCTTACCTGCCAGGTACGCTAATTCCCGCTCATTTGCCGCTGCGGCAGTGTTGTGTCTTGCTTCTTCCCTTAGCTTTCATCCTCAGCAGACAGGGCTGGAATACCCACTTCAATAGTGGCGGAACGTTGCCCAATTTCTCAGGGGTCGTATCGCGGAAAAGCAACAGGTTCTTGACCTGAATGATTTTCCAGTCGCTATCCAACATGACCCGTGTGTCCACTCGGCTTGCGTTGCTAAATTCGGAACGGACGGACGCGATCAGGTATGAAAAATGTCCCACCGACATTGAAAATCCGAAATGGCTATGCTACCTTTATGCGGGATTTTGGCAGCGTCAACCCACTAAGTGCGCGCTCTTGGGGACCCATTTTATGACGGGAAATTTCGGAGTGACTGAAGGAAAAAGCGGCATCCGGTGGCAGCACTGGAGCCAGGAGGCATTTGACCTGGCCCAGCAGCAGGACCGGCCCGTTCTGCTTTCCATTTCGGCGGTGTGGTGCTATTGGTGCCACGTTATGGAGGAATCCACATTTTCCGATGCCGAAGCTGTCAATTTTGTAAATGAAAACTTTGTGCCCGTTCTGGTTGACAACGACCACCGCCCTGATGTGAACGCCCGCTATAACGTTGGCGGCTGGCCCACGACTGCTTTCCTGACTCCTCACGGCGGTATGATAGCAGGGGCCACGTATTTGCCCGCCGACCAGTTGCTGGCAATGCTGCTTGAAGTGAAACGGGCCTACGACGAGGACAAGTCCGGAATCTACGATCAGGCGGCCCAGTTGCACCGCCAGCGACAGGACTTCGTGGGCCGGGTGGTAGCCAGCGGTGAGCCGGACCACCGTCTGGTAGACGTCATCGCCCGAAGGATGGCCGGCGCTTACGATGCCCGCAACGGCGGCTTCGGGGAAGAGCCCAAGTTTCCCTCGGCGCCTATCCTCAAGCTTTTTCTGCATCTCTACCGCACCACCGGCGAAGGGTTCTACGGAGCAATCTTGAGGAAGACCCTGGACGGAATGGTGGATGGCGAACTGAGGGACAAGGTGGAGGGCGGGTTCTTCCGCTACTGCGCCCTGGGTGACTGGACCGAAGTTCAGCGTGAAAAGATGCTGGAGGACAATGTCCGCCTGGCTGGTGTGTACCTTGATGCAGGTATTCTGCTGGACGAACCCCGGTACCTGACTGAAGCGAATCGCACCATCGACTTTCTCCTTGCAATACTCCTGGACCGGCAGGCAGGGGGATTCAGGGGCAGCCAGGGATCCCACTCCGACTATTTTGATTTGTCGGAGGACGAGCGGCGGGTCCGCAGCGCGCCTGAGCCGGACCCCTTCTGCTATACCAACTGGTCCTGCCAGGCAATTTCGCTGCTGTTGGAGTCGTCCTGGAAACTGCCCCGGCCGGCGCTGGCGGAAATTGCGCTGGGGCTGTTGGATGGCCTCACCGCGCGGGCAGCCACGGGAAGCCTGCCCCACGCCTTTGGCGACGACGGAACTCCATCTTCTCAGCTTTCCGGAAACAGCGAACTGCTGTGCGACTGGGCGTGTTACCTGAGTGCCCTTGTGGATGGATACTTGTCCGTTCCTGAGCGCCCCGACTACCTGGAGCGAGCAATAGAGGCTGTAAAAGTCCTGGACGAGAAATTTTACGACCTCGCCCGTGGGGGCTTTTTCGATATCCAGGCTGACCCGCAGGCCGTGGGGTATATGCGACTGCGGGAAAAACCGCTACCAGAGAATTCGGTTATGGCTGAGGCCTTGTTGAAGGTGTACCACGCCACGGGAGACAGGCAGTACCTTATGCGAGCCGAGCACGTCTTGAGCGCTTTCGTGGAGGCCAACCGGGACTTTGGCGAACATGCCGCGTCTTACGCCGTGGCGGTGGACCACTTCTTGCATCAGCCCGTAGAAATTACAGTGGAAGGGCCGCTGACCGAGGCTGAAACTCACGGCCTGGCTATAGCTGCCAGTCGTATCAGCTACCCCCACATCGTCGTAAAGCCGGTGAAAGGGGCGGCTGGGGCTGCGGCAATGGCCCACGTTTGCGTAGAGACTCTGTGCTTCCCGCCCGTCTTCCAGCCCAATGAACTGGCCGAGTCGGTGGCCGAAGCCCTGCAGGAGCCCCAACAAGCGGCGGGCAGCATCTTCCAAAACTTTGTAAGCTTTTAGTCCCGCTTCGCGCAGGAACTATACCCAAAACGGAGGCCATCCCCTGAAGAGCGTAAACTGCAACGACCTTGATTTATCCCAGGTTGACCGTCGGCATACCCTGGCCGGGTGGGTGGCTAGCCGCCGGGATCACGGCGGCGTAATTTTTGTGGACCTGCGCGACCGCTCCGGCATTGTTCAGGTAGTGTTCAGTCCCGAACTCTCCCCAGAAGCCTACCGCACCGCAGAGGAACTGCGCTCAGAGTGGGTATTGCAGGTCAGTGGAATAGTCCGGCGTCGTCCGCCCGAATCGGAAAACCCCGCGCTGCCCACGGGCCTCGTGGAAGTATTCGCTGACGAGGTAACGGTTCTGAATTCAGCGCTGACGCCGCCCTTCTACATCGAGGACGACGTGAAGGCCGACGAGGCCCTGCGGCTGCGATATAGATACCTGGACTTGCGACGGCCCCAGATGCAGCGCAATCTCATCCTGCGCCACCAGGTTGTCAAGTATATTCGCGATTTCCTTGATGCCCGAGGCTTTCTGGAAATTGAGACGCCCATCCTGATAAAGAGCACGCCGGAAGGGGCGCGGGACTACCTGGTGCCCAGCCGGCTCCAGCGAGGCAGCTTTTATGCCCTGCCCCAGTCGCCCCAGCAGTTGAAACAACTGCTGATGGTGTCGGGTGTGGAGCGGTACTTTCAGATTGCCCGCTGCTTTCGCGACGAGGACTTGCGGGCTGACCGTCAGCCCGAGTTTACCCAGCTTGACCTGGAAATGAGCTTCGTCGAGCAGGAAGACGTGCTCCAATTGACGGAAGAGCTTTACACCGGAATGGTAGAAAAGCTGACCCCGGACAAGAAACTGATCAAACCCTTTCCACGCATGCCCTATGATGAAGTGATGGCCCGGTACGGTAGCGACAAGCCGGACCTGCGGTTTGGCCTGGAAATGACCGACGTAACGGACCTGGCCGGCGAGACCGAGTTCCGGGTCTTCCTGTCAACCATCGAACAAGGCGGCATTGTAAAGAGTTTTGTGGCGCCGGGGCAGGGCCACTACTCCGGCTCTGACATGCGCCGTCTGGAAGAGACGGCCAGGGAGTTCGGGGCCGCCGGAATGAGCCACGTCCGCCTTCAGGGACAGGGCGCCCCGGCAGATCTGGCTGAAGAGAGTTTCCTGTTGTCCCCGGGGTTGCGAATGCCGGTGGAGTGGTCGCGGCGGCTGTCGGAAATTGTGGGGGCCAATGGCGGAGACCTGATAGTTCTTATGGCGGGGCCCGCCCGTCGGGTCAATATGTGGCTAAGCGCCATGCGTGAATACTTCGGGGAAAGGCTTGGTCTGATTGATGAGGACACCCTTTCCTTCGCGTTCGTTACCGGGTTCCCCTTGTTTGAGTGGGACGAAACCAACAACCGGTGGGACTCTTCTCACCATCCCTTCACATCGCCAGCGGATGGCAAGGAAGCGCTGCTGGATGGCGACGAACTGGGCGGAATCGAGTCCAAGGCCTACGACCTGGTCTGCAACGGATCAGAACTGGCCAGTGGCAGCATTCGGATTCACCGCCGGGAACTTCAGGAAAAAATCTTCGCAGTTCTGGGCTACA
Source organism: Dehalococcoidia bacterium (assembly GCA_963664725.1). Lineage (GTDB taxonomy): Bacteria > Chloroflexota > Dehalococcoidia > Lucifugimonadales > UBA3495 > Bin22. The sequence goes on from OY761558.1 coordinate 3,602,719, forward strand.
GCAAGGACCAAGTGGAGGAGCGGTTCGGCCACATCCTGGAGGCCTTTGAGTACGGCGCTCCTCCCCACGGGGGGATTGCCCCGGGAATTGACCGTCTGGTTACCATCCTGGCCGGAGCCGACTCCATTCGGGACGTTATAGCCTTCCCGAAGACCCAGAGTGGCACTGACTTGCTATTCGGCTCCCCTTCGCCGGTGGACGCGGCGCAGTTGCGGGACTTGGCCCTGCGAATTACCGAATAGTTCCTGGATAGCGGCCACGATTCGGTGGCTAGGTGTTGAATTCCTGGGACAACATCAGAGTGGTAAAACAAGGAGGAACCCAGAATGGCAACCTCAAGTCCTTTTAATTATGACGGCCTGTATTCCCAAGCTTCGATACCCGTTGTCCGGGGGGAGAACCGCCACGCCAAGTACGACTTTGCGGTGGCATATCCCGACCCCGACACGCTGCCCCTGGAGGGCCTGGCGGACGCGGTTCGCACAGCCCTGGAGCGGGAAGGCAAGGGCCTGGCCCTTTATCCCGTGTCCACCGGCCTGCCTTCGCTGCGGGAGTGGGTGGCTGACAAGCTGAGCCGCGACCGCAACATGAACGTGGGCGTAGACGACATTGTCCTGACCTCCGGTTCCGGCGAAGCGATATCCATGATCATTGCTGCCTTGACTAACCCTGGAGACGTTCTGCTGACGGAGGAGTACGTTTACCTGGGCACCCTGCGGGCCATGCGCCGCTTCGGCGCCGACGTGCGTAGCGTCAAGTGCGATGATCAGGGCATAATCCCCGAGGAACTGGACAGCACCCTGGCGGCGGTGGCTGCCGAAGGCAAGACCGTCAAGTTCCTCTACACCATCCCGGTTTTTCAGAATCCCATGGGGTGGACGATGACGCTGGAGCGCCGCGTCAGGACATTGGAAATTACCCAGAAGTACGGTGTGCCGGTGCTGGAAGACGACTGCTACGTGGACCTGCGGTTCGAGGGCGAGGACGTGACGTCCATGCATTCACTGGACGACACCGGACGGGTGCTGTACGTAGGGTCATTCTCCAAAATTGTGGCCCCGGGCGTGCGCCTCGGCTACATGGTGGCGCCTCAGGAGGTTATCCAGCGGGCTATGAGCTTCAAGGGCGGCGGAGGCGTGAACCAGTTTGCCGCCCTGGCAGTGCAGGAATATGCCCAGGGCAGCCTGGCCGGCCATATTGACGAACAGAACCAGTCCCTGCGCGTGAAGCGCGACGCCATGCTGGCGGCTCTGGGTGAGAATTTCGGAGACGCTGCTCAGTGGAGCAAGCCCGAGGGTGGCCTGTACGTATGGCTGGAAATGCCCGAGGACGTGAACCTGGCCGCCATCCAGGACCAGGTGTTCGAAGAGGGCGTTGGTTACTACAACGGGTCCATGTTTTCCCCGGAAGGTCGGGGCGCCAATTGCGCACGGCTGTGCTTCGGTCATCCCCCCGCCGAACACGTGGCCGAGGGTGTGGCGGAACTGGCTCGCATTTTCGAGAGGCGTGGAATTCTGGGGGGTTAGGCGTTCAGCTAACTTTGCGGCGGCATTGCCCGCACGTTTCAGTCTTTGGAAAGACAATCGGCCCGGACCAGAAGGTCCGGGCCAACTTCATGTTAGACCTTGCCGCTATCCGGTGATCAGTCGTTGTCGGCAGTGGCGGCCTTTTCGGGTACCTCGGCGCCGTGGCCGTTGCGGAAGGCGAAGCGGTCCACTAGGTCGCCGATGCTCTGACGGAAGCCGGAGTATTCCAGTTCGCCATACGGCAGCATGGCGGGGCCGGACCAGCCTTGTGAGCGCATGTCAATGGCCTTTTGCTGTGCCAGCAAACGCACATGGTCCCATGACTGGTTGTCGAAGAAATCTATGCTGGAGTCGGAGAAGGTGCCGTCCATGGCAATAGAGAAGCCGACGCAAGAGACCAGCGGTAGACAATACATTCCGGTCACCGGGGTATTGATGGGTACCGGCATCAGCGGCATGTTGTGGGAACCGCGGGCGTCGCCGCCGATGAAATGTGCCTTGGCGTAGGGCGACGTCAGCTCTTCCGGAGCCGGGAATATTCCTTGATTGCGGACCACAGCCACCGGGTCGTCCTTGCCGGTGTAGCTGCCTGCGATGTTATGCAGACGGGTGGCAGAGATTGCGGCGGCCATCTCTCCGGTGTAACGGGAAACGATTGAGTCGATGCCGAATCGCTCGTTGTCCCGCAAGAGCACCGCCAGCTTGTAGTAGTCTTCCGGTGCGTTGAGTGCAATGATGCTGTCGCCCTCGGTGTTGTCCATGTCAATGATGTTAAAGGTGAAACCGTCGCTGAGGCGTGGAAGCATCAGCCCGGCGCAGTACATGGGATCGGCGAATCCAAGGAACATGGGCAGGTTGTAAGCGCCGGGGCCACACTTGTCCGCGGCCAGCACAAAGAAGGACTCGGCAGGCCGGACGGGATTGGTCTTGATCGGGTCGTGTTCGAACTCCACCTCAGCCACCGCCGGCCCCGCGCCGCGGATGTTGCCGGAAGGAGCGTCTGCCAGCAGATCCTGCCCAGCCCCGTAAAGGCCGTATTCCCGGGCAATGTCGGTGGCCTTCAGGAAGGTAGTCCAGGCAAACTGGTGGACGTCGGTATCATTGGGGCCCCGGGTATGGGTGGTGGTCATGCAGATGTCGTCGCCAGTGTGGCCGACGTAACCGTCAATCAACAGACCGCTGCTGATGGCATCTGCCACCGCCTGCTCTACAGCGTCCATCATCCGCTGGGACGGCTTGGTGTGTCCACCGATAGAGCCGACATCGGCTTTGAGAACGGAAATCGTAAGTTTCATGACTTTATCTCCTTAATTCCTCGGCAGTGGGATGTTCATTGAGCGGGCTCAGGGTAGGAATTCCAGGCCAAAGTCTGCTCTGCACATAAGTTTTGGTAGGGGGTTGGCAATGCGGGATTATATCAACATTGAATTATAGGGTCAAACTGGAAGGAGCACTCGTTGCGTTCCGACTTTAGACGTACGCAACAAATAGGGGTGGATTTCAAACCGGCCTTCGCTGCCGTCAAAGTCCCCCTTCAAATGAATACCACCTGCATTTGTACGCTGCCGAAACTCTGCGTGCATTGCGGAGAACCCAGTTCCGGAGGACTTCCTATTGCCCACCAATGTGACGACGACCAAAACAGTACTCTTAGACTGAATGATTTAAGAGGGGGTGCGATCTTTCCAGCGACCAAAACATCAACCGCCGGTGCCAATGCGGCCCGGCCATTGTCTAGTGAATGAGTAGAGTGTATATTCTTACCCTAGAGTTGTTGTTTAAGTTAGGCAGTACAGGCGAGGAAGATAGTCGCAAATCGACCCGTTATGGCTACGCAGGACATACTGTTACTTATTTCCCTGGGAATCATCGTACTTTGGACCTGGCGACTGGCCCGAGCCAAGGGACTTAATCCTTGGTATTGGGGCGTCGGCACAGCCCTGCTGGTAGTTGTCGCCTGGATGTTCAGCCGCCAGTACCTTGCACCCGTGGTGATGGCCCCTCTTATCTTCCTCCTGCTATTCCGTAGTCCCCTGTTTCGCAAGAACCGGCAGTCCGATACTACTCCCTGCCCCAGTTGCGGCGCCCCGGACACCGGAGGCCTGAACTTTTGTGTCCAATGTGGTTGGGACTTGTCCCGAGCCACCGTGGAACAGCCTGAAAGCACTGGCGAAACCCCGATCAGGCAGGAACAACAGTCCGAACAACCCGGCGGGCAGCAACAACCGGAAGCTCCGACTGCCGACCCCTGGGCTCCAGCTAACGCAGCAGAGGAAAAGCAAGAGGGGGCAACTACCGAGACGGCGCCACCTTCGGTCGTTGAGCCAGCGCCTGTTGTCGCCCAGGGGGCAACGCCTGCACCCGTGCAGGAGGACGCGCCATCCCAGCCTGAGCCTGCTCCGCGGGAGCCGAGACCTATTCCCACTCCAGCCAACCTGACGGCGCGGGGAATTGAACTCTTCAATGAGGGAAGGTACCAGGAGTCCATTGACCAGTTCACCAAGGCCATTGCCCTGGATCCCAACTATCGGGAGGCCTGGGAGCAGCGGGCGGAAGCCTACGGCAGACTTGGTAGGCCCGAACGCCAACAGGCCGACCGGAGGCGCCTGGAAGCCATCTAGGGAAAGGCGCGCCCCTTTGGGTGGGGCGATTGTCATGACCCGCCATCTCCGCATGGACTGCCTCAGAGTTACCCGGTAGTGTCAGGCAACCCCAAACTCACCGGCTGCGGGCCAGTTTACACCGCCATTATGTGGTATCCGGCGTCTACCGGTATTATGGAACCGGTTATGCCGCTGGACATGCTGCTGCACAAGAAAAGTGCGGTCTTTGCCACTTCTTCAGCCACAATGTTCCTTCTGAGCGGCGCCCTTTCCGCATGGACCTTTTTCATATCCATGAAGCCTTGGATGCCGCGGGCCGCCAGGGTTTCCAGGGGGCCGGCGGAAATGGCATTGACGCGTATGTTGTCCTCCCCGAACTCTGCAGCCAGTTGCCGAACGCTGTGCTCCAGGGCCGCTTTAGCCGTACCCATTACGTTGTAACCGGGATAGACCTTCTGGGAGGCCTCGAAGGTCATGGCGATGACGCTGCCGCCGCCGGTCATCAGCGGCGCGGCGTGCCTGACCAGGGGGATGAGAGTATAAGCGCTAACGTCCAGGGCCACCCGGAAGCCTTCACGGCCTGTGTCCACAAAGCGTCCCGCCAGGTCTTCCCGATTGGCGAAGGCGATGCTGTGCACCAGGAAAGAGATGTCCCCAAAAGCTGTGCCCACGTCGCGGAAAACTGCTTCGATCTGCTCATCGTCGGAAGCGTCGCAGGGAAGGGTAATGGCACCGTCCAGGGTGTCGGCCAATCGCGCCACCCGGTCCTTCAGGCGGTCATTCTGGTAAGTCAGGGCCAGTTGAGCGCCGGCCTCCGCCAGGAGCTGGGAAATGGCCCAGGCAATGCTGCGATCGTTGGCCACCCCGAAGACTACGCCTTTCTTGCCGCTCAGGTCTATGGGATACAAGGACTGTCCTCCATCGATGCCGCACCGCGTAGATTTCCCGAGTCTAAGTCAGCCGGGCGGCTGTCATTTTACATAAACTCTGGGGCCACCTGCTCCAGGAACGTGCTCAATTGTTGCTCGGGTTCAAAGGAAGCGAACCTTACAATAACCGTATCCGCACCGGCTTCCAGGTACTGGGCAATTCGCTCCTTGACCCGTTCCGGTCCGCCGAAGGGGCCCCAGCGGTCTCCCCAGATTTCCGCGCCGTAGTAGCCCAGCAAGTACCGCTCTGCCTCCGCCTCGGCGCGGGCCAGGTCCGCGTCCATGTTGACGGTCAGGTACATTACCGTTTCCAACGATTCGGGATCTCGGCCCAGGGAGGCGGCTTCTTCCCGTACTGCCTCGATAACCTTTGTGTGTTCTTCCGGGCTATCGGAAATTGATATAACGCCGTCGGCCAGCCGGGCGGCCCGTTTTATCTGCGTGTCTCGGGCCCTGGCTCCCCAGTGGCACGCCAGGTAAATGGGGACACCGTCCTGTTGCACCGGCCAGGGCTTGACCGTTACAGAGTCCAGGTCGAAGTGCCTGCCGGAGAAATCCACCGTTTCTCCCCTGCCCAGGGACTTGATGATCTGGACCATCTCTTCCGTGCGACTGGCCCGGCGGCGGGCGGAGACGCCGGCGGCCTTCCATTCCCCTTCCTGCTCGGCATTGAAGGCTCCGCCCACACCGGCGGCAATCATCAGTCTTCCGTGGGAAATCAGGTCGACGGTGCCCAGGGTTTGCGCGAGAAGCACCGGATGGCGCAGGGCCATGAGCAGAACCGACGTTCCGAGCCTGACCCGGCTGGTGCGGGCGGCCACGGCGGCCAGGGCGGTCAGCGGTTCCAGCCGGGGCTTGGCCGTAAGGCTGTCCCCCACCCAAACGGAGTCCAGTCCCGCTTCCTCGGCCCTGCAGGCCAGGTCAATTATCCGGTCAGCGTTCTGGGGCCGCTCTTCAGCTAGCAGCAGGCCGCGGGTGGGTAGAAGAAAGCCGATCTTTGGCTTCTTGTTCTTGTTTGCGCTGGAGTCAGATTGCGGTTGGGTCACCTTCGCCTCGCAGATGGGGAAACTCAATCATGGGATTGGTTGATGGCGTCTTGTGGGGAGTTAGCCGGTCCAGCAGCCCCGGTTCCCTTTGCTGGAAAAATTCCAGGTCTTCGGTAATGTCCAAGTCAAAGCCCAGCCCCTCGCTGTAGCAGATTGCCACCGAGATACCCAGCTTGCCGGCCTGGCCCAGGTGCTTGGTGAAGCTGCGGTTTCCCAGTTCGGGCTTGAATGCCAACTTGGGCGGGATCAGGATGCCATTGGTGCCGCTGTCTCGCCGGGCCGGGGCCAGGACTATGTTGCGGCCGTGGCCGGCTGACCTGATCATGCTGGTAATGTCGGCAGACTTGATGAATGGAAGGTCTCCGGGCAGGTACATCGCACCGAAACCTCGTTGGGAGGCACGGTCAAACGACTTGTCCACGGTGTCGTTCAGGTTTCGGCCCAGGTCTTCCAGCCAGATGCCGTCGAAGTTACGAGTCAGATTGCGGATACGCCAGTCACCGCCAACTACCCAGAAAACCTCCACCGAAGCCCCCTTGATAGCCATCAGGACCCGGCGCAGCATGCCGATGACCAGATCGCCCCGTTCTTCGGCGGTAAGGGTTCGTGACAGGCGGGTCTTGCAGTCCGCCAGTGGCTTCATCGGGATTATGGGAATAATGGTGGTTTCGTCCACGATGCTTTCTATCATCATGCTGAAAACCGCCTCACAATTCTAGTATAAGTCTGGCCAGGGCCACCTTGTCCGCCTCGGTAATCATGATGGTGGGCGCCACCACCGCCTTCAGGCCCAGTTCGTCGATGGCCGGGGCCAGGTCGGCGTCCTGTTCGTCTATCACCATTATGTCGCAAATGTCGGCATACATCCTGGCGACGCCCAGGCATGTGGCATCGTGGCCCAGTTCTCTCATAATTTTGGCCGCGGGTCCCCGGACTGCCTCGCCTCCTACTATGGGGCTAACGGCTACCCGAAGGCAATTCTCGCGGCTTGCCAGCCTGTCCCGAACACTGGGCAAGGCCAGAATAGGGCCGGTACTGAGATGGGGATTTGATGGACACAGCACCAGCAGGGAAGCCTCATCCAACGCCCGTTCAAACCCGGCAGAGGGTACCGCGTCCTCCCATCCCCGGTAGGCTATCAACCGGACGGTTGGTTCGCTGCGATACCTTACGAAATACTCCTGCATCGACAAGTCGCCGGCATCAGTTGCCAGGCAGGTCCGCACGGGGTGGTCGGACATAGGCGCAATGGAATGAGCCACACCCAGGCGCTGGCATAATTCCGTCGTCACCTGGGACAGGGTAGCGCCCTCCCGGAGCAACTGGGTGCGCCGTATGTGGGTTGCCAGGTCCCTATCACCCAAATTAAACCAGGTCTCCGCACCGTAGCGGGCCAGCATTTCCAGGGCGTTGAAAGACTCGCCGGCCAGGCCCCAGCCCGTTTCCGGATTGGAGACACCTGATAAAGTATATAACATGGTGTCCAGATCAGGGGATATGTGCAGGCCGTGGAAGGTCTCATCGTCCCCGGTGTTGACCACGATAGTCAACTGCTCGGGGGAGAGCAGGCGGGTCAGCCCCAATGCGAGCTTCGCGCCTCCCACACCTCCGGCCAGGGCCAGGACAGTCCCGTTATAAGTGGCCATGGGCCCCGGCAAGCCAGTCCGGCTACCGGGATTCGGCGCCGGTGTTGGCGGCGTGGCGAGGATGCTCGAATCGGAAGGTTTCCAGCTTTACCAGGCGATTGTAGGAACCGAAGATATCCTCCACGTTGTCGCCCACCAGATCCAGGGGGTCCACCTGGCCGTCGTCCTGATCGAATACACGATGCAGGCCGTAAGTGGTGTAGCGTTCCGCTGGAATTCTGCCCGCCTCCCGAATCATCTGCCGGAACTCGGAGGGGCGCATCAACTGGCCGTGCTGGGCGCCGGCCGAAGTGGAGATACTCTCGTTAATGAGAGTGCCGCCCAGGTCGTTCACACCGGCGGTAAGAAGCAACTGGGACATCCGGCTGCCTTCCTTGACCCATGAGGCCTGGATGTTTGGAATCCAGTTGTTCAGCATGATCCTCGCAATGGCGTGGACCTTGATTACGTCCATACCGGTGGGGCCGGATCGAACGTTGTCCACCAGGCCCCGCAGGAACATAGGCGCCTCGGAGTTAACGAAGCTGAGGGGTACGAACTCGGTAAAACCTCCGGTGCTCTGCTGAATGTCCCGCAACAGGGCTATGTGGCGGGCAATCTGCTCATTCGTCTCGACATGGCCGAACATCACCGTGGATGTGGTGGGAATGCCAAGGTCGTGGGCGTTGGTGATTACCTCTTTCCACTGCTCCACGCTGATGCGACCCGGAGAGATTCGGTCCCGCAACTCCTGATCCAGCACCTCAGCCGACGTGCCGGGGAGACTGCCTACACCCGCGTCGCGCAGGCCTTCCAGGTATTCCCGAATGGTGCAACGGGACCGGACTGACCCATACAGCACTTCTTCTGGCGAAAAGCCGTGGATGTGCATGTCGGGCAGTTCTTCCTTGATTGCCTCGCAAAGCCGGATATAAAGGTCGCCCTCCATCTGGGGCGGCAGGCCGGCCTGGACGCATACCTCGGTGGCGCCGTAATCCCACGCCTCCCGGGCGCGGCGGACGATTTCATTGATGGGGAGGAAGTAGCCTTCCTCTTCGCGAAAGTCCCGGCTGAAGGCGCAGAAGCCGCACCGCTTGATGCAGACGTTCGTGAAGTTGATGTTGCGGTTGACCACGTAGGTTACCAGGTCGCCTACAGTTCGTCGGCGCAGTTCATCGGCCACCAGGTTCAAGGCCGCGAATTCGGGTCCGGTGGTTTCGAAAAGGATCACAGCTTCATCGACGCTGATATCCTTGCCGGCCAGAGCGCTGTCCAGGACTCTGGCGACCTCAGGCTCAAGCTGTCCAATCAAGGCTGCAAGACTGCCGGCTTGGGTCCGGTCCGTAACATTGCGATCAGTTCCTTCCGGCATACCGCTCAATTCCTCCTCTAACGTATCCCTCCGCATCGGTCAGTGCAGTTGCCTTTTCCTGGAGGGAATCAGACAGCCAGGCATGGGTCCCCACGAAGTATTCAGGGTAGACCGGCAGCCGGGGTTTGAGCACAAAGCCCTGCTCGGCCGTGCGTCTTTGCAGGTCGGCCAGGGCAGGCCAGGGCGCCTCCGGGTTAACAAAGTCGATGGTCAAAGGTGAAACGCCACCCCAATCGTTAATCCCGGCGGCCAGGTAATTTTCATAGATGTCGGCGCTGAGGTTGGGCGGCACTTGCAGGTTAACGTCCGGCCCCAGCAGGATGCGGGCCACCGCCACTGTCCACAGCAGTTCCTCTGCGGCCGCGTCCGTCGATTCCTCCATGGGGGTGGCAGGCTTGGCCCGGAAGTTCTGGATAATAACTTCCTGGATGTGGCCGTGAACGCGGTGCAGGTCCCTGATGGCCAGGATTGCTTCTATTCGCTCCCGGCGGCTTTCCCCAATGCCGATGAGAATGCCAGTTGTGAAAGGAATGCCCAGTTCGCCCGCCAGTTCCATGGTGCGGAGTCGGACCCGCGGTCGCTTGCTAGGGGCAAACTCGTGGGGGCCGCCGGATTCGTACAGGCGGGGACTGGTGCTTTCCAGCATCAGGCCCATGGACGGGTTGTAGGGTTGCAGGGCGACCAGTTCCCTTCGGCTCATGGTGCCCGGGTTCGCATGGGGCAGCAGGTCCGTCTCTTCCATCACCAACTGGCAAACATGGGCCAGGTATTCCAGGGTCGTAGCGTAGCCCCGGTGGGCGAGCCATTGCTTGGCTTCGGGGTAACGCTGCTCAGGTCGTTCCCCCAGGGTGAAGAGGGCCTCGGTGCAGCCCAGCCGCTGTCCGGCTCTGGCCACGTCCAGCACTTCCTCCGGAGTCATGTACAGGCGGGAAGCAGTTTCGGGACTCCGCCGGAAGGTGCAATATCCGCAAAAGTCGCGGCACAGGTGTGTCAGAGGAATAAATACCTTGGGGGAGAAAGTAACGGTCCTGCCCTTTCCCGAGTCCCGCATTTGGCCGGCCCTGGCGCAGACCTCTGCTATTGGAGGACAGTCTGGGCCGTCAAACAGGTACGCTTCTTCGTTGGAAATTGTGGTGCCGCCAAGGGCGTTGCAAGGGAAGTTATCGACGGCAGAGCGCAAACTACCACCGGCCTGGCCCAATTGAACGGGAAGGCTGTCAGTTTCCACAGATATTCCGGTGGTAAGTGTATTCAATTGGATACCGTGTGACGGGCGGGGCCCGGAATAGAAATATCATTGTAGCGGTTGCCCCTATGGGTAGCAACCACAATCTGAACTGTAAACAACCGGCCCCTTGCTGCGCCACCCTGCTAACTGCATTGGTGGCCGGGGGCCGGAGTCATACTGCGCCTGTTGCCTGTGCTTACTGCATGGGGGAATAGGAGGTGGGCCTGAGAATCATGTTGCGGACACGGGCGTTGATGGGGCCAGTCTGTTCGGTCTCTGCGCGGACCCGCTGCCAGTCGGGGTCGGCCTGGAAGGCGGCCCACTTAGCTTCGCGGTCAGCCAGGCTGTCATAACCCAGCATGTAGACCAACTGGTTGCTGGTGCCGATGTCCTCGGTCCAGAAGCCCACCACCTTTATGCCGTGCCGCTCAAAAAACCCACAGGTATGGTTGGCAAACCGGTCGTTCAGATCGGGCAGTCGGCCGGGGATGGTCTCGTAAATGCGTAGCTCGTAGATCATTTTTGCTCCTTTGGTACGCTAGATTGGTGATTGCTTTTTGCCCGGTTGTTCTGGGTGATGCAGACGCGCGGGTCAGAACCCGGCCAGCTTACCCTGGTCTGTAGGTTCTGCTGTACCGGGCAGGGCGCGCCCCAAGTGCTCGTATGCCCGGCGGGTGGTAACCCGGCCCCGGGGGGTGCGCTCCAGAAAACCAAGCTGCATCAGGTAGGGTTCCCAAACGTCCATCACTGTGTCTGAATCCTCACTCAGGGACGCCGCCAGGGTTGTGAGCCCCACCGGGCCGCCGTTGAACTTGTCAATGATGTTCGCCAGCAGGCGGTGGTCCGTCTCGTCCAGGCCCAGACCGTCCACCCGTAGCCGATCAAGGGCGTCTCGGGCTACGTCGCCGGTAATATCCTCGTCCGCCACCACCAGCGCAAAATCCCGGGTCCGCTTTAGCAGGCGGTTGGCAATGCGGGGAGTGCCCCGGGAGCGGGCCGCGATCTCCGAAATGCCTTCGGCGTTGGCGGATACGCCCAGTATCCTGGCCGAGCGCTCGACCACCACCTCCATGTCCGCCTGCTCATAGTAATCCAGGCGGAATACCGAACCAAACCGTTCCCGCATAGGCGCGCTGATCAGGGAGAAGCGGGTTGTGGCCCCGATGAGAGTAAAGGGGTTGATGCGCAGGTTGATGTTTCGCGCCGCCAGGCCCTTTCCGACCATCCAGGACAGAAAGAAGTCTTCCATGGCAGAATAGAGCACTTCTTCCACTGAGCGGGGGAGGCGGTGGATTTCATCGATGAACAGGATGTCGTCCGGCTGCAGGCCAGTGAGGATAGCCGCCATATCTCCGGCCCGTTCAATGGCGGGGCCGGACGTAACCTTGATGCCGACGCCCATTTCGTTGGCGATGATATGGGCCAGGGTCGTCTTGCCCAAGCCAGGGGGGCCATACAGGATAATGTGGTCCAGTGGCTTGCCGCGCATTTTGGCAGCCTGGATACCTATTGCCAGGTTTTCCTTAACCGGCGCCTGCCCTACGAACTCCCCAAGCCGGCGCGGGCGCAGGGAAACGTCCATATTTTCGTCGTCCGGCATGGAATCGCCGGAGACTATGCGTGCCGACGCTTCGGAGTAGCGTGGCTGAGCGGCGCTGGAGTCGGTCAAGTTACCTTTCCGGAATAGCTGAATGAAGGCCGGCTACTTCCTTAACCGGATTCTCGTACTTTGACTGGCGAAACCAGGGAAGGGCCTTCTCCCGTCATTCTAGGCCAGGCCCCGGATAGCGTCAAGAAACGTTTGTTCTGACAATATGGCGCGTTAACATCGCAAGCCGAGGCTCGTCCGGTTGAAAATAATGCCTGCCCGGATATAATGTATCGCTAATGAAACCCCATTTGCAATTTAATTGGCGGCCCCAGACATGCAGGTACTAAACGGAAATGATCTAGCCGGCGCCCTGACTGCAGGTTTCCACTGCCTGCAGCGCTACCGTGACCCTATCAACGCACTCAACGTTTATCCTGTGCCTGACGGTGATACGGGCACCAACATGCTGCTTACCATGCGGGCCGGTATAGAAAAGCTGGCCCAGGCCGACGGTGTTACCGCAGGCGAAGTGGCCTTTCAGATGGCCGATGGCACATTCTGGGAAGCCCGGGGGAACAGCGGCGTTATTCTGTCCCAGTTTTTCAAGGGAATAGCCACCGGCCTGGAAGGCAAGGCAGTGTGCGCTTGCAGTGACCTGGCTCAGGCGTTTCGATCCGCTACTGACGCCGCCTACAAGTCCGTGGGCAACCCGGTGGAAGGCACCATGCTTACCGTCATCCGCTTTGTGGCGGAGGCGCTGGAATCGAACCTCCAGCAGGACGGCGGCGGCGACGACATCCTCTCGATGTGGGGGACAGCCTACCAGGCCTCGCGGGATGCTCTGGACGCCACTCCCTCGATGCTGGCCAAGTTGCGCGAAGCGGGTGTGGTGGACGCCGGCGGTATGGGCATCGTCGTGATCCTTGGCGGGGCCTACCTCCACCTGACCGGCGAAAACGTGGAAGAAGCTGACCTGGAACTGGCAACCGCCGCCGGTCAGATAGATCCCTCTCAACTGGCCTCCGTGTCTGTTGAAAGCGACTTCCTGGACTCCTCGGTCGAGTCGGAATGGGGCTATTGCACCCAGTTCCTGATCCAGGGCGAAAACCTGGACATTGAGCGTGTCCGCATGGAACTGGCCGAAAAGGCTGAATCGCTGGTTATCGTGGGCGACGACCGTTTCATTAAGGTGCACGTGCACCTGGAAGACCCGGGGGTGGCTCTGACCTATGCCGTGGGGCTGGGAGAACTGGACCAGATCAAGATTGACAACATGAGCCTGCAAAACCAAGACTGGGCCTCCGGGCACCAGGAACGTGGCGCCCCCAAGTCCGGAATTGCCCTGGTGGCCGTTGCGCCGGGCGACGGACTGGCCCAGCTTTTCACCGATACCTCAGGGGCGCTGGTGGTTAGCGGCGGTCAGACAATGAACCCCAGCGTGGCTCAGCTTATCGCCGCTGCCGAGCGTTCTGGCGCCGAGGACGTCATACTGCTGCCCAACAACAAGAACGTAGCAATTACCGCCACCCAGGCTTCGGAACGTGAGAATGAGACCCAGCGCCTGCACGTAGTCCTTACCTCCACGGTCCAACAGGGAATCGCTGCCGCACTGGCCTTCAATTCCCAGGCCTCTGCCGAACAGAACCTGGGGGCAATGAACGGGGCAATGTCCGAGGTTGTTTCGATAGAGGTCACCCGTTCAATCCGGAATACAACCCTGGGCGGGATTGCGGTAGCCGAAGGCGACTACATGGGCCTGGTGGACGGCGACCTGGCGGTGGTGGAAAATTCGGCTGAGACGGCGCTTCTGGCGTCTCTGGCAGGCTGCGGGTTGACGGATGACCACATCGTTACTATCTATTGGGGGACAGACACCGACCTGGGCAAGGTTGAGGAAGTGGCCGGGAAGATCGAGGAACAGGCGCCAGGTATCCAGGTTGACCTGGTCTACGGGGGCCAGCCCCATTATCCATATTTTGTATCCGTGGAGTAAGCCGGATGGCAGTACGCATTGTAACCGACAGCACGTCGGACCTGACCCCCGCGCAGGCGCAGGACTTGGGCGTAACCGTCGTGCCCGCCAACGTTATAATTGACGATGTAACCTACCGGGACGGCGTGGACATGACGTCGGACGAGTTTTACCGGCGGCTGATCTCCGGCCCCAGCCTTCCCACCACATCGCAGCCCTCGGTGGGCACCTTCCAGACCGCCTACCAGGAGATTCTCGACCAGGGCGATGAGATAGTCTCCATCCATGTTTCGGGGAAGCTCAGCGGCACAGTTAATTCAGCCAATCAGGCCAAGGCCAGCCTGGGAGAAAATGCCCCAATCGAAGTAATCGATTCCGGCGGCGCCTCAATCGCGCTGGCCCTGATCACCGCGGCGGCGGCGGAAACGGTTGGCCAGGCTTCCTCGTGTCGAGAATTGGCGGAGCAGGTACGTGGGAATTTGACCCGCACTTCGGCGGTTTTCGCCCTGGACACATTGGAGTATTTGCAAAAGGGCGGCCGTATTGGCAAAGCCCAAGCCTTCGTGGGATCCCTGCTCAGCGTTAAGCCCATCCTGACTCTGGTGGAGGGCGAAGTGCATCCCCTGGAGCGGCCCCGTAACCACCAGCGAGCCATGCGTCGCCTTGTGGAACTGACCCGGGAGAAGGGGCCCGCCGCCCGCCTGGGCATCGCCTACAGCACCGATGAAGCATGGGCCGCCGAGTTGCGCGGCAGCCTGTCCGACGTCGTCCCCGAAGACCGCGTAATGACCGTCAGGTTCGGGCCGGCCCTGGGCACTTACGTTGGGCCCAGAGCGGTGGGTGTTGCGGTGATGTTGGCCCGGTAGGGCCCTTCCGTCTCGCTAATCCCGTCGGTCTCGCCCCAATTTCAGCCTTGGCGGCCTTCCTTAACAGCTATGCCTTCCCGCTCCACCAAAACCGAAGATTGGACCCACGCCTTCCGGAACATCCTGGAACTGGAGCGGGCCAACGGGTTCAACGACCGGGCGGTTATCGGCGGCATGGACGGGTTCGTCCGGCTTTGGTCGGAGGCCATGGCCGGCTACGTGGGCAATCTTCAGGAAGACAGGGAACTGCTGCGACCCGGCTACGAGAGAATGACCACTACGAAGAGGGCGGAGTGGGTGGACTCGTGGCTGGCTGCGCTGGATGCCGGTTCATTTCCCAGGAATAACGGGGAGACTGCCACAAAAAAGGCCGATTCTGCCCGTACCCGGTCCTCAAGAACCACCTCCCCGAAGGCAAAGCAGGCAGTTGAGCCGGCAGCCGCCATAACCCTGGACTCGCCCGTAACTGCCCTGAAGCGAGTCAATCCCAAGACTGCAGGTCAACTGGCCAAATTGGAAGTCAACACGGTCCGCGACCTGCTCTACCACTTCCCCCACCGCCATATCGACTACTCCCGCAGGGCCAAGGTCTCGGAACTATGGCCTGGCCAGGAACTTACCGTGGTGGGGAAAATCAGCGAATCGCGGGAGATCCCCCTCGGCCGCAGTCGCCGGAAGGCTGCGGAGGTCGTGCTGACCGACGACACGGGCAGCGTCAAGGTAACCTGGTTCAATCAGGGGTTCCTTGCCCGCACGTTGAAGCCCGGGACCAATGTAGCCATTAGCGGAAAAGTGGACGCGTTCAATAACCGGCCAGTTTTTGAGTCGCCGGACTATGACATTCTCAGGCCGGGGCAGGAAGCGGTCAGCACGGGCAGGCTGGTCCCGGTTTATCCCCTGACGGCGGGACTGGTAGGCCGCACTTTGCGGGGTCTAACCTGGCAAGTCCTCGAGGAACATCTCAAGGGTCTGGAAGAAACGGCCCCGGAAGAGATGCTATCTCGAACCTCGTTGCTTCCGTTGTCGGACGCGCTGCGTCAGGCGCACTACCCGGACAGTCTGCAAAGCCGGGACCGGGCCCGCCGGCGCCTGGCCTTTGACGAACTACTGACCTTGCAGTTATCTGTTCTCTCCCGCCGGCAGCGGGAAATTGGGCTGCTGGAAGGCGTCCCCATCGAAGCGGAGGCAGATTTCCTTGAAGGCTTCCTCTCAAGTCTGCCCTTTACCCTGACCGATGCCCAACGGCGATGCCTGGACGAAGTTCTGGGCGACATGGCTCACGGCACGCCCCCCATGAATCGCCTGCTTCAGGGGGAAGTGGGCAGCGGCAAGACCGTGGTTGTATTGATTGCCCTGTTGGCGGCAGTATCCAGGGGCTACCAGGGCGCGATAATGGTGCCCACCGAGGTTCTGGCTGAACAGCACTTTCAGACGGTTACCAAGCTGCTGGGCGGCATGGCCGATACCACCCAGTCGGAAAATCTGCTGACCGTATATCTGGAACCACTGGGGCGGCCGATGACCGTTGGCCTGCTTACCGGCAGCACCCGCGCCCGGCCCCGCAACCGCCTGAAGGCTCTGGCTGCCGAAGGAACCCTGGACCTGCTCATCGGCACCCACGCGCTGATCCAGGAAGGAGTGGAAATGCCTCGCCTGGCCCTGGCCGTCATGGACGAGCAGCACCGCTTCGGCGTGATGCAGCGTTCCGCCCTGCGTCAGAAGAGCGAGGAGAACCCCCATACCCTTGTAATGTCGGCTACGCCCATTCCCCGCACCCTTACCCTGACTCTGTACGGAGACCTGGATATCTCCGTCATCGATGAACTGCCCCCGGGCCGGCAGGAGATACAGACCAGGTACGTTGACCCGGAGCGTCGGGAGGCCGCCTACGGGTTCATAAGGCGCGAGGTGAATGACGGTCGCCAGGCCTTCATAGTCTGCCCCCTGGTCGAGGAATCGGAGGCCATAGAGGCCAAGGCCGCGACCGACGAGCACGAAAGGTTATCAACGGAGGTCTTTCCCGATCTCAAGCTGGGCCTGCTCCACGGCAGGATGTCCTCGGCGGATAAAGATAAGATTATGCGGCAATTCCGTGACGGCGAACTGGATATCCTGGTTACTACTGCCGTGGTGGAGGTGGGCATCGACGTGCCCAACGCCACGGTGATGCTGATCGAGGGCGCCGACCGGTTTGGCCTGTCCCAGTTGCACCAGTTCCGTGGCCGCGTGGGCCGTGGCGAGCACAAGAGCTACTGCATCCTCATGTCTGAGAACCCGTCAAACCTGGCCCAGGAAAGATTGTCGGCCCTGGAACGCACCCGTGACGGGTTCGAACTGGCGGAGATAGACCTGAACCTGCGGGGACCCGGCGACTTCTTCGGCACCCGACAAAGCGGCCTTCCAAACTTGCGAATGGCCCAACTGTCAGACCGGGACCTGCTGGACCTCGCCCGCCAGGAAGCGACCAGGATAATGGAAGAAGACCCTGACCTGGAAGCTGCCCGCCACGCCGGCCTTGCGGGGCAGGTAGCCCGATTCATGGAACGGGTAAGCGGGGAAATGAGCTAGGGGATGAATTGCACTAATTTGTAGACCGGAACCGGTATCCCACATTCCAGATGGTCTCAATGAAGGAATTGTCCGGGTCTTCAATCTTTGAACGTAGCCTTCGAACGTGTACGTCCACCGTGCGAGTACCTCCCAGGTAATCGTATCCCCACACCTGGCTTAACAGCACGTCCCGGGAATACACCCGCCCCGGATTGGAGGCCAGCATCACCAGCAACTGGAATTCCTTGTATGTCAGGGAGACTCGCCGCCCTGCCATAGTGACGTCGTATTTTTCCAGGTCGATAACCAGGTCTCCGATCTTGAGCAACTGGCTGCCGGTGGGCCCACTGACCCGGAAAATGGCCTGTTTGAGTCGGGCCAGCAACTCGTCCTTCTGCATCGGGTTGACGATAAATTCGTCGGGATTCAGGGCGGGATCGTAGTCAGACAGTTCCTCCGTGGGCACCACTGCCAGCACTGGAACTTTCAGGTTACGGCACCCCGCCACAATTTCCTGGCATTCCACCGGGCGGAAGGAAGCAACATCCAGCACTACCGCATCCATGATGGTGTGGTCCGACTCCGTTGCTTCCGCCACTTGTGACAGGTCGGAGCCAAAGAGGCAGGACAGGCCGGAACGGCTCATGGTTTCCAGCAAGCCCTGCAGTCCGTTGCCGTGGGCGGCCAGCAAGAATACGGTGTACACCGTTATGCCCCCGAATATGTAGGTAGACAAGGAATGGCGTAAGTATATTGGATTTTCCGGGATACACCAAATCCCAATGCCTTTACTTGCCACCGTCTGGATGCAGCGATTACCGAGCTACTGGCCCACCGGCAATTGACTGGCGGCGACCGCCGATAATAGTATTGGGTACCTTCATCAAGGCGTCCGGGGCCGCTCCGGCCGCAGATTGCCAAATATTCACCCGCATTCACCTGGAGGAGCGCATGGCCACCCAATCTCTCCCGACCACACCCCAGGAGACCTGGCAGAGAATCCGTACCAACGACTGGCGCGGCGTTACTTCGGGCGTTGCCCCGGGCCATGTGCAGGCCAATCTGGCCATTCTGCCTAAGGACCTGGCCTTTGACTTTCTCCTGTTCTGCCAGCGCAATCCCCGTCCTTGTCCCTTGCTGGAGGTCATAGAGCCCGGAGACGTGGAGCCCAGGCTAACCGCTCCTGGCGCCGACATCCGCACTGATATTCCCTATTACCGGGTTTACGAGAACGGAGAGTTCACCCGGGAGGTGGATTCCCTGGTGGACATCTGGCGGGACGACCTGGTCTCCTTCCTGCTTGGCTGCAGCTTTTCCTTTGAAACGGCCATGTCCGAGGCCGGCATTCCCCTGCGCCATCAGGAAATGAACTGCAACGTGCCCATGTACGTCACCAGCGTTGAAACCAGCCCTGCCGGCGTGTTTTCCGGCCCCATGGTCGTCAGCATGCGCCCGGTGCAGCACGACAAGATCGTGCGAGCCGTGCAGGTGACCTCCCGCTTTCCCGCCACTCACGGCGCCCCAGTGCACATTGGCGATCCATCGGTAATTGGCATCAGGGACATTCATCAGCCCGACTTCGGCGACCCCGTGGAAATCCGGCCCGGTGAGGAACCGGTATTCTGGGCCTGCGGCGTTACGCCGCAGGCGGTGGCCCTGAACTGCAAGCCCTCCCTGATGATCACCCATGCCCCCGGCCATATGTTCGTTACTGCCCAGCGGGATGCCGACTACGCCGTCTTGTAGGCCAGGAGTCCAGTTCCGTGGCGATCCATAGTCAGGGAGGTAGGCTGATGAATTTCGGCGGAGAGACTATCGAGGAACTAATCCTGTGCGAGGACAAGCGGGGCGTGTCGGAACTGCGTCCCTTCCTGCCCGCCGACTTTTGTGACCGGGCCGCCCGTTACGTGCTGGACCACCCGGGCCGGGTGGCCATAATTACCGGATTCTATATCCTTACTGCCGGCCAGCACGAGACCGATGGACCGCCGGGCGCCATCGCTTTGGGCAACGCTCTGCAGGAACTGGGATGCCAGGTAACCTACGTAACCGACTGTCACACGGCCCCCATGATGCGCAAGTGGCTGGGCGACCGGGCCGGCGTGGTTGATTTTCCGATTGCCGGTGAGGAGGAGAGCAGAGTGGCTGCCAGCCAACTGTTGGACGACCTGCAGCCCGACCTGCTTATCACGATAGAGCGGTGCGGTCGCAATGCCAGCGACGTGTATCTGAATATGCTGTCCAGGGACATAACTGAATACACCGCCCGGCTGGACTACCTTTTCGAGCGCGGCGTGCCTTCGGTGGGCATCGGTGACGGCGGCAACGAAATTGGAATGGGCAACGTGGCCGAGCACATCCCCCCGGTGGACCGCCTTCCCGACGAGCCGGCCATCAGCACCGTGGACCGGCTGGTCATTGCCAGCGTGTCCAACTGGGGCGGCTACGGCCTGGTGGCGTCCATTTCCAGTCTGGTGGGCCGCAATCTGTTGCCTTCAATTGAAGAGGATACCAGGCTCATTACCCAGATGGTGGGCGACGGCGCGGTGGACGGCGGTTCCGGCCAGAACCGGTACTATGTGGACAACTTCACTCTGGATGAAAATGCCCAACTGCTGGGTTTGCTGCACCAAAAGGTGGAAGAGGGCTTAAAGTGAAGGAGACTGCCAGCCGGCGCCCTCTGGCATAATCGCGCCCGTCAAGCCTGCCCCCGCTACACTCTCCGCCATAGAGCGCAGATCCGGAATCCAGTGGCCTTTTTGGACCTTGCAGGTGACCTTTCATCACCCATCACTACCCTTCGGGGTTACGACTCCGGCCGGAACAACAACATCGGTTAAGCGGTCATCACTTCAAACCTGTTGGCCTGCTAATGCATGAAGGTAATGTCCGTCATCTCAGACGAGGATACCGTCAAGTACGGAATCAGTTCCCGAACGTCAGGCAGGTTCTCGAGATCATTGACTGAGGCGATTACTGCTTCCGTTCTGCGTTCGCCCAGCACAGGGGTAAGCAGTCGCCGCACCTTGGCATTGACGTCGTCGGTGGACATGGGGTTTTCCTTCGTACCATAGGCGTGGGGAGTGAAGTGCTCCACGGTAGAGCCGTCCTTCA
This sequence comes from Dehalococcoidia bacterium, assembly GCA_963664725.1. GTDB lineage: Bacteria > Chloroflexota > Dehalococcoidia > Lucifugimonadales > UBA3495 > Bin22. The sequence goes on from OY761558.1 coordinate 3,623,141, forward strand.
ATTTGGCGGCCACCTTTCCGCTCCGGGGCGCCAACGGATCCATCAGATCGTCGTCCGGTATCAGCGTTACCCGGTCTTTCACCGCCAGGGTGGCCGGGTCGGACATGCGCTGGTAGTCGTGGGTGGAAAGGAAGGTAACTTCGCCGTCCATCAGGGCCACGGCGATCATGTGCTGGCAGTTGACGTCGGGCATGGAACGGTTGTTGACCACGCCGGCTCCATCCCGGGGCAGCCGCACGGTGACGCTCTCCACGTTGTCCACTGTGAGGCCGTGCTGCCGCTGCAGCGCAAAGAAGGCATCAAGCGGCGCCTGAATCGGATATCCCACCGAGTAGGGCTTGATGGCCGTTTCGGTAATGAAGTATCGGTCGCCCAGGCCGGCAATCATTTCATTTGGCCTCGGATCCAGCGACAGGGCCAGCAGAACGTTATGCTCCCCCTGGAAAATGTCCCATACGCCCGTCAGGCCGGCTTCTGCCATCGTGGCGGCAGTAACGCCGTTTCGGGCTCCCATACCCGCAAAGTCAAAGGCCTTCTCCACGTGCTCCGCGTCCCGAACCCAGCTCCATAACCCCGATACCTGCTGGGCGGCGTAGGAGAGGCTATAGCGCATTCCGGCTTCGTCCAGCCTGGCTATGGAGGCTGCAGCGCCCACGCTGCCCATGGTGGAACTGGTGCCCTCCGCGCTGCGGTGGCCGCCTCGTACAGCGTCCGGGTCCAGGGCCAGCAGGAATCGGCAGCACAGATCGTAACCCAGGGACACCGCCCGCATCAGATCTTGGCCGGAACTGCCCGCCCTCTCCGCCATGGCCAGTGCCGCCGGCACCACCGAGCAGCCGGGGTGGGACTTGGTGACAGGCTCAAAGTCGTCGGTCTCATCGGCATGGCCGAACATACCGTTGCCCAGCGCTGCGTTGACAGCCGAGGTCCTGATGTCGCTGGCCAGCAACGACGCCTCCGGAGTGCCGCCCTGTAAACCGATGTACTTGATGGTCATTTCGCCGGGTTTCAGCCGCGCTCCTGAGACTACCGCCGCCAGGCTGTCGAGGATTCGGTGTTTCGCGGCCAGGGCCACTTCGGGCGGCAGGCTGCGGTCCCGCGCCCCAACCATGTAGCTGGCCAGTTGTCCGGTAATGTCACTGTTAGCCAAAAGGATCCCCCTCAAGGTAGTCTGATGTGTTCAAGAATAGCCCAAAAAAGTGCGGCCTGCACATCGGGCAATGGCAGACCGCATCGTTATTACAGGGTCGCGGTTGTTCCGCTCGATAGGCCGGACTCTTCTAACCGCGAGTACGAAAATGGTAGTAGAGGCCGATCAGGGTGGACACCGTACCAGCCCCGATGGCCCCGCCAAAGTGGGTCATGTTAACCCTGGTATCCCGGGCGCCCATGTAAGAGGCTTCGGTAAAGAGGTGCCAGTAACCATTGCCAACTGCGCTTCCGATAATGCCGGCAGCAAGCACCACCAGGACAGTCCCCGCGATCCAGTACCAGCGGATACCCAGGTTAATCCATCCTCCATATGCTCCTACCCCCGCCCCAATGCCGATTCCTGCAATGTAAATGGCAAGGTGGACATTCGCGCCCCAGGGGTACCCCACCAGGGCGTTGAAAGTAAGCGCCGCCCAGCCTCCAACGATGCCCAGCATCATTCCGACGAAAAAGCCCGCGATTGTCCGGGCCATGGGTATGACGAAACCGTAAATTCCGCCATCTACCATCGTGACAGGAAGTTTCATTTTGTCCGTCCTGAAGAAACAAGATGTGAGAAACGAGGTTGATTAAGACTCTACTGCGGACTGAGAATTGACCTGTGAATCCAGCCGAATTTCTGCATATTATCAACTTATATGGTACTAGGTTTTTCGAATTTAGCAACAATATGCGCAATAAGGCACGGGTCAATGAGCTTGGGGAATATTTCTCTTCTTGCCATTTGACAGGAAGCCGCAGACTGGGTTGTTCCAGGCCTCATTTGCTATCGCCCTGCCCAAAGGGGAAGGCAAGCCAATTGCGGACGTGCGCTCCGATCCAGTTATTGCATAGCTCAATATATAGATGCCTGCCAGAATCCGTAATGGTATTACGAATATATATCATTGCCAACGTAGAGTCGTATGGTTAGCTATTTTACAATTCCGAAAAAAGCAAATTGACAAGCATAGACTCTGGAAGGATTGACAAGAATCGGCATAGAGAGTATAAGTTTCGGGCATTATGGGGCACGCTGGAACGGTGATGAGGCTTGTACCCAACTGCTATTTTGGCGTTTAAGGGCAGTGCGACCTGTCTTCCACCGGTTCCTTCTGCGCTTGTTCCGACAGTGATTTCCCGTGTAGCAGGGTTTCCAAATTAAAGGAGGTCTACGAGGCATGAGGTTTATCAGAGGGTTCTCCTGGCGAAGGAGTTTCCTGTCTATAGCAGTTTTGACGACCATTCTCGCGGTGGCCTGCGGCGCTTCCGAACCACAGCAGCCAGCAGCAGCGCCTGCCGCACCTGATCAGCCTGCTGCGGCGGTGGAAGAGCCAACTGCTGCCCCGGCAGTCCCGGCCGATGCAAGGGCGCTGACCGATACCCGCCAATTCGCGTCTACACCTACACCGTCCGCTTCCATGGCAGAAGCAACGGCCACGCCGATACCTACCCCCACGCCAGGGACCGTTGTTACCGCCAAGGATACGTTGATATTCGTGACCCAGGAGGAACCTGTCTCTCTGGGAACGTTTAGTGATGGCTGCAGTGGTAACGTCCCCTCCACCATTTGTGAAGAGATTGCCACCGACCCATTCACCTGGATTGACAGCACCAACTTTGAGGTCGTACCTCTCAGCGGCGTGGAGTCCTGGTCACAGGTCGACCCCCACCGGTGGCGGTTCAAGCTCAGGGATGGCGTAACCTTCCACAACGGCGAACCCTGGAATGCGGCGGCCGCCAAGTTCGGGCTTGACTGGTCCGGCGACCCCACCAGCGGCGGCGGATATGGCTTCCATGGCCCCATTTCGGGTGAAGTGGTTGATGATCTGACTGTGGATGTGATCTGCGATAATGCCTGTCCCATCTTCCCTCGCACAGCCATTTTCTCCCCGTTCCAGGCGCCTGACTGGTACGAGAATGCCAGCGACGATGAGCGGGAGTTGAACACTGTCGGCACCGGCCCCTATCGCGTAGTCGAATGGCGGCCCGGTGTAGAAGTGGAAATAGAGGCTTTCGAAGACTATAAGCCCAACACAGCCTTTGACGCCCAGGCTCCCGCTATTCAGCGAGCCTTCCAGGTTTGGCGCGGTGAGTCTCTCGTAAGGGCCGCCATGATCCAGGCCGGTGAAGCCGACTGGGCTGTGGATATCGGGTTCGAAAACATCGACTCCGTACCCCTGGCCAAAACCGGCACTAACAACGAGGTCTTTACCCTCGTCGCTGACAATATCTGGCATCCTGAACTTAGGAAGAAGGACGTACGCCGGGCCCTGGCCCTTGGCGTGGACTGCCAGACCCTGATGGAAGTCCTTTACGACGGACTGCAGGAGTGCATCGGCAATATCTCCCAGTGGGGCACCGTCGGTATTAACGAAAGCAACTATGCCGATTACGGCTATGATCAGGACCAGGCCCGGGAACTGCTGGCCTCCTCCGGATACTACAAGCCTGACTATGACCCCTCGGACAATAACTTCGACGTAAACGAGGAAATCCGGATTCACACCCGCGCCGACCGGGTCTATCGCGGCCTGGAGATGTTTGAGTCGGTTATTGCCGGCTGGCGCGACATTGGCGTCAATGCCCACGTGGTTGTGCTGGAGCCCAACAAGGCTCGTGAAGCTCGCCGGTCGGGTTGCGGAAAGTTCGTGACGACCGCAGATGACGGTACCCGGGATCTGAGCCAGGCCCTGGCCTGCCACGATCAGGACCCGCCGCTGCCCTTTGGTTCCACCACTCATTACTATGAGACGGCCACTTCCAACGAGGCCCTGGACATGCAGCGCCAGCTCTACCTGCGCAATAGCTGCTTCAATGTCAACAGTCGCGTCTGCAACTTGGTCGAAGGCTTTGACGGGATGACCTTCGAGGACAGCATCAACGATGCAGTGGCTACTCCTCTGGGGCCGGAACGTACCCGGAAGATGGAACACCTGGCCCAGACCATCCATGATGAGCACTGGTTCCTGCCCTTCTTCGTGTCGGTACAGGTATATGGTATGAATCCCAACTTGGAGTGGGAGCCCCGCTACGACCCCCGTATCAGGATCAATACCATGCGGTTCACTCAGTAGGTTTCATTCTAGGCGACAGCTTGAACACGCCCCGGGTAGCCTTGGCTACCCGGGGTTTTCTGTCTTTGAGTTTTCTCCACTGGCATTTCCCCGAATAATTAATATGCATTTGGAGTCTGTTGACAAAGGACAACGAATCTTGTAAAAAATTTCACAATCTTTCGGCTGCCCAGGGGCAGGGGCTCCAGCGGTTATCCACCCGGCGTATCCCAATGGCCGCCCTGTGGAGTTTCCGTTGGGCTGCGTCTCCCTTGGCGGGTCGGACGAAATTTTTTACCTGCGGAGGGAGACACCCAGCATGGTTCAACCCAGGCGACCCCAATTGTGGCGAAGGTACCTTACAGGTCTGTTTGCGCTCCTGACTATCGTAGCCGTGGCCTGCGGCGCTTCCGCCCCCGAATCCCAGGCGCCGGCCACTGCGGAGCAGCCGGCCGCTCAGGCTGAAGCCCCCACCCCGGCGATCAATACGGACACCTCACTGGAAAATCGCTTCGAGTCTACCCCCACCCCCGCACCGGCCCAGGCCGGCGCCACGGCTACCCCAGTTCCCACCCCCACGCCCGGAGCGGCCTTCACCGCCTCTGACGAAATCATATTTGTTACTCAAGAGGAACCCGATTCCCTTAGCACCTGGAGCGCGGGATGCAGCGGTAACGTTCCCAGCACCATTTGTGAAGAAATCGCCTCCGATCCATTTACCTGGATTGACAGCACTAACTTCGAGGTTGTACCCCTGTCCGGCGTGGAAAGCTGGTCCCAGCAGGGGCCGGACCGGTGGCGGTTCACCCTGCGCGACGGGGTTACTTTCCACAACGGCGAAGCATGGAATGCCGATGCTGCCAAGAAGGGCTTGGACTACATGGGCGACAAGGAAACCTCCGGCCACGGCCGTGGCGCCTTCGGTTTCCACGGCGTAATCTCCGGCGAGGTGGTGGATGAGTTCACCGTAGACGTGGTCTGCGAAGTGGCATGCCCCATCTTCCCTCGCTCGGCTATCTTCACCACTTTCCAGGCTCCTGAATGGTGGGACAACGCCAGCGAAGACGAACAGGCAACCATGACCGTTGGCCTCGGCCCATACCGCATCGTGCGGCACGTGCCCGGCGTTGAGGTGCAGTTGGAAGCCTATGAAGGCTACAAGGCAAACAACGCCTTCGACGCGCAGGCCCCGGCCGTTAAAACCGCCAGGCAGGTCTGGCGTTCCGAACCCCTGGTGAGGGCCGCCATGATTGAGTCTGGCGAGGGCCACTGGGCGGTGGATATCGGATTTGAGAACATCCAGTCCGTTCCGGTAGCCAAGACCGGTACAAACAACGAGGTATTTACCCTGGTTGCCGACAACATCTGGCACCCGGAGCTTCAAAAGAAGGAAGTAAGGACGGCGCTTGCCCACTCGGTGGACTGCCAGCTATTGATGGAAGTCCTGTACGACGGCCTCCAGGAATGCATTGGCAACATCTCCCAGTGGGGCACCGTGGGCATCAACGAAAGCAACTTTGCTCCCTACGATTACCAGCCCGAAATGTCCCGCGAGTTGCTGGCTTCCAGCGGTTACTACCACGCTGATTACGATCCCGCGGCCAACAACTACCAGGTCAACCCGAATATCAGGATTCACACCCGGGCTGACCGGGTGTATCGCGGCCTGGAAATGTTCGAGTCGGTGGTGGCCGGCTGGCGGGAACTGGGCGTGAACGCCGAATTGGTGGTCTTGGAGCCCTCCAAGGCCCGCGAGGTTCGCCGCTCCGGATGTGGCGCCCTGGAAGGCCCGGAGTTGCAGCTTGACTGCGTTAACCAGGGCCCGCCCGGCGTGGGTACGTCCACTCACTATTACGAGACTGCTACCTCCAACGAGATGCTGGACATGCAGCGCCAGTTGCTGCTCCGCAACAGTTGTCATAACGTCAACAGCCGGGTCTGTAACCTGGTGCCCGGCCTGGAGAGCATGACTTTCCAGGAGAGCATCGCCGATGCCATTGGAACGCCCTTGGGACCTGACCGGCAGCGCAAGATGGAGGAGTTGGCCCAGTTGATTCACGATGAATACTGGTTCCTCCCCTTCTTCGTCTCAGTGCAGGTTTACGGCCTGGACCCCAACCTGGAATGGGAGCCGCGCTACGACCCCCGAATTCGCCTCAACACCATGAGGTTTACCGAGCAGTAGAATAATCCGGCATATCCCGCCCCGGAGGTCCAGCGTCAAGTGAGTGTTGGGCTTTCGGGGCAACTTGCGCCCTCCAGGTTTCGTTTTCTTCCTGCTGGAAAATTGAGGGCCAATCGCCTTCGGGCGCCCGGTGCCTTTTTATCTTGTATTCGTAATCATTAGAATCCGAATCCCAATAGTTCTTCGTACGGTGAATCACAGGGAATTTCCTCCCTGAAAGCAGACCGAAGGGAAAATTAAATTAATTGCTTTATGGTAGTTGACGATAAAGGAAATTAGCTATAATATCCTTCACCAACCGAAGATTAGGCCATAATTCAGGTTTGACCAAGAAACTGTTCTGACGGGGGACAAAGTGCGTAACTACATGATTCGGCGGCTCGGCCATTCCGTATTTATCGTTGCCGGCCTTATGGGGTTACTATTCCTCGCCATTAACGTGCTGGGCGATCCCGTAGAATTGATGGTTGATGAGGACGCTTCCCAGGAGACCATCGACGCTCTGCGGACCAAGTTCGGGCTGGACCGGCCACTCTATGTGCGGTTCGCTGACTTCTACTGGGACCTGGCCAGGCTGGACTTTGGCAAGTCCCTGCGCCATAGAATTGACGCGCAGGAAATGATATTCGACCGGTTGCCCAATACGGCGGTTCTGGCGATCGTTGCGTGGGCCATAGGTATGCTCGGCATTCCACTGGGAATGTTAGCGGCAAGACGTCCCAGGGGAATTATCGACCGTATCGTGAATGTGCTATCCTTCGCGGTCATTTCCGTGCCCCAGTTCTGGCTGGCCCTGATGCTGATCCTGGTGGTTTCTGTTCAGCTGGACCTGTTACCCACCTCAGGGTTCAAGGGGCTGGGCCCCGAAGGCTGGAAATATATGGTGTTGCCGGCCATGGCCCTCAGCCCTATAGTACTGGGCCGCAATGCCCAGATCACCCGGTCAACAATGATCGAGGAAGTCGCCAAGCAGTATGTCTCCACCGCCCGGTCCAAGGGCCTGGGTGAAACCGCCATTCTCTACGGTCACGTTCTGAAGAACGCTTCAATCTCCATCGTTACGCTAATGGGAGACGAACTGGCCGGGTTTATGAACGGTTCCACTGTGGTGGAGATCATCTTCGGCTGGCCCGGAATTGGCAAACTGCTTATCGACGGCATTAATGCTCGTGACCTGCCCATCGTAACGGCCGCCGTTTTCGTGGTTGCCCTGATGGTTATGGTTATCAACCTGTGCGTGGATTTGCTGTATACCTGGCTGGACCCGAGAATTTCCTACAGCTAACTAACTTGAAACCGGCGACGGCCGTATCCAGTGCCCTTGCGGGCAAGGCAATAGCGGACAATGCCTTTATTCTGCTCTGAGGTTTTGGTTTCGACATGGCAAGTGACATGACGACCGTAGTGCAAAAGCCTAACCCGATTGTGGCGATCTGGAATCACGCCCTGGTGCAGGCATTTCTCAATGACCCCATCACGCTGTTATCGGCGCTGTTCCTTTTCGTAATCGTGATGGCGGCTGCATTTGCCCCCTTTGTGGCGCCTTATGACCCGCAAAACCAGCAATTGAGACTGCGCCACCTGCCCCCGGACATTGCAGCGCATCCTGCCATCATGCGGGTGGATGGCCAGAACGTTTCGGAAGATCGGCGCTTCATTTTGGGCACAGACCACCTCGGCCGGGATTACCTGAGCCGCCTGATCTACGGGGGCCGCATTTCCATCTCGGTAGGTCTGTTGGGAGTGCTGGTTTCCAGCGTTATCGGCGTATTTCTTGGCATTACCGCCGGGTATTATCGGGGAATTCTTGACGACATAATAATGAGGGCGGTGGACATCTTTATGTCCGTGCCCCTGTTATTGCTGGCCCTGATGGTGTTATTCATCCTGGGGCCCAGCTTCACTAATATTATTATCGTGTTCGCTATTGCCAGGTGGATGCTCTTCTGCCGTGTGTCCCGAGGTGTTGTGCTTTCCTTGAGGGAACAGGCTTTCGTGGATGCAGCGCGGGCAATTGGCGCCAGCGACGGCCGTATCATCGGGCGGCACGTGCTTCCCAACCTTATTACGCCGCTCCTGACGCTGGCCGCACTGGAAGTGCCCCGGAACATCTTGACCGAGTCGACCCTGAGCTTCCTGGGCTTCGGCATCCAGCCCCCCGAATCCTCCTGGGGCCTGATGCTCTCCCAGGGCCGCGACTACATCGTTACTGCCTGGTGGGTGGTGGTGGTGCCTGGTACCGCCATTTTCCTGACCGCCCTGTCCTTCAACCTCTTCGGTGTCTGGATGCGCGCAGTCAGCGATCCCCTGCAGCGGTGGCGCTGGCTCAAAGCCACCAAGGAAGCCAAGGATGCCGGCGTAGGCTGATAGCCCAGTCCTCAAAAGCGCGAGACTGAAGTAAAAGCCCCCCGGATCAATCGGGGGCTTTTACTTTTGGCTCGAAATGCACCATAATGTCGCCAATTGATAATCAATCAAGACCGTAATTCGTCCACGAGATAATCCATGGTGGATATTTTCATAACCGGGAGGCGCTGGAATGGAACGGGTCACCATAAGGGAGGCTTCCCAGAGGCTGAGAATCTCCACCGCCATGGTGCGCGACTGCATTCGCGGCGGCGAGTTGAAGGCAATCCGGGAATCCCGAGCCGACGGGGGAGAGGGCTGGATGGTGGAACTCCCCGAAGATGGCTGGGTCAGTGAGGCTATAGCCTTTGAGTTGAGTCGAGAGTTCTCCCCCTGGTGGTGGGGAACCCAGGACAAGACCGGCTACATCCACTACGTTGAATCACTGTCCGCCTCGTCCTGGGAGGAGACCGTTCCCCAATTTCTTTGCGGTGAAGTCGGAGACAACATCTGGGCAGCTACTGACCTACTCCAGGAATCTCTCTGCCTCGAATGCCAGATGCGTGCCATGGAACAGGGCCTTCCCCAGTCTAACCCCTCCTCCAGCCGCTAGTTTCTTGTAGTAACGGTTCTCCCCAGCCCCAAAGTAAAAGACCGGGAAATTTACGGGACAGGCATTTGGCCTGTCCCGTGACTTCTTGACCTGGTGGTTGACGACTCCCAGGGTTATTCCAGAAAGAAATCCCTCAGCTCCATGTAGGTTTCCTCGGGCAGTTCTTCTGCGATGTAATGGCCGGAGGGCATGGAATGGCCCGTCACGTTGGTGGAGTAGTCTCGCCACACCGCCAATACGTCCTGGGTACGCCCAACGTAGCCACGGTCGCTCCAGAGGGCCAGGTGCGGACAAGTCACCTTGTCGGCATAGTCCTCCTCGTCGTGCACCAGGTCTATGCTGGCGCCGGCCCGGTAGTCCTCACAGATGGCGTGAATAGTTGCTGGGTCAGTGGAGCACCGCACGTACTCCTCCACAGCCTCTTCCGGAAATACTTCTTGCCAGTTGGAGCCGCGCTGAAAGCTGTGCCGTATGAAGTAGTCCGCGTCGGCCCCAATCACCCGCTCGGGAAAGTCGTAGGGCTGGATCAGGAAGAACCAGTGGTAGGTGTTGGCTGCCATTTCCTTGTTGACTATCTGGAACATACGGTGAGTGGGAATAATGTCCAGCGTCGCCAGCTTCAGCACACGGTCCGGATTATCCTTGGTCAGCCGGTGAGACACCCGGCCTCCCCGGTCGTGGCCCGCTAGAAAGAAAGACGTATAACCCAGGCTTTCCATGGCTTCCACCAGATCCCCCGCCATGGCCCGCTTCGAATAGTTCAGGTGGTCCACGTCGCCGGCGGGTTTGCCACTATCCCCGTAACCCCGCAGGTCGGCGGCCACCACCGTGAAGTGCTCGGCCAGTCTCGGCGCTACCTTGTGCCACATCACGTGGGTCTGCGGGTAGCCATGGAGCAGCAGCAAGGGCGGCCCGCTGCCCCCAACCACCAGGTTTACGGCCGCGCCGCTGGTTTCAATCCTTCTTTCATCAAACCCTTCAAACATGGTTCCTCCGTAATAGGACAGAAATGGTGTTTGGCCCTTGCGAAGAGGTGTTTGCAAGGAGCAAGGTTGCCTGTCCGTGCATCGGGTATAGAATACACGGCAAACCTGGTGAGAGGAATGTGCGGAAGTTCTCGCCAGCAATAAGTCTCACAAAGAGGAGATAGGATGGCAACTCTGCAAACTGTTCTGGGCCCCATAGAAGCTGAAGACCTGGGATTCACCCTCAGCCACGAGCACGTGGGAACCAACGCCGCCGGCCTGCGCCACACTTACCCCGAGATCATTGACCGGGAGGGCATCATCGAACAATCCACCGCCGCCCTCAAAGAGGCCCGCGAAGAAGCGGGCCTGCGCACCATCATCGACGTCAGCACCTTCGACCTGGGCCGGGACATAGCGATGATCGCCCAGGTTTCGCGCCAGAGTGGCGTCAACATTGTCGTCGCCACCGGCAACCACCTGGCCGTGCCCCGTCCCTTCGGCGAAGTATCCCCCGACGTCATAGCCCCCATGTTCGCCCGCGAAATTGAAGAAGGCATAGAAGACACCGGCGTCAAGGCCGCGGTCATCAAGGTGGCCAGCGACCGGGGCGGCATTACTCCTCCCCAGGAGAATGTCCTCCGCGCGGCGGCCCGTGCCCACCATCGTACCGGCGCACCCATTTCCACTCACACCTGGTCGCCCGACCGCGTGGGCGATCAGCAGGTGGCCATCCTGCAGGAGGAGGGTGTCGACCTGGAACGGGTCTATATTGGCCACAGCAATGACGACACCGATATGGACTACCTCCTGGGTCTGCTGGACAAGGGAGTCTGGCTGGGCCTCGACCGCTACCCCGGCGGCCGGGTTCCGGGCACCCCCGACTGGGAGGGCCGTACGGAGTTGGCCTGGAAGCTGATGCAGGCTGGATTTACCGACCGCATCATGCTGTCCCACGACTACTCGGTCCCCAAGGCCCGCCACGGCGCCGAAGTGCAGGAGGAACGCCGCCGGGCCAATCCCGACGGCTACAACTTCATTCCCCGCATGGTCCTGCCTCGCCTCCGTGAACTGGGCGCTGCCGATGCCGATATTCACCAGTTAATGGTGGTCAACCCCCGCAAATTCTTCGCCGGGGAATAACTGCCACGGAGCGACTGCAAGCCAAATCCAGTTGGACAAAAAAATGGGGCGAGCAATCTGCTCGCCCCCAATAATAAGAAAAAAAGAATATTCCTGATACTTTCGCTATCGAATTGCTAGCGCTCCACCGCCGCCGTCCATAGCATTATGTGCGACGGCCGCCCCTGGTCGTGGTATACCGTGTTGTCCGCCGTTACCTTTATGGCCGACAGGGCCGGGTTCTCCCCGGTGTTGCCGTTGACGTCCAGCCGCGGGAAGTTGCTGGACGATATGTCCACCCGGATCCGGTGCCCCCTGGCGAACAGGTTGCTGGTGGGGTACAGCTCAATGCTTATGGGGTAAACCTCACCCGGCTCCATCAATTCCGGTTCGCTCCACGAGTCCCGGAACTTGGTCCTCAGTATCCCGTCGCTCAGGTTCAGCGCGTATCCCTCCGGGTAGTCCCGCGACGGCGGGTACACGTCGATCAGCTTGGCCGTGAAGTCTGTGTCTACCGCCGTGGACGCTACCCACAGCTTCACCACCACCGGACCCGTTACTTCCAGGTCTTCCGGCAGCGGCTCCGTCTGGAACACCAGCACATCGTGCCTCGATGCCAGCGGCAAATAGGGCGCTCGGCACCCGTAAAATTCTTCCGATTCCCTCTGGTCGAACCCCCCCGGTTCCATTATCGGCAGGCCCGACGATATGTTGCCCCCGATGGTGGGTACCGGATTTTCAGGGTCAAACCGGTATCTGCTGGGCGCTGTTCCCCCTTCCGGCATTGCGATGCCCAGCCTTCCGCCCGAGTTCAGGTACAGCGGCGTTTCCTTGACTCTGGTTGGCGGCCACGCCGTCTCGGTTATCCATTTCCCCCCGTGGTCCAGCCTCCCTTCCGGGTTCTTTCGCCCGCTGCCGCCGCCCATTACAAACAGCTTGACGGACCCCTGCTTTCCCCGGCCATCTTCCCGGCCCCCTTCGCCCTGGGCTTGTCGGGTGTAGGGGCCGACCTGTGTGTCTGCCCGGTAGGGGCCGACCTGTGTGTCTGCCCGATGGCCGACCTGTGTGTCTGCCCGTCGGCCGACCTGTGTGTCTGCCCGATGGCTGTCTTCCGACTTCACCCACCGGTCGAAAAACGCCAGCCGCTGCTCGTTGAAGCTCCCCTCCATGGCGTTGTCCAGCGTGGCCTGCGGACCAAAGTCCACGTTGCCGGCATAGGTGGCCGACCGTCCTCCGTGCGTCCATGGCCCCATTATCAGCGATACTTCGCTCGACTTGCCCTCCGATAGCGCCAGGTAGTTCCCGACGGTGCTCCCGGCATAGGGGTCATACCAGCTGCACTGGTGTACTTGCGGTACGTCGGCAAATTCCCCGTAGTGTTCCTTCGCGCTCAGCCCCGCCTGCTGCCAGTATTCGTCATAGGTGTCATGCCCCCATATCTCCATCAGGTACTCTTCGTACTCCGGTGTCCAGCTCAGCGGCGAGTGCCCCCGCTTCCACGGGAACCGGCCAAACCAGTCGTGCAGGTCCTGCCGCATCATCGCTGCCCTGGTCGTGTCCGGATTGGCCCTCACCTCGGGACTTTCCAGCGCTTCCCGGTAGGCCCACGTTGCCTGCCTCAACTCGAAGGCGCCCCCGTTGCGACACCCGCTATGGTAGGCGCTGGCAAAGCCTCCGCATTCCAGCCACATTGCCGCCAGTCCCGGCGGATTCAGCGACGCCAGCGCCGCCTGGGTGTGGGCTGCGTACGACAGGCCAAAGGTGCCGATCTTCCCGTTGCACCAGGGCTGCTCGGCCAGCCATTCCATCGTGTCGTACCCGTCCCGGCCTTCATCCACGTACTTGCTGAACCCCCCTTCCGACTCATACCGTCCCCGGCAGTCCTGCATCACCGTTACGTAGCCGCGATTGGTGAAAAAAGCCGCCTCTTCCAGCCTGGCCGAAGAACTCTTTCCGTAGGGCGTCCGCTGCAGCAGCACCGGCAGGGCCACTTCTGCCATCTTTCCGTCCACTATGGGTCGGTGAACGTCCGTTGCCAAACTTGTGCCGTCCCGGGCCGGAACCATCGCCGTTTCAATAAAGTGATTGTTGCTTTTGCGTCTGGTGACGCGTCTTCTCACCCTCAGACTCATCATCCCTCCTTCCCAAAAAATGAAACTACCAAGTAAGACGAGGCAAGTCTACCATCCACCCCTCCCTCCACTGCCTATGGGACAAGCTACGGATTTTCTTGACATTCGACATACCCAATAATAGACTTGCTAGCACTGGCCGCCGTTCCGGTAGCGATGCTGAATAGGTGTGTGATATACGCAACAACAGGCTAAATTGCTGTCGAATTTCGTTAAAGCTTATGGCAATTTCGATGACCAGCACGCTGGGCGACCCGGCCAATATCACCAGGAGGAGGGAATGATGACCTTGTCTGGAATTTTTGCACCTCGTTGGTTAATTTACGGCCTGATGACCGTGGGACTATTGGCGCTGATTGCATGTGGCGCATCGGCCCCTGAGCCGGCCCCGGCCCAGCCTGCCGGCGGCAGTTCCGCTGCAGCCCAGCCCGCCGCGCCGGCCCAACCGTCAGCTCCCGCAGCTGCGGCAGAGCCGTCTCAGCCGGCCCAGCCGGCCCAACCTGCGGCCCCGGCTGCCCAACCTGAACCCCAAGCCACGGTCAGCGCCGTTGTTGGTCAGGGTGCCATCGGCGCGGAAGCCAAGGCCCCCACCCCTACTCCGGAGCCCGCCCCCGCTGCTGCCACCGAGTCAATGGCTATGGCCGAACCCGCCATCGCTAAATTGCAGGTCGCCCGCGGCCCAACTACCCGCGATCTGGCCGATCCCGTCGCCGGCAGGGGTGATCTCCCCATCGTCCTCCCCATGTTCGAGGGCCTCGTCCAGTTCGATCAGTACACCGATTCCGTGCCCATGCTGTCCCCCCAATGGTCCGCCAACGATGACTTCACCGTCTGGACCTTCCAGCTCCAGGAGGGTATCCAGTTCCACAAGGACTGGGGCGAACTGACCGCCAAGGATGTCGAACACACTATGTGGCAGGAGCGCCGCAATGACCACTTCGATGGCCGCGCCGCTACCTGGCGCGACCTCCTCAAGGAGGTGGTGATGCCCGACGGCCCCGACGGCCACGTGGTCGAACTCCACCTCAATAAGCCCGAACCCATTATGACCACCTATATGAGCACTAACTACACTACCGTCATCCGTAGCAAGAATCACTGGGATGATAACGGCGGTGTCATGGACGGTTTCGATGCCAACGATGAGGGTGTCCGCCTCATGGCCAATGACCCCATCGGCACCGGCCCCTTCCAGTTCGCTGAGCACGCCGAGGCCCAGTACCTGCGCTATGAGGCTCCGTCTTTTACCCACTGGCGCAAGACTCCCGACTTCCCCGAATTGCAAATTTTCTTCGTCGCGGAACCTTCTACCCAGCTGGCTATGCTGGTGACCGAGGAGGTCCAGGCGGCGGAGATTCCCCGTGATCTGCAGGTGGGCGCTCTGGCCCGCGGCATGCAGGTCATTCAGGGCACTACCCCCGCCATCCGCCTGGTCGGCTTCTTCGGCGGTAATTACCTCCCCGATAATCCCAACTATGACCCCACCGAGCCTATGACCATGACCCTGGTGCGCGAGGCCATGAACCGGGCCATTAACCGGCCTGAAATCAACGAGGTGTTCTTTAAGGGTCGCGCCGAGTTGATGATGCAGACCCACTCCCACGCCAAGTTCCCTGGCTGGCAGCCCTCCTGGCTGGATTCTTTCGAGGCGGACTACGGCTACGACCCGGATAAGGCCAGGGCTTTGCTGGCCGAGGCCGGCTTCCCCGACGGCTTCGAGATTACCCAGCTTGCGTATCCCCGCCCGGGCCTGCCCGAAATGCAGGACATCGGCGAATTGGTGGCGGACTACTGGAGTGAGATCGGTATTGATGTAAACTTCAAGCCCGTGGAAACCGCGGTGTACAGTTCCCAGTTGCGGGCCAAGGAAGTTAATAACACCGCGTGGCTGCATACCGGCAGCTTCACCGAGCCCACCCGCGCCATATTCGTTTACCACTATAGCGGCGCGGTCAGCCCCCGGTACGAGTCGGAATTCTTCACCGAGAAGTACGAGGCCCTGGAAGTCGCTGCCACTAACGAGGATCGGGACAACCTGATCCGGGAAATGGGCGAAAACTGCTACGAGACCTACTGTTCCATCCCGTTGTACTGGGTGCCCTTTGAGTTCATGATCAATCCTGAAGTCATTGATGAGTGGCTGACCCCCGGCGTGTTCGGAGTGCGTGACTTCGAGTACGTAAAGGCGGTCAAGTAAGCTTCTGGCGCCTCTTTATGGAAGTGGTGTCTGACTGAGGACCAAATTTGGCTGTCCAGGCAGGACTGACTTGGTGCAGATTCCTGGTTGGGCAGCCTGCTTTGGCACTCTCTTCAGGGAACCCGCTATATTGTCTAAAGGATAGCGATGCAACGATACATAATTGTGCGCTTGTTCCAGAGCCTGATAGTCCTGTTCGCGGTCAGCGTCATCATATTTGGCCTGGCCCGAATTTCCGGCGATCCCATGGATGTGCTCCTGCCCGACGATGCCGGGCCGGAAGAGTTCATGCTCATGGAGCAGAAGTGGGGCCTGGATAAGCCCCTGCACATCCAGTATTTCACCTTCATCGGTAATGCCATGGTCGGCGATTTTGGCCGCTCGGTCCAGCATCCCACCAGGGACGCCCTGGAACTGGTGCTCAAGAGATTCCCGGCTACTATTGTCCTGGCCGGTTTGGCTTTGGTGATCTCCATAGTCATTGCGTTCCCCGTTGGAGTTCTCTCGGCGGTCAAGAAAGACACTATGCCTGACTACCTGGCCAAGACTTTCGCCCTCATGGGCCAGTCGGCCCCATCCTTCTGGGTGGCTATCATGCTGATGTGGATCTTTGCCGTCCAGCTTGGCTGGCTGCCCACTTCCGGCCGGGGCGACCCCGGGTGGGATATGCTCTTGCACCTGATCCTGCCGGCCTTTGCCATTGGCTGGTACCAGGTGGCGGCCCTGATGCGCCTGGTCCGCTCCTCCATGCTGGAGGTGCTGGACAGCGAGTTCATCAAGCTGGCCCGGGTGAAGGGCGTTTCCGAGTCCAGAGTTGTCTGGAAGCACGCCCTGCGCAATGCTTCCATCGCGCCCGTTACCCTGCTGGGCCTGCTGGTCGCCCAGCTTGTAACCGGTACCGTGGTAACCGAGACCGTGTTCTCCTACCCCGGCGTCGGCCTTCTGGCCGTCGACGCCATTCGCAACCGCGACTTCCAGGTAATGCAAACCATAGTCCTGGTCTTCGCCCTGATCTTCGTAGGCATCAACCTCTTCGTGGACATCATCTATGCCTACATCGACCCGCGCATTCGTTATGCCTAGCCTGAAGGCTCAGTAAGAGGCGGTTTATGGATATAAGTAGAATAGGTGGAATTCCTGTCGGCGCCGCGCCGGTGGGATTGGGGAAATTCATCGCTGAGGCTCGGCGATATCCCCTGATACCAATGTTCATCCTGGTAGTGCTGTTGGTATTTCCCGCAGTGACTGCTCAATGGATTGCGCCCCACGATCCCTATGATGTCAGCCCCCGGGAACGCCTGACTCCCCCCGCATGGAGCGGTCCCCAGTACTTGAACGGGGTTGAAGTTCGACCGGAAGGGTCGTGGAAGAACATCCTCGGCACCGACAAGCTGGGTCGCGACGTGCTCAGCCGTATAATGCACGGCGCGCGTTACTCCCTCAGCATTTCCCTGCTGGCCATCATCGCAGGCGGAGTAGTGGGCAGCGGTTTGGGGGTGCTGGCTGGCTATTTCGGCGGCATGCTGGACCACTTTGTCATGCGCCTGGTGGATATCTTTATCACCATACCAGGCCTGCTGTTTGCCCTGGTGCTGGCAATAGTCTTGGGGCCCAGTTTCAGCACCATCGTGCTTGTGGTGGCGGTAATATTATGGCCCCGCTTTGCCCGGATGTCCCGTGCTGAGACCCTTAGCATGCGGAGCCGAGACTTCGTCAGCCGTGCCAAGGTTTCCGGCTGCTCCGATGTGCGCGTAATGCTTCGCCACATCTTCCCCAACGTGGTCAACCCCTTGGTGGTTCTGGTAACCCTGGAGGTGGGGCACGTCATTTTGCTGGAAGCGACCCTCAGCTTCCTGGGCGCGGGTATACCTCGCCCCATTCCCGCGTGGGGGCTGATGGTGGCCGACGGGCGCGACTTGATAGTTGGCGGCAATGGCTGGTGGGTGTCCTTGTTCCCCGGTCTGGCCATCCTGCTGGTGGTGCTGTCCATGAACCTGTCCGGCGACTGGTTGCGCGACAAGCTCGACCCCAAGCTGCGAAACCGGTAGGCGAATCGTTCCCTGGCGATCCAATCTTCATGCAATAAAGGAGGTGGACCATGGCCAAGATTCGACACATAGCACTGACCACGGAGGACCCCTCGGAGGTTGCCGAGTTTTACAAGCAGGCCTTCGACATGCAGGAGATACGCCGCAGCGATTCCGGGGCCGTGTTCCTGTCCGACGGCTACATAAACCTGGCAATTCTGAACTGGAAGACCGAGGAAGACGCCGACGTGGGCCCCAACGGCCCCAACTACAACGGCATCCACCATATTGGCTTCCAGGTGGATGACCTGGACGGTTCTGCCGACAAGCTTGAACAGGTTGATGGAGAGCGACTCAACCAGCGCCACGACGATACAACCCTGGCGCAGACCGCCGCTGCTCCCCGTAACTTTGAAGTAAAATGGGCTGGCCCCGACGGGGTAGTAATAGACGTATCCCAGTCGGGCTGGGCAATTTCCTGACCAGTAGTTCAGGCATTTGCGGAGGATAATCTAATGGCGCTAAAGGACTTGGATGTAGAAAAAGAAGCGGTGCTCAAGGCTATTGACGCCATCGAAAAGGCTGGTGTAATGGGCATTGGGCAGCATGGCAATTTCAGTGCGCTGGTTCCCGGCGGCGGGGCGTTCCTGCTCATCGGCGGGGACATGGACAGCGTACGAAAGGACGACTTTGTCTTGGTGGATCTGGAAGGCAACCTGATCGAGGGCAACATGACGGCCCGGGAAGCCGAGATTGTCCACCTGCATACTGTGATATACCGGAACCGGCCCGAAGCCGGCTCCGCGGTCCACGTTCACTCCACCTGGGGCACCACCTTCGCCGTCGCCAGCCAGGCCATCGAGTGCAGCTATGAGGCCATGGCACGCTTCAATATGACCGATGGCGTACCCCTGGCCAAGTACGGCCCCCGCGGCTCCGACCTGTCCATCGAATATATAGCCGATGCCCTCAACAGTGCTTCCGACATTCGCGCCGTCCTGATGGAGCACCATGGCATCTTGGCCTTCGGCAGTACGCCCGCCGAGGCCGCCCGCTCGGTAATGCTGGTTGAGGCGTCGGCCCAGTTGGCGGCTCAGGCCTCAACCATAGGCGGTCCCAAGCCAATCCCCCGTGAGATGATTACCGCCGCCGTGGAACGCCGGGACTTGTTCGAGCAGGCGGGCAACCAGCGGGCTTAACCGTCCACCACGACTTTATCGGGCCTTTCCACTTCCGGGAAGGCCCGTTTTCTATACTTGATTACGGGTTGAATCAGATGCAACTGGGGATGTTCATGGAGTTCCCCCGGCAGGCCGGGAGCAGTTACCAGGAAGCCTTCGATGCTTCCTTTACCCTGGTGGACGAGGCAGAAAAACTGGGCGTAGAGTCAGTGTGGCTGGCGGAGTATCACTTCAACCCCGGCCGGGTGCTGTCCTCGCCGATCCTGATCGCCACCGCCATCGCCGCCCGCACGGAACAGATACGCATGGGGTTGGCGGTGCAATGCCTGCCGCTGGGCCACCCGGTGCGCCTGGCCGAAGAGGCGGCGACCCTCGACCAGCTTAGCCGCGGCCGGCTGGAGTACGGCGTAGGCCGGGGCACCTTCCCCAATGTCCACGAAGGATTCAATACACCTTTCGGGGAAAGCCGCGGAAGGTTCGAGGAAAGCCTGGAGGTAATCAAGAAGGCCTGGACGGAAGATTCCTTTTCCTTTGAAGGGGAGTTCTTCCAGTTCCGTGACCTTTGTGTCGAACCCAAGCCCTACCAGCAACCGCATCCGCCAATGCGGGTGGGTATCACCTCGGCGGAATCCTTCCCCATCACCGGGCGCATGGGCTATCCCATCCTTATCAACCCTTCGCGAGTATTCACGTTCGCGGAACTTTCGGAACAGATAAGCGCCTACCGCCAGGCGTGGAATGAGGCCGGCCATGAAGGCGAACCGGAGGTCGGGCTGCGTGTCCCTGTTTACGTGGCAGAAACCGAAGAGAAGGCCTATTCCGATCCTCGGGAGGGCGCCATCTTCATGTACGAGCGCCTGGGCAACCGGGTGCTCAGCTATGCTGAATATGGGGGCACAACCGGTGACTGGCAGGCCGAAGGCGACCGCATCATGGGCATGGATTACGACGACTGGCTCCGGGACAAAGTTGCCTACGGCACCCCTGACACCGTGGCCCAGCGTATCCGCCAGCTAAGGGACGATCTGGGCCTTACCCAGTTCATTTACGAAATTGACCTGGGCAATCGGTTGCCCGTGGAAATGCAGCTCAACTCCCTGCGGCTCTTCAACAAGGAAGTAGTGCCGCAGCTAACTTAGGCCAGATTGCCCTGTAGGGTAAACGAAATAGGCAAGGGGCGCGTCTCAAAACCCGCCTCCATTGTTTCAGTCGCCAATGACCGCAATAGCCTGGATTTCCACCATCATCTCCGCCCTTGCCAGCGAGTCTATGCCGATCAGCGCACTGCAGGGATAGCCCCGGGTGAAATACTCCTTGCGAAGCTGGGTGAAGTGGGTTCCGTACTGCATGTCCTTGATGAATACCGTCATGGTCACGATGTCGTCCAGTTCACCACCGGCCCTGGCTAAGTTGCCCCGAATGCGCTCAAAAGTGGCCCGCACCTGGCCCTCAAAGTCGCCGCCCAGGGACTTGCCATCGGCGTCGGTGGTGGCGCCCACCCCCGCGAGGTAGACCGTCGTCCCCCCGGTGACCTTTATTGCCGGCGAGTAGGCCCGGTCCTCTTCTGCTGTTCCCTTGAAGTATTCTCTTGGCATAATTATCCCCTTCCTGCAAAAGCTACCCGGCTAGGCTCGGTCTTTGGAAAAGGTCTCCCGTGCAATCACCCTGGCGTGTCGCGCAATGGACTCACCGGTGTAAAAGGTCAGGTGGAAGAATATTTCATTGATCTGCTCTTCGGTCATGCCGATGCGCCGCGCGCCCCGAATGTGGTCCCGCAATGACCGGTTGGTACCCACCAACGGCAGCACCGACAGGGTGCAGACCATGCGGCTGACCGTGTCCAGCCCCGGGCGGGTCCACACTGAGCCCCACAGGTATTCCAGCAGGTACTGGTCCCACTCCTGGTCAACCAGGGCTTCGCTGCCTGGCCCCGTATCTCCCATCACTTCCAGCCTCTTGGCCTGGCCCCTCTCCAGCAGGGACTCCGGGTCTTCGTCAATGTCAAACACCTGGATGGGTTCAACGTTCAGACCCCTTTCCTCGAACACTGAATTGGCAATACCCAGGGCGGTGTTGGCAATGGGGGCGCCTACGTAGTAAAAGATCTGGATAATCATTTCCACGATCTCCGTAGGAGTGAAGCCCACGTCCAGCCCGCTTTCCACGTGTCCTTTGAGATTGTCGTCACGGCGAAGGGCGGAAATTACCGAGATCGTCGACATGCTGCGCTGCTCGATGGTCAGTCCGGGCCGGTTCCAAATGACGCCGAAACAGGCCTCGCCGATCATCCGCCACAGGTCCGGCGCTACTCTGCTGATCATGGGGCTGGCTATCGGAACACCCTGGTCGTCGGTACGCCCCAGACGCTGCAACACGGGATAGCCGGACAGGTACCGTTCTTCCAGTGAAGCCATAATTCCTCCTTGAAACCGCTGCTGTACAAATTTATCGTGGTCGGCGTCAGTCTAGGGTTGGCGGGGAAGGGATGTCAATTGAAGGTTGCGGCGTATCCCGCAGCGAAATGAGCTTCAAAGTGTTGTGCCCTGGATTTGGTGATTACACAAAACCCTCCCAGGCTTTCCAGAGTGTAGTCGGTCATTTTTCCGTCCCCAATAGCGGGGATTCACACAGGTTGGAATACTAGCTGACACCCTCTGGGTGGAGTGCTATAATTCCACCGGAAAGGAGGTGGGCAATTGGAAGCAATTGAATTTACCACACCGAAAACAATAGATGAGGCGGTCCAGGCGATGGCAACCGCGGGAGACCGCGCCCGGGCGTTAGCCGGTGGCACCGACCTGCTGGTGCAGCTTCGCGGCGGTCGCCGCAGCGCAGACCTGGTGGTCGATGTTAAGGAAATCCCTGAACTAAACGAAATTTCTTACAGTCCCCAGACCGGATTGACCATCGGAGCTGCGGCTGCCTGCTACCAGATCTACGCCAATGCCGACGTGGCAGCCAAATATCCCGGCCTGGTGGACTCGGCGGGCCTTATCGGTAGCATTCAGATTCAGGGCCGCGCCAGCCTGGGCGGTAACCTTTGTAATTCCGCCCCCAGCGCTGACGCAATTCCCCCGATGATAGCCCTGGGTGCCGTTGCCAACATCGTCGGACCTAACGGCGCCCGCCAGGTGGCCGTTGAGGACTTTTGTACCGGCCCTGGCCGCAACGTACTGCAACCCGGTGAAATCCTGGTCTCCATCAATATTCCGGCTCCCGGGCCCAATTCCGGTGCCAACTACCTGCGGTTCATTCCCCGCAACGAAATGGATATTGCCGTGGCCGGCGTTGGCAGCGCGGTAGTGCTAGACGGCTCGGGCCAGAACTTCGTCTCCGGCCGCATCGCCCTGGCATCCGTTGCCCCCACCCCCGTATTTGCCAAGGCCGCCGGCGACAGCCTGGCGGGTAAGGCCGTATCCGACGAAGCCATTGAGGAAGCGGCCCGTTTGGCTATGGAAGCCGCTGTGCCCATTACGGATATGCGCGGCACCATTCGACAGCGCATTCACCTGGTCGGCGTTCTGACTCGCCGGACCTTGAACACCGCCATCAGGCGAGCAAGGGGAGAGGAATAAACATGCCTGGACTTGTACACGTAAGTACCACCATCAACGGTAACCCGACCGACTTTCTCTGCGAACCCCGCCAGAGCCTGCTCGAGGTGCTGCGGGACGTGCTGGGCATGACCGGTACCAAGGAGGGCTGCAACGACGGCAACTGCGGCGCCTGCACCGTGGTCCTGGAAGGCCGCATCGTTACTTCCTGCCTGGTGCTGGGCGTTGAGGCCCAGGGCAAGGAAATAAGCACCATCGAGGGTGTGGCCTCCCCGGAGGGACTGCACCCGGTACAACAGGCGTTCCTGGAGAACGCCGCTTTGCAGTGCGGCATCTGCACCCCCGGCTTCATTGTTGCTACCAAGGCCCTTCTGGACCGCGAGCCCGATGCCGACGAGGGGCGTATCCGCCACTGGCTGGCCGGCAACCTCTGCCGCTGCACCGGCTACGACAAGATCGTGCGCGCCGTGCTGGATGCGGAAGAGAAGATGAAGGCATAAGGAGGCACCCCTGTGACCTCCAACATCGTTCTATCCGAGTTTGAATACAACGTCGTCGGGAAGCGCCATCTGCGGCCCGACGGCGTTGACAAGGTTACGGGCCGGGCCCAGTACGGGGCCGACGTCCAGCTAGCCGGCCTGCTTCAGGCCAAGGTCCTTCGCAGTCCCCACGCCCACGCCCGCATCAAGTCCATCGATACTTCCGCCGCCGAGGCGCATCCCGGCGTGCAGGCTGTGGTTACCGCCTCTGACCTGCCCTTTGCCTCCCTGACCAGGGAGGAGTTGGGCGGCGATTACCAGCGGCTCAAGTTCGCCAGTAATCACGTAATGGCATCGGACAAGGTCCTCTTTAAGGGTCACCCGGTAGCTGCCGTTGCTGCGGACAGTCTTCACGTCGCCGAAGAGGCTCTTAATCTCATCAAGGTGGAGTACGAGGTCCTGCCGCCGGCAATGACCGTCCGCCATGCCATGGAACCCGACGCTCCACTGCTTCACGAGGACCTGTTCACCTTCGAATTGGGTGAACTGTCCGATAAACCCAGCAACGTAGCCTCCCACATGGCCTTTGAGACCGGCGACGTGGACTCCGGATTTCAGCAGGCAGAAGTAGTACTGGAGCGGGAATACGAGACCGCTTCCGTCCACCAGGGTTACATCGAGCCCCATAACTCAACCGCTTTCTGGAATGCCGACGGCCAGTTGAACATTTGGTGCAGCACCCAGGGGCCCTTTGTCGTTCGCACCAACGTGGCCGACATTCTCCGCCATCCCGTCTCTCGGGTAAAAGTTACTCCCATGGAAATTGGCGGCGGTTTCGGCGGCAAGATTACCGCCTACCTGGAACCCATCGCCGCCTTGTTGTCGAAGAAATCGGGGCGGCCCGTCAAGCTGTTGATGACCCGCACCGAGGTCTTCGAGTCCTCCGGCCCGGCGCCAGGCACCTGGATGAAGGTCAAACTGGGCGCAACCAGGGAAGGCAAGATAACGGCCGCAGACATTTCCCTGGCCTTCGAGGCCGGCGCTTACCCCGGCTCCCCCGTAATGTCGGGCGCCGCTTGCTCGCTGGCCTGCTACGAAATCCCTAACGCCCGTATCCACGGCTACGACGTGGTGGTCAATAAGCCCAAGACCGCCGCATACCGCGCTCCCGGGTCCCCCCAGGCCGCTTTCGCCGTGGAATCGCTGATCGACGAAATCTGCCAACAGCTGGACCTGGACCCCGTAGAGTTCCGCCTGCGCAATGCTTCTCGCGAGGGCGTCAGGCGGGTCGAAGGGCCCGTGTTCCGCCGCATCGGATTGGTGGAATGCCTCGAGGCTGCCCGCAACCACGACCACTACTCCACTCCGCTTGAAGGCCCCTACCAGGGCCGGGGCGTGGCAGCCGGCTTCTGGTTCAACCGTGGATTCCAGTCTGCCGTCAACATTAGTGTTAACCCTGACGGCACCGTTAACCTGATTGAGGGTTCGGTGGACATCGGCGGCAGCCGGGCCTCCATCGCCCAGCAGGCGGCAGAAACCCTGGGCATTGCCTACGAAGACGTCAAGCCCACCGTGGTGGACACTGATTCCATCGGCTACACCATGGTTACCGGCGGCAGCCGCACTACCTTTGCCACTGGCTGGGCGGCCATCGAGGCTGCCGAAGACGCCAAGACCCAGATGGTGGAACGGGCCGCCCGAATATGGGATACCTCCGTTGAGGACGTGGAGTACACCGACGGCGTCCTGTCCCACAAGTCGGATCCGGAACTGCGGATGACCTTCCGGGAGTTGGCACGTCAACTGCTCGGCACTGGCGGCGGCATCACCGGCGCTTCCAACGTCGACCCCACTGGCGAAGGCAACGGGTTCGGCGTCCACGTCGTGGATGTTGAGGTTGATCCGGACACTGGCAAGGTCACCATCCTCAGGTACACCGCCGTTCAGGATGCCGGCAAGGCCATTCACCCCAGCTACGTCGAGGGGCAAATGCAGGGCGGTGTTGTCCAGGGTATAGGCTGGGCCCTGAACGAGGAGTACTACTTCAACGACCAGGGCCAGATGATGAACTCCAGCTTCCTGGACTGCCGCATGCCCACGGCCCTCGACCTGCCCATGATCGACACGGTAATCGTCGAGGTCGCCAACCCGGGCCATCCCTATGGTGTCCGGGGCGTGGGCGAAGTGCCCATCGTGCCTCCCCTGCCGGCCATTGCCAGCGCCATTTCCCACGCAATAGGCCGAAGGATCGACCGATTGCCGGCCAACCCTGGGGCGGTGCTGGAAGCCATGTCGTAATTCCAAAGCGAAGGCTGTTCAAGTATTTCCACAGGGCGGGTTTCATACCCGCCCTTTTTCGTAGAGGAAAACCATGCTGATAAATCTGGGTGATTGGCAGATCAGAAGCTGGCTTCCGACGGATGTCGCCAGCCTGGTTAAATATGCCGATAACCGCAATGTTTCCATCAATTTGCACGATGCGTTTCCCCATCCCTACACCTCGGAGCATGCGCAAACGTGGATACGTTTAGCGTCTGGCCAGGATCCCGAGACCAACTTTGCCATAGCAAATGCGGAAGAGGCGGTAGGGGGCATAGGACTCAGCCTGAGCGAGGACGTATTTCGTCGAACCGGCGAAATTGGGTACTGGCTGGGGGAACCCTTCTGGGGGAAGGGTATTGCCACCAGCGCGGTCGTGGCGATGACTGACTTTGCCTTCTCCCAGTTTGATCTTGTTCGGTTACAGGCGCATGTCTTTGAGTGGAACCCGGCCTCGGCTCGGGTCTTGGAAAAGGCCGGTTACAGCCTTGAAGGACGCCTTCGGAAGAGCATTACCAAGGAAGGAAAGACCATAGATCGCTTCCTGTATGCGAAAATAAGGGAACAATAAGAACGCGCAAGGAGTGGCAACCGTGGCAACCGTGTATATTCCCACTATGCTGCTGCCCGTAACCGGGGGCGTTAAGCAGACCCAGGTGGAGGCCAGAAACGTGCGGCAACTGATTAACGGCCTTGAAGAGCAATTCCCGGGGATCAGGGACCGGCTTATCGAAGAAAACCAGGTCCGCCCCAACCTGGCAGTTTCAATCGACGGCGAGGTGGCCCGCATGGGTCTCCTGGAACGGGTAAGCGAGAACAGCGAGGTGCATTTCGTACCTGCCATCAGCGGCGGTTAGGCCGGAACCCGGTTGCCGACGGGCATGGAGACACCCTGCGGTTGCAATGAACTTGCCCCTTTGGTAACTCCCGCTGCCTGCTAAGTGTACCTGGTGAGCGCATCCGCGCTGCCGCCTCCACATTGCCGTTGCATTGACTACCTCCGGTATCGACCCTAAAATGGGTACCAATAGAAACTTACATAAAATTGAGTCCAATTGTACGTGGACTCAACCAGTTTAAGGGGCACAAATGGCGAAGAAACATTCCCCCGGGAGCGGTAAGCCCCGGGTGAAGGAGCCTGTTTCTTCCGGCGGCGTCGTTTACCGCTGGATTGACGGGCGGCTCGAGGTGGTCCTGTGCGGACGGGACGAACCAGTGCGCTGGAGTCTCCCCAAGGGGACCCCCGACCCGGGTGAAACACTGGAAGAAACGGCCCTCAGGGAAGTACAGGAGGAGACGGGACTGGTGCCTGTGATCGAAGACCGCATTCGCAGCATCGATTACTGGTTCTCCGACAAGGATAACGAGGTCCGTTACCACAAGACGGTTCACTTCTACCTGATGAAGAGTGTGGGAGGAGACCCAAGCCTCCATGACCCGGAGTTTGATGTTGTCCAGTGGTTTACCTACGAGGAGGGTGTGAACAACCTGGCCTACCCCAATGAGGCCGAAGTCCTCCGTGAGGCATTCAACTTGATCACTCAAAGGGAAAGAGCGGTCTGATATGCCCGAACTGCAAGGCGCAAGAGTCCTCCTTCGGGACAAAAGGCTGGAAGACGCTGAACAGGACTACATCTGGCGTTGTGATCCCGAACTCGCTCAGTTGGACGCCACCTATCCCCTCTCCATGAACTACGACCGCTACCTGAAGATGTTCCAGGACCAGCTTCGTTATCCGACCCCCGGCTCCCACCATTTCGGGATTGACGTGGAGGACGGGAAACTGATCGGCAACTGCATGTACTACGACCTGGACACTATCAACCTGGAAGCCGAATTGGGCATTGTCATTGGCGACCGGGAGTATTGGAACAATTCCTACGGCTACGATGCGGTGGTTACCCTGTTGGACTTCATGTTCAATGAACGGAATCTGAAGCGGGTGTACCTTCACACGCTGGAATGGAACCATCGCGCCCAGCGCAGCTTCGGCAAGTGTGGTTTCAACCAGGTACGCCCGGTGCGGCGCATGGGACGCGACTTCATCCTTATGGAAGTGCTCAGGGCCGATTGGTATGAGAATGTCGAGGAGAGGCTGGCCAACCGCTGGCCCGCGCAAGCGGCGTCTTCCGACTGAAGTTCTCTCTGAACGGCCCGCGTCTAGCCTTCCGCAGTCCTTATCGCTTCCGGCAAAGTGATCGAGCCCCGGTATAGCGCAGTCCCAATGATCACTCCTTCCACTCCGGTCAAGGCCAACCGCCGTATGTCATCCAGCGTGGATACTCCTCCCGACGCCTGCACTTTCATCCCCGTCTCTCGCACCAACTCGGCATTGGCCTCAAAGTTTGGGGAAGTCAGTGTCCCGTCCCGGGAAACGTCGGTGTACAGCAGGCGCGGAACACCCAGGTCTCTCATTTGCCAGGACAGGTCCAGAGCCGAAAATTCGCTGCCGGCAGTCCAGCCACGGGTGGTCACCATTCCGCCCCTGGCGTCCACCGCCACCACAATCTTCTCTCCGCCGTATTCCCGGCAAAGATCTTCCACCAGGGCAGGACTTTCCACCGCGGCGGTTCCAATGACGACGCGGGTCACCCCGACGGAGAGCAGGGCATCTGCGGTCGCCCTTTCCCGGATGCCTCCCCCCACCTGAACCGGAATGTCCAGGGTCTGAACAATTGAGTTGATAATCGGTAAGTTGGCGGGAATCCCGGCCGCAGCCCCGTCCAGGTCCACCAGGTGAAGCAGGGGACCACCCTGCTCCTGCCACCCAAGGGCCACGGCGACAGGGTCTTCAGAGAAAACCGTTTCCTGCTGGAAATCGCCTTGGTAGAGCCGGACACACCGTCCGCCCTTCAGGTCTATGGAGGGGATTATCTCCATCGGTGGACTGTTTCCATCACCCCAGGCTAGTGGTTCGCCTGGCCGGCGAAGTTGAGGAAGTTACGGTAAATTTGCAGCCCGATGGTCCCGCTCTTCTCCGGATGGAACTGGGTGGCCACCAGGTTGCCCTCGGCGTAGGCGCTGCAGAAAGGCATGCCGTAGGTAGTAGTGCCTGCGACTCCGGTGTCGGCGTCCGGGGCGGCGTAGTAACTATGCACAAAATAAAAGTGACTGGAAGGCGGGATGCCCTGGAACACTGGATGATCCAGGTTGAATTCCACACTGTTCCAGCCCATGTGGGGGACTTTTAGACCTGCCGAAAGCCGCTTCACGCGCCCCGGCACTATGCCCAGGCAGGGCGCATCTCCCTCTTCGGTTTGGTCCAGAAGTAGCTGCAAGCCCAGGCACACACCCAGAAATGGCCTGCCTTCTGTTATGAACTTCTTGATGGGAGCCACCAGTTCCCGGGATTCCAGCGCCTGCATTGCCGCGGGCCCCGATCCAACCCCGGGCAAAATGACGGCATCAGCCGTATCTACATCTAAAGGATTCTCGGTAACGACTGGATTCGCTCCCACTGCCTCAAGAGCTTTCGCCACACTGCGCAAATTGCCGGAATGGTAGTCTATGACGACAATCCTGATGTCCTTCGCCGTGGCGCGGGCCGAGCCATTTCCGCCGGCCATTGTTAGCTCCGTTCCCCCGTAGCCCGTTCTATGGGAAGCTCCCTGTCCTCGTACCTGGCCAGTACGAAAAGCAAATCCCCCAGGCGATTCAAATAGTGGATTATCAGTTCGTTGGTGAGGCGCCCCGCCTCGGCCAGTGCCACCACGCGCCGCTCGGCGGTGCGAATGGACGTGCGGGACATGTCAATTGCGGATGACGAGGGAGAACCGCCAGGCAGGACAAAGACCGTGGGCATCTGGAACTCTTCCTCCAGCGAGTCGATAATCTGTTCCAGGTTCTCCACCATTTCGGCAGTTACCGGCGCGAAGTGCTGCTGGAAAAGTTCGTACTTGTCCGGCTCGGTAGCCAGTTCGGCGGCAATGGTGAACAACTCCCGCTGTAAGTCCCTGAGAATGTCCTTAACCTTCTGGTCTTCGGAAAGTGAGCGGGCCAGCCCCATGACCGACACCGCCTCATCGGTAATGCCGTAGGCCTCCGTATGTGGGTCGTTTTTGGAGACCCGCCCACCGTACAGCAGACTGGTCTCTCCCTTGTCGCCGAACTTCGTGTAGACCCTTTTCCGGTAGGAAGACGATGAAGATGTCACGTCGCAAATCCTCGCCTGGAATGATTAAGTTCCTTGACCCGCACTGGCCTCAGAATCTACAGGCGGACTTCAAACCCGCCCTTTGATGAGCCTGGAAAACCTGCGCATACGGCTTTTTCGCCCCTGCGCACCCTTGCCAAACCTGTCGGCATTGTAGCATAGGGCATTAGACCCGGCTATACTGGGGCCCTGTCACCCCTGCAGCACGCAGGGCATCTCCCGCCAATGAGACCATCGCCAAGGAGTCAGTACCAATGCCACCGCAACTGAGTGTCATCGGCATAGAAGGCATGCCCGAAGCCCAGTCCGGCGACGACCTGGCTGGACAGATAATAGAAGCTGCCCAGTCCCAGGGAACGCCCGTAGCAACCGGCGACGTGCTGGTGGTGACCCAGAAGATAGTCTCCAAGGCTGAGGGCAGGGTAATTTCCATTGACGGCATTGAGGCGTCGCCCCTGGCCATTTCCATAACCGAGGGACACCGCCGCGACCCGCGCCATACCGAGCTTATCCTGCGCGAAAGCCGCCGCATCGTCCGCATGGACCGGGGCGTCATCATCAGCGAGACCTACCACGGCTTCAACTGCGCCAACGCCGGCATCGACGCCTCCAACATTCCCGGCGACGGCACCGTGGCCCTGCTGCCGGTAGACCCGGACGCCTCCGCCCGGGGCATCCGGGAGGCCGTCCGGGTGAGGACCGGCGCCGACGTGGCCGTCATCATTTCCGACACCTTCGGCCGCCCCTGGCGCAGCGCGGCCGTCAACGTCGCCATTGGCGTGGCCGGCATCAACCCCCTGCTGAGCTACGTGGGCCAGGAAGACTCCCACGGAAATATGATGTACACGACAGTGATCAACGTGGCGGATGAACTGGCGGCCACCGCAGAACTCGTGACCGGAAAGGTGCTGGGCGTCCCCGTCGCCATAGTCCGGGGCTACTCCTGGGAAACCATGGAGAACGCCAGCAACCAGGCCTTGATCCGCGACCCCGACAAGGACCTTTTCCGTTAGCCGCCGACCTGGCTCTGTTCCCACGGCAGGGGGAGTTGCCGAGGCTGTTCCCCGTCCTGCCCGAAGCCCGACATGCCTACCCCCAGCAGGCGGAAGGCCCGCCCCGGAGCCAGTTCCCCGTCCAGCAGCGTCCATCCGGTGTTCAGAATGTCTTCCGCCGCGTTAGTGTGGAATGGCAGGGTTGTCTGCCTGGTAAGAGTCGTAAAGTCGGAGAGCCTCAGCTTCACGGTCACCGTCCGGCCCCGGATATCCTTTTTCTCCAAACTGGCTGCCACGCCGGCCGACAACTTGGCCAGGGTACTTCGCAATTCCTCCCGGTCACTGAGGTCGTCGGCAAAGGTGGTTTCCGCGCTGATGGACTTGGCCTCCCGCTCCGTCTTTACCGGATCGTCGTCCTGCCCCATCGCTTTGGCGCGAATGCTGGCCGCCCGCTTGCCGAAATGCCGGGCAAACCATTCTTCAGGCCGCCCTGCCAGGTCTCCTATCGTCTCTATTCCATCCTGGTGCAGCCGGCCGGCCGTCTTGGGGCCTATCCCCCACAACTTGCCCACGGCCAGGGGCGCCAGAAAGCCCGCTTCCTCCCCCGGCGGCACCACCACCAGTCCATCGGGCTTCTCCAAATCGGAAGCAATCTTTGCAACCGACTTGCTGGTACCAACGCCAATGGAAACATTCAGGCCGGTGTCGTCCCTGACCTGTCGCTTCAGGTCTATCGCCACCCCCAGCGGCATCTTGCCGCTCTCCACCGCGGCCGTAATGTCCAGGTAGGCTTCGTCCAGCGACAGCGGTTCAACCAGGTCTGTCACGCCGTGAAAGATATCCATCACCTGGCGGGACATTTCCCGGTACCGGTCAAAGCGGGGCCGCACCACGATTCCCTGGGGACACTGGCGCACCGCAGTCACCATGGGCATGGCCGAGTGCACGCCAAATACCCTGGCTTCGTAGGAAGCAGTCGCCACCACCCCCCTGCTTTGCGGGCTCCCGCCCACCAGCACCGGCTTTCCCCGCAGTTCAGCGTTGTCCAATTGCTCGACAGCGGCGTAAAAGGCATCCAGATCGGCATGAATTATGTGGCGCATATCCGGCATCGCTCAGGAGGGACCGTAATCCCGACCGGCCCAGGTGAAATACGGGTGCCCTTTATCAATTCTACTCCCGACCACCAACGTCTCCAACAGGCAACTGTCAGTAGAACGTCCGTGGACTTCCGGGAATGCCCTCTTTCGCCGCACTAATTTAGGCGGGAACTGGAATGGATAGACTACGATGCCTGTCCCTTCCGTACCTGACGGGTGCAGCCACCGTTGCCCAAACTGTCTACTAACGCTAAACTAACCGACGTATCCTGAATATTTCCCCGCAGACTTTATCAACTATCAGGTGGTAACCTTCCTGCGGCCTGCCCTTCAGGGCGGGTCTTTTTTTGGCAGCGGTTTCCGGTCAGCAAAGGCGACCCGTCTTGCAGCAAGCAGAGCAACAAACCAACCGTCCCCGCATATTCTACGGCTGGTGGATGGTGGTCATTACGTCGTGGATGGCCTTCTTCGCCAGCGGCATCTTCTTCCGCGGATTCACCGTATTCGTACCCGCCATCCGCGATTCCCTGGGAATCAGCCAGGCCCAGACCAATCTCATCTTCTCCCTGGCCCGTGCCGAAGGCGGGCTGGAGGGCCCCTTCGCCGGTTGGCTCATCGACAAGTTCGGCAACCGTCACCTGCTGATTCCGTCGGTCCTGCTGGCGGTCATTGGCTATTTCGCCCTGTCCCAGTTCGTCAGCGGCTTCTGGAGCTTCGCCATCGTCTATCTGGGGTTGGTTTCGCTCGGCAACAGCATTGCCTTCCAGCACGCCATGTTCGCCGGCATCAACCAGTGGTTCCGCCGCCGCCGCTCCCTGGCCATCTCCATCCTTGCCGCCGTATCCTCCTTGGGAGGCCTGTTCATCGTCCCGTCCATGAATGGCGTGATCGAGCGGTGGGGCTGGGAGATGGGTTCACTGTTGGCCGGTATAGCCTACCTGGTGTTCCTCCTTCCCCTGTGTTTCCTGTTCCGTAATAAGCCCGAAGACATGGGCCTTCTGCCCGATGGTGACACCACTCCGCCGTCCACCGCCGGGCGGGGCGCCGGCCGCCGTCGGGTCCTGCGGGATTACACGGTCCCGGAAGCCCTGCGCACCCAGGCTTACTGGCTCCTGATGCTGGGCGCCGGCCTGCGCATGATCGCCACCCTGGGCATCCTGGTCAGCATCATTCCCATTCTTGAGGACAAGGGCGTCAGCCGCCAGATGGCCGCCAACCTCACCGGCGCCATGTTCGGCATCAACTTCCTGGCCCGGCTGGTCCTGGGTTATTTCGGGGACAAGTGGTCCAAATCCCTGATCTTGGCCGGCACCCTGGCCGCTGAAGCGGTGGCGCTGGTCTTCCTGTACCTTGGCAGCTGGGACGCCGGGGCTGTCGGAATACTCCTGATTGCCGCCTTCATCGTTTTGGAAGGCTTCGGCGATGGCGCCGGCATAATAGTGTGGGCGGCCCTGGGCGACTATTATGGCCGCGACCGGTTTGCCACCCTGCGGGGTTACATTACCTTTTCCCACAGCTGGGCGCTGGTGGCTTCCCCGGTGTACGTGGGCTGGGTATTCGACCACTTCGGCAGCTACGACTGGGCAATAATTCCCGCATCCGTATGCGCCGGCGTGGCCAGCATCTGTTTCCTGGTAGTCAAACGTCCACCCCAGTTGACTACCGCGGATGAACCGCAACCTGCTGTCGCCCAGTAGTGGTGGCGGTGTGGTGAATCTTCTTGGCTCCACGGGGTAAAAGGCAGAATCACCTTATGCTCTGGGTAGGGGCGACCCACCTGTCCGCCCTCTCCCAGGCCAGTCCACCTGCCAACAATTACTTCAATAGCCTTCAACTTTCCGATGGTATATTATAGGGACACTCAGGCTTGGCCGTGACAAGGAGGCTCTATGGCTACCATCCTGGAAGAATATATCGCCAGTCACCCCGGGTCGGCGGAGCGCTACGCCGAAGCCACCCGCATCTTTCCCGGCGGCGTAACCCACGATAACCGCTACGCCCAGCCCTTTCCCCTCTACATCACCCACGGTACCGGCCCCTATAAGTGGGATGTCGACGGCCACGAGTATGTCGACTACGTGTCCGGCCACGGCGCGTTAATTCTCGGACACTCCCACCCGGCCATCGCCGCCGCAGTTTCCGAGCAGATAAACCGCGGCACCCACCTGGGCGCCTGCACCGAAGAGGAACTCCGGTGGGCTAAGGCCATCATGGCCCTGATGCCTTCCGTGGAGCGGGTCCGGTTCCACAGTTCCGGCACCGAGGCCACCCTGATGGCAATGCGCCTGGCCCGCGCCTACACCGGCAGGAACAAGGTCATCAAGCTCCAGGACCACTTCCACGGCTGGCACGATTACGCCATGGCCGGGTCCGACCGTCCCGCACCTGGCATACCCCCGGAAAGCTGGGGCAGCATGGTCATCGTCCCGTCCGGCGACTTAGGGGCTGTAGAAGATGCATTGAACCGCGACGACGACATTGCCGCCATTATCCTGGAACCCACTGGCGCCCATTACGGGCAGCTACCTTTCGACACCCCCAACTATCTTAGGGGCCTGCGCGACCTGACGACTCAATATGGCGTGGTCCTGATTTTCGACGAGGTTGTTACCGGCTTCCGGGCATCCCCCGGCGGCGCCCAGGTGCTGTACGACGTGGCCCCCGACCTGACCACCATGGCCAAGATCGTGGCCGGCGCCCTGCCCGGCGGCGCGGTCGGCGGTAAGGCCGACATTGTTGACATGATTGCCCACCGGAACGACCCCGAATGGGACAACCAGCGCCGCGTCTACCACCCCGGCACCTTCAACGGCAATCCCCTGTCCGCTGTCGCCGGCGCCGTCTGCCTGGAAA
Organism: Dehalococcoidia bacterium; assembly: GCA_963664725.1. Lineage (GTDB taxonomy): Bacteria > Chloroflexota > Dehalococcoidia > Lucifugimonadales > UBA3495 > Bin22. The sequence goes on from OY761558.1 coordinate 3,657,606, forward strand.
TGATCGCCAGCCAGCCCGTCAACCAGCAGGCCGACGCCATGGCCCTGCGCCTGAAGAATGGATTGAACGATGTGCTGGGCAAGATGGAGGTCGCCGGCCACGCCCACGGCGTCGCGTCCATGATTCACCTGGTCCTGGCCGACTGCAACTGCGACCGGGGCATCTGCACCATGCCCCACCGTGAAATCAAGGAGGCCACCGCTTCCCCGGCAGTCACCGCCCTGAAGCGCAGCATGCAGAACAACGGCATTGACATAATGGGCCGCGATGCCTTCCTGGTATCGTCCACCCACACCGAAACCGAAATCGACAAGACCCTGGCCGCGGTCGAAAAATCCCTGGCCGAAGTCCGAGCCGAGGGCCTGCTCTAGCCGACCTTTGACCGACAGGGTTGTTGGTTTATTCGGGTAATGGCCAGAGGGCACTCCGTTTAACCGTCATACCGGCGAATGCCGGTATCCAGGAATCGCCAGCCAGAGGAATTCCAGGGCTATAACCAAGACTCTGGAAACCAACTGGAGTCTACAATAGCGACCCGCTGTCCAGAGTCGCACCAACAAATCAGGAGGTACCGAAATGCCATCCTTCTGGGAAAAACTCCAGGTTGCCGGCAATGACATGGACATGTACGCCAGCGTGCCGTCCGGCTCCGGCCCCTTCAGCGCTATCGTGGTAAGCCAGCATGGCGGCGGTGTGGACCGGTTCATCCAGACCATCTGCGATCGCTTCGCCGAGGCCGGCTACGCCGCCGTGGCCCCCAATCTTTATCACCGGATACCCGACGAAGTGCTGAATGGCGACCCTCGGCCCCGTCCCTGGGACGTGCTCAGTGACCCCGACATCGTGGCCGACATCAACGCCACCGTTGACTTTCTCCGCAACCACCCGGACATTAACGGCGACAAAATCGGCATCACCGGCTTCTGCATGGGCGGCCGCGTTGCCTGGCTGGGCGCTGCCAGCAATCCCCACATCAAGGCCCTGGCACCCTACTACGGCGGCAACCTGATGGTCACATGGGGCGCCGGCGAGGTTCCGCCCTACGAATTGGCCGAGAACATTAACTGCCCCATCCTGTTCCACTTTGGCGAGGTGGACGAAAACCCGTCCCAGGACGACATGCGCAAGTTCGACGGCGAACTTACCCGCCTGGGCAAGGCCCACCAGTTCTACACCTATCCCGGAGCCGACCACGCATTTATGGACTTTACCACCGGCCGGCACCACCAGGAGGCTGCCGATGCGTCCTGGCCCCGCACCCTGGAGTTCTTCGCAGCCCATATCGGCTAGCGCGATTTGAGCTATAAAGAAGTTCCTTCCCCGGACAAGGGGAAGGTCGACATTGCGGAAAATTTCCACAATTTGGCCGACTTACTTGTCAGCCGCATTTGTGGGCCTTATGAGGTTATTTTGGGGCGCCGGCCCTTGGCTGCTCCCGCCGCATCATTTTCTTTCTTGCTTGCCTTTTGCTATAGTTTGGCGGGGAACCGCCAAAACAATATATGGACGACGGCTTAGATGGGCAAATGGGGAATTACCATGAATCGACTACGTCAGGGTTGGGCCGTTTCGGCCATCGCTCTGGTCTTGTTGATGATAGCTTGCCGTCCAGGAGAACCGACACCCACGCCCACCCCGGAGCCGCCGCCGGAGGTTAATCTGCAAGCCACCATAGAAGCAATGCAGTCCAGCCTGCTTGAGGCAGCAGAGCCTCCCACGCCAGTGCCAGCGCCCGCCGTTAACGTGCAACTCACACAGTCAGCAGAAGTCCCGCCCCCGGCACAGGATGCGGGGTTGCAGGCCACCATCGTAGCCCTGGAAGCGATGGTTCAACAGGCTCAGGAGGGGCAAGTCGCCGGTTCTGCGTCCCCTGCCGTAGTTCCACCAACGGAAGCACCGTTGCCCACCCCCACGTCCGCACCTATTTCGGAAGCCCGGGACCCCGGCGGCAACTCCATACTCCACGACCCGGTCTGGCGCGGGGATGCGGAGTCGGTCAGGATTCTCATCAGCGCGAATGCAGATGTAAATGCACGGGATGCTGAGGGCAACCCCGTCCTGTACGAAGCAGTCTGGCGGGACAAACCCGATATCGTCAGGCTGTTGCTGGAAGGTGGGGCCGACCCCAACATTCGCGACGCTGACGAGTGCCCGGTAATTGTGGAGGCGGCCTGGCGCAATCACATAGAAGTTGCAAGGGCTCTGGTAGAAGCCGGCGCAGACCCGCTTCTGCCCTGCACAACCGGAGAAACCGCCCTGAGTGAAGCGGGCTGGCGTGGGCACTCCCAGATGCTGGAAGTCCTTGCCACAGCAACAAGCCAGGAAAACAGCAACTGAGTAAGATCTTGCCAATGAGCCGAGACGCCCTGCTTTGTTCGGCCTGGCGGTTCTATTAGGACTAATTTATTAAGAAGGACTTTTTCCGAAATGCGGGGGAAGGTCAGGATCGGGGTGCTGAGGTTGCAAAATAGGTTTCCGCTGATTGGCTCAATCAGCATCTCAACCGAGCGAATGAACAAGAAAAGGCCGCCCTTGGCCTATTAAAATTTTTTGGAGGAAAACAATGGCTAGAGTTTCACTTGACCTGGACGACAAGGCAGATTTGCAGGTAGTTGGCGCTTCCGGTTGGCGGCGCGCCATGGGCATGGTGCCCGGCGAACCCAACCAGGGCCTGGTGGCCGAAATGCGGGGCGTTGCCGCCCGCCTGCCCGACTACGACGACTCCGGCTGGGAACAGCCCGAAACTATCCAGGAGCGCCTGTCCATAGGCTTTACCTTTGCCTGGTATCGGCTTGCCTTTACCATGCCCGAGTCCGTCAAGGGCCAGGACGCCGCCGGCAACCGGGTCTTCTTCGAATGCAACGTGGACAACTACGGTGAGGTCTATATTGACGGCGCCATTGACCGCAACATCGGCGTCATCACCGGCAACAACTCCCCGAAGCGGGTTGCTCTTACCGATTCCGCTGTCCCCGGAACCCAGCACGTAGTCGCTGTCCTGGTGGGCAATGCCCCCCTGGGCGACCCCGTGGGCGCCATCTTCTTCCGCCACGCCACCCTGGCCTTTGAAGAAGCCCCCCGTTAAGGTTCGAAGCTGGCGCTCCCTTCCCCCTTTTTTGGGGGGAAGGTCAGGCCAACAAGTCCTTGCCCCTTGACGGGGAAGACAAGAATGGGGGTGACGACCCGTCCAGAGTTACCCCCAATATATTCACACCGCCACCCGCTTCAGCCTGTTCTGCTAATCCCGAATAGAACACCTACCCCGGTTTTCGCACCGATGGAGAAACTGTCATGACTAACAGGTCCTACGCCGGCAAGGTCAACGCCCCCGACTTCCCCCAGGGAATGGAGTGGGTCAACACCGACCGCCCCCTGACCCTGGAAGAGCTTCGGGGCCGCATCGTCCTGCTGGACTTCTGGACCTACTGTTGAATTAACTGCATGCACATCTTTCCGCAGTTGCGGAAACTGGAACAAAAGTACGCCAGCGAACTGACGGTTATCGGAGTCCATTCCGCCAAGTTCCCCAACGAGAAGGAAAAAGAGAATCTCTATAACGCCGTCCGCCGGTGCGAGCTTGAACACCCGGTGGTCAACGACGCCGAGTTCCAGGTCTGGCAGCAGTACGCCTGCCGCGCCTGGCCCACCATGATGTTCATCGACCCCCAGGGCAAGGTCATTGGCAAGCACGAGGGGGAAATTACGTTCGAAGACCTGGACCACTTGTTAGGTGAGATGGTGGCCGAGTTTGACGCCGCCGGTCTGCTGGCGAGGCAGGCATTGGGCTTCTCTGGGGACTTGGAACCGGATACTCCCCTTTCCTTCCCCGGCAAAGTGCTGGCCGACGAACCCGGTGGCCGACTCTTCATCGCCGACAGCAACCATAATCGCATCGTAGTAGCCAAATTGGACGGGACCGTAACCCGGATAATTGGCTCCGGCGAAGAGGGCCTGGCCGACGGCGATTTTGCGTCGGCCCGCTTCAACCATCCTCAGGGCATGGTCCTGAATGAAGATGTCCTCTACGTGGCCGACACCGAAAACCACGCTCTGCGGCGGGTGGATCTTGCCGCCGGCAGCGTCTCTATCATCGCAGGCAACGGTAACCAGGGCCATCGCCGCTCCGGCCAGGCACTTGGGGACGCCGCCGAGCTAAACTCTCCCTGGGACCTGGCCTTCCACGACGACAAGCTCTACATCGCCATGGCCGGCTGCCATCAGTTATGGATGATAGACCTGCCAACCGGCATGGTGGAACCCTACGCCGGATCCGGCGCCGAGTCCATTTCCGACGGCGCCCTGGCGGAGGCAACCCTGGCCCAGCCCAGCGGCATCACTACCGATGGGAACCGCCTTTACTTCGCCGACAGCGAGACCAGCGCCGTGCGTTCCGCCGAACTCGACCCAAGGGGGAAGGTGCGTACCATAGTTGGCCTGGGCCTGTTCGAGTTTGGTGACCGCGACGGGGAAGGGCATCTCGTCCGTCTCCAGCACCCCCTGGGCATCACCATGCATGACGGGGCCCTATACATAACCGACAGTTACAACCACAAAGTCAAGGTTATTATGCCCGTCCCCCGCAGTTCAAAAACCCTGGTGGGGACCGGCGCAGCCGGCTATGTCGACGGTGGCCCCGAAGAGGCGGCTTTCTCCGAACCCGCCGGCCTCAGCATCGCCGGTGGCAAAATGTACATCGCCGACACCAACAACCACGCCATCCGAGTCGCCGACATGGAGACCTGGCAGGTTTCGACGTTGGAACTCAAGTGGCCGGACTGAAGCGGTGACCCCGGGCTTAATTCAATTGGATAGCAAGACGCAGGGGCGGGTTTGAAACCCGCCCCTGCACGCTAACAATGATCTGTACTTGTTGACCTCATTGCCCTGAACTGTTAGCAGTAGTCCATCCCCCGGTTTATCACGAAAATCCGGTCTCTTTGCGCCAGGTCCTTTTCCACCGACAGTTCCGCCCCGGGGAACAACTCCTTGGCCATCGTTTCCACCGCCGGCACTTGTTCCGGGTCCAGTTCCAGCAGGATAATCCCGTGATCCTTCAGCTTGTCTGGGGCCTGCTCCAGCAGTCGCCTGATCAGGTCCAACCCGTCCGGGCCGCCGTCCAGGGCCAGTTGGGGTTCCTGCCGCACTTCCGGCTGCAGGTTGGGAATCCGCTCGGTGGGAATGTAGGGCAAATTCGCCAGGATCAAGTCCACCGGTTCCGGCACCGGCTCCAGCAAATCTCCTTTGCCCAAAGCAACCCGGTCCGCCACGTTGTGGGCGCGGATGTTATAGGCCGCCACGTCCAGCACGTCGTCGGCGCAATCCACCGCAAATATCCGGGCCGCCGGCAGGTGCAGGGCCAGATTCACGGCAATGGCTCCCGTACCCGTACCCACATCGGCAACCACCAACTCCGGCGTCTCCATCCCCATCAGCGCCATAAACAGGGCATGCTCCACCAGGCACTCAGTTTCCGGCCGGGGAATCAGCACGTTGGGATTCACCAGCAGGTTAACGCCGTAGAACTCCTTGTACTGGAGAATGTAGGCCAGCGGCTCACGCGTCAGCCGCCGCTCCATTATCTGGGCCAGCGCCTGCTCCTGCTGGGACGTGAGTTCCGTTTCCTGCTGGGAAAAGAGGTCCTGACGCTGCATGCGCATGACGTTCATGAGCATGACTTCGGCTTCAAGCCTTGCGTCGGGGATGTGGCTGGCTTCCAGGGTGCGGTGGGTCTGCTGGACGGCTTCGCGGAGCAGGGGCATTACGGCATACTAACGGCCTAGGCCGTCACCTCTTCCAACAATCGGCCCTGTTCCCAAGCGATTAGCTCGCTGATAATATCGTCCAGTCCGGCCCCGTCCATAATGTTGGGGATTCCGTGGAAACTGGAAGAAATACGGTGGTCGGTAATCCGGTCCTGCGGATAGTTATAGGTGCGGATCTTCTCCGACCGGTCGGCGTGTCCTACCTGGGACCGGCGGTTCTCGGAGATTTCGGCGTCATGGCGTTCCTGCTCCGCTTCGAATAATCGTGCCCGAAGCATGGCCATGGCCTTCTGCTTGTTCTTGTGCTGGGACCGCTCGTCCTGGCAAACCACTACCAGTCCCGTGGGTTCATGGACGATACGGACGGCGGTAGCGACCTTGTTCACGTTCTGTCCACCGTGGCCGCCGGCGTGGAAAATGTCGATCCTCAGTTCGTCCTGGTTGACCTTCACCTCCACCTCGTCAGCCTGTGGCAGCACCGCCACGGTGGCCGTCGAAGTGTGGATGCGGCCCTGGGCCTCAGTCTCCGGCACCCGTTGTACCCGGTGGACGCCCCGCTCGTACTTGAGACGGCTGAACGCGCCCCTTCCCTGGATTTCCAGCACCACCTTGTTGTACCCACCCAGGTCGGACGGGCTGGAGTCCATAACCTCTACCTTCCAGTGCTGTAGCTGGGCGTACCGTGTATAAAGACGTGCCAGGTCCCCTGCGAAAAGGCCTGCCTCCTGGCCGCCGGCCCCCGAACGAACTTCAACTATGACGTCTCGTTCATCGTTAGGGTCCTTGGGCAGCAGGGCGATCTTGAGCTCTCCAGCCAGGGCCTCTATGTTCTCTTCAACTGCCTCCAGTTCATCGCGGGCCATCTGGACAATATCCGGATCACCGCCCTCGGAAACCAGCGCCCGCAAGTCCCCTTCTTCATTCAGCAACGCCTGGTGCCGCTGTGCTATTTCGACCAGATTTTCCAGGCCTGCCCTTTCTCTGGCCAGCTTCTGAATTTGCTCGAAATTGGCGGCCACTTCCGGCCGGCCCATTTCGGCTTCAATTTCCTGATTGCGCCGGACAATTGAGTCCAGCTTGTCAAATATGGAACTCATCGCGATTCTCGATGAAAGATGTGATTAATAATTCAAATGGGGAAGGCATCAACGCATTACCAGTGTATACCACCGCATACCCGGCAACAAGGGCATTATACATAAGCGCCCCTATTCCCGTCGAATGCCGGGCATTTTCCTTAGGAAAATCGCAGGGAACTAGCCCACGAATTTCGGGGAGCCGCTCACTTTGCCGGCTTCATTCCGTAGTGAATCGCAACTGTCCCGAAGCCCAGCTTTCGGTACCCCACTTCAGTCAGCCCCACCTGCGAAAAAAGCTCCGCCAGCCCATCCGCCTGAAGGAAATAATCCACCGACTGGGGCAGATAGGTGTACGCCCCGCGGTCGCCAGCAACCAACTGGCCAACCAGGGGAACGATGTTATGGAAGTAAAGACGGAAAAGGCTGGCCTTAATACCAGTACCCATGGGCGTCAGTTCCAGGGTGGTTACTCGCCCGCCGGGACGCACCACCCGCGCCATTTCCGCGATAGCTTGTGGCAGGTCCGGCATGTTTCGGAGACTGAATCCTGCCGTCGCGCAGGCAAAAGTGCCGTCGGGAAAAGGCAGCCTCAAAGCGTCTCCCTGGATGAATGCCGTACTATGACCCTGGGCTCGCTTCCGCCTCTTGCCTTCCGACAGGGACAGCATTTCGGCCAGCAAATCCACCCCCACTGCCTTCTCTATGCCAGGCTGCCTCGCCAGGGCAAAGGCGAGATCGCCCGTGCCGGTCGCTATATCCAGGGCAGGTCCCGTCAGCCCTGCCGCAGTTCTGCGAGCGGTTACCCGCTTCCAGCGGTGGTGCATTCCCCCCGTCATCAGCGAATTCATCAGGTCGTAACGGCCGGCAATACGAGCGAACAGGTCCGCCACGTAGGTCTGCTTGGCATCGCCGCTGAGGTTTGCCATGGCTTAGGGATTTAACCGTTGGATGGTTCCCGGGTTCATTCGGGCAGCGTCCCTTCCCTGTACTGCAACTCTTCGGGCAACTCCTCCGCCACGTCCAGCGCCACCAGCACCCGCTGCGCCACAAAGCTGGCAATGTCATCAACGCCCTGTGGTTTCAAATAAAAAGCCGGTTCCGGCGGCAGGATCACCGCGCCGTTGCGGGTGAGGGCCAGCATGTTTTCTAGGTGAGTGGCGTGGAGTGGCGTTTCCCGAGGCACCAGCACCAGCCTGCGCCGTTCCTTAAGGCAGACGTCCGCGGCCCGCAGCAGCAGGTTGTTGGCCAGGCCGTGGGATATGGCAGCGATGCTGTTCATGCTGCAGGGCACGATCACCATTCCCCCGGTGGCGAAGGTACCGCTGGCTATGGAAGCCCGCATGTCGCCTAGTGGATAGTGAGTGAACTGGGGATGCTCCTGCCATGCTGAGAGGGTCTCGCTGAAAGGGGCGTCCAGTTCCTCCTGCCACACCAGGCGGGCGGCATTGGTGCAGACGAGTATGGTGGGAACGTCCCGCAGCAACAGGGCATCCACGGTGGCCCGGGCCAGGATAGAACCGCTGGCTCCCGAAATGCCAACGATGATGGGCTTCTGTGGACCGCCGGACGATTGTATGTTTCGTGACAGGGCCACCCTAAATCACCAGCGCAATAATGGTAAATAACATAAGCTGGACCGAAATGTATCCGTTGACCCGGAAGAAGACCGCCCCAATCCTGGAAAGGTCATTGGGATGCACCTGCCTGTTCTCATATACCAACAAAAGCGCGGCAACCGCCCAGCCGATGTAGAAGGGCCAGGCCAGTTCCATAAGGATTCCCAGGGCCAGCAGGGCGCAGACCGACAGGGAATGCATAATGCGGGCCAGCCACAGGGTCTCGGCGATGCCAATGCGGCTGGGTACTGAATGTACGCCGTACTCCCGGTCAAAGTCATAGTCGGGACAGGAGTAAATCAGGTCGAATCCCCCGGCCCACATGGCCACCGCAAAGCTGATCAGCAACGGTTCCCAGGATAGCTGTCCGGTGACTCCAATCCAGGCAGCCGTGGGGGCGATTGCCAGCGCCCACCCGAGGCAGAAGTTGCACAGCCAGGTGAAGTACTTGGCGTAAGAATAGAAGACGACATAGGCGGCGGCAAAGGGCGACAGCAGCAGCGCCAGCACATTTAACTGGGAAGCCGCCACCAGCAGAATCACCAGGCCCAGGGTCGCCATCACCAGGATTTCCCAAGACTTCAGCAGGCCGCTGGGCAGGTGCCGGTCCCTGGTGCGCGGGTTGGCCGCATCCTCCCTGGCATGGACCAGGCGGTTGGCCGCCATGCCCAATGTCCGCGCCCCGAACATTGCCACGCTTATCCAGATAAAGGCCCACCACCCCGGCCAGGGGTGCCCATTCAGAGTCTGGGACGCCAGCGCCATGCCAATAAAGGCGAAAGGCAGGGCAAAAAGTGATTCCCAAATGCGAATGGAGCTGAGGTAGAGGGAAATTCTGCCCAGCCAGGCGGTATCATTGCCTTTAATTCCGGTGTCTTGCATGATGACCCGAGAATTATAGCAGTTGGCGGGGCGCCCGGCTTTCGGCTCTTCGAGGTACGATCGGTCCTTTATTGGAACCCGTACTCCGCCCACCTGCTGTCTACAAGGGCTCTGATTTCCGGCGACATTTCAATGTCTGGAGGCCAGCCGCGGGTATAGCCTTCCCCTGGGCCCTTCCTCGTAGCATCAATACCCACCTTGCCACCGAACCTGGGCGTGGGCGACCCTACTTCCAGGTCGTCAAGGGGCCCTTCCACAATGACAATGTCCTTGCTGGGATTGATGTTGTTGGCCACCCGCCAGGTCACTTCCGACGGATTCTGCACGTCCACGAAATCGTCCACCACAATTATCGTCTTGGTAAGGTTCATCAACCCAAGGCCCCACAGCCCGTACATCACCTTTCTGGCCTGACCCGGGTATTCCTTTTTGATGGACACCAGCACCAGGTTGTGGAAGATGCCTTCCGCCGGCATGTTCATATCCACAATTTCCGGCAAGATCATCTTGATGATCGGCATGAATATGCGCTCGGTAACCTTCCCCATCCAGAAGTCTTCCATTGGTGGGCGGCCCACAATCGTGGCTGGATAGATGGGATTGTGCCGGTGGGTAATGGTCGTTACGTGGAAAACGGGATACTCCTCCGGCATTGAGTAGTAGCCCGTATGATCGCCAAAGGGTCCCTCCATCCGTTGCTCGTCGGTGAAGACGTGCCCCTCCAGCACGATTTCAGCCTGGGCCGGGACCATAAGATCCACTGTTTTGGCCTTGACCAGGTCCACCCCCTCTTCCCGAATGAAGCCGGCCATCGCCATCTCATCCATGTCCGGCGGCAGGGGTGCCGAACCTGTCCACATTGTGGTTGGGTCCGCGCCGATGGCCACCGCCACTTCAAGCCGGTTATCTTCCCGTTCCTGGCTCAAGCGGTAATGGTGCGCGCCCACCTTGTGCGTCTGCCAGTGCATGCCCGTGGTTCGGGCGTCGTACACCTGCATGCGGTACGTGCCATAATTCTGGGTGCCGGTGTTTGGGTTTTTCGTGATTACCAGCGGCAGGGTAATATACCTTCCCCCGTCCATGGGCCAGCACTTCAGAATCGGAAACTTGTTCAGGTCCACATCCTCTCCCTGCAGCACCACCTCTTGGCAGGGAGCCCGGCTAACTGTCCTGGGCTGAAAGCGGCCCATTCGGATAATCTGTCCCAGGGTGCGCAGCTTGTCCATCAATCCATCGGGAGCGCCCTGCGCCAGTTGCAGCATTCCCTCCAGCCGCGCCACCACCTCGTCCACCCGGTCCACGCCCAGTGCCCATGCCATGCGCTGGTCGGAGCAAAAGATGTTCATAAACACCGGCATGTCATAGCCGCTCACGTTCTCGAACATCAGCGCCGGGCCACCGTTTTTCACCATTCGGTCGGCGATTTCCGTCATTTCCAATTCGCAATTCACCGGCGTTCTTATCCGGTGCAATTGGCCCCGCTGTTCGAGGAAGGTGGCAAATTCTCGCAGGTCTCTATAATTCATTCAGGTATCCTTTATCCTTCGGAAACAGAACTGGCCGGCGTCATTTACGAACATACCCCGGCCGCTGCAGAAGGCCCGGATGCCATTCAATTCTATAGAGGGGTCGGTTGGCCCGCAACTGGATGATGAGACCGCACAGTAGTTTCTGTCGGCCTGCAGTTTCGCCCGGAGAGCCGTTAGAAGCCGGCGTCCATAGACCAACCATTCAGGAGCGCCAGAAAACAATCGTACGGTCTTGAGAACTGGCATTCGCCAGTCCGGAACCGCTCAAAAAAAAAGCCCCGCCACATCTGCGGGGTTTATCAATTCGGGAAAGGCCGCAAGCTCTCGGGGGCTGCGGTTCCCATTGAAAACCGGGGCCCGGGCCAATTGCCAGCCACCGAGGTGTCAAATAGTGGAGGAGTGAAGGCGCCTCGGCCCTCATCCTCCAATTGAAGCGCGTCGATGTTTAGAACTGGGACATGGTATTGCGGTTTCTGCTGAAGCAATCACTGCAATACACCGGCCGGTCTCCCCGCGGACGGAAGGGAACCGTGGCTTCAACTCCGCACTCGGCGCACTCAATCTGAAACATCTCCCGAGGGCCGGTCGAAAATCCTCCCCGCATTTCCGTTCGGCGGGACGACCTGCAGGACTGGCACCGCTTTGGGTCGTTAACAAATCCCCGCGAATTAAAAAACTCCTGCTCCCCAACCGTAAATATGAACTCTCCGCCGCAGTCGACGCATACCAGGGTCTTATCCGAAAGTGCCACCAGTGGGCCTCCTTTGGGTTATGGATCTTGAGAGGTAATTCAGGTGAGCCGGCGCCGGGATGACGACCACGATTTCAGCTTGCCCAATCGCCTTTGCCGAACCTGACCTCCACCAATTGGCAACAATATATACCTGTCATTTCCCAAAATGCAACCAAAAGGGGGAAATCTGAAAAAATTAGATGTAAAAAGTAATGTATTAAGTCAACTATTACGAATTATGGATATATTTCGGACACATTAATATGCAACTGCTTACGGCCGCATTTCGCACTGCAACTACGTTAAGCCAGATTCGCCGTTCCTGCCTCAATTCTGCACGGCAGCGTAAGAGAACCTGGCAAGTAACTAGGCCCAACATTGGGCCGCACTCTATGAAGACCCGGCCTTGGCTCGGATCAATGCGTCGTTTAGCCGGTCTCGCCGCGAGAATTGGCCATTTGTTGTCATTCTCGCAAGCGCTGTATTGGAGTGATTAACCTCCGGATGGGTTATCATTGGCGGGCTGGGTGTTGTTAGAGTGTGGTGAGGGGAGGTGGCGGGACCTTGAGGCTTGGACCCAGGCGCGATGCGCCCGTCTTTTCGGTTCTGCGTGACCCCCAGTTCCGGGCCATATGGTACGTGGGTACCCTTCGGGAACTGTCCCGCCGTATGGAGTTACTGGTCCTGAGCTGGCTTATCCTCCAGGCAACCCAGTCCCCCTTTCAGCTGGGCTTGGTACTGGTCTTCAACAATCTGCCCAGGCCCGCCTTGTCCTTCTTTACCGGCTTCATCGCTGACCGCTTCAACCGCTGGCGGATCTTGATGGCCTCCCAGGTAATCAACACCCTGGTGGCGGCGGCCCTGCTGGCGCTGATAGCCGTTGATGCCATTCAGTCCTGGCACGTTTACGCCGCCGTTTTCATCCAGGGGGCAACCAAGTCCCTCGAGGACCCCTCTCGCCGCACCGGCATCCTTGACATAGTCGGCGAACGCCGCCTGGTCAACGCCCTTTCCCTGGACACCATCAGCAACACCGCCGGCAAAATGCTCGGCCCCCTGCTGGGCGGCATCATGATCGACACCTCCGGCCCGCTGGTGGCTAGCTGGCTGCAAGGAGTTTCCGACGAAACCGGAGCCTTCGTGGGCGCCGCCGGCCTCATTCTCCTGATTCACGTGGCCGACCTGGTCTTGATGACTCGGGTACGCATTCCCAACAAGACCAGAAGCGCCACTTTCCAACCGGTCTGGCGCAGCCTGGGAGATGCGGTCCGGTATGCCCTGGCAACGCCTCTGCTCTGGGGAATGCTCTATGTCACCATCATAATGAACGCCCTTGCCTTCCCCCTGCAGCAGTTCATTCCCGACATCGGCGCCAACAACTTGGGCGTGGGGGCAACCCTGGTTGGCTTGCTCGTGGCGGCTGAAGGCATTGGCCAGCTTTCCGGCGCCGGCGCCATGGCTTTGACCAGGGATCTCCAGCGGCACGGTCTGCTCTTCCTTATCGGCTCCACCGTCGTACTGATTATGGGCATCCTCTTTGTCTGGGCCCCTTGGTACATGCTGGCGTTCGCCATTCTGCTCTTGGGCGGTGTGGGTCAGTCCGGCTTCGGCACCATGCAGAGCACCATAACCATGCTGGCTGCCCCGCCGGAAATGCGCGGCCGAATGGTAGGGCTGATGAGCGTCTGCATCGGAATCGGCACGCCCCTGGGGGGGTTGGCCATCGGCCTGATGGCAGAAGGATTCGGCACCCCCTGGGCCATCACAGTTAACGCCCTGATTGGCCTCGGACTGCTGCTGCCCTCCCTCATATTCACCCCGCTGGCGTGGGGCCAGACCCGCCAGGTCCAGCCGCAGAGGGTGGACTAAACCAAAGCCATCATGGAATGTACACAGCGATGACCTACTGGGGAAAGACTGTCATCCAGAACAAAGTGAAAAATCCAAAATCCTGGCTGCCAAATACGTTTCCGACCTTCAGAATTCTGGACCCGGCGCTGCACTCAGATTGACAGGATGGCAGTTGGTAATTCTGACCCGATGCCTGCCCGCCCATTACGGAAATGCACATCCCACTCCGGCATTAGTTTAGCTTCACAGATTCCCAGATTTCGCCATAAGACGTACCAGCACGAATAACCCGGTTGCCTGCTTCATTGGCAAGGGGTATATTCGGTAAGCTGATGGTCTGCCCCTTGATTAAGTCCATATGCGGGTCATCAAACTAAACAGCACGAACACAGGAGAACGAAATGCCGAAGATTCTGGTAATTCAAGGCGCGGGCATGAACATGCGGGGCAAGGTCCAGGTGGAAATTTTCGGCCCCATGACCCTGGAGCAGATCAACGAGCAGGTCGAGGGCTATGCCGAAAGCCTGGGCGTAGACATCGAGTTCGTCCATTCCAACGTGGAAGGCGAAGTGGCAGACGCAATCTACGCCGGCCACGATGGCGATGTGGACGGCGCGGTAATAAATCCCGCCGGATATACCTCCCTGAACGGCGTGCTTCGGGCGGCCATTGCCCAGGTCCGCTACCCCGTCATCGAGGTCCACGCCTCCAACCCCACTTCCCGGGGCGCCGTATCCGCCGTCCAGCCCGTCTGCAAAGGCTCCGTCTACGGCTTCGGCGTCTACGGCTACTACCTGGCTCTGGACGGCTTGAAGCGAACGCTGGAAGGGTAGGGCTGGATCCGGCGCAGTAACCGGATGGTTCCCTGGGATTTTTCTGTCTCCCGGGCAGCCGGTTACTTGCTAGCTTCAGAAGGGGCTCAAAGAAAGCGAGCAATGCTCGGATCTCAGTGCGCAATTTGGCAAGATGCCGCTCGCCGATTGAAACACCTTGCTGCAGAGTCCTGACGGGTGGGTGGAAGTGTAATGTTTGTCTTGGCGTTTACCCTCATTCTTGCCGGAGCAATCTGGTTGGCCCTTAGATTTAGAAGGGAAAAAAGAAGAAAGGAGAACGAAAAATTGGTGGAAGAAGTGCTGGGTGGCGGGGGTTCTGAAAACGACGAAATAGCCAGGGCAATCGAGGCTTCCTGGGACCAGATTGCCCAGGAATACTATCATGACTTGCGGCACACTCTTGGCGAGGTAGTTGCGAGAAGATTCACGAAAATATACCTCGAAGTTCTCGGGGTAGCCCCCCTCGAACCTGAGCAATACGTGGCCTTGGTCCGAGTCCACTTCCGGGAAAACCAAAGCGATTTCCCGCTGCCCGCCGTTATGGCCCTGCTTGGATGTGAACCCTATTGGCCTGAAGGAATGACCCTTGACCCTGAGACTTACCTGAACAGGTTTCTACCCAATGGCCTGGTGAGGCTGGTGTGCCAGCTTGAGAACGGCAGATGGGTTTTCAAAGCCCGGGAAGGTGAACCCAAATTCGTGCCCTTGGACGATATGGAAATCCCTGTCGCCGAAGAAGTTGTGGACCTTGAGAATCTTGGCATTGGGCAACCGATTCTGCTTCAGAACGGCTACAAGTCGGTGCCCTTTGCCTTTACGGTCCTGGGTCAGCTCGAAGCGGTAGACCAGGAAACGGTCAGATTGCCAGCCAGGATCACCTGTGTAGTTCCCAAGTGGGAGTACATGAGCTTCGAGGGAATTTACGCATTTCTCAGGACGACTCCGGATGACAGCGGCGAATACAAAACCTGGTCACTCAGCCACCTACTAGATGGCCACTCTCAGCAGGAGGACCCGTTTGTAGGTGTTACCCTCTTTCAGGCCGGCACCCATGAAGGTTATCTCTACTTCAGTCCCGATCCATTTGAACGAGATCAGGTTGCCCCGGATGAACCCTTCGTGGCGCTGCAAATCATGGATGGGTCGGAAGAACTTATGCTGGTCAATCTCGAGAGCGCCGGGCAGGCCACTGGCCGCCCCGCGTTTAACGGTTGCGAAGCGGATGATCCTTCCTTGCCCGACACCGTCATAGACCGGCTGCGAGGCCATGCTGGTTTCTGGTCAGACCTCCCCGACCCCGTTCCCGCACTTCGCGGAGACACGGTTACTATTCTTCACGAGCCCGACGGGGACCCATATGTTGATATCACCGTATTGGGAGAACCCGAACGTGGGGACGGCCTTTCCCTGCGCCTGCGGGTCAAAGTTGTCGCCAGGTATGACTCCGGTCCCAGCAATTACAGTGTCGAAGCCGAGTTATCCACCCCGCCAGACACCTACGGAAGAATCCACCATGTTTTCCCCGCCCGTGATAGATTCCAAGCATCTGAACTGCCCGTAGCTGCCATTGACCTGAACGGTATGGTCATGGGCGAAATCAGGGAGGGGTTCCTGTACTTCGCGCCGTATGACCATCAGGGATACAAAGAAGTGCCGGACGAACCCTTTACCATATTCTGGTACGGGCCCGACCGGCTTGAAATGCCCATGGACTTAACCGTTTCTCGGTAGGCTGCGCTCTTGACCAAGAGCGAAAGACTACCCTCAACGCAAGCACCGGACCTGGGTGAACACCGCTTCATGGACCTCCGCGTTGGAAATCAGGTAGTCCATGATCACCCGCATGGTCTTGCCCTCGTCGGCCAGGCTGTACTTGTCCTTCATCGCCGTCACAAAGGCCATCTGGTCCGGGTTCAGCTCAATTTCGAAAGTTTGCTTGTCTCCCGCCATTTCCCAACTCCTTTAAGGTGATTGCCAGTAGCCAGCCTTTTGGCTGGCCAAGAGTCGGGTTGAGCATAGACCATTATCCCCTCCCCTTCAACAAGTTGGCATGGGTAATCGGAACGGTAGGGGCAGACACGCAGGTCTGCCCTTACCCCAACAGGGAAACCACCCGAATCGAACGCTAATTGTGGGGCGATGAACCCCAACGAGCCCCGCGAAGTGAAGCGAGGTCAAAGGAGGGGAGTTAGTCGAAAAAGGTGTAGCGATGGCGGTTAAGAATAACCGTGGTCTCGATTCTCCAGCGGTAGGCCGCCTGCATGGGTTCGGGCTCGAACTGCACCGACCGCAGGCTTCGCGGCAAGTTGTCCCTGATCGTGGACTCGGCAGCCCGGGACCTCTCCAGCAGCGCCGCGTCTTCGCCGGCCCGGTCCTGATCCCGCACCAGGAACCAGCGAATCAACAGCCAGTTGGAATGGATGTACATATACGCTGCATCCAGTTCTCGCTGGCGAACCTGTTTCTGGAGGCTGACTACCGCCTCCTTCAGTTCCCGGTTGTCCTGTTCCAGCCGCTCAATAGCCTGTTCGATCCGACTGCTTGCCGCTCCGTCAGTTTCCAATACCCGGTCTCCTCCAACCTGTGCTGCCGCGCTCCTGCAAGGCCGCCCTACTCAATCGCCACCACATTACCGTCGGCTGTGCGAACGTAAAGCACCC
The DNA here is from genome assembly GCA_963664725.1 of Dehalococcoidia bacterium. GTDB lineage: Bacteria > Chloroflexota > Dehalococcoidia > Lucifugimonadales > UBA3495 > Bin22. The sequence continues at coordinate 3,674,551 of OY761558.1, forward strand.
CCTCGGCAAAGGCCATGGGTTCGTTTACCCCGGCATCCAGCGTCAACTGCCACAACTCTTCTCCCGACTCGCCGTCCACGGCATGGACATATCCTTTCTGGGTGGCAATGTACACCGTGTTTCCTACCACGATTGGGGACGCGTAGACTCCGCCTTCGGCCTCAAACCGCCATTGTTCGCTTCCCGTCGCGGGGTCAATTGCGTACAGCCGCCCATCCAGGTCACCCACATAGAGCCGCGTATTGGTTACTGCTGGCGAAGCAACAATGCTGGATTCGGCGCCATCCGGTGAGAACCGCCATACCCCTCCCTGCTGCCCCGCCGGCCGGGGCACACCGGGAACCTGCCACAACCAGAACTGGGCCCAAACCCGTTTGAACTGGTACTGCCCGGGCACTTCCTTTTCAGTGGCGTCAATGGCATATAGCCGCCCACCGGCCGCGAAATATACCTGGTCGTGGGCAATTACCGGAGCGGCGTTTGTGGACTTGGGCGTCCGGTAGACCAGCCGATTCTGTCCCGTTCGGGCGTCCAGCAAATGTATCCGGCCACCCTTATCGGGCACCGCCATAATTCCGTCAGCGACAGGACTTTGCGAGCTTACCTTGTCCGTCGCCTGGTATGTCCAGATTACTTCTCCGGTGGCCGCATCCAGGGCATACTGCAAATTATCCCATGCCCCCAGGTACAGAACGCCGCTATGCACCACGGGCGAACTGGTGATGATATCGCCGGTCCTGAATTCCCAGATGACCTCACCAGTGTCGGGTTCCAGCGCCCTTACTCGGTGGTCCAGGTACCCGGCGTACAGCCTTCCACCCGCCAGGGCGAGGGAAGTCTGCACCGGTCCTGAAGCGGGCTGTGTCCAGACTACTTCCCCGGTCTCGGCATCCAGGGCCACGATCTTGAAATAGGCTCCCTGGTACACCACGCCGTCAGCCACAATGGGCCCAGCCCGCGTTCCCTCACCTGTAGGGACGCTCCATCGTATCCCTCCCTTGGGAAGTGCTAACGACTCGCCGGCGTCGACAACCACCTTTCTTTGCGCCAGGTCTCCGCCTGCCATGGACCAGCGCTCAATGGTCGAATTCGACGACGCCTCGGTCGTGGGCCTGTTGAAGAGAATGATCCCGTAATTGGGCAGGAAAGGATAATTGAGCCAGAAGACAAACAACAGGACGGCCAGCAGGCATCCGCTAACGATGAGTCGTTTCCTGGTAATTAAACGCCGTTCCCGGCTGGACAGGGCCCACCCGGGGAGTGAAAAGGTGGGATGGTTGCAAGCGGGGCATCGCCTGGAGCGGGGAATGCTGGCGCCGCAGCGGGGGCATATCGTATCTGCTACAGGTTCTCGGGAATCTGCGGAAGCCTCCCTGCCGAAAATGCGGTTCAATCGCAAAAAACCGTTTCTCAGTGCCATATATCCTTCGAGGCCTGGGTGCGGGTTAATAGACCACCCAACCCGACCAGGGCCCTTGACTGTCAAGAATGAGGAGAATACAGAGGTAACGAGGGGTGCCAAAGATGCCTGTGGAAAGAATTGGTACCCCGGATGGGCTTCGATCCCATGATCTCCACCTTGAAAGGGTGGCGTCCTAACCTGGCTAGACGACCGGGGCACGTTCGACTATTTTACTACAACGGGGCTACTATGCCAATGATATTAAAGCCGATGATATTGAACACCCTGGGTAACATTCCAGGTCCGGCGGTTCTTGCCCTGCAGGGCCGGGTTTCAAACGCGCCCCCGCTGCCCCGCAAGCAATTTCAACGGCCCCAACTACCTGCATTGCAGGACTATCGGAGACCCGAACCGCCAACGACATCAATAGGGCCAGTCACCCAAATTGGCGAAGCCGCGAATTTACCGGGTTGCTTCAGCTTCTCAGCCGCTTTCCTCCCTCTTGCCTAAACTTCCGGATAGGCATGAGGAGCTTGTGCCGCTGCCTTGCGTGGCCTGGCTGGAGCCTTGCCCTTCCTTGCTTTGGCCCGTTCGGCGGTCTTGGCTTCCTTTTCCGCCGCCTTGATGAAGCCGTCCCTGGACGGGCAGCCATGGCCCACTACGCACTCCTGGCACCGGGGTCGCTGGGCCTTGCAGACCTGTCGGCCGTGGTTGATAAACGCCTGGTGGAAGGGGTAAACCTGCTCCGGTTCTACCGCCTCTTCCAGCAGGTCGTGGGCCTTGTCTGCCGTTACCTTGGGCCCGATCAGCGCCAGCCGCTGGGAAACTCGGTAGATATGAGTGTCGATGGCCATGGCCGGCATGCCCAGCGAAAAACTCAGGATTATGCCAGCAGACTTGGGCCCAATCCCAGGCAGTTGCCGCAGCCAGCCCTTGGCTTCCGCCAGTGGCATTTCCCGAAGGAAGGACAAGTCCAGCGAGCCATTCAATTCAATAATCTTGCCCAGGACATCCTTGATTCTTGGGGCCTTGACCTTGGCCAGCCCCCCGACGCTGATCGCCTCCTCAATCTCGGCCACATCCGCCCCTGCAACCGCCCCCAACGAGCCAAATCGCTGCATCAAGCTGCGAAAGGCCCGCTCCGAGTTTGTGTCCGATGTGTGTTGAGACAGGATTGTGAAGGTCAGTTCGTGGACGGGGTCGAGGCGCGGCTCTTCGGGGAAGGGACCGTACTCTTCGGTCATCAAGCGTATAGCGTCGTCAACAGGTATCGAGGGCGCGGTCTTCTTCCGACTCCGCCGGCTGGGCGCCGCCTTTCCCGCATTCGCCGTTGACCTCTGCCTTCCAGGCTTATCGGTAGTCGTCACCGATTATCTCCGGGTAGTTCAGCTTTTTGCGGTGGGTCATGCTGGCAGTCCCTGGCTTGTCAGCCCGTTCCACCCATATTCCGGCGCTGTTCCGACCGCAGGAACTGTTCCAATTCCAGAACAACCTCAGCCGGTTCCGGCATAGGGGTTTCCACCACCGATTCATCGTATCGGTCTTCCAGTTTGCGGACGTAGTTTGCCAACTGCTCGTCCTTATCAATGGCCTGTATCACTTCCTGGTCAAATGTCTCGGCAGCGGAGCGCAATTCCTTCAGGTTCACCGGCAACTTCAAAACCCTGGAAATGTGCTCGGCCAGTGTATAGCACACCCGGTAATTGGGCGCCGCCTGCAGGTAGTGGGACGTATGGCCCCACAGGGAGGCGTAACTCATCCCCTTCCGTGTGCAGGTATCCATCACCGCCGTGCTGATTCCCGTCGGCCCCTGGTAGTTTGACGTACCGATGTTGGATGACTGCAGGGCTTCCTGCAGCAATGGCTGGGTGGATGAACCGGTCAGCTTTACCTGGCGGGTATGGGGGACAGCGTCCAGCAGTGCCCCCAGGTGGACGACCGTCTTCACCCCCAGGTCCAGGGCCAGGTTGGCGATGATCTCAGAAAAGGTGCGCCACTTCAGGTTCGGCTCTATGCCGATGAAGAAAAGGGCGCCCTTCGACGATTCCTCGGCAACCGGGCGGGGAGCTTGCCACGTGTAAAATTCGTTGGCCGGCCAGCGTACCCGCCGCCGTCCGTCCCGCGTCCGGTACGACCTGGGACGTTCCTGGCTAAAGTCGTAAAATTCTTCCGGGTCAATCTCGGCAAACTTGGTGGCTTCCAGTTGTCGAACCATGTATTTGACTGTCGATGTGGCGCTTTCGCCGGCGTCGGGCCACCCGGCGAAGGCAACGATAAGGTGATCAAACTTGGTTTCAGGCTTCTGGTGGACTATCAGGTGGTTCATCGCCCGGCCCCCATGGAAAATTCCCGTTGGTGCGGGTCACGATAGCAGAGGTCCCCTAAGGGTCAGCAGAAGGAGAAAAACGCTGGTGAAGCATTTCACAACCAGTGTAACATCGGGCCCTTTCCCTAACAAGAACTTGATCGCTTCCCTATTTCACACCGCCCGCCCGGAAAGAACCCCCAGGAATGCCGCGGCCAGCCCCAGCGCCAGGTTTGCCGCAATGTTAATTCCGGCCCGGGTCAATTCCCCCGACTCCAACAGCCTTATGGTGTCGTAACTGAGGGTGGAGAAGGTGGTGTATCCCCCAAGCAACCCGATTGCCACCATCGCCCGCACATCCCCTGAAATCTCGCCCCGCTGCAGCGCATACGCCAGGAAAAACCCCAGCGCAAAGGACCCGGTGACGTTGACGAAGAAAGTCCCCCAAACGGTACCGGGGCCCAGGAGATGTATGGCCAGCCTTCCGGCAGCGAAGCGAAGCAGTGTTCCGACGGCGCCGCCCGCGGCTACAAGGATCCAAATCATGACTCTGAACTATTGCGTTGCAGGTACATAATTACAGATGCCAATCCTGCCACCTGCGATAATTCCGGCTACCCACGCCACGGCGAAATCCCCGCAGCCTTCATCCGCAGGGTATACACGGAGGTCCGGGCCGTAAAGAACATAGTCCGATTGTCTTCGCCGCCCCAGGCACAGTTTGCGGGAATCTCCGGCAACCGGATAATCCCCATGTGTGTTCCGTCCGGCTCAAACACCCAGCACCCGCCGGGCCCCGTGCTGTAAACCCTGCCCTCCGAGTCCACTTTCATCCCGTCGGGCACCCCGTCCGGTTCGTCCGACGACATGTCCGCGAATACCCGTCCGTTGGTCGTCGACCCATCCGGCATCACGTCATAGGCGGCAATATACATCCGCTCCCTGGTATTGGTAACGTAAAGGATGCTTTCGTCAGGAGAGAAGGCCAGCCCGTTGGGGTATTCCGTATCGGTGACCACAGCAGTCACCGTGCCGTCCGGCGCGATGCGGTGAACGCCGCTGAAGTCTATTTCCCTCTCCTCCGGCGGCACCCGCCCGCCAGGATTCGTGAAATAGATGCTCCCATCGGAATGGCACACCACGTCGTTGGGCCGGTTAAGTCGCTTGCCTTCCCACCGCTCCGCCAGCGGTACTATGGATCCATTGTGTTCCCGCCGACTCATCCTGCGCCCGTCGCCCTCGCACATAACCAGTCGGCCATCCAGGTCAAACGTCAACCCGTTGGACCCATTGCTGGGCTCCCGATAAATCTCAGGTTCGCCACCCGCCGTTAACTTGAAGATAGCCCCGGGCTCCCTCCGCACGTCCACAAACAGCCAGTACCCTTCCGGGTGCCACAGCGGCCCCTCCGTAAATACGAATCCGGAGGCCAGGCGCTCCGCCTCGGTGGTTTCCAGAATCTGGTCAAGGTTGTCGGCCATGGTCTCCTCCTCAAAATGCGAGATGGCATGGGGAACCCGTTCCTTACTCCGTAAGGTGAGCCAGGTACTGCTCTACGAAATCCATCCCGGCCAGGTCGCTGAAGGCGGCCATCAACTGCTGCGTAACCGGCCCGGGAACTTGTCCTTCCCCGACAGTAGCCCCGTTGACCTTGCCAATGGGGCAGATGCAAAGACTGGTGGAGGTCAGGAAGGCCTCGTCTGCGGTGTATGCGTCATACAGATCCAGGTCCGCCTCTGTCACGGGCAGGCCCAACCCTTGCGCCAGTTCCATCACCACGCCCCGGGTAATGCCCTCCAGCACGAACTGCCCCCGAGGTGTGGCCACCGTACCATCCTTGACTAGGAATATATTGCTGCCCCGACCCTCGGTCAGGTTCCCTTCCTCGTCCAGCAGCACTGCCCAGGCGTTGGGGTCCGTGTCCTGCACTTCCAGGTCGCCCATTATCAGGTTCAGGTAGTTGTGTGTCTTGGCCCGGGGACTCAAAAAACGAGGAGGAATCCGGGGCACTGAAGGCGTTACGACACTGATCCCGTCCCGGTACAGGGAAGCCCGGCGGGCAAAGGGGATCGCGTGGCTCTCAATGAGGACTGTGGGGCGCTCATCGCCGCCGGCCTCCGTAGATTCCACGCCCCTGCTGATCCGCTGCATGACCCACATATCCTGCCCAGCCGGCAGCAGCGGATGGTTGTGGTTCACCACTTCTAGCGACCACCCCTCCATCTCCTCGGGCGTCATCCCCGGGTCGATCCGCAGGTACCTCAGCGAGTTATAGAGGCGGCGTATGTGTTCCCGAAGCCTGAATGTCCGGCCGCCGAAGGTGCGGGTAGCGTCAAATACCGCATCGCCGTAAATGAAGCCCCGGTCACGTATGGGTATGCCCGCGTCCTTCTCCGGTATGAGTTGGCCGTTGAAGAACACCACGTTTTCATGGGAAGACAAGTCGCTTGACATAAGGTCCTCCGCCTGCCCGGCATGGCTGAATCGCCGGAGCTCCCGAGTGCCCCCACACGATATGGTGCGCCCAGTTGCGCCGGAATTAAGCTGCTATTTCCTGACCCCTCTTGTCCTTTTGCGGACGGCCCTACTCCGCGCCCAGGTCGCCGGCCACCTGCCCGATTACCTCATCCATGGTGGCTACAATCTGTTCCACCTCGCCGGGAGTAACGCACAGCGGCGGCATGATATTCATTACATCGCCGCCCCGCAGGAACAGCCCCTTGTCGGCAAAGCCCTGCGTCAGGCGCGGGCCCAGGTTCGCGTCGGCAGGGAAGTGTTCCTTCGTCTCGCGGTCCTGCACCAGTTCCAGCCCGCACATCAGGCCCAGGCCCCGGGCCATGCCAATGATGGAGTGCTTTTCCTTCAACTCTTCCAGGCCGTCCAGCAGGTACTTGCCCATCCTGGCCGAGTTCTCGACCATCCCTTCCCGCTCCATGATCTCAATGTTCTTGAGGGAGGCCGCCGCTGCCACCGGATGTCCGCCAAAGGTTATGACGTGCCGGAACGCTGCCCGGGGACTGCCCACAAAGGCATCGGCGATGGGCTTCCGCAAAATGGCCCCGCCCATGGGAATATAGCCGCTGGTGATGCCCTTGGCCACCGTCATCATGTCCGGCGTAACGTCCCAGTGCTGGCACCCGAACCACTTCCCCGTACGCCCGAACCCGGTGATCACCTCGTCGGCAATCAGCAGGCACCCATACTTGTCGCATAGCTCCCGCAGCAGGGGCCAGTAGTTGTCCGGCGGCACCACCGCGCCCATGGGGCTGGAGACTGGCTCCGCCACCACCGCCGCTATGGTATCCGGACCCTGGAACTGGATGATGTTCTCGATCGCGTCCACGCTCCGTTGGCCGCACTCTTCCGGGGTACTGCTGTTGAACTCGCAATGGTAGAAGTTGGGTTGCGGCGCGTGGAAGGAGTTGGGCATCAGCGGCTCGTAGTCGTCCTTGGGATAAAGGAAGTTCCCGCCCAGGGACAGCGCTCCCATCGTGGCCCCGTGGTAGGAGTCCTTGCGGCTGATGAACTTGGTCCGCTGGGGTTCCCCCATGCGCTTGAAGTATGCCCTGGTAAGTTTCAGCGCCGTCTCCACCGACTCCGAACCTCCACTGGTGAAGAAGCAGCGGGAGAGGTCGCCCGGCATCATCGAAGCAATCTTTTCCGACAGCATCACCGTGGGTTCGGTGGTGGTTCCCATGGGCATGTAGGTAATCTTCAGCATCTGCTCGTAGGCGGCATCGGCTATTTCCTTCTGGCCGTAGCCCACGTTCTTCAGCCACAGGCCCGACATGGCGTCGATGTAAGTGTTGCCCATGGCATCGGTTACCTGGCACCCCTTGCCTTCCACGAATATCTGGGGCTCACCCTTTTCCGCCATGTCGCTGGGTTCCCGCAGGTACACCCAGAGGTTTTCCAGTGCAGTCCTTTGCAGGTCCTTGAGTTCCGCGTCATTCTGAGTAGCCATTAAAACCTCCGGCTGCGGTATGTTGGAGCATTTTCGAGAATTGATAGATTGCCAGTGTAGCACCGCCCCATTCCAACCTCAAACGCCCCCGCATCGACAGGAACCCCAAGAGAACACCCCCATATCCTCTTCCCCCTTGCCATCCTGCATAACCCATCCCCACCATAGAAATACGAACCATAAAACAGGAAACACTGGCGTGTCCCCCCAGCCCCGTCGTAGCGGCGGCCCTTGTGGCCGCCTTGGCCCAGGAGGTCAACGCTACCGGATACCCACCCTCGTCCTCAGGGATAGGCCCGGGTGAAGGCAAAAATGAGCCAAAATGGCACAAAATGGCACACTTTTAAAAAAATCCCATTAGTGAACATTAGTGCCTATTCGTGGATAAAGAAAAGGAGACAACCAACCATGCGAACCCTCAGCGAAATCAGAAAAGAAATCCGAGCCCTCCAGCGCAAATACCACCGCCAACTCACCATCTACCGCATGCGCCGCGTCACTGAACAGGTCTACAACGACTACGCCCGCGCCGTAGCCGACCAGCAGGAACCACCCAAACCCCTGGAGGTAATCCGCAAGATCGCCGACCAGGGATTCCGCCTCACCACCTGGATGCACCTGCACAACTACCTGGACAAAATCAGGGAGAAGGGAGACATCCCCGAACCCCGGCGCATGCTGCTGGCCCTGCTCCCCTGGGCGTGGGAGAGCAAATACGACCGCCTGCTAATGCGGGAACTGCCACCACCCAAGCCCAAACCCGACCTGTCCCTGCTCTGGGCCCGCTGGTTCGCCATGGCATAAGGGGCCGAACGCTGGCAACCCCCCATCGTAGGGGCAGACCTGCGTGTCTGCCCTGGCCCCGACAGGTCAACGTAGGGGCGGCCCTTGTGGCCGCCTTGCCCGGGAGGCCCACCGATAGGGGCAGATCTGCGTGTCTGCCCTGGCCTCGACAGGCCCTTCGTAGGGGCGGCCCTTGTGGCCCCCTTACCCGGGGAGGCCAACCGTAGGGCCAGACCTGCGTGTCTGCCATCGCCCGCCGGCGACCACCGTAGGGGCGCACGTTCGTGCGCCCAACCCCGTCAACTAACCGCGGGTTCAATACCCAAAAATGAGCCAAAATGAGCCAAAATGGGACGAAAACAAAAAAGCTACTTGTTCCCATAGCTGACTCCGTACCTTACCTGTCCTTGCGTCGCCCTGTGATAAACTTACCTCCAATTGAGGGAACTTTCCAACAGTTTCGACAAGCGAGGAACGGTTATGGCTACCACCGAGGCGGCGCGTCGCATCCAGGGTTCAGAGCGGGCCGAGCTGGCCGAAGAACTGCGCAAGCGGGTGTCCGGCGAAGTGCGTTTCGACCCCTTCTCCCGGGTCTTGTACAGCACCGACGCCAGCATCTACCAGATGGAACCCGTGGGCGTGGTCATTCCCCGCAGCACCGAGGACATCCTGGCCGTCATGGAAATCGCCCGGGACAATCGCGTACCTGTGCTGCCCCGCGGCGGTGGTACCGGTCTTGCCGGTCAGACCATCAACCACGGCATCGTCATGGATTTCAGCAAGTACATGAACCAGGTGGTGGAGCTTAACCGCGAAGAAAGCTGGGTCAAAGTGCAGCCGGGCATTGTTCTCGACTCGCTTAACCGTTACCTGGCCTCCCATGGCCTTCAATATGCCCCCGACCCCACTACTTCCAATCGGGCTTGCGTGGGCGGCGGCATTGGCAACAACACCTGCGGCGCCCATTCGGTCATCTATGGCAAGACCCTCGACCATATCCAGGAGGTGGACGTGGTTCTGTCCGACGCCACCCAGGCCCAGTTCCGGACCTTGGAGCCCCATGAACTGGAAGTGCGGCTGCAGGGCGACGGCCTGGAATCTGATATTTATCGTGGCGTCCTGCGTATCGCCCAGGACAACCTGCCTGAAATCGAGTCCCGCTATCCCAAAATCATGCGGCGCGTCAGCGGCTACAACCTGGACTCCTTCCTCGGCGAAGAACCCGTTAACCTGACCAAGATGGTTGTAGGCTCCGAGGGCACCCTTTGCGTCGTTACCGAGGCCAGGGTGAACCTTGTGCCCAGGCCCACGATGACCTGCCTGTCCGTCCTGCACTTCCGTGACATATTCGAAGCCAGCGAGGCTACCGTAGAAGTTCTAAAGCATGAGCCCTCTTCCGTTGAGGTGCTGGATAAGATGGTCCTGGATCGCTCCCGCGAGTCTATGGGCCAGTCCCGAAACCTGGCCTTCGTCCAGGGCGACCCGGGGGCCATGCTGCTGGTGGAATTTTACGGCGAGTCCGAGGCTGAATTGACCTCCAAGATGGAGAACCTCAAGCAGGATATGGAACACCGCCGGCTGGCCTACGCCTGCGTCAATATGCTCTCCCGCGCCGACCAGGATATGGTCTGGAACGTGCGCAAGGGCGGTCTGGGCTTGCTGATGAGCATCCGCGGCGACGCCAAGCCCATTCCCTTCGTGGAGGACCCCGCGGTCGACCCGGAAAGGATGGGCGACTTCGTTCGCCGCTTCGATGAAGTGGTCAGGAACCACAACACCACCGCAGGGTACTACGGCCATGCCAGCGTCGGGTGCCTCCACATCCGCCCCCTGATCAGCCTGAAGAGCGCCGAGGGAGTCGAGAAGATGATCTCCATCGGCGAGCAGATCAGCGACCTGGTCAAGGAGTTCGGCGGTTCCATGAGCGGCGAGCACGGCGACGGCATTGTCCGGGGCGTCTGGACTGAGAAGATGTTCGGCCCCGAGATTTACCAGGCTTTTCGCGACCTCAAGAGCACTTTCGACCCCCAGGGAATAATGAACCCCGGCAAGATTATTGACTGCCCGCCCATGCGCGAGAACTTGCGCTACGGCCCCGAATACAATGCCGATTCCCTGATACCCACTCTGGACTTCTCCATGGACACCAACTACGCCGGCGCCGTGGAGATGTGCAACGGCATGGGCGCCTGCCGCAAGCTCACGGGCACCATGTGCCCCTCCTTCATGGCAACCCGGGACGAGGAGCATTCCACCCGTGGCCGGGCCAACCTGCTTCGGGCCGCCCTGTCCGGTAAACTCCCCGAAGGCACCATTACCGACAAGCGCCTCTATGCAGCCATGGACCTGTGCCTCGAGTGCAAGGCCTGCAAGTCCGAGTGCGAATCGGGTGTGGACATGGCCAAGCTCAAGTACGAGTTCTTGGACAACTACTACAAGACCAATAAGCGCCCCTTCCGCAACAAGTTCTTCGCCCAGATTGCCCGATACAGCCGAAAGGGTAGCAAGTTCGCGCCCCTCGCTAACTTGGGGGCCAGCAGTCCGGTGGGCCGCTTCCTCTCGAAGACCATTCTGGGAGTTCATCCCAACCGTGAATTGCCGAAGTTGGCCACCACCACCCTTACTCAGTGGTTCAACTACCGGCACACCGCCAGGGTCAAGGGCACGCCCAAGGGCACCGTTGCCCTGTTCAACGACACTTTCATGAACTACAACTACCCGGAAATTGGCATTGCCGCGGTTGAATTGCTGGAGGCTGCCGGGTATCGGGTGCAGTTGACCAACGCCGAATGCTGCGGCCGCCCCATGATTTCAAAGGGTATGCTTGACGAAGCCGCTTCCCATGCCCGGTACAACGTGGATCGCCTTTATCCCTTTGCCGACCAGGGTGTACCCATAATCGGCTGCGAACCCAGCTGCCTGCTCACCTTCCGGGACGAATATCCGGAGTTCTGCCATGACCAGCGGGCGGTAAAGGTGGCGGAACACAGCTACCTGATCGATGAGTTCCTGGCCATGCTGGCCGAGCAAGGGGAGTTGGACCTTCAATTCAAGGACCTTGAGAAAAAGGTGTTGTTCCACGGCCACTGCCACGAAAAGTCCCTGGTAGGGACCGCTCCTTCCCTGGCCGCCTTGCGCCTGCCCCCTGGCTACCAGGTTGAATTGATCAACTCCGGCTGTTGCGGCATGGCCGGCTCCTTCGGGTTTGAGGAGGAACACTACGACATTTCAATGGCCATTGGCGAGCAGGTCTTGTTCCCCACCATCCGCGAGCGCGGTCCCGAGTGGGAGGTCGCGGTTATGGGCGTCTCCTGCCGCCAGCAGGTCGAGCACGGCACCGGCCGTCCCGCCCGCCACCTGGTGGAAGTCCTTAGAGACGCCATAGCGTAAAGCCGAGCAAAGTGTCAGCGGAACCAGACCCCCGGAGCGGTCCTTCCGTAGTTCCTCGCAGCTACAGTTAAGTCATAGATGTCAATGGCGCCATCACCGTCAACATCTCCAAACGGCAGAGTCACTACCGGAACCACAAACACATCGCCTGGTTCCAGATTGATGCGATCGATCACACGGGACAGGTAGCCTGGAGCCATGACAGTCAGGTCAAAGCTCCCCGCCTGTCGCTGAATCTGGAAATAACCCTGCCGGTCCGCAAAGGTGACCGCGCTGCCGATTTCGACATAGCTTCCCAGACTGCTGATCCTTCCCTGTAGCTTGATGCGCCCTCGGATTGTCGCCGCCTCTGTCAAGCCAACAATCGGCGGGTCCGGATCACCGATCCCTTCTACGGGATTCGGCTGAGGAGGCTCCACGGACTCTGACTGTATTGCAAACTCCGGTTCCGTTCCTTGGTGAAGCTGGCTCGCCTGCACCCTGGTTCGAAAGATATCGTCCAGCTCTGCGGTTGCCGTCTCGAAGCGTCCCATAGTCAGGACTCCTCCCGCATCGGCATCGGTTGGACTATCGAAAACAGCCAACAGCGGACCCTTGCCAGTATCTACTTCGGGTTCCGCAAGAACTTTCATCAGGTCGGCCTGGCTTATATCAGAAACTATGCGGTCTGCCGCGCCGGTACCCGTGTCAATGCCAGGTTTTGTGAGCCCGACAACCTCTTTCGAACTAATGGAAGCGGTAAATATCTGCGCCAGGGCATCTGCCTTGGTAGTCATCATGGGATCTGAGGCTAGGATGACGTCCCCGGGCTTGCTCCGATAAAGGAATATGGTGCTTAGTGGAGTGGCTGAAGTACCTATTGCTGGAGCGTTAATTGTCATATCCAGCCTGTTATCGAGCCCGTCTGAACTTATCGTCGACAACGACTCCACGACGGTATTGATTTCGGGTTTGGCGAAGGAAAAACCCTTGTCCGATTTCACCTCGCTGCTGTAAATGTTGGCGAGAGTCTTTGGAGCCGTCGCGATGGAGGGATCGGAAAAGGCAATGTCTTGCTGGCCAGATACTGGGCCAACATAGGTCTCGGCAAGAGCTTCCGCTACCGTATGCAGGGAGGGTGTATCCGGACCCAGCCCGCTGCTTGTTCTGGCCTCAGGCTCCTTGTAACTGTCAGGGAACGTAATCCCCGAAGGTTCGGGAGCGGCGATCACCCAGATGCCCGGAAGCAGGCTCATTGAATTGTTGCTCTCCACGGTATCACCGGCGAGGTTAGCGAAGGCCGTCAAAGCATGAATCGTCCCGGGAGTTGGTGGACCAGGCGGCGGCGGTCCGCCAGTGGCTCCCTCAGTATCCCAGCCAATGCTGATGGTGGTGGAACCGGCGGCTGCCAGGGTTACCTCCAGAGAACCGATTAATTCATTCCCCGTGTCATCCCGTAGGCTGACAGTGAAGGTTGCCTGTTCAGTCCCGTTGTTGGAAACACCGATGTTAATAATGACGGTACTACCCTCGTTCACAAAGGGAGGACCGTCCTGGACAATGGAGGTTACCGCGGCATCCTTGTTGGCCCCTTGCGGAGCCGGTTCTTTGACGGAGGTGGAATTATAGACTTGTGATGCCAGGGCCACCGATACCAGCAGCCCAAAAATGCAGGGCAAGAAGGCCGCAACAAACAATAGGGTTCGCAAGATTGGTCCTCGGGGTTAGTGACAGTCTAGCTGGACGAACCGTAGATGATTACCATCAAGGCTCCGCTGCCACCTTCGTCTCGTTCAGAATGTATCAGATTCCACGTGTGGCCGGTGGTGTCAGCCAAATTCGTTAGGTTGACGGTTGCACTGTAGATTCCTTTGGAGCACTGCTCGGCGATCAGGTCCGAAACGTCCAGTGTTACCTTGGCGCAAGGCGCCTGTGGATTTGGGCCCTGCGAGACCCAGAGGCTGGTGGATATTTCTGATAGGGTCAGGCTCTGGGGCACTGCAAACTGTACTGGATAATCTCCCTGGTCCTGTCTTGTCACTGCCATCATCAGGAAGTTATCGGCGTCGGGGAATTGCCAGTGGTAATGGCCCAAGTCTGAGTCATCGCCTTCAATGGCAGTTTTGTCCAGGGCCTCTTCAACCACAATGTTTATGGCCTGCAGCAGGATTGTGTCGCCAATATCTTCCACGTCAGGGTTCTCTACGTCTATATCTTTTGCCTGCCAGATCAAAGCGGAGGCATCGCCGCTGGGCAAATAGGCCACTATCCATCCTTCGTCGTCATAATAGAGGTTTACCGTTGAAACCAGCGAGTCTATATTCTCAAGAGTCAACGTTGCTACGGTGTAATTCGCACCAACTTCCACCAGCGTGGCGGGAGCGGTCCGCAGCGTCGTGTCTCCGGGTTCTACAGGACTGAATATGTGGTCGTCTACGGTACCCTTGTTCAGACTGTATGAACCGTCTTCCTCCAGCCTGTAATAGGCAGAGAATCCGGCGCTGTCGGATGGAAAGGCTTTCTCCGATTCCTGCAATGCCTGGCGCGCTGTAGCTGTGAGTATCATCGCTTTGCCGGGTAACCCAGCATGGATTCCGCTGGCCTCTGCAGGGCTGAAACCTGTTTGCGGGAAGCTAATCGTAGCTGCTGACACCATCAGAAGCAAAATGGAACAGCAAAAACATCCAATCGTTGAGTACATCGGCTCACCTGGTACATTGAAATACTATGTATGCACTTTCGCACACATTTATTCCTTGTAGCACGTCGAAACGCAAACGTCAACTTTGTGACCCGAGGCACTTTAATTGGATTCCGTTATAATGAGCAACAACTAATATATGACAATTGAGAGAGTTGCCGCCCACCGGAAGACTTTGGCGGGCGGCAACTCTTTCACTCTGCAGTTTCCTGGCTGAGTTTCAGGATACTGGTGGGCGCTTGTCAGCCCAGGGCCGGGCTTTCTCAAAGGCGGCGCAAGCCTGCAATACCCTGGCTTCGGCTCCCCGAGGTCCCACTAGATGCAGGCCGATGGGCATTCCGGCGCTGGCCGGGGCTTCTGAGGACCCGCAAGGCACACTGGCTGCCGTTTGGCCCGTCATATTGATCGGAAAGGTAAAGGGAAGGTAACCCCAGAAGGGGTCAACCTCCTTGCCACCAATAACCGTTGGCCGCTCGTCGATTGGAAACGCCGGGACCGCCATTGTGGGGGTCAACAGTAGGTCATAGTCGTCAAAAAACGTCTCCATTTGCCGCCGGAGCTGGTCCACTCGCAGCAAGGCACGGGACAGGTCAGCCCCCGTTACCTCCGATCCATGCTCGAAAGCGCGGAGACCATAGTAGGTAAATTCCTCTCTTTGTCCGTCCAGTAGGTGTCCGTAAGAGGTGTAGGATGCGGTGGAAAAAACGTCCCAAAAGGCTTGAAAGGGGTCTTCAATTCCGAGGTCAGGGGCTTCAATCACTGCCCCCAGTTCCTCGAATAACCGGGCTGCAATTTCAGTTACCCTTATTACTTCCGGGTCAACCCCGGCATACCCCAGGTCCGGACTCCAGGCGATCCGCCAGCCCTCCAACCCCTGGTCAAGTTGGGCCGAGAAGTCGGGAGAGGCTTCGCGAATAGATACAGGGTCCCGAGCGTCCGGTCCCGCAAGAACCTGTAGCAGCAACGCCGTATCAGCCACTGCCCTTGACATAGGGCCCGACTGGGAAAAGTGGTTGGCGGCGGGGTAGCCATAGCCTCCGTAACGCGGCACTCGTCCCTGAGTTGGCTTGATTCCAAACACGCCGGTAAAACTGGCCGGTATGCGTATTGACCCACCCCCATCGCTTCCCGTGGCCAGCGTGCATAGACCAGCAGCCAGGGCCGCAGCGGCGCCCCCGCTGGAACCTCCCGGAGTGCGGCTCGGGTCCCACGGGTTACGGCATGTGTCACCCAGTCTGTTTTCGGTAGTGCCCGACAGTCCGAACTCTGGCGTGTTCGTCTTGCCCAGGATGATTGCTCCCGCCGCTTTCACACGCTCGACCACGACTGAGTCCAAGTCAGGAACCCTGTCGCGGAAAATTGCAGAACCAAGGGTTGTAGTAATCCCACTGGTCAGTTCCAGGTCTTTGACGGAAATGGGAATGCCATGCAGAGGGCCCACCTGCTCCCCACCTTGTATCACTTCCTGGGCCCGGTGTGCTGCAGCAATGGCCTCGTCGGGGCAGATCGCCAGGTAAGCATTGAGGACCGGATTAAGTTCTTCAATCCTTTGAAGGAACATCTCCGTAAGTTCAACGCAGGAAACCTCCTTGGAGTCGATTAAACCTCTCAACTCCACAGCCGTCTTGAAGGCGAGTTCATGCTCCATACTTCCTTCTCCTTTTGCCGCCTTGGGATAACCCCCACTTTTGGTCAATACTTGAACAATACTTAAAGGGACATCAATCCCTAAGACTCTCTACAATCGGGGTGATTATAGCAAAGGCAAGCCAGCGGCAAGTCATGGACTCTTCCGCTGGGAGGGACAACGTACTTGGCCAAAGTGGGTATCATTGCCAATCCGGCAGCCAGCAAAGATATTCGCCGGCTGGTGGCGCAGGGAAGGGTTATCCCGGATTGGGAGAAGGTCAACATAGTCCGGAGGGTATTGATCGGCCTGCAGGCGGTAGGAATTGAACAGGTCGTCGCCATGCCCGACAGCTCCCACCTTTGCGAAAGGGCCCGCGACGATTCCCACCTGAACATTGAAATGTCAATGCTGGAAATGCCCACCCACTATACCGAGGGTGACACTATTCGGGCAGCGGCACAAATGGCACTGGAAGGCGTCGATTGCCTTGTAACTCTGGGAGGTGACGGTACCAATCGCGCCGTCGCCTGCGGATGTAACACTATTCCCCTCGTTCCCATTTCCACAGGAACCAACAATGTCTTTCCCCAGATGGTGGAAGGAACCCTGGCGGGTCTGGCTGCCGGGTTGGTGGCCGAGGGAAGACTTCAGGCGGAGTTAGTGTCAACCATCAGCAAGACCCTTGCGGTTTACGTAGACGGCGAGTATCGAGACTTGGCCCTTGTGGATGTAGCCTTATCCAGGGAACGGTACGTCGCAACAAGGGCCATTTGGGACATGTCCACACTCTATGAAGTCTTTCTTACCCGGGCGGAACCCGCTTCTATTGGTCTTTCTTCAGTAGGCGCAAGACTGCAACGACTGTCAATGAATGATGCCGGAGCCCTTCGTTACGTTCTTGCGAAGACGGGCGGGCAAGAAAGAGGCGAAGATAATGCAAAAATGACGCGCGATAACAGTGCGATGACATCTGACCGGACGTCGGTTCTAGCGCCCATCGCTCCTGGGATGGTCTCTGAAGTCGCAATAGCCGGTTGGGAACGTTTGGCAGAAGGGGAGCGGTTGGCCGTGGAGTCCAGGCATTGCGCCGTTGCCCTGGACGGTGAGCGGGCGTTTACGGTTGCACCTCGACAGAGTGTTGAAATTTCGGTCCAGCGGAACGGGCCGCCCGTACTCCATGTGGAGCGGGCTCTTCAGGTGGCCTCCGAACTGGGCCTGTTCAGGAGTTGAACTAAAGCCGGTGGAATAAAGAAAACGGGAGTGTGAAGGGTGGTGAGGATTAATGACTTTATTGATTGAACGGGAGACCACTGCAGTACGACTGGGCAACGACAGACTATGCGACTGTCCCCCGAATCACATTAACTGCATGACCGCAAAGGAGTGGATTAAGTCCCAGTTGGGAGTCTGGCAGTTCTATTACGAGTCTAGAGACATTCGGGACAAGAATGCACATCCGGCAACTTTTCCCATCGCTCTGGCTGCCAAATGCATTTCCTTGTTCTCCCACGAAGGAGAACTGGTGCTGGACCCATTCGTGGGCAGCGGCACTACCTTGGTTGCCGCTCGGGACCTCAATCGCAATGCAGTCGGGTTCGACTTGAAACAGGAGTATGTCAGCCTCTGCCGGCAAAGGTTGACAGATTCACCTGAGCCGGCGAATACGACACAGGTTGCCTTCAGTTCCGACGCGCGGAACATCCAAGAGTACTTGGAACCAGGGTCGGTGAGCCTTATCCTGACTTCCCCTCCATACGCAAACTTACTGAACCGGCCCAGACTCAACAAGAGCCGGCGCGGTACGGCACGCAAGAATGAGCAATACCTCAAGACGGAGCAGTACAGCCAGGACGCCAGGGACCTGGGCACTCTTGACCTGGATGACTACCAGGAAGCTATGGCTGGAATCTACGGCAGTCTCTTTCCCGTCCTAAAAGAGAGGGGCCATTGTGTGATTGACGTCCCAGACATGTGGTTGGATAATCGACGCATTACCATCCACACTGCAGTTGTCGAGGCGTTGCGGTCTGTGGGCTATGAACTGAGAAACACGATAATTTGGGACCGCACCAACATTGTAAACCGGGTGGGCATTTTCGGTTGGCCGTCCAATTACATCACCATGGGCACTACCTTCGAGTACCTGCTGGACTTCTGGAAGCCCTAGGCTGCCGGCGCGCGCCGGACTCCGCTGACAACCTCTGTCCCCGCTGCCTGGCACAGGAACCATTGGGGCTCTTGTGCTGACAGGGCTGGAGTTGTTGATTGCCCTGCTAGCCGTGGTCGTGGGCGCCACCATAATGGGCACGGTCAGCTTCGGCATGGGGCTGGTCGTGGCACCGGTACTATTGCTGTTTCTGGACCCCAAATCAGCCATAGTTACCGTAAATGCTATTATCCCCATACTGCTGTTCTTTGTTTTAATCACTACTTGGCGCCACTTGCAGTTCAATCGCCTAAGGGGAATGGCCGTGGGCGGTGTCCTGGCAGTGCCTCTTGGAGTATTGGTTCTGGATTCAGCAAACCCTACTGCCCTGCGGATAATCATTGGCGCAGCCATTCTTTGCCTGGGAGTGCTAAACCTGCTCAACATACAGTTGCCTATGGCAAAGCGTCGAGGATCCGGCCTGCTGGTAGGTTTCCTGACCTCCCTTTCGATTACAACGCTTAGCATAGGCGGCCCGCTGGCGGCTGCATACGTAATTGCCCAGAACTGGGAACGGGAACAGATGCGGGCTGCCCTGGCCTTCTATTTTCTTTGTGCCTATGTAGTTGCGTTTGCACTCTACGCGGCCACCGGATTGGTCGATCGTGACACCCTGGTCAATATTGCCCTTCTGATTCCCTCCCTGGCCGTGGGATTCGGAGTTGGGGCTTTTCTGGCTCGACGAATGGATACTGCAGTGTTTCGTTACGTTGCCATCGGCGTAATTATCACCGGGAGCGTGGTGCTTCTGGGGCAAGAAGTATCCAGGGTTCTCGCGGACTAGGGGGAGGGAAAAGATCAGGGAAGGTTATAAGGCAAGGGAATCATCAGCGTAAGGGGGCAAACAGTACCGGGCCAAGGGCCACGTATTCCACCTAAAACTGCGGGGATGAGCAGCGACTGCTCATCCCCGTCCTTATCCAACAAAGTCAGATCTCAGCCGACAAGATCGTGGTAGGCCGCCAAAGCCGCGGTGATCCCATCACCAACGGCAGCGCCCAACTGCCGGGTGGATTCAGCCCTGGCGTCGCCACAGGCATAAACTCCGGGCAGCTTGGTGCGCATGTGGAGGTCGGTGAAAATGTGTCCGAGGGGGTCCATGTCCAATTGGCCCTTCAAATACTCGGTATTGGGATGGAAACCAACGTAAATGAAGGCGGCGGCAGTGGGATAATTGTAGACTTCGCCAGTTTTCAAGTCCTTTACCCTGGCATGTTCCAAGGCCTCGTTGCCGGTAAACTCCTCCACCACATGGCTCCAGAGCCACTTGTACTTGGGACTCGCGAAGGCCCTTTCCTGAAGAATGGGCGCCGCCCTCAACTCATCCCGACGGTGGATAATGGTCACCGAATTGACTATCCCGCTCAGGTAATAGCTTTCGTCCATGGCAGCGTCGCCACCACCGACTACCACTACATCCTGGTTCCGAAAGAAATTTCCGTCGCATACGGCGCAGTAAGAAACTCCTCTGCCGGAAAATTCGTCCTCGCCAGTTACACCCAACTTGTTGTGTGAGCCACCAGTAGCTATGATAATGCTCTTGCCAGAGTATTCTTTACCGTAGGTCTTGATCACTTTGACCGGCTTGTCCAGGTCTTCTACTGCTTCGACCTCGTCGTACTCGATTGTGGCGCCGAACCGGGTGGTCTGCTCTTCCATCATCATGGCCAGTTCCTGGCCCTTGACACCCTTGGGAAATCCGGGGTAGTTCTCAATTTCATCGGTTATTAGCAATTGACCGCCGGGCCCCAGCGACTCCAGGATAAGGGTCTTCATCATGGCCCTGGTAGAGTAAAGACCAGCAGCCAGTCCGGCGGCCCCCGCTCCCAGGATTATCGCGTCATACTCAGCTTCCATCTATCGTGCAATCCTCCAACCTAATCAAAACTAAGGCAGTCCGATGTGCCTTTTGACGTAACAGCTTCCTTTCAGGCAGATCGCCTGCTCGGAACTACCTCACCACTGTAATATTCTACAGTCTTGCGCAATCCCTCTTCCAGTGAGGTGCTCGGCGACCAACCCAGATGCTCCAACGCCTCCCTGCAGTCCAGAAAAATCTTATGCACGTCGCCGTGCCGGCGGGGGCGCGGCTCGGCATCGTGGTGAAAGTCCAGGTTCTCCTTCAATATTTCGTAAAGGCGGTTGACGCTGGTTCCAATGCCTGTGCCGATGTTCATGGTGCGACTGTGTCCGCCGTGTATGGCCTTAATATTGGCTTCGACGACGTCATCAACGTAGATAAAGTCCCTTTCCTGGTCGCCGTCGCCATAAATGCGCGGTCGCTCACCGTTCAACATCGCCTGAATGAAGATGGGAATTACTCCCGCTTCCCCAAAAGCATCCTGCCTGGGCCCGTAAACATTCCCATACCGCAGGTTAGTGTAATTCAACCGGTATAGCCTGTGGAACAGGTCAATGTATTGCTCCCCCACATGCTTCGATAGTCCGTAAGGGGAAACAGGTTCGATTGGCGTTTTTTCGTCGCACGGATTCTCTTCGGGGTCCCCGTAGATGGCCCCCCCAGTGGAAGCGAAGATAATCTTTTCCAGGCCGATCTTCCGCGCCGCTTCCAGTAGCTTCAGGGTACCTACAATATTGACCTCGGCGTTGTCGACTGGGTTCTGCGCCGAACTGGTTACACTTACCCGGGCCGCAAGGTGAAAGATCAGGTCCGGTTGCTCCCGGACTAAAATCTCTTCCACCCCTGTGTGGGTGATATTGACGTGGTAAAAAATCGCCGCTGGATTAAGGTTCTGAATTTTTCCAGCAGTCAGGTCGTCGACAATTGCTACCCGATACCCTTCGGATATCAACCGGTCAACCAGGTGCGAACCAATGAATCCCGCCCCACCGGTTACAAGAGCTCTGCGCGACTCGGCCATTCTTTCCACACTCCCCTTTTGGTCGCCGAATATGATACGCCTTGGGAATGCTATAAACAACGGGAAAATGACAGCAACCCGGATCAGATCAATACTTGAAGGGTTCCTTCAAGTGGACTTCGAAGGAGTTTGAGAGAGACCATGTAAGGTTCTCGAATCTGGTCTGGCATCCGGCCATTGTGGTAGAGTTGCAACTGGCATTCAAGGGTCGTTCTTGACGCTTACGACCGCTAAAGGGAGAGAATTATGGCTGAACAGATAGGATTTATTGGCCTCGGTATCATGGGCAAACCCATGGCCCGCAATTTGATGCAGGCGGGATATGAACTGACGGTCTACGACATCATGGGCGAACCTGTGGAAGAACTTGCTACTGAGGGCGCCACACCGGCATCTTCAAGTCGGGAAGTGGCTGCCGTCACCAACAAGATTATCACCATGTTGCCCGATTCCGCCGATTCGGAGCGGGCCATTCTGGGTCCCGATGGTGTATTGGAAGGCGCCAAACCCGGTTCCATCGTAATTGATATGAGCTCCATTTCCCCGATTATGTCGCAGAAGATAGCGGCGGAATGCATCCTTAAGGGGGTGGAGATGCTGGACGCACCCGTAAGCGGGGGCGAACCCGGGGCCATAAATGGCACCCTGGCCATTATGGTCGGCGGCAAACAGGAGATTTATGACCAATGTGTTGACCTATTCGACATCATGGGTGGGACAATCAACCTTACGGGCGATATAGGGGCCGGCAACACTACCAAACTGGCAAACCAGATCATCGTCGCTCTCAACATCGAAGCCCTTAGTGAGGCGCTGGTGCTGGCCCAGAAAGCCGGCGTTGACCCGGAGCGGGTTTTCCAGGCCATTCGGGGCGGGCTGGCCGGCAGCGCGGTGATGGAAGCCAAGGCACCCATGATGCTGGACCGCAATTTCCGGGCTGGCTTCCGTATCAGGCTACACCAGAAGGACCTGCGAAACGTGCTGCAAGCCGCCCAGGAACTTAACGTGCCCCTGCCGGCGACGGCACTGGTACAGCAAATGCTGGGATCCCTGGTGAATGATGGTGACCAGGAACTGGACCACTCGGCGATCCTCCACTTCGTGGAGAAGTTGTCCGACATTGAAGTGCAGCGAGGGGGCTAAGGTCACCCTTGCCTTCTCAAGAACGTCCGCAAGTCGATGAGAGCCGGATCATTAGTCCGGCTCCTTTATTTCGACTACGCATTCCACGATGACCGCGATGTTGCCCGGCAATGCGGCCATGCCGGGTGCAGAACGGGCGTGTTTGCCGGCTTCCCCGTACAGGTCAACAAACAGGTCAGAGGCACCGTCGAGTACCTGAGCCTGGCCCCCGAAGGAGGGATCGCTGTTGATGAATCCTACGACTTTGATAATGCGGCTAACCCGGTCCAGGTCGCCGGTCTCTGCCTTGATCCTTGACAACAGGTTGAGGGCACAACAGCGGGCAGCCTGGTAGCCCTCCTCCAAGGTAAGGTCGTTGCCCAGCTTGCCGGAAATACGGGTTCCGTCGCCCGAACGGGAACCGACTCCCGCCAGCCAGAGTTGGTTACCGCTCCAGTTACAGGGCAGGTAATTTCCGGCCGGATCGGGAGGGTCAGGCAGTTTGAGTCCCATTTCCTCCAGGCGTTGTTCTTTCTGCGACATCAAAAATCCTCCCTTTATAGGTTTCAGTCTCAATATAGACCCATGGCCAATGGTAGTAAACGAAGTGAATGGGCCGATGTTGCGTCGCGCCGGCGAGAGCCGGCCACGGATGGAGTTGAAGTGTGATGGTATAATCCACAGGGTTTTTGGCCAACTAGAAAAACCCTCATCTGATAGTCTCCGGGTTCCACCGGTATAGCGATTGTTCCAGATACTAACCCGTGGCTCCGGGAAGAGACATTTCCAGTGATTGAATTTGACCTAAACCGGGCATTTTTCCTTACTTACTCCGGTGTTGGCGCCGCGTTCCTGGTGCTGGGCACTATGGTAATCTTTACCGCCCTTATCGGTCGCTGGGGGGACTGGCGGCTACGAAGGGTGCAGGCCAGGGCCGAACAAGCGCAAACTGCATTCACTTCGCCAAGGACAGACACCGACCCTGAATCTGAGCAGGCCGGAATGGACCCCGAGTTAGCGGCCGTGATTGGAACAGCCGTAGCTGTTGCCGTGGAAGCTTACCGTCGGGAGCAGGCGGAAACTTCAGGGTCAAGTACAGGAAACTCCAGTACACACAGCAACGGTTGGCGGGAGCAGGGGCGCATGGTGGCCTTCGATGCCCGCAGACTCAGAGAAAGAGAACGGTAGGCAGGCGCCCGTTCTGATATTTACTTCCAAGGCGTATTCTCATACTTTAGGCGTTTATGGAGTTTCTCCTAGAATCCGGATTCGCACACCTTAGCTGGGGTAACGCTCTCCTGTTCTTGTTGGGGGGAGCGTTTATGTTGTTGGCCATTGCCAAAGGCATGGAACCTTACGTGCTTTTGCCCATAGGCCTGGGCATTATTCTTGGCAATTTGCCTGAAACGGGCCTAATAGACTTTGATCCCTCCGGGGAATTGCAGTCTTCCGGTTTGTTTGGGCTTATCTTCCATTTTACCTTGTCATCGTGGAACATATTGCCACCGTTGATTTTCCTCGGACTGGGAGCGCTGACGGACTTCGGGCCCATCATTGCCAACCCCAAGACACTGCTGTTGGGAGCGGCGGCACAACTAGGCATATTTGTGGCATTCTGGTCGGCCCTGGGACTGGGGGTATTCACATCGCCGGACCTTTTCACCCTGGAAGAAGCGGGCGCCATAGGCATTATTGGCGGGGCCGACGGGCCCACTACCATCTTTGCATCGGCCAAGCTGGCGCCGGACTTGCTGGGCATTACCGCGGTGGTGGCCTATTCCTACATGGCAAGCGTAGTCTTCGTTCAGCCGCCCCTGATGCGTCTCCTGACCACTCAGCGGGAGCGGCGCATTGAAATGAAGACGCCCAGGGAAGTATCCAGGACTGAGAAGCTGATCTTCCCCACAGGGGCCATGCTGATAATCATCCTGTTCGTTCCGGAGTCTGCGCCCCTCATTGCCATGTTCATGGTAGGCAACATATTCAGGGAGAGCGGAGTGGTGCCCAGGCTGAGCAATGCGGCCTCCAACGAAGTACTTAACATCGCCACCATATTCCTGATGACCACTATAGGAGCGGAACTAACGGCGGAGCGGGTGTTTGACCTAAAGACGCTGGCCATTCTTGCCCTTGGCATAGTGGCCTTCTCCTGCGGTACCATTGGGGGCCTGCTGTTTGCCAAGGTAATGAACTTGTTCGTTAAGGATAAGGTGAACCCCCTGATCGGGTCGGCGGGGGTTTCGGCGGTGCCAATGGCGGCGCGGACGGCACACAACCTGGGCCAGCAAGCCAACCCGGGCAACTACCTGCTGCCACATGCCATGGGCCCCAATGTGGCGGGGGTGATCGGCTCGGCGGTGGTGGCGGGCGTGTTTATTTCGTTACTGGGGTAGGAAAAGGAAGAGACTAATCCGGCTGCCCCGGTTATCCCAGATCCCGGAACCTGGCGTCCCGCCAGTCCATGGCCGCGCGCAGGCCGCTTTCCCTGCGGATGGCGTTGAACTCTTCCTGTTCAGGTGTGACGCTGGTGTCGAAGTGGGTCATGAGTTCCAGGTTGTGCTGGATGGCTGAAAGCAAGCCCATGCCCTCAAGCGCCCGGTTGACCGCGATCTTGGTCATCTTAACGCCCACCTCGGATATGAGACATATCTTTCGGGCGACCTTCTCGCATTCGTCCATCAGTTCATCGTGGGGGACCACCCGGCTTACCAAGCCGACGCGGGCTGCTTCGTGGGCGTCAATGGTGTCCCCGGTCAGCAGCATTTCCTTTGCCGTGGCCAGGTTGACGCTGAAGGGTGTTATCAGGAGCGGAGGGCCGACGCCGGCTCGTATTTCCGGTTCGCCCATAATGGCGCGGTCCGACGCTATCTTGACGTCGCAGACCTGTACCAACTCGCAGGCGCCGGCCAGCGCGTAGCCGTTGACGGCGGCGATCACCGGTTTGCCCAGGTTCCAGACCTTCATGAAGGTGTCGATGTGGCCCTTCAGGTGCGCGCGCCACTCGTCGGGCTGCATATCCTGGGGGTCTGATTCTCCAGGTTCCCGGTTGATGTCAAAGCCTGCGGAAAAGGCCCGCCCGGCACCGGTCAGGATGACAACGCGAATGTCGGGATCTTCCTCCACCACATCCAGGGCTTCCCGAAATTCGGCCAGCAAGGCAGCGTTCAAGGCGTTGAGCCGGTCTGGCCGATTGAGGGTCAGGTAACCGATGGCGTCTTTCTTTTCGTAGATAAGGTTCTGGAAGGTCACGTTGGCGCTCCGTTACCTGCGGGACTACTAGCTGCCCTCTTTTATTTCAATGTGCTGGATAACCACTTCTTCCAAGGGTCGATTGTTGCGATCGGCGCGGGCAACAGATATGGCGTCGGCTACTTCCTGTCCTGATATGACCCGACCGAAAATGGTGTGCAGGCCCGTCAGGTGAGGAGTGGGAGCAACGGTGATAAAGAACTGGCTGCCGTTGGTATTGGGACCGGCGTTGGCCATGGCCAGGATTCCCGAGCTGTCGAAGGCAAGGGAAGCTACGATCTCATCCTGGAAGCGGTAGCCAGGGCCAGAGGTTCCGGTACCAGTGGGATCGCCTCCCTGGATCATGAAGTTGGGAATGACCCGGTGAAAAACCACGCCGTCATAGAAACCCTGCCGCGCCAGAAAGGCGAAATTGTTGACGGTTACCGGCGCGTCTTCGGCATAAAGCTCCACTGAAATAGTGCCCTGATTGGTCTGAATATCGGCTGTATAGTTGCCTTCGGGGTCGATCTCCATCCCCGGCGGTTGCGCATACTGCCGAATGGACCTGCCATCGGAAGTGCCTACTGTTACCGGCGTAGGCGTCCCGAGAACAGCCGGCGTGGGTGTATCGGCGATTCTGGGTGTCGGAATCACGTCGGGTATGGGAGTAGGAGTGGCTTCCTCCTGCGGAAGTTCGCAGGCGGTCAGAGCAATCACAAGAGCAAGCAGGGCGAAAGTAATTAGCGCTTTCATAGGTTATTCGGGACTCCCAACCAACCGGGTTAATCTAAATTTCTTACGCAGGGCCGGACTATTTTCAACATTTCGCGGGGCTGCTTCTTTCCCCATATCGGTACCATCAGTGGCCCGGCGTCCGGAAGGAAATCCCGTGAAACCGGGCCACAGTTCATGGCTAATAAGGACGGGTGATCTTGGCAACTTCCTTAAGGGCTTCCAAGCTGAAGTCCGGGGACTGGCACAGGCCGATGGTCTTCTGCTCATAGTCGGCAATTGTGTCGACCATGGCTGGAACCTGTTCGGCGATTTCGAAGGGTATGTTGGTGACGCCGTGCTTGTCGCCGTGGAGCAGGTCGCCGGTCTTCACGGTCAGGCCGCCGATGGTTACGGGAATGCCGATTTCGACCAGGTGAACGTAGGCGTGGGAAGCGGAAATTTCCTTGGCAAAGAACTGGAAACCCAGGGCCTCCACCTCATCGATGTCGCGCACGGTTCCGTCGGTGGCTACGCCAACCGCTCCCAGAGCCTTGTGGATATTGCCCTGTACCTCGCCCCAGTAAGCTCCCAGGGGAGGGTTGTCGATGTCGTGAAGGACGATGAACCGCGGCTCGGGAACGGATACAATCAGGTCCCACCAGTCTTCGCGGGAAACGTTTCGGCCATCGGGCTGAACGGCGCTGATAACTCCGGTCACGGCGTAACCGACGGCTGGAGGCAGGCTGCGGAAGACGCCCTTGATTTCGGGCAGCATGAATCCTTCTTCCTTGCCCCGGACATTAAAACCCTCGATGGCGTTGCAAATGCTGGGCGTATCAATTTTCCCCAGCGCCTCCATGGTTTCCTTGCTAATGGTCTGGTACACGTGAGAACCTCCTGAATTTGTTGGCCGGATAATTCCGGTTCAGCAACATCAAAACTATGTTATCCGCAAAAAGCCTTTCGAACATCGGATGTGCATCACGTCCGGATGTTGGAAAGACCGGTACGGGCCGCGACGTTAATCCCGGCGCGCAGTCATTACTCTAACCTCTCTAGCGCGCACTGGCAAGGATGACTGGTCATTAGTTATCCAGCAAGAAACACCAAGATTAAAGATGATAGGAATTTTTTTATTTCGTCCCATTTTGTCTCATTTTGGCCCATTTTGTTCCGGTGTTGACCTCACCCAAAGGGCGAGGGGGGAGTCGTATATACGGTAGCGTTGACCCCCTGGAACAAAGCGGCCACAAGGGCCGCCCCTACGAAGGTCGCCGGTGGACCAGGGCAGACACATAGGTCTGCCCCTACGGTGGGGGTTTTGCCATTGATTGGCGCCTATGCCATGGCGAACCAGCGGGCCCAGAGCAGGGACAGGTCGGGTTTGGGCTTGGGTGGGGGGAGTTCCCGCATTAGCAGGCGGTCGTATTTTGTCTCCCACGCCCAGGGGAGCAAGGCCAGCAGCATGCGCCGGGGTTCGGGGATGTCTCCCTTCTCCCTGATTTTGTCCAGGTAGTTGTGCAGGTGCATCCAGGTGGTGAGGCGGAATCCTTTGTCGGCGATCTTGCGGATTACCTCCAATGGTTTGGGTGGTTCCTGCCGGTCTCCGACGGCGCGGGCGTAGTCGTTGTAGACCTGTTCGGTGACGCGGCGCATGCGGTAGATGGTGAGTTGGCGGTGGTATTTGCGCTGGAGGGCCCGGATTTCTTTTCTGATTTCGCTGAGGGTTCTCATGGTGTAGCTCCTTTTGTTATTTATCCACGAAGGGACACGAAGGGGCACGAAGGTGGGATTTTTTTAAAAGTGTGCCGTTTTGTGCCGTTTTGTGCCATTTTTGCCCCCGGCCTTTCGCCCTCTGGGCAAGTGGGGTTGTGTTTCCGGCAGCGTTGACCTCCTGGGGCAAGGCGGCCACAAGGGCCGCCCCTACGTATGATCGCCGGGGCCCGGGCAGGCACAAGGGTCGCCATTACGACGGGGCGGGGTATGCCGCGACCTTTTCCCGTATGGTCAGTGTTCTTATGGTGCAGACGTGTTATGCGGAGTGGCAAGGGGGGGCAGGTTAGGGAAATAAGGTGGTCCATTGACATGGACACAAAAAACGGGCTGATAAGTGGTACTGGCTGAACGGAACTTGAGAGGGAAAGGGGTGGTGGAGAGAAGGGAACGTTGTTTCCCCATTGGTTGACGGCACTACTTTTCGTCGTCGTAGTCGGGGCGTTCCCATGGTTGCAAACCTTCAGAGGGATCACGGTCGTCGGGCTGGAAGGCTTTCCACAGGTACTTAATGGTAACAATCAGGGCAACCAGAAGAATCAACCCTCCGAAAAGCCAGATGTCCAGGTAAATGAGCGGGTTAGGAGGCGCTGGTTCGACTTGCCCCTGCAGGGAAAACGTATGGCCCAAGACTATGTCAAAAGGAACCGGAGTCGATTCCCCACTTGTTGTCGACGCTTGCACCGAGCCAGCAGAGGACAGCAGGCAGACCATTGTGAACAGGAGAACTGCCGAACAGCCAGCCACCACTCTAAGGACGGAGAGGCGTTGCAGTGTAAATGTTCGGATGCTGATTCGGGCTGGCATTGGCACTCCGGCGCAACAAGGGGAACAATGTTGCTGGTTGAGGCACTCCCTGAAGGGCTGGTCTCAACCTGACATGATAACCATACCACGACGTTTTGCTTTCCTTCAAAATGGGTTTTCGATGCCCAGGCAGTCCAGAAATACCCATAATCCGCACAGGTCGTAAAGGGTGGTGGTTAACGTAATCTTGCTAGAATCCCGGCATCCCATCAACGAGGTGGGACATCAACCTAACATCGCCCACGAGGTGAATGTTATAGATACGGGAGACGAGCCTGATGCAAAAGGGGATTGAGGATTTTCTGCAACACCTGGTGGTGGAGAGGGGGTTTTCGCAACACACGCTTGACGCCTATCGGAATGATCTGGGCCAGTTTTCCGATTTCCTGCGGGAACGTATGGGCGCGGCCAGTGAGAGCGACGACGTGTGGCAGAGGGTGGACCTGGACCTGCTGAATGACTATATAGCCGACCTCAGGGGGCGCAAGGGCTACCGGGACACTACTACGGCACGCAAAGTAGCGGCCATCAAATCTTTCTTCACCTTCCTGGCCCAAAACGGGGTTATAGAGGAGCCGCCGACCGAGTCACTGGGCTCGCCCCGAGTAGGGCGGGCACTGCCCAAGTACCTGACCGAAGAGGAGGTAGACCGGCTGCTGAAGGAGGCCGACAAAGCCGGAACCGCCGAGGGTCAGAGGGACGCCAATATCCTGGAGTTGCTATATGCCACCGGACTGCGGGTTAGCGAGTTGGTCTCGCTGAATGTGCAGGATGTCGATTTCGAAGAATCGTACATTCGCTGCTGGGGAAAGGGTTCCAAGGAGCGGATTGTATATGCCCACGACCGTGCGCTGGATGGACTTCAGGACTACCTCTCCACCAGCCGTATGTCCTTGCTGGGTCAAAACAAGGAGGAAGCGGCCCTCTTCGTGAACCACCGTGGGGAGCGGCTTACCAGACAGTGGGTTTGGAATATTCTCAAGACTTACAGCAAGCGGGCCGGCATTGACCGGAAAATAACGCCACATACCCTACGGCACAGTTTCGCCACTCACCTTTTGCAGAAGGGAGCGTCCCTGCGCCATGTCCAGGAATTGCTGGGCCACTCCAGCATATCCACCACCCAGGTATACACTCATCTGACATCGGAACACCTGAGGGACGAATACGAGAAGAGCCATCCCAGGGCCGTCTGAACAGTCATAATAAGTAATTTATAGATAGCGCCGGCGGCAACTCACCGCCGGCGTTTTATTTGCGTTAGCCGCCTTGCATAGGCCATAATGGGTTATATAGTGCGGGTGAAGTATTAAACGTCCGCCATTAGCAAGTGAAACCGATTGAACCGGGGTTCAGAGCCGCTTAGGTAAGAGACCGGGTTCAATCGCACCCTGATTCCAAAGGAGCTTCACCATGCCAGCGAAAGGCAAAAGAGTAGCGGTACGCCAGGCACAGCTTAACCGACGCAGGAGGCGTCAGGCCCGTCCGGCTGCTGAAGATGGGGAACCAGCGGCGGTTCGAGAGGGTGGTTCAACGACGGCAAGCATAGCTGCGCCGGCTACTGCCGCCACTGCCACCGCAGTACCCAGCGGCGATGCAGGGCAGGGGCAATCCCAGCCGGCCTCTGTAACAGTGCGCTCACCGGGGGCTTCCTCCAGCCAAAGCAGGAACACTCAACCCATGGCCTATACTCACCTGGCCAGGGAATTGCGGCGCATTCTTATCCTTGCGGGAATAGTTTTGGCGGTTTTGATAGCCGTGTCCTTTGCCGTTTAGCGTCCGGCTTCAGGGCTGGAGGGCAACCCCTGGTAATTCCTTTTCGGACTCCATCAGTTCCTGTTTGACTTATGCCATTAGCCCAGTTTGAACATCGCTTGCGGGTAACTCCCGAGAAGCCCGGCGTCTATTTAATGAAGGACGCGCGCAACGAGGTGTTGTACGTGGGGAAAGCCAGCGTCCTGCGTAATCGCCTTCGTTCCTACTTCGGGTCGACCAGCGGCCACCCCCCCAAGATCCGCAGGCTGATGTCCAGAATGACGGACTTTGAGTTCATCGTAACGGACACGGAGGCGGAGGCGCTGATCCTGGAAAACACACTGATCAAGCGCTACAGACCCCACTTCAACGCCCGTCTCAAGGACGACAAGACATACCCTTACCTGAAAATTGACCTGACTGAAGAGTTTCCCCGGGTATACATAACACGGCAGGTTGCCAACGACGGAGCGCGGTATTTCGGGCCATTTGCCACGGCCAGCAGCGTCCGAAAGACAATGGACCTGGTCAAGAAGCTGTTCCCCTACCGGTCCTGTACCAAGACAATTACGGGTCGGGACCCCCGCCCTTGCCTGGAGTACTATATTCACCGCTGCGTTGCCCCCTGCTCGGGCCTGGCCACCGAAGAGGAATATGCCCAGGTCATCCAGCAAGTGATCATGTTTATGGAGGGGAACACCGAAGCCGTCACACGGGAGCTGAGAAAGAAGATGGAGGCCGCCGCGGATGAGTTGGAATTTGAACGGGCGGCGGCGCTGAGGGACCAGATAAAGGGTATTGACCAGGTGGCGGAGGAACAGCAGGTTAAGGTGGAGTCCAACCCCGGTGGGGACATGGACTTCATAGCCCTGGCCCAGGGGACCAGCGAGACCTGGGTGGAGATTTTCTTCATACGGAGAGGCAAGCTGATTGGCAGGGACCACTTCTTTATGGAGGGCACCCAGGACGATTCCCCGGAAGTGATCATGGGGCAGTTTGTTCGACAGTTCTACCAGACGGCGCTGGTGATACCACCGGTGGTGTACATCCAGCACCCCCTGGAGGACCAGGACCTGGTGAGGAACTGGCTGCGCGAACGGCGCAGTGGCGGGGTGCGGATTGTTTGTCCCAGGCGAGGGCAACAGAAGAAGTTGATGGACGTAGTAGCGGAGAACGCCGTTCAGGGGCTGGCCCAGCACCGCATAAAGTGGCTGAACAACTCGGACGTCCTGCACCAGGCCATGTCGGAACTGGAAGAGGAACTGAGCCTGCCGGCCATACCCCTGCGGATGGAGTGTTACGACATTTCCCATGTGCAGGGCAGCAACCTGGTGGGCAGCATGGTGGTGTTCCAGGATGGGCGGCCAAAGACGGGTCACTATCGCCGCTTTCAGATAAAGTCGGTGGACGGCGTGGACGACTATGCCAGTATGCAGGAAATGCTGCGTCGCCGGTTTAAGAGACTGGCCGAAGCCAGGGCCGAGAGGGAGAAAATTTCCGAGGAACCCGACGGCGGGGGTGTTTCGGCATGGGGCATTGAACCGGACCTGGTGATTATTGACGGGGGCAAGGGACACCTGTCTGCGGCCCTGGAGGTGTTGCTGGAACTGGGCCTGGATGATATTCCGCTGTCGGCGCTGGCCAAGGAAAATGAATGGCTGTTCGTCCCTCACACATCGGAGCCTATCGAATTGCCCCGCAGTTCCCAGGGGCTTTACCTGGTGCAGCGTATAAGGGACGAGGCGCACCGGTTTGCCATTACCTATCACCGCAACCTGCGCAGCAAGTCCAGCCTCAAGTCATCTATCGATATGGTTACCGGCATTGGGCCCAAACGGAAGCGCATGCTGCTGCGTCGCTTTGGATCCATCCAGGGTATCAAGGACGCCCCAGTGGACGACATAGCCGCCGTGCCGGGACTTACGCGGTCCCTGGCAGTCAGGCTCAAGCAGACCCTCTGATTTCCAATTCCAGTGGGGGACAGGGTTCTCCCTTGCTTCCAATACCCTCTCCCGCCGCTTCTCACAGGTTGCCGGACATCCCAAACTTGATAAGCTGAGGGGCGGACGTTAACATAAAGGCTACATTATCTCCTTGCGCCGGCCACTATACCGATGCTTAGGCTTTCGATCACACTGCCGAACAGCGCCCAGATTAACCTGGAATCCGAGGATGAGGTGGTCATCGACCGGATTCTGGGGATAGTTCTGACCGACATTTCCCATGCCTTGCTTGCGGGATTAGCCGCGCCTGAGTCAGGTTCAGGACCGGTGGTTGTGCGCGAGCCTACCGCTCCGGTGGCGCCGGCACCGGTTCAACCCGTGCCAGGCGTCGAATCCACTGCTCCGCAAAGCACCGTGGCGGAAGAAAGTCCTGCCCCGGCCACCAATGCTCCCGTTCCTGAAGCCGCGGAGCAGATACCGGTCCAGCAAGCGGAACCAACAATCAGTCCGGTCAGCGAGACCGCCCCCGATGAGGCCCCCGTGCCAGAGGAGCCGCCAGCGCCCGTTATGAGCGACTGGGATGTTTCCCTGCGCGAGCAGCCCGAGGAAGCCTGGCCCCAACTGGAAGGTATGGGCAACGGCGTCGAGGCCAGTAATGGTTCCGGGGCGGGCAGAAACAACGGTCCTGCGGTGCCCAGCGTTGTGCCTGAGGTTTCGGAGCGGGCCTTCGTGGATTTCTGTCGCGCGGCTAACCCCCTGGGCGACATGCGCCGGGTGGTGGTGGCGGCGGAGGGCGCCAACCGTTACCTGTCCATGGACGGAGTGGATGCCGAAGCCCTGGGCCGACTGTTTGATACTGTTGGCTGGCCCCGGGCCCACAATTTCGTGCAGACACTGCGTAACGCCGCCCGAAGCAAATTCGGCTGGCTGGAGCGCATCCCTGGACGAGCGGGCCACTACACCGTTACCGACATCGGACGCTCCACTGCCCTGGGGCGGTAGGCGCAAGGTTCCATCATCCTTTGCCAGTGGATTCGGGGCGCACGGCCGTGCGCCCCTACGCATTTAGCGGCGGTACGCTCCTACCTTTTCAGGCGCCTCAGTCCCGCATCTGTATCTAACGCATTTGTATCTAAATGGAAGGAGCATGGGAATCTGGAAGCCCAAAATATGCTAATATAGCCCCCAATTGGCACCAGCTTTGAGCAGAGCTGACGCAAATCTTATGAAGCAATAGCAGTTTCGAGGAGAAAACGACCATGAAGATGTACATAAACGGGAACTGGGTGGACAGGGCTGAGACCATGCCGGTCTACAACCCGTTCGACCAATCCGTGATTGACACTGTTCCCAGGGGCACTGCCGCGGATGTGAACGAAGCCATTTCCAGCGCCGTCCGGGGCGCCGAGGTGATGGCCAAGTTGCCCGCTTTTGAGCGGTACACCATCCTCCGCCGTACCGCCGATATTATGGCCGAACGGGTGGAGGACCTGGGACGAACCATCACTATGGAAGAAGGAAAGGTGATTGCCGAAGGCCGCGGAGAGGTGCTGCGCGCCGTCCAGACCATCACCGGATCCGCCGAGGAGGGCAAGCGTCTCCACGGGGAAACGGTGCCCCTGGACGCCGCCCCAGGCGCTACCAGCCAGTTCGGGTTTACCATCCGCGTCCCCGTGGGCGTGGTGGCCGCAATCGCACCATTCAACTTCCCCCTGAATCTGGTGTGCCACAAGGTAGGGCCGGCCCTGGCTGCCGGCAACGCTGTGGTACTGAAGCCAGCGGGAGACACTCCCCTTTCCGCGCTCAAGCTGGTGGAAATCCTGCTGGAGGCGGGCCTGCCCCCCGAAGCGATCCAGTGCGTAACCGGTTCCGGCGGCGAAATTGGCGACGCAATCACCGGCGATCCCCGGGTCCGCAAGATTACTTTTACCGGCAGCATGGAAGTGGGCGATCGCATCTGCCGAAATGCCGGCATCAAGAAGGTGACCATGGAACTGGGTTCCAACAGTCCCCTGATCATCATGTCCGACGCCGATATCGAGAAGGTTGCCGCGGCCACGGTGGCGAGCGGCTTTGCTAACGCCGGCCAGGTCTGCATTTCCACCCAGCGGGTGCTGGCGGACCGTCGCATTTACGCCGACTTCCTGGACGCTATCAAGGTCCCCACGGACGCCTTTGCCACCGGCAATCCCCTGGACGAGTCCATCAAGATGGGCCCAATGATCCGTGAGAACGACGCGGTAAGGGTCCGCCGCTGGATTGACGAGGCCGTGGAGCAGGGCGCCCGGGTAGTCGCCGGCGGCGACCAGGAGGGCACCATCCACGCCCCCACCGTGGTGGCCGATGTTCAGCCCGACATGCGAATCAGCCGCGAGGAACTGTTTGGGCCCGCGGTGGCAGTCAGCGCTTTCGAGGACATTGACGAGGCCATTTCCATGGCCAACGACAGCCGGTTCGGTCTGTCTGCCGGCATCTTCACCCAGAACGTGGACTGGGCCATGCGATTTGCCAGGGAAGTGCAGTCCGGCAATCTGCACATCAACTCCCATCCTCAGTGGCGCGCCGACCTTATGCCCTACGGGGGGCTGAAGGACAGCGGCATGGGCAAGGAGGGCCCCGGATATGCTATTGAGGAAATGACCGAGTTGAAAATGGTGGTCTTCCATCTCTAGGGAATTAAGGTCAAGGGAATTCAGACTACCCGTATTGAAATCGCCCCCACGCCGCAATGGCAGTTGAATGGGCCTGGGGCGCCAAGTTTGCAAGGAAGGTCAAGGTCTATTGGGGATTGAAATCTTTACTGAACCTCCCCGCAGCGCCATGGTGGTTACTCCACACCCGGATGATGCTGAGGGTGGGGTGGGCGCTACCATGGCCAAGTGGATTGCGGAGGCAGGAACTGAAGTTGTGGTAGTGATGTGTACCAACGGGGACAAGGGGACCGGCGACCGGGAGATGTCTCCCAAGCGACTGGCCGAGATCAGGGAGAAGGAACAGCGCGACGCTTCAGGTTATCTCGGAGTCAAAGAGGTGGTTTTTCTGCGCCACCCGGATGGTACTCTGAACGACGACCTGCAATTTCGCGGCGAGGTAGTAAGGGAAATTCGCCGGCATAAGCCGGAGATAGTCTTCGCCATCGATCCCTTTCGGGTGGCCAGCCACACACACCGGGACCACCGCATGAGCGGGCAAGTGGCATTGGACGCTGCATATACCTACGCCTGGAGCTATCAGCATTTTCCGGAACAGATCACCAAAGAGGGCCTGGAACCCCACCGGGTGAAGGAAGCCTTCTTATGGGGAACAGAGGCTGCCAACGTCTACATCGATGTCGAAGGCTACCTGGAAGCGAAAGCTGTTTCCCTGAGTCTTCACGCGAGCCAGATGCGTACCCGGACTCCTGCAGACCGCATGGAAAGGATAGCGAGTGGCTCCGCCCGCCAGGGAGAGGCGGCCGGCCTGGCTTATGCTGAGGGATTCCGACGGATCAAGTTCGATCTGGGTACTTTGGACTGGAAACTTCTGCACTCTTAGACGGAAGGCGTTAGAGAGTCGAAACTCCAGTCATGTTCAGACGGCTAATCCGGTGATAATTCGGCTTGCATTCTTAACCAACAATAAGGAGGGTTGACATGGCTTTTACCAGGCTTTATACGGGCAGTGATGGGCAATCACACATTGAGGAAATGGATCCGGCGACTCATCCGACTCTGCAGGAACTGTTGTCGGCCACCGGCATCTCGTTCGGCATTGCGCCGCCGGGCCGCTTCAGCGACTGGCACACCGCGCCACGCCGGCAGTTTGTGATTACCCTCTCCGGGGAGGGCGAAATAGGGCTGGCAGACGGATCGACCCACAAGTTTGGCCCGGGCCACGTCAGCCTGGTCGAGGACCTGACGGGTCAGGGGCATACCACCCGAACTTCCAGCGAGGTGCCCCGCATAACCGCCACGGTAAGGCTGGAAGACCAAAACCCCGGCAGCTAGTTTCGGGCTGATTGCACGACAGGCTGATTGCACGAATGATGGCCGTCCCGTTGGGACGGCCACTTTTTTTCGCTTCAGAATTCGTCGTCCAGATCCCTGGGAAAGACAGCGCCGTCCTCGGTGAAAAGTACGCCCTGAGCGCGCATCATTGAAGTGGAATTGCTCCGAGAAATGGAGCGGAGAATGTTGGAGAGTATTCCCGAGTTCTTTCGCACTTCCTTCCGGGCGGCGGGCACTACTACGTCGGGAATCTCGTTGAGCAGGCCCCACTGGGGCGGGACCTGTTTTGAAGGCACCAGTTTCCTGGGCGCCATTATGTAGTGGTAATCCGCAATGGCCAGGAAGCGGGGATCGTGGAACTTCACACTGAAGGTGGACACCCGGTCCCGGTAGGTTTGCTCTTCCTTTCGGAGCCGTTGGTAATCCGCCAGGGCAAGTTGGTAAGAGGGTTCCCTTTCCCAGTCTTTGGCCCGCGTTTCCTGCGCATACTGGGTTGCCTGGGTAAGGGTACGGCGGGCCAGTCGTCCCCGTCGCAGCAGGGGTTCGTTCAGTTCCTTCAGCGATTCCAGGTCATCGTAGGTGTGATTGTCCCGGGCAAAGTCGGCGCGGCTGGCTTTAACTTCTACGATGTAGATGGTGTTGCCCGGTCCCACTGCCGCCAGGTCTACAATGCGGCCGCCAGGGCCCTCCAGCTTGACCTCGAACCCGATGCTCCGGCAGCCGGCAAAGGTGTAGAGCCACTCCCAGGCCGCCCACTTGAGGGCATAGGTAAGTTTGCCCTCATTGCCTCGTTTGAATACCTGGCCGGCGCCGTTCCCGACTTCCTGCTTCCGCCTCCCAACCTCAACCACCTGAAACTACCCCCGATTAAGCTGCTTCCTGCAACTCCCGAATGATTCGTTTAAGCTGTCGCTGCTCCACTTCGCCCCTGGTCGCCAGCGTCAGGCCAACCTCGTCCACCAGGCCGCCGTAACGTTCCAGCAGCAGAGGGGCGATTTCGTCGTATTCGCCGACGACTGCAAAGGCGTCCAGGATATCGTCGCTGATCAAGTCTCCCATTTCGTCCCACTTGCCCTCAAGGGACATTTGATGCAGTGTGTGGCCGATTTCCTGGAAGCCATGACACTCCAGGACGGGCAAATAGGTACGGGTGGAAGCGTAGAAGGCGATGCGCCGGCGGGCATCGCGGTCAGCCTCCTTGATAGCGGCGCGGTTTGGACCGGTTACGATGAATCCGCCGCCACTGACGGCAACTTCTGACGGATCGCGGCCAACTTGCCCGGCGCCGGCGGCTATGTTGGGCCGGACAACCTGGCGGACATAGTCGGCGGAAGTGAACGTGTGCAGCACCAGTCCGTCGCTGACCTGGCCGGCAACCCGGCAATTATAGGCGTTGACCGCGGCATTAAAGATGGGCGGCTGCGGGTACAATCCGGGTCCGGGGCTGAAGAAGGGAGTCATCAGGGAGAACTGGTAAAACTCGCCAGTGTAATTCAGGCGCGCGCCGGTGTCCCATGACTGCCATATTTCACGCAGAGCCTGGATGTACTCCCGCAACCTGGGGCCGGGCGACACCCAAGAAGTGGAGAAGCGGCGTTCGATGTGGCCTTTAACCTGCGTTCCCAAGCCCAGGCGGAAGCGGCCGCCGGACAGGTCCTGCAGGTCCCGGGCGGTATAGGCGACGACCATGGGCGAGCGGGGAAAGGCGATGGCGACGTGGGTTTCCAGCGTTACCCGCGATGTGGCGGTGGCGGCAAGGGTCAGGGCCAGGAAGGGGTCGTGGGCCGTTTCGTTGGCGGAGACCCCGTCGTAGCCCATGGCCTCGGCCCAAGCGGCCTCTGAAGCCACGGCCCGAACGTCTCCAGAGTTCAGGTGGTAGACAACCCTCATCGCGCTCCTCTATCCGGCGAATATTGCGGACGTGCTATTCGGCAGCAACTTCGTCGTAAAGCTTGTCGGTCTTGGCCGCCATGATGAAGTCGTTGCGGTGAAGGTTACGGATCTTGTGGGTCCACCAGGTGACGCCAACACGACCCCACTCGGTTACGATTTTGGGGTGGTGACCTTCCGACTCGGCCAGGCTGCCCACAGAGTTGGTAAAGTCCAGGGCCTGCTGGAAATTGGAGAACCGGAAAACCCGGTCCAGCTTGGGGATGCCGGCGTCGTCCAGCAAGTCCCAGTCGGAAACGGTAGGGTGAAGCTCGCCGACTTCTTCCTGGGTAACGGAGGGAGAATCACGGCGGCAAGCGACGCATTTTTCCTGGTAAAGTTCAGCCATTTCAACCTCCCGAGGGGTTAGTGCAGGTGCATTCGGGTTAATCAGCCTTCTATCAGCAGGGCTAATTTTAGCACAGGGCAACGTTGAACAAAGCTATGGGTTGTGTTGAGGCGAAAGCAGGAGGATTTTGGGGAGAGGTTTGGATTTGAAATGTCGTAAACGGGCCGTCCGGCGCATATCGGCATTTGGTGTCGAGCCGGCCGCTGTAAGGGACGGTACATTTGTATTCTCTCACTTCGGGTTCTTGAGTACCCGTGGGCGCTGGCGTATAGTCATAGCCAGAACCACCGTTAATGAATTTGCCGGAGGTGTGCACCGATGATTTTTGGCGCGATAACCAATTCATGGCGCAACCACTTGATGGAACAGGACCTGGCGGACCTGATAGCCGAGGCCCAAGCCCGGGGGTCGCGTCACATCGAATTGCGGCAGACCTGCCTGGGCAACTGCGAAAGCGGACAGGGCGATGACTGGCGGCCCAACCTGGACGGGTTGCAGTCTATCGTGGACCGTTTTGCGGATCTGAAGTTTGACCTGGCCATGGCACTGCCCTGCCTGACCCAGGATGTGGATCCGGCTGGCGAACAGTTCCAGATGGCGCTGGAAGGGGCGAAGGTTGTAGGGAGGGAAACTCCGCACCTCAGGTTGGTTGACCCCAACCCTTTGGACGGGAGTTGGGAGGCGCCGGCGGACATCCCCGAGCAGGCGCTTGGCCTGGCGAACCTGGCCCGCGAGGCGGCACGGCAGGGAGTTATCCTGTCCCTGGAAAATTCGGGGCAGACCATTGGCAGCATGGCCATGCTGGTAGAGGAGTGCCGGAAGCGTCTTTCGGAGGATGAGGGTGGCTACCTGGGCCTTTGCCCAGATCCCACCAACCAATTGCGACGGTTCCCCGACAGCGACCCGCTGGGCGATTTGAACGCGCTGCCGCTGGATATGCTGAAGATAGTCCATTTCAAGCAGGCCAGGGGAGGCGACCCGCATCCGTCGGTGGATACGGGGGACCTGGACTGCGGGGAGATGCTTCGGTTGCTTGAGGCCAAGGATTACCAGGGTCCCGCCATTATGGAGATTCCGCCTCATCCCGAGGTATTTGAGAATCTCTCGGCCAGCTACGACTTTTTGAGCGCCGCCTCGAGCAAGTAAGGGTCGTCGAGAATAAGCGCCATGCTATACTGGAGTCCGCCTTTGGCGGGCTCTAATTTTTGAAATCTACTGCGCGAACACGGGCCATACAGTGACCAACTTCAGCGACTACACAGTCTCCATTCACTACGACCGCCGCCTTTACCGCCATGACATTGCGGGTTCCATCGCCCATGCCCGGATGCTCGGGCGGCAGGGAATCATTCCCTCGGAAGACGCCGAGACCATAATTTCCGGGCTCAAGTCAGTGGAGCAGGAAATCGAGGCCGGGGGCTTTCCCTGGGACCCGTCGCTGGAAGACCTGCACATGAACATTGAGCGGCGGCTAACTGAGCTGGTGGGGCCGGTGGGTGGGCGGTTGCACACTGGCCGCTCACGGAACGACCAGATTGCCCTGGATATGCGGCTTTACACCAGGGACGCCGTCAGGGAAACGGTTGAGGGGCTGAGGGGCGTGCAGGGGGCGCTGCTGGGCCTTGCCGAGAAGTACCAGGACGCGCTGATGCCGGGTTATACCCACCTGCAGCGGGCCCAGCCCGTGCTGTTTGCCCACCACATGCTGGCATATTTCCAGATGTTCCAGCGGGACGCAGGGAGGTTCGCTGACTGCTACCGCCGGATGGATGTGTTGCCCCTGGGCAGCGGCGCTCTGGCCGGTGTGCCGTATCCCACAGACCGGCAATTCCTTGCCGAAGAATTGGGTTTCGGGTCAATTTCTACGAACAGTATGGACGCCGTGTCCGACCGTGACTTTCTGCTTGAATACCAGTCCGCGGCCTCGGTGTGCATGATGCATTTGTCGCGGCTTTCCGAGGAGATTGTCATCTGGTCCAGCCGGGAGTTTGACTTTGTTCGGCTTGCCGACGAGTTTACGACGGGCAGCAGCATAATGCCCCAGAAGCGCAATCCCGATTTCGCGGAACTGGCCAGGGGCAAGACTGGACGGGTTTATGGTCACCTGATGGCGCTGTTGACCCTGATGAAGGGGCTGCCCCTGACCTATAACCGGGACCTGCAGGAGGACAAAGAGGGCTTTTTCGACACCGTTGACACCCTGCTGGCCACTCTGCGGGTTTTTCAGGGGATGCTGCCCGGGATGGAACTGAATGTGCCACAGGTTACCCGCCTGGCCGGCGAGAGCTACATGCTGGCAACGGACATGGCCGACTACCTGGTGGGCAAGGGAGTCCCCTTCCGAGAGGCCCATGGCATTATGCGGAGGCTGTGCGCCCAATGCGAAGAACAGGGCAAGGACCTGCAGGACCTGACGCTGGAAGAATACCGAGTATTCTCCGATAACTTTGATGAAGGTGTGTACGAAATTACAGCGCAGGCGTCGGTGGCCGCCCGGGACAACCCCGGCGGGACGGCCCCCAACCGCGTGGCGGAAGGGCTGAAACAGGCAAGGCAATTGCTGGAGGCGGCAGCCAATGAGTTCTGAACCCCGCATTCTGATTGCGCCATCCATCCTGGCGGCCGACTTTGCCAACCTGGGACGGCAGGTGGAGGACGCCACGGAGGCGGGCGCAGACCTGATTCACGTAGACGTGATGGACGGGAAGTTCGTCCCCAACATTTCCTTCGGGGAAGTAGTCATTGACGCCGTCCGA
This sequence comes from Dehalococcoidia bacterium, assembly GCA_963664725.1. Classification (GTDB taxonomy): domain Bacteria; phylum Chloroflexota; class Dehalococcoidia; order Lucifugimonadales; family UBA3495; genus Bin22. Next base: position 3,716,158 of record OY761558.1, read on the forward strand.
CGCCACACCGACCTGCCCCTGAACATTCATCTGATGGTGCAGGAACCGGGCAACCTCATGCAGTCCTTTCAGAAGTCTTCCACCGACCAGGTTATCGTGCATGCCGAGGCCTGCACCCATTTGCACCGCACTGTGTTTCAAGTCAAGGAACAGGGAGCCGAAGTGGGCGTGGCGCTGAACCCGGGCACGCCGGTGTCCGCAGTGGAGGAAGTTCTGCCCTATCTGGACATAGTACTGGTAATGACCGTCAACCCCGGCTTTGGCGGCCAGAGCTTTATTCCGGAAACTGTATCGAAGATTCGGCGGCTGCGGGAGTTGATAGAAGACAAGGGTTATGCGGCCCAAGTCGAGGTGGACGGGGGAATCAAGGCGGATTACACGGCGGAAGAGTCGGTAAAGGCTGGGGCGACCATACTGGTGGCGGGTACCGCAATCTTTAACCGGGATGAGACTGTATCGACGGCCACAGACAGGTTACGGGGTTGTGTTTGCGGGTTGGGGTTTGTTCGTTGATGACCCAACAAACTCTTCACCAATAGGTGGCAAAAATTGAAGCCCAGAGTTTTCTGGGCTTCTTTCTCGTCACCTGGGAAGGTCCCCGGTTCGGAACTACATTACGGCGTTCTTACCCTTTACCCGCGGCGGCTTGTGCAAGGTACGAAGACAGCGGCTGCAAATCTTTACGCGCTGAACCTTGCCGTTAAGGGAAATGGTCTGCTTGTGAACGTTGGCCTTGAACCGGGTCTTGGTATGGCGGTTGGAGTGGCTGATGTTGTTGCCGGACATTCCGGCCTTCTTGCAAATCTGGCACTGCATGGTCGAATCATCATCCTTAAGGGTATCAGTCAGAATACCATAGTTGGGCCGGGCAGACAAGGATTTCAATTGGCGTAGGCAGGGTCAAAACTCCCCGGTCGGTGGTAATACATGTCGAGGCTATACCAGCCTCGACCCGTCCATTTGGTACCAGCCGGCTTCGATTTAATTGTCAATCCCTAACGGAATCTCTAAGATTGCCCATAGAATATTGGCCTTGTTAGGTAGAGATATGAGCAAGCTGTTGTTTGTTGCGGTGGCCCTCTTTTTGACAACAACCCTGACCCCTGCATGGGCACAGCAGGACCCGTCCTTTGTCCTGATAGGGCAGGCAACCCTTAATGGGGTTATTCCGCCGGTGGACACATTAATCGTAGCAAGAGATGGCGACACTAAGCTGGCGTCGGCCCTGACCAAGGAAGGCGGGAAGTTTACACTTCATATAGAGCGTCCACCTACTGGCTCCAGCATCGAGTTTGAAGTAGGAGGAGTGGTAGCCACTACCACCTTACCGGCATCCAGATGGCAGTCGGGTTCTATATACCTGGAGTTCGTACTGAATGTGAACTCACCGAGAGACCGCTCCAGCGAGGGCCCAGCGGGCACAGCAGGTTACGAGGGTCCACTGGATCAAGAAGGCGGAGATCCACGGGGCAAGGGTGCACCGGGTCCACGGGGTGGACGGGGTCCAGTCGGTGGTCCTGGCCCTATCACCGAACCGGTCTCTATTCCGATTCCGACGCTGGTGCGACTGGAGGTTGAGACAGTGCCACTGGACTCGACTGGCCCAAATCGGGGTAACCTCCAGAGCCTGGTCGCCCTCGTGGTCGCCAGCGTGAGTGCCTGCGTGTCCATCGGTACAGCAGTCTTCGTGTGGCGAAGGTTGTCTCGAAAGACTGTCGCAACTCAATAGGCCAAGAATGCCTCTATAGACGGCCAACTGTGGATAATATCAGCTCGCTTTCCTCTGGCAAGAACGGAACAGGCTAAGGCCACATCAGGCACGGCCTGCCTTGCCACCGACTAAAGAGTTTTGACCCTGCCTAATTGGCGGTAAACGGTGGCGGCATTGGCCTTCTCTTACCATTCCCTGATCATACCCTGCCAGAAAATCCGACCTACTTTGCCAACCCAAGAAAGGCGGTTGTTGCCTGCCCTTTCCCATTGGGGCATAATGCGCCGCAATTGGACGAAGCAGCCGAATTGATTTCGCGGGAGGAAAAGCATTATGCCCGGACAGATACCTACCGAAGAAGAGGTACTCAGCTATTTTCAGAAGTTCTCCAACTGGGGCCGTTGGGGTGACGATGATGAACTGGGTACGCCCAACCTGATTACGCCCGAAAAGACAAAGCGTGCCCTGGCCACGGTGCAGGAAGGGACGACGGTGTCTCTGGCTCGAACGGTAATGTTTGAGCCGAGTCTGGACGCTCCGGCGCCGCCCGTGCACTTCATGGTGGAGAGCGGAGAGGGCTGGGCCAGCGGCGACAAGGTCAGCAGCCGCCCCAATGCCGCGGCCATCGATTATTTCGGGATGATCTTCCACGGCTACACTGTTACCCACGTGGACAGCCTGGCCCACTTTTTCTGGGAGGGCAAGACCTACAATGGGAAGCCGGCCCACATGGTCTCCACCAGCATGGGCGCCACAGTCTGCTCGGTGGAAGCGGCCAAGAACGGATTCCTTTCCCGCGGCGTGCTGGTGGACGTGCCCCTGGTCCGGGGCGTCGACTGGCTGGAGCGCGGCGAGGGCGTAATGCCTGAGGATATCCTGGCAGCCGAGGAAAGGTGCGGTTTCAAGGTAGAGGAAGGCGACATTCTCCTGGTGCGTACCGGCCAACTGCATCGCCGCAGCGTGGAAGGTCCGGTGGAACGGTCGGCCGGGTCCACGGCCTGCCAGGCCGCCTGCCTGCCCCTTTTTCACGAGCGTGGCATAGCGGTTCTGGGTTCTGATACGGGGAACGACGTCAGTCCGGCCCAGTACTCCCGGGTCCTGCAGCCCATCCACCAGGTCGGGATTACCGCCATGGGGCTGTGGATTCTGGACAACGCCAACCTGGACGACGTGGCCGAGGCCTGCAAGGAACGGAACCGGTGGGAGTTCATGGTGTCCATCGGCCCACTGCGGCTGCACAACACGACCGGTTCACCAGTTAACCCCATTGCCGTGTTCTAGGGAGGCGTCAACCTTCTGGCCTGGGCTACTTGTTGAACCTAGACAGGGCGCGCACGACCTTGCCGGAGAAACCAGACAACAGGCGGGTGATGCTGTCCTCTGCCGACATTTGCATGGCGCTCATGGAATAGGTGGGGTAGGAATGGATGGTGGAGGCCAGATTGCCCAGCTTCATCCGCCGCTCAATGCCCAGCGCCCACTCGTGGATCATCTCGCCGGCCCTGGGGGCGACAATGGCGGCGCCTAACAACCGGCCATTGGGAAGGGTAATGGCCTTGATGAATCCTTCGTCCGAACCGTCGATGACGGCCCGGTCGGCGCCCTTAAGCGGCCACCTGATTACCTGCACCCTATCCCCGTACTGAAATCTTGCCGCCGCTTCAGTGAGGCCGGCATGGGCAACCTCGGGATCAGTGAAGACTCCCCAGGGAACGGCGTCCTTAACCCCGCGGGAGTTGCCGGGCAACAGGGCGTTACGAGCGGCCATAAAACCCTGCCAACCGGCGTAATGAGTGAACTGGGGTCCGCCTGCACAGTCGCCAGCGGCGTAGATATGGCGCTGGCTGGTGCGCAGGGTCCGGTCAACCGTGATGCCGCTTCGGGAGTAAGTTACCCCCGCATTCTCCAGCCCCATACCGTCCACGTTGGGGGCGCGACCCGTTGCTACCAGCAGGGCATCGCCCGTCCAGTGCTGAGCGCCTGAGGTGAGGGCAATGTTCCTGCCAGACATTGTCACCAGTTCCACCGGTTGTCGCAGGACAAATTCCACGCCCTCTGAAACCAGTGTCCTGGCAATCAGGTCGGAGGCTTCCGGTTCGTCCTGCCCCAGGATTCGGTTCGTGGCTTCGAACACGATGACCTCCACACCGAGGCGCGCGAAGGCCTGGGCCAGTTCGCAGCCGATGGGGCCGCCACCAATGACCAGCAGGCGTTGGGGAAGGCTTTCGATATTCCAGATTGTTTCATAGGTGAGGTATTTTGCCTGGCCCAACCCGGGTATTTGAGGAACCGTGGGTCGGGCTCCGGTGCAAATAAGGAACCGTTGGCCAAGGATTGTGGAGTCCCCAACTTGGAGGGTATGCGGGTCAAGGAAGTGAGCGGAGGAAAGAAAGGTATCAATTCCTTCTTCCCGCAGCTTTTCAGGGGTTTCGGCGGCGTAGATTTCCTGGATGACGGAGTTGATTCGGGACCTGATGACCGGCCAATCGGCTTGCGGCGGGCTGGCGTCTATGCCGAAGTGGCCAGCGGAACGGACGTCGTGGGCGACGTTGGCGGAGCGTATGAGTGCCTTGCTGGGTACGCAGCCAGTCCAGGTGCAGTCGCCGCCCAGCCTGTTGGCCTCGACGATGGCGACGCTTCGGCCAAGCCGGGCGGCAAATCGGGCTGCAGTCAGGCCGGTTGAACCGCCCCCAATTACTACGAAGTCATAGGAGGGGGAGTTAGACGCCGAATGAACCATTGGTAGCCGCTAAGAGTAGGCGGGCGGGCGAAGGTCCAGGCCCAGGGCCTGTTCGCACCAACGTGCGGCGCCCAGCAGGCGACCCTCAGCAAAGGGAGTCGCCGCGAACTGGATTCCCAGGGGAAGCCCCGATTCTGACAGGCCCGAAGGAATGACAACGGTTGGCAGCCCCGCGGAGGTCCAGGGGGCCTGGAACGCTGCGTCCCCCGTGGTGTTCAAGTCTTTTGGCGCAGGGGCCGGAGTGGCCGGCATCAACAGCGCGTCCACCCTATCGGCCAGCGCGGTCAGGTCCCGGCGGAACTCGCGGCGCAGGCGCTGGGCCTGCAAGTAGGTGACGCTGGGGATGAGCAGGCCCATCTCAATATTGGCGCGCAGCCTGGGACCGTACTCGTCGGCGCGGTGGCGGAAAAACTTTTCGTGGAAGGCGGCGCACTCCACGTTCATTATGATGCGCTGAACGTCGGGGGCGGAGGCGAAACTGTCTGGAAGGTCCAGTTCTTCTATGACCGCGCCGGCCTGGGCCAGTTGAGCGGCCGCGGCTTCGGTGTGCTGGCGGACTTCAGGGGTGGAACGGTCGAAGAAGTACCCGGACTTCAAAAGGCCAAGCCTGGGAGGTCCGGCATGGCGGCCCATTTCGTCCAGAAAGTTTGGCACGGGTTCTTCGGCGGACCCGGGATCGTTGGCATCGTAGCCGGCCATGGCCTGAAGCAGAATGGCGGCGTCGGTGACGGTACGGACCAGGATTCCGACGGTGTCGAGGGACCAGCTAACGGGTACCACGCCATACCTGCTGATGCGCCCGTAGGTGGGTTTAAGGCCGACGATGCCATTGTACGCGGCGGGACGGCAGGTGGAGCCGCCGGTCTGGGACCCCAAGGCCGCAGGGCACATGCCTGATGCCACGGCCACAGAGGAGCCGCTGCTGGAACCACCAGGGGTGTGTTCCCGATTCCATGGGTTGCGGGAGGGCGAAGGATCGGAGGTGGCGAATTCGGTGGTAACCGCCTTGCCCAATATGATGGCCCCAGCTTCTTTCAGCCTGGCAACGCAGGTCGCGTCATACTCGGGAACAAAGTCGGCGTAGATGCGCGAACAGGCGGTGGTCTTCATGCCCTCGGTGTAAAAGATATCCTTCAGGCCCACAGGGACACCAGCCATTATGCCGTGGGAGGGTTCCTGCTCCCTTTGGCGGGCGTCGCTGATTACCGCCTCGCGGTCGATGGTGACCCAGGCCTGCAGGTCAGGCTCGTGGGAGTCTATGCGGTCCAGGAGGGCGCCAACGTAGTCGGTGGGGGCAAGCTGCCCGCTACGTACTTGTTCGGACGCATCGCTGACACTGAGAGTATAGGCTTCGGGCATGATGGCCTCCGCTCTGGCAAAGTTCCCTTGAATTCTTGCTTGATAGAAGAGTAGGGATCAGTTATTGATAGAAGCCGGGTTCGGTCTCGGTTTCGGGCAGGGCGTTGGCGACGGTCACGATGTGTCGGGCAGCCTGTTCGAGCAGGCCCCGGTGTTCAGCGACATAGCCCTTTCCCCACCGAGCCTCAGCTTGCTGGGTCAAGGATTCGAGGGTTTCCTCAAAGGAGGTGTCGGGAGTCTGGTCAGTCATGTGAATCCCGCCTTTGTCGACAATTTGGGGTAGGCCGTTAATTCCAGTTTACCGTAAAGGCGGCGAGGCCGATACCATAATTTGGGGCAACACAGTGGCGAAAGAGACAAGAGACAAACGGGGCGCGCCTGACACCGTCGAGGCACAGGCGGAGTGTGGTTTACAGTACAACCCGCCAATTTGACCTGCCCCGGTATCCTTGTCATAATCAGGCCATTCTGGACACAAGCGACATATGAAACAAAGACTGAAGGAGGGAAGCCGTGACAACCAGAGAAGTTGTGGGCAGTGGCAAATACACCTACGAAATGCACACCGACTGGGCGAAAGTTCCTGAAGGCTGGTCAATGCCGGCCGCCGCCGTTTATGGTGATTCGCAGGATCGGGTCTACTGCTTTAACCGCGACCCCGAACATCCGGTCATGATTTTTGATCGGGAAGGCAATTATCTTAATTCCTGGGGCGCCGGTCTGTTCCTGTTCCCTCATGCAATTTATATCGACGCCGAGGACAATGTCTGGCTGGTGGAACGAAACGACGGACAGATTATGAAGTTCACCAGCGACGGTGAGTTGCTGATGACCATTGGTACCAAGGGATACCGGTCAGACACCGGCGTGGACAATTCGGTGTTCAGCTCCAATGCCTGGCCCGACGTGGTGCGCGGGGCTGAGCCCTTCAACCTGCCTGCTGGTATAGCGGTGAACGACGAGGGCGAGATATTTATCGCCGATGGATACGCCAATGCGCGGGTGCACAAATTCACCGCGGAAGGAGGCCTGATCGAGTCGTGGGGGGGACCGGGGTCCGAACCCGGCCAGTTCAACCTTCCCCACGGGGCGTGGATTGACCGTCGGGGGCGTCTGCTAATCGCCGACCGTGAAAACGACCGGATACAGGTGTTTGACCAGGATGGCGGTCACCTGACCGACTTTCCCGTAAAGCTGATCGGGCCGGCAGTGATGTACGTTGACGATGAGGATACGGTGTACGTAGCCGAGCACAATGGGGGACTGGTAAGCATTCTGAATCTTGACGGAGAAATGATTACCCAGTGGGGTTCATTGACTCACCGTTCGTGCCATGGCATCTGGGTGGATTCCCACAAGGACCTGTACGTGGTGGAGCCATACGAGGGCAGCACCGGCCGCACGGTTGTGAAGTTCGTCCGCCAGGGTTAAGCGGGAGTGCCACGGGATTTAGCCGGATACGAGCAAAACCCGGTTGCAGTAGCAGCCGGGTTTTGTTATTCTTTTTGAACGTTTTCGGACGTTCTCTTTTTCGTGGGGCTGTAGCTCATCAGGGAGAGCGCTTCAATGGCATTGAAGAGGTAGCGGGTTCGAGTCCCGCCAGCTCCACCACCGTATCCAATACTGCGAACTCCGCCATTCAGGGCGATTTCGGCGGCGTCCGCTCCCCCTATGGGACTGTCCTCCGGCGTGGGGATGGTATAGACAATAGTTGCTCCGCCGGGCCGCACCAGCACCTCTTTGACGAATGACCGCACGAAGGATTTGGTCTCGGTTAGTTCGCCGGTTTTGAGGAACTCGCTCATGTCCTTGGCAAAGGCGGCGATGATGTCGGCGCTGTCCAGCAGTTCTCTCCGCTGGGACAGGACGGCCCGGGCTTCCTCGGCGGCGGCTTCCAGTTGCTCCCGGCGGTGGCGGTGTTCCAGGATGCGCTCCGAGGCGTCGGCCATGTCCAGGTCGGTGCTCTCCACGAAATGCCAGATGCGGTCCAGCTTCCGCTTGACCTCCTCCAACTCGGCCTCGATGGTCTCCAGGTTCTGCCGCTGTTCCCGGGCCAGCCCGTCCATCTCCTCGTCCACCAGTTTCACCAGGTCTCGGACGTTGGACTCGGTGAGGATGTTGTCCCGGAGGTTGGAGACGATGATCTCCTCGAAGTTCTTGGCGTTGAGCCTGGGGGTATCGCAGGTCCCGCTGCCCTGCTTGAGCAGGGACTGGCAGACGTAGTAGGTGTACTTGCCGCTCTTGGCTTCGGCGGCGGTGAGGGCCTTGCCGCAGGTCTCGCACTTGGCCAGGCCGCTGAGCAGGTAGGGGCTGGCGGCGCGGCGGGGGTGGGTGACCCTGGGCGCCCGTGCCTCCATCAGCCTTCTGGCCCGGTCGAACTCGTCGGTTGACACGATGGCGGGAAAGGCATCCTCCACCCGCACCGGCTCCTGGCCGTCCCGGGCCTTCTGACCCCAGACTAGGGTGCCGGTGTAGGCTTCGTTGGTGAGCAGCTTGTGGACGGTGGTCTTGCGCCACTGCTTGCCCTTGGGGGAGGGGATGCCCTCGGAGTTAAAGGTCTTGAGGATGTCCAGGGAGGTCCGGCCCTGGAGGGTGAGGTCGAAGATGCGGCGGACCACGGCGTCGTGGGGCGGGTTGAGTTCCAGCCTGGGGCGCTTCTTGGCCCCGTCCTGGACGTAGACCCGCTGGTAGCCGTAGGGGGCGCTGGCATTCATCCAGAAGCCCCGGGAGGCGGCCTCGCGCATTCCCCGCGTCACTTCTTGCGCAAGATTTTCGCTATAAAATTCGTCCACGGACTCGATGATGGCCTCCATGAGCTTGCCGGTGGGAGTGTCGTCGGCGTGCTCGGTGATGGAGACCACACGAATGCCTTTGCGCCTGAGCATGGACTTGAAGGCGACGGCGTGCTCCCGCTTGCGGGTGAACCTCGAAAACTTCCAGACCAAGATTTCCTGGAAGGGAGAGTCGGGCTTGCTGGCCTCGTCCAGCATCTTGCGGAACTGAGGCCTGTCTGCGATCCGGCCGCTCTCGGCCTCGTCCACGTACTCGCGGACCACCAGGTAGCCGTTCTTCTCGGCGTAGTCCCTGAGCGCCCGGAGTTGGGCGGCCACGGAGAGGTCCACGTCCTGGCGGTCGCTGGACACCCGGGCGTACAACGCCACGGGGGCCAGGTCGGTGTTCTTACTCATCGCTGTGTCCTCCTTGATCATCTTCCGGTTCGATCATCTTCCGGTTCAGTCCGGCGGGAGCGCAGCCGTTCCAGGCGTTGCTCACGGCGCAGTTCCCTCTCTTCCATGTACAGCCGGAGGGCTTCGCGCACCAGCTCGCTCATGTCGCGGCCCTCTTCAGCCTTCACCCGCTGCACTTGGTCGAACATCTCCGGGGGCAGGGAGAAGGTGATGGTCCTGGATTTCCGGCGTGGTGGCATGGTCTCTCTTTTTTGCCTGCTGTTATAATAGTTTGTCTTACTATTATTATCGGCTGTCCGGCCCAGCCCGTCAAGGCGCGGCGGTCACCGCCCTGGGGTGGTTCCGGCGATAAGACTGCGAAGCCTGCCGGTCCAACTGCCGCTCCAAAACCCTGCGATCCTCCCAGGGCACCGCCACGACGATCACCTTGGCCAGGTGTCCCTTCCAGTGAACGGGCGTGGCTATGGCGGCGATGCCGTCTCCCTCGTCATACTCCGGCCCGCCGCTGTGGGCCGCTTCCTCGGCCAATGACCCGGCGGGGATGGGCCGGCGCTGGTTGGGCATCCCGCCCCGCCAGCCGCCCAGCAGCCGGGACCGGCGGGGCCTGAACCCCGCCGTCCGTTTCACCACCTTGGCCCACAGCACCGGCGGCTCCGTCCAGACCGCCGGGTCGCCCTGTTCCTGCCGCTCGTACAGGACCACCATCAGGGGTTGGTCCCGCAGCACCTCGGCCAACCGCAGGGACACCGAGGCGTAGGCGCAGCCGAAGACATCGTGCAGTGCCGCAACGTCCAGCCCGCTGGCCTGGGCGTAGGGGATGAAGATGTCCGGCTGCATCAGCGCCGCCGCCGCAAAGCGGTCGGCCTGGGGACACACGCTTCGGTCCCACGGGCCGCTGGAATCGGCTTCGGACAGGTTCTCCACGATGATCTCGTACAGCTCGTGGAGCACGGTCTGGGCCTTGGCGCCCTCCCACAGGTCCTCCCGGTGGTAGATGTGGTACTCGCCCCCGGGCTGTCCGACGTGGGCGCCCTTCAACCCCTCCATCTGTTCCTCCCGCACGGTGCCGAACTCGGCCCGCTCTGCCAGGGCGGTCAACTCCCCCAGGGAGGGACGGGCCGACAGCCCGAAGTGGTCTACGAACCTGGCGGCCATTGCCTCCGGGTCAAGGAGTTTGCCGGATGTGTGCTCGTCCAGCAGGTGGCGGCAGAAGCCGCTCAGGGTCTTCGTCATCATTCCAGCAGCCTCTTGCCGGTGAACTTCTCGTACATCTCCACGATGAACCGCTTGGCGCTCAGGGTCAGGGGGCCGTCGGGTCGGGTGCCCACGCGGAAGGCCGGGTCGTCCAGCACGAAGCGGTAGGCCCTTTCCACGTCCTGGGCCTCGTCGCCGTAGGGGTCGGGCTGCGGCCCGTGGCCGGCCCGATGGAGCAACCGCTGGACGTCCACTCGGTAAAGTTCGGCCAGCTTGCGGACCACGTTGGCGCCGGGCTGTTTATCCCCCCTCTCGATCTGGGACAGGTAGGAACTGGACACCCCGGTGCGCCGGGTCACCTCCCGGAGGCTCACCCGGCCCCGCAGCCGCTTGAGCAGGGCGCCGATCTCCTCGTAGTCCTCCGCTACCGGCTGTTGCTCAACTTCCAGGTTGTCCTCTGGTTGGTCCATGATTGCCACTCCCCGTCGTCGGTGTTGGGGTAGAACAGGTGTTACGTTTCTGCGGGTTGATTGTTACATAACAGTAAACACTTTGTCCAGATGGGCCGGTAAACACTTCCTTTACGTTGCACGTTCCGGCGGGTGATTGCTACACTCAGACGCGCAGAACGGGATATCTAAAGCCCAGGCCGAGTATAACCCACCGGCACCCGCCGGGCTACCCCCGGAGGCTCAGGCCGGACGACAGCGAGAGACGCAGTCCTTGAGCAAGCAGCGAAAACTCACCAGAAACCAGGAGCGCCAGCGCATGGAAGGGCTGCGCGTCCTGGCCCGCATCATCGCCCGCCACTACCTGGAACATCCCGAGGCGTATCCGGTTGCCGCCGACCCCGACATCGGGGCTGACGGCAACCGGCGTCCGGGGCAGAAGGAGGACCAGCCGTGAAGCGCACCAAGCCCGTCTTCCGGGCCCGGCTGCACCAGCGCAAAGCCTGGGAGCTGCTCAACGTGCTCAACATGAGCCAGAACGATCTGTCCCGGCGCATTGGCCGGTCCCCGGGTTTCGTCTCCGACATCTTCAACGGCCGGCGCTTCGCCTCCGGCGAGACCCGCCAGCTATTCATGGACGCCCTGGGCGTCACCCGCTTCGATGACCTTTTCATCCTGGAGGAGATCGATGACTGAGGAACGCCAACCGCCCGGCTACCGGATGGTCCCGCCGGGCGTCGCCCTGATGCCCGAGGACTTCCCCCGGCGGCTGGAGGCTCTCAAGGAGCTGACCGGTCTCACCTGGGAGGGGATGGCCGACGCCCTGGGGGTGGACCCCCGCCAGCTGTTGCGCTGGCGCACGCAGGGCGGCGAACCGAACGGCGGGGCCATGCTGGCCCTGGTGCGACTCGCGGTGCGGGTGCCGGGTGGGTTGGCCCTGCTCCTGGACGAGGATCTGACCGTGATTTACAGACCGAGGAGGTAACTGCATGACGTTGGCAGACCGCACACCCTTGGCAGACTTCTGTCCGCCGCCCTGGCCCGAGGACTTCGGGCGGCGCTTGGAGGCCCTGAAGGTCCTGGCCGGACTGACCTGGCAGGAGATGGCCGGGCTGCTGGGCGTGACCGACCGGGCCATCCTGCTGTGGCGGCGGGGCGAGCGGAAGCCCTCCGCCGCCAATATCCTGGCGCTCACCGAGCTGGCCCGCAGCATCCCCGGCGGGACCGAGGTGTTGTGCCAGGGCGACGCCGGTGCCTTGACCCTATGGGTCAGGGGAGGGGAAGACGGTGGCGAGATTGGTAGGTAGGCACGTGAGCGGAGCGGAGCGGGACAGGTTCTTGCGGTTCCCCGCCCCGTCCTTGCCCCAGGATTTCCCCCTGCGGCTGGCTCGGCTGGAGGATCGCTCCGGCGTGTCGCTGGAAGAGATGGCCCTGGGCGCCCGATTTCCCGCCCGTCGGGGATCCCTGTGGCGCATCGGGCGGCCACCCAGCGATGACGAGCTGCGGGCCATCGTGGAGTTCGCCTGCTCCGTGCCCGGCGGTGTTGCCGTGCTGCTGCTGGACGCATCCCAGACGTGGCCCGTGCGGGAGTAAATAGTCCTATGGGCCGCCGCCAGCAGTGGGTCTATCACATCGAGCCGGAGGAATTCCCCCCGGACTTCCCGGACCGGCTGGATACCTTCCGGCAGGCCGCCGGATTGACCTGGCGGGGACTGGCCCGGCGGCTCAAGGTCAACGCCCGCACCGTGTGGCGGTGGAAGGCCGGGGCCACCCCGGGTTCCGGCCACCTGGTTTCCCTGTTCACCCTGGCCGCCGGCATGGGACTGCTGCACCTGCTGCTGCCGGAGGTGGAGGAACAGGAGCCGCGCACATTGGTGCAAAGGCCACGGAAAGCAGTTGACGCCAAGCTGGGAAGGAATCACTAAGCCCAAATCCACCGAAGGGATGCGGTGGGACTAGTACTCAGTCAACGTTGGAAAGGCAGGGGTAGAAGCGATGGAGTGTGGTCCTGGCGTCGTCGGTCCCGAAGCGCCAGTTGATGGGGATGCGCGCGGCGTTGCGTCGGGTCTCGTAGGCGGTGATGGCACGTTGCAGGGCGTCGGCGTCGGGGTTTCTCCCCTTGAGACAGGCGCGGCTCAACGCGCTGAACTCAATCTCCGCCATGTTCAGCCAGCTGGCGTGCTTGCGGAGCGTGGGTTGCGCCTAAAATGGGGCAATGACCAAAGCGAAAGACCCCAAGCCCCCGCGTTCCAAGCGTGCGGGCCCGGCCACCAGGACCAATCCCACCACCGGCGGTTTCCAGATCTCCGATAAGCTCTAACTGGCGTTTACAATCGGCATTGGATAGTGTTTAATGGACAAATGGAAAAGAATCGACGCCGCGCAGGGTCCATCGCGCCGGCGGTGGCATCCGAGCAAGCGTAACACGACACTCCGCATACGGCGGCAGACCTGTTCTCCTTCCATGAGGCCGAGGTAGCAAGATGACTATGATGAACACCCTGACCAAGAGAAGAAAGCCCGCAATCCTGGGAGCAGGGGCCTTATTGGCATTGGCCCTGCTGCTGCTGTGGGGCGCGGTTCAGGTGGCGTACGCGCAAAGCCCCCCCAAGGTAGGCATCTCGTCCCAGGGCGACGTGACCGAGGGACAGAGCGCGGTGTTCACCGTCACGATAGCCCGCGCCCCCTCGTCCAATCTGCTGATCCCCGTCACCGTGTACGAGTATCCGCCCCAGGGGAGCGTCGCCGCCATCGGCCAGACCGGGGCGAAGGTGGTCACCATACCCAGCGGCTATAAGACGGGTACGCTGAATGTCGCCACGGACGATGATTCCACCGCGGAGCCTCGCGGCATGATCACCGCCGTGCTCGATGCGCCCACGCTCAGCTCCGGGTACCGCCTGGACAGCACGGCCACCTACAGCACGGTCGTCGTGTCGGACAACGACGAGCCCACTCCCCGAGTCACCGTCACCCCGCAGTACGGCTCAACTGTCGGTGAGGACGCTCGGTCGTTGTATTTCAGGGTTAGCGTCGACCCGGTGCCTCAGGATCCGATCACCGTCAACCTGAACGTCGCGGCCACGGGTGATTATGGCATTCATACCGGCGCGCACGTCGTGGTCGTCCCGCCGCAGAGAAATGGCAGCATCGATTTCTCCCTGTCGTTCATCAACGACCAGGTAAATGAAGCGAACGGCACCGTCAGCGCGACAGTCCAGGCGGGCAACGACTACGACGTCGGCAGTCCGTCTGTAGCGACCAAGACCATCATAGACGACGATGCTCCCCAGGTCAGCATCTCCAGCGGATCTGACGTCACGGAAGGGGAAGCCGCGACCTTCTCCCTCTCCGCCTCGCCGTTGCCGTACCAGGCGCTCTCGGTGAACGTAAACGTTGCGCCGTCCTCAGCGATAACGGGTGTGCCCCCCGGCGTTCAAACCGTCAGCCTCCCGACCAGTGGCTCCGCGACGTTTACGATCAGTACGACTGATAACAGCTACTATGCGCCGTTCGGCGGCGGCTCGATCACCGCGACGGTCAAGGACGGCAGCGGCTACGGCGTGGGCCGGTCGCCCTCGGCCAGCGTGAGAGTGCTCGACAACGACGGCCCCGTAGTTACCATTGCGTCCGCCGGTGACGTGACGGAAGGCGCCGACGCGTCCTTCACCCTCACTTCCAACCCGCCCGTATCCAACGGCGTGACGGTGAACCTGGCGATTGCGGCCACGGGCGACTATGGCGTGAACGCTGGCAGCAAGACCGTTTACATCCCGTCCAGCGGCTCCAAGACGTACAACGTAGGCACGACCGACGACACGTTTGACGAGCTGGACGGCACGGTCAAGGCGACGGTCAACACCGGCAACGGCTACCGGGTGGGCGATCCATCCTCCGCGACCGTCAACGTGGCCGATGACGAAGTGACGCCCTCCGGCAACCCGGTACTCACCATCGCCGCCGGCGCCGACGTCACCGAAGGCGAAGACGCCAGCTTCACGATCACCGCGGCGCCAGAGGTGCCCAGCGGCCAGACGATCAGCATATCCATGGGCAGCAAAGCGCCTGGCATCCTCAGTGTACCTTGGACGGAGACGATGACCGGGGCGACACACACCTTCACCCATATCACAGATGACAACAACCGCGACGATCACGACGGCACCGTCTCTGTCTTCATCAGATCCGGGACCGGCTACACCCTGGGAGACCCCTATAAGGCCAGCCTGACCGTCTTTGACAACGACCTGGCAAAGGTCAGTCTCCACGGGCCCAGCCGCAACAGGATCAACGAGGATGGCTCAGCCAGGTTCCACGTCCGCGTGCATCCGTCCTCGGACAATGACCTGACGGTCCCAGTGGCGGTGACCTCCACGGGTGACTTCGGAATCCCGGCTCACACCAAGTACCTGAGCATCCCGGCCTTGAAGGGCAGCGTTTCGTTCACCATCGCTCCCACGCCCGACCAGGTCCACGAATCCGATGGCTCGTTTACGGTCACCGTGCAGCCGAGCAGCACCATCGAGGTTGTCGGCTCGGCTTCGCAGACTATCACCATCAAGGACGACGACCCTGCGCCGGGACCTCGCATCTCGATTGCGGGGCCCATAGACAAAGCGAAAGCAGGAGGAAAGGCCGAATTCGTGCTCAGCCTGACCGAAACCTCGCAGGACACGGTCAGTGTGGATTACAAAATTGGAACCTTCGAACAGCATATCTGGCCCGGAACGGACATCTATGACGATGATGGCGGAATGGAGGGCACCATCGAGTTCGCTCCTGGGACGCGCCAGACCATCCTCGACGTGCACATCGACCCGTGGGCTACGGTGGAACACCGGGACCATATCTATGTCTCTCTCAGCAACCCGGTCAACGGCGCATTCGGCGACTATGGCAGGCTCGCGTCGGCTTACCTCACCGATGAGTGATCCCGCTCCTACGACTTACGACGATGGAGAATCGCCACAGCCCCCTTTCGGGGGCTGTGGTGTTTTACGTGAAGGGGACCGTCAGAATAGCGAAGAACACGGAGCGGCTGGCCCTGCTGTTCGGGCTGGGCAACCTGTTGATTGCAGAGGGTCAACCGAGGGGGTAGTGGGCCCAGGGGCAATATTCATCGGCCATCAACCCCTGACAAGCTCCCAATTGTCCCGTAAAAGAGGCGAAATGCTGGGCATGAACGAAATCAGACCAGTCTAGGACGGTGAATTACACCCCTTGCCCATCGGTCAGCCGCAATTCAGGCCATGATGAGCCTTGCTCAGAGTATCCCTAGTAGTCCATCAGTTTTGGATTGATGGATATAAAGACTTCAATTTTATGCGAGCGTCTGCGGTGGTAAAGCGCCAGTCTACTTTTATGGCCTCTTGATTGCGCCGTTCCTGCCAGGCGCCCACCTCCCGCCGCAGAGTTCTTTGATCCGGAATGCGACGGTCCAGGCATTGGCGGGACATCACCCCGATTTCAATCTCGGCCATATCCAGCCAACTGCCGTTCTTGGGCGTGTAGTGAATCTCCAGCCGCTCAGAGATGCGCCGGGCCTCGGCAGGTTCAAAGGCCTCATACAATGAACTGGGGTGATGAGTGTTCAGATTGTCCATCACCAGTACGATACGGTCTTTGTCCGGGTAGTCCTCGTCCACCAGTTGCTTGACCACCTGCGCCCGATCGACTTTGGTACGCCGGTCCGTCACTTCCACCCGGCGCCACCCCTCCAGCGGTGCGAACAACATGAACAGGTTGCTCACTCCGTTGCGTTCGTATTCGTAATCGTAGGAGCTCACCGCCCCAAGCTGAGCCGGACGCGGCTGGCGCGTCTCTTTCACCTGCTGCTTGCTGGTCTCATCCAGGCAGACCAGGACCTCGTTGTCCGCATACTGGCGCTGATAGACTTCCAGCACGTCCTCCATGGCGCAGACAAACTCGGCGCTGCCTTGCGGAGGGATGCACCAACACTCTTTCAACCAAGGCTTGAGTTGGTTTTTTTCAGCGTCTGGCGCACCGTCTCAGTGCTGATGCTCTCTACTATCTCCCTTTCCACCAGTCCAGCGGCCAGCAATTGCAGAGTCCAACTGGCACGCCCCTCGGGCGGTTCCCCGCAGGCCAGGGCAATCAAGTGGGCTTCCCCCTCACCGTCCAACCGCTTCCGCCTGCGGTTCAGTTGCTCCTTGCGCCCCAAAGCCCGTTCCAAACCCTCCTCCACACAGCGGCGGCGTACCCGCTCCACCGTCGCACGGCCAACCTGGAGGGACCGGGCAATGTCTTCATCCTTCATAGCCCCTCCCTCTTGCGCCTCGTCACCCAACAGCAGGATGCGGGCATGGGTTTGCTTGTACGCTGCAGAACGCCCCTTGGAAACCATTGCCTTCAATTCCTCCCGCTCCTCGGCACTCAGCTTGACCCGGTACTTCTTCTCCATCACCCACTCCCGTCACCTGCTTCTTTAACCCCTTTGTTTCTACCTATTATCCATCATTCCAATTCTGCTCGACTACTAGGGATGAGAGGTGCAGAAATGAGGCTACAGGGATCTGGTGCCGATCAATTGGGACGGGTGTAGAGCGTAACCGTCACCGAGAGGTGATTTCGGATGGTCCGCAGTGTTGTCTTGCCCGCCCTTCCCCTTCCCCTTCGGCCCTTGAGGGCAGCTGCAGGTACCACTCCCTGGGGATCGTTCCTTGACGCCCGGCGGTTCAGAGCGCGGTCCAGTACGGCAAAAGCGCCGGAGTCCACACCGGCGGCGGGTTCCTCCCACCACAGCAGAGCATGGACCACCAATCCGGCAACCTCGAGCAGGCAGTCGGTATCGGGATTGCGGAAGGGGGGACCGACGATTATCCGGTCGATGGGCAGGTTGCGGGTGTGCCAGCCGTCGGCGCAGGCGCGGACGGGAACCGGGTTGTAGCTGCGCAGCCGCTCGTAGGTGCGGACGACCATCGCATCGGGTTCCTGCCCGAAGATGAGCAAGGCGTGGCCTCCCTCACGGGCGGCGGTGGCGTTGACGCGGTTGAAGAGGCGGTCCAGGGCGACCCGGAGGTAAGCCGGCGCTTCGTCCAGGTCCAGGCAGACGTTGAATATCTGGACGCCGCCGGTCTCGACGGCAAAGTCCTCGGCGACGCGCAACCCCTGGGCCACCACTTCCGCCCCGTGCTTGGACGTTGATTGCGCGTGGCAACCGCAACCGCAGGATGACGCTGCGCTTGTCAACAGGTCGGAGGGGTAGAGGCAAGCGTCGGCGGGAATGCCGCAGCGTCGTTCCAACCGGCGGCGCCAGTCGCGGACGCGGCGGTGCAGCCGGTTCCAGGCGTTGATTGCGCGTGGCAACCGCAACCCAGGCCTCCACGCCGAGGGCGGAAAGGACGTGGCCGCGGTGGCCCTGGGCCTCCATCACGTAGTAGATTCTCATTGGTTCCTCCAAGATTGGTGTGGGTGTTCAGCGGGGTTGAAAGGCGTAATCCGGCGGATCGCCGCCCCGGGTAATCCAGGCCGGTCCCAGTGGCCCGGCGCTCTCCACCAGTTCCCGGTGAGAGGCCAGGAGCGGCACGCGCCCGCGTGCGGGTGCCATCTCGCGGGCGGCGACTTCCAGGAAGTGGGTCAGGGCGATGGGGTCGTCGAAGACCACCAGGACCAGGGGTTGATTGCCGTGGTCGTCGGTGGGCCGTGGACCGGCGTAGTAGCGCAGGTAGGGGGCGATGCGGGCGGCCATGGTCGCCGGCCGCACCGCCCGGCGCTCCCACTCCAGAAAGAAGGGCCAGGTATTTTCACCTCGGCGGATGATGCCGAAGGCGTCGGGATGGACCGAGCGCAGCACTCCCTGATGCCGGAAGTAGCGCGACGCACGGCGGGGCGGGTCCAGTTGGACGATCTCCCGGGAGCGGGAACTGGCCTGGCGGGCCAGGGCGGCGATAAAGCCGTGGACGGCGCTTGTGTGCTCGACGTTGCGGAGCAACTGGCGGGTCCGGCTCCCGGCGACGTTGCGCCAATCCAGGGGAGCGTCGGCGTCCAAGGGCATAGCGCTCCACCGCTTGCGGGCGTCGCCCGCGGAGGTGCGGTCCCGGCGGGCCAGCATCACCAGCCCCCTATCGGAGAGGGCCAGGCGGCGCTGTCCGTCAACGCCGGTGTCAATCAACAGCTTCAACTCGTCCAGCCGCCGCGTCACCTGGGACAACCGCGACCGCTTGACGCCTAACAACGCGCCCAGGTGTTGGGGCGACAGCCAGGGCCAGTCGGCCAGCAGGTCCACGGCCCGCTTCTCCACCGGCTTGAGCCGGGACGGCAGGAGGCAGTCGGCCCCCGTGTCCAAATCATCGGGCATGGCGGCCCGTTTTGGCGGCTTGCGCAGGGGCCAGGAACGGGGCGGCCCGGTGTGGGCCAATGCCGTTTGCAGGTTCAGGGGCGCAGGACCGGAGGGAATGCGCCACACGGCGGCCCCGGCCCCGGCGGAAGCGGCGTCGCCCTCCAGGGCTAGGAACACAGGGCCGGGCAGAGTCGCCGCCAACCTTCGGGCCTGGCGCAGGCGCACCTCGTCGGGCAGCAGCATCAGGACGGCGCTGGTGGGCGGCAACTGCCCCAGCCGCCAGAGGCGCTTGCCAAAGGCGGTGCGGTCGGCGGTGCTGCCCTGGCGCACCACGGCCAATGTCCGGCCGTCGGGCAGGATCATCGCCGCGTCCAGGGGCATGGCCCGGTACCAGCGGAAGACCAGGGGGTGAAATAGCTGGCCGATGGCCGAGGCCAGGCGGTAGATGACGGCTACGGCGTCCAGGCGTTCCAGCAGCCCCCGCCGCCACTGGCGCGAGACGGCCAGCAGGAAAAGCGTTTCGTCAAGGGATACGCCGTCCAGCTCCGCCAGCCGGTCCACCCCGGTGGCGGTGAGGGCGTGGCGGCGGGTGGGGGCTGCCAGCGGAGAGGCGTGGGGGACGGCTTTCACCATCCCCGCGCGTTCCAGTTTCCCGACGGCCTGGTACACCGCGCCCCGGGACCAGCCGGTGAGGGCGGCCAGTTCCAGCCGGTCCAGGAAGGGCATATCGGCCAGGCGCCGCAGGGCATCGGCCTGGCAACGGTTGAATTTCATACGCCCACCTCCCCGCCGGATTCGGCCTGCTGGCGGTCAATCAGCAATTGGCGGTAGGGGCTGATGTCCTCACCCTCGGTTCCAGCGTCATCCCCATCCGGTTCTCCGCCTTCCGGCGCCTCCGAATTCGCCCCTCCCGTGGGCGGCTGGAAATGCTTGCTGCGCTGCCCGTCCCGGCCCAGGTTCTGGGGCGCTGGCTGCTGCTTCGGGTCCGGCGGCGTCTGGCTCTGGCGGATGCGCTCCACCTCCCGCCGGTACTCGTGGACCCGCTGGCGGCCCCGCTCCTGCTGAGCGGCGATCTCCGTCTCCGGCGTGATGTAGGCCGAGGCGTCGGCGCGGATGCGGTGGGCGACGGCCAGGCTGCCCGGCTCGGGCTTGCGGACCATCATGGAGAAGGGCGGCATCCGCTCCGTGCCCACGGTGGCGCGGACGTAGCAGTGGTGTACGTCCAGGGACACGATGTCGTCCTCGGAAACCTGGTCCTTGCCCAGCTCCCACACCAGTTGCCGGGCATCGCTGCCCGCCACCTGGAACACGGCCAAGCAGCCCACGTTGGCCAGGACGGTGTCGCGCATGGTGCGGGACAGGTCCTCCAGCTTGGCCAGGCTCTGGGTGGCGAGAATGAAGCTGGCGCCGAACTTGCCCAGTTCGCTGAGCATGGACTCGTAATCGACGCCGGGCATGGACTGCATCTCGTCCACGACCACCAGGGCGCCCCTTCGTTCCTCGGGCGGCAGCGCCCCCTGCTCCCGGATCACCGCGTCCACCAGGTTGAGCAGCGACGCGCCCACCAGGGCGGCCACGTCCCGGCCGACCACGCCCTGGGCGGTGGACACTAGCAGCACGCCGCCCTCGCGGATGGTCTGGCGCAGGTCGATGGTGGAGCGGGGCTGGCCGATGATGGCCCTTGCCGTCTCGGAGGAGGCGTAGTAGGAGAGGCGGGTCTGCACCGGGGCCAGGGCGTCGCCCTGGTAGTCCCGGCGCCAGCTGGCGAAGTCCCTACCCCACCAGTCCAGGATGTAGGGGTCGGAGACCCGGGTCAGGACGCCGGTGCGGTAGTTGTCGTCGGCCAGGAGGGACAGGCCGTCCAGGAGGGTGAACTGCTCGTCGGCGGCGGTGGCCGGGTGGCGGTTGGCCTCGTGGAGGCTCTTCACGGTGTGTTCCAGGATGGACTGCATCCGGGGACCCCACTGCTCCCACAGGCCGTGGGCGATGCGCACGACGGAGTCGGCGGTGCGGTCCCTATCGGCGAAGACCCGGGCGTCCAGCAGGTTGATGCCGGGGTAGCCCCTGGGGTCGGCCAGGTCGATGAGCTTGACCTTATCGGCGATGGACTCGGGGACCAGCTCCAGCAGGCCGGCCACCAGGTCGGCGTGGGGGTCGATGACCACGATGGCGTCGTTGTCCCTTCCCTCTGCCTTTTCCCTGAGCTTGTGGCTGACGATGTGGTGCATCAGGGTGGACTTGCCCATGCGGGTGCGGGCCACGTAGAGGTGATGGCGGCGCAGCAGGTCCTCGGGGAAGTGGATCTGCCGGGAGCGGCCTGCCGTGGTGTCGCCCACCAATGCCCCACCCTTCACCCCCTTGGCCGAGGGCAGGAGCGCCCTTGAGCCGGAGCGTTCCAGCAGGGGCGTCTCATCCCTGGCGCCGGGCGGATGCCACAGGGCGGCGGCTTCACGCACGCCCAGGACGCTGCGCTTGCCGAAGAGGCCGGGGCCGGCGGGGTGGAGGTTCATCAGGAGGACGATTGGCCTGACTTTGCTCACCTTGAAACGTGCTCCGGCGGGGTGGTCGTAGTGGCGGTAGGCGGCGGCCACCGGCTCCAGCACCTCCCTGGCCCGCCGGAGTCCCTCCCCGGCGTCGGCGGCCTCGGGCAGCACGGCGATCAGCTCAAGCTGGCCGTCGAAGGCGATGCGGGCCACCTTCTCCTTGATGATCAGGGGGTCGTAGACCCGGTTCCTGGCCTGCTTCCAGCGCCACCAGCCCCAGCCGGCCACGGTTAGGCCCAGGGCGGAACCGGCGGCCAAGAGCGCCGCCTTCAGGATTTCGCCCTGCTGCACCCACAGGTAGCCCCGCAGCCCGATTAGGGCGGCGACGCCCAGGACGGCCATGGTCACGCCGTCCAGTTGCAGGGGCCGGGTCTGGTAGGTGTAGGAGGGATCGGGCCGCTGGTAGCCGGGGTTGCTGAAGGCCTTCTGCTGGTGGGCCTGGGACCAGTCGGGACCCAGGGAGCGCAGCAGCAGGCGGGCCAGCACCCGCTCGCCGTCCTTCAGGTTGGACAGGGCGCCGATGATGGCGATGATGGGGTCGGAGCCCGGGTCCAGCAGGTCGTCGTCCCGGAAGGTGCGGAGCGGCACGTACTCCGGGCCCCCGGCCCGCAGGGTCATGCCCCAGGCCTGTTCGCCCCGGTGGACGAAGATGGGGTCATCGTCCACGGCCACCTCCTGGATGCGCGCCTGGGGGTAGTGGGCGGCCAGTTGGCCCCTTACCACCTCCCGGTCCAGGCAGCGGGCCAGCAGGGTCACGCCGTCGGCGGTTCCGGCCAGTTCCAGGGAGAAGGGTTCGGGGACGGCGATGGACTGGAGCAGGTTCTCCACGCCCAGCATGGTGCGCTCGCCGGTGCGGGGCGGCGTCACCGCCAGGAGCACCGGGGCGCTGGGCTGGTGGTTGCCGAAGAGGATTTTCCTGGGGTTCAGTTGCAAATTCATATCGTCCTTCCTTTCACTTGTTATGGATGTTCGTGTTGGTATCGGCATTCCCGTCTTGGTTGCGGGCCTTCGCCATTCCCCTTACCGGCTAATGCCTGGGGCCGGGCCGCCACTCGATGACCTCCGTCTCCTCGGGTGTGGCCTCGATGCGCACCGGAAAGCGGTTGCCCCGGGCCAGCAACAGGCCATCCCCGCGCGGGCAGGACAAAAGCCAGTGTTGCAGCTCCTCGGGCAGGTCGAAGGCTTCGCCCACGGTGGACACGGCGGCGGCGTCCTGTTGGAGCAAGAGCTTGAAGGCGGCGTTCTGCAAGAGCGCCCGGCCGGAGTGGCCGGTGATGGTGCGGGAACTGTCCTCGGAGAGGAGGTCCTGCACGTCCTGGGTGATGAACTGGAGCCCCAGCCGGTGCTTGCGGGCGCGCTTCGCCATGCTGACCATGAACGCGGCCCCTTCGGGGTGCTGCATGATGCTCCACACCTCGTCCACCACCAGCAGCCGGGGACGGGGGTCCTGGGCGGCGGCGGCCCACACCGTCTCGGTGCAGACCATCGCGGCAGCGGGACGCAACTCCGGTTCCAGCAGGTGCAGGTCGAACACGGTCACCAGGGCTTCGTGGGCCAAGAGGTCGTCGCCCTCGTCGGAAAGCAGGTCCCGCAGGCTGCCGGTGGCGAAGGGACGCAGCAGGTGGGCGATCTCCGGGGTCTCCCCTTCCAGGTAGGCGTAGAAATCGCGGAAGCCGGTGCGCCCCCGCCTCTCGGAGTAGTAACCGGCCAGGGCGTGGTCCAAAGACGACCTGCGCTCGGCGCTGAGCCTCTCCCCCACCATCACCTCGATGAGGCGGCGCAGGCTGCCGATGCGCTGCAAGAGTTCTTCGGAATCGCCCCGGTCGATGACGAAGGGGTTCATGCCCTGGCCGGGGACGCCGGGGGAAAGGACGCGCCCGCCTGCCGCCCGCGCCATGTCGGTGTACTCGCCCTCGGGGTCAATGACGTAGGCCCGCACTCCGCGACACAGCCCTCGCAGGACCCCCAGCTTGGTGGCGAAACTCTTGCCGCTGCCGGAACGGGCCAAAACGGCGGTGTTCGCGTTCAGGTGAGTGCCGTCAAAGGGGTCGTAGACGATGGGGGCGCAGGCCCGCAGGTCGATGCCGTAGAGGGTGCCGGTCCTGGTGTCCAGGTCCGGCGGCGAGAAGGGAAACAGCCTCGCCAACGAGGATGTGTCCAAAGTCCGCCAGGTTGCCACGGCGTTCAGGGCCAACGGCAGCGTTGACAGCAGCCCCTCCCTTTGCCGGAAGGCCAGGTTGTCCAGCTTGCCCAACGTGGCGGCGAAGTGGGCGCGGGCTTTTTGGGTAAGGTCCTTGAGAGTGTCGGCGTTATCAGCGTGCAACGTCACCGACAACGATGCGTGGAACAGCCTTTCCCGGCCCCGCTGCACCTCGTCGCGCAGACGGCTCACGTCCTCCAGGGCGATCTCGGCCTCCGGGGACATGGACCGCCCCCGCTTGAAGGACAGCGATTGCGCCGACTCGAACCGCACCTTCTGCCACTCCAGGGTGCGGGCCGCCTGCTCCGTGGGGATGGCGCCCAAATGCACCGACAGGTCCATGGGCGCGCCGGCGGCCATCAAGCCCTGCAGGAAGCCGGGGGCCAGGGAGCGGGGCCACTTGCCCAGGTGCAGGGAGCGCACCAGGCGGTCGCCGATGCGGATGTCCCGGCGGTTGACCTCCACCTCCATTTCGGCGTCTTCGTCGCGGTCCTGGGGCGAGCCGCCCAGGGCGCAGGCCAGGAGCAGCAGCTTGAGCGAGTTGCCGGAGAGGGGAAAGACACCGAGACCGGCGCGCACCAGCAGGGAGCGCAGCTCGTCGGCGCGGGCGTGCTCGCACACGGCGTAGAAGCGCCGGTCCAGGATGCCCTCCCGGTTTTCCAGCGTGGTCAAGAGCCGCCCCAGGCTGTCGGCGGCGTCCTTCGTCTGCTGGGGCAGGTCCTCGGGCTGGGCTTCGGTCAGCCTGTCTCTCAATGCCTGCAACACCGGCGGGTGCTGCCTGACCAGCAGCTGCACCGGAAAGTCCAGGGCGTTCAGGGAACCGGCGAAGGCGCCCAGCTTGGGCTCGTCCAGCTCGAGCCCCATCACCTCCATGACGGCCAGTTTCACCCCGTCCAGGCGCACCGGGCCGTCGTCCTCCAGGTGGGACAGCAGGAAGAAAAGGGGCAGCGGGGGCGGCGGTTTGGGTTCCGCCGTCGTTTCGTCAATGTCCTGGGGCTGGGACCGGCCCGGCGGCCAGCGCCGGGCCAGGTCCTTCAGGTTGTTGGGGTTGGGTAGTGTCAGTTTCACCATTCGTAACTCCTTTGCGTTGCTAGATTTCGGGCAGGACCTCGATGATCCGGCCGATGATGCCGGCGGCGATGCCCTTGGCCAGCAGCACCACCACCAGGCCGACCACCGCCATGAACACGGCGTTGCGGGCCTTGCCCCGGTTCTCCCCCTCGGCGCCCTCGGCCATCAGCAGGAACCCGGCCCAGACGATGGCGAAGAAGCACAGGCCCGCCCCCAGGTAGGCCATGCCGGTCAGCGCCGCGTCTAAGGCGGCGGTCAGCTTTTCCATCTCGTCCTGCCTCGGCGCGGCGGCGACGGACGCCAACGCCGCCACCCCCGACAGCAACAGGGCGGTCAGTTTCCGGGCCATAGCCAGCTCCACCAGTTGGAACCGCCCACCGGCTTCTGCTCCGCCTTGGGCGGCGGAAGCTTGGGCGGCGGCACGTGGAGGGCCCGGTAGGGGGCGTCGGCTCCCACGCCTGCGGCCGGCGCCTTTTTTGGGACTGAGACCAGCGGGACGCTCTCGGTACGGGTGCGGGTGACGGGAGCGCGCCGGTTCTCCACCGCCCGCACGTGCTCCGGGTGATGGACGTAGACGCGCACCGTTTTGGTATAGCTGCTTTTGCCGCAACTGCACCTCACCCGGCGGGTATGCACGTCGGTGCGGGCCGGGTGGTGGACGGTCTGCAACATGGGCGGGAGGGGGACGTTCAGCGTGGCGGTCAGGTCCGCCGCGATTTCCAGGTCGTGGACCGCCCTGGCGTTGGTAACGGGCAGGATGAAGCCGGTATCGCCGTCGGCCACGAAGGGCACCGTGGCGGAGTGGCCGCCCCACCGGACGCTGACCGTTCCCGCTACGGCGGTGACGGTGGCGTCCAGCAGGGCCGGCACCGACTGGCTGAAGTGGCCGCCGTACACCGGCAGGTCCTCCTCGTGGCGGGTCTCGTCGATGCACTCCGAGGCGATGACGCCCCTGATAATCCCCGGCGTCCACTCCAGGGAGGTGACCTCCAGGTCGCACAGGTCCCCGTCCGCTTTGGGCAGGGGGTAGGGAATCTGGTGGCTCTTCAGCGACGCGGCCCCGCTCCGGCCCAGGGCGTCCTGCCAGGAGAAGGTGAAGGAGGGCGACGGGCCGTCCAGGGTCAGGTTGTAGCTCTTGGCCTGGCCTGCGGCAAGGCTGGTGTTGAAGCCCATCTTCAACGTCCGGCCCGTCCGGCCGCCGAAGACCCTTCCCTTCAGGTCCAGGTCGTGGGCGGCCCGCAGGGTGACGGCGGCGGTGTCGCCGGTGACGCTGAGCTTCTCGACGTAGACGCGGCGGCCGGGCACCGGGTCCGGCGGCTCAAAGTAGATTTCGTCCAGCCGCCAGGCGTCGCCGTAGGGGTTGTCGTCCGGGTCGTCGGCCAGGGCGCTGCTGGGCAGCAGCACCACCGCCAGCAAGCCCAGGGCGGCCACTGCCAGGATGCGACCCCAGGGCCTCCTGCCCCTCTTGTGGTCTTCGGTCTGAGTCTGGGGGCGATTGGCGTCGGCGTTCTGGGAACGGCGTCCCTTGCCGAACCAGCTGTGGGGCCGGAAGGGGCGGCGCCCCTGACGCTTCGCCGCCTTCACCGCCTTGGCCAGGCCGGATGCAGCCTTTTTTGCCAGCAGCCGCAGGGGGTCGGGCTTGGCCTCGGGTTGCGGCGGCGGTTCGCCGACTGACAGCTCCGCCGGGGACCCGGCGTAGCGACGGGCGCCCAGGTTGAACTTGAGCAGGTCGGCAGCTACCAGGGGCAGCCCCCGGCCGCCCACCTTGCCCACGGTCATGGCGATGCCCACTGTTCCCAGCAGGATGGCGATGCCCAGCTTCAGCCCCGAGGGGCCGAAGGGGAAGTAGCGATAGACGCCGTAGGCCACGGCGCAGGTCGCCACCACCGCCACCACCTGGGGGAAGGTGAACCACAGCAGGGCCTTGTCCTCGGCTTGCACGTGGGTCGGTACTTCGTGCTCTCTCATGCCTCTCCTCCTACTTGATCTTCTTGGGGTCGGGCACGTTGGGGTCCACCGGGTTGCCCACCACGGCGTTCATCACCAACTCCACTACGCCGTAGGCCACCAATGCCAGCACGATGCCGGCCAGGGCGGTCATCATGGCGCTCTTGCCCCGCTCCATCTGGTTGGGGGCGCCGGAGGCGGTGAGGTAGAGGTAGGCGCCGTAGATGAAGTAGCCCACTCCCACCACGCCCACCAGCCCCAGCAGGATGCCCACCAGGTTCGATATGGTCTGGGTCAGGTCTCCCATAGATTTCTCTCCTTGCGTGTTGATTTCTTGATTTGCCTTCTTATCGGTTTTCCCTTGGTCGCTACCGGCACATGGCGCACCCCCGGTGGGTTGGACGGTGCGGAACCCTTCCGCGCCGGTCTGTTGTCGTGGTTCTCCCGTGGACTACGGCCCCTGGCTGCGGGGGGTGGGTCCGCCCTGACCCGTTGGGGTGGCGTTCTGGGCCGCCGAGTTCACGGCGCTCCCGGCGGCGCTGGCCGCTCCGGTGGCTCCTCCCGCCGCCGCCGCTGCCCCGGCCGCCGCTCCCGCCGGTCCGCCGGCGGCAGTTCCGCCGCCCACCAGGGCCAGGGCGCGGGCCGAGCGCATCATCCCGCCGGGCAAAGACATCCCGAAGTAGAGGGTGTGCAGCCAGGCGTCGAAGGTGCCATGCTGCCCCAGCATCGAGGGGACGCGAGTCGCCAGGTACATGAAGGCGATGGCCAGCAGCAGCTTCCACACCAGGTCCTGCACCGGCTCGAACTGGCCGATCAGGGCGAACTCGCCCAGGAAGGCGAAGCCCAGGGCCACGGCGACGAGCTGCACAGCCTGCTGGAACACCGTGGTCATGAACATCCGCAGCCAGTGGCGGCCCCAGTTGGCCGTGTGGGGCAGGATCCACAGCCCCAGGGCGATGGGGGCCAGGGCCAGCAGGATGTCGATGAGGGCCAGGCGCAGGATCATCTGCACCAGCAGGTAGAGCAGGATGCAGCCGAAGACCAGGTAGAGCAGGGCGATGAATATCGCCACCCCCACCTCCCCGGTCTCCACGGCGGCCAGCAATGCGAACAGAGGGGCGCGCAGCAGGTCGGCGGGGGTGACGTTGAGCGTGGCGGCGATGAACTGGGAAACGGCGTGGGCCACGTCGATGACCAACGCGCACCACCACAAAGACGACGCGGCGGCGGTCAGGCCCAGCACCAGGCGGGGGACCATCTCCCGCCAGCCCGATTGATGCCTGCCGAGGTGCTCCTGGACGATGAAGCTCAGGCCCATCCAGCCCAGGATCACGGTGAGCGCGGCGGTGGTGACGGCCCAGACCGCCCACCACGCCTGCTGCACGAAGGGGTGGGCGTAGGTCAGGTCCGGAGGGGTTCCGGTGAGGATGTCTCCCATGCTCGCTAACCTCCCCCGCAGTCGTCGATGTCCGTCTGGAACACGCCTTCCAACACGCCGCACAGGGTCCCGTGGACCCCCTGGATCACCCACTTGGCGGCGGCCCGGGCCCAGCGGTCCGGGTCCAGGGCGCCCAGCACCCGGTCCCACAACCCCCTGGGCTGGTGGACGGGAATCAGGGCGTAGAAGACCTGCCGCTCGCCGCCGGTGCGGGGCACGGCCAGCATCAGCAGGAAGGCTTCTTCGGGATGCAGGTCGGGCTGCTCGCCCAGGGCCGGGTACTCGAAGGTGTACTCCCAGCCCTCGGCCAGGCGCTTCTCGCCGCCCCGGACCTGGTAGGTGTTGGTCAGCCAGTCGCCGGTGTCCGGGTGGCGGATGGCGTAGTAGAGGACTTCAACCTGGCGGCTGAAGATGGGGCGGGCCACGAAATCGCCCTCCTTCTTGCGCTCCACCAGCTGCCGGTCGCGGTTGACCAGGCTGATGTCGTCGGAGGGCGGGGATTGGGCCAGGGCCACGCCGCTCATGGGTACGGCGACGATGGCCGAAAGCAGCAGCGCGGCGGCGAGCAGGGTCAGCCGTCGGGTTCTGCGGGAACCGGAAAGTAAACGCCGGAACATGGTTGCCTCCTTGCGGTCGGTTTGGGACCGGATGTGCGAGAACCAAGTCTGGCGACGGGCCGGGCCAGGCGGAATGCCTCATAGGGGGTGACGCGCGCGTCACCCCCTATGAGGCATTGGATTGCAGGGGGCCGGTGTGGTGTCATACCCGTGTACAGGGATTGGAGGTTGGTGGACAGTTGTCCAATCCTGTCCGGTTGAACCTAAAAGCGGGGAAAATCGCCCCCTACCGGACGGTGGCAGCGAACACTTTGGTTCCAGGGCAGCTTCCAGCCCCTGTGGACAGTCCCACGTTGGAAACCGGACAGTGCGCCAGCGGCCAGGGAGGGAGATTGTGGACAGCGGCACGTATGAAATCGGACAGTGCGCCGAGCAGGGGGGCGTTGGCATGGCGGAGGGCGGGCAGTACCCGGAGGCCAGCCGGAGCGTGGACAGCCTGGGGGAGATGCGGCTAGTGGCGCTGTTGGGCGACATGATCGAGGCGCAGGGCAAGCCCGGGGCGGCGGAGATCCTGGGGGTCAGCGTGCGCACCCTGGGCCGGTTCGAGGAGTCCCGACGGCTGACCCGGGTCCTGGCGGCGGCCCTGGAAACCCACCTGCTCAAGGGGGGCGGGTCGGCGGCGGACCGGCAGCGGCGGCAGGCGGCGGACGTGGAGGTTCGGGTGGCCGAGTTGGAAAAGGCCCTATCGGAGGGGCTGGCGGCGGTGCGCCGGGAGGGTGAGCTGGCGCGGGAGGAACAGGCCCGGGCGTTGGCGGAACTGGAGCGGCGGGTGGCGGCGCTGGAGGCGTCGGGCAATGGTACAGCGGCGGTGAACGGCGGAGCGCCGACAGTCGGCGGCGCAGCGAGGTCGCAGGCTGCCGGTGAGGGCGCCGGGTCAAAGCCGGTGGTGGAGCGGCCCCGGCGGGACTTCTACGACCTGGTTACGGCGGAGGCGGAACCCGGCGAGGAACTGGTGTACGGCGAGGCGGCCACGGCGGTGATTGTTCAATGGCGGGAGGCCCGGGACGCCGTGCCTGGGACGAAAGAAGGCCTGGACCGGCTCAATGCCAGGCAGCGGCGCTTGGAGCTGGAGATCGAGTTGATCGAGAAGCACGAACTCACCCTGCCCCCGGCGACGTATCCCTGGGACTGGGGCGACCGGCGGCAGGAGGTGCGGCGGCGTAACGAGATGCTCGACGAGGTGATCGTGGACCGCAAGATGCTCAAGCTGAGGCGGTTTCTCACCCTGGGCATCTGGCGGAAGTAGGCCGGCGATGAGACCGGCGGAACGGCAGTTCCGTTCCTGCGACTCCGTTGCGGCATGGCTGCGAACACTTTGGCCGACGCCTGGCGCAGAGGCTGGTTTCGGGGTTCCCACGACGGCGGCGGACGTGAATAATTGAATGCGTTGTCTGGCTTTTTCCAGTGTTTCCAGCCCAGAAAACTGGAGGGTCCATCCCCGACCCGGACCGTTCGCTTGGGATCGAGCCCTGCTCTCCCGGCAATGGCCCACCAGGGATAAACGCCCGCCCGCTGCGTGATTCGGAACCGGGGTCGAGCTCTGCTCCTCCGGCGTCCGTCTCGATGCGGTGCAGCACCATTTTCATCATCATCGTCCAGGAGGTGGCGAACAGAAACACCAAGGTAGCCCCGCACACCGGCACCTACATCCCCAATTTGCGGAGCGGCTGAACGCTTCGCACTCTCTTTCTCCCTGCGGTTGGAGCGCCCACGGCGCCCCTCCGCTTCCTCACGCCTGCGGTTTGACGGCTGAAGCGTAGCCGAACCGCAGGCCTGCCATTGGCGCGACGGTCGGCGACGCTCTCGTCGGCTGGTCGCGGCACCTTGCCCTGCGCAGTCACCCAGGTCGTTGACCGTCTCCTGGGCCGGGCTGCGCACTGCTTTATCGCCCGCCGTCCGGTGAACGCATACCAGCGTCTCTCCGGCGGCGGCGGGCTGTTTCTAACCCCCTCAATCGCTCCGTTTTCCGCGCCAGGCATCCGGCTCGGGGCGGAGTGTCTTCAGTTTTCCCTAACTCTCCAAGTTCACGGAACACGGCCCGCGCTGCGACGGATGCCGCGTGGGTTGGCAATCACGATACGCACCGATGCAAAGCGCACATGAAAGGAGGCGTCAATGAAAAGCGTGGAAAACATAGTCCGGCTGGCAAGTCTCACTGCCCGGGTGGGCCGGTTCATCTGGCGGCACAAGCGGCTCACCCTGGCGGCGGTGGCGGCCCTGCTCATCGTCGCGCCGTTGCTCAACGGGTCCGACGGCGGGACGTTCTTCCTCAACCTGGTGGGGCTGGGCATCGCCGCCCTGGTGGTGCGGCGGATCGTCCAGACGGGGCAGAAGCGACAGGCGGCCCAGGCTCGGCAGGCCAATTGTCGCTGCCGCCGCCACCGGCAGCCTTAGCAACAACGACTAACGACAACGAAACGATAAGGAGGCAATCCATGACGACGATGACACTGGAAACCACGGCGTCGGTCCGCCGGTTGGAGGAACTGGTGGACCGGCTGCTGGCGGCGCTCCTGGGCGACGGGGTGAATACGGACGCGGACAGTGCGCCGAATGCCAGCCTGGTTCGGAGCGTCCACGAGGCGCGGCGGTTGCGGCAGTCCGCCGACCCCGCATCGGTGTGCGGGGCAGGCCCTGGACGGCGCTCTGTCAGTGCTGGCGGAGGTTGACGCCACGGGAGCGACTGACGGCCAGCTGCGGTGGCTCTTCGCCGAGTGGCTGGACATCGCCCGGCGCCGGTTCGTTGGCAGTGACGCCGTGCTCTACAGCCCGGCCACCGGGAAGGCGGCGGCGCTGATTCCCGCCGGCGACGACACCACGCTGGAAGTGGCGGCGGTCCTGGGAATGCGCTGGCCGGTGGGCAAGGTGGTCAAGCGGCGTAGCCTGCGGGGGTTGAAGCCTTTGGCAAAAGGAGGTGCGGCATGGTCGTAGCCAACGCCACGGTTGACTTGCAGGAACTCAAGGCGCGGCACCCGCTGGGCGATGCGGTGGAGGCCGCCGGGATCGCGCTCCGGGGCAAGGGTAGGGTGCGGCAGGGCGTCTGCCCCTTTCACAACGAAGCCGAGGGTAGTTTCACGGTGTACGCCGACACCGAGAAGTTCTACTGCTTCGGCTGCGGCGCCGGCGGCGACGTGCTGGATTTCGTGGGGCGCATGGA